>CAVPPE010000003.1:0-844962 GCA_963707345.1 uncultured Chloroflexia bacterium
CAGTCCCGATGACCTTGTAATCTTTTGTCAGTTGGTGTATAGTAAAATCTTGGAAAAATGCAACTGCTCAGGCAGTGTAAAGTCTTTGGGGGTGTGCGAGCGCAGCGCCTGCAGACCCCCCGTCTTGCCACTCATGCCCTTGGGTTGAGCGGTCGCAGAAGAAAAAATTCGGGTGAAATCGTTAATGCTAATTACAGAAAGAGGCAGCAAATCAGAGAGCTCTCTTGCAGAGACTCTCACGCCTGAGCAACTGGCGCTTTTGGCACGCGGCCGGGCGGATGGCTGGGTAACACAAGATCAAATACTGACTGCTACTCCAGAAGCAGAAGAAAACCTGGACAATCTGGACGAGTTGATGGCTGCACTGGAGGAGGCCGATATCATTGTTCTCAACTCCCCTCCAGACGAAGAGAGGGGAGACGCAGACGAGGAGCCGGCCGGGCCAAAACTGGACGAGGAAGCGCTGGTTGTCGCGGCCGACATGGACGACGGTGTGGGGGTCTACTTCAAGGAAGTAGGCTTTATCCCACTGCTGACCAAAGAGGAAGAGGTCATGCTGGCCAAGCAGATCGAAGCTGGAGACCTGGCCAGGAAAAAACTCTACGGCAGCAATAACAATCTGACCCTTAAAGAGCGCCGGTATTACTTGGAGCAGATTCAGAACGGCCAGGACGCCTTTGACCATCTGGTAACGGCCAATTCGCGCCTGGTGATCAGTATTGCCAAAAAGTATGTGGGACGCGGCTTGACGTTTCTGGACCTGATTCAGGAAGGCAATGTGGGGTTGTTGCGAGCTGCCCGCAAGTTCGATTACAAGCGGGGCCACAAATTCTCCACCTATGCTACCTGGTGGATCCGTCAGGCAGTGACGCGCGCGATTGCAGATCACGGCCGGACTATTCGCGTCCCGGTCCATATTGGAGACCAACTCAATCGCCTGATGCGGTTAGCACGCAACTTGACTCAGCAACTCAACCGGCAGCCCAACACAGAAGAGCTGGCCAAATACTCAGGGCAGCCCCTGGAGAAAATTGAACAGATGCTGGAGTATGCTCGGACGCCGGTTTCTTTGGACAAGCCGGTAGGCGAGGACGGGGACAGCTTGCTGGGGGACTTTATCGAGGACGAAGACAGCGAAGCGACGACCGATCGCGTCTCGCACATCTTGCTTCGGGAACAACTGCTGGATGCCATTGATACGCTCCCGCCGCGGGAACAGCGCATCCTCAGGCTGCGCTACGGCTTCCAGGACGGACAAATGTACACACTGGCAGAAATTGGGCAGCGCCTGGGCATTACACGCGAACGGGTCCGTCAACTGGAAGCACAGGCACTGGGTCGGCTGCGCAAGCCAGAGAGCCTGGACCACCTGCGGGATTACCTGGATTAGTTGCGCGGGTCGGCCGCGACCAGGGGGAGCGAGAAGGCAAAGGTTGACCCTTTACCCTCCTGGCTGCTTACTTGGATATCACCCCCATGTGCGGTGATTATTTGCTTGCAGATGGCCAGTCCCAGGCCAGCGCCGCCAAAGCGCCGCGTCATGCTGCCATCGACCTGGTAAAAGCGCTCAAAGATGTGTCCTACTTTGTCGGCCGGGATGCCTATGCCCGTATCGGACACCTCGACCTGCACCCACTCTTTGAGCCTATGCATCCTGACGGTAATGACCCCCCCACCAGGGCTGAACTTGATGGCATTCTGCAAAAGGTTGTCAAAGACTTGAGTGACCCGGGATGGGTCCACCATCACCGACGGCATCTCGGTTGGGTAATGCGCCACAATTCGGACACCCGCTTTCTGTGCGGCCAGGGCGGCGCCGGCGATCGCGCCAGAGGCCAAATCGACGGGAGAGATGGACTCTTTTTTCAATGAATCTGGCGTTAATGTTTGAAGCGTGAGGATGCTGCCGACCAACTGAATGAGTTGTTCTGTTTTGTTGGCCACAATCTCCAGACTGTTCAACTGTGTAGGCTGCAGCTCGCCCAATTCCCCATCCACCAGCAAGCTCACGTAACCTTTAATAAAGGTGATGGGTGTTCGCAGTTCATGGGAGATATTCTGCACCAATTCATCTTTGAGGCGATCAATTTCTGCCAGTTCGTCGTAGGCGCGCTGAAGCCTTTCTGCTCTTTCCTGTAATTGGGTATACAATAGCGCATTCTCAATCGCCACTCCCGCCTGCCGGCCGATGGTCTCCAGCAACCGTCTCTCTTCAAGGTCAATGGGGCGGGCGGGGTGGCCCGTAATCACCAGCACCCCCAGCACCCCCTGCCGAGACAAAAGCGGGGTGCAGACCAAACGAAAGGTAGGCCCATTTTCCGGCGGCTCGGCCGGCTCGTCGACGATCTGACTGGTGGCAGCTGCCCTTCCCACCAGGCCTCGCGGGTCCAGTTGCTGTGAAATCACCTGCAGGACTGTGTCAGGCAACTCGCGATGGTTGACCAACTCCAGTGCTCGGGACTCGCCTGACACCAAGCAGATGGCACCGCCGGTGCTCCCCAGCACCTCTGGGACCTGGAGCAGAATGCGCCCCAGCAACTGGTCCATTTCCAGCGTCTGCCCCACCGCCAACGCCACGTTGTAGAGAACGGTCAATTCCCTGTTGCGCTGCCGCGAGGCAGAATAGAGACGGGCATTCTCGATCGCCGCGGCCGCATGGTTGCCCAGGCTGGTAATCAACTCCAATTCGTGATTGGTGAAATCGCGCTCCCCCTGTCGCGACAGCGTCATCACGCCGATGGTTAACCCTTTGACTTGAAGGGGGACCGAAAGAAGCGCCTCTGGTTCATCCTGTGGGGTGTTGGGAACCCAAGCGGCATCGGGACTCATGTGGACCTGGTTGACAATGCGCCCCGTGCCGGTTTGGGCTACTTTTCCAGAGATCCCCTCGCCTAGTTCGAGTGCAAAGCCCAGGATCTCGTCGGCATAGTCATCCAAAGCCATAATAGGTTTGAGTTTCTGGTTCGCGTCGTCCAGCAAGAAGATGATGCAGCCGTCGGCGGCAATCAGATCCTTGGCCTGCCGGCCGATGATTCTCAATCGTTGGTTCAAATCCAGGGTCGAGTTAACCGCCTGGCTCACTTCCAGCAGCGCCGACACCTCCTCGGCCTGGCGACGGGTGGCGGCGTACAGTCGGGCGTTGGTCAAGGCGGCCGCGGCTTGAGCAGCAAACGTGATCAGCAACTCGGTCTCGTCTTCTGTGAACGGTGAACCATCCCGCTTGTTGACCAGTTCTAGCACGCCAATTACCTGTTGGCGTGTGATCATGGGTGCGCAAAGAATGCGTTGGGTGACAAAGTCGGTGGCTTCATCGTAGCCGGAAAACCAGCGAGGGTCGGTTGCGGTGTCGTTAACGACAAGCGGCTCTCCGGTAGCGGCCGCTTCGCCCACCAATCCCACGCCCCATGGCATGCGCGTGCCCACTAGCTCGGCCGCAGTGGGGCCCAAAGCCAGTTCGAACACCAGTTCGTTGGTGCTATGATCCACCAGCACCAGCGAGCCTCCCTCTGCCCCCAAAACATGGACCGCTTGCTCCAAGATCAACTGCAAGACCCGGTCTGGTTCCAAGGTGGACGAAAGCACATGGCCCACCTGACTCAGTGCTGCCCACAGACGGGCGCGCTTTTGCAGTCGCTGGTACTCTTCTGCCAGCGAAATCTGCCGGCCGGCGACCGGCGTGCGGCCGGCTTGCGCCAGCCAATCCCTCAATTGCTCGTGCCAGCCAGGGGTTACCAGGATGGCCTCGGCTGCACCTGCCTGAACCGCTCCGGATGGTGACCACTCAGAGTCGGCGTCGAGCAGAACCAGGATCACCGCCCGAGATCCCGGGAGCCTGGCCTGTGTCACCCATCCCTGGCCGTCTGCCTGTCCGCCGGTCAGGTCGATCAAGACGACGTCATACAGCTCGTTTTCCAGCCGGCGGCTCAATTCGGCCTGGCTCCGCACACGGATGACCTGATGGTCCTGCAGGGCGTCGTGCAACTTGCGCCGAACAGAGTGTGCGGGGGCCAGACCGACAGGTTGGGCCAACAGGATTTGGAGGGCATCCGGTGGCATTCTATTTTCCCCAGGTCCATTCAACTTTGGAAGCAAAGCACAAGGTGAGCAGCGGCGGATGTACCCAACCACTCGGTTCCATTCCCGTCACCATTTGCAGGTATGCTATCGGCATGCGGAGGTGCTTGTTGACAGGTTCAGTACCTGGTGCTTACGAATCCAATGGCTAGTGCAACTGCTTGGCCGAAGGGGGCTTGGGCAGTTACCAATTAATGGTATTTTTACCTTGTTAATGGGAATTGTCAAGTCGGATGCTACGGATAGTTATCGTCAGGCCCTGCTCCAAATTAACCTGAGGGCTCCAGCCCAAGTCCTCGGCCGCAGCGACTTGGTCAGCTTCCATGTGCCAGATCTCCCCCGGCCGATAGGGCAACGCGCCATAATCCGGCCGACAATCCACTTGCATCATGTTGTGCAGACGATCCGCTACCGCGCGCAGTGTGTGGGATTGCCCCCAGCCCAGGTCGTAACTGCGGCCGTCCACGCCGTGCAGCGCCGCCAGCAGGTAGCCCCGGACCACGTCATCCACAAAGACAAAATCGCGCTGTTGCTCGCCGCCAGTCATGCGGAGAGGTTCACCGGCCAGTGCCGCACGGATAGCGGCCGGGATCAGCGCCTGTGCGGGCTGGCCGGGCCCGTAAACCTGGTACGGCCGCACGGTCACAATTGGCCACCCCCGCGTGCGGTGAAACATGCGGGCGATGGCAAAGGCGGCCGCCTTGGAAGCGGCGTACGGGTTGATAGGATCGGGTTCGCCCCGCTGGCCGCCGTACTCGTACGGGGTCCCGGTGTGAACCAGTCTGGCCGGATGGTCGCCGGCCGGGAAATCAGCAAAGCAGGCGCGGAACAAGTGGACCGCACCGCGCAAGTTGACCTCCAGAGCCAAATCCAGGTCCAGAAAGGGGTTGGTGACGCCGACGGCCGCCAGGTGAAACACGGTTGCCGGCCGGCACTGATACACTGCCTGTTGCACGGCCGTTGCGTCGCGAATATCCACCGAGAAGCAGGCGAGTTGGGATTGCCATGGTTGGATGGGGGCCAGGTCGGCGGCTGGGGATTCCAGCACGCTCACCACCGCACCGGCCGAAATCAACGCCTGTGTCAGGTGGCGGCCGATAAAGCCCGCCGCCCCGGTGATCAGAACACGTTGCCCGGCAAATGGCGCGGCCGCCTCTGCTACCAGACCTTCCATGGGGCCTGTGTGCGCCAGGTGGTGTCCAGTTCCTGAGCCTCTTTGAAGGTGTCCATCGACCGCCAGAAACCGGTGTGGCGGTACATCATCAGCTCCCCGCCGGCTGCCAGTTGCACCAGCGTGTGCCGCTCAAGGTCCACCTCTCCGCCGCACAGGTAGTCCAGCACCGGCCGCTCAAAGACCATGAACCCGCCGTTGATCCAGTGAGCCAGTTGCGGCTTTTCCTCAAATCCGTGCACCCGGCCGGCGTCGTCAACCTGGGCGATGCCGTATTGCGAGTGCGGGTTGACGCCGGTGATAGTGGCCAGCCGGCCGTGGGACCGGTGAAAGGCCAACAGCGCGTCAATGTTTACGTTGCCTACTCCATCGCCATAGGTCACAAAAAAGCGCTCTGAATCACCCAGGTGCTCCGCTACCTGGCAAATCCGCGTACCTTTTTCGGTTGCCAGCCCGGTGTCGGCCAGCGTAATGCGCCAGCCGATCTCCTCCGGCGGGGCGTGGAATGCAATCTCGTTTTCCTCACCCAGGCCAAGGGTTAGGTCGTGGACTGTGGTCCGCAATTCCAAAAAGTAGCGCTTCATCTCGGCCGCCATGTGCCCCAGGGTGAGGATGAAATGGGTATGCCCAAAGGCGGCGTAAATCCGCATCACGTGCCAGATGATGGCCCGGCCGCCGACCTCGACCAACTCCTTTTTGGTCTGGCTGGTTCCCCCCATCCGCGTCCCTTGCCCGCCACAAAGGATAACGACCGGATAGGATGGGCCACTCATGGCAACTCTCCCCGCAAAACGCGCTGCAAGTTCCAGTCAAACGGAGGGTACACCACGCCGTTCTCCGTGATGATGCCGGTGAGGTAGCGGTGTGGCGTCACGTCAAACGCCGGGTTGCGGACGGAAATCCCCTCTGGGGCAATCGGTTGGCCGGCGATGTGGGTCATTTCGTCGGCCGGGCGTTCCTCAATTGGTATCTCGTCGCCAGAGAGCAAGGTCGGGTCTACCGTGGAGGTGGGCGCGACGGAATAGATGGGGATGCCGTTCTCCCGGGCGACCACTGCCAGCTTGTAGGTGCCAATTTTGTTTGCCACATCCCCGTTGGCGGCAATGCGGTCGGCTCCCACCAGCACCAGGTCCACCTGGCCGGTGCGCAAAAAGTGACCGGCCGCGTTGTCGGCGATCAAATCGAACGAGATGCCCAGGTTTTTCAGTTCCCAGGCGGTCAGGCGAGCGCCTTGCAGCCGCGGCCGGGTTTCATCGACCAGCACGTGCACCCGCTTGCCCGCTTCGTGGGCCGCGCGGATGACGCCCAGGGCAGTGCCGTAGTCCACGGTGGCAAGCGCACCGGTGTTGCAGTGGTGAAGCACCGTGTCCCCGTCGCGGATCAGCGCCGCCCCGTGTGCACCCATTCGCTGGTTGATGGCTACGTCCTCATCGGCGACGGCGTGGGCCTCCCGGATCAGCGCTGCGCGAAGCGCGTCGGCCGTTGCCCACTGTTCGTCCGCTGCCACTTGCATCTGTCGTTCCACCCCCCAGCGCAGGTTGACGGCTGTCGGCCGGGAAGCCAGCAACCGTTCGGCCGCTGCTTGCAGGTCGGCCAGCAGCGCGGCGCGAGTTTCCGCCTCGCTGCGCAGGCCAGCCAGCGCCATCCCGTAGGCGGCCGTGGCGCCAATGGCCGGCGCCCCCCTCACCACCATCTCTGTGATGGCCTGAGCCAATGAATCCACATCACGGTACTCGGCGACGACGAACTCGGCCGGCAACAGGCGCTGGTCGATTAGCCGAACCGTGCCTTTTTCCCATTCAACTGTTCGCATCTTGGTGTACCTCGTCAGAAAAGCAGGTGACGGGATGGTAGCACACGGCCGATTTTCTGTCAAAGCGCGGCGCGGGGTTTCCGCACCGGGATTGCCCGACTTGCCAAAAAGGGGAAAACATTGCATAATCTTAGCGAAAGGGCGGTTCCATGGCAGATATCGAGCTTGGTGCATACCTGACAGAAATTGAACAATTGCTCGCGGCCGAAAAGAACGATGAAGCCGTTGCTCATTGCCGTCACGTCCTGGACTATTTCCCAAAGAACCTGGCTGTCTATCGTTTTCTGGGCAAGGGGCTTTTGGAACAGCGACGGTTTTCGGATGCGGCCGATATCCTCTATCGCGTGCTTAGCGCTGCTCCGGATGATTTTGTCGCGCACGTGGGGCTGGCGATTATTGGGGAGGAGCAGGGCAGCCTGTCGCAGGCAGTCGGGCACATGGCCCGCGCTTGTGACGCCCAGCCCAACAACGCGGCCATCCAGGGAGAATTGAAGCGGCTTTACGGCCGGCGTGACGGAGTAGAGCCAGCGCGCATCCGATTAACCAAGGGGGCGCTGGGTCGCCTTTTACTGAACGGCGGCAATTACACCCAGGCGGTTGACGAACTGCGGGTTGCCCTCAAAGAGGAGCCAGATCGCCTTGATCTACAGGTTTTGCTCGCCCAGGCTCAATGGAAGGATGAGCAGCGCATTGACGCCGTCGAGGTCTGCCAGGCCGTGCTGGAAGAACTCCCGTTTTGCCTGGATGCCAACAGTATTTTGTACGAGATCTGGCAAAGCGCCGGCCGGGATGATGAAGCTACCACCTACTGGCGGCGGGTAGAAGCACTGGATCCCTACCGGGCGCACGAGATATTGCAGGATCAAGAAGAGGCCGCCGGCCCCATCCTCAAGATCCCCCGTTTGGACTATGTACCTCCCACTCCAGATGAGGTGATGGGTGTCCCCGATTGGGTCCATGATTTGGGGCTAAGTTTCGATGACGAGTTCTCGGTGACAACGGCCAAGATGGCCGCAGACCTGCCGAAAGAGCCCCCTCCCGCCCGTGATGAACCACCACGCGTGACCTCCGAGATGCCTGATGTTGGGCTAGAAGCGGTGCCCGATTGGTTGAGGGACGTAGGGGTATCGGACGATGTGCCTCCATTGGGAACAGAAGAGGATTTTGAATGGCGGGAGGGTGTGGAGGGAACAGGGGGAGATGCGCCGCGTGGGTTGGAAGAAGCGGTACCCGACTGGCTGCGTGATGCTGGCCTGCTCGGGGAGGCGGAGGAGATGGTGGCACCGGTGATCGAGTTCGACGCACCGGCCGAGAAAGACACCCCCCAATCCACACCCCGCGAGCAAGCCGGGGAAGGCGAGTTGCCTGATTGGCTTTCTGATGCGGTTGAATGGGAAGGCGAAGAACAGGCCCCCTCCGCAGCAGTGGGAGAGCCAGCAACTGAAGGTGATTGGCTGGCCGAGTTGGGGCAACGCGCAGGCGAAGAGGTCTCAGATAGCGGTGTGCCCCAGTTGCCTTTCGCTCCGGCCGCTGAGGAAGAATCGCCAGAATTGGATGAACTCACCTCACTGCCTGACCTGGACTGGGAGGAAGTGGCGGACACTTTGGGTGCCGCCGAGGTATCGGGAGATGAGCCCGTGGCCCCGCTGGCTGAAGGTGGCGAGTTTCCCTTTGATTGGGCGCAGGATGTGGCTCCTGCCCCAACTGATGAAGACGCGACCTTATCAGAGAACACTGGGCAAGATTTCACATCAACAGAAACAGAGGAGTTGGTTATGGCACAGAAGGACAATGATCTGGATTTCCCTGGGGACGTGGGCGACTTGGGAGACATGCCGTCGGATCCCGACGATGCGCTGGCGTGGCTGGAGCAATTGGCTGCCCAACAGGGCGCTCCCCTGAGCGAACTGCCGTCACTTCAGGGTGACGAAGACTGGTCACCAGATGATGTCCCTGATTGGCTGAAGGAGATGGCCCCGCCTGCGGCCGGAAGCCCGCAGGAGCAAGACCTGCAACCGACGCGCCCGATGGAATCCATAGATGAGTTGCTGGATGGCTCGGAGGATATCCCGGATTGGCTAAAAGCCTTGGACGCGGAAGCGGCCGAGGAAACGGTTGTCGGCCCGGCCTCCAGGGCCGTGGCCCAAGAGGCACTCCCTGAGGATGAAGCAGACCTACCGCCCTGGTTGCAGGACTTGAGTGCCGCTCCCGAAGAGCCGGGAGAGCAAGAGATTCCCGACTGGCTGATGGAAGAGTTGGGCGTGGGTGAGGCGGAAGAGTTGGACGAGGAGCTTGCGCAACTAGGGGTTGACCTATCCGACGTTCCCGAAGATGCTGATGAAGCCGTGGCCTGGCTGGAGCAACTGACGATAGCTCAGGAGGAGTCGCCCGAGATGGCGTTGGACGCAATTGGGGAAGTGGATGAAGATGATCTTCCTGAGTGGCTACGAGAGGAACCGGCCGCCATCCCGGAGCCGGAGGAGTTGGAAATCCCCGAGTGGTTGCAGGAAGCCCCCGCGGTGGAGGCCCCCGGCGAGTTGGTTGCCGAAGTGCCGGACGAAGCGCTGGCGGCCGATGATTTGGGTGACATGCCGGAAGATCTGGATGAGGCAATGGCTTGGTTGGAGCAGCTTGCTGCCCGGGAGGGCGCTCCGCTGGAAGAATTACCGACGCTGGTCTCGGCCGAGGATGCCGAGGTCGAGCTGCCAGAATGGTTGCAGGAAGAGCTGGCAGCGGCCGAGGTGGAACCAGCGGTTGTCGCAGAAATGCCGATGGAAGAACCGGATCTGCCTGGCTGGCTGGATGAAGCGGAGGAGGCGCCAGTTGCAGAGGTGGAAGCGCCAACCATGGTTGCGGCCGACGACGAAGACCTGCCCGAGTGGCTGCGCGAGATCCCCGAGCCAGTAGGTGCTCCTGAGCCGGAAGATGTGGTCTTGGAAGCAGAACTGGTCGAAGCTGAGGAGCCCGAGTTGCCCGAGTGGTTACGTGAAGCCCCGGAACCGATCGAGGAAGTGGCAGAAGAGTACCCCGAGCCTGTGGATCTGGAAGAGCCGGAACTTCCCGAGTGGCTGCGTGAGACTCCCGAGCCTGCGCAAGTGGCGGAAGTGGTGCGCGCTGAGCCGACCGAGTTGGAAGATGAGCAACTGACCGAGTGGATGCTGGAGGCGCCGGAAGCTGCTGAGGCTGAGGAGGAACTGGTTGCACCCGAACTGGAAGAAGCTGAAGAACTCGAGTTGCCAGAGTGGTTGGAAGAAGATGCTCTGGAAGTGGAAGAAGAGGAAATAGCAATTGCCGAGGATGCGGAGCCCGAGCCTGGATTTGAGCCGGAACTTCTTGTGGGCATTTCGGCATTCCAGGAGCAGTTGGCGGCCGACCCGTCCGATCATGCTGCCCGCCTGGCTCTCGCCCAAGCCCTGGCGGAGGAGGATGAGGTTGGCGCAGCCCTCGACCAATTTGGCCAACTAATCAACTCTGGTCAACATCTGGACAAAGTTTTGCAAGGCCTGGAGCGGTTGGTAACCGCCCGGCCGGATGATACCCTGGCGCGCCGGTTGGTCGGCGATGTCTACATGAAGCAGGGCGATTTGGACAGAGCGTTGGACGCCTATCGCCAAGCCCTTGATTTGCTATCCTGACAGCTCATCTCTTCAAGGAGGATTTGTGGAACGCACTCTCGTCATCATCAAACCCGATGCTGTCCAACGTGGATTAATCGGCCCTATCATTACCCGCCTGGAACGCCGTGGTTTGCGGCTGGTGGCAATGAAATTCACGCAAATTACCAAAGAACTCGCTGGCCGCCATTATGCGGTCCACGAGGGCAAGCCCTTTTACGAACCGTTGCTCAATTACATCACGTCTGCTCCAGTTGTAGTAATGGTTTGGGAGGCTCCGGATGCCGTCGCCATTGTGCGAAAAACCATGGGTTCCACCCGTCCGGCCGAAGCCGAGTTGGGCACTATCCGCGGCGACTTTGGCCTGGAAGTAGGGCGCAACATTGTGCATGGCTCCGATGGAGCCGATACGGCCGCTTTTGAGATACACCTTTTCTTTGGTCCAGACGAGTTGATTGAGTGGGGGCGCAGCACAGATCCCTGGATTCTGGAGTAAGCAGCCTCTCTGAGAAGCGGGAGAATCCCAAACGGGGTTCTCCCGCTTTTCGCTTCTACAGACAGGGAGCGATTATTCGTCGGGGTCAATTTGTCCCGGTTGCTCCAATCGGACCACGTCTCCCCGAAAGTTGACGATTACCTTGAATCCAGTTATGCCCAGCCAGGCCCGCATCTCTTCCGGAATCCCCTGATCCAGAATTCGATCCATGTTGTTGATGGAGGCTTCGATCATTGCCTTGGTGAACAAGTCATCCTTGCCCACCATTTGGAGTGCTGCTTCAACAGCCAAGTCGCGATGCTGCTCCAACTGTTCGCGCAGGATTTGCAGCACGTGTCGATCGATAACCTGAGATTCCACATGTCGCATGAAACCGGCGTCGGGTATCACATAGTGAGGTATGTCCCCCAAAAAAGTTACCCCAACTGGCTCGTCAGCCTCGGTTGATATCAAGCCTTCAAAAAGCGCAAACTTGCCCATGTTCTCACTCAAGCGCCCAGCAATGGGCGATCACTGGTGAAGTGGATATGATTGTAATCGATTCATCATCAGTTGCCAAGCGGCCGGACGGGCAGTATGATTCTGGCGCACCACGAGGCTTGGCAGAGCGATGTATCCAGAGGATCGTGTGTTGGTAGCTATTATGCCGTCGCCGCGCGATATGGCTATTGTGCGAGAAGACGGCTGGTACCGAATTCCAGAAAAGCGCGCCCCAAAAGGGGTCCATGCTGAATACTTGGCCTTTTATTATAACCACAGCTTTGGCGGGCAAAAGTGGGCCATTCACTATTACGCCAGGCAGGTGGGGTACGAGTTGATGGGCCGCCGCGATCTCCTGCCGGCCGAGCCCGACCATCCGCGCGCCGACGAGTTGTACTTCACGATTCAATTGGGGCCGCTGCAGCAGCTTGCCCGGCCGATCGTGAGCTTGCGCTGGCGGCGGATCAGTTTTGTCCATCCCACCTGGGACCGGTTTATGGATGCGGCCGAGATCAACGACCTTTTCGTCGAGGGCGAGCCCTACGTGGATAGATTGTACTATGCGTTGCGCGAGGCGGGGATTTTTCCGGAACGTGGCTACCAGGTGCGCGAAGGTGGGGTTCAGTATCAGGTTGACCTCGCTATCCCTTGCCGCGATGGTGTCGTATCAGTTACAGTTGGTGATCGCCTGAGCGCACCCTCGTCCTTGCGATTTCGAGCCGACCAGGTTGTTGACGGTCTGGCAGAGTGTGCTGCTGAAATCGCCGGCCGGGTGGCACAGCAAGGCGGTGTACTTCCCGCCAAACATCAGTGATTACGGAAAAGGGGCCTACAACGCAAAGACCCTCCTGTGGAGGGTCTTTGTGTCTGACTAGACTATCGAGATGGGAAGGAAAGCCGTGCGGGGCTAGTCCTTGCCAAACAGGTTCGCCGGGTCGAACGGGTCTATTTTGTCGGTAGGATTGCTAAGAGGCGAGCCAGCACGTGTTTTCAGGACATCCCTGAAGATAACTTTCGGCTTTTGATACTCTTTTTTCTCCCGCATCAAACTTCCCTCCATAAAAGCACCATAAACTATGGGACGATGATTCACCTATTATAGTTGAGCTATCGAAAATCAGCAAGTCCATGTTTTGAATTTCCGAATCAGTCCTATTGGTACTCCTGTACTATGCCTGATACCATTGGTTTCAGATAGCTCAGAAGGCTTATTGACACCCTTTGTCAGCTGTGCTATAGTGCCAGAGACGTGATGACTGGTCCCAACTTCATCACCACAAGTGCCAAAGGCAAGCCCAACGAGTTTCAAATACCCCTTGACAGACTACTTGCTTGAGCCAATGTTCATCTGCATCCAATCCGCACCGGTTCTACAGGCAGCCACCACGTCCCTGCAACACTTTTTGATCACCCCGTACGCTAGCGATTGGTCTGTCACGTTTCCTGCCCACCACTAGAATTGCTGATTGGTTACTTGTGCAGTGGGTCCAGGAAAAACAAATGATATAGGCAGAATCAGGTCAATCTGGTTGATAAGGCGCAATTATCCGGTCATCAGGGATGACACCTCAACTGCCTGAGAAGTTGCGATGACATGGTGGTCGGAGAGAGAAAACGATGAAATATTGGCGTAAACCTTTGGATTTAGCCGGAATTCAGGTTCCGCATGGGGTGCTCCATATTCTTCGAGAGCGCTGCAAAGGATGTGGTTATTGTATAGAGTTTTGCCCAAAAGGCGTGCTGGTCGAGTTTGAAGAATTCAACTCCAAAGGGTATCACCCCCCCGCAGTACTGGATACCACCTCGTGCGTGAGCTGTGGCCTTTGCGAGTTACTTTGCCCCGAATTTGCCATCTATCGTGAAGAGGAGTTGCGAGAGGTGACCAGTATATGACCCGGCCGAACGGTGCCTTGGAGGGCGAGTTCTTTATGCTTGGCGACGATGCATGTGCAGAAGGGGCCATCTGCGCAGGCTGCCGCTTTTTTGCCGGATATCCTATCACCCCAGCCACCGAAATTGCTCAGCGAATGGCTCTCCGCCTGCCTCAAGCAGACGGCATTTATGTACAAATGGAAGATGAACTGGCTTCCATGAACGCGATTCTGGGTGCTTCGTGGGCCGGTGCTAGAGCGATGACGGCCACATCTGGCCCGGGCTTTAGCTTGATGATGGAGAACCTGGGCCTGGGGATTATGATGGAATGTCCGTGCGTAGTGGTCAATGTGCAACGGGGTGGCCCCTCCACCGGCCTTCCTACGTTGGTTGGGCAAGGAGACATGATGCAAGCGCGGTGGGGGTCCCACGGCCCGTACTCGATCATTGCGCTGGCACCAGTCTCCCCGCAGGAGCTATTTGATCTGACCATCCAGGCGTTTAACTTGTCCGAAATGTACCGCGTACCAGTGCTGGTGATGACCGACGCAGAGGTGGGGCATATGACTGAAAAGGTGGTCATACCGCCCTACGAGGAGATAGAACGGGTGGACCGGCCGAGACCCAGTGTGTCGCCAGGCGAGTACCAGCCCTACCTCTGTGAGCCGGGCGAACTGGTTCCCCCGATGGCGATTGCTGGTGAGGGTTATCGCTTTCACACCACTGGGTTGACGCACGACGAGCGCGGCTACCCTGCCACTACGGATGACCGGGTGCATTGGCTTTTGGTGCAGCGGCTAATTGACAAAATCGAAAAGAACAAGGGGCAAATCATCATGTTGGAAGAGGATCAGCTTGATGATGCAGAGGTGGCAGTGGTTTCTTATGGGATTGCGGCTCGCACCGCCCTCTGGCCCATCGAGATGGCGCGCGAAGAGGGGATCAAAGTGGGGATGCTGCGGCTGATCACCGTGTGGCCTTTCCCGGAGGAACGTATTCGCTCGCTGGCAAATCACGTAAAGGCCATGGTGGTGCCGGAGATCAATATGGGGCAGATTGTTTTGGAGGTGGAGCGGTGTGCGGCCGGCAAGGTGCCCGTGACCTGTGTTCCGCACCCCGGAGGAGGGATTCACAAACCCCAAGATGTGTTGCAGGCGATCCGGCGGGCGGCCGGCCGAGCCTGAGTGGAGGTGCCAGGTGACGACGCGAGATACAACCCAACGGCCGAGCGACTCTGAGCGAATTCTGCGGCAAGAGTTGCACCTGGACGGCCGGGACGATCATGCCGCCCGGGCGGAAACGCACCCGATGGATGTGATGCTGCGGGAGGACCGCCTCCCCCACATCTGGTGCTCCGGCTGCGGGCTGGGCATTTCCCTGACCTGCTTTATCAGTGCGCTCTTCAAGTCCGGATTGGACCTGGACAAGGTGTGCGTTGTCTCTGGAATTGGCTGCACCGGCCGGGTAGCTGGCTACGTCAAGCTCGATTCCTTCCACACCACCCATGGCCGGGCCATCCCCTTTGCCACCGGCCTCAAACTGGCCAACCCCGAGTTGACCGTGGTGGTGTTCAGTGGGGATGGCGACCTGGTGACGATTGGCGGCAACCATTTCATCCACGCCGCGCGGCGCAACGTGGACCTGACCGTTATCTGCGTGAATAACTTTACCTACGGAATGACGGGGGGGCAGGCCGGCGCCACCACCCCCATTGACGCCCGCACCACGACCTCGCCCTATGGCAACTTTGAGTATCCGTTCAATGTATCCTCGCTGGCGGCCGCCAGCGGCGCGGTGTACGTGGCCCGCTGGACCGTGCTGCACGTCCGCCGGCTGGAAAAGGCGATGGTTGAAGCGTTGCTCAAGCCCGGCTTTAGTATGGTGGAGGTGATCTCACCGTGCCCCACCGGCTACGGCCGGCGGCAGCGGCAGCGCCTGGGGTTGGATACCATGCGTTACTACCACGAGCACGGAGTGGTCAGCCACGACGCAAATGTGCACGAGGCCGGGATCGCGTTGGGTGGCACGATCATTGAAGGAAAGTTTGTGGACCAGGACAAACCCACCTTTTCCCAGTTCCGTGATGCTGGATTAAAGCGCGTGTTGGGAGGAAAGGACAAATGAGTCGCCAGGAGGTGCGCCTTTCCGGTTTTGGTGGGCAGGGGATTATCCTGGCAGGAGAAATTATGGGCAAAGCGGCCGCCATCTACGATGGCAAGCACGCCACCTTTACGCAGAGCTATGGGCCGGAAGCGCGTGGCGGTGCTTGTGCGGCCGAGATTGTCATCGACACCCACCCGGTTCACTACCCGCACATCCTGGACCCGGAGGTGCTGGTGGTTATGTCCCAGGGTGCGTACACGCGCTACGTGCCCGAGTTCCGGCGCGACGGGTTGCTGATCATTGACACCGACCTGGTGGAGACAGATCAGCGGGCCGGTGGCCTGCAAACTCTATCCATCCCGGCCACACGGATTGCCGAGCAGGTCGGCCGGAAGCTGGTGGCCAATATTGTGATGCTGGGGTTCCTGGCGGCCGTCACCGAGTTGGTCTCTGTGGATGCGCTGCGGGAGGCAGTGCTCAGCTCCATCCCCAAGGGCACGGAAGAACTCAATCGCAAGGCGTTTGAGGCGGGGCTGGAACACGGCTTGCAGGTCAAGGCGGAGCATGACAGCTAAACGCGCGCTGATTGCAGGCGGCAGCCTGGTGGCCGTGCAGGCAGCGTTGGACCTGGCGGATTCCGGCATCCCGGTGACGCTGGCGGAAAGCTCTCCCTTTTTGGGTGACCGGCCGGGCGGTTTCCCCGGTTTTGGCAACCACTCTGCCCGGCTGCTGGAGGCGGTCAAGCACCCCAACATCAAAGTGATGACCTGCACCCAGGTGACGGCCGTGCACGGCCGCAAAGGGGATTTTCAGGTTCAGCTTGAGCGCACCCCACGCTATGTGGACTGGGCCAAGTGCACCGCTTGCGGCGACTGCGTGCCGGTCTGTCCGGTCACTGTGCCGGTTGACGGCCAGCCTCGCACGGCCATCTTTGGCGGCGGCGAGGGGGCTGTCCCCAACGTCTTTGCCATCGAAAAGCGGGGCGTGGCCCCCTGCAAAGCGACCTGTCCCGGCGGCATCCACGTGCAGGGGTACGTTGCGCTGATTGCCCAACGCCGCTTTCAGGAAGCGCTGGACTTGATCCGCGAGGCGATTCCGCTGCCCGGTGTGCTCGGCCGGATCTGCTATCATCCCTGTGAAGACGCCTGCCGCCGCGGCAGCGAGGTGGACGAAGCTGTTTCAATCTGCGCGCTGAAACGGTTTGTGGCGGATGATGAATTTGAACGGCGCGGCCGGCCGCAACTCCCCCCCACCGCCTTCGATCCCACCCTGGGGCGCGTCGCCATTATTGGCGCGGGGCCGGCCGGGCTGACGGTGGCCTATTTCCTGGCGCGAGCCGGCGTCTGCTGCGAGGTGTTTGAGGCGCTGCCGGTGGCCGGAGGGATGCTGGCGGTGGGCATCCCCGACTATCGCCTGCCGCCGGCCGTGCTTTGGCAAGAGATCGCTGCAATCGAAGAGATGGGCGTGCCCATTCATCTTAACCATCCGGTGGATGAGACCGAGTGGGCCCGCTTGCAGGCTGAGTACGACGCGATCTTCGTGGGCGTGGGCGCGCACCGGCCGCGGCGATTGCAGATTCCCGGCGACGAACTGGAAGGCGTGATTCCTGGGGTGGAATTGCTCCGGCAGGTCAACCTGGCCGGGGCCCGAAATGGCAAGTCTCAGACCTGCCCCGCATACCCGGCCGTCGGCGAACACGTCGTCGTCATCGGCGGTGGCAACACGGCCATTGACGCAGCCATGGTCTCCTTGCGGCTGGGCGCAAAACAGGCTACCGTCCTTTACCGCCGCTCCCGGCCGGAGATGCTGGCCAACCCGTGGGAGATTGCCGAGGCGGAAGATGAAGGGGTCGCGTTTCACTTCCTGGCCTCGCCGGTGCGGGCGATTGGCAAAGATGGTCGGCTGGTGGCGCTGGAATGCGTTCGCAACCAACTGGGCGAGCCTGACCAGAGCGGCCGGCGCCGGCCGGTCCCCATCCCCGGTTCCGAGTTTGTTATCTCCTGCGACACCTTGCTGCCTGCCATCGGGCAGGCAGTGAGTTGCACCTTCCCTGAGCTGGAGTCGTCCCGCTGGGGCAGCATCCAGGTGGATCCGCTGACGCTGCAAACCAGCCTGCCGAACGTCTTTGCTGGCGGGGATGCGGTCATTGGGCCTGCCAGCGTGATCGAGTTCGATTGGCGACGGCCGGCGGGCGGTCGAATCCATTTTGCGATTTCTGCGCGGCGAAGAGCTGGCGTCCGAGCGCACGGCCGAGCGGCCGGACGTCGCCGAATATGACTACTACACCCCGGCCGAGCCGGTGATCCGCGCCCGCGCCCACGCTGCGCGGGCGCACGTCCCACGGGAAGCGCGCCGCAGCTTTGCGGAGGTGGCGTTGGGGCTGAGCGCCGAGCAGGCAGTGGCAGAGGCACAACGCTGCCTGGCCTGCGGCGTTTGTTCCGAGTGCCTGGCTTGCGTGGCGGTCTGCGAACCGGCCGCCATCAATCACGACCAGATTGCCGTGCGCTATACCCTGGATGCCAGCGTCATCATCTGGGCTGATGTGGCCGGACCGCCCCTGCCGGTGACCCGTGGCAACATTTACGAGTTGCACGGGCATGACCCACTGGTCGCCTCGGCCGTGGCGGCGCAGGCGATGGCGGACCTGGCAGGCTATCGCAGCAAACGGCCGCTGCCGTATCTGCAGGCCACGCGGGCCGACGAGCCTCGCGTAGGGGTGTTTGTCTGCCGGTGTGGGGAGCGGATTGCCGGCGTGCTGGATGTGGCCGGGTTGGTGCAGTCGGCCGGCGCGCTGCCGGCCGTGGCGCATGCGCAGCAGATCCCGTTTGCCTGCCAGCCGGAAGGGGCGGAGGCGATCCGCCGGGCGATGATAGAGCAGGCACTGAACCAGGTGGTGCTGGCGGCCTGCTCCTGTTGCTCGCTGGACCAGGTGTGTGACAGTTGCACCTACCAGCGCGTGCGCTGCAAGCGCAACCTATTGAGCGTGCCCATTGATCTGATGAACCTGCCGGCCGAGTTTGTCAACATTCGCGAGCAGTGTGCCTGGGCGCACCGGGATGACCCGGCGTTGGGCACGGACAAGGCCCGCCGGCTGATCGCTGCGGCGGTGGCCAAGTCCCGCTTGCTGAACCCGGCGCTGAATGCACCACGCATGGTAACCGAACTGGCGGCGCGGGTTTTGGTTGCCGGGGAGAGCGAGGCTGCCGATATCTGTGCCGACGCGCTGCAGGCGCAGTATTTCGGCGTCACCCGCAGCCCGCAGATACCCACCGCGATTGAGGGCTCGCTCGGCCGCTTCCGCGTGCAGCGCAACGGCGTGGGGTTGGAGGTGAGCGCGGTGGTGCTGGCTCCGGCCGACGTGCGACAATTACCACCCACCTTCCAGGCACTCCCCGACCGTGTTGCTACGCCAGAGCCAGGGCTGTTTGTCTGCCCGCCGGCCGGCGACCCGGAACTGGTGGGGGCGGCGGTGGCGGCCAAGGTGGGCGCGGCGCTAGGCGGCGGCCGGATTGTGGCCAGCTATAACATCGCCCGCGTGAACCAGGCCCGCTGCCGGGCCTGCGGCACCTGTCAGGCGGTCTGCGAGCATCACGCCATCCAGGTTGGGGAGGCATCCGGCCGGGCGGTGGCGCTGGTTGATCCGGCGCTCTGCCTGGGCTGCGGGGTTTGCACGGCCCATTGCCCGTCCAGCGCCATTACGGCCGGCGACACGACCGACGCGCAGATCGAAGCGATGTTGGAGGCAATACTGAGCGAGTAGCGGCCGGGAGCGCGGCGTTCCCTGCCCTGGAGGAAACAGTGTGAGCACAACAACGGGCGCACTGATCGTCGGCAGCACGCAGGCTGCCGTGCAGGTTGCGCTGGACCTGGCCCGCTCGGGAATCCCGGTCACGCTGGCAGAGCCGACGCCCTTTTTGGGGACCGGCCGCCAGCCCTCTGTGCGCGTGCCTCAACTGCTGGAACTGATCAAACACCCCAACGTCACCGTCATCTCCAGCGCCCAGACCCCGGCCGTGACCGGCCGGGCCGGCGCTTTTCACGCGGAAATTCAGCGCAAAACACGTTATGTAAGTCTCGACCGCTGCACTGGCTGTGGCGATTGCGTTGCGGTCTGCCCCATGCCGCTGCCGGACCCGCAGACCGACGAGTTGGGTGAGCGGCGTGCCATCTTCAAGCCGACCCCGCAGGCTGTGCCCAACGTCTTTGCCATCGAAAAGAGCGGCACTGCGCCGTGCCGCAACGCCTGCCCCATCGACCAGCGGGCGCAGGGCTACATTGCGCTTGTCCGCGAGGGGCGCTTTGCGGATGCCTACCTGGCCATCAAACAGGAAAATCCATTCCCCTCGGTTTGCGGCCGGGTGTGCAACCATCGCTGCGAGGCAGCCTGCAACCGCGGCCGGGTGGATAAGCCGGTCAACGTAATGGCGCTCAAGCGATTTGTGGCCGATTGGGCGGCCACCCACCCGGCCGAGATTGCCGCCGTCATGCCGCAGGCCAACGCACCGTCGAGGGGCAAGCATGTGGCGATTATTGGGGCTGGCCCGGCCGGGCTGACCTGCGCGCTGGACCTGGTGCGGCTGGGCTATCAGGCCACCGTCTTTGAGGCCCAGCCGGTGGCGGGCGGGATGATGCGGCTGGGCGTGCCGGACCATCGCCTGCCGCCAGAGGTGGTGCAGCGGGAGGTAGACGAAATTGTGGCGGCCGGGGTGGAGCTGGTGCTGGACCACCGGGTGGACGACATGGGGGCGCTGCTGCGGCAGGGGTACGACGCGATCTTTATTGCGGTGGGCGCACACGTGGGGGTGGAATTGCCTATCCACGGCCGGAACCTGCCGGATGTCCATCGCGCCACCGACTTTTTGCGCGTTGCCAACCTGGGCTGGCCGGTCAACGTGAAGGGTAGGCGGGTGCTGGTCATCGGTGGTGGCAACGTGGGGCTGGATGTGGCCCAGGTGGCGGTCCGCTGCGGTGCTTCGTGGGTGGGCATGGCCTGCCTGGAGAGCCGCGAAGCGATGCCGGCCTTTGAATGGGAGATCCGCGACGCGGAAGAGGAAGGCGTGCAGCTTTTCCCCGGCCGCTCTTTCAAAGAGATTACCGGGGCAAGCTACGTGGACGGCGAGTGGGTGACCGGCGTGCGCTGCGTGCAGGTGGATTTCCGCGGTTTTGTGAATGGCCGGCCGGACATGGACGAGGTCCCCGGCAGCGAGGAACGGATTCCGGCCGATGTGGTGGTGTTTGCCGTGGGGCAGTGGCCCGACCTCGCCGGTGCGCCGGAGGGACTGGAAAAGTACCGCGGCCACTGGCTGCTGGCAGACCAGGAGACGCAGATCACCAACCTGCCCGGCGTGACGGCCGGCGGCGACGTGGTTACCGGCACCAGTTTTATTGTCGATGCGATTGCGGCCGGACACAAAGCGGCTTTTGCGCTGGATACCTACCTGCGCACGGGTGTCCCGGCCGGTTGGCAGGCCACCAATCCGCACCAGCAAGTAGTCGAGTTGGCGGCCGAAGAGGCGCGGGTCAGGCTGGGCGGCCGGGGGGCGCGCTATGCGGCCGACCTGCCGCGCCACGAGTTGCCCAAACTGCCGGTCGTCGAGCGGGTGCAGGGCTTTATGGAGATGTACGGCAACCTGACGGCCGAAGAAGCGATCGTCGAGGCGCGGCGTTGCCTGGTCTGCGGCGCTTGCTCCGAATGCCTGGCCTGCGTGCGGGTTTGCCAGGCAGAGGCGATCGATCACTACCAATCACCCCAGCGGATTGAACTGGAGGCTGGCGTTGTCATCTGGGCGGATGGCGCGCCGCCGGCCGGACTGGGGGGCGCTGGCGTTTACCCGTTGGCGGAGGGGGGGCTGCCGGCCGCGGCTGTGGCGGCACAGGCAATGGCCGATCTGGTCTGGCAGCGCCGGCCGTTTCCGGCCGAGCGCCGACCTGCGGCCCGTGCAATAGCCCCGCGCACTGGGGTGTTTATCTGCCGCTGCGGCGACAAGATTGGGGGCGTGCTGGATGTGGAGCGGCTGGTGGCTGCGGCCGGCGCACTGCCGCACGTCGTGTTGGCCGATGAGTTGCCCTTTGCCTGCCGGCCGGGGGCGGCCTCCACCATCAAGGATGCGGTGGCCGGCCAGCAACTGAACCGGCTGGTGCTGGCGGCCTGTTCCTGTTGCTCGCTGGATCAGGTTTGCGATAGTTGCACCTACCAGCGGGTCCGCTGCAAACGCAACCTACTGGGCAAACCGTTTGACCCGCTTAACCTGTTGGCCCGCGCAGTCGGCCGGGAGGGGGCGGTGCCGGCAGTCGAGTTCGTGAACATCCGCGAGCAGTGTGCCTGGGCCCATCGGGACGCGCCCGGCCTGGCGACTGCGAAAGCGGCGCGGCTGATTGCAGCCGCTGTCGCCAAAGTGGGTTTGATTCCAGACAGTTCCCGGCCAGCCATTGACCTGGACGGCCGGGTGCTGGTGGCAGGGGTGACCGAGGCGGCCGTCGCTTGTGCAGACGTGCTGCGCCGCCAGAGCCTGGCGGTGGCACACAGCGATGAATTGCCGCCGGAGATCGGCGGCACGCTGGGCCAACTGACCGCCACGCTGCGCAGCGGCACCTGGCAGTGGCAGGTGGAGGCCAGCGCGGCCGTCCTGTTCCCGGCCGATGAGGGCGAGGCTGCTGGCATGGTGGCCCGGCCGGGGGTGCTGATCGGCCGACCGGGCGGCGACCCGCAGATGGCGGGGGCGGCGCTGGCGGCCGAAGTGGCAGTGATGTTGAGCGGCGGCCGGGCGTTGGCCGACTGCAACGTTGCCCAGGTGGACCCGTTGCGCTGTCTGGGTTGCGGCACCTGCCAGAGTGTTTGCCAATACCTGGCGGTCCGGTTGGTAGAGGTGGAGCGGCCGGTCGTGCGGGACCCGGGGTGGGAATTGCTGCAACTTGCCGACCCGGCAGCACAGGATGAAGAGGTGCAGTGGGTAGCCCAGGTCAACCCGGCGCTCTGCCAGGGATGCGGCACCTGTGCGGCCCATTGCCCATCCAGTGCCATCGCGGCCGGCTACGCGACGGATCAACAGATTGAAGTTATGCTGGCAGCATTGCTGGCTTGAGAAGCCGCGGAGATTCGAGTTGTGGTGAAGATAGGAAGAGTAGGAATGAGCGAGATGGAGCCCAAGATCATTGTGTACACCTGCAACTGGAACGCCTATAGCGGGCTGGAGACGGCCGGGGCGCAAGGGTTGACCTATCCGGCCAGCGTCCATCCGATCAAGGTGATGTGCCTGGGGCGGCTGCATCCCGGCCTGGTGCTAAAGGCGTTTGAGCTGGGCGCGGCCGGTGTGCTGATGTTGGGCTGCCCGCCCGACGAGTGCCACTATGGCTTTGGCAACAAGCGCGCGGAAGAGCTGTTTCAGGAGACGGTCGAGTTGGCTCACTTGCTGGGTATTGGCCGGGAGCGGATTGCGCTGGATTGGGTGGCGGCCGGGCAGGGTCAGGATTTTGTGCACAAGGTTTCTCGCTTTGTGGAGCGGGTCAGGGCCAACGGGCAGCCGGCGGCCGAACAGGTTTGACGAGGAGGAGCACGCGATGGAACATCAGGAAGGGCAATTTGCTGGCGAACAGGGGGTGACGCTTTATTACCAGTGCTGGCGGCCGGATGGCGAGCCAAGGGCGGCGCTGGTCATCGTTCACGGCTACGGCGAGCACAGCGGCCGATACCGCAACGTGGTCGCGCACCTGGTTCCGCTGGGTTACGCCGTCTATAGTTTTGACCTGCGTGGCCACGGCCGCTCACCCGGCAGGCGCGGCCATGTGGATTCCTGGGACGAGTTTTTGCAGGACGTGAAGGCCTTTATCGCGCTGGTGGAGGATCGGGAGCCCGGCCGACCGCTGTTTCTGTACGGGCACAGCATGGGCGGGCTGATCGCGCTGGAATATGGGTTGAACTACCCAGCCGGGTTGCGCGGGGTGATCGCCTCCGGTCCAGCGCTGCTTCAGACCGGCGTCTCGCCGGCGTTGGTTTTCCTCAGCCGGATTCTCTCTCGCATCATGCCGCGGCTGGGGATCAACACCGGGCTGGACCCGGCCGGCGTCTCGCGCGACCCGGCCGTGGTGCAGGCCTACCGGGACGACCCGCTGGTGCACAGCATGGCCACACCCCGCTTTGGCACCGAGATGACGGCCGCCCAGGAGCGGACCCTGGCCGGGGCGGCCGGGTGGACACTGCCTCTGTTGATGGTGCACGGCGGGGCTGATTTGTTGGTTCCACCGGAGGCCAGTTGCCTCTTTTTTGACCAGGTGACCATCTCGGACAAGCAGCGCATAGAGTACGAAGGCGGTTTCCACGAGCCACACAACGACACGCTTCATCCGCAACTGACGGCCGACCTGGCGCGGTGGCTGGAGCAGCACAGCGAGTAGAGGAGTGCCCATGGAGGCAATCAGACAGGCGATCAAAACCAACCGGGCGTACTTTTGCCTGGATTGCGGCAAGTGCACCTCGGTCTGCCCGATCTCGTGGCGCGATGCTGAATTCTCGCCGCGCGGGCTGGTGGAATCCATCCGGCTGGATGGCAGCGGCCGGGTGCTGCGCGACAATCGCATCTGGGAGTGTTTGACCTGCGGCCGGTGCACCCAGATTTGCCCCTCCGACGTTCGTTTTCTGGATTTTGTGCGGGACGTGCGGGCGGCCGCCCGCTGCGCCAGCCAGAGCGGTCACTGCTCCCACGGGGCAACTATCCAGACCTGGATGCGGATAATGGCCAAACCGGCGCTGCAGCAAAACCGGCTGGGCTGGCTGACGGACGATCTGCGCGTGGCGGACCCCGGCCGGTCGGACACGGTCTACTTTGTCGGTTGCCTGCCGTATTACGACGCACTGTTCGGCCGGCTGGGGGTGGCGGCGGCCGAGATTGCCCGCAGCGCGGTGCGCGTTCTCAATTTCCTGGGGATTGAACCGACGGTGCTGGCCGACGAGCGTTGTTGCGGTCACGATCTTCTCTGGGAAGGGGAGATGGATACCTTCCAGAGATTGCGGGCGCTGAATACAGAATTGCTGCGGGAGACGGGCGCAAAACGGATTGTCACCACCTGCCCCGAGTGCGCCCGGACCCTCAAGTTGGACCATAGCCTGGGCATGGAAATCTTGCACATCAGCGAGCTTCTCGTCGAGAACGCATCACGAATTCCCAATCTCCAATCTCCAACCTCCAATATCCAATTGACCTACCACGATCCCTGCCGTTTGGGGCGGCATCTGGAGGTGTACGATGCGCCCCGCCAGGTGATGGAGGCGCTGGGGTTGGAGCTGGTCGAGATGGAGCGCAATCGCGGCCGGGCGGTCTGTTGTGGCACCAGCGCCTGGACCCAGTGCGGGGCCACCGCCAAGGCCATCCAGGTGGACCGGCTGCGCGAGGCGGCCGCTACCGGTGCGGATATGCTGGTCACCGCCTGCGTCAAGTGCCAGATCCACTTTAAATGTGCACAGGACGACGATCGGTTGGGCGAGGAATTGAGACTGGAGATTAGAGATTTGACGACGCTAGTAGCGGAAAGCTGGGAATTGGGTGAAAGACGAATGATGGATGACGAATGACGGATGACGAACCAGCCGCTGTCTTTCGTCTTTCGTCGTTCGTCTGCTCACTCTGATGGAGGAGACATCTATGGATAAACCCCGAATAGGCGTCTTTGTCTGCGACTGCGGCACCAATATAGCCGGCAGCGTGGACACAGAAGCGGTCCGCGAGTACGCCGAGACCTTGCCGGATGTGGTCGTCTCGGTGCGCAACCGCTACAGTTGCGCGGACCCCGGCCAGCAGGAGATCAGGCGGGTGATACAGGAGCACAAGCTCAATCGGGTGGTGGTGGCTTCCTGCTCGCCGCGCCTGCACGAGCCGACCTTCCGCAACTGTGTGGCAGAGGCGGGGCTGAACAAGTACCTGTTCGAGATGGCCAACATCCGCGAGCATTGTTCCTGGGTGCATAGCCAGGATAAACCGGCCGCTACCCACAAAGCCAAGGACATTGTCCGGGCGGCCGTGGCCCGCGCCGGCTGGCTTTACCCGCAGGACGAGGAGCAACTCCCGGTCACGGCCGCGGCGCTGGTGGTGGGCGGCGGCGTGGCCGGCATCCAGGCTGCGTTGGACCTGGCCGACGCCGGGCACAAGGTCTATCTGGTGGAGAAGGAGCCGTCCATCGGCGGGATTATGGCGCAACTGGACAAGACCTATCCCACCATGGACTGTAGTATATGAATTCTGGGGCCTAAAATGATGGATGCCGGTCGGCATCCCAACATCCAACTGCTGGCCTACAGCGAAATCGAGGACGTCACCGGCTACGTGGGCAACTTTAGCGTGCGGGTGCGCAAAAAGACGCGCTATGTGATCGCGTCCGAGTGCACCGCCTGTGGCGATTGCGTGGCGGTCTGCCCCATCGTCCGCCCGGACGAGTTCCAGATGGGCCTCTCCACCCGCCGCGCGATCTATATCCCGTTCCCGCAAGCCGTCCCCTCAGCGTACCTGATCAACATGCGGGAGTGCCTGGGCGATAACCCGATCGCCTGCGGCAAATGCCTGGATGCCTGCGATAAAAAATGCATTGACTTTGACATGCGGGACCAGATCGTCGAGTTCAAGGTGGGGGCGGTGATTGTGGCCACCGGCATGGACGTGTACGACCCGACGCCGCTGGACGAGTACGGCTATACCAGCTACGAGAACGTCATCACCAGCATGGAGTTTGAGCGTTTGATCTCGGCCGGCGGGCCGACGGAGGGCCATTTTGTGCGGCCGTCCGACATGACCCGGCCGAAGCGGATTGGCTTTGTGCAGTGCGTCGGCTCGCGCACGGCCTATTCCGGCGCCAACCCCAATGGCAGCCGGGGCAACCCGTACTGCTCCAACATCTGCTGCATGAACACCGTCAAGGACAGTTTGCTGCTCAAGGACCACTACCCGGACACCGATATCTCGGTCTTTTACATGGACATCCGCGCCTTTGGCAAAGGGTTCGAAGACCTCTTTATGCGCTCCAAGGCCGAAGGGGTCCAGTACATCCGCGGCCTGCCCGGCGAAGTGCTGGGCGACCCGGCGACCGGCAATCTGACCGCCTACGTGGAGAACACCACCACCGGCCGGCTGGAGCAGCACGAGTTTGACATGCTGGTCCTCTCCATTGGGACGGTGCCGCGCCAGGAGACCGATCTGGTGCGCCAGCTCTTTACCCTTTCCCGCACCGGCGATGGCTTTTTGATGGAGGCCCACCCAAAGCTCAAGCCGGTGGACGCGCCCACCAAAGGGGTCTATATCGCCGGCTGCGCCGAGTCCCCCAAGGACGTCAAGGATTCGGTGACGCAGGCCAGCGCGGCCGCCGCGCGGGCGGAGATTTTGCTCAACGCGCCCACGATCAAGGTGGAGGCGATCACAGCCGTGGTGGACCCCGATCTGTGCAAAAAGTGCGGCCAGTGCGTCGACGTTTGCCCGTTTGCGGCCGTGGTCTGGCAAAAGGGGGAGGTGGCGCGGGTGATCAGCGCGGCCTGCGCCGGCTGTGGCACCTGCGCGGCCGAGTGCCGCTTTGAGGCCATCACCATGCGCCACTTTACCGACCAGCAGATCTACGCCCAGATTGACGCTGTGCTGGCCGACGAGCCGCTGACCAAGATCCTCTCCTTTGCCTGCAACTGGTGTTCCTACGCCGGGGCGGACACGGCCGGCACCTCGCGGTTGCAGTACCCGCCCAACGCCCGGCTGATCCGCACCATGTGCTCCGGCCGGGTCAAGCCCGACTTTGTCTGGTACGCCTTTCAAAAGGGCGCGCCGCTGGTGCTGGTCTCCGGCTGCCACTATGCGGACTGCCACTATATCAACGCCAACCGGCAGACGGTGCGGCGGGTGGATGCGCTGTGGGAAGGGTTGGAAAAGGCGGGCGTCCGGCCGGAGCGGCTGCAACTGGACTGGTGCAGCGCGGCCGAAGGACAAAAGTGGGCCAAGATCATGCGCGAGCTGGAAGAGCTGCGGGCGGCCGTGACGCCGGAGGAGGCGGAGCAAACCAGGGAGGCGCTGGCCGGGGCCAAGGTGCCGGTGAGTAGCAAGGTCTGGCGGCTGAAGGAGCCGACGCCGGCCACGTTGCGCTGCATGCGCTGCGGCCGGGAGTGGGGGGCGACCTTTGACCTGGCGCGGGACGAGGAGCGGATCTGTCCCGCCTGCCGGAATAACGGAATCCGGATACTGTTGTAGGGGCGGGACGCTTTGCAGCCCCGTCGGCCGGAATAACGGCGTGCGGGTGCTGTTATAACGGCGGGACGCTTTGCAGCCCCGCGTGCCGGAACAATGGCGTGCGGGTGCTATTCTAGCAGCGGGACGCTTCGCAGTCCCGCCGGCCGCAACAACGGAATCCGGGTACTGTTGTAACGCGCCGGTTGTTGATTGACGGCCGGCGCAATCTAGACTATACTGAACCTGGCGCACGGGGAACCGGGGACCGCGCACACTTGCTCATCCACCCTGCGCCAACGCAGCTTGCCTGGCTCCCAGGCAGTCAAGAGGTGGTGTTGGGGTGGGGCGCTTACACACCCAGGCTTGTGTGTTTTACACGCCAACCGGAGGAGGTGAGGTAGTAGTCAAGTGCACTGATAGTAGGTAGTTTCGAGGGATACCGGTGCTGCACAAGCACCACTCGACGGCGCACCGCAGAGGTTGATCCAACCTCTGCGGATTTACTCCCGGTTCGCTCATTTTCAGGGCGAATTAGCGGAATGTGCTGCAAGTGCGGTATAGATGTCTGTCGGGAAGTCCAGCAGGTTGAGGATCTTTAGCTGCAGCTCGGAAAGCGGTGTCAGATGGCGGTAGCTTTGCTCGCCAAGTGTGACCTTGCTCAGGAAAATGTCCTTGAAGCTCTGCAACATCGCTTCGGTGGTAGGCCGCTCGGTGGCTCGCATTGGGTTACCGGCGTACAGCCCACGCAGCTTTTCGCCGGTCTCTGCCAAGCGGGAACGGGTAACGTGTTCGAACAGGGTCAAGACCCGCAAACCGATGGACAACAAGCGGATCAAGCCGGTAGCGCGTTGATCGTCTTCCAGGTACATCGGGGTCAAGGTCAGAGGCCTGCCTTTCAATCGCCCGAAATTGCGTTCGACCAGGTATTCTTTCCGGTAGGCCAAGACAGCTTGTTCCAGGGCAAGTTCGCTTTGGGGGGCATTGGTACCATACACGCGCCACCCCAGGCGGCCGATGGCTTTTTGAATAGCGGCTTCATCGGGTTGCACGCAGACGGCTACCTGGCGCTCGACCCGGCTCTCCGCTGGCCGGTCACGATGCGCAGCATGGCGCACGTGCCGCTCTTGCAGCTGCTCGGTCACCTGCAACACCAACAAGCCCTCAACGGCCTGTCGTTTGACTATGGCTTCAGCTGCCTGACGGAGCGGTTCAGCTTCGGTGAAGCGTTCTTTGCCGCGTTTACGTTCGTTCAGTGCTTCTATGCTGCGCTGGGCTTTTTCCAACCGCCTGCGCAGGGCTCCTTCGGCCGCTTGGGCCCCGGCCAGCGAGCAGACCACCAGGCGGCGCTCAACCCAGCCGGTGGTTTGCCCTCCGATGACCGCGGTCACTGTCTCACTGTACTTGAACCCGTCGGCGATATGCTCCCGGGTGCCATCTGCCAGGCTGCGATACACGCCAGTCAGGGGCTGTTCTTGGGTCCAGACCGGTTCCAGGTGATCATCCAACGTTTCCTGGGGTACCTGAACCAACGAAAACGGCCCCAGATACCAATCGCCCCCCACCTGAAGGTGCGCTCTCGTCCCCAGCGACATCAGTTTGCAGTCGCCCAGGTACAGCAATCCGCGCCGCCCCACACCTTCCCGCACCTGGTCAATCGCCGGGATGTACAACGGGTCATCGGCCTTCTCCCCGGATACCACTTGCGTCGCCACCGGCATCCCCAACGGGTCCAACGTAGACAAAACCACCTTCACCTGTGGCAGGTCTGGCCGATGGTCTTTGCTGTGCCCGAACTGAAACAGGCCCTCTTCGGTGACTTCCCAGTACCCGCTCGCCGTTGTGCTATCGATCCGTACCCGCTTGGCCTTCAGGTCATAGACCCGGAGCGTGCGCTGGTTCAAGGCCGTTTCGAACTGGTACCAATCCTGATCATTGCTCAGCATAACCAAGCCAATCGCCAGCCGGTCATTGGTAAAGTCCAAATCCCGCAGATCTGCGTCCAGGCAGCCGCGTAGCGTCTCGATCCGCTTCGCTGCCCAGTCTTGCACCCGATTCAGCCGGTGGTCGGCCTCCGACAGAATGTGTGCCAGCCACCCTGTCAGCATCTTGCCCGGGCTGATGCCACGCCAGTTGCCATGCGGCACAAAATGCGCGTCTGCCAGTTCGGCCAGACCCAAGCGCACCATCGAAGCGATCAAAACCGGAATGTCATCTACGCGTTCTATCGTTACAGCAGGTTGTTCGGTCATGTCCATAGCCTACTGCATTTCCCCAAACCGGTCAAAAAATGAGCGAACCGAGAGTAATATGCTCGATACCACGAAACTCGTTTTCAGCGGATCATCCTGTATTCTCCGGCCGCCTGTTGATTGAGACACTACACAAGGAGTTGTTCCCATGCGTGAAGATGCCAGCAGTTCAGCCTGGGAGTTCTACGCCCAGACGTACGACGTGACGGTCGGCGATTGGCCGGGGGAGATGGACTTTTACCGGGCGCTGGTCGCCCAAGTGCAGCCGGCCGGGCAGGCGGTGTTGGAGCTGGCCTGCGGCACCGGCCGGGTTGCGATTCGCCTGGCGCAAGCGGGCGCACGGGTGGTCGGCCTCGATCTCTCGGCCGCCATGGTGGCGGCGGCGCGGGAAAAGAGCGCCGGCATGGACAACCTGCGCTGGGTGCAAGGCGATATGCGCTCATTCGACCTGGGCGAAACCTTTGGCCTGATCCTGATACCCGGCCACTCGTTTCAGAACATTGTCACGGCGGCCGATCAGGTCGCCTGCCTGGAGTCGGTCAAGCGCCACCTTGCGCCGGGTGGCCTGCTGGTAGTGCACCTCGACCACCAGAGCGTGGGGTGGCTTGGGGATTTGACGCGGGACAAGGGAGGCGTCTTTGAGAACGTGGGGCAGTTGACCCATCCACAGACCGGCCGGCCGGTCCGCACCCTGCACGCCTGGTCCTACGAGCCCGCCACCCAGACGGCGATTGCCCAGACGGTGTGGGAAGAGCTGGGGCCGGATGGGGAGGTCACCGGCCGGTGGGATACCGGTCCGTACCGGATCCACTGTGTCTTTCGCTTCGAGATGGAGCACCTGCTTGGGCGGGTGGGGCTGGAGCTGGAAGCGGTGTATGGCGATTTTGACCAGCAAGAGTTGCAGGACGACAGTCCGCAGATGATCTGGCTGGCGCGGCGGCCGTAGCCGGCCGCGTTTGAGCAACGTCATCCGCCATTGGAGCGTGCAGCCATGCGAGTGATGAAGAACATTGACGGAAGAATCGGAGCGCTGGCACTCATCGTGTTGGCGTTTGCTGCCCTGACGATCCTGGTGACTTTTCCCATCATCCTCCAACTCGATTCGAGCCTGGCGCAGAACTCGGAATGGGGGCACGACGCGTTTCATCACGCCTATGTGATGTGGTGGTTCAAAAAGGCGCTGCTAGAATTCCGCACCAACCCGGCCGACCTATTCCTGATCAACTACCCTGCCGGCGGGCATTATCCCTTGCTGCTCACCTATTCGACGGTCTACCTGGCGGGCCTTCCTCTCTCCATTATCCTGCCCCCGGCCGCAGCCTACAATGTACTGTTCATGCTAACCTTCTTATTCAGCGCGTTGACGGGGTATGCGTTGTGCGCCTACCTGACCGGCAGCCGTTGGGGTGGTTTCATGGGCGGGATCGTGTACGCTTTCTTCCCCGGCCGTGTGGCGCACGCCTTTGCCGGTCACCTGGAGTTGATCTCGACCTATCTGTTCCCTTTGTACCTGCTTCTGCTTATCAAAACCATCGACCGGCCGCGCCCGGTCACTGTGCTCCTGTGCGGGCTGTCGCTGGGCGCATCGTTGCTGGTCCAGCCGATGTTTATTCCTTTCCTCCTTGTCCCTGTTACCATGGGATGTCTGCTAAACGAGATGTGCATCTCACGAAAACGACTTGACCGGCGAATTGCGGCCGCCCTGATAGGGACGTTCGTGATCGCAACGCTGTTAGCCCTGCCGTTTTTCTGGCCGGCGCTGCGCGAACAGGTATTGGGGCTGGGTGGCTATTTAGAAGAATCTGGCACTATCACCTTCTCGGCGAGTGTGCTGGGGATGGTGTCACCTTCCCCCCTGAATCCGGCTCTTGCCCGCTTGGGGCTGGTGCCGGCATTTGCCCGCCAGGTGGTGCCCGTAGACGTGCGCATGGCCGAGCTGCTTGTTTACGTGGGGCTGGTGCCGTTGGGTTTGGCGGCGTTGGGCTTTCTGAGCGCGAAGAAAAAGATGGGGGTGTGGCTGACGCTTGCGTTGCTGGCGGCCGTGCTTTCCTTGGGGCCGCTGCTGTGGCTGGGCGACGAATTGGTTACGATAACCGTAGACGAGTACAAGGGTCACGTGCCGCTGCCATATGCCCTGCTGATGAACCTGCCGCTGATTTCATACAGCCGCGCGCCGGCGCGGCTCAATATTACCTTGATGTTGATGGTGGCGATTCTGTCTGCCCATGGCTTGACTTGGCTTTTGGCGCACGTCAGCGGAAGATGGAGACAGACGATTGCATTGGCCGTGTACGGGTTGGCGGTGGTTGAGTTTCTGGTCACCTGGCCTTGTCCTACAACTCCCCTGCAGCCGGCGGCCGCATTTGCCGAAATTGAGCGGAATGATACCTTCGGGGCCGTTCTCAACCTGCCGCTATCGTGGCCCGCAAACGAGCAAGGGTTATTCTACCAGATCTCCCACGAACGGCCGATTCTTGCCGGCTGGGTTCAACGCTCTTTGCCCGCGGAAACCGGCGCGGCCGAATTTCTCGACGCTCTGTTTGCCCCTCCGCGTGGGCAGGACATTATCCCTGCACCTTCTGCCCAGAGCCGCGCCTTGGCCGCGCGCGAGATGGGCGTGGGGCACGTGCTGCTGTTCAAACACGCAACTGAGGATGCGGCTGCGCGCGAACCCCTGCTGTCGGCCGCCTTGGGTGCCCCCAGTTTTGGGAATGACGAGTTGGCAATCTTTCTCGTTCCTCCAGGCGAAACGCCCACCCAGGAGATCATCTATGGATTGCCCGAATCTACGGATGGAAAGGGCTGGATGACAGTTGAGACCTGGGATGGTCAACCAGCGCGCTGGCTATCCCAGGCGGCCGAGCTGTACCTGTATTCTCCCGGCGAACAGGCCGGTGTGCTGCGTTTCAAGGCGCTGCCCTTTTCCAACCTGGTACGCATTCAGACCACGGTCAACGACGTGGAATTGCCGCCTGTGCTGATCAGCGATTGGATAACCTATTCAACGCCTGTTTTCACGCTTCGCCCCGGCCTAAACGTTGTTTCCTTTCATTCGGTAGATGGTTGCGCCAATACTACTGTCGATCCACGGTGCATGGGGGTCGCTCGCGCGGCCGGTGCTGCCTGCGATCCTTATCTGCATTGGGACCGATGCTTGAGCGCCCTTTTCCAGGACATTCAGTTCGTAGGTACCCCGGCCGGCCCGGCCGCATATCCGCTGGAGCTAGATGTAGGGGAGCATCTGCATTTCTTGGGGTACGATCTGGATGGCTCGCCTGCGGCCGGTCATCCCCTGATGGTCACACTTTACTGGCAGGTTCTCTCCCCCAGCCGGCAGGAGCTGGTGATCTTTATTCACCTGTTGGGGGCAAATAATCAACTACTGGCCCAAAGCGACGCCAGTCCATTACAGGGCTTGTACCCCGCTGATAAGTGGGTGCCGGGGGACGTTTTCCTCCACCGGGCCAGCCTGGCAATCCCGGCCGATGCGCAGCCAGGCGAGTACGAGTTGGTTTCAGGCGTGTACACCTTCCCCGACCTGGCCCGCCAGGTTGTGGTCAGCGATCGGCCCTGGGCGCAGGATGGGCTGGTCTGGTTGCAAAGCGTTGTGGTCAGGTAAGGAGTTGGGACCTGTACGGCCGGGTGCGCAAGCGGTATTTCACCCGCGTGGACGCGCTCGCTGCAGCAAAAGTCCTATTCTGACGTGGTGCGTTTGACTTTCCCGCCGCCCTGCTTTACAATCCTCAGGCCGTACCGGGCGGTTGACACTGTTCTGCGCTGCTGCCCTGGCGGCCGGTCAGGGCGCGTTCGTTCATGTTTGACGCATTAGGTATTCACTACCAACCCAACATCATCACCATCATCGGGCTGCTCATCGCCGTCGTCTTTTTGGGCAGCAAGCTCTTTCAGCGCTTTGGCATCCCGCAGGTGGTGGGCTATATCGTGGTCGGCGTCCTGCTTGGCACCTCCTTCCTCAATATCGTCCCGCTGGAGTTGGTAGAGGAGTTGACGTTTATTAGCGAAATTGCGTTGGGGCTGATCGGCTTTGACATGGGCAGCCACCTGCTCTTTGACGAGCTGCGCAAACTCGGCCGGTCTATCCTGTTTATCTTGATTTTTGAGACGGTGGGCACGCTGGTCCTGGTGACCGGCGGCGTCTACCTCATCACCCACACCTGGCACACGGCGCTCATCTTTGGTGCGCTCTCGGCCGCCACTGCCCCGGCCGCCACGGTGGACGTGCTGGCCGAGTACGACGCCAAGGGGCCACTGACCACCAGCCTGCTGGCCGTGGTCGGCATGGACGATGCGCTGGCATTGCTGCTCTTTAGCGTGGTCGCCACCTTTGCCGAGACCCTGCTCACCGGCAGCGGCGCGCCCACCCTGCTGACGATGATCCAACTGCCGCTGGTGGAGATCGGCGGCTCGCTGGTGCTGGGCCTGGCGGCCGGGTGGCTGCTGGACCAGATCATGTGCCGGATGGAGGAGCGCCACGACGCGATGGCGGTCTCGATTGGCTTTGTCTTTCTCTGCGTGGGGCTGTCGCAGGCGCTGGGCTTTTCGCTCATCCTGACGACGATGATTATGGGCGTGGTGGTGGTCAACCGTTGCACGGACCACAGTTTGCACATCCGCCATACCATTGAGCAGGCGGGACCGGTGATCTATGTGCTCTTTTTTGCGCTGGTGGGGGCTCGCTTTCAGATCAAGCTACTGCCGGCGATGGGGCTGCTGGGAGTTGCCTACGTGGTGCTGCGCAGCACGGGCAAGTTTGCCGGCGCCTGGCTGGGCGGCCGGTTGGGCGGGGCGGAGCCGGCCGTGCGGGACAACCTCGGCCTCGGTCTGCTCTCGCAAGCCGGCGTGGCGATTGGGCTGGCGCTGGCCTCGGCCGCGCGGTTTTCCAAATTGGGCGCAGAGGGGCAGCAACTGGCCTATACCATCATCAACGTGATCACGGCGACCACCTTTGTGGTGCAGATCATCGGCCCGATTGGGGTCAAGCTGGCAATCGGCCGGGCCGGAGAGATCGGCCGGGCGGTGCTGGAACACGATGGCTGGGCCTCGGAAGGGGTCCCAGACTAGCAAGGTACAACTATGAGCAAAACGACATCTGGCATTCTGCGGCTCCATCGTAAAGGGTTTGGCTTTCTGTCTGACCCTGAATGGCCTGAGCACGAAGTGTACGTCCCGGCCGGGTTGATCAAGGAACACCAGCTCCCGGCCGGCTCCACCGTCAGCGGGCCGGTGGAAGAGGGCAAAAAGGGGCCGGCGCTGGCGGCGGTCGAGACCGTTTGCGGCCTGACCCCGGACCAGTTTGCCGCCCGCACCCCTTACCGCCGGCTGGTCCCCATCGACCCGAACCGACGCTTTAACCTCTCGGCCGGGGGCGAGGCGAGCATGCGGGTGGTCGACCTGGTGGCCCCCATTGGCAAGGGGGCGCGCTGCCTGATCGCCTCCCCGCCCAAGGCGGGCAAAACGATGCTGCTGGAACAGATCGGCAGCGCCATCCACGCGGCCGAGCCGGAGACGCGCATCATTGCGCTGCTGGTGGACGAGCGGCCGGAAGAGGTGACCCATTTCCGCCGCACCGTCCCGGCCGAGATCTTTGCCAGCTCCAGCGACCAGAGCCCACGGCAGCACGTGGAGCTGGCGGAACTGATGCTGGCTCACATCCAGATAGAATTGGAGTGCGGCCGGGACGTGGTGGTGCTGGTGGACAGCCTGACGCGGATGGGGCGCACCTTTAACCTGCGCCAGTCGGACCGCGGCGGCCGGACGCTGTCCGGCGGGCTGGATGCCGGCGCGCTGGAAGTCCCGCGCCGCTTTTTCGGGCTGGCCCGCAACATCGAGCATGGCGGCTCGGTTACCATCGTCGCCACCGCGCTGATTGACACCGGCTCGCGGATGGACCAGGTGATCTATGAGGAGTTTAAAGCGACCGGCAACGTCGAGATTGTGCTGGACCGCGACCTGTCCCAGGCGTACATCTACCCGGCCATCAGCATCTCTGCCAGCGGCACGCGCAAGGAACATTTGCTGTACAGTCGGGATGAGTTGCAGCGGCTGACCTTGCTGCGCCGCGCGCTGGCCGGCCGGAGCACGGTGGACGCCATGCAAAAGCTACTCGAACTGTTGCGCCGTCACCCCACCAACCAGGAGCTGCTGGAAAGCCTGCCCAACTACGTTTGACAGCGCGAGTTTAGCCACTATAATCTTGAGTGGAAGTAGCTGCCGGGCCCAGGCCTGAGCAGTTGCCAGCAGAATTGAATAATCCGTCCGGGGAGCCTGTGTGAAGGCTGAGAGGAGAGCTATCCAGCTCTCGACCCGCGAACCTGATCTGGGTAATGCCAGCGGAGGGAGACAGAAATGGGAGCCTCCGCCAGAGGCTCTTTTGGTTTATCGCCAAGGTGAGCAGTTTGTGGATAGCATGAAACGTGCAGTGGTTTTTGCGAATGGAGATTTGCCGGACCCGGCCGCTGTGCGGGCGTTGCTCCGGCCGGACGATTGGATCGTGGCGGCCGATGGCGGCACGACCCACGCGCTGGCCTGTGGCGTCAGGCCGCAACTGGTCATCGGCGACCTGGATTCGTTGCCGGCCGGGCTGAAAACGGAACTGGCGGCGGAGGGTGCCGCGTTTATCACCCACCCGGCCGACAAGGATTGGACCGACCTGGAGCTGGCCTTGCTGTATGTGGCGGCCAACGGCGCGGTCGAGGTGCTGGTGGTGGCCGCGCTGGGCGGCCGGCTGGATCAGACGCTGGCCAACGTGCTGCTGTTGGCCCGGCCGGAGCTGGCGCGGTTGCAGGTGCGCATCACGGACGGTCGGGAGACTGCCTGGCTGGTCCGCGACGAGACGACCGTTCACGGCACGGCCGGGGAGCGCGTTTCGCTCATCCCGCTGGGCGGCGACGCTGTGGATGTGCACACGGCCGGGCTGGCCTGGCCCCTGCGCGGCGAGACGCTGCGCCTGGGCGAGGCGCGCGGCGTGAGCAACGAGATGACCGGTTCGCTGGCTCGCGTTCAGATTGGTGAGGGCCTGCTGCTGTGTGTTCATGCAAGGTCTGACGAAGGACCGACGACGGCGGACGGATAGCTAACCATCATTCGTCGCCGAATGCAAGACATGCGGTAGAAAGTCAAGTAGCACTTTGACATCGGAATAGGCGTGATACAGCCATCAAACCGGACGCGAGGCGCGGTTGCAGATCCCAACAGGCGCTGTTTTTCCTGCGGTTTCCAGCGGTCTATGCAGTTGTTGCAGATGACGCTGGGCGTCATCTACTGAAGCACCTCATCCTCCTCGGGCGTAGTCAGCATCCGGGGCCTCACGTAGGGACATTCTTCGTGAGCAGGGCATGCACCAGACGCACGAGCTTGCGAGCGGTGAGGACGAGGGCACGTTTATGTTGATACTTGGAGACTTCGTGGTACTTGCGCCAGTAGAAGGCCTTGTACTCCAGGTTGAACTGGCGGAGCAGTGTTGGCACCCAGGATGAAGTAGTAGCGCAAGTAGACGTTGCCGACCTTGGTCAAGCGGGTGTTCTGAGAGACAAAGCCGCCGGAGGAACGCTTCTCCCAGGTCAAGCCCATGTATTGGGCCAGGTGCTTGTGTTCCGGGAAACGGAGGACGTCGACGATCTCGGCCAGGATGCCGGCGGTGATGACCGCGCCCAAGCCCTTGACGGTGATGATGGGGTTGGGGATCGGGTCAATGTAGCGGGCGATGTGCTGGTCGAGACGCTTCATCAGGCGCTTGATGAAGCGGATGTGCTCCCAACCGGTGGCCAAGGTGGCGGTGACCATCTCGTCCATCTGTGGGTCGATGGGGTAGGAAGTGCGCAAGGCTTGGCGGACGGCGCGAGCGGTGGCGGTAGGGATCGTGCGAAGCGGCCGCGACCGCGACGGGTGATCAGGTCGACCAACTGGTCGTGGGTCATCTCCTGGAGCTCGGCGACGGTGAACTCGGTGAGCAAGGCAGCGCTGGTGGCGCCAAAGACGTCGGAGAAGGGCTTGACCCGCTTCCAATCACTGCACTTGAGAAAGGCATAGGACTGGAAGCGCATCTTCTCGCGAGACAAGGCTTGCGAGAGAGCGATAGCGATAGCGGGTCAGCCGGCGCAAGCCCTTGCCAGAAGTCACCGGGCACATAGGAGAGCGGCAACTCTCCGAAGCGCAGGCGGGCGGCGACGTCGAAGGCATCGCGCTCGTCATTCTTGGGGCTGCGCAGCACCAGACCATCCTTGAACTTGGTGACGAGCTTGGGGATTGAAGCAGACCAACTCCAGCTCAAAGGGCTGCAAGCTGGGGGCAGGTGCTCAGGTAGCGGTGGAAGGGGATCCACAGCATCCCGGTCGCTTCCCAGCCGATCTCGATGCGGGTGTAGCCCAAACGTGTGGCGCGTCTCAGCGATGGCCGTCGCCGCCGCTTGTGCGCCCGGCAGGTTGTTGGTCACGCGGAAACGTTCGATGACCTCGTGACCGTCGGCCTTGTCCACCACGCAGAGGACGATCTCGTCCAGGTGGACATCGGCCCCAACACAGATACATAACGTTGAATCATTCATCAAACAACCTCCTTTGGGTGATGTCACCCAGAGAGGAGCAGGTGGGTATCCCAGGGAACCGAGCAGAGCAACAACCTCGTGCTATCAGAACTCTGGCGGCTGCCCTGAGCCGCACGGGAACAGCATGCGAGTTTGAAGTGCCACTCGGCGTGGGCAACAGTCTTGCTTTTGAAGTCACCTTGCGGTGCAACACGGAGAAGCAGAACAGCCCACCTGACCGGCTCTGAGTGCCCGGTCATTATCCCTGGGATACCACGCCCTGACAAACATATTATACGAGGAGGTGCAACAATGAAAAGATGGCCTTTGGCTTTGCTGGCCCTGCTGGCTCTGTTGGTTGCCTGTGGCGCTCGCGAGCCGGCCGTGGTGCGGCTGATGACCCACGACAGCTTCAGCATCAGCGAAGAGGTGCTGGAGGCTTTTGAGGGGGAGAGCGGCATCACCGTGGAGCTGCTCCCCTCGGGCGACGCGGGCGCGGCGCTCAACCAGGCCATCCTCAGCCAGGATGACCCGCTGGCCGACGTGTTTTTTGGGGTGGACAATACGTTCCTCAGCCGGGCGCTAACGGCCGGGATCTTTGAGCCGTACAACTCGCCGGCGCTCAAGGCGATTCCCGCGGCGCTCAAGCTGGACCCGGAAAACCGGCTACTGCCGGTGGACTATGGCGACGTCTGCCTGAACTATGACAGGGCCTGGTTTGCGGAGCGCGGGCTGGCCCCGCCCGCCAGCCTGGAGGAGTTGACCCGGCCGGAATATGCCAACCTGCTGGTGGTGGAGAACCCTGCCACCTCCTCGCCGGGGCTGGCCTTTTTGCTGGCGACGGTCGGCCACTTTGGTGAGGACGAACTATCTGAGCTTCTGGGCCGATCTGCGGGCCAACGATGTACTGGTGACCGATGGCTGGGAAGATGCCTACTGGGGGCAGTTCACAGCCGCCTCGGACGGCGACCGGCCGCTGGTGGTCAGCTATGCCAGCAGCCCGCCGGCCGAGGTCTTTTTTGCCGAGCAGCCGATTGCAGAAGCTCCCACGGCCGCCATCGTTGCGGATGGCACCTGCTTCCGCCAGATCGAGTTCGTCGGCATCCTCACGGGGACGAAAAACCGAAAGGCAGCGCAAGAGTTGGTGGACTGTATGCTCGGCACGGCGTTTCAGGAGGACCTCCCGTTGCAGATGTTCATGTTCCCGGCCAACCCGGCCGCGCAATTACCACAGGTTTTTGTTCAGCACGCGCAAATCCCCCAGCGGCCGGCGGCGGTCGACCCGGCCGCCATCGAGGCCAACCGCGAGGCGTGGATTGAGGCCTGGACCGACACGGTCTTGCGGTAGAACTGGTGCGGGTGAGAGCGGTGATAAGGCAGGTGCGGGCTGGATACGGTGCAGGGAGCGGATGGCGCAAAAGCTGATGCAAAACTCGATTCGTCGCCTCTCGCCTCTCGCCTCTCGCCTCCTGATACTCGCCCCGCTTGCTTTTCTGGCAGTCTTTTTCTTCTACCCGCTACTGGCTATCTTTCGGGTCAGCTTGCTGCCAGATGGCCGGCCGGCGCTGGGTGCGCTGCGCGAACTTGTGACCAAGCCGTATTATGCGGAGACGTTCTGGTTCACCACCTGGCAGGCGGCGCTCTCCACCGGGCTGACGCTGCTGGTTGGCCTGCCGGGCGCGTACGTGTTTGGCCGCTTTCGCTTCCCCGGCCGGGAGCTGCTCAAAGCGCTCACCACCATTCCCTTTGTCATGCCCACAGTGGTGGTGGCGGCCGCCTTTCGCGCCCTGCTGGGGCCCAACGGCGCGCTCAACGGGCTGCTGCAGGGGGTGCTGGGGCTGGAGACGCCTCCCATTCAACTGGAGCGCACCCTCTGGCTCATCCTGCTGGCGCACGTCTTTTACAACTATACCGTGGTCATCCGGATTGTGGGCAACTTTTGGGCCAACCTGGGGCGACACACCGAGGAAGCGGCCGCCGTGCTGGGTGCCAGCCGCTGGCGGACCTTTTGGCACATCACGCTGCCGGCGCTGATGCCGGCCATCACCGCGGCCGGGCTGCTCACCTTTCTGTTTACCTTTACCAGTTTTGGCGTGATTCTGATCCTGGGAGGGCCGGGTTTTTCCACGCTGGAAACCGAGATTTACCGGCAGGCGGTGGTCTTTCTCAAGTTTCCCACCGCGGCCGCGCTCTCCATCATCCAGATCATTTTTACCTATGCCATCATGTTGGCCTACACGCGGATGCAGGGGCGGATCGCCCGGCCGCTCCGCCTGCAGGCGCAGCGGGACACCTTGCGGCGGCCGCGCTCCGGCCGGGAGCGGCTAATCGTCGCCGCCAACGTGGCGCTGATGCTGGTGCTGCTGCTCTCCCCGCTGCTGGCGCTGGTGGGCCGGTCGTTCACCGATGGGGAGGGCCATTTTACGCTGGACTATTACCGCGAGTTGCCGCTCAATCGGCGCGGCTCGGTGCTGCACGCCCCCCCGTTGCAGGTGGTGGTCAATTCACTGCGCTATGCGCTGATCACCGTGCTGCTGGCCACGGCGCTGGGGGCGGTCAGCGCCTGGCTGCTGGCGGCCGGCAAAAAAAAGCACGGCCGAACGCATGCCAGCGACGCGAGGGGCCGATTGTGGCTGGACGCGCTGATGATGCTGCCGCTGGGGGTCTCAGCCGTGACGCTGGGCTTTGGCTACATCGTGGCGCTGGGGCCGTTGCGGGTCTCGCCTCTGCTGGTGCCGCTGGCCCACACGTTGATCGCTTTCCCGTTTGTGGTGCGCACGTTGCTGCCGGTTTTGCGCGGCATCCAGCCCAACCTGCGCGAAGCGGCCGCGGTGCTGGGTGCCTCCCCCGGCCGGGTCTGGCGGGAGGTGGACCTGCCCATCGTCGGCCGGGCGCTGCTGGTGGGCGCGGTGTTTGCCTTTACCGTGTCGATGGGCGAATTTGGCGCGACGTCGTTTATCGCCCGGCCGGGCGCCACCACCACGCTGCCAATCGCCATCAACCGCTTTCTGGGGCAGCCGGGTGCGCTCAACTTTGGGCAGGCGGTGGCGCTCTGCACCATCCTCATGCTGGTCTGCGCGGCCGGCCTGATGGCGATTGAGCGCTTTCGCTACGGCGAAGTGGGGGAGTTCTGAGGGCGAGACGAATGACGCAAGACGGCGAACAACCACTGCTGGAAATTAACCGGCTCTCGAAATGCTTTGGCGACACGCTGGCGGTGGACGGCGTGAGCCTGGCGGTGAACGAGGGCGAGATTGTTTGCCTGCTTGGGCCGTCTGGCTGCGGCAAGACCACCTTGCTGCGGCTGGTGGCCGGACTGGAACTGCCGGACAGTGGGACTGTCTGCTATGCCGGCCGGGATCTGGACGGCGTGCCGGTCCACCAACGCAACCTGGGGTTCATGTTCCAGGATTTTGCCCTCTTTCCTCACAAAAACGTCGGCCGGAATGTAGCTTTTGGATTGCAGATGGCCGGACTGGAACCGGCTGCCGTTGCGCAGCGGGTGCGGGAGACGCTGCAACTGGTGGGGCTCAGCGGAATGAGCGAGCGTTCCATTACGGCCCTTTCCGGGGGCGAACAGCAACGGGTGGCGCTGGCCCGCAGTCTGGCCCCCCGCCCGCGGCTGCTGCTGCTGGATGAGCCGCTGGGCTCGCTGGACCGGGCCTTGCGCGAGCGGCTGATGAACGAGTTGCGCGCCATCCTCAAGCGGGTGGGTGTTACGGCCATCAGCGTGACCCACGATCAGGGAGAGGCGTTTGCGCTAGCGGACCAGATTGTGGTGATGGACACCGGCCGGATGCTGCAAATCGGCACCCCGGAGCAGGTCTACCGGCAGCCCGCCTCGCCGGCCGTGGCCCGCTTTCTGGGGCTCACCAACCTGCTTCCAGGGCGGATCGTGCGGGCCGATCCGCTGCTGGTGCAGACTGCCGTGGGGGCATTCGAGATCGGCCAGGTGGCAGAATGGGCCACTGACCGGCCGGCGGTCACCCTGTTGCTCCGGCCGGAGGCGGCCACTGCCTGCCCCAACAGCCACACCGTCCTGCTGGAGGGCACGCTGGTGGCTTGCTCCTTCCGCGGCGGTTACTACCAGGTGCAGGTAAGTCATCCAGCCGTGGCCATGCCGCTCACCTTTGCGCTCCGCGCCGCGCCGCACGAACTGCCGGCCGTGGGGCAACCGATTACCATCCACCTCGACCCCGGCGCGATCAGCCTGCTGCCGGCCGGGGAGTGACCCCCAAAAACGAGCATGAAACGCTTGGCAAATGGACTGGTCTGAGGTATCCTCAGGCCTTGTCTGTGCTGAACGGAAAGGGGCTGTATGGGATGGAACTGGCAGATCTGATTGCGGTGGCGCGGGGTGACGTCCCGGCCGATCTACTGCTGACCCATTGCCGATTGGTTAACGTGTACAGCGGCGAAATCTATCCGGCCGAGGTGGCCGTGGCCGGCGGGTTGATTGCGGGGATTGGGCCGGGCTATGCCGCCAAAGAGACCATCGACCTGGGCGGCCGGTACCTGTGCCCCGGCTTTATCAATGCCCACGTGCATGTGGAATCATCCATGGTCATCCCCACCGAGTTTGCCCGTGCGGTGGTTCCGCGCGGGACGACGACCGCCGTCAGCGACCCGCACGAGATTGCCAACGTCTGCGGGCTGGCCGGCATCCGTTACATGCTGGAGGTGGCCCGGCACGCACCGATGACGGTCTATGCCAACGCCCCTTCCTGCGTGCCCGCTACACGGATGGGCACGGCCGGCGCGTCTCTCAGCGCGGAGGACATTGCGACCCTGCGGGATCATCCGCTGGTGCCCGGCCTGGCGGAGATGATGAACTACCCCGGCGTGATCGGGGCTGACCCGGCCGTGCTGGCCAAGCTGCAAGCTTACGCCGGCCGGCCGATCGACGGGCATATCCCAGGCATTGGCGGGCAGCAACTCAACGCTTACGTGGCGGCCGGCATTGGCTCCGACCACGAGTGCACCACGGCCGAGGAAGCAATTGCCAAGCTGCGGCTGGGGATGCGGGTGCTGATCCGCGAGGGGACGACCGCCCGCAACCTGGCCGGGCTGCTGCCGGCTGCCCAACTCAACCCCACGGCCGCCCGGCGCTGCTGTTTTTGCACCGACGACCGCCACCCGGCCGACCTGCTGGACGTCGGCGATCTGGATGTGCTGGTCCGCGCCGCGATTGCCGGCGGGCTGGACCCGGTGGCGGCGATCCAGATGGCCACGCTCAACACGGCCGAGTGGTTCCGGCTATGGGACCGGGGCGCCGTCGCGCCCGGCAAGCGGGCCGACCTGGTGGTGTTTTCCAATCTGCAGGAGTTGCGGGCCGAGATGGTGTTCGTGGCCGGCCGGCTGGCGGCGCGCGATGGGGAGATGCTGATTCCTCGCGAGCCACTGGCGGTGGACGATGCGGCCGTGCGCAACACGGTGAGGCTGGACCCGGCCGGCGTGTCGCTGCGGGTGCCGGCCTGCCGGCCGGCGGATGCGCGTGATCGGAGCGTTGGGCGACCAGGTGGTGACCCAACACCTGGTGCTGGAACCCACCGTTCGCACCGGTGAGGCGGTGGCCGACCCCGGCCGCGACCTGCTCAAGATGGCGGTAATTGAGCGGCACCGGGGGACCGGCAACGTGGGGTTGGGGTTTGTCCACGGTATGGGGTTGCAGCGCGGCGCCATCGCCACCACGGTCTGCCACGATCATCACAACCTGGTGATGATCGGCGCGGACGACGAGTTCGATGCGGACGGCCGCGCGCGCCATCGTGGGGTTGGGCGGCGGCGAAGTGGTGACCGACGGCGAACGGGTGGTCCAAAGCCTGCCGCTGCCGATCGCTGGGCTGATGAGCGACCGGCCGCTGGACGAGGTGCGCGCGGGCCACGACGCGATGCTGGACGCGGCGGCCGCGCTGGGCTGCCGGCTGCACGACCCCTTTATGACCATGAGCTTTCTGGCGCTGGAGGTCATTCCCAGCCTCAAACTGACCGATCAGGGGCTGGTGGACGTCGAGCAGTTCAAATTGGTTGATCTTTGGACTGAGTGACCGGCCGCCGATGAACCCACCTCAGGCCGACAAACGCATCGTACTGCTGGTGGCAGCAATGGCGTCGTTCCTGACGCCGTTCATGGGCTCGGCCGTCAACGTGGCGCTGCCCGCCATCAACCTCACCTTTGGCATGAGCGCGGTGGCGCTGAGTTGGGTGGCGACCGCCTACCTGCTGGCGGCAGCCGTCTTTTTGGTGCCCCTCGGCCGGCTGGCAGATATCCATGGCCGGAAGCGCGTCTTTGCGGCCGGCATCCTCACCTACAACTTTTCCACCCTGCTCGCCGCGCTGGCCCCGTCGGGCGGGCTGCTCATTGCCGCGCGGCTGGTGGAGGGCTGCGGCGCGGCGATGATCTTTGGCACCGGCACGGCAATGCTGACCTCAGCCTATCCGCCGCAGGAGCGCGGCCGGGCGCTGGGAATCAACGTGGCGGCCGTTTACCTGGGCCTCTCGCTGGGCCCCACGGTGGGCGGGTTTCTCACCCACCAACTGGGCTGGCGCAGCGTCTTTCTCACCACCATCCCGCTTGGGTGTGCTGATCGTGACCCTGGTCTGGCGCAAGCTGCCGGGTGAATGGGCGGAGGCGCGCGGCGCTTCGTTTGACTGGGTTGGTTCGCTGATCTATGGGGCGGCACTGGTGGCGGCGATGCTAGGGCTGCCGCGCTTGCCGGGCCTGGATGGGGTGGCGCTGCTGCTGGCCGGACTGGCGGGGATGGTGCTTGTTTGGCTGGTGGGAGTTGCGGCAATCCAGCCCGGTGCTGAACATGCGGCTCTTTCGCGGCAATCGCGCCTTTACTCTTTCCAACCTGGCGGCGCTGGTCAACTACAGCGCCACCTTTGGGGTCGGTTTTCTGCTCAGCCTCTACCTGCAGTACATTAAAGTTATGACCTCCCAGGAGGCCGGGCTGGTGCTGGTGGCTCAGCCGGTGATGATGGCGCTCTTTTCGCCGCTGGCCGGCCGGCTGTCGGACAGGGTGGAGCCGCGCATCGTCGCCTCGGCCGGGATGGGGCTAACGGTGATCGGGCTGGGAACGCTGACCCAACTGAGCGAGGGCACCCCGGTGAGCCTGATCGTCATCAGCCTGCTGTTGCTGGGCTTTGGCTTTGCCCTTTTTTCCTCGCCCAACACCAACGCGGTGATGAGTTCCGTGGAGCGGCGCCATTACGGCGTGGCTTCCGGCGTGTTGGGGACGATGCGGCTGGTCGGGCAGGTCTCCAGCATGGGGATTGTCACCCTGGTCTTTGCGTTGGTGATTGGCCAGGCGCAGATCACGCCCGAGCGTTTTCCCCAATTCCTGCAGAGCGTGAGGGTCGATTTTGCGATTCTCACAACGCTCAGCTTTCTGGCGATCTTTGCCTCGCTGGCGCGGGGCAAAGTGCGTCAGTAGAGCAGATACAGCGACGCCCCCACCACTGCCACGGCCGCCACCGATGGTGCCAGCAGGCGGTAGTTGGCCCCCCATTCGGATTCAAAATAGTCCCGCGTCAGCGAAAAGCAGAGGTGAAGCGGGGAGAGCAGCACCCCCAAAAAGCCGCCCGCGTAGGCCAGCGCCACCGCACCCATGCTGGGGCCGGTCATCCCGGCCGCCAGCAGTGGCAGGATCACCGGAAAGCTGATGCCAAAGGCCCCAGCCGCCAGCCCGGTGAGCAGCCCGGCCAGCAGTGGGATGACAAAGATGATGACCGGGGCTGGAATGCCAGCGGCCGTGAGCGCATCGGGGATGTGGCTCACCGCGCTGGTGGAATCCAGCACCTGCCGAAAGAGCATCACCGAGAGGATGAGCAGCACTGGCTTGAGTGAGACCTCGACGCGCAGCACCTGCCATGTCTTGCGGAGCGACAGCCGATTGACCAGCATCAGCAATGCGATGGTCACCAGCAGGCTGACGAGCAGGTTCATCTGCAGGGGAACAGACAGCAGGATGACCAGCGCAATGGGCCAGATGCTGGCGGCCAGCAGTTTGAGGCTCCCGTTCCGGCCGTTGGGGCTGGGTTCAACGCCTGCCCGGCCGCGGATGGGCAGCAGGCCAATCAGGATCCCGGCCGCAATCGCCATCGCGGTCAGCGGCCACTGCGCCACGGTCAGGTCCCGCGGCGTGACGTTGAGCAGCGCGGCCGCCAGGATCATGGAGGGATAGGTGGGCAGCACCCACTCCCACACGTGTCGGAACCAGTAGTTGACGTAGGTCTTGCGGTTGCGGTCCACCTCCATTCGGTCGCCAATCTCGTTCACCATCGGCGCGGAAAAGATGGCACCACCCACCATCGGCAACATCCCGATTAGCGCCGGGATGACCGCCAGGGTGACCCGGCCGTCAAATAGCTGACCCAGCGAGCGAACCATCCCCTCCAGCTTGGCGGTCGACTTGAGCAGGGCTCCCAGCCCCAGGATAAGGGTGACGGCCGCCACCAGTCGCAGCGTGACCGGGTCAACCAGGGTGCTGGCACCGTCTTGCAGCAGCCCGGCCGGCGACCGGCCAAACAGCAGCCCAATGGCGGCCGAGGCCAGCAATAGCACCCAGCCCAGGTTCCACTTGCGCCAGAGGAGGAAGAGGATACCAGCGAGGACGGATACAAGTTTGAGCAGATCGAGCACGGGTTCTCCAGAGCAGGGCGGCCGGATGGGCGGAGGCCCCGCCCATACTGCTTACCCCCTACTCCATATTTCCTACTACCTTCACCCACACCTTGCGCTGGCGCGGGCCATCAAATTCCGCCAGGTAAATACCTTGCCAGGAACCCAGTTGCAGCCGGCCGTCCTCTACCAGCACCGTGGCACTGGCCCCCAGCAGCGAGGCCAGGATATGCGCCGGAGAGTTGCCCTCGCTGTGCTGGTGGCGCGGGTCGCGGGGGGCTACCTCTGCCAGTGTGAGCAGCATGTCCCGCTTCACGTCCGGATCCCAGTTCTCGTTGAGCGTGATGCCGGCCGTGGTATGGGGCACAAACAGGGCACAGAGCCCGCTCTGAACCCCGCGCTGCTGGACCGCCTCCTGCACCTGGTGTGTGATGTCCACCAACTCGGCGCGAGCGCGCGTGGGCACCAGCAGCGTGATCATTCGCAGCCGGCTCCCATCCGTCGCAAGATTCGCGTCGCCAGCAGCGTCACCCAGGGAGATGGTTCCTTCTTCTGCCCAAAGCTCCAGCCTTTCCACGGCATCCAGATTGAGGTAGGGGTAAAGCATCCGTCCGCGTCGGCTCCGGCCGCTAGCAGCGCAACCATCTCGCCCAGCCGGGGGTCATCCCGCAACCAGGGAAACATGCTCAGCACGTGGGTCACGTGCAGCAGGTCGTACCAGATCAGCGGATACTTGAGCTTGCGAAAGTCGGTTCCAATGCCAAATAGATAGATCTTGCGCTCGGTTTGCCGCTCCCAGTGTGTGAGCAGCATTTCCGCACCGGCCGCAACGGCCGGCCCTGCGGCCCAGGTTTCCGGCAGCAGCGCCAGGGCGCGCAATGCCAGCAGATTGGCAAGCGGGCATGGGTCCTCTTTGCGGCCGGGGCCGCGGAATCCGGTGGCGGTCACGCAGCGCCAGCCGTCCTGTCCGGCGAGGTTCAGCAGGTGGTCGATTCCCCGCTGCACGCGGGGGGCCGCCCCCAGGCCAAAGGCGATCAACGCGTGCAGGATCACCGGCGCATCGCACAACGACCAGTGCCACTGATCCTCGCCCGTGCCTCCGTAGCGGGGGTTGATGTTGGTGAGTATCTGGAATGCGCCATCATCCGATTGCGTTTTCAAGAGTGCGTCAACGACGGCCGCCATCCCCGGATCGCCTGCAGTCAAGCCAAAATCGGCCAGCACCGTCAGTGTGTGCAACGGGTGCCGGGAATCATTGTGCCGCTTGAGCGCATAGCCGGGCCATTGTGCCGCTGTTTCCACCAGCTCCTGCACCGCCGCATGGTCGAGCATTGCCCGGCGAGTTGCCAGGACGGCCGGGTCGTCGGCCGCGCGGCCGTGCAAATCCATCAGCGTCCGGTATCTGGTCCACAGCTCGTCCGCGGCGTTCAGCCACTCAAGGACCGACATCACGCTTCTTGGGCCTGGGCTGCGGCCGCACGGCGTTTTTTGCGCCGTCGGCGGGTCCAGCGGACGAACAAATAGATGGGCAGGCCAACGACCAACAGCAGCGGCAAGATAAAGAGGACGATCACAATCAGTGCGTCCGCCAGGAATTGCAGCGCGCTGATTAGCGCCTCAATTGCGCCCTTGGCCGTGCCCTCCGGCCGCCATTTGCCAATCTGCACCGGTTGGTTCAGCGCGTCGGGAATGATCTCAATGGAGATTGACGAGTAGCGGGCCGAGCTTTCCAGGTATTGCACCCGGCCGGTAATCCGCTCAATCTCCCCTTCCAGCCGGCTGAGTTCCGCGTTGACTGCCAACGCCTCCTCCACATCCTTGGCCTCATCCAGAAAGGAGCGCACCCGGTCGCGGGTCGCCGCCAGGTTGGTGAGTTGCGCCTGCAGGTCCACGTATTCTTCCGTCACGTCCTGCCCGGAGATCAACTCGCTGGTCACTTCGTTCGCCAGCTCGCGCAGGTCGTCCAGAAATGCATCCAGTTGCTCGGCCGGGACCCGCACCGTCATGCTTCCCCGCTTGATCTCATTGTACTCCCAGACGTTGGAGGTTACTTCCCAGCCCTCCAGCTTGCTAACCAGAGCCCGGATGGTGTTGATGGTCTCCAATGCATCATCTACCACGATGGTGAGGTCAGCATTGCGGATGATGAGCCGCTCCTGGACCTGGACCTCGTCCACCCAGTTGGTCTGCGCGTCGCTGTCGTATGTGCGGCCGCCGATGTTTGCGACCTCCAGTGCCGGTTGAGCAGGGCTCGCCAACTTGCCCTCAAACGCTTCTTCCGCCTTGGTGCCACATGCGGTCACGACCAGCAGCAGGGCCAGCCCCACGAGTAGCATCTTGCCATATTGCCGATTTAACATCTCGCTCCTCCTAAATCTTCATGCATGGGTTGCCAGTGATGGAGAGACGAACGGCCGGCCGGGTAGGTTCCCGCCGTTTGCGTTGTCACCAGCCGTATTGCAGCCGCGCAACCAGCCGGTGCGGCAGGCCCAACTGCCGCATCCGGTTTTGCGTTTCCTCGACGGGGTAATCCACCCGGCGATGGGTAAAAGTCATCTGATCGGTGTCGAGAATCCCATAGGCTGCGCGTGGGTCCGAGTCGCGGGGCTGACCGGTGCTGCCGGGGTTGATAATCAGGCGGGCGGCGTTGAGCGAGACTGGCACGCCGTACTGCGGCGGCCGCATGATGCACAGCCCGGAGTTGGTCTGCAACTCAAAGATGACTGGCGTGTGGGTGTGCCCAACCAGGCAATAAGTGCTCTCAAAGTGTAGAAAGTTGATTCCGGCAACCAGTGGGTCCAGTATGTACTCCCACACCGGCTGGCGCGGGCTGCCGTGTGCCAGGGTAAAGTTATCCTGGTGGACAATGCTGGGCAATGTGCCGAGGAAGGCCAGGGTGGATTCGGTCAAAGCCCGTTGGGTCCAGGTAGCGGCTGAGCGGGCATCGGCGTTAAAGGTGTCCAGGTCCAGCCTATTCAACGCGGCCCAGTCGTGATTACCCGCCAGGCAGACCAGATTGCGCTGGCGCAAGAGCGCCACGCAGTCGTTGGGGTCGGGGCCATACCCCACCACGTCCCCCAGGCACCAGATGGCGTCAAATGTACCTGCGTCGGCCAGCACCTTTTCCAGCGCGGGCAGGTTGGCGTGTATGTCGGAGATGATCAGGTAGCGCATAGTTTTTGTGCGATGACGGCGCAACTATACCACCGTCCCGGCCGGGGCGCAAAACAAATCGCTACAGCGCAAACACATCCGGGTATTTGAGCCCGCTGCCGGTGTTGAACAGCACGATCCGCTCGTCCGGCCGGGCCCAGCCGGCCGCCAGTAGCTTTTCCAGCGCCGCCAGCGTTGCGCCGCCCTCCGGGCAGGCAAAGATGCCCTCCAGTTGCGACATCCGCATCTGAGCCTCCACCAACGCATCGTCAGACACGGTGACGGCCGTTCCATTGCTCTCGCGCAGCGCGCGCAGCATCATAAAGTCGGCCACGGCCGACGGCACGCGCAGCCCGGCCGCGATGGTGTGCGCTCCTTCCCACGGGGTTGCAAACTCGTCGCCGGCGTGGAACGCGCGGGGGATGGGCGCGCATCCCTCTGCCTGCACTGCCACCATCCGCGGCCGGCGCCTGCCGATCCAGCCCAACGCCTCCAGTTCGTCAAATGCCTTCCACATCCCAATCAGGCCGGTGCCGCCACCGGTGGGGTAGATGATGACGTCCGGCAGGCTCCAGTTCAACTGCTCCGCCAGTTCGTAGCCCATCGTCTTTTTCCCTTCCAGCCGGTAGGGTTCCTTGAGGGTGGAGATGGCGAACCAGCCGTGTTCCCGGACACCGGTGGCCGCCTCCCGGCCGCAGTCGGTGATCAGCCCATCCACCAGCGTGACGTGCGCGCCGTAGGCCTGGCACTCGTGGCGGAAGGGGAGTGGGACATCGGTTGGCATGTAGACATGCGCCTTGATCCCGGCCCGGGCAGCGTAGGCTGCCATCGCCCCGGCCGCGTTGCCGGCCGAGGGAATGACCACCTCTTCCACCCCCAGCTCCCAGGCGCGGGAGATGGCCATGCACAGCCCGCGCGCTTTGAACGAGCCGGTGGGGTTGACCCCTTCCTCTTTTATGTAAAGATTCGGCGTTCCCAGTTGTGCGGCCAGCCGGCCGGCGTGGAGCAAGGGGGTGTACCCCTCTCCCAACGTGATCGCTTTGCGCGGGTCGCGCACCGGCAGCACCTCGCGGTAGCGCCACAGGGTTGGCTCGCGGCCGGCCAGCGCATCCCGGTCCCAGCTTTGGCGGGCCGCCGCCAGGTCGTACCGCGCCACCAGCGGCCGCTGGCAGTCCGGGCAGAGCGTCTGCAGCGCGTCGGCCGGCTGGTGCTTGCCGCACAACGCGCACTCTAGGTGTGTCAGGTAACTCATGATTCTGCCTCCATCTCCAGCACCCGCTGGAAAAAGCCCAGCGTCCGGCCGGCCGCCTGCTCCCACTCCTGGTCCAGAATCACACAATGTCCGGAATGGTCCAGATAGCGCAACTCTTTCACCGCGGAACTGACCTGCTGGTGAATGATCTCTGGCCCGGCTGGGTGTACCGTCTCATCCAGCCGGCCGTGGACGATGAGGATGGGCTGGGTGATGCGGGAGAGCCGGCTGCGGACCTGGCGCTGCAGCCGGAAAAGCTGCACGGCCGCGCGGGAGGGATTGACATTGTACCCCTTCCAGCGCGCGTCTGCGGCCGAAACCAGCCCCTCTGCCTTTTTCTGTAGTGGCATCAACGGTGCTAGCAGAGGCGCAACCAGCGGCACGACCCGCGAGGGGATCATCAGCGCCGGAGCGAAAACCGCCAGGCCGGCGATCTCTGGATATTCACTGCCCAGAAAGAGCGTTAGCAGCCCTCCCATCGACTCCCCAGCGACAAAGACCGTCTCGCAGCGCGCCGCCAGTTGCCGGTATGCCTGCGCGGCCGCGCGGGTCCAGTCTTGCCAGCGGCACCGGTTCATCTCCTGCGGGGTGGTGCCGTGGCCGGGCAGCAGCGGCCCGGAGATGGTGTAGCCGGCCGCGTGCAGCGTTTCGCCCAGCAGCCGAACCTCGGCCGTGGTGGCAGTAAAGCCGTGAAAGAGCAGCACGCCTACCGGGCCGCCTTCCCACAAAAAGGTGTCGCCTTCCAGGTGAGGGTTTTGGATGAAATCGGATTGCATGCTTGCTGCCCGCCTTTGCTATTCTGTCAGGAGCGCATCGGCAAAGCCAAACAGCCCGGCCGTGCCGCCTGTGTGCCAAAAGAGCACTGTCTCGTCCGGCCGGAAAGCGCCGTGCCGTATCAAGTCGATCAGCCCGGCCGCCGCCCGGCCGGTGTAGACCGGGTCCAGCAATAGACCCTCTGTGCTGGCAAACAGCCTGACCGCTTCCCGTTCGGCGTCGCCCACCACCGCGTAGCCGCCGCCCAGGTAGTCATCGTTCACCTCGATTTCGGCCGGGGCAAAAGTGTGCGACAGGCCCAGGTAGCCGGCCGTCTCGGTTGCCAGTTCGGCCACCATGGCAGCCAGCCTGTCCCGTGGCGGGTCCACACTGATGCCCAGAACCCGGCCGGGATAATTCAGCGCCCGCGCGCCCACCACCAGCCCGGCCTGGGTTCCGCCGCTGCTGGTGGCAAAGACGATGGCATCTACCCGTTGGTTGAGTGATTCCAGTTGCGCCATCAACTCTTCCATGGCTGCGACATAGCCGCTGGCCCCCACCGGGTTGGAGCCACCGTACGGGATTAGCGCCGGCCGGCCGCCAGTGCTCCAGAGTGATTCGGCCGTCTCCTGGATAGCCTGCGGGAGGTCGCGGTCACCGGCCCAGCGGATCTCTGCCCCCAGCAGGTCGTCCAGCAAAAGGTTCCCGGTGCGTTGCGGGGGCTCCTGCCCGCGCAACACCAGCACCGAGCGCAAGCCAAAGCGGGCCGCGGCGGCCGCCGTCTGGCGGGCGTGGTTGGACTGGGGCGCGCCGCCAGTCACCAGCACGTCTGCCCGACCGGCCAGCGCCTCGCCCAGCAGGAATTCCAGCTTGCGGGTCTTGTTGCCACCGGTCGCCAGCCCGGTCTGGTCGTCCCGCTTGACCAGCAACTGCGGCCCGCCCAGCAGAGCACTGAGTCGGTTCATGGGTTCAACAGGTGTGGGGAGGTGGGCGATGGGGGCGCGTTTCAGTCTCTCTGTCAACATGCGATGCTCCTTGTGCTCCGGGTTGGATGTGCTGATTGGTCAATTCTGCTATAATCCGGCCGGCTGTGCTGCGGGCCGCCACCGTGCAAGTGTAGGCCATTTGGCTGCGTTTGTCCAATTCCGCGCCGGCCGGGAGAATACCATGCGGGTTTGCTGGAAGATGGTTTACTGGGTTGCATTGCTGTCCTTGCTTGCGGGGCTGGTCGCACCGGCCGCGGCCAGCACGCCGGTGCCCACGACCAAGTTTCCCCCCGAATTCCTGCGCCAGATGCTGGAAGCGCCGGCCGGGCAGACCTTTCGCTTTCTGCTCACCGTGCCAGGGGAGGCGGAGCTGTCGGCCGCCGGCCGGGCCGGGTCTGTGGCTGAACAACGTGCAGCAGTCGTGTCACAGTTGCAGGCGGCCGCCGAGGCCGGGCAGGCAGAGTTGTTGCCGGCGCTGACCCGGTTGCAGGATGATGGGCACATCGATTCCTTCCGCTCGTTCTGGGTGTTCAACGGCGTGGCCGGTGTGGGCGACCGGGAGGCATTGCTGGCGCTGGCGGCCCGCGATGATGTGGTCAGCATCCGGCCGGACCGCTGGCTGCAATGGCGCGATCCGGCCGCTGCGGACCAATCCGGCCGGACCCCAGGCGCGGTGGATTGGGGGATTGCCAGGATCAGGGCCGATGAGGTCTGGTCGGCCTTGCGGGTGGATGGAGCGGGCGTGACGGTGGCGATACTGGACAGTGGGGTGGACTGGCAACATCCGGCGCTGCAGACCGCGTACCGTGGCTGGACCGGCGGCACGCCCATTCACGTCGGCAACTGGTACGATGCAACCGGGGCTGGCGCGCTGTATCCGGTGGATAGCTTGTGGCACGGCACGCACGTAGCCGGGCTGGCCGTGGGGCAGGATGGGGTGGGTGCGGCGCCGGGCGCTCGCTGGATCGCTGCCCGCGCCTTTAGCAGCTCTGGCTACGGATTGGATAGCTGGATTCACGACGCGTTCCAATGGCTGCTGGCCCCGGCCGGAAACCCGGCGCTGGCGCCAGACATCGTCAACAATTCGTGGTCCAACCCGGCCGCTGCTAACCAGGAGTTTCGGCCGGACCTGCAGGCGTTGCTGGCGGCCGGCATCCTGCCGGTTTTTTCGGCCGGTAACTTCGGCCCCTCACCGGAGAGCCTGGGCTCCCCGGCCAGCCTGCCAGAGTCCTTTGCGGTTGGCGCAACCGACCCCGACGACGAGGTGGCGCTCTTTTCCAGCCGCGGGCCGGGGCCGTTTGGCGGCGTCAAGCCGGAAGTGACCGCACCGGGGGTCAATCTGCTTTCCGCGCTCCCCGGAGGGGGGTATGGGTTGAGTTCCGGCACCTCGATGGCTGCGCCGCTGGTCTCCGGCCTGGCCGCCTTGTTGTGGCAGGCCAACCCAGCATTGAGCATAGCCCAGGCAACCCACATCATCAGCAGCACGGCCGTCCCGCTGGGCAGCCCATGGCCCAATTACGATTACGGGTGGGGGCGGATTGACGCGCTGAGTGCCGTCGCGTCGGTAATCAACCCCGGCTGCCTGGAAGGGACGGTGACCGGCTTTGGCAGTGGCCCACTGGCGGGGGCGGCGGTCCGTGCCACGGAGCACGGCGGTGGGGCCTCGGCCGGGACGCAGACGGCGGCCGATGGCAGTTGGTCGCTGGCGCTGGCCCCCGGGGTGTACGATCTGGAGGCGAGCTATTTTGGCTACGCCCCGGCGACGGTGAACGCGCTGGCTGTCGTCACGGGCACGGTCACCCGGCAGGATGTCACCCTGTCACCATTGCCCGGCGGCAAGCTGTCCGGCCGGGTGACGGCCGCCGACGATGGACACCCGCTGCCGGCCATGCTGCGGGTGGTGGGCACACCAGTGACCGCCACCGCCACCGGGGGCGGGATGTACGAGATCGACCTTCCGGCCGGGAGCTATACCATCACGGCCGAGCGGTGGGGCTACCGGGTGGGGCAAGCAGCCGTGAGCGTGACCATCGGCGGGAGCGCGGTGCAGGATTTCGCCCTCGGCCCGTCGCCTCGCTTGTTGCTGGTGGATGGCGGCGCCTGGTACTATGGCAGCGAGGTGGGTTATTTCCAGACCGCACTGGCGGACGAGCGTTACCTGTTTCGCGATTGGCGGATCAAAACGCTGCCGGCCGATACCCCCACCATCACCGACCTGCTGCCGTATGATGGGGTAATCTGGACCAGCCCGTGGGACTCACCCGGCTACATTGACGCGGGCGATGTGATCAGCGAGTATCTGTCCGCGAGCGGTTCGCTCCTCATCAGCGGGCAGGATGTGGGTTTTTGGGACAGTGGAGCCAGCGGCTTTGTCTGGTCGCCCTATTATCGGGAGCGACTCAAGGCGCGCTTTTTGGATGGCGACGCAGAGAGTGCGGCGCTGAGTGGAACGGCCGGCGCCGCGCTGGACGGCCTAGCGCTGACGCTGAACGGGACGGATAGCGCCCAGAACCAGCAGAGCCCGGACCGGGTGACGGTGTGGGATTGGGACACGGCCGGCCCGCTGCTGGACTATGCCGATGGCGAGGGGCACGGCGGCGTGGCGGCCGGGTTGTGCCTGCCGTATCGTTCGGCCTACCTCTCGGCAGGGCTGGAGGGGGTGACCGGCCGGGCGGAGCGGGCCGAGGTGATGGGGCGGGTGCTGGCTTGGTTTGTCAGCCCGCGGGTTGCGGTGGGGGCCGAATTGCTTCCGGTCGAGAGCTTGCGCATCGCGCCGGCCGGGGGGGCTGTGACCCACACCCTGCGCTTGCGGAACACCGGCGAAGCTGGGATGGGCGACAGCTACGCGTTGAGCTTGGCGGGGGGAAGCTGGAGCGCGATGATCGTCACCCCCACCGTCACACTCTCTCCCTGCCAGTCGGCCGAGGTGCTGGTGCGGGTGGAGGTGCCGGATGGGCTGGCGTGGGACAGGGCGGACACGGTGACGCTGATGGCGCGTTCGGCCGTTTCGCCCACGCTGGTGGTCAGCGCCACACTGGTGACCAAAACGCCGGCCCCCGTCCTGCTGGTGGACGACGACCTCTGGTACCCGCAGGAGGACATCTACCGTCAGGCGCTGGATGCCGCTAATCTGGCCTACGATTACTGGGATGCTAATCTGAATGGGTGGATGAAGCCAGGAGCGCCGCCCACCAGCACGCTGCGCATGTACCCGCTGGTGGTCTGGTTCACCGGCTATGACTGGTACCGGCCGCTGAGCAACCAGGAGACAAGTAACCTGGAGGACTATCTGGCGGCCGGCGGCCGGCTCTTCCTAACTAGCCAGGACGCGCTCTATTATCAGTCCAACTCGGAGCTTAGCAGCCACTACCTGGGCGTCGTGGATTATACCGAGGACGTGTCACCGACCATCGCCTATGGGGCTGAAGGCCAGCTTGACCTCTCCGGCGTGCTGCCGCTGGCCTATCCTTTCCAAAACTTTTCCGATGGCATCATCCCGGCCGCGAGCGCCAGCGTGGAACTCTACGGGAACACCGGCTGGCCCGTTGCCCAGGTCCATCACCCGCCGGGCGCAGATTGGAAGAGTGCCTTTTTTGCCTTCCCATTCGAGACGCTGCCGGCCGGGTCGCGCCCGGCGGCGATGGAGCAGGTGGTGGGCTGGTTGGGTTGGCTGGGAGAGAGCGAGTGGGAGGCCAGCGCGCGTTCGGTGCCGGCCGGGCAGGTCGTCACCTTTACGGCCACGCTGCGCAACGACGGCCCTCTCTCGGTGACGGCCACGTTGAGCAATCCTTTGCCGGCCGGGTTGGAGCTGGTCACCGGCACGCTGGCGGGCGGGGACTATGCTGGGACCGCTGTTCATTGGCAGGGTCAGTTGCATCCCGGAGGTGAACATGCGGTGCGGTATGTTGCAGTCATCAGCCAGGCCATCACCAACACGGCCGCCATCGGGTATGATGAGCACGGCCTCGTGTTCCAACGGCCGCTGCGCGTTTGGGTGGATGCGCCCGATCTGTCGCCGTCGCTACTGCAATCCACGCCTCCGGCCGCCCTGCCCGGCCAACCGGTGAGTTACACGTTGCTGATCCGCAACGGCGGCCCGGCCGGCGCGCCGGCCGCTATGGCCCACTGGCTGCTGCCGGCCGGCCTGACCGTTCTGAGTGACACCCTGCAGGTCAGCAGCGATGCGGCCACCCTGGACGGCCGGCAAGTGGAATGGAGCGGTTCGCTGGCGGCCGGCGAGGTTGTTACCGTCAGCGTGGCGGCCCTGACGCTGCCAGGGCTGGACCGGCTCTGGTTCTCCAGCTCGGCCGTGCTGGACGATGGGCTGACCGAGCTTCTGGTGCGCGGCCATCTGCTGGAGGTGCGGCCGTTACGTTTTTACCTGCCGCTGATTTTCCGGTAAAAAGCGTGCCCAAAATGTGGCCTGACGGTCCGAATAGTGCTAGAATGCACTGGTTTGTGCCGGCCGGCGCGCCGTTTGGAGCTGGCCGGCGTACTGCCTGTGAGGTGTTCGATGAGTGACGAGAAAGCAATTCAGGTTCAGGATTTACACAAAAACTTTGGCGAGATCAACGCCGTTCAGGGGGTGAGCTTTGACGTTCAGGCGGGCGAGATTTTTGGTCTACTGGGACCCAACGGTGCCGGGAAAAGCACCACCATTTCCATTCTCTGCTGCTTGCTGCAGCCCACCCAAGGGGATGCGCTGGTTCTGGGCAACTCGGTTACCCGTGACCCGATGGCGGTCAAGTCGGTCATCGGGGTGGTGCCACAAGAGATTGCCCTTTACGAAGACCTCTCTGCCCGCGAGAATCTGACCTTTTGGGGCAAGATGTACGGCTTGCGCGGCACCGAACTGGGCTGGCGCGTTGATGCAGCGCTAGAGTTGGTGGGACTCACCGGCCGGCAAAAGGGGCGGGTGGGCAAATTCTCCGGCGGCATGAAGCGGCGGCTCAACATTGCCATTGCGCTGCTACACGCTCCACAGGTCGTCATCATGGATGAGCCCACGGTGGGCATTGATCCCCAGAGCCGACGCAATATTCTGGACGGGGTGAAAGCGTTGAACCGCCAGGGGGCGACGGTGTTGTACACAACCCACAATATGGACGAAGCACAGGAGCTGTCGGACCACATCGCTATCATGGATCAAGGCAAGATCATTGCCTGCGGAACGCACAACGAACTGGTCAAGATTGTGGGTGAGCTGGATCGCATTGACCTGACCATCAACGCCGAGGCCGGGGTAGTGCTGGACCGGTGGCGCTTGGCCGAGGGGGTGCGCAAGTTGACGGCCGACGACGGTCAGGTGACGTTGCTGGTGGACGACAGCAACTTGGTGCTGCCGCGGCTGTTCGAGTTGGCGGGCGCGGCCGGCGTCCGCATCACTTCGGTGGATATTCAAGAGCCCAATCTGGAGGCGGTCTTTCTCCACCTCACCGGCCGGGCTTTGCGGGACTAGGGGGCGCGATGAAGGTGCTGGACGTCGCGCTCAAAGATCTGCTCCGCTCGACCCGCAATATGTTGTTCTGGGTATTTGGCTTTGTGGTGCCATTCCTCACGGCCGGACTATTTTACTTTGCCTTTGGCGGAGTAGCTTCGGGCAGTGGCTTCGAGTTGCCCACCACACGGGTGCAGCTGGCCAATCTGGACGAGCCCGTAGTGCAGTTCGGGGGGCTGTCGGTGGGCCAGATCGTGGTGGACGTGCTCAAGTCGGACGAACTGGCGGACATTCTTTTGGTGACACCGGCCGGCGATGCCGCCAGCGCCCGCGCTGCGGTGGATGCGCAAGAGGCGGATGTCGCGGTGATCATCCCGGCCGATTTCACCTCGGCCGCCCTCCAGCCCGGCGCCAGCGCCACCGTGGAACTGTATCAGGACCCCACGCTCACGCTGGGGCCCGGCATCGTCAAAGGGATCATCAACCAACTGGTGGATGGCTTTGTGGGCTCCAAGATTGCGGCCGGCGTGGCGCAGGACCAGTTGGGGGAGCATGGGTTCACCCTCAGCCCGGCCGAGGTGCAGAGTTTGGCGATGCAGTACGCCGAATGGGCGGGCGCGATGGGCGAAACCATGCAGAATGGCTCCAATCCTTTGCTGGAGGTCCGGCCGGCTGGCGATGAGGGCGCAGCGTCCGATACGCGAGTCACCGTCATCAGTATGATCATGGGCGGGATGATGGTGTTCTACGTCTTTTTCACCGGGGCTGCCTCAGCTCAGGCCATTTTGCAGGAAGACGAGGTCGGCACGCTGCCCCGCCTGTTTACCACACCCACCACCCAGGCCACGATCTTGGGTGGCAAGTTTGTGGCCACCTTTGTGACGCTGCTGGTGGAGATTGTGGTGCTGGTGGCGGTCTCGGCCGCCGTCTTTGGCATCAATTGGGGTGAGGTGCTCCCCGTTGCGGTCGTGCTGCTGGGCACGGTGGCGCTGTCGGGTAGTTTTGGCATCTTTATCACCTCGTTTCTGAAAGGCACCCGGCAGGGTGGCGTTGTGTACGGCGGCGTGATGACCATGATGGGGATGCTGGGTATGATGGACATCTTTACGGCCGGGGCGGGCGATCCACCCAAATTGATGACCACGATCGGGCTGATGGTTCCGCAAGGATGGGCGGTGCGTGGCTGGCAAACTTTGCTCAAGGGTGGCGGGCTGAGTGATGTGGTTGGGTTGACCCTGGTGATGCTCGCTATGAGCGTTCTCTTTTTCGCCGTCGGCGTGCTCAAGTTCCGCAAGCGGTTTGCATAGGTGTGGCCATGCCCGTGATTGACATCGCACTCAAAGATTTGACGCAGATAATCCGCGATTGGAAGGCGGCCGTCTTTCTGGTCGTCATGCCAGTGGTGTTCACCCTGATGTTCGGCCTCGCCTTCAGTGGGGCCGGGGGAGAGGATGACCCACGCTTGCCGGTGGGTGTGCTGGACCAAGACGGGAGCGCGTTGAGCGCCAGCCTGGTGCTGATGCTGGATCACTCCGAGGTGATCCGGCCGGCAGAAGAGGATTCTGATCTGGACGAGTTGGCTGACAAGGTGACGGATGAGGAGTTGGCGGCCGCAGTGGTTGTCCCGGCCGGGTACGGTGCTGGCCTCTTGGCCGGTGAGCCGCTCCGATTGCAGGTGATGCTGGGTTCGGCGTCTGTGACCGGTCTGACGGTGGAGGCCGAAATCCAGGCGGCGGCCGGGCGGCTGGCAGGTGCAGCCCAGGCGGCCGTCCTCAGCGCTCAGGCCTATGAGGCCCGGACGGCATTTGGCAACGACGCCCAGCGCGACGCGTTCACGGCGCAGGCACTGGAGCAGGCGCTGCAGGGCTGGCAATCCCCACCGCTGGATGTTCGGGTGACCCAGGCGGGCATCGCTGTGCAGGAAGAGACCAATGCTTATGGGAGTAACAGTTTCTCGCACTCGTCGGCCGCGATGATGGTCCAGTTTGCCATGGCCGGGCTGATCGCCGCCGCCGAGGTCCTGGTGCTGGAGCGTAAGTCGCGAGCGCTGCAACGGTTGCTCACCACGGCTGTCTCCCGCGTTCAGATCATCCTGGGGCATTACCTGGCTATGCTGGCCCTGGTTCTGATTCAACTGGTGCTGCTGGCCGTGTTTGGCCAACTGGTGCTCGATGTGGCCTATTTCCGCGAGCCGGCCGCAACCATGCTGGTGATTGTGCCGACCGCGCTGTGGGCGGCCGCGCTGGGTTTGCTGATTGGGGTTCTGTCCAAAAACGAGGATCAGGTGGTTATTTTTTCCCTCATCCCCATGTTCCTCCTCTCCGCCCTGGGCGGCGCGTGGATGCCGCTGGAGTACACGCCGGAAGGGTTTCAGGCGGTCGGCCGGTTGACCCCTACCGCCTGGGCGATTGACGGTCTGGAAAATATCATCATCCGCGGCATGGGGCTTGAATCAGCCTGGCTGCCGGCCGGAATCCTGTTGGGCTATGCGGCCATCTGTTTTGCGCTGGCTGTGTGGCGGTTCAAATTCGAATGAGTGGTGGCCGCCCGACTGCTACAGCGTCTTGGCCCACTCGCGCAAGATCACCCAGAATGCCTTCAAGCCATCCAGCGGCTTGATCTTTTTGCCCTCTTCATAGGTGCGCGGCCGGTAGCTGATGGGAACCTCGTGGATGGTGTAACCGGCCCGCAGCAGCTTGACCGGCAACTCGAAATCCAGGTCAAAGTTCTCGCCCCGCAGGTCCAGTGCCTGCAAGACCGATGTGCGGGCCATCTTGGTTGCCACGGCCACATCGGTGAGGGAGGAGCGGCAGAGTAGGTTGGTAAAGAAGGTGAGCGCCCGCACACCCCAGTAGGCTGTCGCGTACTCGTAGCTGCGCTGCCCCCCGAGCACCCGGCTGCCAAAGACCGCGTCGGCGTTGACCTCCACCGCTTTTCTCAGCACCAGCGCCAGATCGGCCGGGTCGTACTCTGTGTCGGCGTCCTGGATGACCGCGTACTCCCCGGTAGCGTGGGCAAAGCCGGTGCGCAGCGAGGCCCCTTTGCCAAAATTGCGCGGATGAAAGATCATCTGTACGTTGGGCGACTGGATAGAACGCAACAAGTCCTGCGTCCCGTCGGTGGAGGCGTTGTCCACAATGATGATCTCTTTTTCCCAGCCCAACTCCAGTTCTACCTGCAAGACCCGGTCGAGCACACCGAGGATGGAATCGCGTTCATTGTAGGCACAAATGATGATGGAAAGTTTCACAGGACACTCCGGTTACAGGTATTGGCGAAAGAAAGTATGGAATTGCTCCAGCATGTAATCCAGTCGGGCCTGGTCCAGCCCTGGGTAAACCCCCACGAAAAAGGTCCCTTCCATGACCTGATTGGTGTTGGGTAGATCTCCGACCACACGGCGGGTGATGCCCCAATAGCCGGGCTGCTGCAGGATATTGCCGGCAAACAACACCCGGGTTTCCACCTGGCGCGATTCCAGAAAGGTGGTGATCTCCTGCCGAGTGAAGGGACCCCCGGCCGGGACGGTGAAGGGAAAGGCGAACCAGGATGGGTCTGCTTTGGGCGACCAACGGGGCAGGGTCACCAGCTCGCGGTAGGGTTGCAGGTTGTCGTACAAGGTTTGAAAGTTACGCTTGCGGGCGGCGATAAAGCCTGGCAGCTTGTCCAATTGCGCTACCCCTATGGCTGCCTGCACATCGGTAATCTTGAGGTTGTAGCCGATCTCGGTGAACAGATAGCGATGGTCGTAATGACCCAGGCCGGGCACGTGGCGGAAGCGCCGGCCGCACATGCCGTCGGGCGGGTTTTCATAGCCACAGTGACAGTCCCGGCCCCAGTCCCGCACGGTGCGCGCCAGCCGCGCCAGCCGGCCGCTATCAGTGTACACCGCACCGCCCTCCCCCATGGTGATGTGGTGCGCGGGGTAAAAGCTCAACGTCGCCAGCTTGCCAAAGGTGCCCACCATCCGGCCGTCGTAGCGCGAGCCCAGCGAATCGCAGCAATCCTCGATCAGCAGCAAGTTGTGCGCCTCGGCAAAGGCGGTGATGCGGTCCATCTCGGCCGGGTTGCCCAGCGTGTGGGCAAAAAAGATGGCGCGCGTGCGCGGCGAAAGGGCTGCCTCCAACTGGTCGGGGTCCAGGTTGTAATCCCCCAACGTGCAATCCACAAAGACCGGCACCAGTTGGTTCTGGATAATGGGGGCGACGGTGGTGGGAAAAGCGGCCGCCGGCGTGATGACCTCGTCGCCCGGCCGCAATCCGTAGCTCAGGTTGGGCGAGCAAAGTGCGGTGATGGCAACCAGGTTGGCGGAGGACCCCGAGTTGACCGGGATGATCTCCTTCACACCCAGGAATTCGCCCAACTTGCGCTCAAACTCCTGGGCGTACCGGCCGGCGGTCAGCCAAAATTCCAGCACCGCATCCACCATGTTGAGCAATTCCTGCTCATCATGGACCCGGCCGGCATAGTTGACCTTGCTCTCGCCGGGGACGAAATTCCGGCCGGCGTGGACCCGCTGATAGTACTCGGTTACGTCGGCAAAAATACGTTCGCGCAGTTGGTCAATGTCCATGCAATTGTCCCATGCTGGATTTGGTCGGTAATTATACCGGATTCGGCCGGGCTAGCCTGTCGCCACAGCGGCGGAAATTATACCACAGGGCGACGATCAGAAGGATTGATGCTCGGTGCGGGCAATGATCTCGTTTTGCAGCGTTTCGCTCAGGTCGCAGAAATAGTCGCTGTAGCCCGCCACCCGCACGATCAGGTCGCGGTGTTTGTCCGGTTCGCGCTGCGCTGCCCGCAAGGTCTCCGCGTCCACCACGTTGAACTGGATGTGATGCCCGTCCATCCGAAAGTAGGATCGGACGAGGTGGACCAGACTCTCCAGCCCGGCCTCGTCGGCCAGCAGTTGCGGGGTGAACTTTTGGTTGAGCAGGGTGCCGCCGGTGCGGACGTGGTCCATCTTGGCGGCCGATTTGAGCACCGCGGTTGGGCCATGCCGGTCCATCCCCTGCACCGGGGAGATGCCCTCCGAGAGTGGCTCGGCTGCTTTGCGCCCATCGGCCGTGGCACCGATCACCGAGCCAAAGTAAACGTGAACGGTAGTGGGCAGCAGGTCGATCTCGTAGTGGCCACCTTTGGTATTCGGCCGGCCGCGGACTGTGGCGTAATACGCCTCAAATACTTGCCGCATGATCGCGTCCGCCCGGTCGTCGTCGTTGCCGAACTTGGGGGCTTTGTTCAGCAGCGTCTGGCGCAGCGGCTCCTGCCCCGCAAAGTTGGCTTGCAGCGCCGCCAGCAGGTCCGCCATCGCCACCTGTTTCCACTCATACACCAGGATACTTGATCGCCGCCAGCGCGTCAGTCATGCTGCCCAGCCCGACCCCCTGGATGTAGCTGGTGTTGTAGCGCGCCCCGCCATCGTGATAATCCTTGCCGGCTGCAATGCAGTCGTCAATCAGCAGCGAGAGGAAAGGCACCGGCAGGTATTCCGCGTACAGCCGCTCGATGACGTTGTTGCCTCGCACTTTGATCTCGATCAAGTGCGCCAGTTGTTTCTCGAAAGCGCCCCACAGGTCATCGAACGACCGGAACGCGGCCGGGTCGCCGGTCTGCGGGCCAAGCTGCCGGCCGGTGCGCGGGTCCTGCCCGTTGTTCAGCGTTATCTCCAGCACCTTGGGCAGATTGAAATAGCCGGTCAGGTTGTAATTCTCCTTGCCAAACGCGCCGGTCTCCACGCAGCCGCTGGTCCCGCCACAACGGGCGTCCTCCACCGACTTGCCCATGCGGATCATCTCCTGCACCACCACATCGGCATTAAAGATAGAGGGTTGCCCAAAGCCGGTGCGGATGATGCGCGCCGCTCGTCTCACAAAGCGGTCGGGGTTCTTTTTGCTTAATTGCAGATTGGAACTGGGCTGCAACAGCCGCATCTCTTCGATCACGTCGAGGATGAGGTAGGTGACCTCGTTGACGCCGTCGGAGCCATCCGGTCGCAAACCGCCGGTGTTGATGTTGGCAAAGTCGGTGTAGGTGCCGCTTTCCTGCGCGGTAACGCCTACCTTGGTGGGCGCGGGCTGGTTGTTGAACTTGACCCAAAAGCATTGCAAAAGCTCCTCGGCCGCCTCGCGGGTCAGGGTGCCGTCCGCCAGCCCTTGTTGGTAAAAGGGGTTGAGGTGCTGGTCCAGCCGGCCGGGGTTAAAGGCATCCCAGGGGTTCAGCTCGGTAATCACGCCCAGGTGAACGAACCAGTACATTTGCAGCGCTTCCCAAAAGTCGCGCGGCGCGCGAGCCGGCACATGGGAGCATACCGCGGCAATCCGCTCCAGCTCCGCTTGGCGCTGTGGGTCTGCCTCCTGCAAGGCCAGTTCGCGTGCCCGTTCTGCGTGCCGCTCGCCAAAACGGATCAGCGCATCGGCCGCAATGGACATGGCTTTCAGTTGTTCCTGCCTGGCGTAGGCGGCCGGGTCGTTGAAGTAGTCCAACCGGTCCAGGCTCTCCGCAATTTCCTGCTTGAAATCCAGCATCCCTTTGCGGTAGATCTTGTCATCCAGCACCGTGTGGCCGGGGGCGCGCTGCTCCATGAATTCGGTAAAAACGCCAGCCTCAAAGGCTGCCTTCCACTCGTCGGTCATCTGGCTGAACAGCCGCTCGCGCATGGTTTGGCCACTCCAGAAGGATATGACCGTTTCTGCGTACGCCTCCCGCACGGCCGCGTCAACCCGGTACCAGGTTTTGGGCCGGGAATCCAGGATAGCCAGGTCCTCCAACGAGTGACAGCAGATCTCCGGGTAGGTGGGGGTGGCCTTGGGCGCAGGGCCACGCTCGCCCACAATCAACTCGCCCTCATTGATGCAGATGGCCTTGTGTTCCAGGAGATATTTGAATGCCAGAGCGCGCATCACCGGTGTGGAAAGCGGGCGCTCTTCCTGCTGGTAGAACTCGGTGAGCAATTGGGCGCGCTCGGCCGATACGGTGGGGATGGCATCCAGGCTCTGCTGCCGCAGTCTGGCGACGCGTTGGTTCATGGTATTGCCTCCGGCTAATGCCCCAGTCTTGCGCTGGGGCGGCTGTGACCATCAGTCCAGGCTACCCGCCAATTGTAACCGTTAAACCCAGGCTTTTCAAGCGGGAGGCAATCAGTTGCATCCGATCCTGTGACGGCGGCTGGACCTGCGCCAGCGCGTACTCTTTGCGCAGCCGGCCGTACTTGTCCTGCGCCAGCGCGTGATAGGGGAGCAGGTCCACCTGCCGGACGCTGCCCAACGCGACCACGAACCGGCCGATGGCAGCCAAGTTCTCGTCGCCGTCGGTGACGCCGGGGATGATGGGTACCCGGATCGCCACCTGCTTGCCGGCCGCCGCCAGCGCACGCAGGTTGACCAGGATGCGCTCGTTGGGGACGCCGGCATAGTGGCGATGCGCCGCGTCGTCCATTAACTTGAGGTCATACAGAAAGAGGTTGACGTATGGGGTGATGGCGCTCAGCGTTTCGGCCGGGGCATACCCGGTGGTGTCGACAGCCGTGTGCAACTCGAGCGCCTTGCATGCCCGCAATAATGCCAGCAAAAAGGAGGGTTGGGCCAGCGGTTCGCCCCCGGAAAAGGTGACTCCGCCGCCAGACTCATCGTAAAAGAGGATGTCTTTTTTGACCTCGGCCATCACCTCTGGCACGGTCATCCACCGGCCGGTCAACTCCCGCGCACCGGCCGGACATGCCTCCACGCACCGGCCGCAGAGCTGGCATTCAGATGAGGTGAGATCGGCCCCTTCGGCGGCCGGGCAGGCCGCGAGGCACGCCCCGCAGTGGATGCAGCGGCTCTGCCACTGCACAATCTCGGCCTGCATGGCCTGACCTTCCGGGTTGTGGCACCAGACACAGGAGAGCGGGCAGCCTTTGAGATAGACCGCGGTGCGGATTCCCGGCCCATCGTGGACCGCGTACCGCTTGATGTCGAAGACAATCCCCCGCGGCTCCTTCTGGTTGTTGGGGCGCAAAGGGAGAGAGATGCCGGGTGCCATGCCGTTAGCGACCTACAAGCTACAAGCGCGGCCGCCGTTTGCTGTTCCGGCTGGTGCGCTGAAAGCGGGAGAGGGTGCGCAGCACACTGCGTTTGAGGAGTTCCGGCCGGAGTTCGCGCCAGGCCCGCATTGCCTGTTCGTCAAACAGCCCCTCTTCCACCCGGCCAAAGCGCTCCTCCACGTAGAGGTCGGTCACCACGTCGATGGGGGCGGCCGCGTCCGGTGCTGCACCGATCAGCACGGCCGCTCGTTCGTACGGCGTCTGGGATGGCCGGAGTTGTACGCCCAACCACTCGGCAAAGCGGTTCATCCGGTCGTAGGCCAATGCCACCGCGCTGACGCCGGATAGCGCGCCGCGATCGGCAAGCACCAGCAACGCAATGCCGACCGCGACCAGGGTGACCACTACCGCGCCAATGATGACGCCCAGTCTGGAACCTTGGTCTGCCCCCAGCGATCCGGCTTGCTCATCTTCTCCCAGCAGGTCGCGGATTTGCTCTTCTTCGGCCGCCAGGTCTGGCCCTTCCTCCGGTAGATTGTCATCGGTCTCGTTGGTCTGGCCGGCGCTACCCGGCTCGGCCGGGATGCGCACAATGGCGGGTTGGGCGGCCGTTGGCTCAAACTCCAGCCAGCCGTAACCGGGGAAAAAGACCTCCACCCAGGTGTGCGAGTTGTCGCTGTACACACGGTAGACCCCCAACTCTTCCAGCCAGGCACCACGGGTGTAGCCGGCCGCCATGCGGGCGGGAATCCCCTGGCTGCGCAGCATCACAGCCAGCGCCGTGGCGTAATAGTTGCAGTATCCCTCTTTCAGGTCAAACAGCAGGTATTCCAGTGGATCTACCCCTTCGGGGGGGGCCTCAATTGCCTCGTTGTAAGTGAGGTTGGCCCGCAGCCAGTTGGTCAGCGCCTCAGCCTTGTCAAAGGGGTTTTCAAACGGCGCGGTGATGGCGGCTGCCAACTCTAGCACCCTCGGGCTGATGTCATCTGGCAGTTGCAGGTAGCGATCTCTCACCCAGTTGGGATAATTGGTGCCGGCCCGGCGCAGCGCCACGGCCGGGGCGGTCGAGATGGTTCCCCAGGTTTTGTAGGTCTTGCCCTCGTAGATGACGTAACGGGAGATCGAGTCCACAATATCGGCCGACTCGTCGCGCACGTCAAAGATGGTGTAACGGGTCTGTCGGTCTGTCCCGGCCGGCTGGTGGGGGAAGTAGAGCAGCCCGGTGCTGGGCAGAAAGCTGGTGATGGTGGCAGTGATGGGCTGGCGCATGGGATAGCCGGGGAGTTCTAGCGGTTCGTCGGGCATGACGACCAGTTTGGTCTCGGCCGTGCTGACCCAGCCAGCGCCGGTAAAGGTGTCATAAACCCGGCCGCGCCAGTAGCTGCCGCCGTTTGACTGCACATCCATGACAGCCGTCGGCTGGATCTGGCGCGGCCCCCCCAGCGCCAGCGAGTTTCCGTGTGGGTCCGCGTAGTCGCCGCCATACGATTTCATGGAAGCGAAAAGCTGCGTCCAGCCATCCTGCACCCGTTGCCAGGTGGTGTCCAACGGTTGGGTGAGGTCTTGCAACCCGCCCCCGGCCGAGACGTTAGGCACAACCCAGGCTAGCGGGAGTGCCAGCAGCGCGATGAGAAAGCCGGCCTGCAAAAAGTCCAGCCGGGTCTCCTTGTTGTACACTACCCGTGTCGCCTGCCAGTTCTCTTCGCGCACCAGGTAATGGGTGCTAATGATGTACAGAATGCTAACCAGCAGAAATCCTACCAGCACCACCCCCATCGGTTGCGGCCCAAAGTAGTTGGTGTGCGTGAGCAGCAACAACACGCCGGTGGGTAAAATGGCCCGCCAGGCGTTCAGCCGGCGGAAAGTGTACCAGGCGGCCGTAAAGCCCAGGACCCACAGGATCAGGCCGGTGTGCATGGTAAAGATTAGGCCGTCGCGGCTGATGGCGGTAGCTGATGAATCAGCGATAATGCGGTAGGCTTTTGCCAGCCAGTTGACTTGCCGGGATACCAGCTCGATTGCTTTCTCATGCCATGGCAGCGCTGGTTCCAGCAAGAGACCGGAGAACAAGCCAACGGTGAACAGGCCGTAGATCAGGCAGAGCAGCACGGCCGTGCCGGTCGAAAAGCGGCTTTTGGACACCAAAAAACCGGCCAGTACTGCAATGATCGAGATCACTTGCAGTACCCATAGCCCGGGCACCCAATCAGCCCAACGCATGGCCACGGCCGGGCTGATGGCAATCGCCAGCACTAGGCCCAGAATCAACCAACCTTCTTTGAAAATCAGTCGTAAGCGCATAGTCTCACTGCAATCCGACTCAACCACGCAGCAGCGCGAAGAGCGGGAATCACCAGACTCGGCAATCAGTCATATTACCTGCGATGTTGCATTGGGGTTCATAGCTGCTTTGACACCCCATCTGATTGATGTTATCATAAAATCCATTCGTGGGCGAACCAACGGCAAGGGAATATTGGGACTGTGTTCAACTCGCTTTTCGATTTCTCCAACCAGCGGCAACGGACGCACGGCCTCCTCATTGCTGTCATTTTGTTGACGCTGCCCTGCTACTGCCTGGGCATCATAGCTTTGCAACTGGCACCTGGTGAGACGGTCACACCGACCAATACGCCATCGCCAACCGCGTCCGTGACGGCTACGTGGACCCTGGTGCCAACGGTTCAACTGCCTACCATCACCCTCTCGCCAACGCCGCGCGCTCCCACGGTGACGCTGCGCGCCACGCCGACGCAAGAGTTCCCGCCAACGTTGACGCCGACCCCGTCGGTGACGCGCACTCCTACAGAGACGCCGACCCCGACCGAGACGGCAACACCGACCGACACGCCCACGGTTACGGCTACCGGCACGATGACGGCTACGCCAAGCGATACGCCGACTGCATCCCACACGCCAACGCCCACGGCTACCCCCACGCCAACGGCAATGACTGGCGCGACGTTTACGCCGACCGCTACAGCGACCGCAACGCCTACGGCGACCGAAATGCCCTAGTGCGCTGCGTATGAACCACAAGGACGATGAAACTACTCAGGCTGTGTAAGGATTTTGCCCAGCCCAAGCCTTCAGGCTGAATATTCACAGGATGATTGACTATATGGATTTGGTTGCGTTGTTGAAACAACTGACTGAAACCCCCGGCTTGACGGGTTTTGAACAGGCCATCCGGGGTGAAATCGAGGCTATCTGGTCGCCGCTGGCGGACGAGATAGCCTCTGACACGTTGGGAAACCTGATTGCTATCAAGCGAGGCAGCGGCTCTGAACCGCGGCGCAAACTGATGCTGGCTTCGCACATGGATGAGATCGGGTTGATGGTCGCGCGCATTCGGGGGGCTTTTTTGTCCGTGACCGAGATAGGCGGGGTGGATATCCGCTTGCTGTTGGGTCAGCCGGTGACAGTCCACGGCCGGCGAGATTTGCCCGGCGTGGTGGGCAGCCGGCCGCCCCATCTGCTGGCGGCCGGCGAAGCGGACAAGCTGGTCCCCTGGGATGACCTGGTGGTGGACGTTGGCCTGCCGGCCGAGGAGGTGGCCGAACTCGTCCGGGTGGGCGATCTGATCTCATTCCGGCAGCAAGTGCGCGAGATGCTGGGTGGCCGGGTTGCCGCCAAGGCACTGGACAATCGCGCGTCGGTGGCGGCAATTACCGTTTGCCTGGAGGCGCTGCAAAGCCGCACCCATGCGTGGGATGTGATTGCGGTGGCCACCGTGCAGGAAGAGGAAACGCTGGGTGGTGCCAAGACCAGCGCGTTTGGCCTGGAGCCGGATGTCGCTATTGCGGTGGACGTCACCTTTGCGGAAGGGCCAGGCGTGAGCAGCGCGGAATCGGTGCCGTTGGGCCAAGGCCCCACGCTTGGCTATGGGCCCAACAATCACCCTGGCGTCCATCAAGGCCTGGCGGAAGCGGCTAAAGCTATCGAGTTGCCCTTTCACATTGAACCGATGCCGCGCGGGTCGGGTACGGATGCGTGGGCGATGGAGGTGGTTCGTTCGGGTGTGCCCACCGGGGTGGTTTCCATCCCACAGCGCAACATGCACATGCCGGTCGAGGTGGTGGACGTGAAAGATATCGAGCGTGCCGGCCGGTTGCTGGCGGAATTTGCCGCCCGGTTGGACGAGAACTTTGTGGCTGACAAGCTCGCCTGGGACCGGGAGCCGGCCGAGGAGGATGCAGCGTGATTCTGAAAGAACTCTCCGAGGCAATAGGCGTTTCCGGTGATGAGGGCGCTGTCCGCAAGATCATCAAGGGAGCGATAGCCGACCACATCGACGAGATGTGGGTGGACAACCTGGGTAACCTGCTGGCGATCAAGCGGGGCAGCGGGCGGGTCCAGATGCGCGTTATGCTGGATGCCCACATGGACGAGGTGGGGGCGATGATCACCGGCATAGAAGGCGACGGCACGCTGCGCTTCAAACCGGTGGGCGGGCTGGACGCTCGCGTGATGCTGGGAAAAACGTTCTTTGTTGGCCCCAAACAGATCATCGGGGTCATCGGTGGCAAACCGGTCCATCTGCTGGAGCGCAAAGAGGTGGAGAGCGTGGTGCCAATGAATGCCTTGCGCATTGACATTGGTGCGGCCGATAAAGATGCGGCCGCGGCCCGGGTCAAGGTGGGCGACCGCGCTACATTTGCCACCGCGTTTGTCGATTTGGGCCCCACCGTGATGGGGAAGGCGTTTGACGATCGGGTTGGCTGTGCGGTGTTGGTGGAGTTACTCCAAGGCGAGCGATTCCCCGTTGACCTGGTGGTGGCCTTTGCCGTACAGGAAGAAGTCGGGTTGCGGGGAGCGCAGGTAGCGGGTTACCGGTTGGAGCCGGATGTGGCTTTTGCGCTGGAAGGGACGCTCTGCGATGACTTGCCAAAAGACGAGGATGAGGACATTTCGCCGGTTACCGAGGTGGGCAAGGGCCCTGCAATTGGGCTGATGGACCGCCGGATGATTGGCGATCCGCGATTGGTGCGATTTTTGGCCCAAACGGCCGAAAAGCACGCCATCCCCTATCAATTCCGGCGTGCCAGCGTGGGCGGCACGGACGCGGGGGCGATCCACCTCTCGCGGAGCGGCGTTCCAGCTACCTCGGTTTCGCTGCCGTGCCGTTACATCCACGCGCCGGCCGCCATCTGCAGCAAAGCTGATTTGGAAAACACCGTCCGGCTGATGCAGGCAGCGCTGAGCGAGCTGACCCCGGCCGTGATTGCGCGATAACTGATTGGAGGCTTTTGTGATCGAGATCACACGCAAACTGGTAGAGACCTACGGCCCTTCTGGCCACGAAGACCAAATCCGAGCAATTATCCAAAGCGAGATTGCCGACCTGGCTGACGACATCCGGGTAGATGCGCTGGGTAACCTCATCGCCACGGTCAACGGTGATAGTTCCGGCCGGCGGGTGATGCTGGCTGCCCACATGGATGAAATTGGGGTCATTGTGACTCACATTGACGAGCGGGGGTTCCTGCGCTTCGGCTCGGTGGGCGGCGTCCGGCCGGTGCTGTGCGTGGGCAATCGGGTCAAATTTGCTAATGGGACGGTCGGCACCATCTGGGTGGAAAAACGGGACAATCCCAATCTGGCCCCCACTTTTGACCACCTGTACATCGACGTGGGTGCCAATGATCGTGCCAGTTGCCCGGCCCAGGTGGGCGATATGGCCGGTTTCGACCGCGCGTTTGTGGCCCAGAACGGCCGCTGGACCGCCAAAGCGATGGATGACCGGATCGGCTGCGCGGTGCTGATTGAATCGCTGCGCCAGATCCGGCTGGGGGGCATCCGGTTGCCCCACACGGTCTTTTTCGTCTTTAGCGCGCAGGAAGAGGTGGGCGTGCGCGGCGCGACGACGGCCGCCTTTGCGCTGGAGCCGGAGATCGGCATCTCGGTGGACGTGACCCTCACCGGCGATACGCCCAAACCGTATCCGATGGCCGTTGCACTGGGTCAGGGCCCTGCTATCAAGGTGAAGGATGGCGGCATGATCGCACACGCAGGCCTGGTGCAGCGGATGGTGGAGCGGGCGCAGGCGGCCGGCATTCCCTACCAGATGGAGGTGCTCACGGGCGGCTCCACGGATGCCCGTGCCATGCAGTTGACCCAGACCGGCGTGATCGCCGGCTGCATCTCGGTCCCCTGCCGCTACGTGCACTCGGTTTCGGAAACGGTGGATGCGGATGATGTGCAGAACAGCGTGAGGCTGCTGCTGGCCTGCCTGCAAGACCCGCTGGACCTGTAATTCTGATGCCTGGCGATTCCATCAGCCCACGCGTTGTCGTGCTGATCTCGGCCGACATCGAGTGGCAGGCAGTCCGCCAGCTTTACCCCGTCGTAACGCCAAACCACTCGCCATTTGGCGAGTGGTTTTTGCTTGACCTGGAGGTATCCGGCCGGGTCGAGGCGGTGATCATCTTTCATGGAGGTTGGGGCAAAATCTCGGCGGCCGCCTCCGCCCAGTATGTTGTTGATCGGTGGAAACCAGACCTGCTCATCAACCTGGGCACTTGCGGCGGCCTGGCAGGGGCGGCCGAGCGGGGGGAGATTATCTTGGCGGAACGGACGGTGGTATATGACATCATCGAGCAGATGGGCGATTGTGAGGCCCACATTGCTCACTATGCCACCGATCTGGATCTGTCCTGGTTGGGGGATGACTACCCACTGGTTGTGCGTCGGACCCTGCTGGTTTCCGGTGACCGCGATCTGCTTGCTGAAGATGTTCCACGCTTGCAGGAGCAGTATGGCGCGGTTGCCGGCGACTGGGAATCGGGCGCAATTGCCTGGGTGGCAGCCAGGAACCAGACCCGCTGCCTGATCCTGCGCGGCGTGACCGACCTGGTGAGTTGCCGTGGCGGGGAGGCGTATGGTAATATTGAGCTGTTCGCGGCTAATGCCAGACAGGTATTGGAGATTCTGTTGGCTTCCTTGCCTGCGTGGATTGCCAACGCGAGAGGGCTGTCAGCAAAAGGCAGATGAAGATGAAACGGCAACGCATTTTGATTGTGGACGACCATGAGGTGGTGCGGTTGGGGCTGCGCGCTCTACTGGACCGGCATCCCGATTTTGAGGTGGTGGGGGAGGCCAGCACGGCCGAGGAGGCGATCATCAAAACGCTGGATCGCCGGCCGGATGTGGTAGTGATGGATATCCGCATGCCGGGCGGCTCGGGCATTGATGCGTGCGAGCAGATTGTGGCGCAGGCACCGGAATGCAAGGTAATCATGCTAACCTCTTACGCCGAGGATGAGATGCTGTTCAGCGCGATCCGGGCTGGGGCGGCCGGCTATGTGCTCAAGCAGATCGGCGGGGATGAGTTGGTGCGGGCTATTGAGACGATCGGCCGGGGGGAATCGCTGCTTGATCCTGCCGTGACATCGCGAATCTTTACCGAGGTGCGGCGGGCGGCCGTGGCGGCCGAGGCGGCCGCGTTCGCTGAACTGACGCCGCAGGAACTGAACGTGCTCAGTGGGATTGCGTCTGGTAAAACCAACCGCGAAATCGCTGAAATCCTGCATCTCAGCCCGGGCACGGTGCGCAACTACGTCAGCAACATCCTGAGCAAGCTGGACGTGTCCAACCGGGCCGAGGCGGCTGCCTACGCGGTGGAAAATCGCCTGCCGGCGTATATGGAAAAAGGCCGGCCTTAAGGGAAAGAGAAAGCCTGCGGTGTGTTGGCGGTTGGTTGCGCCGGAATCACTGCCCGCACCCGTGTTCCCTCCCCCGGAGCGCTGGTAACAGTCAGTTCGCCCCCCAAGGAGCGGGTCCGTACGGCCATGTTAGACAGCCCGTGGCCGGGTATGCCCCCGATCTTGTCTGAATCAAACCCTGCCCCATTGTCCTCCACCGTCAGCAAGACCCGGTCGTGCAGCCGGCCGAGCTTGACGGTGACGGCCGAGGCGTGGGCGTGTTTGGCTACGTTGGCTAGCGCTTCCTGGGTGATGTGGAACAGGGCCAGTCGGGAGTTGTCCGTCACGCCCTCGTCAATGTCACTGGCCACGTCCAGGTTGACCTGCACCAGGGTGTTGGCCCGGAACTCGCGCACCAGTCGATCCAGCGCGCTGGCCAGTGGCTCGTCCTGAATGCGGCCGGGCTGCAAATCCATGATGTAGCTACGGATGTCGCGGATGGTGTTGTTCAGCCCTTCCAGGGCGGCCGTGATGTGGTTGCGCGCCTCTTCAATGTCCTCGTCCAGCACCAAACGACTTAGCTCCAATGAAAGCCCAACCGCGTAAATGGATTGGATTACTCCATCGTGCAGGTCCATCCCGATACGTTCGCGTTCTTCGAGAACGGCCATTTGGCGAATACGTTCGTAGAGATGGGCATTCTCGATGGCGACCGCCGCGTGGGCGGCCAGCGATTGGATCAGCCATTCGTCCCGTTCAGAAAAACGATCTGCCCCAATCTTGTCGGTAAGGTACAGGTTGCCCAATAGGTTGCCCCGCGCCGTGATGGATACGCCCAGAAAGGAGGTCATCGGTGGATGGTTAGGGGGAAATCCAGCCGAGTTCGGGGTGTCGGGAGATGGCGGGTATTCGGATGATCAGAGGTTCGGAGAGCAGCAGACCCAAAACTCCGCGGCCGGTTGGCTTGTTGCCGATTCTTGTGATCTGTTCATTGCCCATACCGGCCGTGACGAATTGGGCTAGGCGGCCGTCCGGCCCCGGGATACCGAGTGCTGCGTATTGTGCATCGGCCAGTTCGCGGGCCAGGTCCACAATCTTGTACAGGACCTTGTCCAGTGCATGCTCGGCCGCAATGGTCAGTGCGGCCGTGTTGAGTGCTTCCAATGCGGCCGTGTCCTTTGCGTTGGGGTGAGGAACTTTTTCTGGCAAAGCGCTACTCCTCAGGCGGCTGTATTGTAGCACGGCCGGGCGGGAAGGACAAAAAAAGGCGGCCATGCGGCCGCCTGAACTGGGGTCGTATCTGATTACCCGGGTAAGTCTGTAGCTATTTCGCCCAACTCTGTGATCTTGTCAGCCTCGATTGTGACAAGAACGTCCTTGCTGGTGGCTGGGTCGCTTACAACCCACGAGTTGACGGGTGTCCATATTACCAGCGCATAGATCCCAGGTTCTACATCCACAAAAGCAAAGTGACCGTGTCGGTCAATAGAAGTCTGCGGTGAAGAGCTTGGTTGCATAATCACCAGATGGGATTCAGTGCCCCCCATATCCATTGCAGACAACTGGCCAAGATAGATCGCCATTTCAGATGCTGGCATCCCTGTGAGGTAATCCACCAATCGCCCGGTAAGGGTTCCCATGCCAGAAGCAGGCTCAGGAACCGGTGTCGGAATAAACACGCCCGTGTCAGGGGGCGATAATGGACTTGCGAGCGGTGATTCAAGTGGGCTACTACCACCAGCTAGTTGAGTTGGAGATGCCGCCATTGTTGCTGTAGATTGAGTTGGCATCTTTTCTGCTCGACACCCCACAAGGGTTATGCTCACAATAACAAATACATACAGAAATCTTGAGTAGCGCATAGCGTTGGCGATAGTTCAAAGGCCACCGGTATACCGGTGGCCTTTGAGAGTTCTTTCAAGAGCAGCAAGTGTTACTGCCCCTGGAAGAGAAGTGACTATTGACCGATGCCGTTGTAGGCGTACAACTGATCCATCACCTGAGCGCTGTATGGCAACTCGTTCTTGTCCTCATTGATCACACATACAATGTCCTCAATCGTTGATGTGACAGTGGCCGAGCCAATCCAATTATTGCTCAACAATGGATCAAGTTGTTGCAGGAACAGCGCGGTGTTGCCTGCTGCTACTCCAGTGATGCTCGTCGTGCCTGCAATGCCGCCATACGAGATGGTCATATCAGTTGGGCCTGTGCCGATGTTTTGGCACGTGACGCTGGTGTTGTAATTGTAGTAGCGTCGCATCACGATTGGAGCGCTGACGGTGGATGTCCCAGAAGCAAAGCCGGAGTAGCTGGCGGCACGGTTTTTGTTGGTCGATTCATTTACGAGTACCACAAGCGGCTGCCCGTTAGTGCTCTCAACCTTGGCACCCGTCAGCAAGCCAGTTGGTAGGCCTTCCGCCGGCGTGTACCGGCTGTCAGCCGCACCTGGTGCAATGACTGTATTCTTGACCGTGCCGTTAGAGTAGGTGATAGTGACGTTTGCGTCAATCGCGCCGAGATTCTGGATAACCAAGGCTGTATTGTAGCCATAATAAGCATTCATGATGACCGGGGCGTACGCAGTCAACGAACCACCCGAGAATGGGTTGTAGGAATAGAGTTGGTTGCTGGCGGTCAATTTCCCATAAATATTCACAATGGCGGCAATATCTCCGGTGCCCATGATCTTGGCAGAGTAGAACTGACCGGTGGCCAGTTGTGCCAACCCTTCCTGCTCAAAAACCGCAAAACCGTTGGCTGGGATTGCTGGCTGGGTGCTCTCATAAACGGGCGTGGAGTTACCAGGTTCAAAAATCTGTACCGTGATGTCATTCGCCGCGCCACTGGCATTCTGGACGACAATGTTGGAGTAGAAATTATAATAGTTGTCATAGATGCCGGGGGCGTAGAGAGTACCGGCAACTTCAGTCCCACGTACCCCACTGTAGCTCGCGCCACTGTCGGGGTCACTAAAGTTGACCACCGCGGCGACTTCTTTGTCACAGCTCACGACTGCAGCGTACTGCCCATCGGCCACAGTCGTGTCAGTGGGTACGTAAACGTATGCGCTCTCGCCACCTGGAATCAGCGGGAGTGCTCCACTGGTATACGCTTCGGTGCCGCTGGCGTCATAGAAACTGAACTGGCACGCTGCATCTGTAGTATCCAGGTTCTGAATTCGAAACGCGGTGTTGAAGGGACCACCAGGTGCCGGGGTATCTGCGCTAACGATTACCGGCAACGAGGTGAGAATCAGCACCAAAATCAACAGAATTCCAAATTTCTTCATTTTCCTATCCTCCTAGAAAATCCATGAAAGCAGGATTCACCTGCAACCTACAACATAACACAAGTCTACGGTCAATGCGTTCAGCAGTCAATAACCCGTTGGGAGTATGGCGGACACTGCAATCAAAATTTCCGCGATTTGGGCAGGCTTTTTGTGCTTTTTTGCAAGTTCTTGGCTACCAGCCACATCAAACCGCCCCAGACCATGTCGCCAAGAGTGAACAGCAGCCTCAAGAGGATTGCTACTATCAGAGCAGCCGTTTTAGGCATAAATGGGCTCAATAGAGCCGTCAGTGCCAATTCACGTATGCCCAGTCCAGCAGGGATAGCCATTGACACCAAGAAACTGACTCCACCTGCCAAAGACCAGATTCGGACTGCATCAGCCAGGGTCACAAGGGAATTAGGTTCTACACCCAAAACAGTAATGTAGAGGATTACGCCTCCGATCAAGTAGGCCATGGAGTACAACCCACCGCATTTTACCAGCACATGTTTGCTAGGTAGCCCTGCACCCTGCAAGTATGCAATGCGGTCCTGGATTTTTTTGGGGAGCCACCTGCTGCCGATCCGGAATCCTGGCCCGGCTTTCCTCAGTTGGGCTCCCAGACCTGCTAGAAATATCATTACGACAAAGGCAGCAGGCCATGGCATAATGTTTGCCAAGGTCAGTACTCCATAAATCGATGCGGCTGCAATCAGTAATAGCATCCATTCGAGCGCACTTGCTGTCAATGATATGTTGGCTCCAATCCCTCGTGCCTGATACTTTATCGCTCTTCCGGCCAGGTACCATACAGCACCGGGCAACCGCCGCATAAGGTGTGTGTAGGCGTAGATTTCAACATCCTGCCATCCTCCAGGTGCGTGGCTCAACGTAGATATCATCAATGTCCAGCAAATCGCCTGAGCAATCAATGAGAGGGGGTACAATGCCAACCCCTTGCCAAACAAACCCAAGAATCTACGCCAATCGCCAAAACGCTCGAGTTCTACACGCTCTTGTATGATAAGGTAAAGGAGGAAACCCAATGTGACCAGTATCACTGAAGCGTTGAGCCAGCGTTGTACACTCCTGTTCTGAGAGACGGAGCTCCAAACATCGCGCATGATTGAACAAACCTTCATGACCGATCTGGCTTCGATTTCTTGCGGGCAAAAAGGGTGATAACAGATGATAGACGCGCCTGGCTGAGGGCCCAGAAAAACGGCGCCGCCAGCAGTCGCATAGGCATGCGATGTGCAAGACTCACCAGACGCTTAGGCAATCGAGCTGGTGGCGGAATGCGGTCTTCCAAGAAAAACTGGAGGCTGAATAGAAAGCTCGCATAGCTAGTCGCTATGCACTGAGAACCTTCCAAGTAGAATCCCAATTCCTGCAAAGCTGACTGCAGTTCAGCTTGAGGGAAAAAATAGAGGTGACGCGGGAGATCCCAGCCAATCCAGGTTGGGCCGAACAAGCGCCTTTCAGGGCTTTCCATATTCGGAATCCGCAACACGAGTACTCCATCATCTGCCAATAAGCGGTGTGCTTCCTGCAAATCGAGCCACGGCGTGTGAAGGTGCTCCAGTACGTCCCACAAGGTAATTACATCAAAGGAACTGCTCCGAAACTGCAATTGCCGCAATGTCCCAATGTGGATTTGCAGGCCGAATCGTTCTTGTGCGTAATGGGCCGCAAGGATGTTAGGCTCGACGCCGATGGCATCCCAACCGACACCATGCATGTGATGAAGGAAATTGCCAGTAGCACATCCGATGTCCAATATCCGTCCCCCGGGCTTGAATCGCTCGACAGCCCAACGCCGTTTGAGAATACCATATTGACGATCCCATTGCCGAAGCCGGGATGGTTCATCATCTATTGCTGGGAGAAAGTTCTCGTATTCTGGAGGGTAATAGTACCCAATGGTTTCAATGGTCGGTCTTGGATTTTGCCGTATCCAGTTGCAATGAGTGCATTGGACTACCTGGAAACAACCAGGCAAGTGATATAGACGATCCGGACCCTCGAACAAGAACTCGTTCTGATGCAGAGCCGCAGTGATCACACGGGGCGAACTCGATTTTGACCTCGGGAGGATACTGTGCAGGCATTCTTTCTCCTCGGACCAAGAGAGTGGATTTCTGAATCGAAAGTCAGTTCTTATCTGCCAACGATCGCCACCCGTCTAGCAGGCCGCGAATAAATGGATTCAGGAACCCGGTGTTTCCCTTTAACAGTTCACGCAACGCTGTCCAGCTGGCGAACGAAAGAAACCAATGGTTTGGAAAACGTTGTCCAATTCGGTAAAAGCGAGCGATTGATCGGCTCCATTGATACCACCACTGCGGTGAGTGTACTATCAGACCGGCCGATACGCGATGCCAGACATGGGCAGATGGTACGAAGTGAAGCGTGTATCCTGCTGCTCTGAGGCGAAAACAGAAATCGTAATCCTCATGGTACATGAAATAACCCTCATCAAACCCTCCTACAGCCTGCAAAGCATCACGCCGTATCAACCAAGCACATCCGGTAGCGTAATCCACATCGTGGCATTGATTATAATCTGGACCGTCGGAGGCGTTAAACCCGTTCAGTTTCACGCGCGGTGGAATCCGGCACCACCGAGCTCCTGCTGCCCAGATTCGCTCAGTATCCCAGAAGAAGATTTTCGGAATCAGGGCACCGGCATTTGGGTTGTTGTCAGCAGCCAACACTAATTCAGATAGAAACTGATGATCTACGCGGGTATCATTGTTGATAATCAAAAACAGGGAAGCTGGGCCTCTCAAAGCGTGGGTTATTCCAAGATTATTCCCTCCTGCATAGCCGAGGTTTCGCTTGCTGACTAAGACAGTGGCTTCAGGAAAAGCAGAACGGATAGCTGGCACGCTGTCATCTGTGGATGCGTTGTCCACCACCACGAGTTGTAGGGAAGGGTAATTCATAGATTGTAAGGAATTCAGGCAAACCAGCGTATCATCGCGTCCATTCCAATTAAGAATGATCGCAGTTACTGGAGGGGGTTCATTGTTCATAGACCTCCAGAAAATCAAGTACCAAACGGTCCCAGTAGAAAGACGTAGCGCGTTGACGGCCGGTGTGTGATAGTCTATCGGAAAGGGCTTGAGTTCTGAAGCACTTGAAGGATCGCGTCTGCCAAAGCAGTTTTGGATCCCGGTTGCACCAATAACCCTCCGCCATTGGCAAGGAGATCAGCGCGGTCCCCAACGTTGCCAGTGATCACTGGCGTACCGGCCGACAGGCTTTCAACCAGCTTCAGAGGAAACCGTGCTAGCGCTACGGGGTCATTGTGTACCGGGTCCACAGATACATTGGCCAGATGAAAGTACGGTGGCACCCTGGCTGGATGAACACGACCGACGAATCTGACATCTTCCTCTATTCCCAGCATTTGCGCCTGGTTTCGAAGCTGTTGCAGATCTTCACCACCGCCCACCAGTACGAGAACAGTGTCAGAATCGTTCTGATGCACAATAGAAAACGCTTCCAACAGCAGGTCAACAGGATGACTGGTCAGGCTAAGGCTCCCCACATAAAGTACCACTTTCTGTGTTCCCAAGCGCAGTTCGCGGCGCAGATTTACGGCGGCTGCCCGAGGAATATCATCGAACCTTTCTCGATCTACGCCGTTTGGGACGTACACGATACGCTCCGCAGGAACACCAAGGTGCTCAAGTCGCTGTTGGGTGAAATGGGTATTGACGGTAATCCCAGCCGCGGCCGCCGGGAGCCGGTCTTCAAAACCCGCAACGACTCTTCTCTGCCAGTTGGCCGAAAAGCGGTTTGATCCTGCCTCGTAATCATCACAATCAAGGTACATAGGTTTTCGCTTGAGTCGGCTAGCAAATAAGCCTGCTAAGCCGTTCATGGGATGGGGTTTCCCTACGTGATAGATGTCGGCAGGAATCAGCAATGCGTGTTTGAGTAGTTGCCAAGTTGCGAGCAAGGTTACTTGCATCAAGCGCACGGAGCCGAAATATGATTTTGTGTTTCCTCGCTTGATTACGTGCATCTGGCCCACGTAATGGACTTGTACACCGTCCTGGTAGTATTCTTTGCATCTTAGCATTTGGTAATCTGGGTGGAGGGCGAGAATGGTAACCAAGTGCCCCAAGCGCGCCAATTCCTTGGCCAGCGGCCAATAGCGCCCCAACCCAGAAGGGCTCTCCAGACTCTGCGTCAGCAAAAACGCAATTCTCACCAAGTTCCTACAGCTGATGCTCGGAATTATACCAGGAATCGCCCGTCATCAGATTCAACTGGGGTCGAGTTCCTCGATAGCATGTACCAAGCGATCCCACGAGAAATGGTGTTGATGTGCTGCAACCCCAGCCGTGAGCGCAGGCCCCAGACCTTTCTTGAAGAAGCGAGTGATTGCCTCCGCCAGCGCATCAGGGTTCCCTGGTGGGACTACGAGTCCGTTTACGTTGTCAATCACTGCCTCGGCCAATCCGCCGACTTGGGTGGTGATCACGGGTTTCCCAAAGCCAAAGGCAAGTTGCACTACCCCACTCTGGGTAGCGGATCGATACGGAAGAACAACTACATCGGCCGCGGCAAAATAGCGGCCTAACTCTTCATTTGGCACATATCGGTTCTCAATGGTAACGACTTGCGCTAGCCCTAGATTATCGACCCGTTGCCGGTAAACCTGCTCGTTGCCCCACATTTCGCCCACAACCAGCAAATGTGAGGGTAAATCTTTCTGGACGGTGAACATGGCGTCCAGCAGAACATCCAGGCCCTTGTAGGGTCGCACAAAACCAAAGAATAAAAGCACGGGTTGCTGAGCATCTAACCCGAAATCCCGGCGCGAGGCTGCCTGATCCGGTAGGTGCTGTTCAAGTGGCCGATGTGCTGGAAGAGGGGTAACAAGGTATTTTGGTTGCGATAACAACACATTGAGTTGGTTTGCATCCTGTTGACTGTGGACGATGAAGTTATCCCCAGAGGAAAGTGCCATGCGAGCCAACGGCTGGTCCCACCACTTACGTTCATGTGGGAGAACATTGTGACAGATGTAAACGATCTTGGTCTTTTTTCCAATCCTCGCGACACGGCTTAACACGGTCCAGGCCGGTGCCCAAAACGGAACCCACCACGGGATGATGAGAAGCTCGGGTTCCTCCAGGCGGATTCGCCGGGCTGTGTCCAACCAGCTCAGCGGGTTAAGAGGTGACAATAGGTATTGACAAGGCTCCCACAACGGTTCTTGGCTGGGGTCCCGGTCGCTCCGGCCGGGAAACAGCCAGGAAGGATATTGTGATTTAAACGAAATGAACTCGACCGAGTGTTTCTCGCGCAAGTGGCGCACCAGCAAGGTGGTATGGTGTGCAATCCCGCCACGATAGGGGTAGGTGGGGCCGACTACGACAATCTTCAAGGGACGATCTCCAGGATGGATACCCCAGCACTCTGGTAAACCAATTGTGCCTGTGGAGAGTTGATCAAGTCGGCGTTCAGGCCAGGCCCAGAAAAATCCCCTCTTTTGCCAATGTAAATATAGTCCACACCTTGTTGGTAAAGGGTGGAGAGATTGGCAGCGCTGGTTTCCAGATCCTCAACGCTCTGAGATAGTGCGGTGATTTGGGATTGGTAGGCTTTGTTTAAGGAGAGAAGCATGACCCCGGCCGTTGTTTGCCGGCCGGTGAAATAGGGAATCCAGTAGCCGGCATCGGTGCCGTGCGGGGCGTTTGGGAGCCAGAAAAAAGTGTTGACCGCAAAAAGCGCATCGGCCGGGGTGTTCTGCTTGATCCATTCCATGGCTTTTACGTCGTCCGCTGTGACAAAGTAGCGGAAGGGCTCAATGTCGGCCGCGCGACGGAGAGCGCCAGCTGTCCCCACCAACAATAGGACTACAATCAGCACTGGCTCTGCTAGCTTACGCCAGGCGGCTGGCAGCATCGACAGGCTTTCCCTTGGCACCAGCACCAACAATCAGGCTGATGGGAAGGTATAACATGATGAGGATAGCACCCAGGTTGGTGAGGTTGAGAAGCGGGATGCCCAGCCGGTAGGTATTACCTAACAGGATGAGGGTACCTATCCATGCCAGGCAGAGCAATACAAGTCGATTGCGTTTGATTAAACCGATTACGCCGCTGAAAGCTGCCACGCCCAAGAGCCACGGCCGGGCTGCCAGCACGGGTATCGTGTTCCAGGGGAATTCGTAGTAGAGACGCGTTGTAACGGCGGCCGCGGCTGGCGTCAGTTGGACGGGCGCTGGGTTGGTTCTCTGAGCAACGAATTGCGCGGAAGCCTCTATCAAGGCTGGAGCAACGAGCAGCAAAGCCATCAAGCCAATGAATTCCGGTTGCCATGATAACTTGCCGAACCTGCTTCTGCTTTATTCCTTGCCACACTTCGTATGAAATACTCATAGCAAGCGGTGGTATGTAAAAGGCCGCTACTCGAAAGTGTAGGAGAAAAACGGCAGCGTTGAGCATGGCCGAGACAACAGCCAGCCATAGGTTTGAGCTTGTTACCTTGGGCGTCTTGCGCCATGCCGCAATGGTTTCCCAGGTAACCAACCAGGCGATTGGCATAATGGTTTGGCTGGCCAACTGGGTAAAACGGCCCCAATTTACGTAGAATGCAGGTTGGTGCGACAGCAGACCGACGACGATGGCCCCAGTTACGGCCGCGATTCGTCCAGCTTTCCGATCTAATACGAGATAGATGCCCAGTCCACAGAGCCCGTTCAACACTTGTGCGGCCCACAACAAGGCTGTATGAGCGGGCACTTGGGCCAGGCTGGAGAGCGTGCCAGAGATGGCGTATAGTCCCAAGTGGTACTGCTCCAAAGAAATCGGGAAATAGGGCTCCAGGCTACCGGGGAGTCGGCCGGCTTCGGCCGTTAGTTGAGTCAACAGGGTGTGGTGGAGAGAATCGGACCAGGCAGGGTATGGCTGGAGTCCGATGATCCATAGCCGGCACAGCATTGTCATGCCGAAGACGATGATGGCAGTCCATTCCAGGCGATCAAAGGCCAGCGAGGTTTTCCAATGACTATGCAGCCGCCACAGGATGGTTAGTGCACCGATGACCAGCAATGCCGTGATAATGGATGGAAGATCCAAACTCAGTGATGTAGGAAGCAGGCATGCAGCATAATAGAGGATGGGGTAGAAGGCGATGCTCAACCCAACGGCGACGATCCAACGTTGTAGCCCCTGCCAATACCGCCAGCTCTGGTTGAGGGTTAGTAGAGTCCATCCGGGGATGGTCAACATAGCGACAAGTGTTGGAATGAGCACCAGGCCAGCCATCGTGTAATCTATCCCCGGCCGCTCAGCGTTGTATCTGGATGGGAATGTCCAGTGTCAATGCATCACCCAGTACCCGCTCGTCTGCCAGGGAAAAGAGGGGCAGTCTTTCGCCGGTTTGCCAATCATACATACCGACCTGTATCCGGACGGTTTCGGCCGCGGTGTTGGGATCGACTGTCAGGCGGTAAATATCGCTGATTATCTGACCATTCTGCCAGGTAAAAGTGGGCGCCTGGCCATCGAGGGGGGGATGATCGTCCTGCCCCCATAGTTGGCCTGATTCGTCAATCAAATGGGTGAACACGGTGTAGTCCTGTTTGGTGGGTACCTTGCCTTGCCATAACAGCGTCAGCCGGAGTGTCTCGCCCGGCGCGAGGGCCGTCTTGTTCAACTCGTAACCCAGAAAGCGGATTTCTCCATGTTCATCTCGGAAAATGGCTTGCTGAACATGTGGGGCAATCTCCGGCCGCTCGGGGCCGTCAACCTGTACCCAGCGTTCGGATGGTGGAGGCGGCTGCTGCCACGGCCGGGCAAACCAGAGGACGGCCATCAAAGGAATCGTGATGCCAAGCCCCGCCGCGCCGCGCCACCGCTTCCAGCCAAATCCTATCATACCGCAGAACAGAATAAAACTGAATAGGCTGATCCCGAGCCCCCACATATTTGCGACCGGGCGATAGTAGAGCTGGACGGTATGTTTCCCGGCCGGGACTGCTACAGCCCTCAATAGATAATTCGCGCGCAACACCTCAGTTTTGGCACCGTCCACAGTAGCTTGCCACCCATCCGCATAGCGCTCGCTGAAGACCAGGATTCCATCACAGGCAAAGTCTGTCTGCGCGACAATCTTATCTTGTGCGTACCCCACCACCTCGGCCGCCAGTTCATCAGAACGGCATGGCGGCAGGTTGGCATTCAAATCAGGGTTCGTTTCGAGCAAGACAAGTTGACGTGGATTGAAGGCCGCTTCATGGGCGCGAACCAAGGCTTGGGTATTAGATGTAACCGCAAATTCGGAAACCCCCCATGAGCGAGGTAATACGAACGGGTTCTCATAAATCCACAGCTCTGGTCCCTGGTAAACCAAGCGCAATTGTTCCAGAGGCATGTGCTCAGGAACTGTGACAACGTATTGAACATTAAGCATGTCTAGGATGGGGCGGTTTTGGCTCAGGTTCTGGTCCAGCCGCACGTAACCGTAGCGTTGTGCGATATCCCGAAAACTCTCGCTCATTAATGGTTCTAATAAGGCGCGGTACCTGAGATCCCGGTAATGGTCCACACCGGTAATGGACGAGATGCCATACACATTTGGCGTGAGCACAGGCAAGATACTGGTCCATTCTTTCCACGGCACTATGCGGAAGAGTTCTGTGCGTGATTGGAGAAAACGTATACCCGGCGTGGTGGGATATAGTTCTTCGTCGGCCAGGTATGGATTGAAGCCGACACCAAATGCCATCAAGTCAACCACGATCAGTCCGAGACACAAGATTCCAAACAGCCGGCCGGAGACCCGTTTCCGAAGCAGAATATAGAATCCAACCAGTGCCAGGCATACACTAGCCAGGCCGATTTGTCTGAGGTGCGATTGGATCAATTGTGGATAGTTGGCAAATCGCGCCTGGACAGTTTCCAAGGGTGCAGACTCCACCACCACGTAACCCCATCCCAATGCAATTGCCAGCAAGAGAAAGGCACTAGATCTCCGCTGGTTGGGCTTGAGCGACATCAAGTATTCCAAACCCTGAGCCGCGCATAAGGAACCGGCCAGCAAAATTCCAAAGTGCCACCGGGTTGTGTTGATGCCAGCCACTCCGGGTAGCTTGATTAGATAACTCAGGGGTTGTAGACCATAAGCCATTGAGAGGGCAATGGCGAGAGACAAAGCCGAAAACCAATAGAGCTGACCATGCTTTCTCCCGGCAAAAAGGCCAAATAGGCTAATTACCAGCGATGAAGCGCCAAAGTATGCAATTATCTCACAATAGTTGCCCCACCCATACCATACCTTGGCCATTCCATTGGTGGGGTTGCCCCAAAAGTCCGGGAACAAAAAGCCCAGCAGTACCTCCCACTTTAGGAAATTCCGTTCTCCGTATCCTCGAGCGACCATGTACTCGCTGCCTGACAGTTGTTGCAGCGCTGGGAGCAGGTACAGCGCCGATAGCATTATGCCCAGGGTTAGCGAGACTGCTAGCAAGCGTACGGCCGGGATGATTTGGTCCCAGCCATCCCGTGTACCCAGATTGAGAATGGCAGTCATGCAGTAGAGTCCGGAGAACATCAAGAACACGATGGATCCTGGAGGATAGCCCAAGTAGAATTGGAATGCAATGACTAGTGCAGCCCAAAGCGCGCAGAGGAATTTGCGCCGGTAAATCACACGGTGGAAGAGCAAGAATGCCAGTGGGAGCAAAGCCAGCATCCCCGGCAGGAAGAATGCGCTCATCCACACCACAAAAAAGCCATTTAGCATATATATGACGGCACCGGTCAGTGCGGGAAGCGGCCGCAGCCGGTGCTCCTTGAGAAGGAACCACATGGATACGCCGGCCAGGACCAAGTTGAGGATGTGAATGAGGCTATTGGCAGTTTTGAATGGGAGAACGAAAAAGAGCCAAACAAGGGGATAAAACAACTCGCCGTACCAATTGATGGTTGGGCGATTAGGTGTTCCAAAAAGATGGTCGGTTTGCCAAAAAGAAAGGCCATCCTGCTCAAAGTTGCGGACCAAGTTGGTTCGTATAGGGTAATACTTGCTCGCATCATCCCAGCGCAACGCATTGGTCGGGTGTTCGTACCAGTCAGGCGCGACGGCCTCCCAGGGATAATACGAGTACAGCAAATCCATGGGGGAAAACTGCTTGCCTTGCAAGAAAAATGGGTAGGCGAAAGAAATCGCCACCAGCAACAAGAACAAGATAGCCTTGGTGGATTCTGGGGTTTTGCCAAGCAGGGTTCTCCATGCCCCTACTTGGAGCTTAAGACCAGTCATGTTTACTCCAGGGTGGCCGGTGTTGCTTTCTCTACGGTGGCTGCGCGAACTGCTTCTGGTCTACGAGTGTACCAAGAAATCACCCAGGCTGGCAGGCCAAACACTATGGCGTATGATAATGCCAACAAGTGTGTCGCAAAGCCCGCAGTCAAGGCCTGTTCCATCGCCATTCCGACCATGGTGAACCCGGCCGTCCAACCTACTTCAAAAGTGCCGAAATTGCCGAACGAGTTGATGGGCAACACGCTGGTCAGGGCAGCAAAGGTGGCTCCTACAAAGGTTTGATAGGGGGCGATTGTCAGTCCCAGGCTCATCAACACAATGTGCAGCATACCAAAGTTGCTCAACCACACTGCCAGTGAACTGCCCAAGATCTTGGCGTACTGTTTTGGTGCACTAACCAGGCCGAGGCTTGTTTCCACGTCATCAACAACCCGGAGAAACCTTGGCTGGCCGGGCAACCGTTTCAGCAGGCGAGTGTCAAGGCCGCGTCTTGCCAGGTGGCAGAAAAACTCGCGCTGTAAGGTCAGCGCCAGGATCGCGAGAACCACTAGCGCAACGAAAAACACCGTTGCCCATACATAGGCCAACACTTCACGGGGCAATAGCCCAAGCTGGAGAAATGCCGCTGACAAAAATAGCAGCCCAATGACCACCAAGTCAAATAGACGTGCGACTAACAACGATACCATGCCACTGCCGACTGCCAGGATGCGCGCTTTTCGGGTCAAGACAACATAAGACAATTCTCCCAACCGCGCTGGCAAAATCTGATTGGCCAAACTCATCGCCAATACCACTCTCATCATGGGGGGTGTCTCGCGGACAGGTAAATTCGTCAAGCAGGTGAAACGATAGGCACGGAATAGGTTATTGGTCAGGTACGCAACGCCGCCGATGATGAAATACCAGGGGTTGACGTGGGTCAGGTGGGTTACCAAGCCCCTGAAGTCCATTTGAAGTAGGAGCCAACTGACAGCAAATAGCCCAAACGCAAAACCTATCAGACTGTGCCATGAAAGCCGCAGCCTGGATTTCCCATTCGCTAAGCGGTTGTTCATCGCCGACCAATGACCCGAGCTGGGACTCCTCCCACGATTTCCCAGTCCCCCACGTTCTGCACAACCACCGCTCCTGCTCCCACAATTGCGCCTTCGCCAATCCGTTGGACGCCAGGCAGAATGACGGCAAATGCCCCTATCCATGCGTCCCGGCCGATCGTCAACCCATCTAGCGCGATGGGCTGTTCTTTCTTGCGTCGCCGGTCGGTGATTACGTGTTCATGGGTCTCGATTACCACGTATTGGGAGATCCATACGTCATCCTCGATCACTAGTCCCCCAGAGTAATCCAGCTCGGAATGATGGTTGATGCCCACGTTGGCCCCAACTGTTAATTCCCCTTCAATCAAGTCATGCGGGCGGATGCACATGACCGAGCGCGCTGAGGACTGTGCCCCGGCCGATTTCGAAGAGACGACGGTATGCCCACATTCGCAATGAAAGCAGGCCAGGTGCGTCGAAAACAGCGGTTGACACCAAAACCTGGATGACACGCCTCACTGTCTCCGAGTTGGCCATCATGAACTCCTTTTTCGGATGGAGATGTCTCGGTTGGTTTCCATGTCGAACCACATGGCAAACAGGAGCAACTGTAATCCAGAGATAGCCAAAAAGACTGCAAAGAGTGCACTAGTGGCCGAAACCCGATTCACCCACAGACGATAAATAACCAGTCCCAGGCCCATCAACATACCTGGCGCGAATAACAGGAGGCCCATTGAATAAAAGAACACCAGCGGATGAAAATCACGAATGATGTATTTCTCTCTCATTCTCCAGAGAAAGCATTTGAGTAGAAGCCACGATAAGGTGGGAATTACTTTGTGCAGGCGAATGCCTGACACCTCACCAATATTGTACACTGGGCGCACTGGAATATCCATAACCCTCGGAAGTTAAAGTATCGTTAAGCATGACCAGGATATGGTTGGGATAACCGTAGCGCCTATATAGTTTGTTCAAGGGAAGCACCTCCAGTGCTCTTCGCGAGATGGCCGTGTATCCGGTCTGCGAATCTGCCACGTGCCAGTATCCGGATGCAATCTTGGTGAGCAACGACAAGAAAGCGTTGCCCAAGTATCGATAGTGAGGAATCTGGTCCCAGGCCTCGCCGGTGAAAAGTCGGTTGCCCTTGACATAATCTGCTTCATCTCGGACGATGGGGCCAACAACGTCTTCCAACTCGGCCGGGTCCATCTGGGCGTCGCCAGCCATCACGGCCACGGCATCTGCCCCTTCAGCCACAGCAATTCGATAACCCGAAGTGATGGCTGCCCCTACCCCTTGATTGCGCTCATGTCGATGCAAGATCAACTGGTATGTTGACCGGCCGGTGGCGACGGTTTGCTGCACGTGCGCAACTGTATTGTCCCGGCTGCAATCATCTACCACGATTACCAGATCCACAAAAGGGGGCATCGTCTCCAAAACTTGGCCGATGAGCTTTTCCTCGTTATAAGCCGGTACCACAACTGCGATCTTTTTCTCAGCCAGCATTGATTCTCTCCATCGTTTTTTTTGTGTGCAGGTGTCGGTAGCGTTGCCAAACCAGCCAGGGATGTGGTAGGCGCTCCATCCGGCCGAGAACGGCTGCGTCCAATTGTACCAACTTTCGCTTGCGCAGCATCCGCCCAAGGCTCAGCAACCCCTGCCACCGGCCGATGGCAGGGTTGATGTCCCCGCGCAGAAGTGCCATCACCACCGAGCCGGCATCATACAGCGCGATCAGCGGGCCGTACCATAGCCAGTGCGGCCAGGGATAGTTCTTGGTCAGCAGCCAGAGCTTGTTACGACCCAACAGTTGGCTCTTGAAAGGCGACCCTTCCACCGATGTTCCGGAATGATGATGCACCACCCGCGCGGCCGGGACGTACAGCGCGCGCCAGCCGGCCGCCTGCGCCCGCCAGGCCAGGTCAACATCTTCCAGGTAGGCGAAGAAATCTTCATCGAACAGGCCGATCTGTTCCAGCATGCTACGCCGGTAGAGGGCTGCTCCGGCACAAGCGCCAAAGACTTCCTGTGGATCGGTCTCGTCAACGTTGTCCGGCTGACCGCCCAGACGGTCCCAGGCAATCCCAGCCCGGTCAATAGCAATCCCGGCCGAATTGATCATCGCCGGCCGGTCGGCAAAGAGCATTTTGGAGGCGCAAGCCCCGACTTGGGGATTGGTCTCCATCACCGCCACCAGGGCAGCCAGCCAGCCAGGCTCCGGCCGGGCGTCGTTGTTCAGCGTGGCGACATAGGGTGAATCTGAAGCGTGGATGGCTTGATTGTTGCCGACCGCAAATCCCAGGTTGTGCTGGTTGCAGATCAATTGCACCCGACTAGATTGCTCGCGCAGATACTCCACCGAGCCATCGGTTGAGCCGTTGTCCACCACAATGACTTCCAGGTCGCGGTAGGTTTGTGCCTGCAATGCGTGGAGGCAGGGCTGCAAAAAGCGCCGGCCGTTCCAATTTAGCACAATCGCGGTGACGCGCGCTCCCATCACCGCCTCCGCAACTGCCAGACAAAATAGGAACGCATCTCTCGCAATAGGCCGGCCGGGCCGCGCTCCCGCAATACCTGCCAGGCGCGCGCCATCATGGGCATGGAGCGGGCAGTTGCCTGTGCCTGTTCCGTCAAGTCGGCCGCGCGGCAGGGTTGATCGCAGAACGCAGCCAACGGCCGGACCACCTGGGTCCAGTGCAACCGTTCGCGCAAGACCGCAAAGCGGCCTGCGGCTTGGGCACGGAAATCCGGCCGATCCAGCAACCCTAGCAGTGCGACACGCACACCATCCACATCCCCCGGCCGAACAGCCAGGCCCAACTCATTCTCTCGCACCCACTCGCTGATCGTGTCGCCTTCCGTTACCACCATCGGCAGGCCGGCCCACAAATAGTCCAGCAGGCGGGTGCGGAAGGAAAAGCGTGTTTCCGCGTGCGCAAAGTGCAGGCTTGCACCCACGTCTGCCTCCACCAAGTAGGCGCCACGCTGCTCATAGGGGACCCAGTCGTTGAAAAAAACAGTCCGGCCGGTCAGCCCCAACTCGTCGCTCAGGTCCATGGCCGCTTGAGTCATGCGCATGGGAGGGACATCTGGACTGGGATGACGCACGCCGGCAAAAAACAGCTTGACGTCTGCGCGCGTTTCCGAAATGGCTGCCACAGCGCGGATCAGCGTCAGCGGGTCGAACCAATCCCAGATGCCGCCGCCCCAATACACTACCCGGTCATCCCGGCCGATGCCCGGCACGCGTCCTTTGACGACTCCCGGCCGGGGTTGCGGCGGCTGGTCTGGCAGGCCAAAGGCCACCACGTCGATCAGGTTGCGCAGAGTTGGGTCGGCTTCCAGTGTGTGCGGGTTGACCCGGCCGGCTGCCATCAACATACCCAGCCAAAAGTCACGTTGCGTCTCGCTGGCGCAAAAAAAGTAATCACCCTGCCAGAGTTGGTCCATCAACACGGCCAGATTGCCACCATGAAGAGCCACCTGCTCGGCCAGCGGCTTGGCTGCGTGGATTTCCAGGTTTTCCAGTACAAATGGATCGTACAGGTCTATCGCCAGCGGCCGGCCGGCTTGCGCCAGCACAGGGTAGCGGCGCAGCGAAAAGCCGGAAGCGATGACAGCGGCCGCTCCGACCGCCAGCCTGCCCAATGGTTCGCCTGTGTCGCGGTTGTATACAGTCAATTGGACGTTTGGGCTCTGTGGCTGCAAATCGTGCACGGCCGGCGTGGCCAACGTCACCGGCCGGGTCTTTGCCAGCTCGTGGGCCAGGTGCCAGGCGCGGATCGCCGGGCCGGCCAGACGGGCCTCCAGCGGTTCGTGAGTCACCAGCAAGATCGGAGCGGCCGTCAAGAGTCTTTCTCCGGGAACATGTGGTCAATCTCAAAGACCTGTGCCAGCATGTGCTGCACCGCCGCGTATTCCGGTAGTGGGGGGTGAGGGTGAAATGGGTCGCGAAAGAGGGGCAAGATTTCAGCGTCGCGCCGCTGCCGCCGGGACTGGATCTGCGCTCGCTTCTCCATCAGCGAGGGCAGGGCGTCAATCAGGTCATCGGCCGCCACCAGATGGCTCAACGCGTGGTTGGAGACCAGCAACATCCCCGTGCGCTGCAAGCCGAACAGACGGTACCCCAGCAGTGCGACTAGGCGCAGGGTCATCTTTGCTCCCTGCCAAAAACCAAACTCGTCCGCAAAGGCGCGCCAGCGCTGAACGAGCGACTGGCTTTGGGCGGCCGGTGTGCCAGCCCCGTTGACAGGGTCAGGCTGACCCTGGTACGGCAGTGGTCCACTGGCGTTGCTGCGCGGCATGCGAAAATGCCGCTTGTCGATCCGGCCGAAAATCATCGCCCGGCGAATCAACAGCAGCAGCGCGGCCGGCAGCACCTGGCGCTGGTGTTCGTCCCCGTAATTCTTGATCGCGGAGTAAAGCGAGTTGCGCTCGTAAAGCACGCCTAGTTGGCCCATTGCCATCCGGGCGGAAGTGGCATGACCGCGATGATAGGTCAGCGCGTGGGGCGTGTACAGAACCCGGTAGCCCAGCACCCAGAGACGCCAGCCCAGGTCGACATCTTCAAAGTAGGCGAAAAAGTCCTCGTCAAAACCACCCGCGTCGAGGAACAGATCGCGCTTGACCAGCATCGAGCCACCGCAGACGAACAGCACCGGGCTGGGCTTGGATGGTCCGGTGCCATCGCGGGGTTGAAAACCCATGCCATGAAAGTTGAGCACGCCGGTGTCGAAATCCACCTCGCTGCCATCCCAGGTGAGGATTTTGCCCCCCACGACTGCCACGTCGCCGGCCGACTGCGCGGCCGTGACCAGCTCTTTCAGCCACCAGGGATCAGCGCGCATGTCGTTGTTGATAAAGGCCACAAAATCGCCATTGGCGACGGCCGCTCCCTGGTTGTTGGCCCGGGCAAATCCCTCGTTGTGTTCGTTCTGGATGATGCAGACCTGGGAAAAACGATCCCGAACGTAAAGCACCGACCCATCCCGCGATCCATTGTCCACCAGGATCAACTCGAGCCGGTCGGCCGGGTAGTCCAGCCCCAGCAGCGACTCAAAGCAGGGACCCAGATGGCGTTTGCCGTTGAGGTTGACCACCACTACGGTAACGTGCGGCCAACCGGTCGGTTCAGCCATTGTTCAACTCCCCACGGAAGCTGCGGGCGTCGCCGTGATTGGCGATGTACTGAAGGTAGGCATCTGCCACCTCGTTGGCGGGCCCGTCAGCGCGGACCCGGCCGCCATCCAGCCACACCGCCCGTTGACAGATGCGCCGCACTGCTGTCAGGTCGTGAGAGACAAAGAGGATGGTCACCCCCTCGCGCCCCATTTTGGCTACCCGCCGCTTGCATTTGGTCTGGAACGCCTCATCCCCGACTGCCAACACCTCATCCACCAGCAGGATGTCTGGGTCCACGTGAGAGGCCACCGAAAAGCCCAGACGCATGTACATGCCGGAAGAGTAGTGCTTGACAGGCATATCAATGAACTCATCCAACTCGGCAAAGTTGATGATTGCGTCCAGTTTGCTCCGGACCTCTGCCCGGTTCATTCCCAGCAGCGACCCGTTGAGGTGGATGTTCTCCCGGCCGGTGAGATCGGGGTGAAAGCCGGTGCCAACTTCCAGCAAGGATGCCACCCGGCCGCGGGTGGTGATGGTACCACTGGTGGGCATAATGATGCGGCTGGTCAGCTTGAGCAGTGTGCTCTTGCCTGCCCCGTTGGGCCCCAAGAAACCAACCGTTTCTCCTGGCTTGATTGCCAGGTCCACGTCCCGCAAAGCCCAGAAATCTTCGGTGACCTCTGCCGGCCGGACTCCCAGTAGCCGCATAAAGATCTCCTGGACCGTGCTCGGCCGGTTCAGTTTGCGGTTAAACTGCTTGGAGACAGACTCAAAGCAAATGGCTACTTCAGACAAGGGAAACTCATGATACGGTATGATTCTGGGTTTACACCACGCGGCTATTATAATGAAAGCCGGCCGGGTTGTCTAGCGAGCTTGCTTCCCGTACCGGCAGGGGTATAATTCTGGTATGCCGATTCTCGACCACCAAACACTGGACTTTGTCAGCAATAGCGCTGCTCAAACCGAGCGACTGGGCGTGCGGCTGGGGGAGTTGCTCCGGCCGGGTGACCTGTTGTGCCTGGAGGGAGAATTGGGGGCGGGCAAGACCTGCCTGGCGCGCGGCATCAGCCGGGGGTGGGGGGCCATCTATTCCGCCACCAGTCCCACCTTTACGCTGATCAACGAGTATCCCCGCGCGTCCGACGCGGTTCCGCTGTTTCACCTGGACTGCTACCGGCTGCAAGGCCCGGCCGACGCCCTGGCGGTTGGGCTGGACGACATTCTCGACCGGCCGGGGGTGGTCATGATCGAGTGGCCCGAGCGGATTTCCGATGCGCTGCCGGCCGAGCGGCTGTGGGTTGCGCTCCGTTGGTCGGCCGCCACCAAGCGCGGGCTCTGTTTCGCCGCTGAGGGGGAGCGGTACATCGAGTTGCTGGCCGAGTTCCGGCGCAGCGCTTTTGGAGTATGACCATGTTGCTGGCAATTGACACGGCCACCCGCACCCTCAGCCTGGCCCTACACGACGGGGACCAGATAGTTGGCGAGCTGACCTGGCAGAGCGCCAACTATCACACGGTTGAACTGGCGCCCAGCGTAGCGGCTATGCTGGCTCAGGCCGGCATCGCCCCGGCCGATCTGACCGCCATCGCTGTTGCCATCGGGCCCGGCTCGTTTACCGGCCTGCGGATTGGACTGGCGGTAGCCAAGGGGCTGGTTCTGGCGCACAACACCCCGCTTATTGGTGTGCCCACGCTGGACATCGTGGCGGCCTCGATTGGCCCGGAGGATATCCCCCTGGTGGCTGTGTTGCATGCCGGCCGGGAGCGGATTTGTGCCGGCACTTACAATTGGCGGGATGGTGAGTGGCGGGCTGAGAGTGACCCCGCCATCACTACCTGGGAAGAGGTTGTCAACGAGTTGGAGATGCCCACCCTCTTTGCCGGTGAAATTGACCCGGCCGGAGCCAAGATTCTGCGCCGCCGCCGTTCTAAAGTCTACCTGCTTTCGCCGGCCGCCGGCCTGCGTCGCGCCGGTTTTTTGGCTGAGCTTGGCTGGGAGCGCTTTAAACGCAAACGATTGGATAACCCCGCTACCCTGGCGCCTATCTATCTGAACGTGCTTTGATCCAACCTCCTGCCCCATACCGCCTGCGTCGCATGCGCGTGGCCGATATCCCGCGTGTCATGGCCATTGAAGAGCGTTCGTTCCGTTCGCCCTGGCCTGCACATGCCTACGAACATGAGTTGACCAAGAATGAGTTGGCACACTGCTATGTGTTGGAGGGCGCGGGCGGCGAGCTGTTGGGTTACGGTTGCCTCTGGCTGATTGTGGACGAGGCGCACATCAGCACCATCGCGGTGCCGCCCGGGTTGCGCGGCCGAGGCCTGGGCGAGCTTTTGCTGCTGGCGTTGATCGACGAGTCGTTTGGCCTGAGCGCAGCGGTAGTCACGCTGGAGGTGCGCGTGTCCAATCAATCGGCTCGGGCGTTGTACGCCAAGTATGGGCTAGTCGAGGTTGGCCAGCGCAAGCGGTACTACGACGACGGTGAAGACGCGCTCATTATGACGGCCGGGCCGATTGACGCGGCATACCGGTCCCGGCTGGCGGAATTGCAGGCGGCGCTGTTTGCCCGGCTGCAGGCAAACGCAGGGCCTGATGCAACCCGGCGTGTCAATTGATGCAGCTGCGTACCAGGTTTTTTGTCAGGATGGACACATGAACAGAATCTTGATTACAGGCGGGGCGGGCTTTATCGGTTCCAACCTGGCCCGCTACCTGATAGCGGCCGGCCACCAGGTCACCATTTTTGACAACCTCTGCCGGCGCGGCGCGGAAGACAACTTGACCTGGCTGCGGACGCAGCTTGGCGGCCGGTTCCGCTTTGTGCGCGGCGATGTGCGTGACTGGGACGCGGTACGGGCAGCGGCCGCCGGGATGCAACGTATCTATCACCTGGCCAGCCAGGTGGCGGTGACGACCTCGGTTGCTGATCCGCGGGAGGATTTTGAGGTCAATGCGTTGGGCACGTTTAACCTACTGGAAGCGGCCCGCACGGTGGCTCAGGACCCCATCTTTGTCTATGCCTCCACGAACAAGGTGTACGGCGGGATGGAGGAGGTGGGCATCGTGGAGGGCCAGACCCGCTACCGCTTCCGCGATCACCCGGCCGGGGTGCCGGAGAGCTATCCGCTGGATTTTCATTCCCCGTACGGCTGCTCCAAGGGCGCTGGCGATCAGTACGCGCACGATTACGCTCGTATTTACGGTTTGCGGACCGTTGTCTTTCGCCAATCGTGCATTTATGGGCCGCGGCAGTTTGGAGTGGAGGACCAGGGTTGGGTGGCCTTTTTCCTCATCGCCGCCGAGGTGGGGCTGCCGATCACGATTTATGGCGATGGCAAGCAGGTGCGAGACCTGTTGCACGTGGATGACCTGATTCGCGCCTACGAACTGGCGGTCGAGCGCGTTGACGTGTCGGCCGGGCAGGTGTACAATCTGGGCGGCGGGCCCGATTTCTCGCTCGCTGTGTGGGCCGAGTTTGGCCCAATGATCGAGCGCTTGCTGGGCCGGCCGGTGCCGGTGCGCTGGGCAGACTGGCGGCCGGGAGACCAGCGCGTCTTTGTCGCCGATATCCGCAAGGCCAAACGGGAATTGGGTTGGCAGCCCTCCATCTCGCCGCAGGAGGGGATTCCCAAATTGCTGGGCTGGATCCAAGCCAACAGCCGTCTCTTCCGCGTGTAGCTGCTGGACGGTCGCTTTCAACTGGGCTATAATCCCCCTATCCCAAGCCAGCGACGAGGTGTGCTATGCAAGATTCACTGGAAAAGGTTGCCTCCCAGGTTAAGGTTTGCCAGGGGTGCCCGCTGCACTTTGGGCGGAAAAATGCGGTGCCGGGAGTGGGACCGGTCAATGCCCGGATTATGTTCATCGGCGAGGGGCCGGGTTTTCACGAGGACCAGCAGGGCAAGCCGTTTGTGGGCGCGGCCGGCAAGTTCCTGGACGAGTTGCTGGAGATGATCGGCCTGAAGCGGAGCGAGGTGTATATCACCAACGTGATCAAATGCCGGCCGCCGGGCAACCGCGACCCCCGGCCGGAAGAGATAGAGGCTTGCCGCGACTATCTGGACCGGCAAATTGCGCTCATCCGCCCCAAAATGATCGTCACCCTGGGGCGTTTCTCCATGGCCCGCTATTTCCCCAATGCCAAAATCTCCCAAATCCACGGGCAGGCTCGCAAGATCGACGGCATTTTGTACTACCCCATGTACCACCCGGCCGCCGCGCTGCATCAACCCTCCCTCCGGCCGGATGTGGAAGAAGACATGGCGAAAATCCCGGACCTCATCGCCCGGATAGACGAGTTTGCCGACAGCCCGCCGCAGCAAGAGGTGCAGCAACTCAGCCTGTTTTAGGGCGGCCGGCGCAGTGGGCGGCAAAGGAGTAACACCATGAAGAGACACAAGCTGGCCCTGGCAATGCTGGCGGCCGCGGGCGGAGGGATAGGCTACCTGCTCTGGCAGCAGCGGGAGGGGTTGCGGCTGGCAGCCGAGGGGTTTCGGCTCTACCCGGACCGCCGTTGGGTGTGGGCCCAACTCATCTGGCGGCTGTTCCGTGAGGTGAACGAGGGGGCTGCCTTTGCCCGCGCCTACCCTCACGTTGATTTTGACCTGGCTTACGGCGCTCACCCGCGCCATCGGCTGGACGTGTTCCGCCCGGCCGGCGCCGATCCCTGCCCGGCGCTGCTTTTTGTCCACGGGGGTGGCTGGGAGAGTGGGACCAAGGCGCTTTATCCGGCCGTGGCGCGCGAGTTTGTGGCGCTGGGGTACGTGGTGGTGCTGATCAACTACCGCCTCTATCCCGCCGTGACCTATCCCGATTTTGTGCAGGATGCGGCCGCAGCGCTCCGCTGGGTGGTGGGTCACATCGCCGATTATGGCGGCGACCCGGGGGCGATCACCCTGGCGGGCCACTCGGCCGGGGCGCACATTGTTGCCCTGCTGGGGCTGGACGCGCGTTTTCTGGCGGAACAGGGCGTGGACCCGGCCGTGGTGCGGGGGGTGGTGGGGATGAGCGGGCCGCTCGACCTGCCCGCGCTGATAGCGTACCTGGAAGAGAGACTGGGTTGGCACGGGACCGGTGCGCATCTATCCGCCATCATGGGTGGCATGCATAACCTGCCGGTTGCGTCAGCCACCATCCACGCCCGGCCGAACGCGCCACCGTTTCTGTTGCTGCACGGCCGGGATGACCGGCTGGTGCCCTGGCAACAATCGCAGAGGCTGGCAGATGCGCTGGAGGCGGCCGGGTCCGACGTCCGGCTGCTAGTGCTGGATGGGGTCAACCACTTTTCCATGGTGCTCAATCTCTTCGGCCGGCAACCCGAGGTGGCCTTCTCGACGGTGTCGGAAATCCACCGCTTTATTCAATCGGTCTGAACAGCCAGGCCGGGTGGGGCTTGCCTGTTTGCGTCTGCGAATAGGCCATCCTGCGCTTTACGTCGGCCGGTCTTTGTGGCATAATCATCCGGCGTGAGTCGCCAAAGGAAAGGACCAAGAATGAGTATCCCCAAGCGGTTTTTAATGGGAATGTTGCTACTGTTGGCAGCGTGCCGGCCGGCCGCCACCAATGAAGTAGCTCCACCCATTTCCCCCACAGTGGTTGAAGAAGCGACGGCTGTTCCCACCGTGGCGGTGCAGGCCCCAGTCTCTACCCCTGCGGCGCAGGAAATCCCGTCCGTTGAAGAGCTGATGGCGCGCATCCCCACTCCAGCCCCGGATGCCATCATTCCCACCCCGGCCGGCCTGCAGGCGGAGCAGCAGACGACCCGTGGCTCGGCCGATGCGCCCATCACCATCGTCGAATTCTCCGACTACCAGTGCCCCTATTGCCAGCGCTACGTGGACGAAACCTATCAAAGAATCATCGACGATTTTGTGGCTACCGGCCGGGTGCGCTATGTGTTCAAGGACTTTCCGCTAGAGGGGCTCCACCCGCAAGCCAGCCAGGCGGCCGAGGCGGCCCGCTGCGCCGGCGAGCAGGATGCCTACTGGGAGATGCACGACCGGCTTTTTGCCAACCAGGCTCAATGGGGTGGGCAGGAAGCCCCGCTACCGGTGTTTTTGGAATTGGGTGATGGCCTCAACCTGGACCAGGATGCACTGCAGGAGTGCCTGAACAGCGGCCGCTATCAGGAAACGGTGCAGCAAAATCTGGCTGAAGGGCTGGCGCTGGGTGTGACCGGGACCCCGACCTTTTTCATCAATGGCTATCCGCTGGTGGGGGCCCGGCAGTATGAGGTGTTTGAGCTGGCCTTTACGCTGGCCGAGGCCGGCCGGTTGAGTGATGCCTACGCACAACCCCCCACGCCTACTCCCATGCCGGCCAGCGAGATTCCCACCGGCAACGCGCCTGTGATGGGCTCGGCCGACGCAACGGTGATGATGATCGAGTTCTCCGACTATCAGTGCCCGTACTGCGGCCGGTACAACGCCCAAACGTTCACGCTGATCAAAGAAAAGTACATTGACACGGGCAAAATCCGCTACGTGTTCAAGGACTTTCCGCTGAGTTTTCACGAGCAAGCCACTCTTGCGGCCTATGCAGCCCGCTGCGCTGGAGACCAGGGCGATTACTGGGGCATGCACGACCTGCTGTTTGCCAACCAGGGCGAGTGGGGCAACGCCGGCGCGCTGGATGTGTTCCAGCGTTACGCGGCCGAGCTTGACCTGGATGCGAATGCCCTTGCTACCTGTGTGACAAGCGATGGGTATGCCGGCGCCGTGCAGAGCGACCTGCAGGAAGGGATGAGCCTGGGTGTCTCTGGGACGCCGGCCTTTTTTGTGGGCAACCGTTTCATCAGCGGTGCGCAGCCATTCGAGGTGTTTGAGCAGGCCATCGAAGAAGCGCTGGGTGGGTAGTAGGGCATGCTGGTTCGGTTGGATCCCGTCACCCTGATTTTGCGCACCGACTCGCCCGAGATTCGGGGTGAATGGGAGCAACTGTTTGCACCTTTTCGCAGTGATGCGGGTGATGGGCAGGCAAATATCCAGTTCCACCTTGAACTCACTGCTACAATGCCATCCCCTCCCTCTGATCGCCCTTCTTTCAGCCAGCCTGGCCTGACTGTGTATGTAGCCACCGGCCGGATCATTATCCATCTGCCAGGTCTGGGGCAACTCCGGGTGGACCCCTTTGCTGGACGGGTGGCTGGGGAGATCACCCCGGCCGTGATGGATACCTATGGCGTTTTTGAGGACATTACCGCTATGGCGCTGGCCCCGCTGCTGCGGCGGCGCGGCCTGGCGCTGATCCACGCCTTTGCAGCCGAACACCACGGCCGGGCGCTGTTGCTGGTGGGGGAAAACGCCAGCGGCAAGACCACCACCGGATTGGCGCTGCTCTCGGCCGGCTGGAAGCTGCTGGCCAACGACTCCCCCATGCTGGCGCTGGAAGGCAGGGTGGTGACTGCACGGGCCTATCCCGGCCGGCTTAGCATTGATCTGGATGGATTGCGCCGGTTGCCGGCGCTCCCCAGAGGGTTGGCTCAGGACCCAACTCTTGCCCCGCGCAAGCCGGGCTGGAAACTGGTCTTCCCGGCCGAACGCTGCTTTGAGGACCCCTGGGGGCAGGCCGCCCCGGTGGGGGCGATTTGCGTGCTGGAGCTAAACCCGGGCGCCGCGGCGCACCGGCTAGAGCTGCTCTCCCCGGCGCTGGCGCTCGGCCGGTTGCTGCCCCACAGTGTGGACCGCTGGGACCAGCCCACGCTGGCGTTTCAGATTGACGTGCTGGAAAAGCTGGCCCAGCAGGCCCCGGCCTATCTGCTTCGCCTGGGGCCGGATGTGCCAGCCCTGCCGGGACTGTTGGAAAGGCTGATCGGACACGGATAGGCGCGGGCCGGGTGTCTGACCCTCCGCCCTTTTGCACAACATCGAGTAGGTACATGAAAATTCTTCAAGGTTTGAATCCGCAGCAACAGCGCGCCGTGACCGCGCCGAACGGGGCGATCCTGGTTCTGGCAGGCCCCGGCAGCGGCAAGACCCGCGTCCTCACCCACCGCATTGCTTACCTGGTGCAACACGAGCATGTTTCGCCCTGGCAGATCATGGCGGTTACCTTTACCAACAAGGCCGCCCGGGAGATGCGCGGCCGGGTGGAGGCGTTGCTGGGCGGGCAGCCGGATGGGTTGACGCTGGGGACCTTTCACGCTACCTGCGCTCGCATCCTGCGACGGGAAGCGGATTATCTGCCTTATACGGCCGGGTTTGTCATCTATGATACCAGCGATCAGGAGGCGCTGGTCAAGCAGGCACTGCGGGCCCTAAACCTGGATGACAAGCGCTACACCCCCGGCCGGATGCTGCACCACATCAGCCGCGCCAAGAATGAACTGATCACGCCCGAGCTGTTTGAGGCGGGAACCTACCTGGACGAGATCGTCCGCCGGGTGTACGAGCAGTACCAGGCCATGCTGCAAGAGAACAACGCGGTTGATTTTGACGACCTGCTGATGCAGGCGGTGCTGCTCTTTGACGCCGAGCCGGCCGTGCAGCAACGTTACCAGCAACGTTACCAACACATTCTGGTGGATGAGTTTCAGGACACCAACACCGCCCAGTACGCGCTTATTCGGCGGCTGGCGGCCGGGCACGGCAATGTCTTTTGTGTGGGCGACGAGGACCAATCCATCTACCTGTTCCGCGGGGCGGACTGGCGCAACGTGCGCCGTTTCCGGGATGACTTTCCCGAATGCGAGACCATTCTGCTGGAACAGAACTACCGCTCCACGCAGATTATTCTGGACGCTGCGCAAACGGTGATCCGGCGCAACCCGCATCGCACCCACAAGGCGCTCTTTACCGACCGCCAGGGTGGGGTCCAGATTACTCTGCACGAAGCGTATAGCGAGGACGATGAAGCCGAGTACGTGGTGGATACCATCGCGCGCATGACGCTGCGTGGCCAGGCCTCGGCCGGCGATTTTGCCATCATGTACCGCACCAATGCCCAGTCCCGCCGGCTGGAGGAGGCGTTTGTGCGGGCTGGGATGCCCTACCGGCTGGTGGGCGCAACCCGCTTTTACGCCCGCCGCGAGGTGAAGGATGTCATCGCTTTTCTCCGGCTGGTGCACAACCCGGCCGATTCGGTCAGCTTGCAGCGGATCATCAACGTGCCGCCGCGCGGGATTGGGGCCAAAACGCTGGCGGCGCTGGGCGAGTGGGCCGCGCAGGAGGAGATCAGCCAGGCGGCCGCGCTGGAGCGGGTGGCGCGGGGCGACCCGCACCCGTTTGACGGCCGGGCGGCCGGGGCGCTGACCCGCTTTGCCAACCTGCTGGTTGGCTGGACGCTGCGGGCCGAGGATATGCCGGTGGTGGATCTGATGGACCTGATCCTGGAGCAGTCCGGTTACCGGCCGCACTTGCTCGATGGCACGCCGGAAGGCGACGAACGCTGGGAGAACGTGATGGAGTTGCGCAGCGTGGCGGCCGACTATCCCGCCATCACCCTGACCGAGTTTCTGGAACAGGTAGCGCTGGTCTCCGATGTGGACAATCTGACCGAGGAGAGCAACGCGCCGACCCTGCTCACCCTGCACGCCGCCAAGGGGCTGGAATTCCCCGTGGTGTTTATCGTGGGGCTTGAAGATGGCGTGCTGCCGCACCAGCGCTCTATGGAGAGCGCGGACGAAATGGCGGAGGAGCGGCGGCTCTTTTACGTCGGCATCACACGCGCCCAGGACCGGCTCTATCTGCTGCACTGTTTCCGCCGCTCATCCTGGGGCAACGTGGACCTCAACCAGCCGTCCCGTTTTCTCAACGACATTCCAGCGGAATTGATCGCCGGCCGCGAGTGTGAGGCCGAGTCAACTTTACCTCCGGCCGATCGCATGGATTGGTCCTGGTCCGGTGCCAGCCTCGCCCGGACCCTGCCCACGCCAGCCTGGCAGGAGCAGGCCGAGCGCCGGGTAGCGCCAACCCCGGCCGCACCCAGCTATCACACCGGCCAGCGGGTGAGCCACGCCAAGTTCGGCGAGGGGATTGTGATCGAGTGCCAGCCGGCCGATGGCGACGAGATCATCACGGTGGCCTTTCAGGAGCTGGGGCTCAAGCGGCTGCTGGGTAGCCTGGCCAAGCTGGAGCTGCTGGACTAGCCGGGCGGGGGCGGCCGTGAAACTGCTGATCGACGGGCATAACCTCATCGGGCAGATGCGGAGCATCAGTCTGGCCGACCCGGACGACGAGGTGCACCTGGTGGCGCGATTGCAACGGTACGCATCCCGCACCGGCCGCCAGATCACGGTGGTGTTTGACGGCGGAGCGCCGGCCGGCTGGCAGCCGTTTCCCGCCGGCAAACGGCTGCAGGTGCGCTTTGCCCCGGCCTGCCAGACGGCCGATGAGTTGATCATCCGGCAGATAAACCGCATCCGCGACCGGAGCGGGTGGCTTATAGTCAGCTCCGACCGGCAGATTCTGGCAGCCGCGGCCGGCCACGGGGTGCGCACCCAGTCCGCGGCCGAGTTTGCCGCCGAACTGGAGGCCGATCCACCCGCATCGGCCGTGCCGGACGCGCGCGAAACCCCGCCCACCCGCGCCGAGGTGGAGGCCTGGCTGCGCGAGTTCGCCGGCCGGCGTCCCATTTGACCCGGCACGCACCCCCAAAACAGTTACCGTTTTCAAAGTGCTGTCATTGCGAACCCCGCAGGGGTGAAGCAATCTCCCACCCCGAGCAGGAATACCGTTTTTTCTACCCGTGGGGGCATCGAGTTCAGCAACCGGCCGAATCACAACCTCCCCGGCCGGCAGGCCGAAACCAAAACAGCATCCCGGTGTTATAACCGTCGAGTCTGCCCATGGGAGGTGTGGTATGAAGAGACGCGTTGTGATTACTGGCATGGGGGTGATTTCGCCGCTGGGCGAAAGCGTGGCCGAAACCTGGCAAGGGGTCGTGGCCGGCCGCTCCGGCATTGGCCCGCTGACCGCCTTTGACGCCAGCGACATGAAGGTCCAGATTGCCGGTCAGGTAGATAGCTTTGACCCGGTCGCTCGCTTTGGGGCGCGGGATGCGCGGCGGATGGACCGCTACACCCAACTGGCGCTGGCGGCGGCCGATGAGGCGATCCAGGCGGCCGGGCTGACGGTTACCGAGGAGACCGCGCCGCGCATTGGCGTGGTGGTGGGGAGCGGGATTGGCGGCATTGGCACCATTCTGGACACTGACCGGGTGGTGCGGGAGCAAGGGCCGCGCCGGGTGAGCCCGTTTGCGGTTCCCATGATGCTGGCCGATACCGCGCCGGGACAGATTGCCATCCAGTACAACTTTCGCGGTCCCAACTGGGCGCTGGTGGCTGCTTGCGCCTCTGGAGCCAACGCCATTGGCGAGGCGGCTGCCGTAATCCGACGCGGGGCGGCCGATGTGATGGTGACCGGCGGCTCGGACGCGGCGCTGGTGCGCACGGCGATTGGCGCGTTTATCAACATGGGCGCGCTCACGCCGGATTGGAACGAGGAGCCCACCCGCGCCTGCCGGCCGTTCGACTCTAAACGCTCCGGCTTTGTGGCCTCCGAGGGGGCCGGCATGCTGGTGGTGGAGGAGTACGAGTATGCCCGCCGGCGCGGTGCGCCGATCCTGGCTGAACTGCTGGGCTATGGCGCTTCGGCCGATGCGTTCCACATCACCGCCCCGGCCGAAGAGGGAGCTGGCGCGGTCCAGTCGATGCAAGCAGCGCTGGCCGATGCCGGGCTGGAACCGGAAGCGGTGAACTATCTCAACGCCCACGGCACCAGCACACCGCTGAATGACAAGAACGAGACGGCCGCCATCAAAACCGTCTTTGGCGAGTATGCCTACCGGATGCCGGTCAGTTCCACCAAATCCACCACCGGCCACCTGCTGGGCGCGGCCGGGGCGCTGGAGGCGATCCTCTGCGTGCTGGTTATCCGTGAAGGGATCATCCCGCCCACCATCAATTACGAATTCCCCGACCCCCAGTGCGACCTGGATTACGTCCCCCATCAGGCGCGCCCGGCCGAGGTGCGGGTTGCCCTCTCCAATTCCTTTGGCTTTGGCGGCCACAACGCCACCCTGGTCATCGGGGCGCTGGATTAACTGGACCCAAGCCCAACTCTTTTGGCCATGACAACGACAGAGATTCCGGCCCGGGGAAAACCCTCGCGGTTGCGCAGGCTGGCCTGGCGCCTACGGAAGACCATGCCGGGTAACGGCAACGGCAATTCTTCCCGGCCGGCCAAGTTGCGCCACGCCCACATCATTGGTTGGGGCAAATACCTGCCGGAAAAAGTGCTCACCAACGCCGAGTTGGCGCGGACGATGGACACCAGCGACGAATGGATTGTGACCCGCACCGGCATCCGCGAGCGGCGGATTGCGGCCGATGACGAGAGCACGGCGACGCTGGCGTTGGAGGCGGCCCGCGCTGCGCTGGAAACGACCGACCTGACCCCGGCCGATCTGGATCTGATCATCGTCGCCAGCGCCAGCCCGGAGCACATCTTTCCGGCCACGGCCTGCCTGGTGCAGGATGCGCTGGGGGCGGTCAACGCCGGCGCGTTCGACCTCAGTGCGGCCTGCTCCGGCTGGATCTACGGGCTCAGCCTGGCGGCGCAGGCGGTGGCGACCGGGGCGATTGACCACGCGCTGGTGATCGGCGCGGAGACGCTCTCCCGGATTGTGAACTGGGAGGACCGGGGCACTTGCATCCTCTTTGGCGACGGGGCCGGGGCGGTGGTGCTGGGGCCATCGGACCAGCCGGGCGGAGTGCTCTCCTGCGTGATGGGGGCGGATGGCTCTGGTGGGGAGACGCTGGCGCTGCCGGCCGGCGGCAGCAAGTTGCCCGCCTCGCCAGAGACGGTGCGCAAAAAGCTGCACACCATCCAGATGGACGGCAGGCAGGTATTCCGCTTTGCCACCCGGGTGATGCGCGACGCGGCCGAAGAGGCGGTCGCCAAAGCCGGGCTGACGATGGACGACGTGGCGCTGGTGATCCCCCACCAGGCCAACAGTCGGATTATCGAGACGGCCGCCCGCGGCCTGAAATTGCCCATGGAGCGGGTCTTTACCAACCTGGAAAAGTACGGCAACACTTCGTCCGCCTCGATTCCGATTGCGCTCTGCGAGGCGCTGGAGGCCGGCCGGATTCAGGCGGGCGACCGGGTGGTGACGGTGGGTTTTGGCGCCGGGCTGACCTGGGGCGCGGCCGTGGTGCAGTGGGTGGAGACCCCCGCGCCGGAGCGGCCGTGGCGCGGCCGGCTGCGGACGGCGCTCTACTGGCTGGCTCCCATCCGCTCCGCCCTGCGGCGGCTGTGGCGGCTGCTGGAAACCTGGCTCTTCCGGCCCCCGGCCCCCGGCGCGTAGCGGCGTTGGGGCCTCACCCCCGTATTCCTTTCGAAATGTGATATGGTCAAGGTAGTTATGACCTGGGTTTACAGGTATAATTGAGGCGTGGAGGTAGATACTACCATGACCGAACAACAAATGCTGGAACGCATCGTCATTGATCCAAAAGTAATGGTCGGCAAGCCCGTCATCAAAGGCACACGCTTGACAGTTGAATACATTCTGGGCTTGTTGGCGCACGGAGCTACTTTTGACGAAATCATGGGGGAATATCAAGGTGTGACTGCGAAAGACATACAGGCTTGCTTGCTATTTGCAACCAAGTCATTGGAAAGCACCACATTTTTGCCCCTTGCGGTGGGGTCAGCCTGAATGCGATTTTTGATAGACGAATGTACCGGGCCGTCCGTTGCGCGCTGGCTTCGGGAACAGGGGCATGATGTATTCTCTGTGTATGAGCAAGCCCGTGGGGCGGATGATGACGATGTTGTGGCGAGAGCCTATAGTGAAGACCGCATTTTGATAACCAATGACAAGGATTTTGGTGAGAAGATCTATCGGGATATGAAACCTCACAAAGGGGTCATCATCCTTCGTCTCGATGACGAACGGGCAAGCGGCAAAATCGCAGTAATCCGACGGTTGTTAGAGAATTATCCGGACAGGCTTCGGGGCAATTTCATCGTGGCAACAGAGCAGAGGGTTCGAATAACGAGCAAGTAGTAATAGCGTGGCGCAAAGGGTAGTATCGCGTTCTACGAGTGTTGGCGGTCCTCTGCTCACGTAAATTCTGCCTGTTCGGCGTCCTGGCGGTATGCTATCGGCATGAGAGTTCTGGTGAAAGGGTGGCGTTACTGGCGCAACCTGCTGCTGTTCGCGGCCGGTGTGTTTGTGCTGCTGTTTGCGGCCGGGGCGATCCACGTCACCCGGCGGGCGGCGTACGATTACGTCCATCCGGCGCGCTGGAGCCCACCGGCCGGCAATGACCCGGCCGCGGAAGGGGTTGCCTACCAGGATGTCTGGCTGACGACGGCCGACGGGCTGGAGCTGGCTGCCTGGTACACTTCATCGGAGAACGGGGCGGTCATCCTGGTGGCGCACGGCTACGGCTCCGGCCGTTCGGCCCAGATGCACGCGCTGTTTGCCCGCCACGGTTATGGCGTCCTGTCGTGGGATTTCCGCGCCCACGGCGAGAGCGGTGGGGAGTTGAGCACGCTGGGTTATCACGAGGTGCTGGACGTGGAAGCGGCACTCGACTGGGCGCTGGCGCAGGACGGGGTGCGGCGGGTCGGCGCCTGGGGTGGCTCGATGGGCGGGGCGACGGTGATCCTGGCGGCCGCCGCCCGGCCGGAGATTGAGGCGGTGGTGGCGGACAGCGCCTACGCGGCCCTGGAGGAAGAGCTGGCGATCATGGTCCGGCTGGGGGTGCTGCGGCCGCTGGTGCGCTTTTTTGGCGAGCGAGAAGCGGGCTTGAGCCTGGCTGCGGTCCGGCCGGCGGACCAGATCGGCCGGATTGCCCCGCGGCCGCTGCTGATCGTCCAGGGGCTGGCGGACAGCGCGATCCGGCCGGATTCCGGCGAACGGCTGTGCGCGGCGGCCGGGGAATCGTGCGCTTTGTGGACCGAGCAAGGGGTCGGACACCTGGGGATGCTGAACGCGTTCCCGGCCGAATACGAGCGGCGGGTCATCCACTTCTTTAGCGAGGCTCTGCTGGACGCCGAGTAAAGGGCGGCCGGCAGTAGGGTGGGTTCCCGGCAAGTTGAAGTGGAACCGGCGCGCCCCAAAAAGCCATGCGGCCGGCATCTTCGGAGCGCCAGGGGAAGAAAACCAGGCCGACCTGGATGATCGGGTCAATGCTTGATCGTCATGAACTTCAACTCGGAATATGGCCAGTTGACAGAGGTAAAAAGCAAGCCTATGATCCCTCGCAGAGGATTGAAGGGAGGATTGGACCAATGAAAAAGATGGTTTTGTGGTTGCTTGCAGCAGTTTTTCCACTTGTTATCCTGGTTGGGTGTGCCGGAGGGCAGTCTGCCCCCACGGGAACCACCGCCGAAATTGCCGACAAAGTTTTCGCGGCGGCCGGCGTCGAGAGCTTTGGCATGTCCCAGAACCTGGCGACCGAGGAGGACAACGAGTTCTATCTGGGCTCCCGGGACTACCCGGCGTTCTCGGAGGCGATAGCGGTGATGCCCATGATCAACCTAGACACAAGAGTCCTGGTCATCATCAAGGCCGCCGACAAGGGGGATGTAGAGGACATCAAGACCAGGTTGACGGAAAACATTGACCCCAACAGAGTGGTCTGTGTGACCTTTTCCCTGCAGGACGTCGCGATCGAAAGCCGGGGAGATGTGATACTGTTGACGATCAACACGGATGCTGAGCAGAGAACGGCCATGGTGGAAGCGTTCAAGAGCATCGACTGATCGACGGGGCGCGACAAGGGTGGGTGAGTGGTATTCAGCAGCCTAGAGTTCCTGCTGCGGTTCCTGCCGGCCGTCCTATTGCTGTACTTTGTGGTGCCTGGCAGGCTCAAGAATCCATTCCTGCTGGCCGCCAGCTTGTTCTTTTACGCATGGGGCGAACCTGTCTACGTCGCGCTGATGATTGTCTCGTGTCTCGTCAACTATCTTCTCGGCCTCGCAATCGACAGGTACAGGGGCACCACAACAGCCAAATCGGCCCTCGTTGTCGCCATCGTCGCGAACCTGCTGGCTCTTGGGTTCTTCAAGTACGCGGATTTCCTCATCGAGACCGTCAACAAGGTATTCGGCTCAAGCATCGGCCTCTTGAGCTTGCCGTTACCGATAGGTATCAGCTTTTACACCTTTCAGGCGCTGTCGTACATCGTGGACGCCTATCGGGATCGCACGCCGGTGCAGAAGAACCCTGTGGCGCTTGCCATGTACATTACGCTCTTTCCGCAGTTGGTTGCCGGGCCGATCGTCAGATACCCGACGATAGCGCCGGAACTCGATCGCCGAGCGCATTCCCTCGACATGTTCGCCCAGGGCGTACACCGCTTTGTTGTGGGATTGGGGAAAAAGGTGCTCATTGCGAACAACGTCGGTACGATATGGGCGTCTGCGATGGCCACCGCGGCCCCATCTGTGCTAGGGAGTTGGCTGGGTATCGTCGCCTTTGCCCTGCAGATCTACTTTGATTTTTCGGGCTACAGCGACATGGCGATTGGACTGGGCCGGATGTTCGGCTTTCATCTCCCGGAGAACTTTTGTTTTCCCTACATCTCACAGAGCATCACCGAGTTCTGGCGCAGGTGGCACATGTCGCTGGGACAGTGGTTTCGGGACTACCTGTACATTCCCCTCGGTGGCAACCGCGTATCGCAGGCAAAATGGGTGCGGAACGTCCTCGTCGTCTGGTTCCTGACCGGCCTCTGGCATGGCGCGAGCTGGAACTTTTGCCTGTGGGGGCTCTATTTCGGCGTGCTGCTCATGGTCGAGAAACTCTTCCTGGGCAGGCTCCTGGAACGGCTGCCCGGGGTCTTGCGACACGCGTATGCCCTATTGATCGTCCTGATCGGCTGGGTACTGTTCGAACTCGACTCGATTCCTGCCATCCTGGGCTACCTGGGCGATATGTTTGCCTTGAACGGTATCGATCTCTACAATCCAGAGTCACTGTACGTCCTGAGATCGAATCTCGTCCTGCTGCTCATCGCCACAATCGGGGCCGTGCCGCTTGCCGAGAACTTGTATCAACGTGTTTCCGAGCATGTTCTCGTCAGAACAGTGGTGATGCCGGCGTTCTACGCACTCGTATTGGTGGCAAGCACCGCTTACGTGGTCGATTCATCCTTCAACCCGTTTCTCTACTTTAGGTTCTGAGCAGGGATACTCCTATGAAGCGCGCCAACCTGGTCGTGGTCACGATATTTCTCGCCTTCATCTTTGGGTTGACGGTGGCGGACCTGGTTGCAGCGCCCACCGAGGTCAGCATAGCCGAACGGCGCAAGCTGGCGCAGCGTCCAGTATTCTCCCCCGAACATGCCCTGGACGGGCGTTTCGCCGGGGATTATGCGCGGTTCTTGCAGGATCAGGTTGTATTTCGGGATGACTTTCGAGCCATCAAGGCTTTTGTCGAATTGAGCGTGCTGCGCAAAAGTGAGAACAATGGCGTGTACGTCGTCGACGGCAACCTATACGACAAGTTCTACGGCATCAACCAGCGCTACATCGAGCGGGCCGCTGATCTCATCAACACCATCATCGCCAGGATCGATGCCGACAGCGTCTACCTGTCGGTCATCCCCTCAAAAGCGCACATGCTGGATCCAGACAGATACCTGCTCTCCGATCAGGGGGCGATCGTCACCCATCTCAGAGAGCAGGTGAACGCCTCCTACATCGACCTGATGGCGCTGCTGAAGGAGGGGAGCACGGGTTTGTACTACCGGACCGACCATCATTGGACGACACAAGGCGCCATACAGGCGTATAAAGCACTGGTCACGGCGATGGGGCATGAGCCGGTCGAGGAGTATGATTTCGAGCAAGTAGCCGATTCGTATGTTGGCAGCAACTATGGAAAGGCCGCCTTGAAATCCATTGAGAAGGATAGGATTTATCTGGCGCACAACCCGGTTCTGGATCACCTGTCGGTATGCCGGTACGAGACTGCCGACGCGTTCGAATGCTATGATTCGGTATACTTTGAGGAAAAGGCAAGTGGGCTCGATCCGTATGATGTTTTCCTTGGCGGGGCAGGGCCGATTATCATCATTGAAAACGATCGCGCTCAGGGCAATAAAGAGCTTGTCGTCTTTAAAGACTCCTATGCGCATGCATTGGCCCCGTTTCTAGCTCAACACTTTTCAAGGGTTACGTTGATCGACTTGAGGTACGTTAGGAAAGAGTTGATCTTTGAGAACTTGGACTTGGTGGAAAGACGGTATTGTTTCTATTCAGCACGACTATACTGAACACAGATCCTCAAATCCTCAATTAGCACAGAGGGGCGGGCAAAGGCCGTCCTTCGCAAGCGCAGATGACCTGCAATTCTGGCGACCCCGGCCGGCTAGCCGGGCCCTGCGTCTGCCAGCCGGCCGTCGATGTACGCCTGCACCACCTGCTCCAACAGGCCGAGCGGCAGGCTGCCGCTGTCCAGCACCACGTTGTGAAACTCGCGCAGGTCAAAGCGGTCGCCCAGTTGCTCCATGGCCCGGCCGGCGCAGCTCCAGCATCTTGAGCATGCCGATCTTGTAGCCGGTCGCCTGGGCGGGCATCACGATGTAGCGCTCCACTTCGTAGGAGCGCGGCCCGACCAGCGGCTCCATGTACGCTTTCGCTTCGGAGCGGGTCCAGCGCAGGGCGTGAATGCCGGTGTCCACCACCAGCCGGACGGCGCGCAGCAGCTCCAGCTCCAGCCGGCCGAGGTTGCCGTACGGGTCATCCTGGTAGAGACTCAGCTCCCAGGCCAGCCGCTCGGCGTACATCGCCCAGCCCTCCGCGTAGGCGTTGTAGCCGGTGTGGGCGCGAAAGGCGGGCAGCTCCAGCGACTGGGCGATGGCGATCTGAAAGTGGTGGCCGGGGATGGCCTCGTGGTAGGCGGTGGTGGGCGCAGAGTATCTGGGGGGCGGGTAGCCTTCGGTGGCGACGTGGTAGCTGCCCGGCCGGGAGCCGTCGGCCGAGCCGGGCACGTAGTAGCCGCCGGTCGGCCCGCCGATCACCACCACCCCCCAGTCCGGCCGCAGGTCAAAGACCGGCGCGACCGCCGCTTCGGCCTCGGCGATCATCGCCTCGATCGCTGCGATGTACTCCCCCTTGCCGGCCGGAGACGAAACGGTGTAATAGCCGGCGTCGTCGATCGCCCGCTGCATGGCCTGGTAGAGGCTGCCCTCGGCCGGGTAGCCCAGTTCGGCCAGCGCCGTTCGCATCTCGGCCTCGATGCGCGCCACCTCGTCCAGGCCGAGCTGGTGGATCTCGGCCGGGGTCAGCTCGGTGCTCGTCTCGCGGCGCAGCAGGTAGGCATAGTAGGCGTCGCCGTCCGGCAGCTTCCAGACCCCGGCATCATCGCTGGCGTTCGGTTGCAGGTGGTCCAGGTGGTCGATCAAGCGGAAATAGGCGGGCACCAGCGAGCTTGCCAGCGCCTCGCGCGCCGCCTGCAACAGCTCGTCCCGCTCTGAGTTGCGCAACCCTGCCATCCCCTCCAGCGCCCCGGCAAAGTGGCGGTAGAAGCGCAGGTTCTCCACCTGCACGGCGGCCGGGTCCGGCGAGCGCAGCCCCAGGTGGTTGAGCAGGTCGCCCCGCGCCATCTCGACCACAAAGCGGGGCGGGACCACGCCCAGCTCCTCGCGGATCGCCAGCCCTTCCAGCAGTTGCGCCACCTGGTCGTCCACCCCTTCCAGGCGGGAGATGTAATCCTCGGCGTCCGGCCGGTTCTGCAGCGGGTGGAGTTCGGTCAGCAGCAGGTCGAGGTCGAACTGGTAGCTGTTGAGGTAGTGGGTCAGCGGGTAATCGTGGTAGGCAAAGGGGTGGCGGCGAACTCGTTCGTCCAGGTACCAGTGGTAGACGTCGTAGGAGAGCTGTTGCTCCGGCGGCAGCGCGGCGCGGTCGTAGCGCTGCAGCAGCGCCAGGACCTCGCGCTCCAGTTGTTGCGTCTCGCGCAGGTAGGCGTCGGAGAGGTCGTCGAGCTGGTCGTTGCGCAGCCCAAAAGAAGCGGCGATGCCGGCCTCGGTGAGCGTCTCCGGGCTGCGGCGCAGCAGCAGGCGGAAGGTGATCTCGAAAAAGTCGCCAATCGGCAACTGGTCGAGTTGTTCAGCCAGTTCGGCGATGGTCGGCTCGGCCGCTGCGGGCGATGGCGTGGCCGTGGGTTTCGTGCCCCGGCCGCAGCCGGCCGCCAGCGCCAGGGTCAGCGCCAGGATGAGGAACAACGTCTGGAAGCGGTGCTGCTGCATGGGTCTGCCTCCTTTGGCTATGCTGAGGCCAAGGTCCTTGTGCAACCGGTGGATGCCTTCAGGATAGATACCTCCCGGCCGGGCGCGTGGTTCGAATGGGGGGCGGCCGGGCGGAGCAGGGTTCGATTTTGTCGCCCTCCAAACCCATTGTATAATCAGGTCATGAGCAAGAGCAAGGCGTTTGACGAGCTGTCAATACAACTCAAAGAGTTGCTGCCAACGTTGCGCGCGCGATATCGTGTTCGAACCTTGGAAGCCTTTGGGTCATTTGTGCGCGGAGACGAACGGGAAGGCAGCGACCTGGATCTGCTAGTTGCATTTGATGAGGCTCCCACGCTGTTTGCGTTTGTCGAGATGGAAAATTACTTGAGTGACGAGTTGGGCGTCAAAGTGGACCTGGTGATGAAAGATAGCCTCAAGCCTGCCATCGGAAAGTTTATTCTGGAAGAGGCCCGGCCGATATGAGCCGCAACCGGGTGTACTGGGACTATGTGCAGGACATGCTGGACAATGCCGAAAAGGCGATCACGTTTGTTCAGCGAATGAGCCTCGCCGAGTTTGCAGAGGATGAAAAGACCGTTTACGCGGTGGTGCGAGCCATCGAGATCATCGGGGAAGCGGCGAAAAAGGTGCCGCCGGAGATGCGGGAGACAGCGCCGGAAATTCCATGGCGCGAGATTGCCGGCACCAGGGACAAGCTGATCCACGAGTATTTTGGCGTGAACCTGGCCGTGGTGTGGCGGACCGTTCAGGAAGACTTGCCGGCACTGGCCGGCCAATTGCAGAGGCTGATCGCTGAGTTCTGGCTCGTTGCTAGAGTAGAAGGCGGTGTGTCAGCGAGAGGGAACATCGGATGCACGTGTATTGCTTTCTCTGGTAGGGTAGTGGTCTAATCGAAGTGATGATATAGTATTGGCATGGTAACAGAGACGATCATCCACTTATGTCGGCGGTGCGGTAGTCCAAACATTGTCAAGAACGGTCACAATGCGAGTGGCAGTCAGCAGTTTTGGTGCAAGGATTGCGGCAAGCGCGGTGTGCTCAAGCCGCGTCGCGGATATACCGAAGAGCAAAAGGAACAGATCCTCGCCGCCTATTTCGAGCGCCCTAGCATGAGAGGCATTGAGCGTGTCTTTGGGGTCAGCCGCCATACTCTGGCAGCCTGGCTTGAAAAAAAGACCGCTCAAACCCGACCCTGAGCGAGACGTTGTTGCCGGCACAGCCTGAGGATGTCTTGGAAGCGGACGAGATGTGGTCATTTGTGTGCCAAAGAGCTAACAAACGCTGGTTGTGGACGGTGATGTGCCGGCGCACCCGTCAAATTGCGGCTTGTGCCCTCGGAGACCGCAGCAAAGAGACATGCCACAAACTGTGGGAGCAAATTCCAGTATCCCATCGCGGCTGTCGAAGCTTCAGCGATTTCTGGGAGGCCTATCAAAAGGTCTTTCCCGAAGCAACCCACGAGTGCGTGGGCAAAGAGAGCGGGCAGGTCAGTCATGTGGAACGTTGGTACAACACCCTGAGACAATCCAATGCCCGCTTCGTCCGTAAGACCTTGTCTTTTTCAAAGTCAGACTTGATGCACGAAATCGTTACAAGAACTCTTCATTATCCGTCACAATCTATCACTTGTTACTTGACCACTACCTTTTGTTTTATGAACTGCGACACAACTCACTATTACCCATATCTCGTTCGAACACCATATGTAAGGTTTCGGAGGCAAGATTGCCCCCCAGATCTGGGGGATACATTGCCAAAATGTAATGGTCAAGAACACGGTGCCCTTGCCGGCGTCTCGATTTGAGGCGAAAATGGGCCAAAAACCAGCTTTTTGGCGCTGTTTTGGCCTTTTTGCACCTGCATCATGTTGCTGACGATTACAAATTGTTGCCAAACATGGACTTATGGGTAATAGTCAGGCGACACAATGTTTGGATACCTTGTCTGTATGATCAGGTCATCGAATCTGAACTGGAGAGCTATCCAAACAAATGGAAAATGCGCTGGTTGCCGGTTTCCATGTTGGTAGATGAAGACAATCCTGATCTCCTAGATAGATTGGCCAGCGACGATCGGTTTACCGAGAGCAGAGACAATCATCTTCAATTCGGTCTTGATCATTTTATGAGTTTGGAACAATTCAAGGCGAATTATTCCTCCCAAGAATGGCGAGGAATACACACCTGATGACGCTGAATTCTTCGCTTGGTGCAACGCAGAAGATTACTTGGGGCGGCACTTCATAGATTTTCTGAGACCTTTCAAGAACGATGCCAGCAACTTCAAAGCGGACCAATTGCTCTCTCTCCATATTCGATCTCTGTTCTTATTCTACAAGTACTACATCCATGGTCAGTCGCCAGGCACAAGCGATTTCCTAGATTTCGCTCACGTCTCCTACGCGCCTTACTGCAATGCGTATGTCACGGAACGGAATGCATGCAATGTGCTGAGGCGCATAAAGAACAGTGGAGTTATGTTGTCCAATACTCGTGTGCTCCATATATCAGACTTCTCTGAGGAATTGATGAGAGCAGCGGTTGAAGAAGCGGGCTAACCCTTGCTGGAGGCGACAGCGCCTTCGGCGCTGGGTAGCATCGGCGGTTTCGTTTCAGGAAGTAGTTGGTGAGCGAGGGTGCAAGTGCAAATCCGGCGCTGCGCCTTAGCTTTTCCGTTAGCCACATCAGATGGGGAGAGAAGCAAGGGGTGCTGCCTGTTTGGCGTGCGGCTTGGCGCACCGGCCGCGGCCGGCCGCAAGAGCGCAAGATTCGGGTGGCCGGCCGGCGTGGGTGCGCTATACTGGGGGCATGGAACCGCAACGCTTTTCCCAACAGGCCAGTGATTATCAGCGGGTAGCGCAGGCCATCCGCTATCTGGAGGTCAACTTTCGCGCCCAGCCAGCGCTGGAAGAGATCGCCGCCAGCGTCCACCTCAGCCCGTACCACTTTCAGCGGCTTTTCAAACGCTGGGCGGGGGTCAGCCCGACCCAGTTCCTGCACTACTTGACGGTGGAGTACGCCAAGGGGCAACTGCAACGGGCGGAGAGCGTGCTGGCAACGGCGCTGGCGGCCGGCCTGTCCGGCCCCGGCCGGCTGCACGACCTGTTCGTGACCTTTGAGGCGATGACGCCGGGCGAGTTCAAGCAGCAGGGCGCCGGCCTGCAGATCGCCTACGGCTTGCACGAGACCCCGTTCGGCCGCTGCCTGCTGGCGGCCACCGGCCGGGGCATCTGCAGCCTCTATTTTGTGGAATTCGGCGCGGCCGGAGGGGCCGCCCGCGACGAGCTGGCGTCGTGCTGGCCCGGGGCAGACCTGCAGGAAGACCCGGCGCAGACCGGCCGGCTGGTGGAGCAGATCTTTGCCCCGGCCAAAGGCGACCGGCCGTTTCACCTCTTTCTCAAGGGGACCAATTTCCAGGTCGCCGTCTGGCGGGCGCTGCTGGCCATCCCGCCGGGGGCGATGGTCAGCTATCAGGACGTGGCGAGCTATCTCGGCCGGCCAACGGCGACGCGGGCGGTGGGCGCGGCGGTCGGCCGGAACCCGATCAGCTATCTGATCCCCTGCCACCGGGTGATCACCAGCGCGGGGGCGGCGCACCGCTACCGCTGGGGGACGGTACGCAAGCGGGCGATGCTGGGCTGGGAGGCCAGCCGGTCGGCCGCGGCCGGTTATTGACCTGCGCGTGACTGCACCAACCCTGTAGCCTTTCCTCGCCACGACCGGGCTGCCAGCCGGCAGTGTCTACAGAATCGGGGTGAGACTGAGGGCAGGGGGGATGGGGAGGGCCATGGATTGGCCAAGGCGAACTGCCGTTATCGCTCGTCGCGCATGTGGCACTCACTCGCCAGCGGCACACGCAAGCAGATCGGCGGGACGCCGGCCGGGGGCCCCCGAATTTTGGAGAGCGTAACGCGCTGGGGACAGAAGACAGGGGAAACAGGGGGATAGCGCTTCGTAAAAGGGGCAAAACCGCGCTCATGGTCTGCCCATAATGGACTTGAGCCAATCTCGGAGTTGGGGCATTATTGCCCTAGACAAAACAACTTGCGGAGATTGGCTCTCATGTATGGTATCAGATGGTTTACAGGATCGCAACTTCAGCTTCGGATTCATGTTCTGGTCGTTCTCAGCATGGTGGCGCTCGTGATGAGAGAGCCGATGGTAGAGAGCCAAGCCGGCTGGGTCACCAACCCACCCCGGTCGGTGGTTTTGGTGGAGCGTCAATGCCGGAAGGGGAAGCGCCGGAAGAGACGAAGATGGCGGTCATGCCTGCACCCAACCCCGAGGAACTGGCAGCCGATGTGGCGCACGGGGCAGATCGCGCTGCTGCGCAGTGGGCTGTTGGTGATTCTCTGGGCGCTGAGCGGTCAGGTAGGCCCCCTCTGGCTGTGCGGCTGGCCGTGGCCGGTTTGGTTCTGTCGGGAGCTGGGGAGAAGATGGCCTTGGCTGCACGCCCAAGCCGAGTATCGCCTGCTGTGCTGGGTGCAGGGCCAGGGACAGCGGCTACTGTTGTGCTTCTGGGTGAGCCGGGCCTTGATGACCGGGCTCCAGGTGAGATCGCTGGCTTGGAAACAGAGGGGAGTACTCAGGCTGCCGATCGGGCTGGGGATGGGCTGTCTGGTCTGCCAGGAAGGGCCGCGGGTTGAGGTACAAGTCGGCGACGACGGAGTCTGTACCACCACGCTCTGCGGACATTTCACACTACGGGTGTCTGGGGATGACCCGTTTCGCGGCCGACTGTTGCTCTTGTTCCTGCGGTTGCTGCAAGTGCCGGGGGAGCAGCGGGGCAGTCGTCGCACGCGGGACAGCCGCACACCCTTTGTGCGGCAACAATACCTGGAGCAAGTTTTCGGAATACCGCAACCAAACATCAGTCGGATCGAGAAGTACTGGCTGGAAGGAGACTGGCCGAACTTGTTGAGCGAGAAGAGTGAGGAGGTGTTGACACCGGAGATACGAGATCGCGTTATTGACGTCCTGGCGACATTTCCCTGGTGGAGCCAGGATCAGGCCTACCAACACCTCCGGGCAGAAGGAACGGAGGTGACTCGACGGCAGGTGCGCCAGGCAGCGGAGCAAAGCGGTTGGTCCCGCCTGCGGAAGACGCTGAAACAACGCTACCAGATGATACCGGAAGGGCTCCATTTCCACGATGGCTGGCTGCTTGGGGAAATGTTAGCACTGGTAGAGATGCTGCTGAAGAAAGTGGAGATCGGGGAAAGGTTGTCAAGCCAGGAACAGGTAGCGGTGACGGAACTGCAAACGATAGCGGCTGAGGCAGGGCTCGAATCACTTCCCGCTGTGAAGACCCTACCCTGGCTACTGCGTGTGGAGCAGGTGGTCTTTGGGCAATGGGAGATGGTCACAGACGAGCGGGTGCGCTGCATCTACTGTGGCTCGACACAGGTGGGGCGCAAAAGCAAGCAGTCCCGCCCGAAGAGGTACTACGACCAGGAAGGCAAGCTCCGCCAGGTGGCTGTCTACCGATACTATTGTCGCAACCCGGTGTGTGACAAAGGGAGTTTCACCAATCTCCCGCGCGGGCTGGTCCCCTACTCGCGGTATCGGGTCGAAGCGCACACCCTGGCCCTGCAAATGTATGCCTGGGGCTACAGCACCTACCGGCGGACGGCGACAGCGCTCCAGGTCAGCCAGATGACGGTCTACCGCTGGGTGAGCGCCTGGGGGCACGAGCTATTGCCCATGGCAGCCTTGTACGGGGTGGTGAAATCCAGTGGCGTGGTCGGCATCGACGAGAAGTACGTGTTGGTACCCAAGAATGATAAGCCAGCCGGCAAGATGCGCCGTTGGATGTACGTCTACATGGCCGTCGATGCCTACACCTACGACCTGTTACACATCGCCATTTATCAGCATAACACCACCGATAGCGCCCGCGCCTTCTTGCTGGCCTTGCGTGTTAAGGGTTACCAGCCCCGCGTGGTGGTGACAGACCTGCGACGTGACTATGGGGCCGTCATCGCCCGAGTTTTCCCGCGCGCCAGGCACCACGAGTGCATCTTTCATGCTTTGCAGGACACCCACAAGCACATCAAGGACGCCTACGGAACCGGTTATGCCCAACTCTATCCTGAGGTGGTCACGCTCGAGAAAGAGATCAAGAGTATCTTCAAGGCCAAGACCAAACGAACGGCGCAGAAACGCTACCAACAGGTACTGAGCCAGCGCAAGACCTTCGTATCACAAACAGCTGAAGCGGCGGCCATTTTCGACTTCCTGGTCAGCCACTGGCCGATCTTGGTTAATGGCATTGAAAGCAAGATTATCCCTCGTACCAACAACGCAACCGAGATGGTCATCGGGCGCTTTGACCAGCACTACCAAAACTTCCGCGGCTTTGAGAATATCAAGAGTGCCCAGCTCTTCCTGGGCGTCTTTGAAAAGGTCTATCGCTTCACTCCCTTTTCGCAAGACGCCCGACCCGAAATCCGCGCCAAGTGTCCTCTGGAGTTGGCTGGTTATGATATTAGTCAATTGCCGATTGTGCCCCTCTTGTCCGGTCAAAGCATTATGTGGCCACTGGAAGCGTCTGATGTCCCAAACTTGTGACGGTCCCGAATTTTGTGGGTGCCTGGCGGGAAATGTTGTGATATAATGCCCACGCCAAAGGAGTCACAACGGTCCCGTTGACTGAGATACCATCCATGACTGATTCAGCCGAAGCGACTGTATCTGCGGCGCTTCCCTCAACCCGAACGCAAGAGGTGATAGCATCTGCCCGCTGGCTGCTGGCGATGCGCTGGCTGGCCGGCATCGGCGTGCTGGTGGCAACCTGGTTTGCCTGCCAAATCCTCGACCTGGGGGTCTCCGGGACGCCACTCTACATCACCGGCCTGACCATCTTGCTCTACAACGCGGTGCTGTGGGCGCATCTCGGCCGGATGCGCCGCGAGCGGGAACAAAAGGACAGTGGATATCGCCGGCTGGCTTACGTTCAAGTGGGGCTGGACTGGCTGGCGATGACCTCGCTGATCCATTTTTCCGGTGGCGTGGAAAGTCCGATCATCTTCTTTTTCATCTTTCACGTGGTCATTGCGTCGCTTCTCTTCAGCCAGCGGGTGGCTTACGCGTACGCGTTTACCGCGCTGGCCCTGGTGGGCGGGGTAGCGGCCCTGGAACTGGTGGGGTGGCTGCCGCACCAGCACGTGGATGGGTTCCTGGCGGCCGAAGCATACCAGAACGTCCCGTTCCTGGCCGGGGTGCTGGGGACCTTTGCCGCCACCAGCGTGGTCACCATGTACCTCACCTCGTCGATTGCCGAGCGGTTGCGTCGGCGCGAGGACCAGTTGGGGACGCTCTACCTGGGCGCTCAGACGGTCAGCTCCTCGCTGGACCTGCAGACCGTGTTGGAGCGGCTGGTTCGCGCCACGGCCAGGGCGATGGGCGTTTCGGGGGCCTCGATTGGGCTGCTGGACTCGACCGGGTCGCGGATTGAGGTGGCGGCCTCCTATGGTGTGAGCAGCGCCTATCTCAACAAAGGGCCGATCATGGTGGAGCGGAGCGCCGTTCACACGGAGGTGCTGGCTACCGGCCGGCCGATGATCGTCCAGGATGAAGAGAGCCGCGCCCTGCTGCAATACCCGGAAGCGATGGACGCAGAGAGGATCCAGTCGGCGCTGTACGTGCGGTTGCAGGCCCGCAACCGGCCGCTGGGCACCGTGCGCGCCTACAGCCGCCGGCCGAACCGCTTTACCGAAGATGACGCCCGCTTTCTCTCGGCCATTGCTGCGCAGGGCGCGGTCGCCATTGAGAATGCGTTGGCCTATCAGGCGCTCAAAAAGATGGACCTGGACAAATCCCAGTTTGTCCGCGCCGTCACCCACGAGTTGCGCTCGCCGGTGAGCGGGGCGCAGAGTTTGTTGCGCGGTGTGCTCAAGGGCTATGCCGGCGACCTGACCGACCGGCAGCGGGACATCATGGGCCGGCTCAACCGGCGGCTGGACAAGCTGGAAGCGCTGATCAACGACCTGCTCGACCTGGCGGCCGGCCGGTCGGACCTCACGGTGGAGGACAGCAAGCCGCTGCCGCTGATGGAGACGCTGGAGCACGTGATGGCCTACGTCGAGCCGCAGGCGATCGAAAAGGAGCAGGAGCTGGTCTTTGAGCGCCCGGCCGGCGAGCCGGTGGTCGCCGCCACCGAGGAGGGGCTGGACCGCATCTTTGTCAACCTGGTGGGCAACGCGGTCAAGTACACCCCGGAAAAGGGCAAGGTCCACGTGCTGGTCCAGGAAGTGGGGCAGCAGGTGATGGTCCGGGTGGCGGACACCGGCATTGGCATCCCGGCCGAGTCGCTGCCCAAGCTGTTTGCCGAATTCTATCGCGCCCCCAACGCCAAGGCGTTTGAGACCGGTACCGGCCTGGGGCTGGTGATCGTAAAAGAGTTGGTGGAAAGTTTTAGCGGCCGCATCAGCGTGGAGAGTGAGGAGGGGAAGGGGACTACCTTCACCGTTCACCTGCCGCTGGTGGCGGCCTGAAAGGAGGAGGCGGATTTGATCGAGGAGATCCGAGCCAAGGCCAAAGAGCTGTTGGAGAGCGGCCGGGTGAGTTGCGTCATCGGCTACGAGGCGGCAACCACAGGAGGCACCCGGCCGGCGTTCATCTACGACCCGGCCGACGTGGGCCGACTGGTCTGGAACCGGCAGTGTTACGCCAACCTGACCACCTTTTTGCACGACCGGAAAAAGCCCGGCCGGCGCGGCGAGGAGCCACCCAGCGTGGCGGTGGTCGTCAAGCCGTGCGACAGCCGGGCGGTCAACCTGCTGCTGGGCGAGGCGCAGATCCGGCGGGACAAGGTGTACGTGATTGGTCTGTACTGCGGCGGGATGATGGCGGCAGGCAAGTTGGAGGACCGCTGTCTGCGCTGCAACGTCCGCACCCCGGTGGTTTACGACGCGCTCATCGGCGAGCCGCCCGACGTGGAGGTGACCGACGAGTTCGCCGATATCGCCAGTTTGGAAGGGATGAGCGCACAGGAAAGGCTGCAATTCTGGCTCAAAGAGTTCGACCGCTGCATCCGCTGTTACGCCTGCCGCCAGGCCTGCCCCGGCTGCTACTGTAACGTCTGCGAATTCGACCGCGACGACTCGCTCTGGATTGGGATGCAGATCGAGCTGCCGGAAAAGTACTTTTTTCACACCTTTCGCGCCATGCATCTGGCCGGCCGCTGCGTGGAGTGCAACGAGTGCGAGCGGGTCTGCCCGATGGATATCCCGCTCAGCCTGCTCAACCGCAAGCTGGTCAAAGAGGTGGGCGAGTTGTTTGGGCACCAGGGTGGCATGACGACCGAGCCGACCCCCTTTGTGACCATCCTGGGCGATGGGGAGGTGGCGCTGATATGATCTGGATGACACACGATACCTTGCTTGCCTGGCTGGACGGGCTGGCTGAAGGGCGGACGTTGATCGCGCCCAAGGAGGTGGGCAAGGGACACGTTCACTACCGGCCGGTCCCCAATAGCGGCGAGATTACCTTTGACTACACCCGGCCGGACATGCCCGCCAAAGAGTTCCTTTTCCCCCACACGGAGCGGTTGATGCGGATCGAAAAGCGGGACGGCCAGGTGGCGCTGCAGGACTATTTCCTGGAGCGCGAGCAGGTGGTGTTTGGCCTGCGGCCGTGTGACGCCCATGGGCTGGTTGCCTTTGACGCGCTGTTTCGCGACCAGGAGCCGGCCGATGCCCACTACACCCGCCGCCGGGAGCTGACCGCGCTGGTGGGGCTGGCGTGCCCGCAGATGTGGCAGAACTGCTTTTGCACCAGCCTGGGCGGCGCGCCAGATGATCCCACCCACCTGGATGTGCTGCTGACGGCCGGGGAGGGCGGCTACGCAGTCCAGGCCGTGACCGAAAAAGGGGAGGCGCTGTTGGCCTCGGCCGGGGCGCGGGAGGTGAGCGACAAAACGCTGCCCGCGATACCGCGCAACGAGCCGCTCCCCGTCGTATTGGCCGAGCAGTGGGCGGCCCACTTTAACGAGGATTACTGGCTTCGGCTGGGCGAGCGCTGCCTGAGCTGCAAGCTATGCACCTTTGTCTGTCCCACCTGCCGCTGCTTTGACCTGCGCGACGAGCTGCTGGCGGCCGGGGCCGGGCTGGTGATACACGAGCGGATGCGGGTCTGGGACGCCTGTACCGCGCCCAACTATCGCACCATTGCGGGCGGGCACAACTCCCGGCCGCTCAAGGGGCAGCGCATCCGCAACCGCTACTACTGCAAGTTCAACTACTATCCCAAGGACTTTGGCCCGCTGGGCTGCGTGGGCTGCGGCCGCTGCATCGACGTCTGCCCGGTGAACATTGACATTGCCGAAATGCTGCGGTCGGTGCATGTCATGCAGCAAGAGTTGGAGGCACTGGACGCGGAGGTGGCGCAATGAGCGGAAATGGACACAATCCTATGCGGCCGTATCTGGGGCGGCTGGCCGGCATCCGGGAGATGGCAACGGACATCCGGCTCTTTCAGATTGAGTTGACCGAGCCGGCCGGCAAGCAGGCCTTTACCGACTACCGGCCGGGCCAATTCGCCTTTGTCTCCGCCTTTGGCGCCGGCGAGGCCCCCTTTGGCATCACCTCTATTCCTGCACAGGGCGAACTGCTCGAGTTTGCCATCCACCGCCATCCACACGGCCGGACGACCAGCGGCTTGCACAGCCTTAATGTGGGTGACCCCGTTGGGGTGCGCGGCCCGTTGGGCAACTGGTTCCCCATGGACGAGATCAAGGGCAAGGACATCATCGTGTTGGGCGGCGGGATTGGCGGCGCGCCGCTCCGGCCGGTTATCAGCCACATCATTCAGCACCGGGACGACTACGGCCGGGTGACCATCCTGTGGGCAGCCCGCACGCCGGACCTGCTTATCTTTACCGACGAATACGACATCTGGCGGGCGCTGCCGCGCACGCAGCTCCACCTGACGGTGGACAAGCGGCCGCCGGACTGGCGCGAAGGGAACGAGGGGTTGATCACCCAACTGCTGGAAAACGTGGCCCCCAAGTCGGACAACGCCATCACCATTACCTGTGGCCCGCCGATCATGATTCATTTTGTCTCGCTCACGTTGCGCAAACTGGGTTTTAGCCTGGAGCAGATGCTGGTGACGCTGGAGGGGCGAATGCACTGCGGCATTGGTAAATGCGGCCGGTGCAACCTGGGCGAGATCTTTGTCTGTGCCGATGGTCCCGTCTTTTTCCACTCTCAAGTAGCCCAACTGCTAGAGAGCTTTTTGTAGGAGGGTATCATGGCAGCAATAGACACAAACTCGGTTTACGGCAAGATCATCCACGACTTGCCCGGTGGGGCCAAATTGCTGACCTGCCTGCAATGCGGCATGTGCGGCGGCTCCTGCCCTTCCGGGCCGGACATGGACCACACGCCGCGCAAGCTGTTTGCCATGATCGCGGCCGGGCAGGACCAAGAGGTGCTGCGCAGCAACACCTTTTGGTACTGCGTTTCCTGCTATCTGTGCACGGTGCGTTGCCCGCAGGAGATTCCCATCACCGACATCCTGTACCATCTCAAGCACCAGGCCATCGAGGCCGGGCTGTACACCACCGATGCGGTGGACTTTTCACAGACCTTTGTGGGCCAGGTGGAGAACTACGGCCGGGCCTTTGAGTTGGGGCTGGCGACGCAGTTTTACCTGGCACACCGGCCGCTGGGCGGCCTCAAGATGGGGCCGATGGCGCTGGCGATGATGAGCCGCGGCCGGCTGCACCTGCGGCCGACTCGCATCAAGGCCATCCGCCAGTTGCGCCGGATACTGGACAAGGCCAAAGAGATAGGAGCGCGGCCATGAAATATGCATACTACCCCGGATGCTCAGGGGAGGTCAGTTCCACTGCCTACGACATCACCGGCCGGATGGTGGCCGAGGCGTTGGGGCTGGAGATCAAAGAGATTGACGACTGGAACTGCTGTGGGGCAACGGAGTACTTTTCCATTGACCACCTGCCAGCCTATGCGTTGGTGGCTCGCAACCTGGCGCTCATCGACTCCAAGGACACGCCCCAGGTGATTGCGCCGTGCAGTGCGTGCTACGTCAACTTGAAAAAGGTGGACGAGAATTTGCGCAAGTACAAGCAGTTGAGCGCGGAAGTGAACGAAGCGCTGGCGGCCGGGGGGCTCTCCTATACCCCTGGCAGCGTGCGGGCCCGCCATCTGCTGGATGTCATCTGCAACGATGTGGGCTGTGAAACCGTGATGACCAAGGTGACCAAGCCGCTCACCGGCCTAACGCTGGTGCCGTACTATGGTTGCTACATCGGCCGTCCGGAGCCCGGCTTTGACGACGTGGAGAACCCGCAAACCATGGACACCCTGCTCCAGGGGTTGGGGGCCGAAGTGCCGGACTATTCGCTCAAATCCAGTTGTTGTGGCGGCCACATGAACATGATCGGCACCGATGTCGCGCTCGGCATCTTGCGCCGATTGCTGGACCTGGCCCAGCGGCTGGGGGCGGATGCGATGGTGGTGCCCTGCCCCATGTGCCAGCTCAACCTGGACGCGTATCAGAGCTATGTCAACAGCAAGTATGGTACGCGCTATCAAATTCCCATCGTCTACTTTACCCAGATGATGGGGTTGGCGATGGGCATGGACCCGTCGGTGCTCAAGTTTGAAGAGGGGGTGGTGCCTGTGAAACCGATGTTGGACAAGTGGCAGACGGCCGAGCCGGTCGTGAAAAAGCGCGAGAAACCAAGCAAAAAAGCGTTGCCCATGCCACAGCCTCTCGAAAGGAGGGCAGAATGAAAATCGGCGTTTACACGTGCCATTGTGGCAGCAACATTGCCGGCAAGGTGGACTGCGAAGCCGTTGCCCAGTGGGCCGGCGAACTGGAAAATGTAGAGGTCTCCCGCGACTACAAGTTTATGTGTTCCAGCCTGGGGCAAGAGCTGATCGAGGATGACATTAAGGAACTGGGGTTGGACCGGATCGTTGTTGCTTCCTGTTCCCCCCACATGCACGAACCCACTTTCCGCGGGGCCTGCCAGCGGGCTGGTCTCAACCCCTACTTTTTCGAGATGTCCAACATCCGCGAGCACGCCTCTTGGGTCCATGAGGACAAAGGCGAGGCGACCGAGAAGGCCAAAGCGCTGGTGGCGGCCTCCGTGGCGCGGGTGCGCTACCACGAGCCACTCACTTCCAAACGCTCGCCGGTTAATCAGAACACCCTGGTGGTGGGCGGCGGCGTGGCGGGCATCCAGGCGGCGCTGGAAATTGCCAATGCCGGCTACCACGTCTACCTGGTGGAACGTGAGCCCAGCATTGGCGGGCACATGGCCCAACTGGACAAGACCTTCCCCACGCTGGACTGCTCCGCCTGTATCCTCACGCCGCGCATGTTTGAAGCCGGCAATCACAAAAACATTACCTGCTTAACCTACTCGGAAGTAGAGGATGTGAGCGGCTACATCGGTAACTTTAAGGCTCACATTCGCAAGCGGGCCCGCTCGGTGAACGTGGAACTGTGCACCGGCTGCGGGGTCTGCGAGGAAAAGTGCCCATCCCGGATCATCGACGATGTCTTTGAGGCCGGGCTGGGCTACCGCAAGGCGGTTTACCGGCCGTTCCCCCAGGCGGTTCCCAAGTACCCGGTCATCGACCGCGAGAACTGTACCTGGTTCCAAAAGGGCAAGTGCCGGGTCTGCGAAAAGTTCTGCCCGACCAACGCCATTGATTACGAGCAAAAGGATCAGGTGTTGGAGGTGGAAATCGGCAATATCATTGTGACCACCGGCTACGATGCCTTTGACGCCCGGCGCATCCCGCAATATGGTTACGGCCGCTATCCCAACGTCTTTACCGCGCTGGAGTTTGAGCGGATGACCAATGCGGCCGGGCCCACCGATGGCAAAGTGCTGCTGCGCGACGGCGAGACGGCCCCGGAGAGCGTGGCCATCATCCATTGCGTGGGCAGCCGGGATGTACGCTACCGCGAGCACTGTTCCCGCGTTTGCTGCATGTACTCGCTCAAATTTGCCCACATGGCGCATGAAAAGCTGCCCGGTTCCAAGGTGATCAACTTTTACATCGACATCCGCACGCCGGGCAAGGATTACGAGGAGTTTTACCACCGGCTGTTGGAGGAAGGGACTATCTTTGTCCGCGGCCGGGCGGCCTCGGTCAGCGATGCGACGCTGGGGCCGGAGGAGGAGGGTAAGCTGATTGTGACGGCCGAGGACACGCTGATTGGTCAGCAGCGCCGTATCCCGGTGGACATGGTCATCCTTTCCACCGGATTGGAGCCGCGGCACGACAGCCGCGAGGTAGCGCGGGTCTTTAGCATCAGTTGCAGTCGGGAGGGCTTTTTCAAGGAAAAGCACCCCAAGCTGGACCCCATTGCCACCATGACCGACGGCGTGTTTGTGGCCGGCTGCGCGCAAGGCCCGCGCGATATCCCCGACACTGTGGCCCAGGGCGCGGCCGCGGCCGCCCGCGTCCTGTCCATCATCGGCAAGGGCGAGGTGGAGATCGAGGCGGCCGTGGCGGAGGTCAACGATCTGACCTGCGTGGGCTGCCGGATGTGCGTGGAATCCTGCCCGTACAGCGCCATCGATTACCTGGAAGAGCGGCAAAAGGCGTGGGTCAACGAGGCGCTCTGCAAAGGGTGCGGTACCTGCATCGCGGCCTGCCCGTCCAAGTCCATCACGCTGCACCACTTTACCGATCAGCAGTTGGTGGCGCAGATGGCTGGCGCGATGGATGCGCTGTTTGAGATGGACGGCCTGCTGGTGCCTGCGTAAAGGAGTTTCCATGAGCGATAACGGCTACGAACCCAAAATCATCGGCTTTTTGTGCAACTGGTGCAGCTATGCCGGTGCGGATGGGGCCGGTATGGCCCGGCGCAAGTATCCCACCAACATCAAAATCATCCGCGTGCCATGCTCCGGCCGGGTCTCCCCGGAACTGGTGCTGCGCACCTTTATGCAAGGGGCAGATGGGGTGATGGTGCTGGGTTGTCACATCGGTGACTGTCACTATGGCAACGGCAACCACCGCACGGCCAAGCGTTTCCCCGTCTATCACAAGATGATGGACTATATGGGGATTGAAAAAGACCGGCTGTGGGTCCAGTGGGTCTCGGCCTCGGAAGGGCAACTGTTTGCCAAAGTGGTGACCGAGTTCACCGAGCGGCTGCGTGAGATGCCGCCGATGCGCGGCAAGCTCAAACGGGTGCCAGCCGAATGAGCGAAATGCAAGGTGGCAGCGCCCCGGCCGGGGCGCTGCCTTTTATTTACGGCCACGTTGATCCCTCGCTCTTTCCGGCCGAGCAACTGGCCGCAGCGGCGCAGGAAGCGCTGATCGAGCACAGCCAGGCGGCGCTGAACTATGGCCCGGAACTGGGGTGCGCTCCGCTGCGAGCCTACCTGCGCGAAAAGCTGGCGCGGGACGAAGGGCTGGCGCTGGAGCCGGCCGAGTTGATGCTGACCGCTGGTGCTTCGGCCGGGCTGGACACGGCCGTGCGGCTCTTTGCCCGGCCGGGAGACACGGTGCTGGTGGAAGCGCCCAGCTATCACGAGGCGCTGGCGATCATCCGCGATTACCCGGTCAAGCTGGCGGCCGTCCCGCTGGATGGGAATGGGCTGCGGGTAGATTTGCTGGCAGAACGGCTGGAAGCGCTGGTACGGGCCGGTGAGCGGCCGGCGTTGCTTTACACCATTCCCACCTTTCAGAACCCCTCCGGCGTCACCCTCAGCACAGAGCGGCGGCTGGCGCTGCTGGACCTGGCCTGCCAGGTCGGTTTTCTGGTGGTGGCAGATGACGTCTACCGGGATCTCTATTTTGAGACCCCGCCGCCGCCATCCCTGTATGCGCTGGATGATGGCGGCGGCCGGGTGCTGCTGCTGGGCAGCTTTGCCAAAATCCTGGCTCCCGGATTGCGGCTGGGTTGGGCGCTTGGGTGCGGGGAGCTGATCGGCCGGCTGGCGCGGGCCGGGCTGACCCAATCGGGCGGCGGGGCCAACCCCACGATGGCGCAGACCACGGCCATCTTTTGCCAGCGCGGCTGGCTGGAGCCGCACATCCAGCGGCTGCGTGACGCCTACCGGGCGCGCCGGGATGTGCTGCTGACGGCGTTGGGGGAGCAGATGCCGGCCGGAGTAGAGTGGACCCGGCCGGGAGGCGGCTTTTTCGTCTGGCTCACGCTGCCCGCGCCGCTGACCTCCCGCGTCGTGCTGGCGCAGGCCGAGAAGCAAAACGTCACCTTCCTCGCTGGCGATTTATTCTATGCCGAGGGCAGCCAGGCGGGCGAGCGCCACCTCCGGCTGCCGTTCAGCTTTGTCCCGCGGCCGGAACTGGTCAGCGGGGTGGAGCGTTTGGCCGGCGTGGTTCGCCAACTGCTGGCTACTGCCGGCGAATAGAGCGTGAATCGGCGATACGCGACCGTTTCCGAGTTGCGGCGGGGCATCAGCACCGAAATCCTGGTGGCGGCCGGGTGGCCGCGGGAAGGCTGGCCTCAGCCCGCACTGGCCCCGCTGGTCTGGCCGGTCGCGCAGCGCTTTGCCAGCCTGGCGGCCGGATTTGACCGGCGCACAGCCCAACTTGGCCTGAAAGCGGCCGCCCAATGGGTCCTGCCGCGCTTTGTGGATGGGGTGACCCTGCTGGGTGCGGAGCAACTCCCGGCCGAGGGGCCGTTGGTCATCGCCTCCAATCATCCAGGCAGTTACGACTCGCTGGCGATCATTGCCTCGCTGCCGCGGGATGACGTCAAGATCATCGTCAGCGACGTGCCGTTTTTGCGCGGCATGCACGCCACGGCCGAACAACTCATCTACACCAGTCACGACCCACACGACCGGATGGGTGCTGCGCGGGAGGGCATCCGCCATCTGCAAGCGGGTGGGACGCTGCTGGTCTTTGCCAGTGCCCAGGTGGACCCGGACCCGGCGTTGTTGCCGGGCGCAGTCGAGGCGCTGCAGGCGTGGTCATCCAGCCTGCCGCTCTTCCTGCGCCGCGTGCCGCAGGCCAGGCTGGTAACCACGATTGTGAGCGGGGTGTTGGCGCCGGCCTGCTTCTATCATCCGCTGGCGCGCACCCGGCCGGAGCAGCGGATGCAGCAGTTCCTGGCCGAGTTCCTGCAAGTGGGGCAGCAGGTGCTGTTCGGCCGGCGCTTTCACCTGACGCCCACGGTGCGCTTTGCAGCGCCGCTGGCGGCCGCCGACCTGGCTGATGTGCGCGACACGCAGGCGGTGATGGGGGTCATCCTCCGGCGCGCGGAAAAGCTACTGGCGAGTGTAACAAGCGGGGCGTAGCGGCCGAGTTTACCCGCCGATTTGGGACATCTCGCGGTTGACCGCGCGCTCCCCAGCGCTCAACCGGTGGCCGGCCGGCTTGCGCGCGATAGCCTGGCCGATCAGTGCTTCCAGTTCTTCCGCGGAAATGTTGGCCCGCAGCGGGCCGCGCAGGTCAATCTCTTGTTCGGAGAGCAGACAGGGGCGCAACCGGCCGTCGGCCGTCAGGCGCAGCCGGTTGCAGCCAGCGCAAAAGTGTTCGCTCACCGGGCTGATAAAGCCAATCGTCCCCCGGGCACCCGGCAGCCGCCAGTAGCGGGCCGGGCCGTTGCCCACCATCAGCGCGTCTGGCCCGACCTGTTCCAGTGCTCCCAACTCGGCTTCGATCCGCTGGCGGACCTCTTGCATGGAGACAAAGCCATCCGCGGCCCACAGTTCGTTGTGGCCCAGCGGCATCACCTCGATGAAGCGGATGTGGCGCGCCTGGTCCATAGTAAGGCGGGCAAAATCCACCACCTCGTCGTCGTTAAAGCCGCGCATCACCACCGCGTTGATTTTGACCGGCGTCAGCCCGGCCGCCTCGGCCGCCAGCACCCCCTCCCAGGCGCGGTCCAACTCGCCAATCCGGGTCAGGGCGCGGAAGCGGTCGGCCCGCAGGCTGTCCAGGCTGACGTTGACTCGTTTGAGCCCGGCCGCGGCCAGCTCGGCCGCAAAACGGGGCAATAAATGGCCGTTGGTGGTCATGCTGATGTCGTCAACCTCGGGGATGGCGGCCAGCAGCCGGACCAGGTCCGGTAAATCCTTGCGGGTCAGCGGCTCTCCGCCGGTGAGCCGGATTTTGTAGATGCCCATCCCGACCGCCACGCGCACGACCCGTTCGATCTCTTCAAAGGTGAGCACGTCCTGATGACCGAGCAGGGGAATGCCGTCGGCCGGCATGCAGTAGACGCAGCGCAGGTTGCAGCGGTCGGTCACCGAGATGCGCAGGTAGTTGATAGGGCGGGCCAGGCTATCGTGGAATTTGGCGGTCATGGATTTTCACACGGGTGGCGTCTGGGATGCTTGGCTATGGTTCGCGGTAGATTCTGGTGCCAACTGGTTCTCCATGCAGGGCGCGCGTTACGTTGCCCGGCACCAGCCCATTCACGAGCAGCACGTCCCGCACGCTGCGGGCGTTGGCCAGCGCGCGCAGCATCGCTCGTTCCACAGGCAGGTCGGCCAGGTCGCGAGCCAGCAGGTCATTGACCTCAATTTTGGGGATCAAGGTTGCTTGCGGATCCTTTTTGGGGTCGGCCGTGTACAAGCCATCTTCGTCTTTGATCAACAAACAGCGCGGTGTTCCCAACACCTCGGCCAGCAAAAAGGTGCCCATGTCCGTCCGGTGCGGCGGGATCCGGCCGACCGGGGGCGGCTCTTCAAACAGACCGTAGGGGGCCATCCCGTGGGTCACCGGGATGCAACCGACCGCGAGGTGGGCCGGCAATTTGGGGATGTCGTCGTGGCCGATCTTGATGCCGCCGTGCTGGGCCAACAGCAGGGAGACCATCAGCGCGTTTTGTTCGCTGACGCTGGAGCCCAGCCGCGCCAGCACCCCGGCCGGCATCCCCAGATCGATGGCAATGGTGTAGACGTGGCGCGAGCGGGTGCCGCCGCCGGTCGTTACCAGGATCGGCATCTCCGCCCGGCAGGCCACAATCTCATCCAGAATGGGGAGCAGCGCCTTGCACCCTCGGTCCATGATGCTCTGTCCCCCAATTTTGAGCACCCGCAGGTCCGGCAGGATGGGGCGCACCGGAGGTCCATGGGTGCCTTCCAGCACCGCTTTGTCCATCAGCGATTCGGCCATCAGCGGCGTTTCGATGTGCAGCCGGCCGCCGGGTTCTTGTTTCAAAAACATCGTCACTCCATTGCCTGGCGACAACCAATTTTATCGACCATTTTCGGCTTTATTCTACCGCAAAGAGTCAAATGGGCAAGAAAAAGGGTGTCCGCGGATGCCCCCGGCTCGTCGCCGCCTGCGGAGGCTAGCGGTTAAATTCCACCAACTCGATCAGGTTTCCGGCCGGGTCGGAAAACATCACCCATCGGGAGCGACCATCGTGCTCCACTCCCCAGGGAAGTTCTACCCCGTGTTGTTGCAGGCGTTCTACGGCGCTATCCAGGTGATCCACCGCAAACGCCAGGATGGGGAACCGCTCCGGGACCGGATTGTGTGGGTATTGCGGCCGGCCGCTCAGGATGGTGAGATAGGCGCCGCTGAGATCGAAATGGGGTCTGCGGTCGTGGTGGAACAGTAGTCGCAGACCGATGACGTCGCGGTAAAAACGGGTGGCGGCCGGCACGTCTTCGGCCCACAGGGACACAACGGCGAGTCGTGGGTTCATCCTCTTCTCCTCTACAGGTTGTCGCCATTTTATCATAACCCGCTCTATTTGGTACAATTCAGGCATGGATTCATTGCACAATGACGCGACACAGTTGATTTTCACTGCGGACCCCGAGGCGGGCCATCTGGCGCTGGCTGAAATTCGCCGAACCGACCCGGCCGCCCATTTGCTGGACTGGCTGGCGCCGGGGGTCGGCCGGGCGGAGTTGGGGGCGGATTGGGCCGTGCTGATGGCCGCGCTGCGGCTGCATCCGCCGCTCTTTTGTCGCCATGTCTGTCCAGTGCAGGCCAGCTTGCCTTTGCGGCCGGGGCTGGATGATCTGGAACGGCTGGCCGAAACGGCCGGGAAGTTGCTCCCGTTGCTGGAGCCGGAGCACTCGTTTTCGGTGCAGGCGCGGCTGCTGGGCGACGGCTTCCCTTACGGCCGGTTCAACGTCAACCAGGCGGTGGCGGCCGTGCTGGAGGCGGCCGGCGCCACGCTGGACGTGCGCCAGCCGGAGCAGGTGTTTTCCGTGGTTTGCACCCCTGCCCGCGCCTACCTGGGGCTCTCTCTGGCGGCCGAGAACTTGAGCGATTGGGCTGGCGGGGAGCGGCGTTTCAAGCGGGAGGCTGGGCAGATCAGCCGGGCAGAGTTCAAGCTGCTGGAGGCGTTGGAGTTGTTTCGGGTGGTGCTGCCGGCCGAAGGGCTGGCGCTGGACCTGGGCGCCGCGCCCGGCGGCTGGACGCGGGTGCTGCGGCGTCATGCCCTGCAAGTGGTAGCGGTGGACCCGGCCGACCTGCACCCGCTGCTGGCGGAGGATCCGGCCGTGATACACGTTCGCAGCCTGGCGCACGAGTACCTGCGCGGGCTGGATGCCAGCCAGCAGTTTGACGTCATACTCAACGACATTCGGATGGATGCCCGCGACTCGGCGCGGCTGATGGCAGAGGCGGCCGGCTACCTCAAGCCCGACGGGCTGGCGGTGATTGCGCTCAAGCTCCCCGGCCGGCGGATGGACCAGGTCGCGACCGGGGCGCTGCGGGTTCTACAGCGCAGCTACCAGATAGTGGGCGCTCGGCAGCTCTTTCACAACCGGCGCGAGATCACCGCAGTGCTGCGGCCGAGGGGCGGCAAAACAGCGCTTGCCGGCCGCTAGAATCGGTGTTACAAATACGACGAGTGGGCGATGAGCTGGTCAGCCCAATGCATGTTGAACTAATCGTTGTTGAACAGGAGCTTGAATGGATGTGATACAGGATGCAAAGGCGCGGTGGGAAAAGGAAGCGGTTGAGCCGGTGATCAAGCGATTTCCGGAACGGCAAGAGAGCTTTGAGACCACATCGGGTATTCCGGTGGAGCGCGTGCATTTGCCGGCCGGGCTGACCGAAGAGCAGGCTGGTCAGTACCTGGAGGAGTTGGGCTTGCCCGGTGAGTATCCGTACACGCGCGGCGTCCAGTCCACCATGTATCGCAGCCGTTTTTGGACCATGCGCCAGTACGCCGGCTATGCCACGGCCGAGGAGTCGAACGCCCGCTACAAGTTCCTGCTGGAGCAGGGCCAGACCGGCCTTTCGGTGGCCTTTGACCTGCCCACCCAGATTGGCTACGACAGCGACCATCCGATGGCGCTGGGCGAGGTGGGCAAGGTAGGCGTCGCTATCTCTTCACTGGAGGACATGGCTACCTTGTTGGATGGCATCCCGCTGAACAAGGTCAGCACCAGCATGACGATCAACGCCCCGGCCGCCATCTTGCTGGCGATGTACGTGGCGGTAGCCAAACGGCAGGGGATAGAGACGGCCAAACTGCAAGGTACGGTGCAAAACGACATCCTCAAAGAGTACGTCGCCCGCGGGACTTATATTTACCCTCCCAAACCGTCCATGCGGCTCATCACCGACATCTTTGGCTATTGCAAGGACTATGTGCCGCGCTGGAACACCATCAGCATCAGCGGGTATCACATCCGCGAAGCGGGCAGCACGGCCGTGCAGGAGGTGGCGTTCACCCTGGCCAATGCGGTCGCCTATGTAAAAGCTGCATTGGGTGCCGGGCTGGAGGTAGACGATTTTGCGCCCCGGCTGGCCTTTTTCTTTAACGCTCACAACAACCTGCTGGAGGAGGTGGCCAAGTTCCGCGCGGCCCGCCGGATGTGGGCGCGCATTATGCGCCAGCGCTTTGGCGCCCAGGACCCCAAGAGCTGGCTGCTGCGTTTTCACACCCAGACCGGCGGGAGCACACTGACCGCGCAACAGCCGGAGAACAATGTGGTGCGCGTGACGCTGCAGGCGCTGGCTGCCGTGCTGGGTGGCAGCCAGTCGCTGCACACCAACAGCCGGGATGAAGCGCTCTCTCTGCCCACGGAGCAGTCGGTGCAGATCGCGCTGCGCACGCAGCAGATCATCGGCTACGAGTCGGGGGTGGCGGACACGATTGACCCGCTGGCGGGCAGCTATTACATCGAGTACCTGACCGATGAGATCGAGCGGCGGGCGATGGCCTATATCGACGAGATCGACGCGCTGGGCGGCGCGCTGGCGGCGATTGAGGCCGGTTTTGTGCAGCGGGAGATTCAGGATGCTGCCTATCAATATCAGCGGGCGGTGGAGAGCGGCGCGGCCGTGGTGGTGGGAGTCAACCAGTTTCAGGTGTCGGAGGGACAATCGTTGGCCATCCTGCGGGTGGACCCGGCCGTGGAGCAGGCGCAGCGGGCCAGGCTGGCTGGGCTGAGGGAGCGCCGGGATGGCGGCCGTGTTGCGGAGGTGCTGGGTCAGTTGGCGACCGCCGCCCGCGGAACTGAGAATCTGATGCCGCTGTTGGTTGCCTGTGTGGAATTGGATGTCACACTTGGCGAGATATGTGGCGTGCTGCGAGACGTGTGGGGGGAATACCGGCCGGGTGTGGATATCTAGTTTCCCATACCCACTGCGCATGGGTATGGGACGGGGTGTCGGCGATGCATTTTGACCTGTACGTGGCGCGTGCCAGTTGGCTCCACCGGCTGGACCCGCGCACCAAACTCTTGCTGACGCTGGTGGCGGTGGCGATCTGCATGCTGTTTGGCGAGTTGTGGGTGCTGGCGGCCGTGCTGCTTCTGTCGCACCTGCTGCTGTTGGCGGCCGGAATTCCCTGGGATCGGCTACGCTGGTTGTGGGGCCGGATGCTCCCGTTGACCATCCTGATCTTGTTATTGCAGCCGTTTTTCTCTTCCGGCGAGGGCCAGGTGTTGTGGCAGATTGGCGCTGCCGGCCGGGCGCCCCTGTTGCGCTGGACGCTGGAGGGCGTGGCGACGGGGGCCGCGTTTGCGCTGCGGGTAAACGGGATGGCGTTTGCGGCCGCTGGATTGCTGTTCACCACCGAACCCACGCAGTTGGTCCGGGGGCTGGTCAAGTTGGGGCTGCCCTATGATTGGGGGCTGACGGTGAGTCTGGCTATCCGCTATTTACCCACTACCTATGGGTTGTATCAGTCCATCCACGAAGCGCAACTGGCCCGCGGCTGGGACCCGCAGCGCGGCGGCTTTATCCGGCGGGTGCGCAACTATTTGCCTATGCTGGTGGCGGTGATGATTGCAGCGCTGCGGATGGCCGACAATCTGGGGATGGCCCTGGCAGCCAGGGGGTTTGGTGCTAGTTATGGGGTGCCGGGCGCTTCGCCGGCCGTGCGTGGCCCGCGCACTGTATTGCATGATGTTGGTTTCTGCCTGGCCGACTGGGTGGCAACGGTTGTGCTGCTGGCGGCCCTGGTCGGGGCGCTAATCTTGCGGGTTAGCTAGCCGGCCGGGTTGCCAGCAAGGTGACGGTGAAGCGGCTGCCTTTGCCCGGCTGGCTCTCAACCTCGATTCGGCCGCGGTGGGCGGTGACCACATCGCGGACAATACTCAAGCCAAGCCCGGAGCCCTCGGAGCTGTCGGCCGCGGAACCCCGGTAGTAGGGCCGGAAAATCTGATCCAGTTCGTCGGCGTTGATGCCGAGTCCAGTATCTTCCACTTCGATTTGGACGTTGGGTCCGTTGCGCCAGGCGCGCAGCGCGATGTGTCCGCCGGCCGGGGTGTACTTGCGGCCGTTTTCCACCAAGTTTCGCAGGGCGCGTTTGAGGGCGAAATAGTTTGCCTGTACCCAGAGATCTGGCTCGATTTCGACACTGAAGTGCAAGGCGTCTTTGTGCGCCAGGGCTACAGTTTCTTCCGCCAACTCCTCGACCATTTCGCTTATATCGACGCGGGTTGGCTCATTGGCCAGCAACGCTTCTTTCAGGTGGGAATAACTGAGGGTTTCTTCTACCAACTGCTCCACCTCGCCAGCCTGACGCACAATCCGCTGCAGAATCGCTGCTCTCTCTTTAGAAGGCAAGCGCTCCTGCTGCAACAGGTTGTGCACCCATGCGGAAATGGCAGCCAGCGGGGTTCCGATTTCGTGCTTGGCGAGTTGCAACAGGTCACTCCGTCGCTGATCGAGGCTGCGCAGCAGCGTAACGTCTCTCAAGCTGGCAACCGTCCCCATCAAGGCGCCGTCCTGCTGAACGCGGGCGGCGTGCACCTCCAGGATTGTCGGGGTGTCGCTGGTTGGGTGCTCCAGCGTGAAGATAAAAGAGGCTCGGTCCTGGGTTTCCAGACAGAGTTGCATCAGCGTAACCAACCTGCGCTGTACCGTCAAATCCAAATCTCCCTTGGACGAAAACATGGCATGGTAGCGCGGGTTGGCCATGATGACCTGGCCGTCCGGGTCGATGACGATGATGCCGTCGGCCGCGCTGTTGAGCACGGCTCGCAAGCGGCTGGTCTGCGCCTGTCGTTCCTCATACAACTGGGCGTTGCGCAGGTATAGCCCCACCTGGCTGCAAAGCGTGGTCAGCAGATCAACCAGATGGTCATCCAATACCTCGGGCTCAACAAAATTGACCACCGCCAGGCTGCCAATGGACACGTCTTCGCTGACGATGGGAATGCCCAGGACGCCGCTTTGCGGGAACTGGCGCGCGAATTCCGCCAGCATCGGTGGGAGTTTGGGCTCCTGGTAGGTGACCTCCAAGTTGGACGCCAGTTCGGATACTCGGAGAAGGACCGGCCGGGCGAGTTGCAACGCCTGTGCTCCCACACTCCAGCCTGGATGTGCTTCTAGTCCAAGCCACTGGTCGTCATTGGGAAAGCCGCGGGCGTTCACCACGGTGAGGTGCGTGCTGCCGGGCATGGCCAGTGAGATGATGGCGGCGTTGAGCTGGGGGAAGCCAGCCAGGATATGGGCGAGGAACTGGTTCAAAAAGTCGTCCAGGCCAAGCCGCCGGCTAAGGTCGTGGCTGATGCGATCAATCAGTTGCCGGTCGCGCACCAGCTTGCGCCTTTCCAGCGCCTTGTGTATGGTCTGGGTCAAGTCGCTGATCTGGTGGATTGGCTTTTCTATGTAGCGATAGGCTCCCAGTTCGATCGCCTGAATGGCGGTGGAGAGGTCGCCATGGCCGGTGAGGAGCACCACGTCCATTTGTGGGTCAACCTGCTTGATCCTTGCCAGGAGTTCTACCCCACCCATGCCCGGCATTTTGATGTCACTCACCACCACGTCGGGCGGACTTGACTGAAACTGCTGCCAGCCACTCTCCCCATCGGCCGCTATCGTAACGCCAAAGCCGCTGTTGACGAACAATCGTTCCAGCATGTAGGCTACCGACTCGTCGTCTTCGACCACCAGGATGGTGGGTTTCATCCCGTTTCCTCCATTGCCGGGAGCATGATGGTAAAGATGCTGCCCCGGCCAGGTTCGCTTTCAAACGTGAGATGACCTTTGTGTTCTTGGATGATCCGGTAGCTGATGGATAGGCCCAGGCCGGTGCCCAGGCCATCGGGCTTGGTGGTGAAAAAGGGCGCAAAAACGTCGTTGTGATGCTCTGGTTGGATGCCTACTCCATTGTCTGCCACGCGCAGGTAGATGTGACGGTCGTTGGCGTCAAACCAGGTGCGGATGGTGATCCGGCCAGGTGTGTCCTGTTCCTGAATTGCATCGCGGGCGTTGGTTAGCAAGTTGATGAGCACCTGCCCCAACTTGAAGGGGTCGCCGTGCGCGGCCGGTAGCTCTGGGGACAGCTCTAGCACCAGTTCAATCTGATGGACGGCAAGCTGCTGGTTGAGCAACGTGAGCGCGTCATCCACCACCAGGTTGAGGTTGACCGCACTCCGGCCGGAATGCGGCGGCCGGGCAAAACCGCGCAGGTTTTTGATGGTACGGACAATGCGGTCCGTGTTGGAGATAATCCGTTGGAGCGGCTCTTGCAGGTTGGCATCATCCGGCCGTTCACTGGCCAACAACTGAGCCAGGCCGCGCACGGCCGCCAGCGGGTTGTTGATCTCGTGTGCTACGGCCGTTGCCAGTTCGCCTACCGACGCAAGTTTGGTGGAGCGGATTAGCTGTTGCTGCGTTGCTTGCAGCTCCTCGTATGCAAACTTGAGTTCGTCGGTGTAGGACTGCATGCGAACTTGCACCCCTTTCCGCTCGTCAATGTCCAGGATCAGTCCAACCACAAACGAATCACCGTCCCCGCTGCAGCACGCAAAGCGATTCTCCATCCACCGGTAGCTGCCATCCTTGTGCAACAGGCGGGCTTCCGTTTGCCAGATTCGCGTCTCGCCCCTCAGGTCAACCGTGTCAGGGTGACCGTCGCGATCCTCAGGGTGGACGAGCCGGTAAAGGAAACGACCTCCTTCGCTCAACCACTCATCTGACGTGTAGCCTAACAGGTCCAGGATCTGGGGTGAGACAAACGTCATGGTGCCGTTTGCGTCGGTCAGATAGGCGGGCCCGGGAAGGCTGTTGACCAGTGCGCGGTAGCGCGCCTCGGAATAGGCCAACTCTGCTTCGCGTGCCCGCGTCTTTTCGACCGTTTTGGCCAGCGCATCGCCCAGGGAATTGATCTCGTGGCAGACAAAGCAGTTGACTGTGGGGATTGATTGCCCGCTCCCCGCGATAATCTGCCCGGCCGCGTGTGTTAGTTGGGAAACAGAGCGGCTAATGTTGTTAGAGGTGCTCAGCACCACTACCAACAGCACCAGGTATGCTACCACAAAGGCCGGGATGACGGCGCGGCGGACGGTGTCTGTCACGGCCGCTGCCATCGCATCTTGTTGTGCCCCGCCTGCCTCCGGGCTGGCTTCAAACAAGGGTGCCAGGTGCTGCAACGCTTCGCGGACAGCAAACCTGGCAACACCTAAATAGGCAATACCAAAAACAGCCACGCTGATCAGCGTAAAGATGATCAGTGCTTGGAGTGGAAGGCGCACTCTCAGCGGACGGCCAGGCGACGGATTGCTCATCGTGTTACAGGTGTGCCAGTGCGGCCGCTATCCTTTCCAGCGCCAGCGCAATCTGCTCGCTCGAATTGGAGTAGCACAGGCGCAGGTAACCTTCCCCGTACTGCCCAAACGCGGTGCCGGGCAACACCGCGACCCCGGCCGTGTTGAGCAAGTACGCGGCCATTTCATCCGACGACAGGCCGTAGCGCTTGATGTTAGGAAAGACGTAGAACGCACCTTGCGGCGTCTGACAGGTGACGCCGGGGATGGCGTTGAGCCCTGACACAATCAGGTCACGCCGGTGCTGGTACTCGACTCGCACCGCCTCCGCTTGCTCTTGCGGTCCGGTCAGCGCTTCCACCCCGGCGATTTGAGTGAAGGTGGCGGTGCAGCCCACTGAATGGGTGAGCAGCAACCCTACTTTTTCAGCCAATGGCTCCGGCATGATGCCAAATCCCAGCCGCCAGCCGGTCATGGCGTAGGTTTTGGAAAAACCGTCCATGATGATGGTCCGCTTCATTGCGGTGGGCAGCGCGGCAAAGCTGACGGCCGGCTCATCGCCGTAGACCAGCCGCATGTAAATCTCGTCAGACAGGACCCAGCAGTCCAGCCGCTCGGCCGCGCGCAGGATGTGCGCCAGGTCGGCCGGGGGGATGATGCCACCGGTAGGGTTGGAGGGGGAGTTGAGGATAATCAGTCGGGTCTTGGGGCTGAGGCTGGCGTCGAACGCTTCCAGGTCGAATGAAAAGCCCTTCTCCTCCAGTAGCGGCACCGGCACCGGGATGCCGCCGGCCAGTTGGATGATCGCTCGATAGCTGGGGAAACCGGGGTCGGGGTAGATGACCTCGTCGCCCGGTTCTACCAGCGCCATGACCGGAAAGTAGATGAGTGGTTTGGCGCCGGGCCCAATGACCACCTGTTGCGGCGAAAAGGTGACGCCACGCCGGGCTCCCGCATCTTGGGCAATGGCGGCGCGGAGGGTGGGAACCCCGGCCGGGGGGTTGTAGCGCGTCTGGCCGGTGGTGATGGCGCGGATGCCGGCCACGCTGATGTTGGCGAAGGTTTGAAAATCCGGCTGGCCGATCTCCAGATGGATGATTTCGCGTCCCTGCGCTTCCAGCGCTTGTGCCTGGGCCAGCACGGCGTAAGCGCCTTCTTCGCGCAGGTGGGTGATGCGGCTGGTGAATTGGTCGAGTTTACGGGTCACGGGGCCCTCATCAGGCGATATTGATCGGTTGTTTGGTTGCCGGCCGGCGGTTGCCCGGCCGGTGGCAACACTGGCGCTTGAAAGCGCGGCTAAAGGCCTTGGCGGCCGCCCGTGCCTCCTTTCTGGAGGCGCAAGCGTGTTGCCAGAACGCTGGCGGGAGCAGGCTCTCCAGGCAGGCTCTGGCTTCGTCGCGGGCCGCCCTGGCGTGCTTTCTCGCCTGTTGAAAAGTTGCTTGTTCAGACATAAGGTCTCCTTACTGAAAGTTTCGGGTAACTACAGGCAGTGTAAAGATTTATTGGGGGGAGTGGAGCGTGCGGAAGCACGCTCCACTCCCCCATCTCACCCTGCCCAAGCTCTTGGATTGAGCAGTAACCAATTTTGGGCTGATTATACGGTGGATGAGTAAACCCTGCAATTTTGGGGTAGAATAGGTGCCTGTGTGATCAGAGTGCGATGGGAGCTTCGATGTATCAATATAAGGCGACGGTTGTGCGAGTGGTAGATGGCGATACCCTATGGGTGGATGTGGACTTGGGCTTTTATTTGCGGCAGGTGATGAATCTGCGCCTGAAGGGATTGGACACGCCTGAGATTCGCGGGCTGGAACGGCCGCAGGGCTTGCAGGTCAAACAGTTTGTGGAGCAGACGCTGGCCGGTTGCCCGGCCGTGGTGATACACACGTACAAGCTGGGCAAGTACGGCCGCTACATTGCGGACCTCTGGTACCTGCCCGGCAACGACGACCCGCAGGAGATTGTAGCCAACGGGTTGTGCCTCAACCAAGTTCTGCTGGACCGGGGGATGGCCCGGCCGTCAGAAGGGTAGCGCGGTCGGAGGTGGGTTGTGCCCAACGAACAGCAGTTACTGGCCATTGGCATTGCGGCAGCTCTGGGCTTGGCGCTGGGATTGGTCGCCGCCTGGTTGCACCGTCGGCGGGTGATCGGCCGGCTGGGGTTTTTGCTGCTGGCCCCGCTGCTGGTGCTCGTACCCATCAGTTGGCCGCTCGCGGCCGCGTTGAGCTTTGGTGGCGGGATGGAGCAGGTGCGCTGTGCGTTCGCCGTGGTTGTCCCCCTGGCAGTGGCGGTGTGGTTGTTGGCCCGTTTGGCAGGCTGGGACGTGGTTGGCCCGGTCGAGGCGGCCGAAGAGGAGGAATGATGGGATACCTTTCGCAGGTCGAGTTGGAGGCGCGCCGGCGCTGGGCGGCCCAAAATATACTGGAAAGCGAGGCGCTGACGGCGGACTTGGCGGACGAGGACGCCGGCCGGTTGTTGGCCTGGGGCGTGGCGCAGGCGGAAAGGCTGGCTCTGTCCTCGGCCGAGATGGACCCGGCCGCCGCGCACGAAGCGATGGACGCCAGGCTGATCGCCCTGCGCCGGTTGATGCGCGGCCTCAACAAGATGGTGGCCGATCAGCGGCCGGTGGACCCCGCCAGGCTGCAAGAACGGATGGGCCGGCTGCTGGAGACGGCGGCCGAGCTGGGGCTGGCTCCGGCCGGCGCAGGCCCAGGGGTGGATCTGCAAGCGTGGCGAAACCTCCCGGCCGGTGAGCGGCTGGGTCAACTGTTGGCGCTATTGGCCGGATGGGCGAATGAGCAAGCGGCCGGCTGACACCAAAAAGCTTTTCGCCGGTGGCCTGGCTTCCTTTGCCGTGCTGGTGGTGATCATCCTGGGCATAGTGCAGGCCATCACCGGCCAGGACTTTGGCCTGTTTGAGATGCTGGAGGAAAGTGGCCTGGCCGACGAATTGATCAGCGCGGAAACGGGCTGGTACCGGCTCTATTTTACCGCGCCACAGGAACTGCTGGATTGGAAGGGCGGACTGGATGAAACACTGGCGGCCGATATTGACCGGGCGGCCGTTTCGGTGGATGTGGCCGCCTATGATTTTGACCTGCAGCGTGTCGCCGATGCGCTCATCCGCGCACACCGGCGGGGAGTGAAGGTCCGTATGGTCACCGATAGCGACAATGCAGACCTGGACCAGCCACAGGATCTGGAGAGCGCAGGCATTGTGGTGGTGGAAGACGAGCGTGGCGCCATCATGCATAACAAGTTTGTGGTCATTGATGGGGGGGTGGTCTGGACCGGCTCGTGGAATTTGACCGACAATGGCACCTATCGCAATAACAACAATATGATTCGAATCGTCTCGGAGGAGCTGGCTGCCAACTATTCCTATGAATTCGAGGAGATGTTTCTGGACAACCAGTTTGGCCCTGACTCCCCGGCCGATACCCCCTATCCCCGCATCACCATTGACGGGGTCGAAATTGAGAACTATTTTGCGCCGGAAGATGGCGTGATGTCACGGGTCATTGCGCTGGTCTCCCAGGCGGCGCAGGAATGTTCGCTTTATGGCATTCTCCTTCACCGATGACGAGCTGGCGGCCGCCATGCTGGAACGACACGCGGCCGGGGTGCTGGTGGAGGGGGTCTTTGAGACACGGGGCGCGGATTCGGAATACAGCGAGTATGCCAAGCTGAAAAAAGCTGGCGTGTTGGTTTGGCAGGACGGCAACCCGGCCGTGATGCACCACAAGGTCATTGTGATTGACAACAAGGTTGTCGTGATGGGCTCGTTCAACTTTTCCGGCAACGCAAACTCGAGCAATGATGAGAACCTGCTGGTGATTCACGACCGCGCCATAGCGGCCGAGTATCTGGACGAATTTGAGCGGATTGTCGAGCAGGCGCTCCCTTGACGGCCGTGAATGCTCGGGGGATAATTTAGATGGTTTTCGTTGTTAATCCGTAGGTATTTTGCCTGGGTGTCGTAAGAAACTTGTCCCCTGTCGCATCGGTTTTATTCATGTACAATTGTGCAGACAGGAGAAACGCAGACCATGAGCATTGCCAGTCACGCTAAAGAGTACCCTCCGGAAGAGGCCGGCCAGAATGTCTCCTTTACAAAGGGGCTGGCGGGTTTCTTGTTGATCCCCACCGTAGCGGTTGTGGTACTGATCATTGTGGCTGTGCTGGGGCTGGTCTTTTACCAGGCCAGCTACCGCGGGCGAATCTACTCGGGCGTGGTGGCCTGGGGCGTGGATTTGACCCGCATGACGCCGGCCGAAGCCGGGGAGGCGTTGCTGGTTGCTTTTCCGTACGCCAACCAGGAGGCGTTCACTTTCCGCGACCCGGGGACGGGCCAAACGTGGATTGCTACCCCGGCCGAATTGGGCCTCGGCTTTGATGTGGATGCCACGGCTGACGCGGCCTATCAGGTCGGCCGGGGCGGTACACCGTGGGACGATCTACTGGAACAACTGGACGTGCATCTGAACGGTCGGCAGCTCTCGCCCGTGATTGTTTTTGACAGCAACAAGTCGATCGCTTTTCTGGAGGGGATTGCGCTGCAGGTCTACCGGCCGGTGGTGGAGGCAGGTATCATCTATGCCGACAATCAGTTGATCACCACGCCAGGCCAGACCGGCCGGCAGATTAACTTGGCAGACGCCTACAATCAGCTCTCCGCGCCGTTGGGCACGCTCAGTGGTGCGGAGATCGTCCTGGTGATCGACGAGACGCCGCCCACGATAACCGATGAGGCGGTTGCGTTGGTGCTGGCGGAGGCGAATAAGATTATCGGCCGGCCCATCACGGTCTTTTTGGCAGAGCACACCTACGAAGGCGATCCGGAGCCGCGTGCTATTACTCCGGAAGAGTTGGCCAACATGCTCCTGCTCGAGCTGGATGAAAGCGCCACTCCCCCGCGTTACGTTGCGCGGCTGGACGAGGAGTCGCTGGCTGCCTGGCTGGAGCCGTTGGTCGAGATGCTGACCACCGAGACCGTCAACGCCCGCTTTATCTTTAATGACGACACCCGCCAACTGGAGGTCCTGTCACCCAGCGTCCCGGCTCGCACGCTCAATGTGGCTGCCACCGTAGCGCAAATTGTGGCCCAGTCGACCACCGATAATCGCGAGGTTCCGCTGGTGATTGAATGGGTCAAACCGGCCGTCAGCGAGGACGCGACGGCCGAGGAGTTGGGCATTATCGAGTTGGTCGCGCAAGGGCAGACGTTGTTTACCGGTTCGTCGGCCGTGCGGGTGCATAACGTCGCGGTGGCGGCCTCGCGCTTCCATGGCATCGTTGTCCCGCCTGGGGAGACCTTTAGCTTTAACCAGTTCCTGGGCGATGTGACTGAAGAGACTGGCTTTGAGGAAGGGCTCATCATCTTTGGCGGCCGGACCATCAAAGGGGTGGGCGGCGGCGTCTGCCAGGTGAGCACCACAGCTTTTCAGGCAGCATTTTATGCCGGGTTCCCGGTCCTGGAGCGGTATCCCCATGGCTACCGGGTGGGCTATTACGAGCACGGTGAGGGGCCGGGGATGGATGCCACCGTCTTTTACCCGGAGGTGGATCTTACATTTGTCAACGACACGCCGCACCATCTTCTGATTGAATCGTACGTCAACGAAAGGGCCCAGCGGCTGACCTTCAAGTTCTACTCTACCGGGGTCGGCCGGACGATTGAGCGGACCGTCACTGTCACGAACGTGATTCCACACCCGCCAGACCTGTACGAGGAGGACGCCGAACTGCCGGCCGGCGAGATCAAGCAGGTGGACTGGTCGGCCGATGGCGCGGACGTGCTGGTGGAGCGGGTGGTGCGCGGCCCCGACGGTGAGGTACTGCGCGAGGATCGCTTCTTCAGCCATTATCTTCCCTGGCAGGCGGTGTTTCACTATGGCCCAGGAACGGAAGGGATGCCCCCGCCTCCTGAAGGCGAGGCGACCCCCGAGCCAGGCGCGACGCCCGACCCAAGCGTGACCCCAACCCCATAACCTGCCGCAGACTCACCCGGAGTCTGGCTGGTGTGAGCCCCTCTACTGTGTGATGGTAAACCGGGCTGTCTGGACGATGTCCTCGTCTAACAGAACCTGCACCTGGTACCGGCCGGGCGGGAACCCTTCCGCCAGTGGCAGGAAAAAGTAGCTCCGCCCCTTGGGTCCCCACTCCCAAATCCGCGTTGCCCCTCCAACCAGAACTCCATCGCGGTACCAGATGTGCCGCCAGAGCAGGCCGTCCGCCATGTTGTCATAGCTAAACGAGACAAAGAGCGCGCTCTGCCCGGCCGGGAACTCGGTTCCGGGGTTGACCGGCGTCCCATTGATCTGCATCCCCGAACTGATGGTGAGTTCTTCAATGCGCGCGTCGGCCGGGACGGTAGCAAAAGGGGTCACCGGCGTCAGGATCGCTTCCAGCACCGGGACGGTCGGCGAGGGGGTGGGGGTGATGCTGGGGGTCGGCGTGATCGACGGCGTAACGCTCGGTGTGGGTGTTTCGGTGGGCGTCGGGGTTTCTGTGGGGGTGCTGGTGGGCGTGTTGCTGGCGATAAAAGGTGGGGTGGAGGACGGCCGGCGTGTGAGGGTAAAGGTGGCCGTTGGCAATGGGGTGGGAGGGGTGGATTTGGAGTTGACGGCCGGCACTGGGGTATTGGTGGACCCTGGCGTGAGCGCCGCTACGGGGGGTTCGTCGGGCAGGGGCCAGGACTGGCGGAGGGCCAGCATGCCGGCCGTGAGGATGGCAAACAGTGCGGTGGCTGCCAGGCTGGTGCGCAGCTTGTTGCGCGATCGGTGCCGCAGGATAAAGAACGAACCCTGGCGGATTTCCAGATAGTACCGGACCGCCATCAGCAGGGCCACGGCCGCTATCAGACCCGCCAGGCCGGTGAGCCAGGGCATGATTGCACGCAAGAGTGGGGTCGTTTGGTTCATCACCGTCTCCAGCCGCTGCGCCGGCCGGGATCACACGTCAAAATACAACTGCATTTCGAAGGGGTGCGGCCGGTTGCGCACTGCATAATACTCTTCTTTGAGCTTGTGCTCAATCCAGTCCTCAATCATCTCGTCATCAAACACGTCGCCGGCACGCAAGAAGGCGTTGTCGGCCGCCAGTGCGTCCAGCGCCTCTTTTAATGTGGCTGGCAGCGGCTTGATGTCCTCAAGTTGTTCGGGAGTCCAGGCAAAGATGTTCTCATCAATGGGTCCAAAGCCGTGTTCGGTGGGGTCAATCTGGTTAAGGACCCCGTCAACACCCGCCATCAGTTGGGCGGCGACCATCAGGTAGGGGTTGCCGGTGGCATCTGGCGGCCGGAACTCCATCCGCGCGGTTTCCGGCTGATCGGCGTATTTGGGGATGCGCACCGCAGCGCTGCGATTGCCCAGGCTGAAAAAGGCGTTGACGGGAGCTTCATAGCCGGGCACCAGCCTCCGATACGAATTGGTGGATGGGTTGGTGAAGGCCAGCACGGCCGGGCCGTGATGCAGCAACCCGCCGATGAAATAAAGGGCGGTCTTGCTCAACTTGCCGTAACCTTCCGGGTCGTAAAAGATATTCACGCCATCCTTGAAAAGGTGTTGGTGAAAATGCATACCGTTGCCTGCTTCACCGTAAAGTGGTTTGGGCATAAACGTGGCCGTCATACCGGCCGCATGCGCAATCATCTTGGTCACGTATTTGACCTTCATCACCAGATCGCCGGTAGCGGCGGCGCCCACGATCATCGGCGTCTCGATTTCGCACTGGCCTGGCCCGCCCACTTCGTGGTGGTGATACTTGACCGGCACCCCCATATCCATCAACGTGAGCGACGTCCGCGTCCGCAGGTGGTACAGAGCGTCCTTTGGAGGAATGGCGTGATAGCCACCATGCAGCGGGATATAGTATCCATGACCGCCCTCGCCACTTTTCCAATCCGCTTCCGCGCTTTCCACCCGGTAACCGGATTTATTGATGGTGTTTTCGAAGGCGATGGTGTCAAAGATGTAAAACTCAAACTCGGGTCCCCAGCGGCTTTCGTCGGCGACGCCAGTTTGCCGCAAATACCCATCAGCCATCTGGGCGATGTTGCGCGGGTCGCGGAAAAAGATCTTTTTGGTGTCCGCTTCCAGCGTGTAGCCAATAAAGCTCAGCGTGGGGACCTCCCAGAAGGGATCCACAAAGCCGGTGGACAGGTCTGGGACTGTCACCATGTCACCAGCCTTGACGCTTTTTAGCCCCACGCTGGAGCCGTCGAACCCAACCCCATCCCGCATGAGTTCGTGCGTGAACTGCTCGGCCGGAATGGTGAGGTGCCGCCAGCGCCCCCACAAGTCGCTGAACTTGATGTCAATCATTCGAATGCTGTGGTCGCGAATGTAGGCGACCGCCTGGTTCAAGTTGGCAAACATGCTTTTGTTCCTTTACTCAGGCAATGACAAAATGCCGCCGCGCAAGCGTTGCTTTTCAGCCCGTTGAGTATAGACTGTGCCTTTGGCGCTGTCAAGAAAAAATAGTTGTGCTATAATCCTGACAGGCGATGAGGAGGGAAATATGCCCGGCGAGCGCATTCTGATAGTGGATGACAGCAAGTACATGGTCTCCTTTTTGGCAGACACCGCTCTCCCTGCGCTAGGCTATCAGCCAGTGGTGGCAACCACCGGACAGCGCGGCCTTGAGATGGTCTCCAGCCAGCGGCCGGACGTGATCCTGCTGGATTTCAACCTGCCGGACATGACGGGGATGGATGTGGTGCGCCATCTGGCGGCGGCCGGCAACCAGACCCCCGTGATTTTGATGACCGCTTACGGCTCGGAGCAGGTCGCCGTCGAAGCCTTTCGCCTGGGGGTGCGTGACTATTTGTCCAAGCCGATTGAACTGGATGAAGTGGCCAACGCGTTGGAGCGCGCGCTGCACGAGCCGCGCCTGCAACGCGACAAACGACAGCTAGCGGAAGAATTGCACCGGACCAACCTGGAGTTGCGCAATCAAGCCGACCAGGTTACGACCTTTACCAGCATCGGCCGGGCAATTACCTCGTCCCTGAACCTGGATCAGATCTTGACCCGCGTGATTCAGGGGGGAATCCAGTTGTGCCAGGCGGAAGAGGCCACCATCTGGCTGCTGGATGACCGGACCAAAGAGTTGGTTATGGTGGCAGAAAAGGGGGTGGACCACGACGCAATCCGCCTGCGGCGCATGAAGGTGGCCGATAATTTGGCTGGCGAGGCGATGCGGACGCGGCGGCCGGTTCGGCGGGCGGCCGGGCCGGGCGGCGGCATCAAGATCAAAACCGGCTACCTGGTTCTGGCAGTGATGTACATTCCGATCATGATCCAGGACAACTGCCTTGGCGTGATGTGTGTTGCCAATCGCCGCTCGATGCAGGCGTTTGATCAATTGCAGCAGGACTCCTTGCAAGCCTTGGCCGACTATGCGGCCATCGCAATTCAGAACGCCCGCATTTTCAAGACCACTGATGACTCTTTGCAGAAGGGGCTGTCCGAGTTGGCGGCTATCAACGAGATCTCGGAGGCGGTGGCTACTTTCGATTTGAAGGTGCTTCTCCGGCGAGCCATGAATCGCATTCACAAGGCGTTTGATGTGGCTGCTGCAACCTTGTTTCTGGCAGATGAAGAGCAAACCGAGCTTCATTTCACCCTTTGCTCCAATATGGACCCCGGCACTGTGTCCAGCCTGCAGGTCCCCTTTGGCAAGGGGTTGGTGGGAAACTGTGTTGTCGAGGGCACAGGCCTATATACCAACGACCCACAAACCCACCCACTGTTCTTGTCGGAATTTGACACGCTCAATGGCTTTGAAACCAAATCGTTGCTGGCAGTGCCTTTGACGCTCAAAGAGCGGGTGATCGGCGCCATCGAGCTATTGAACAAACGGACTAGTTCGTTTAACGAGCAAGATGTTCGCTTGCTGCGGGCCATGGCGATCCCGGTGGCAGTGGCGGTGGAGAACGCCCGTCTCTTTGAACAGGTGGAGCGGGAACGGGCCATGCTCCAGGCCGTGCTGGACGGCGGGGCTAACCCGATTCTGATTGTCGACCAATCCGGGTATGTGTTGCAATGTAATCCGGTGGCGCACAGGCTGTTTGGACTATCGGCCGGGCCGGCGTACGGCAAGCCGCTTGGGGAAGTGACCGGTCTTCCGCGCCTGGCGGGGTTGGTGGAGCAGGGCGAAATGATCACCGAGGAAATTGCGGTCCAGGATCGGACCTACCTGACCAGTGTGGCCCCTATTGCCCACGTTGGCTCGGTGGTGGAGATGCAGGACATTACCTACCTCAAGGAATTGGATCAGGCCAAGTCCGACTTTGTCACGGCCGTTTCCCACGACCTCCGGTCTCCGTTGACCTCGATTGCCGGCTTTGTGGACCTTCTCTCAGAAGCTGGTCCGCTTAACGCAGACCAGAGCCGGTTCGTCAAGCAGGCAACCCAAGCGACAGACAAGATGCGCCAGATGGTGGATGATCTGCTGGACCTGGCCAGAATCGAAGCTGGGGTTGGCTCTGTGGAAACCACCTGCGACCTGTACGAAATCGCTCAAGATGTGGTTAGTGAGTTTCAGGGGCTGGCAATGCAGCGTAGAATCCAGCTGTCGCTGTCCAAGCAAGGGGAGATACCCTCTATTCAGGGGCATGCTGACCGTCTGCGTCGCGCAGTGGCGAACTTGGTGGGCAATGCCCTCAAGTACACGCAGCCTGGCGGGCAGGTGCGCGTGGGTATGCAAACGACCGGGAACCGGCTGTTCTTGGCCGTGCTGGATTCAGGTATGGGCATTCCCCAGGAAGATATTCCCCACATTTTTGAGCCATTTTACCGGGTGGAGGATCATAAGGAAATTTCCGGCAGCGGTTTGGGGCTGACGATGGTCAAATCGATTGTGGAAGGGCACGGGGGCAGCATCTCGGTGCACAGTGAGGTGGGACGCGGAAGTCGGTTCGTCATTACTTTGCCCTGTGCTTGAGCGGCGCCCTGCTTCACCCTCACCCGGCCGCCAGGGGTGGCGGCTTGTGGTATAATTCTCGCCCTGAGGAAAAGATGAAAATCCGATATTGGTTGTTCTTGCTGCTCATCCTTTCATTTGCAGCGCCAGCCCAGGCGCAGACCGCTGTGGACCGGCTGGCGCGGGTTCAGGTGGATGTTTGGCCCGACCTGGATCAACCGGCCGTGCTGGTGCTGATCACGGCCGAGTTGCCCGATCCTGTTGTTTACCCGGCCAGTGTCACCCTCAGCCTACCGGCAGCGGCCGGTTCGCCGACAGCCGTCGCGCGCATCACGGCCGATGGCCAGATGCTCAACACCCCCTTTGAGACCGAGTCGCGGGGTGGGGTCAATGCCGTGGTCATCGAAACCACCGACCCGGTGGTTCGCGTCGAGTTCTATTTTCCCTACCAGCGAGACGGCGACAACGTGCAACTGGAATACAACTGGCTGGGTGGGGCTGCAACCGATGATCTGACAATCCTGTTCCGCGAGCCGCTGCAGGCCATCAACGTGGTCACGCCAGAAGGTTTTGCGGATATTGGGATTGCCGCCGACGGGCAGCGATTCCACCAATGGAGCCTGGGCCCGGTCGAGGCGGGCGAGACGTTTTCGGCCGCCTTTAGCTACACCGCGCCGGCGGCCGCTGTTTCCGCTCCGGTCCAAGCCCAACCTGTTGCCGCGCCGGCCGGCCAACCAGCCCAGTCGTTGGATGCGCTCACCATCGGATTGATCGCGGCCGGAGGGTCGTTGGTTGGGGCCGGCCTGGGTTGGTTCTTCTCGGCCCGCCGCACACCTGCGCCAGTTGTGGTGCGCCGGCCGGGCCGCGATGATGGAGCGGCCGCGTTTTGCCACCAATGCGGGGCGGCCGTGCGCTCCGGGGATGATTTCTGCCGCAAATGTGGCACCAAGATCCGTTGAGACCGTGAGCTTGCCGCCTCCCATTCTGGTGCAAACGCCTGCGGACTGGCAAGACTGCCTGTCCGACCTGGCGCGGCAACCCCAATTGGCGGTGGACATGGAGTCCAACAGCCTCCATGCCTATCGCGAACAGGTTTGCCTGATACAAATCTCCACTCCCCACCAAGATTACATTGTGGACCCGCTGGCGCTGCCCAACCTGGATGGGTTGGGAGAGGTGATGGCAGACCCGGCCGTGGAAAAGATCTTTCACGCGGCCGAATACGACCTATTGAGCATAAAGCGCGACTTTGGCTTTGCGTTCTACAATCTGTTCGACACGATGCTGGCGGCGCGCACGCTGGGCTGGAAAAAGCTGGGATTGGCGTCCTTGCTGCAGGAGGAGTTTGGCGTCGAGTTGGACAAACGCTTTCAGCGCACCAATTGGGCCCGCCGGCCGCTCACGCCGGAGCAAATAGCTTACGCTCGTCTGGACACCCACTTTTTGTTTGACCTCCGTGACCGGTTGCAGGCGGAGCTGGTGGTGGCCGGGCGTCTGATAGAAGCCCGTGAAAGCTTTGAGCGGATTGCCCAGGTGACACCCACCCTGCGCACCTTTTGCCCGGATGATTTCTGGCAGCTCCTCAACGGCCGGTACCGCCTTTCCCCCCAGCAGCACGCCGTCTTGCGCGAGCTGTACATCTTTCGCGAAAGCGAAGCGCAGCGCCGAGACCAACCGCCGTTCAAGATCTTTGCCGATCGCACGCTGCTGCAGTTGGCGGAGTCCTTGCCTCATTTCCCCGACGAGTTGCAAGGCATATACGGGCTGACGCCCAAGATCATCAATCGCTACGGCCGCCGGGTGCTGCAGATTATCAGACAAGGAATGAACGCCCAACTACCCAGCCCTCCCCCCGAGTGTTCCCGGCCGCCGGAGGCAGTTCAGGCGCGCTATGAGGCTTTGCACAACTGGCGCAAAGAGCGGGCTCGCCAGCGCGGCGTCGAGTTGGATGTGATTGTATGCAGGGATGCGCTCTGGAACCTTGCAAGACTGGACCCCAAGACGGTAGAAGACCTTGGGTCCATCCAGTCGCTGGGCGACTGGCAGCAGGCGCATTACGGCCGGGAAATGATTCAAGTGCTGAACGAGATGAGGAACAGCAAATGAAACTGACTTTTCACGGAGCCACGCGCTCGGTTACCGGGTCACAGCACCTATTGGAGGTCAACGGAACGCGCATTTTGCTGGACTGCGGGCTATTCCAGGGCAAGCGCCGGGAATCGCTGGAACGCAACCGGGAGTTTCCCTTTGATCCGCACAAGGTAGACGTGCTGGTCCTATCCCATGCGCACATTGACCACTCGGGGAATATTCCCAATCTGGTCAAGAGCGGTTTCCGAGGGGACATTTTGTGCACCTTTGCCACCCGGGACCTGTGTGCCACCATGCTGCGCGACAGCGCGCACATCCAGCAATATGACATCGAGTACGTCAACAAAAGACGGGCGCGTAAGGGCGAGCCACTGGTGGAGCCCATTTACACAATGACCGACGCAGTGCACTCGCTCGAATTCTTTTTGGCCATCGGGTACGAACGGCCGTACCGGATTACGCCGGACATCACCCTTACGTTTTACGATGCCGGGCACATCCTTGGCTCTGCCATTGTGGCGCTGGACGTGCGGGAAAACGGTACGAACCGCCGGCTGGTGTTCAGCGGCGACCTGGGCCGGCCGGATGCCCCCATTTTGCGGGACCCGGTGCAATTGGACGGGGCCGACATTCTGTTGATCGAGTTCGACCTACGGCACCCGGTTGCACGAGCCAATCCCGGCCGCGGAGCGCGAGTTGCAGCGGGTCATCAACGAGACCTACCGGCGCAACGGCAAGGTGATCGTGCCGGCGTTTGCCGTCGGCCGGACGCAGGAGCTGGTTTACCACATCCACAAGCTCAAACAAAAGCACGACATCCCACCCGATTTGCCGGTGTTTGTGGATAGCCCGCTGGCGATTGACGTTACCAGCATTTTCCGCCTCCATCCCGAGTGCTACGATGAGGAGGTCGGTCAATTCTTGATCGAGACCGGTGACCCGTTTGGCTTTGAGCAGTTGGAGTACACGCGCTCGGTGGCAGCCAGCAAAGCGCTCAACTTTTTGCGGCAGCCGGCCGTCATCATCAGCGCGTCCGGCATGTGCGAAGCCGGCCGGATTCAGCATCACCTGGCCAACAACGTGGAAGACCCGCGCAACACGGTGCTTATCGTCGGCTGGCAAGCGCCGGACACGCTCGGCCGGCGGATTGTCGAGCGGCAGCCGGTGGTGAAAATCTTTGGCGAGGAGTACCAACTCCGGGCTGGGGTTGAGGTAATCAATGGCTTTAGCGCCCACGCCGACCGGGATGAAATGCTAACCTGGCTCAACGCCATGCAGCGCAAGCCGGAGCATACCTTTGTGGTCCACGGTGAAGCCGAGGTCTCGGAGGCCTTTGCCGGCACGCTGCTGCAGCGTGGGCTAAAACACACGTATGTTCCTCAACTCCACGAGTCTTTTACAGTTTAGAGAGCGCGTGTTATAATTTCGCCGGTTCGGAGGGGTGCCAGAGCGGCCGAATGGGGCGGTCTCGAAAACCGTTGTGGCTTTTTAGCCACCGTGGGTTCGAATCCCACCCCCTCCGCCTCGGTGGCAGTGCGTGACGGGTAATAGGTTGTCCTATTGCCCGTTTGCTTTTTGGCCCGTTTCTCTTTTCCCCAGACGCCAGTCCAAAGCCGTGTGCCGTTGTGCCACCTTGTCGTTGCGCACCGCCAGGGCGATCGCTTTTTTGGTCCCCACCAGCACGACCAGCTTTTGGGCGCGGGTCACGGCCGTGTACAGCAGGTTGCGCTGCAACATCAGGTAGTGTTGCATGGTGACCGGCACCACCACGGCCGGGTACTCACTACCCTGCGCTTTGTGCACGCTGATGGCAAACGCGTGGACCACCTCGTCCAGTTCCATCCAATCGTACACTAGCTTGCGGCCGTCAAAGTCAATCACCGCAGTCTGCTCCACCACCTCCAGCGCCACCAGCCGGCCGATGTCCCCGTTGAACACCTCTTTGTCATAATTGTTGCGGGTTTGCATCAGCCGGTCGCCCACGCGCAACGTCCGGCCGCCTATCCGTCGCTCCGGCCGGCCGGCTGACGGTGGGTTCAGCGCAAGCTGCAACTGCTCGTTCAGGTTCGCCACTCCGGTGCTGCCGCGGTACATGGGCGAAAGCACCTGTACCTCGTTCAGCGGGTCCAGCCCGAACTTGGCCGGGACCCGATTTTGCACAATGTCCACCAGCAGTTCGGCTGCCCGGTCCGGTTCCGGCTCCACAAACAGGAAAAAGTCACCGGCCGATTTGGGCGTCAGCGGCAACTGCCCCTGATTGATCCGGTGCGCGTTGGTGATGATCAGGCTGTCCTTGGCCTGCCGAAAAATGACGTCCAGCCGGTTCACGGAGGTGATTCCCGAGTCAATGATGTCCCGCAAGACATCGCCCGCGCCCACCGAGGGTAGCTGATCCACATCCCCCACCAGCAACAGATGGCTGCTCGGGTCAATGGCTTTGAGCAGGTGGTTGGTCAGCACCAGATCGAGCATGGAGGCCTCGTCTATCACCACCATGTCCACATCCAACGGGTTGTCCTGGTTACGCTGGAAACCCCCGGCCGGGGAGTATTCCAGCAGCCGGTGGATGGTCTTGGCCGGTTGCCTGGTCGCCTCGCTCAGCCGCTTGGCGGCTCGGCCGGTGGGCGAGGCCAACGCAAAGCTGTGCCCGTAACTCTGCAATGCCTGGATGAGCGTTCGCAGCGCGGTCGTCTTGCCGGTCCCCGGCCCGCCGGTCAGGACCGTCACTTTGTGGGTCAGGGCGGCCGCCACCGCCTGCTGTTGTTGGGCGGAGAGCTGTAGGTCAAGATTGGGGATGGTAGGCAACAACTCATTGGCGCGAAAGCTGGCCAGCCGCGTGCCGGCCGTTTCCACCATCTGGCGCAGCCGGTTGGTCACCCCGACCTCGGAAAAGAAAAACGGAGTCAAGTAGACGGCCGGTCCCGCATCGGCGGCTTGCTCGTCCAACGCCTCGCACTTGACCTGTTCGGCCGCCTCCAGCCGTTCCACCGCGTACACCACTTGCTCTTCCTTGACCGCCAGCAGGTTGGCCGCCTCGGCCGCCAGTTCCGATTGGGGCAGGTAGACGTGTCCCTCATCAGCCTGTTGGTTAAGGGTGTAGACCACGCCAGCCTCAATGCGCGTCGGCGCATCGGCCGGCAGGCCCAGGTCCTGCGCAATCTTGTCGGCCGTCCGGAAGCCAATTCCCCAGATGTCCCGCGCCAGCCGGTAGGGATCCATCTGCACCACGTCCACGGCCGCGTCGCCGTACTGCTTGTAGATTTTTACCGCCAGCCGCGTGCTCACGCCATGGGACTGCAAAAAGATCATCACCTCTTTGATCGCTTTTTGCTCCTCCCAGGCGGTTGCGATCTGCTCGACCCGTTTGGGTCCGATCCCCAGCACCTGGCGCAGCCGGCCGGGGTCGTTGTCAATCACCTCCAGCGTGTTGGGGCCAAACTCACGCACGATCCGCTCCGCCATCACCGGGCCTACGCCACGGATCAGGCCGGACCCGAGGTAGCGCCGGATGCCCTCAACGGTGGCAGGGAGCACCTGCTCGCAGCGCTCGGCGCGGAACTGCCGGCCGTGTTGTGGGTGGCTGGTCCACTGGCCGATCAGCCTGAGTGATTCGCCGGGGTTGACCTCTGGTAATTCCCCCACCACGGTCACCAGCCCATCCCGGCTGACCGCCCCCTGCGGGATGTACTGGCGTCCGGCCGGTAGCAGTCGGATGACGCTAAAGCCGGTCTCGCCGGCGTAATAGGTCACGCGCTCGACAGAGCCTTCCAGTTGGTCGCTCATCTTTGTCAGTTAGCGGCGGGCCAACAGCCTTCGCGCCAGCCGCAGTTCGTCCGTGCGCAGCAGGCCAGTGACCGCGAGATAAACGGCCGCGCCCAAACCAATCCCCAGACCTCCCACCCATAACGCCGGGCCGGCCGGCCACAATTGCAGCCAGAGCCACAATGCCAGTCCCATCCCGGCCGTGCCCAACCCGGATTTGACCAGCCCATCCAGCAGCCAGCGCCCCTCCACGCCGCCCAGCCGGCCGCGCAGCAGCCAGAGCAGCCAGCAAGCTTCAAGCGCCGTGGCCAAGGAATTGGCCAGTGCCAGACCACCGTGGGGCATCCATCCAAGCGCGTCAAATAGCCGGCTGAGCCCGATGCTGAGGGCAACGTTGAGTGCCATGGCGGCGCTGCCCACGGCGACCGGTGTTTTGGTGTCGTGCAGGGCGTAAAATGCGCGGACCACGATCTCCAGCCCGGCGTGTCCGGCCAGCCCGGCCGCGTAAAAGACCAGCGCCCAGGTGACGTTGCTGGTCGACTCGGCGGAAAACTCGCCGCGCTCGAACAGCAGTTGGACGATTGGCCGGCCAAGTACCATTAGCCCGGCCGACGCCGGTAGCGCCAGGTAGAGCACCCCACGCAGCGTGGTGGTCAGCGTTCGCCGCACCTGGCCCAGCTCGCCCTTGGCGACCAACTCGGCAAAGGTGGGAAAAGCAGCAATGCCCACCGCCTGCGCCACTACCCCCAGCGGCAGCAGCATCACCCGCATGGCATAGTCCAGGGCGCTCACCGCCCCCTCGCCAAAGGCGGAGGCCAGGTTGGTGTTGACCCAAAAGTTGACTCGCGTCACAGCCAGCCCCAGCACGCGTGGCCCCATCAGACGGGCAAGCTGGCGGACGGCCGGGTTGTCCAACCCCAGCGAGAAGGTAAAGTGGGCTCCCCGGCCGCGTAGCCCTGGCAGTTGGATCAGTAGGTGTAGCGCTGCGCCCGCCACCACGCCAACCGCTACTCCATGGATGCCCCATCGCGGCGAGAGGAGTACCGCGCCGACAATGATACCCAGATTGTAAAGGATGGGCGCCACGGCCGGCAGCAGAAAGTGCTGGTGCGCGTTGAGAACCCCCATCAGCAGGCCGCTGATGCTAAAGATCACCGTGGCTGCCAACATCACCTGCAGGAGTTGGGCGGTCAACTGCTGCCCGGCGGCCGGCATATTGGGTGCCAGTAGCTCCGTCACGACGGGGAGGGCCAGGATTCCCGTGAGGAGTGATAGGGCCAGCACCACCACAAAAATCAAAGAGGCGATCTGACTCGTCAATCGCCATGCACCACGGTGATCGCCCTGAGTGAGAAAGCTGGTAAAGATGGGAATAAAGGCCGAAGCCAGCGCTCCGCCGGCAACCACCAGATACAGCGTTTCTGTGACCACATTGGCGGCTGCAAAGGCGTCCATGGCGGTGGTGGTGCCAAAGAGCCGCCCGAGAATCATCTGCCGGGCCAACCCCAGCAGCCGTGCGACCACAGTGGCGGCCATCACCACGCCGGCCGCGCGCACAATCTGCCTCTCAGAACTCTCGGCGATCATATCGCGGGTATTGTATCGGGAATTGAGGGGCAGACAACTTGGCCCTGCGCGCTGAGAGCCGGGCGCCGACCCCGGCTCTCATCAAAAGGAGGAGAAGAAGAGATTTCACCCTTCGATAGTAATTTTACAGGTTTTTTACGTCAATACTGGACGGCAAGCACACGCCAGACCTACGCATGCCCAACGCTCGTGCCGTTATTCACAATCAGGCGCACTATGGCTGAGCCAGGTCCGGCCGGGGAGCCCAGATGGGGCCAAATTCCTGCCCGCTGCTTTCCGTCAGATTGATCTGGTTGGAGCCATCAGCTTGCATCAAAAAGAGGTTCTCTACCCCGTCCCGGTCACTGACAAATGCAATGCGGGTGCCATCCGGCGACCAGGCCGGCAAACTATCGCTGCCTGAGTGGTTGGTCAGGTTGATCGCTTCACCGTCGCATCCCTCGGCCGTGTCCAGGCAGGCCAGGTCCAGCAGGTAGATCTCCTCGTTGCCATCGCGTTTGGAGACCAAGAGCAGTAAGCGCCCGTCGGGTGAAAAGACAGGGATGCCGTCGGCCACCTCGTTTTGTGTGATCCGGCGCAGGTCACTGCCGTCAGCACGCATCAGGTAGATTTCGGCGTTGCCGTCGCGGTCGGAGACAAAGGCAATCCACGCGCTGTCCGGTGACCATTCGGCGTCCCACTCGGCCGCATCAAGCGTTTTGGTGAGTTGGCGGACGTTCCATCCGTCGTGCGTCATGACAAACAGATCATCTTGTTGACCATCGCGGTCGGAGATGAACAGGATTTCCGCACCATCCGGCCGCCAGACAGGTTGTGTTTCGCTGGAATCGGGTGTGTCGATGGTCAGGTTGGCTTTGACGTTGGTTGCGACCTCCACTCGCATGACGTCGAATTGTCCGGCCGAAAATGTGTGGTAGGTTACCAGTTCGCCATCGGGCGACCAACGAGGAAAGATATCGGGGTTCATGGAGATGGTGAGGGCCGACGGCAGGACGGGACCGGTTGGGTCGACCGGCCGGAAAAAGATGTCCCAATTGTCCCGCTCGTCCGAGACATATGCGATCAGACTGCCGTCCGGGGACCACACCGGCCGGAACTCGTGATAGAGGGGGCTCTTGGTGAGGTTGATTTCTTCTCCGGTGTCGGGGTCGATGACGAAAATATCTACCACGCCATCGGTGTCGCGCCAAAAGGCAATCCGGTCGCCCCGCGATTCGGGTGTCGGGCCGGCCGGGGTTGTCTCGGCCGGGGTGATGGGTGTGCCGGCTTGTGCAGTGGGCGTGGCGGCCGGCGTGCTGGCGGCACGGGTGTTGGCAATATTGGCTTCGGCGGTGGCGGCCTGCGCCGTAGGGTTGGCGGGCGTGACGGGCCCGCCGTTGCAGGCTACCAGCATCAGCATTAGGATTATCAGTGTTAAGCTGCGTTTCAGCATCGTGACCTCCTTGTCTGGTCAGGGCATTGTGATGGTGATTACAGGGAGCTGGAGCAGGTCTCCGGCCGGCTCCCCGCTGCTGGTCAATGGCAGGCGGTTGCTGGGGTCCTCCAGCGGGTACATGCCGGCGACGAGTTGGTACACACCGGCCGGCGTATCGGCCGGGACCGACACGCCATGGTTGTCCATTTGAAGCTGGCCCGGCCGCCAGGTGGTGGTGAGCGCCAGTCCGCCGCCGGGTTCGCTGTCCCGCTGGGAAACCACCCGGCCGTCGTGATCCAGCAAATGGAGAAAAACCTTGTAGCGTTGTTCCACGGGCTCCAGAGCTTCCCAAAAGAGGGTGATCTGGATGATGTCGCCTGGAGCCAACTGGTTTGCCAGCAACGTGTAGCCATGCAGGGCAATGCGATCCCCAAAGTGAACCTCCAGCGGGGTGGCGATCTCGGTGGCCGGCGCGGCCGGCACGGCATAGGTCACCAGACGCACTTCGCCCCACCATGCGTCGGCCGCTTTGTAAGCGTGGGCGTCCAGCCAGCGTTCCACCAGTCGCTGTGGGTCGCTTTCTACTTCGCCCCAAAAGATGGCAAAGATTCGGTCGTGCGCGGCCGTGATCTGCTCCAACTCGGCAATTACCTGGGCTTCGTTCACCGGCCGGCTGCGCGGCAGCGGGTACACCCGTTCCACGTGTGGATAGTAGTAGGTAAAGACCTCCCACTGGTTAGCAGCATTGAGGACCACGGCGTCGCCCGGCCGGCCGGCCGACTGGATGTGGGCGGCCATCCCGCGATAGTCCGGCCGGGCGTACTGCGGATCGGAGTACAGATTGTGCAACGAATCATAGCTGAACGAGACTACCAGCCCCAGGCTGAGCGCTACTGGTAGCAATAAAGGGGCCCTGGCGCGCGAGCCGGCGAGGAAGCGGGCAGTGCCCCGGCCGAGCAGCAGGCAAAACGGCGGGCTGGTCACCAGCATGAATTTGAGAAAGGCAGGCTTGAACAGGTCGAGCGCAAACACCAGTGCCACCGGCACAGACAGCCACAGGGCCACCCATGCCAGGTTCTTGTTATGCGGTTCCTGGTCTTTGATCGCCGGTGCCAGGCCCAGCAGCAGGAGCAGGCCGAATCCCAGCAGCGCCAGGTTCGCCCCGGCCGGGTCAATCGTCTGGCCTAGGCCGAGCAAGCGGAAGGTATCCAACAGTGCGGGCACCAACGCAACTTCCCCACCGGCCGAGGGCCAACCCGTGATGTGACGGAATGCAACTGGTGCCCACGGCAGGTACAGGACACCGGCCGCCGCGTGTAGCAATACCCAATGCCACCAGGGTCTGGCTTTCCGCCGCGGGGCCAGCCAGAGCAGCGCAGCCAGGTTGATGGGGACCAGCACGATGAGGAACAGGTAGTGGGTGTACAGCCCGACCGCCAGTACCAAAACGTAGCCCAGCGACCAGCGCCAGGAAAGCTGGGGGGATTGCCACAGACGAATGGCGCAATAGACGGCCGCCGTCGCCAAAACGGCAACCCAGATGTATGAACGGGCCTCCTGGCTGTAATAGACCTGAAACGGGTTGACCGCCGCCGATAATGCGGCCGCCAGCCCGGCCGCCCGGCCGAACAGCCGGTCGCCCAAAGCAAAGGTCAACGCCACCAGCCCTACGCCGCCCACGGCCGAGAACGCCCGCAGAGCAAACTCGCTCTGGCCCGCTAGCGCCCGCCAATAGTGGAGCGCCAGATAATAAAGCGGCGGGTGGATGTCCCCGGCCGCGCCCTCCAGGATTAACCGGACGCTCCGTTCGGCAATGCGGGCGCTGTTGCCCTCGTCGTTCCAAAAGGATTGCGCGTCGAGCCGGAAAAAGCGCAGCCCGGCCGCCAGGGCCAGAATCAGCAAGACCGCCAAAACGACAAGGCGCCGATTCGGTGTTTCGGCCATGGACTATTGCCCCTGGATGTACGCCTGCATTGAAAAATAGACCGGCGTCAGCGCGAAATCTGGCTCGACCATCCGGAAATAGTACCATTCCTGGTCTTTTTCGGCGTCGCTGGCGCGCTTGAAAAACCAAAAGTTGATCACACCTACCCAAGGCCACTCTTCCTGCGCCCGCTGGTAAGCCAGCGGCGCATAGCGGGCCGCCTGTTCTGGCGTCACCTGGCCATAGATGCCTTGTGTGAGCACCCCGTTGGGCACCGGGTTCCAATTCATCTCGCTGATCCAGATGGCCTTGTGCTCATCGCCGTTCTGCACCATCAGGTCGCGCACCAGCACGTTGCGGGCATAGTTGATATGGGTCGGCCGCTGGCGGTGATCGGTTGGGCCTGACCAGAGGCCATACCCCTGCATGGAGAGGATATCAAAGCAGTCGGCCGCGCCCGCATCGTACATGCGCTGCAAAAAGACCAGGTCATTGAACCCCCGGCCGCTCAGTTCCAACGTGGGGGCCAGCGCCCCGCTCAGGATCACCGCCTGCGGATTGGCCTCCTTGGCGCGGCGGTAGGCGTGGCAGAGTAGTTCGGTGTACGCCTCGGGATTTACAGGGTATTCGCCCCACTCAGGATAGATGTTGGGTTCGTTCCAGATCTGAAAGTGGGTGACCCGGCCGGCGTAGCGCGCGACCGCCGTGGTGACAAAATCGCCGTAATCGGACAGGTCATCTGGCGGGGCAAAAGCCCCGGCCGCGTTCCCGGCCGCGCGGGACCAGGCCGGCGGGTTGCTCAACCGGGCGATGATCTCCAGCCCATAATGCTCGGCCAGGTCCACGATCTGGTCGTACTTGGCCCAGGCGTCAATCCCGGCCGGGTCGTTACGCCGGTCAACAAAGTCCCCCTTGCCGTGGATCTCGATGTCCTCCCAGGTAAACTCTTGCCGGATCCAGTGAAAGCCGGCCTCAGCGATGAGTTGTACCTGCCGTTCCCGCTTGGCGGACTCTACCTCTTCCTGCAGAAAGGTGTTGATGCCAAAGGGGTTGATGTCGGTGTGGGCAATGGACACATCCGGCCGCGTGTTCGGCTGGGGTCGCAGGCGCCCCATCGCCAGTTGCAGCAGTGCCCGCGCCTGCCCGGCCGGTGCTTCCTCGCCGGTCAGATTAAAGAGCGCATCCCCGCGCAGCAGCCAGCCCGCGCCAGTTGCCAGCGCCAGCAGCGCGCAGAGCAATCCAATTGCTACAAGCCATTTCATGGGGATAATTGTATCACACCCGGCCGGGTGTCAGGTAGGGATTAGCGGGCAATCAGCACGACGACCGAGCGGGAGGCAGCCTGGTAGGTTGAGTCGGCGATTTCGGGTTCGGTTCCTCCGTCGGGCAGGTCGGCCGGCGAGTCCAGTGCCGTGTCCACCGCGCGGTGCCAGGCCCGGCCGTCGTCCAGCGGCGGCAGCGCAAAATCCAGCGACTCCCAGAATGCGTTGACGATGCAGTAGATGTCGCTGTCGCCGGGGTAGTCGTGCAGCGAAAAGGCTATGCTATGCGATGCGTCTCCCCAATCCGGCCGGTTCAATTCAGTCCCGTGCCAGCTCAGATATTTCATTCTTCCGTCCGGCTTGCGCCGCTCGGAGATAAAGCTTTCGCTGTTGAGGCCGGGGTGGGTGCGGTGGAAACGGATCATCCCTTTGACAAAGCGGCGCAGCTCGGCGTTTTTTGCCACCAGTTCCCAGTCAAACCAGCTAATCTCGTTGTCCTGGCAATAGGCATTGTTGTTGCCCCGCTGCGTCCGGCGCACCTCTGACCCCATCTGGATCATGGGGGTTCCCTGGGAGATAAAGAGAACCGCAATCAAGTTCTTGATCTGGCGTAGGCGGAGTCGTTCGATTGCCGGGTCGTCGGTCGGCCCTTCGACGCCACAGTTCCAACTCAGGTTGATGTCCAGCCCGTCCCGATTGTCCTCGCCGTTGGCCTCGTTGTGCTTGCGGTCGTAGGTGACCAGATCGTTGAGTGTGAAACCATCGTGGCAGGTGATAAAATTAATACTGCGGTGGGGTTGCCGGCCGGGGTCGGTGTATAGGTCCGGGCTGCCGACCAACCGGGCGGCAAATGCCTGCACCATGCCCCGTTCCCCCTTGATAAAGCGGCGAACGTCGTCCCGATAGCGGCCGTTCCACTCTGCCCAGCGGTCGCCAATAAAGGAGCCGACCTGGTACAGTCCGGCCGCGTCCCACGCCTCGGCGATAATCTTGGTATTGGCCAGCACCGGGTCGGACTCGATCTCCCACAGGATGGGCGGGTTATCCATCGGCCGGCCCTCTTCGTCGCGGGAGAAAATGGAGGCCAGGTCAAAGCGAAAGCCATCCACGTGCATCTCTTGCACCCAGTAGCGCAGGCAGTCCAGAATCAGCCGGCGGACGACGGCGTGATTGGTCTTGAGCGTGTTGCCTGTGCCGCTGTAGTTGCTGTAGACGCTTCTGTCCCGCTGGTCCAGCAGGTAATAGGCGCGGTTTTCCAGCCCGCGGAAACTGATGGTTGGCCCATCGGCCGCGCCCTCGGCCGTGTGGTTGAACACCACATCCAGGATCACCTCAATCCCGGCCCGGTGCAGCGCTTTGACCATGGCGCGAAATTCCTGCACGGCGCACTGATAGAGGCCGTTGGAGGCATAGCCCTGGTGTGGGGCAAAAAAGCCAATTGGGTCGTAGCCCCAGTAGTTGGTCAGTTGCTCTCCAGTGATGGGGTTGCGCTGGTACACGCCCTGCGGGTCAAACTGCTGGACCGGCAATAACTCCGCGGCCGTGACCCCTAAATCCTTCAGGTAGGGAATCTTTTCCACCACGCCGGCATAGGTGCCGGGATACGTTACTCCAGAGGATGGGTGCTGGGTGAAACCCCGCACGTGCATTTCGTAAATCACCATATCGCAGAAAGCCAGGCCCAATGGCTGATCCCCTTCCCAATCATAGTCGCCGGCGTTCACCACCATGGCCTTGAGCGAACTGGCATAGTTGGTGTTGAATCCGCATGCCGCGTCCCGCCGCCAGTTATCCCCATAGACCACGCAGCGGGCGTAGGGGTCCAGCAGAACTTTGGCATAGTTGAAGCGGTGTCCTTCCTCCGGCCGGTACGGGCCGGCGACGCGGAAACCGTAAATCTGCCCCGGCCCGATATCGTGGACCTGCACATGCCAGTAATAGAAGGTTTTGTTGTAGCGCGGGTCCAATGGGATGATGTGGGCCGGGTGCGGTTCGTCGTAGTGGTTGAATAGCAGCAGTTCAACGGCCGTGCCGTTTTTGGTAAAGATGCAAAAGTTGATGCCATCCTCCAGGACAGTTGCGCCCATGGGGTAGGAGCGGCCGGGGGAGATTTGGAGGGATGTGGTCATTCGACGACCTTTGCTATGCCAGAATGGCCCGGCCGTCCACAGCGACGGCTCCCTGCCCGGCCGGCAGGGTGCGGAGCGGGTTGATCTCCAACTCGGCGATCTGGGGCATGTCCAGCGCCATCTGGGAAAGCCGCAAGAGCGCGTCGATCACTGCATCACGATCGGCCGGGGGCGCTCCTCGCCAGCCCTTCAGTCGCCTGCTGACCAGCGTTCCCTCCAGCATCCGTTCTGCCTCGCCGCGCGTCAGCGGGGCAACGCCTAACGCCACGTCCCGCACCAGTTCTACCTCCGTGCCGCCCGATCCGACCAGCAGCAGCGGGCCAAACTGTGGGTCGCGCTTCCAGCCAACGATCACCTCCTGTCCGGCCGGGATCATCTGCTGCACCGTCACGCCGTCCAGGCGGGCCTCCGGCCGGTGGCGCTGGACGGCCGCCATGATGCGCGTGAAACCGGCTCGCACCGCATCCGGGTCGGCCAGCCCTGTCTCCACCCCGCCCACGTCGCTTTTGTGGGTGATGTCCGGCGAGGCGACTTTGAGCGCGGCTGGAAAACCCATCTCTTGGGCCTGGGCGACGGCTTCTTCGGCCGTCATCGCCAGCCGGTCTGCCGGGATGCGGATGCCGTACGCCGCCAGCAGACGGCCGGTCTCCGAGCCACCCAGGACGGTTGCGCCGGAGTGTTCCACCTGTTGCAGGATGGCCTGTGCGGCCTCCCGGTCGGCCGGGAAGGGCGATGGTGGCGTCTCCGGAGGCGCTTCTAGCCAGTGCCGACGGGCCAGCATTGCTGCCAGGGTGGAGGCGACCCGCTCCGGAAAAGCGTAATTCGGCACCCGCCGGCGGTGGAGGATGTTGAGCGCGTCGGCCGTGCTGGCCAATCCCATGATGCATGCCAGCACCGGTTTTTTGCTGCCGGACGCTACCTCGCCCACCACCTCGGCCAGGCTGGTGGGGTAGAACCAATCCTGCGGTGCCTGGATGACCACGGCCGCATCCACCGTTTCGTCTGCCAGCAGCGCGTCCAGCGCGCGGGCATAGGTGCCCGGTCCGGAGCCGGCCAGGATGTCCACCGGGTTGCGCACGCTGGCGTGGGCCGGGCAACGGGAGGCCAGGTATTCGCGGGTGGTTGGCGTGAGCGGGGCCAGCGCCAGCCCGGCCGCTTCCAGTGCGTCCACCGCCAGGATGCCCGGCCCGCCGGCGTTGGTCAGTACAGCCACCCGGTTGCCCTTGGGCAGCGGTTGCCAGGCCAGCGCTCGCGCCCAGTCAAATAGCTCTTCTAGCGAGTTGGCGCGCAGCACGCCGGCCTTGCGAAAAGCCGCGTCGTACGCCTCGGCGCTGCCTGCCAGCGCGCCGGTGTGGCTGGCCACAGCCCGCGCGCCGCCTTCTCCCCGGCCGACCTTGAGCATGACCAGCGGCTTTTTCCGCGCCGCCTCGGCCGCTACTTGCAGGAAAGCGTTGCCGTCTGCTACCCCTTCCAGGTAGCCGGTGATGACCCGGCTCTGGGGATCGGCCGCCATTTCGGCCAACAGTTCGGTTTCGTTTACGTCAGCGCCGTTGCCCAGGCTGACCATGCGGGAAAAGCCAACCCCGGCCCCGCGCGCCCAGTCAATCACGGCCGCCACCACCGCGCCGGACTGGGAGACAAAGGCAATGTCCCCGCTGCGCGGCATCCCCACCACAAAGGTGGTGTTGACCGGCGTGTGGGTGTCGATGGTGCCGATGCAGTTGGGGCCCAGCAGCCGCATCTGGTATTGAGCGGCCGTTTCGCGCAACGCCTGCTCCCGCACCTCGCCTTCGGGACCAATCTCGCTAAAGCCGCCGCTGACCACGATGGCGGCCGGGATTCCTGCCTGGCCGCATTCAGCGACAGTGGGGATCACAGAGTCGGCCGGCACCACCACAATAGCCAGGTCTACCGGCCCGGGAACGTCCGCGATGCTGGGATAGCAATGGTATCCCAATACCTCGCGGGCCCGCGGGTTGACCGGATAGATCTGACCCCGATAGTGATACTCGTGCAGGTTACGCACCACGCCGTAACCCAGCTTGTGCGTATCCCGGCTGGCACCAATGATGGCGATGCTGCGCGGGTTGAAAAAGTAACTGAGATGCTGTCTGTTTACCATGCCGAAACCTGTAGGTGAATGACGAAAGATGAAGGACGAAGGACCACTGTTGGCCCGCGTCTGCTTTTCCGTCATTCGTCGTCCATCTTTCGTCGTCTCTATTGTAGCACGGCGCGGCCGGGCTGCCCAATGCAACCGGCCGGCTGTTACTTTTGTCACTACTAGCGGGCCGGCCGGCATGCTACCATAAAAAACGCTGTTTTTCTGCCCAAATGAGGATGAATCCGGCATGCCAACTGAGACGAAGCGCATCCTGGTGACCGGCGCGGCCGGTCAAATTGGTTCCGACCTGATCGCCGTGCTGTGCGACCGGCACGGCGCCAACAATGTGATCGCCTCGGATATCCGGCCGCTCACCGCTCCCCAGCCTGGCCCATTTGAGTTACTGGACGTCACCGACCCGGCCGTGCTGGAGGCGGTGGTGGACAAGCACCAGATCGACACCGTCTACCATATGGCGGCGATTCTTTCGGCCGTGGGGGAGGAAAAGCCGCACCTCTGCTGGCTCGTCAACATCAATGGGCTGACCAACGTGCTGGAATTGGCCCGCCGGCGGAACCTGACTCGCGTTTTTTGCCCCAGTTCCATCGCCGTGTTTGGCTGCAATACCCCGTGCCACAACACGCCGCAGGATACCGTTCTGAGCCCCACCACCATGTACGGCGTGACCAAGGTGGCCGGCGAGCTGTTGTGCGACTATTACGCCCGTCGGTTTGGCGTCGACGTGCGCGGGGTGCGCTACCCCGGCCTCATCAGCAGCGAGACACTGCCCGGAGGCGGGACGACCGACTATGCGGTGGCGATTTATTATGAGGCGATTGCCCACCGGCGTTACACATGCTTTGTAAGCCAGGATACGGTGCTGCCGATGATGTACATGCCCGACGCCATCAAGGCGACCCTCGATCTGATGGATGCGGACCGCTCCCGGCTACAGCACCCGGCCAACTATAATCTGGCGGCGATGAGCTTTTCGGCCGGCGAGTTGGCGGCCGAGATCAGAAAGCACGTCCCTGATTTCAAAGTCGAATATGAGCCCGATTTTCGCCAGGCGATTGCCGACTCCTGGCCTCACTCGATTGACGACAGCGCGGCGCGGGAAGATTGGAACTGGCGGCCGGATTATGACCTGGCAGCGATGACGGCCGACATGCTGGACAAGTTGGGCCGGCGGCACGCGGCGGGCAAGCTGTATCCATAGGCGTCCACCTGCCAGCCGTCGGCGATCAGCAGGCGAGTGGCGGTAGGCTGCGTTTACACGGAGGAATCCATGATAGACAAACTTGATTTTATCCGGGACGAGCTGGCGCAATTGCGCGAGAGCAACGCGTTTATCAACATTCGCACCATGGATTCGGCCGCCGATGGCTGGATGGTGGTGGATGGCAAGCGGGTGCTCAACTTTTGCACCAACAACTACCTGGGGCTGGCAAATCACCCTCAACTGAAGGCAAAGGCGCAGCAGGCAATTGAAAAGTGGGGGGTTGGCCCGGCCGCTGTACGCACCATCGCCGGCACCCAGGCCCTGCACCTGGAGTTTGAGCGTCGCATGGCGCAGTTCAAAGGGGTGGATGCCTCCATGCTGGTCCAGTCTGGTTTTTGTGCCAACCAGGCGGCCCTGCCGGCATTGGTCGGCCGGGACCGCGAGACGGGCGCGCAGGACGTCATCTTTTCCGACCGGCTGAACCACGCCAGCATCATTGATGGGGCGCGGCTCTCCGGAGCCAAGATCGTGGTCTATGAGCATTGCGACCCTGCCAGCCTGGAAGAGGCCATCAAGGAAAATCTACCCAAGTATCGGCGCAGCCTGATGGTCACCGACGGGGTCTTTAGTATGGATGGCGATGTGGCTCCGCTGGACAAGCTGTATCAGGTGGCGGAAAAGTACGGCGTTCTGACGATGGTTGACGACGCGCACGGTGAGGGCGTGCTGGGCGATGGCAAGGGGATTGTGGCGCACTTTGGCCTGCATGGCCAATTCGACGTCGAGATCGGTACGCTTTCCAAGGCGTTTGGGGTAATGGGCGGTGTGATTGCCGGCAAGCAAGAGATTGTGGACTATATCCGGCAAAAGGCCCGGCCGAACCTCTTTTCCAGTGCGCTGACACCGGCCGACACGGCCGCCTGCCTGGCCGCAGTGGATCTGCTGGAGGAATCCAAAGAACTGGTGGATCGGCTGTGGCAGAATACCGATTATTTCAAGTCAGAGATGCAGCGACTGGGCTTTGACACCGGCACCACACAGACCCCTATTGTGCCCATCATCATCGGCGAGGTAGCCAAGGCCAAACTGTTCTCCGCCCGCCTGTTTGAGGAGGGTGTCTTTGCCATGGCGCTGGGCTTCCCAACCGTCCCCCAGGGCACGGCCCGCATCCGGGTGATGAACACGGCCGCTCATACGCAGGATGACCTGGACCTCGGCCTGTCCATCTTTGCCAGGGTCGGCCGGGAGCTGGGGGTTATTGCCTGATTCCCACCCTCCCAACCGCATCGAGTTTCAGCCCTGGGCAGGCTTTCCGGCTGCTTGTGACACTTGCTTTCTCAGTCCACCATGCTACAATCTTAGCCAGCCTGGAAAGCGAGGTCATTGATGATCCAAGTTGTGATTGATAGTATCCGCGTGAGTCTCATGTCGCCGCATCGCGTGATCCTGCTAAAGGAGATGGATAGCGAGCGCCAACTGCCCATCTGGATTGGGCCGTTCGAGACCGATGCTATCGTAGTCGAATTACAGCAGGTGGAGACGGCCCGGCCGCTCACCCACGATTTGCTGAGGAACATCATCCAAACATTGGGCGGCCAGGTGTCCCACGTCTTGGTGAACGAGTTGAAGGACGATTACTTTACCGCCCGCGTCGTGATTGACCAGAATGGCCAATTGCTGGAGATTGACGCGCGTCCATCAGACGCGATTGCGCTGGCGGTCCGCGTCAAGGTTCCCATCTTTGTGTCTCCATCCGTGATGGACGAGGCGGGCGTGCTTCCGGAAGAAGAGATCATATCGGTCGAAGAGGCCCAAGTCAACGACAACTTGGATGCTTTTGCGGATTTCCTCGACACGCTGGACATGGACAACTGAGCCGCCCCGGCAGTCTCGGCCGGACTGCCAACGTGCTCCGGGCTTTTGGATCTACGCTTGTGGGCATGGCTAACCATCGCTGTGTCTGATATGGCGCGGGCAAATCCACTATTGAGCCAGGAATTGAACCATTGAAGCCACTACTCGGGCAGTATTGTGTTTTTTGGGGTGTGCGGATGCACTGCCTTGCTTTACGCGGGATGTTCAACGTCCGCACAGCCTCCATCTTACCCTGCCCGGGCCTGGGTTGAGCCGTTACGTGTTGAGACAAGGAAAAGGGCGATGAGCGCTGATTTGGCTGCAATCATGCCGGAAAAAGTGACCCCCAGCAACGTGGAGGCCGAAGAGGCCGTATTGGGCTCGGTGCTGATCAACCCGGACGCGCTGTTTGACGTGGCCACCTTTCTCAAGCCGGACGATTTTTTCCTGGTGAAGAACGGCTGGATCTGGGAAGCTATCCTGGCGGTCCATGAGCGGCGCGATCCGATAGATTTCTTGACGGTGGTAGATGAACTGGATCGGCAGGGGCGGCTGGCTGAGTTGGGTGGTCCGGTGTACATCAGCCGGTTGATGGACGCGGTGCCCAGCGCCATCCACGCTGAGGCGTACGGCCGCATGGTGGAGCACAATGCGCTGCGCCGCCGCTTGCTGGCGGCCGCCAGCGAGATTGCACAGCTGGCCTACGATGAGCGGGAGAACGTTGATGTGGTGCTGGACCGGGCCGAGCAGGCTCTGTTCGGCGTTTCCGAGCGGCGGTTGTCCCGCGATCTGACCCCCATTCGCGATATCGTTGGCAAGTATTATGACCGCATCCAGGAGCTTTCCGAAAGAGATGAAGGCATCCTGGGCGTGCCGACTGGCTTTAGCTATTTGGATCAGATTCTGGGCGGGTTGCAGCGCTCTGACCTGGTCATCATCGCCGGCCGGCCTGGCATGGGCAAGACTGGCCTGCTGCTCAACTTTGCGCTCAACGCGGCCAAAAAGCACCGCAAGCGGGTTGCCGTCTTTAGCCTGGAGATGAGTGATGAGCAACTGGTCGGCCGGCTGGTGGCAGCCGAAACTGGTATTGACTCGCAGCGGTTGCGCCGCGGCGCGCTGCGCGAAGATGAATGGCAACTGTTCACCGAAGCCACCGGCCGGTTGGGCGACACGTTGATCTTTATCGATGATACCCCCTCCATTACCCCTCTGCAACTACGCACCAAGTGCCGCCGTATCTATGCTGAGTATGGGCTCGACCTGATTGTGCTGGACTATTTGCAGTTGATGAGCAGTGATTTCCGCACCGACAATCGGGTGCAGGAGATCAGCTATATCTCGCGTCACCTCAAGGGGTTGGCGCGGGAGTTGAACGTGCCGTTGGTGGCGGCCGCCCAGCTTTCACGCGCCGTGGAGCAGCGGCAGGACAAGCGGCCGATGCTCTCCGACCTGCGCGAGTCGGGTTCCATTGAGCAGGATGCGGACGTGGTGATGTTTATCTACCGAGACGAGTATTACAACAAAGAGGCGACGGAAAAGCCGGGCATTGCCGAGGTGGCGGTCTCCAAGCACCGCAACGGCCCTACCGGGATGGTGGAATTGTTCTTCAAGGCGGATTTGGCCCAGTTCCGCGAGCTGGAGCGGCGTCAGTTTAGCCAGTAATCATGCAAGGATTCAGTGGGTTTCCCCCCGGCCGGCTCAAATCGGTGGCGCTGCCGGCGCTGTTCTTTAGCGAATTGCTGCCGATCATTGACCACCTGGCCGAACTGCGGTTGACGGTGTATGCTTTTTGGGCTTTGCACCAAAAAGAGGGCGAGATTCGTTACCTGCGTCGCCAGGATTTCCTGGCGGATGAAATACTGATGGAGAGTCTGGGCAAGCCGCGCCGCGCGGCCGAGGCGACCCTGAACGATGCGTTGGAACGGGCGGTAGCACGCGGCACGCTGTTGCAGGTCACCGTGGAGGGCGCGGCCGGCAGCGAGGAACTCTATTTCATGAACACCGAGCGCGGTCGGGCAGCCGTCGAGGGGATTACCCGCGGCGAATGGCGGCCGACCGGCGATGCAGACGAGCCGGTAGAGTTGCGCAGCCAGCGGCCGAACGTTTTTGTGCTGTACGAGCAGAACATCGGCCCGCTCACCCCGCTGATTGCGGAGCAGTTGCGCGACGCCGAGGAAGAGTACCCGGCCGCATGGATTGAAGAAGCGATCGAGATTGCGGTCAACAATAACGCCCGCAAGTGGGCGTATATCTCTCGCATTTTGGAGCGCTGGAAGGCGGAAGGAAGACACGATGCGACAAGTGGAGGAGATTTTACCCGAGATCGCCGCCGATATGTCGAAGGCAAGTACGGAGACCTCATCCAACACTGAGCGCGAGTGGCGGGAAGGCGTGGCGGCCGAGCGGGGCGCGCCGGGCGAACCCCCGTGCCCCGAGTGTGGCGGTTTTGGGTTTGTCACCCCGGCCGTGCCGCCGGGCGATCCCCTGTTCGGCCGGGCGGTTCCGTGTCGGTGCCAGCAGGAGGCCCTCGAAGCGCGGCGGCTGGCACAACTGGGCTCCATCAGCCAACTGGACGCGCTCCAGCATCAGACCTTTGCATCCTTCCGGCCGGAGGGCATTGGCCTGACCGATGACAAGCGGTTGAACCTGCGGCTGGCGCATGAGAATTGCCTGCGCTTTGCCGAGGAGCCCCGGGGCTGGATCCTGTTGCGCGGCGGATTTGGTTGCGGCAAAACCCACCTGGCAGCCGCCATTGCCAATCACCACCTGGCGCTGGGCCGGCCGGTCATCTTTGTCACCGCACCCGATCTCTTGGACTTTTTGCGGGCCACCTTTGCCCCCGATTCGGCCGTTGCCTTTGACCAGCGCTTTCAGCAAATCAAAGACACCCCGCTGCTGATTATGGATGACTTTGGCGCAGAGAGCAGCACCCCCTGGGCACAGGAAAAGCTCTTTCAAATCCTCAACCACCGCTACAACAGCCGGTTACCTACCATCATTACCACCAACTATGAACTGGAGGAGATTGAGCCACGGGTGCGCTCCCGGCTGGCCGACCCAGGGCTGGTGCAGGCGATCGCCATTGCCGCGCCGGACTTTCGCCATTCGGGGGTGGACCAGGAACAGTCGGGGCTTTCCAGCCTGAGCTTGCACTATAGCCAGACCTTTACCAGCTTTAGCCTGCGCCAGGGCGAACTCCCGATGGGCGAACAGGATAACCTCAAGCGCGCCTACGATCTGGCCGTTAGCTATGCCCAGTCGCCGGAGAACTGGCTGGTTTTGACCGGGCCGCACGGGTGCGGCAAGACCCACCTGGCGGCCGCCATCGCCAACCACTGGCGGCCGTTGGGCTATTCCATCCTGTTTATCAGCGTGCCGGACCTGCTGGATGATCTGCGCGCCACCTTTAGCCCCAGCAGCACTACCAGCTTTGGCAAGCGGTTCAAAGAGATTCGCTCTGCGCCCCATCTGGTTTTGGACGACCTGGGCACCGAAAGCGCCACCAGTTGGGCGCGGGAAAAACTGTACCAGATTTTTGACTATCGCTACAACGCGCGGCTGCCGACTGTTATTACCACCGCTTCCCCTATCGAAGAGCTGGACTCGCGGCTTGCCAGCCGCATGCTGGACCCTACCCACTGCACCATCTTTGGCATTTTGGCGACGAGTTTTCGGGGGAGCACCCGGCCGCCGGCCGGACCGCGCAGCCGCCGCTCTCGTTCTTAGGAGATCAGTGTGTCCGAAGCCAACCGCTCCTCCACCCAACGACTAGAACTCTTTTACCGCATCAGCCTGGAACTGAGCAGCTCGCTAAACCTGGACGATGTGCTGGGCAAGGTGCTCTCGCTGACCATCAAGATGCTGGGGGCGAGCAAAGGAAGCATCTTTTTGCTCGATAACCTCGGCCGGGTAGTGCGCAGAATCCTGGCGCGGGCGGACCTGCCGCCAGAAGACAGCCGGCAGGTGGTGGCCAAGGTGATGGACATTGGGCTGGCGGGCTGGGTGTACAAGCATAAAAAGCCTACCCTGATCACCGACACCGATCTGGACCCTCGTTGGGTCACCTTTCCCGACGACGCCACCACGCCGCGCTCGGCGCTTTCCGTGCCGTTGCTGCGCGGGCAGCGGGTGGTGGGGTTGCTGACCATGGTGCATCCGGAGCCCAATTCCTTCTCCGCGTCCGATCTGGAGTTGGCATCCGCGATTGCGGGCTTGGCGGCCGTGGCAGTGGAAAACGCGCGGCTGTTTACGCAGGTCAGTATGGAACGGAAGACACTGGCGGCCGTGTTGCGCAACGTCCGCTCGGCCATCATGGTCACCGACGCTGAAAGCACCATCCTGATGCTCAACCCGCCGGCTTCGACCATCCTGGGGGTGCGGATGGCGGATGCTATCGGCCGGCCGCTGGCGCAGGTGATTGACAATCCGGACCTGGTGGCGCTGTTCCGCCGGGCTGGGCCCGCTCTGGCAGAGCCGATGAGCGGTGAGGTGCGCATTGGGCAGCAGGCTACCTACAACGCCTCGCTGGCGCCGGTGCCGGGAGTGGGGTACGCTGTGGCGCTGCACGATGTCAGCTTTTTGAAGCGGCTGGACGAACTCAAGACCGAGTCGCTGGCGGCCGTCTCCCACGATCTGCGCGGCCCGTTGGGCGTGATCCTGGGCTCGGCCGAGATGATGGCGCGCTATACCGATGTGGGCGAGGAGCAAAAAGAGTTCATCGAGTTGATCTCACTCACTGCCGAGCGGATGCGCGGGCTGGTGGAGCGGTTGCTGGACCTCTCTCGCATTGAATCGGGGCAGGCGATGGAGTGGCAGGTGATGCCGGTGGCGCAAACGCTGGAAGAGGTGGCCCGCGAGGCCGAAGCGCAGGCGCAGTTGAAAGGGGTGCGGTTTGCGGCCGATTTCGCACCCGATCTCCCCGCGTTGCGGATTGACCCGCTGCGGCTGGGGCAGGCGGTCGCCAACCTGCTCAACAACGCGGTCAAGTACACCCCGGCCGGTGGCAAGGTGTCGCTTTCGGCCGGAGTAGACGACGGCCGCCAGGCGGTGCTCATCCAGGTGGCCGACACCGGGCCGGGCATCCCTCCAGAGGCCATGGAAGATCTCTTTTCCAAGTTCTTCCGGGTGAACGCGGCCGCCACGGCCGATCAGGAAGGAGCTGGCTTGGGGTTGGCGATCGTGCGCTCGGTGGTCGAGGCGCACGGCGGCCGGGTCTGGGTGGAGAGCAAGCCGGGTCAGGGTTCCACGTTCATCATTGCGCTTCCCTTCCTCAAAAAGGCAGATGCATAGGCTTGATGTAACTACTCAGGCAGTCAGGGGTATTTTGTTCCCTCAACCAAGAGCTTGGGGCAAGCAGCTGCGGCTGGTGATATTCCTTTTGACCCTGGCGCTGCTGTTGGGGGCCTGCCGGCCGGAAGAGTCGCCGGGGACGGCTACCGCGCCGGATGTTGCCCCGGAGACCGTTTCGCTGGCGCTGCCCACCCGCTCGCCGTCGCCGGATGACCCGCCCGCCACCCCGGCCGCTACCAACGAGCCGCTGCCCACCGCTACTGCGTCCAGCACGCCGCGCCCGGCCGTCAGCCCCACGCCGGACCCCACCCGGCCGGGGCAGTTGGAGCCGGGCACCCTGTACCACGTCGTGCAGTATGGCGAGAACCTGGGCCGGATTGCCGAGCATTACGGCATGAGCCTGCAAATGCTCATGCAGCTCAACGGCATCACCAACCCGGACCTGGTGCACGTGGGGCAGACACTGCTGGTCTCGGCCGGGGCGCTGCCCGCGGGTCCGGCCGACAAGTTGATCCCCGATAGCGAACTGGTTTACGGCCCCGCCTTTTCCCACTTTGACGTGGCGACCTTTCTCCAGAGCCGCTATCCCAACGGCTACCTGCTGCGCTACACTGAGGAGCTGGATGGCCGGGTCTATCGCGGCCCGGAAATCGTGCAGATGGTCGCCCAGCAATTCAGTGTGGGGCCGCGCCTGCTGCTGGCGCTGCTGGAACTCAAGGCCAACTGGATCACCGAACCCAACCCGCCGGAGGGCACGCTTTTTTACCCGATGGGCAAGCTGGAAAACGGCTACGATGGCCTTTACATCCAACTCTGCTGGACCGCCAACCAGCTCAACCGGGGCTACTATGGCTGGCAGGCTGGCTGGCTGCTGAATGTCGAGTTTGCCGACGACACCCGGATGCAGATGGGACCGACCATCAACGCCGGCACGGCCGGCGTCCAGGCATTCCTGGCGCTGCACAACGCCCCGGCCGTCTGGGAGTTGCAGGTGAGCCGGGATGGGGGGCTGGCTGCCATCTACCGCGCCTTCTTTGGCGACCCGTTCACCTATGCGGTCGAGCCGCTGATCCCGGCCGGGCTGACGCAGCCGGAGATGGCGCTGCCCTGGGAGGCGGAGGTTGAGTGGTTTTTCACCAGCGGGCCGCACGGCGGTTGGGGGAGCTACAGCGGCTGGGCGGCGCTCGATTTTGTGCCCGGTGGCGAGCAGAATGGTTGCTACGACAGCGACGAGTGGGTGCGGGCCGCCGCTCCCGGCCGGGTGCTGCGAGCCGAGAACGGCGAGGTGATGGTAGACCTGGACGACGACGGGTTTGAGGGGACCGGCTGGGCGCTGCTGTACATGCACATTGCCAGCCGGGACCGTGTGCCGGTGGGGACCTGGCTGGAGGCTGGCGACAAGATCGGCCATCCCTCCTGTGAGGGCGGTTTTAGCGATGGCACCCACGTCCATATTGCGCGGCGCTACAACGGCCGCTGGATGGAGGCCGACGGCCCGGTCCCGTTTGTGATGGACGGCTGGACGCCGACCAGCTACGGTCGCGAGTACGACGGTGCGCTGGTCAAAGGAGACCTGTACCGGGAGGCGTGGGGCTCCGGCCGGGACTCGGAGTTGAACGGCATCATCGCCGGCCCCTAGCGCACGATGCTTTCCCTGGAGCGGCAGAACGCCTACCGCGACCGCCTCCGCTCCCGCTGGCCCAACTGGCGGCCGGCGACCGAGTTGTACGAGGCGACTATCCGCCAGTATCTGCGGCCGGGCGTCCGCCTGCTGGACGTAGGCTGCGGCCGGGGCGGGGTGGTGGAGCAACTGGACGGCGCGGGCCATTGGCCGGCCGGGGTGGACCCCGATCTCCGTTCATTGCGAGAACACCGGCTGGGTCTGCCCCGCGCTACTGCCCTGCTGGACCTACTCCCCTTTCCGGCCGGCAGCTTTGACCTGCTGATCGCCAGTTGGGTGCTGGAGCACCTGCCCCGGCCGGCGGCCGCCCTGGCCGAGGCGGCCCGCGTGCTGCGCCCCGATGGCCATTTGATCCTGCTGACGCCCAATGCCAACCATCCGCTGGCGCTGGTCAACCGGCTGCTGGCGCGGATGGCCCCGTGGCAGGCAAGCCTGATCGCCCATCTGTACGGCCGGGCGGAGGTGGATGCTTTTCCGGTCTTTTACCGGGCCAACACCCCGGCCTGCTTGCGCGGACTGGCTGTGGCGGCCGGGCTGCGCCCGCTGGCGCTGCACACCATCCCCGACCCGACTTACCTGGCTTTCAACGACCCGCTCTTTGAACTGAGTTGCGCGCTGGAGTGCGTCCTGCCGGCCGGCTGCGCGGTCCACATCGTGGCGGATTTGGTCAAGGTGTGCGAAAATGGAGCCAGAGGCGAGGGGCGAGAGACGTTAAAGGTAACCGTGGCTTGAAAAGGAGAGGAGATGAGGCAACCGGCGATTGACCTGGATGGCACGATGGATTTTTTGACTCGCTTGCTGAACACCCCCAGCCCGACCGGCTATACTGAAGTGGCAATTGACCTGGTGGCCGAGGCATTTGGCGCATTTCCGTTGACCCTCGGCCGGACGGTCAAGGGGGCGCTGGTGGGGCGCTGGCAGGGTGCGGCGGCCGACGAGCCGCGGGCGCTGACCGCGCACGTGGACACGCTGGGGGCGATGGTGGCCGAACTACAAAAGCGCGGCCGGGTCAAGCTGACCCAGATCGGCGGCTATAGCTGGAACTCGGTCGAGGGGGAGGGGGTGACGGTGCTGACGGCCGACGGCCGGCGCTATCGCGGCACCATCCTGCCCACCAAAGCCTCGGTCCACGCCTTTGGCAAGGAATCGGCCGAGCAGGAGCGCAAGCAGGAGAATATGGAGGTGCGGCTGGACGTGCGGGCCGAGACGGCCGACGAGTTGCGCGCACTGGGGATCGAGGTGGGCGATTTTGTGGCGCTCGACCCGCGGGCCGAGGTCACCGAGAGCGGCTTTGTCCGCTCCCGCCATCTGGACGACAAGGCGGGGGTGGCCTGCATCTACGGCGCGCTCAAGGCGCTGGTGGACGCCGGGCTGCGGCCGGCGCAGCGGCTGACGGTCCACATCAGCAATTACGAGGAGCACGGCCACGGCGCGGCCGCTGGCATCCCGGCCGAGGTGGTCGAGTTGCTGACGGTGGACATGGGGGTGCCGGGCGAGCATCAGAACAGCGACGAGTACACGGTCAGCATCTGCGCCAAGGATTCCGGCGGGCCGTACCACATCGACATGCGGCGCAAGCTGGTGGCGCTGGCCCAGGCGGCCGGCATCGGCTACAAGGTGGACGTCTATCCCTTTTACGGCTCCGACGGCGAGGCTTTCTGGCGGGCCGGCGGCGACGTGCGGTTGGGGCTGATCGGGCCGGGGGTGGACGGTTCGCACGCCTACGAGCGGACCCACCGCGACTCGCTGGAGCAGACCATCCGGCTGATTGTGGCCTATCTGTTGGACTAATCGGCCGTGAAGCGGCTGGCGCTGCTGTTGGCCCTGGCGTTGGCGCTGCGCCTCTGGCTGGCCCCCATGCGCGGCCACGTCCACGACGTGACCCAGTTCAAGCTGTGGGCCGAGGCGCTCTCGGCCGGGGAGCCGCTGTCCATTTACGCCACCAGCAGCGCCAACTATCCGCCGCTGGCGCTGCTGCCACTGTGGGTGGTCGGCTCGCTGTACCGGCTGGCGGTCCCTGATTTTGCCGATTCCGACTGGTTAACGGCGTTTATCAAGCTGCCGGCCGTGGCGGCCGATCTGCTGACCGTCTATATCATTTACCGGCTGGTGGCAAAGCGCCACAGCGCACGCCGCGGGGCGTGGATGGCGCTGCTCTGCGCGGCCGGCTATGCGTTCAACCCGGCCGTCTGGTACCTCAGTGGCTGGTGGGGGCAGTTGGAGGCGCTCTATGCGCTGCCCATGCTGCTGGCGGTGGCGGCGCAGGCCGAGGGGCGACTCCGGCCGGGCTTGGGGCTGGCTGGCGGCGGCCGTGCTGGTCAAGCCGCAGGCGGCCGTGATTGCGCCCGCTCTGCTGGTGAGCGGGTTTTCAGAGAGAGAGGACGCGCGCGGCGGCGGATTGGTGACCGCGCTGAAGACCATCGCCCCGGCCGCAGCGGTCCTCCTGATCGTGCTGGGCCCGCTGGCGCTGGCCGGGCCGGGTGGACTGCCGGCCCTGTGGGCGCAACTGCGGGCCTCGGCCGGGCGGCAGGGGTTCCTGACGATGAACGCGCACAACCTGTGGTTCCTGCTGACTGCCGGCCGGGGCAGCTTCGCCGCGCGGCGGGGCGGAGCCGCTGCTGGACAACCGGCCGCTGCTGGGACCGCTGACCGGCTGGCACCTGGGGCTGATCCTGCTGGCGGGCTGGACGGCGCTGGTCTGTTGGGCGCTGTGGCGGCGGGGTGTGGGGCGGTCCGTGATTGCCGCCGACGTGTACGGGGCGGCAGCCGCGCTGGTGTATGGCTGGTACATGCTGCCGGCCGAGGCGCACGAGCGCTACCTGTTTCCGGCGCTGGCGCTGCTGGCCCCGCTGCTGCCGGCCGGGGCGTGGGCCCGCCGGCTGTGCGCGCTGCTGAGCGCGACGCTGCTGCTCAATTTGCTGTGGGTGGACCCGGCCGTGCCGCTCCCCTGGTACGCGGAGCAACTGGGGTGGGGGATGCCGACCGCGCTGCTCAACACGGCTGTTGGGATGGCCTGGGTGGTGAAGATCGTGCGCGGCCGGCCGGGGGTTAGGCCAGTTGCAGGCGGGCCTGCGCCAGGGCGTTGCTGAGGGTCAGCGCCAGCTCGTTAAACTGGATCGGTTTGGTGAGGCAGGCGACCGCGCCAATGGATGGGGGGTCCACCAGCACCCTGGCATGGCCGGTAATCAGCACCACCGGCAGGTTGGGCCAGCGCTGGTGGATCTGCCGGCAGAGCGCTTCCCCGCCCAGGTGCGGCATGACCACGTCGCTCAGCACCAGGTCGATCCCACCGGCCGCCGCCTCCAGCGCCTGCAACGCCTCGCCGCCATTGGCTACCCTTTGCACCTGGTAGTTCAACTGCTCCAGGCAGCAGGCCAGCGCCTCCTGGACGGCCGGGTCGTCCTCCACCACCAGCACGGTCTGGCCCCGGCCGAGCGGCAGCCCGCTGCTTTCGTCGGTGGCAACCATTTCCGGCTGCTCCACAGTGGGCAGGTGGATGACAAGAGTGGCCCCCAGCCGGGAGGGGGGCAGCCAGCCGGCCGGGGCTTTCCACCTCAACGTGTCCGTCGTGCTGTTTGACAATCCCGTACACCTGGGCCAGCCCCAGCCCGGTCCCTTTGCCCACCTCCTTGGTGGTAAAAAAGGGCTCAAACAGGCGCTCCCGGGCCTCGGCCGGGATGCCGGTCCCGCGGTCGGTCACCTCCGGGCAGACCCAGCCGGCCGGGTCCGATTGCGTGACGTGCTCGGCGGCCGGCAGCGCAACCGGGTTGGTGAGGGCAAAGCGCAGGTCGCCCCCGGCCGGCATCGCGTCGCGGGCGTTCAACGTCAGGTTCAGCACCACTTGCTGCAAGCGGGTCGGGTCGGCCACAACGGTGGTGTTGGCCGCGTCACAATCAAAGTGTAGCTCGATCGACTCGGGCAGCGTGCGCCGGAGCAGGTCCAGTATTTCGGACATAAACTGGCACAGTTTGAGGTGCTGCCGGCGCAGGACGGCCTGGCGGCTAAAGTCCAGGATCTGCTGCACCAGGTCGGCCGCGCGGCGGCCCTGCTGCCGGATCACTTCGACCCGCTTGTGCTCTTCCGGCCGCAAGGTGCCGGCCATCAGCATCAACTCCGCGTACAGGCTGATGGAGGCCAGGATATTGTTAAAGTCGCGGGCCACGCCGGCCGCCAGTTGCCCCACCGCCGCCAGCCGCTCCTGCCGCACCAACTGTTGCTGGGCGGCAGTCAGGTCGGCCAGCGCCGCCTCCAGCTGCTGGTTGGCAGCCGCCAGCGCCGCTTCGGCCCGGCGGCGTTCGTTCACCTCCAGTTCCAGCGCCTGGGCGTGTTGACGGGCGAGCGCCAATGAGCTCGAGATGCTGCGGGTAAAAAGCAGGATGAGCAGGGCGGCCATGCTTAAAAAGATGGCGCTGGTGAGCAGGGCGGAGATGGATTGCAGCGTGCTGGGGTCTGACACGACGAGGCCGCTGGTTTCCAGCACCGTCATCCCAACCCCGGCCGCGATGCTGAGAAAGGCAGTGAGCAGCCCCACCCGGCCGCCCAGCAGCACCACCAGGATATAGCCGCTAAAGGTGAGCCCGCGCGTGCCGCCAAAGAGGGGCGAGAGCGCGGTGATGATGCTCCAAAATCCAAAGGTAAAGATGACCGATGACCAGCGGACCCGGCCGCGGCGCAGTAGGACCGTTGCGCCCAGCCAGGCCGGGGAGGTAGCCTGGGAACAGGAGGGTGGTGACCACGGCCGAGATGAGGACCATGGTCAGCCCGGCCATCGGCAAGATGGAAAGCAGCCGGGCGGTCAGGTTCTCGTCCTCGTCAGCCAATGTCGGGGCGGCGAACAATCGGCTCAACCAGGCAGTCAACGCAACTCCGTTGCAAGTGCTTCGCCGAGGAGTGCGGGTGCGGAAGCAAGGGCCAATTCTACGAACAGCATTTTGGCGTATGTGGGGCGATTTATCAAGCAATTGGTGGCGTCAACGGACGTTCGCACGGGGCGACGGAGGCGAGGGTATGTGCCCTCTGCGCGGCCGCGCGGTCACGAAAAACTCTGCTTGCATTTTAGCCCGCCGGGCGGTACACTTGAGGGGGTTGGTCCCATTGGAAAGGGAGAGAAACGATGGTTGATTGGCTGGCGAATTATCCTCCGGTGATGCAGGCGCTGATTGGGACGCTGTTCACCTGGGGGGTGACAGCCCTGGGGGCCAGCGCAGTGTTCTTTTTCAAGAGCATCAACCGCAAGATGCTGGACGGGATGCTGGGTTTTGCGGCCGGGGTGATGATTGCGGCCAGCTACTGGTCGCTGCTGGCCCCGGCGATCGAGATGGCGGAAGAGGCGGGCGGCCCGCCGGCCTGGGTGCCGGCGACGGCCGGCTTTCTGCTGGGCGGCGCGTTCCTGTGGGGGGTGGACAAGATTTTGCCCCACCTCCACCTGGGCCTGCCCGTGGAAGAGGCGGAGGGGCCACCCACCACCTGGCGGCGCAGCGTGCTGCTGGTGCTGGCCATCACGCTGCACAACATCCCGGAGGGGCTGGCGGTGGGGGTGGCTTTTGGCGCGGCAGCGGCCGGGCTGCCGGCCGCGTCGGTGGCGGGCGGGGTGGCGCTGGCGCTGGGCATCGGCATCCAGAACTTTCCCGAGGGGGCGGCCGTCTCGGTGCCGCTGCGCCGGGAGGGGCTATCCCGCCTGAAGAGCTTTTGGTACGGTCAGCTCTCCGGCATGGTGGAGCCGATCGCCGGCGTGCTGGGGGCGGCCGCGGTGCTGGCGATGCGCCCTATTTTGCCCTACGCGTTGGCCTTTGCGGCCGGGGCGATGATCTTTGTGGTGGTGGAGGAATTGATCCCCGAATCACAGAGTGAAAAAAAGTACGACATTGCCACCATTGGCGCGATGTTGGGTTTTGCGGTCATGATGACGCTGGACGTAGCGCTGGGGTGACCGGTGTATAGCAAGGAGATACCATGGAGCCAAGGATACAGACCCTGCACCCACAGGGAAAAGCGGGGGTCAACATTAGCAGGGCCAAGTACGATGTGATTCGGGCGGCCATCCTGCGCTCCATCGGTGCGCGCGGAGTTGTCTTGTTTAACCAGCTAGGGGCGGATGTGCGCCAGGCGCTGGCAGGCCAGTTTGAAGGCTCGATTTCCTGGTACGTCACCACGGTCAAACTGGACCTGGAGGCCCGCGGGGTGATCGAGCGGGTGCCCGGCAGCAGCCCGCAGCAACTGCGGCTGCCCAGCCAGTAACTGCGTCGTAACCTGGCTGTAACCGGCCGCGATTATACTCACAAGGTATGAACAAAACCCCACTTGAGGTGGTTGGTAGGCAGCCTGCGGCCGGGGAGCCAAGAGTTGGCGGAGCGAGTCAAGGAGTTTGGCTGGCAGGTGGCGCGCTTTGCCCGCTTGCATTCCTCGGCTGCTACCCGCGAGTTCCTGCGGGCCTGGGAAGACGCGCCGCCCCCGGCGGCCGGAACTGGTCGGAATAGGTCCCCACAAGGGTTTTTTGGCACAGATCAGCAAAAGGAGAGAGTGAATGGCAGTTGACCCCAAAATCCAACAACTCCGCGAGCTGCGCGAGCAGGCCCGCCTGGGTGGCGGGCAGGAGCGGATCGACCGGCAGCACGCCAAGGGCAAGCTGACCGCCCGCGAACGGGTTGAGCGGTTGCTGGACCCCGGCACCTTTCGCGAGATGGACATGTTTGTCACCCATCGCACGGTGGGCTTTGGCATTGAGGAACAACAAGTGCTGGGCGACAGCGTGGTGACCGGCTGGGGCAAGCTGAACGGCCGGTTGGTGTACGTCTTTAGCCAGGATTTCACCGTCTTTGGCGGCAGTTTGGGTGAAGTGCATGCGGAAAAGATGTGCAAAATCATGGACCTGGCGATGAAGAACGGTGCGCCGGTGATCGGCATCAACGACTCGGGCGGGGCGCGCATCCAGGAAGGGGTGGTCTCCCTGGCGGCCTATGCCTACGTCTTTCAGCGCAACGTGATGGCCTCCGGCGTGGTGCCGCAGATCTCGGCCGTGATGGGGCCGTGCGCCGGCGGCGCGGTCTATTCCCCGGCGATGACCGACTTTATCCTGATGGTCAAAGAGACCAGCTTTATGCACATCACTGGGCCGGACGTCATCAAGGCGGTCACGCGGGAAGAGGTGACGTCGGAAGAGTTGGGCGGGGCGATGACCCACAACAGCCGGAGTGGCGTGGCTCATTTTGCGGCCGAGGATGAGGATGACGCCATTGAAACCTTGCGCCACCTGATGAGCTTCCTGCCTCAGAACAACACCGAAGACCCGCCGTTTGTGCCCACTGACGATCCGGCCGGGCGCATGGACGAGGATCTGAACACTCTCATCCCGGACAACCCCAATAAACCGTACAACATCAAAGAGGTCATCGAGCGGGTGGTGGACGACGAGGTCTTTTTGGAGGTGCACCAGCACTTTGCCCAGAACATCGTCGTTGGGTTTGCCCGGCTGGGCGGCTTTAGCGTAGGGATTGTGGCGCAGCAGCCGCAGGTGCTGGCGGGTGTGCTGGACATCGACGCCTCGCGCAAAGGGGCGCGCTTTGTCCGCTTTTGCGATGCGTTCAACATCCCCATCGTCACCTTTGAAGACGTGCCCGGCTTTTTGCCCGGCGTGGCCCAGGAGCACGGCGGCATCATCGTCCACGGGGCCAAGCTGCTGTACGCTTATTGCGAAGCGACAGTGCCCAAGATCACCGTCATCACCCGCAAGGCGTACGGGGGGGCCTATGACGTGATGTCCAGCAAGCACATCCGCGGCGACATTAACTATGCCTGGCCCTCGGCCGAGATCGCGGTGATGGGGCCGGATGGTGCGGTTAACATTATCTTCCGCAAGGAGCTGGCTGAGGCGGATGACGCCGAGGCCCGCCGGGCGGAACTGGTGCAAGAGTACCGCGACAAGTTTGCCAACCCGTACGTGGCGGCCGCGTGGGGCTATATTGACGACGTGATCGAGCCGGCCGAGACCCGGCCGCGGTTGATCGAAGCGCTGCAGATGCTGCAGAACAAGCGGGACGCCAACCCGCCCAAGAAGCACGGCAATATCCCGCTGTAAGGCGGGCGCACTGCCAAAGGAGAACCATCATGACGCAGAGAATCATCTCGGTTGAGGAAGCGCAAGCCAAACTCCCCCGGCCGTGGGTGCACACGGTTCTGGGTCAGGTGGACGACTATTGCGCTTACCTGTGCCGTTTTGCGGGCACGTACACGTTCCACCTGCATGCCAGGGATGAGATGTACCTGGTGCTGGAGGGCAAAGCATTCGTCGAGTACGAAGGCGGCCCCAAATTGGCCCTGGCGGCCGGCGACTCACTGGTCGTCAAGGCGGGCGAGGTGCACCGTTCCGGCGCCGACGGCGAAGCGCTGGTGCTGATGTTCAAGGCACGCGATCTTTTTGCAGAGTAAGGAGTACTCCTTGCTCCATCAAAGCTAGGAAAATCACTTATGGATTCAACACCCGTCAAAATCTGCGACACTATCCTGCGCGACGCCCACCAATCGTTGCTGGCAACCCGCATGCGCACGGAGGACATGTTGCCCATCGCCTCCAAGCTGGACCAGGTCGGTTTCTGGTCGGTGGAGATGTGGGGCGGGGCGACCTTTGACTCGGCGATGCGCTTTCTGAACGAGAACCCCTGGGAGCGGGTGCGCCGCTTGAAGAAGCTGATGCCCAACACCCGCTTTCAAATGCTGCTGCGCGGTCAGAACGTGGTTGGCTACAAGCACTACCCGGACGACGTGCTGCAAGCCTTTGTGGTGTATGCCAAAGAGGCGGGCATTGACGTCTTTCGCATCTTTGATGCGCTCAACGACGTGCGCAACATGGAAGCCGCTATGCGGTTTGTCAAAGAGGTGGGCGGCCACGCGCAGGCCAGTTTTAGTTACACCATCAGCCCGGTGCACACCATTGCCCAATACGTCGAGATGTCACGCCAGCTCGAGGATTTGGGCGCGGATTCCATCTGCATCAAGGATATGGCGGGGATGATTGCCCCGTACGACACGTTCGAACTGGTGGGCGAGTTGAAAGCCCAGGTGGGATTGCCGGTCCAGTTTCACACCCACTATACCAGCGGGATGGCGATGGCGTCGGCGCTCAAGGCGGTGGAAGCCGGGGTGGATGTGGTGGACACGGCCATTTCCGCCCTTTCCGGCCTGACCTCTCAGCCGCCCACCGAGTCGTTGGTCGCCATCCTCAAGGGGACACCCCGCGACACCGGCCTGGACCTGAGCCTGCTGGCGGAAATCTCGAGTTTTTTTGCCGACGTGCGCAAAAAGTACCAAAGCTTTGAGAGCGGCCTGCAGGGGGTGGACGTGCGGGTGCTGCAATTCCAGATTCCCGGCGGGATGCTCTCCAACCTGACCTCCCAGTTGCGCCAGCAAGGCGCGGCCGATCGCTACGAGGACGTGCTGACCGAGATGCCGCGCGTGAGGGCCGAGATGGGCTACCCGCCGCTGGTCACCCCTTCCAGCCAGATCGTGGGCACCCAGGCGACGCTGAACGTGGTGGCCGGCCAGCGCTACAAGGTGGTTCCGGAGGAGATCAAGAATTACGTACGTGGCCTTTACGGCCGGCCTCCGGCTCCCATCGACCCGGAGGTGAAAAAGCTGGTGATCGGGGATGAAGAGCCCATCACCTGCCGCCCGGCCGACCTGCTGGAGCCGGGCATGGAAAAGGCGCGGCGCGAGATTGGCGAACTGGCCCGCAACGAGGAAGACGTCGTCTCGTACGCGCTCTTTCCGCAGGTGGCCCGGCCGTACCTGGAACGGGTGGCGCGGGGCGCGGACGAGCAGATGGCAGTGATCGCGGCCATCGCCGCCCGGCTGGCGCTGTCGGCCGAAACGCACCCACCGGCCGGCCCGGCCGAGCAGTTGCGCGCGACGGCCAATAACTGGAAGCAGGCCTGGCGGCCCGGCCGCCAGTGGACCGGGCTCAATTGGACATAGGAGGTGGCCATGGACCGCGATTTTACCCTGACCGTTGATGGCAAGCAGTACCAAATCGAGATGCGCGGCAATAGCCTACTGGTGAACGGCCAGCCCTTTGTCATTGGCTACGAAAAGGGGGTGCTGACAGTGGATGGTATTGCCTATGACGTGGCGCTGGAAGAAGAGAGCGCCACGGTGGACGGCACAGCCCATCAGATTGAGGTTGCCGGCATGACGATGAAGGCGGCCGCGCCACAAAAGGCGGCTTCCAAAAAGAAAAAGGCGGAGGCCAGCGCCGGCTCGGTTACGGCCATCATGCCCGGCGCCATCCTCCGGGTGCTGGTGCAGGAAGGCGACCCGGTCGAGGATGGGGCCGTGGTGGTCATCCTGGAAGCGATGAAGATGGAGAACGAAATCCATGCCCACAAATCGGGCGTGGTGAAAAAGGTCCACGTTGCGCCGGGCGACAGTGTGGAAAATGGCCAGCCGCTGGTGGAGATCGAGTGACACACGAGAACAGCGAAAGGGCGGGCTTGCCAAGCCCGCCCTTTTTATTTGTGTGGGCCTCGCCCTTGTGCCGAATGGCTCATTTGGAGCATTGCAACGGCCTGGATGGCACTATATAATGGCACCGAATAACTAACGGAAACCAAAGGAGATCAACATGACCGCTGATGCCCCCATTCGCGTGATGCCAGAGCCCTTGATGGCGTTCTGTGTTCAGATATTTGTCAAGCTGGGTGTGCCCAAGGAGGATGCCGAGATCACGGCCGACAACCTGGTAGCGGCCGACCTCCGTGGCATTGGCTCGCATGGCGTGGCCCGCCTGCGCCGCTACGTGAAGGGGCTGCAGGATGGGGTGATGCTGCCCCGGCCGGAGATCCGGGTGGTGCACCAGACCCCCGCCACGGCACTGGTGGACGGCGGCGATGGTTTGGGCCAGCCGGTTTCCAAGCGGGCCATGCGGATGGCGATTGAAAAGGCCCGGCAGGTGGGAGCGGGTTTTGTCACCGTGCGCAACTCGAACCATTACGGCATCGCCGGCTATTACGCGATGATGGCGCTGGAACATGAGATGATCGGCTTTTCCATGACCAACGCGGCCGTGCTGGTGGTGCCAACCTTTGGCCGCAATTCGATGTTGGGCACCAACCCGATTGCGGTGGCGGCCCCGGCCGGGGAAGAGATGCCGTTTGTGCTGGACATGGCGACCAGCACCGTACCGCGCGGCAAGCTGGAGGTCTACAACCGACAGGAAAAACCGCTTCCGCTGGGCTGGGCCACCGATGAAACCGGCGAGCCGACCACCGACGCGGCGCGGGTGCTGGGTAATTTCCTCAAGCTGGCCGGCGGGGGCCTGCTCCCCCTGGGCGGCGCGGGTGAGTTGTTCAGCGGTTACAAGGGGTATGGCATGGCGTTGCTGGTGGACATTCTTTCCGGTGTGCTGCCTGGAGCGGGCTATGCCAATAACATCTATCTTAAGGACGAGCAGGGCAAGTCCAGGCCGGCCAACGTGGGCCACTTTTTTGGTGCGCTGCGGGTGGACGGCTTCCGGCCGGTGGAAGAGTTCAAGGCCACGATGGACGACATTATCCGGCGGTTGAAAGAGACGCCCAAGGCGGCCGGGCAGGAGCGCATCTACATCCACGGCGAAAAAGAGTACGAGATGGCTGCGGACCGCGCCGAGAACGGCGTCCTGCTTCATCCCAAAGTGGTCGCCGACCTGAAGGCGATGTCCGGCGAGTTTGACGTCGCGTATAACCTGTAATCGGAATCGCGACCTGCCTGCGCTGGAGTGAGTTTTATGTACACGGTTCCCTTTGATAAAGGTGAGATTACCTTTGACCTGCCGGCCGGGATGACCGCCACGGTAGCCGTCTCGCAGCCGGCCCCCCCGATTGCGGATTTCCCGGACGCCATCCGCCGCGCGCTGGTTGAGCCCATCAACTCGCCGCCGCTGCGCGAACTGGCCAGACCGGGCGACACGGCTTGCATTGTATTCACCGACATTACCCGTTCCAGCCCGGACCATCTGCTGGTGCCGGCGCTGCTGGCCGAGCTGGAAGCGGCCGGCGTGCGCGACGAGGACATCACCTTGTTGTGCGGCATTGGCATGCACCGGCCGAGCACCGCCGAGGAAAGGGTGGCCAAGCTGGGGCGGGCGGTGGTGGATCGCTACCGGGTGGTGGACAACGAACCGCAGAACCCGGCCGCGCTGGTCGATCTGGGCACTACTGAGAGCGGCATCCCGCTTTCGGTCAACAAGATCGCCTATCAGGCGGACTTGCTGATCGCGACCGGTATCGTCGAGCCGCACCAGTATGCCGGCTACTCCGGCGGCCGTAAAACGCTGGCGGTAGGCGCGGCCGGGGAGGCGATGATCGCCTACACTCACGGGCCGCAGATGATTGACCATCCCGGCACGCGACTGGGGCGGATTGCGGGCAACCCGTTCCACGAGGCGGTCACCGAAGCGGCCCGCCGGGCTGGCCTCAAGTTTATCCTCAACGTGGTGCAGGACGACCACAAACGGCCGGTGGCGGTGATGGCGGGCGAGCCGCAAGCGACCTTTGACGCGCTGGTCCGGGCCGCCAAGCAGGTGTACGAGGTGCCCATCCCACGCCAGTACGACGTGGCGGTGGCCGGAGTTGGCTACCCCAAGGACGAAAATCTCTACCAGGCCAGCCGCGCGCCCAGCTACCTCTTTTTCGCCCCCACCTGCGTGGTGCAGGACGGTGGGGTGTTCATCGTGCCCGCCCCCACCCGCGAAGGGGCCGGCGAAGGGGTTGGCGAGCAGCGCTTTTTGGAAGCCATGCGCGAGGCGGCCGACATGCCCTCGCTGCTGGCCGAATTGCGCCGCACCGGCTACCCACCCGGCGCTCAACGTGCCTTTGTGATGGCCAAGGTGCTGGAAAAGACCCATGTGATTATTGTTGGCTCAGAGACGCCGCAGGTGGTCCGCCAGACCAAGATGATCCCGGCCGCGACGATGGATGAAGCCTTCCGTCTGGCGGCGGAGATTATCGGCCGGGATGACCTGGACGTGTTGATTGTGCCCCATGCCCTCCTGACGTTGCCCATTGTTGGAGATTAGGTATTGGGGAATTTGGTTTCCAACCTCCAATACCCAATATCCAGTTACCAGACAAGGACTCAACCATGATCCAATCCCCCCCCAATCCTTTTCCCGATTTCGAGATCCCGGCCGTCGACGAGTACCTGTACTGCATTCGCTGCGGCACCTGCCTGTATACCTGCCCAACCTACCGCGAAAGCGTGCGCGAGACCGACAGTCCGCGCGGCCGCATCTTTTTAGCTCGCAAGCTGCTGGAAGGTGAGGTTGAGATCACCCCCAACCTGATCGAGCAGATGTACCGCTGCCTGGCTTGCGGCGCGTGTGATGCCTCTTGCCCGGTAGGCAACAAACCGGCCGAGATTGCGCTCAAGCTCCGCTGGCTGGCGCAACAGGCCGAGCCGGCCGGGTGGAAAGAGGTGGTCTTTCACAAGGTGCTGACCAATCCCACGCTGATGGAGGTGGGCACGCTCCCGCTGCGGCTCTACCAATTGCTGGGCTTTCGCACCGTGGCGAACGCATTGGGGATCACCAGCTTGCTGCCCAAGCAGTTGCGCGACATGGAGCGGCAACTGCCCAAGGTCCCTGCCCGGCCGGCCCGCAGCCAGATCGAGGCGGTCACCGAGGCGGCCGGGGAGCAAAAGGCGCGGGTAGGGTACTTCCTGGGCTGCGCGCAAAACCTGCTCTTTGCCGATGGCAGCACGGCCGTGGTGCGGGTGCTGGCCCGCAACGGCAACCAGGTGGTCACCCCCAAGGCGGCCCAATGTTGCGGCATGCCGGCCATTGGTTACGGTGACTGGGATGCGCTGCGCGCCTTTGCCCGTCACAACATCGAGCTGTTTGAAAAGCTGGACGTGGACGTGATCGTCACGGATTGCGCCACTTGCGGCTCGACACTGAAAGAGTACGGTCATTATCTGGAGGACGATCTCCAGTGGGCCGAACGGGCGGCCGCTTTCAGCGCCAAGGCCCGCGACATCAGCGAGTACCTGGCCTCCATCGAGCTGGAAAAACCGGCCGGGCGGGTTGAAGGGCGCGTAACGTACCACGATCCTTGCCACCTGGTCCGCGCCCAGGGAGTCAGCGCCCAACCGCGCCAGTTGCTGCAGATCATTGATGGGCTGGAATTTGTGGAGATGAACGAGGCGGACTGGTGCTGCGGCTCGGCCGGGTCGCAGATCATCACGCATTACGATACGTCGATGGGGGTGCTGGACAAAAAGATGGCCAACGCGGCCGCCACCAATCCCGATTATATTGCCAGTGGCTGCCCCGGCTGCCAGATGCAACTCACGATGGGCTCCAAGCGGGCCGGGCTTGAGGTGGAAGTGGTACACCCTATCCAACTGCTGGACCGGGCGTACAGGAACGAGGCGTAGGAGGAAGCCATGACCATCGACCCAACCATCGTCAAACAACTACAAGAGATCGTCGGCAAGCGGTTTGTGCTCACCACGCCGGAGGATTTGCTCTGCTACTCCTTTGATGGCACCTTTGCCGAGTTCATGCCGGATCTGGTGGTAGAACCGAACACGACCGAAGAGGTCAGCCAGATCATGAAGCTGGCCTATGAGCACGAGATTCCGATCATTGCCCGCGGCATGGGCTCTGGACTGGCGGCCGCCACTGTGCCGTTTGGCGGTGGCATCGTCATGCCGCTCAACCGGATGAATCGCATCCTGGAGATTGACCAGGAGAACATGATTGCCACAGTGGAGGCCGGCGTCATCACCATTGATTTGCAAAACGAGGTGGAAAAGATTGGGCTTTTCTACCCGCCGGACCCGTCCAGCATCAAGCATTCGACCATCGGCGGCAATATCGCCTGCAATGCAGGCGGCCCGCGCTGCCTCAAGTATGGCGTCACCGGCAACTATGTGATGGGGCTGACAGTGGTGCTGGCAGACGGCCGGATGATCAAGACCGGTGGCAAAACCATCAAAAACGTCACCGGCTACAACTTTAGCCAGCTCTTCACCGGATCCGAGGGGACGTTGGGGATCATCACCGAGGCGATCCTCAAGTTGGTGGCCAAGCCGCACTATGTGCGCACGGCCGTGGCGATTTTTGACCGGCTGGACGACGCCAGTGAGGCGGTGAACGCGGTTTTGCGGTCCGGCATCGTCCCGGCAACCATGGAATTGATGGACAATACTGCCATCGTCTGCATCGAGGAAGCGATGCACCTGGGGCTGCCGGTGGACAAGGAAGCGATCCTGATCATCGAATCCGATGGCTTTGGCCAGGAGGGGGTGCAGCACGAGATTGAGGCGATTGCCAGTGTTTGCCGGGAAGCCGGCGCGGCCGATGTGCAGGTAGCGCGCAACGAGAAGGAGCGGGCAGCGCTCTGGAAAGCGCGCCGCAGCGTTTCGCCGTCGCTGGCCCGCCGCGCCCCCAACAAGCTGGGCGAGGACATCTCGGTGCCCCGCAGCCAGATTCCAGAGGCGGTCCGCCGCATCAAAGCCATCTCCAAGCGGCACGGTTTGCCGATTGTGGTCTTTGGCCACGCCGGGGATGGCAATCTGCACCCCAACATCCTCTTTGACAAGCGGGACCCGGAGCAGTGGGAGCGGGTTGAGAAGATCGTGGCCGAGATTTTTGAGGTGGCGGTCGATCTGGGCGGCACCCTTTCCGGCGAACACGGCGTCGGCACGCTCAAGTTGCCCTATCTGGAGAATGGTGTGGGCAAGGTTTCGGTTGAGATGCAGCAGACAATCAAGCAGGCGCTGGACCCCAAGGGAATCCTCAACCCTGGCAAGGCGGTGCCCATTATGAAACCTTCTGCTCATTTCTAGCGTCTGATCAGCGGTTGTGTATATGGTGGCGTGGAGCCGGCCGATCCGGCCGGCTCTTTTTTTTGAGAGTCAGTCAGGAGGTGAGTGATGGCGACACGTCGCACCTTTATCCGCCAGGTTGGGATTGCGCTGGCCTCTGTGGCAATGAGCCGCTGCAAACCGCCGGTCGTTACATGCTATGTGCCGGCCGAAACGACCGCGATTCCCACCCGCGTTGGCTGGGACGATACCGCTCGCGGCCGGCTGCGGCGCTGCTGGCAAAGTTTCGACTGGTTGGAGCAGGAGACCAAGGATAGCTGGGACGCGGAGCAGGCGGACCCCGGCGAAGATGCGTTGGCCAAGCTGACGGCCGATCACCGCGCCGCGCTGGATGAACTGGTGGCGGCCGGGGAGTTGGAAGCGGCCGTGGCCGATGAGGTTCAGGCGGCGTTCAATGGGGCAGCGCACCACGTCTGGCGCGCCAACGCGCCCATCACTTGCTACGAGCCTGTGTTGGTCGAGTACACGCCCACCAGCGCGGCGCAACTGGTCAGCCAGTCGGCCGCCCTGGCGGAACTGGCGCAGGCCGGCGACCTGGACCCGGAGACGGTGGCGCGGGTGCAGGCGACCATCGAGCGGGACGTGGCCTTTCTTTCCCTCTCCTCGGCCGACGAGCAGGCGCTGTACGAAGCGCTGATTGCCGCGGCCGGCGACAGCTACGCTTTCCCCACCTTTGACGAACTGGAATTGGATATCCCCCCCGAGGCGACCGTGGCGGCCCGCTTTCTGGTGAATCTGCTGCTGACGGCCGGCGAGTGAGCGGTTCGCGGCCCCGCCTGCAAACCCTGATCGTTGAGCTGACGGCGCGCTGCAACCACGCCTGCCTGCATTGCTACAATATCTGGCAGCCGGCCGGTAGCGCCTTTTCGGGCGGCGAATTGGACGCGGCCGCCTACGGGCTGGCTTTGCTGGAAAAGGCGCTGGATGAAGTGGAATGCCGCCACGTCACCCTGACCGGAGGTGAGCCGTTGTTGAGGGATGATCTACCTGCCATCCTGGAGTTGCTGCGCGGCCGGCGCGTTGAGGTGACGTTGATCAGCAACGGCCGGCTGCTGACCGAGGCGCGGGTGGCGGCGTTGCTGGAGGGCGGGGTGCGGCTATTCGAGTTGCCGCTGTTGAGCCACCGGCGCGAGGTCCACGACCGCCTCTCCGGCTCCCCCGGCGCGTTTGACGCGGTTCTGGCGGCCATGTCCCACGTCCGCCACCAGCACGGCCGGTTTGTGGCTGTCTTTGTCGGCACGCGCCTCAACCTGCCCGACCTGCGCGAAACGATCCGGCTGGCCTTTGCCTTTGGCTCGCGCGGGATGATGTTCAACCGCTTTAACGTCGGCGGCCGGGGGCGGGAGCACCTGGCAGACCTGCTACCCACGGCCGGCGAACTGCGCGACGCGCTGGCAGTCGCCAACGCGGCCGCGGCCGAGTTCAAATTCCCCATCTCGTGCTCCATCCCCATCCAACCCTGTTTGGTGGAGACGGCCGCCTTTCCCAACCTGAGTTTTGGCTACTGCGCGGCCGGGACCGAGCGGGCCTATTACACGCTGGATCCGGTGGGCAACGTCCGGCCGTGCAACCACACTACCACAGTGCTGGGCAACCTGCTGCAAGAGCCATTCCCGGAGATCGTTGCACCGCAGCGGATGGCGGACTTTGTGACGGCCGTGCCCGCATTCTGCACGCCCTGTAAACTGCGTGATGAGTGCCAGGGGGGCTGCAAGGCGGCCGCGCAGGTCTGCTATGGGTCGCTATCGGCCGAGGAGCCGTTCCTGCACCTCAACCGCGATCAGGCCCGGCCGCTTCCCAGTTAGCAAAGGTGCAATCGTCAAACGGCAGGTTGAGTTGCACCCTGGCTTGGCGGAAAAGCTCCAGATAGCCGGTCGTGATCCGCTCCGCATCCAGTAGCCCCAGCCGGCCGGCCACCCCCTCGATCTGCCCCAGCTCCCCTTCGATCTCGACAAAGTCGCCAAAGGGTAGTTCGTCCAGGCACACTTCGGCCCCTGCCAACTGGTAAACCACGCGGTATTTTTCATAGCGGAACCAGACCCGAAAACCGAGCGCTTTCAGCATCTGCTGCGCGGTCTCAAAATCGCCCAGTTCGACTTCTAGCTCGTGCAGGACTTTGGCGTTCGTGCGCCACGGTCCGGCCGGGAGCTTGAGGGTCAGCGTGGTCCGCGGGTGATAATAGCGCAACCGCAGCACCTTGCCGGCCGCGGTCAGCCCATCCCAGGGGTTGTCCAGCCGTAGGTTGACCTCCAGCGTGCGCGGCGCGATCAGTTCCGCGCCGGCCGCGAATAACCTGGCCTGCACAGCTGGCAGGTCAGCTACGGCAAACTTGACTTCCGTTTCGAGGCCCATGTCATGCTTTCGTCGGCCGTCCTGCGCCAGCCATCAAAAGAACCGCTCCACCAACTGCTCCAGATGGCGCTGATCTACCTCGTCAAAATCGTCCAGTTCCACGCTGTCCACATCCAGCACTGCCAGCAACTTGCTATCGCGCAGGATCGGCACCACAATCTCGGATCGGGTTTCGTCGTCGCAGGCGATATAGTTGGGGAACTGGGTGACGTCAGGCACAATGACCGTCCGCATCTGTCGGGCGCACGTGCCGCAGACGCCGCGGGCGTAGGGGATGGTGGCGCAGGCCAGCACGTCGCCCTGGTAGGGGCCAATCTGCAGCACGTCGTCACCGGTGGCGCGGTAAAAGCCGACAAAGAAAAAGTGCGGCAGGTGCATCTTGAGCACCGTAACGACGGTCGCCATCTTGCCGATATCGTCCAGCGCGTACTTTGGCGGAACTCCTTCTGTGCCCAGCAGGTGTTCAAGTTGCTCCAAGGCTTGCTGGTAGCGGTTTGATTTTTCCAGACTATTCATGTTGTTCCTCGGGTTGCCAGATTTTTTTGACCGCGCGCTGTGAGAGAAACCAGCCGTTGCCCAGGCTCACCAGCGCCCAGGCCGCCAGGGTGGGAACCCACCGGCCGCGGGCGTAGGGCGATTGGGAAAAAAGGGCGGTGGCGGCGCTGTAGAGTCCGTAGCAGGGCGGGAGCCACACGGCCACCACCCGACCCCACCGCAGCCGGCGACCCACCAGCCACCCGGCCGTCAAGCAAGCGATTGCCCAGGCCAGGCTGAGCGCCAGCAGGATGGCCGGGGGGAGTGCGGGCTGCCAGTCCTGCAACAGCGAGAGGTTGAGGCGGGATTGCCACGCCCGGCCGAGGTTGACCAGCGCCATCCCGAACAGCCCCAGCGTGACCAGCCGTAGGCCCCGCACGGTCCAGCGCGTTATTCCCTTGTTGCCGCGATCGTTCACGGGCAGAATTATAGCTGCTCGGCCGTGCTTGACAAATCCAACCCCTGGGGTACAATTTTGCCCGTTAACAACGGGGCTGTAGCTCAGCTGGGAGAGCGCTACAATCGCACTGTAGAGGCCAGGGGTTCGAATCCCCTCAGCTCCACCAATGGGCTGCCATTAACAACCAGATACGTTTGCACGCATGGGCCTGTAGCGCAGCTGGGAGCGCGTCTCAATGGCATTGAGAAGGTCGAGGGTTCGAGTCCCTCCAGGTCCACCTGACCAGACCCACTCCGGCGGCCGGGGTGGGTTTTTGTTACTCCGGGCTGGATCAGCCGGCCGGTGCGCGACTGCAACAAAACCCGGCCGCAACCCTTGTCGAACGCTGTATTTCGTGTTATCGTTGGCGCTGGTGGCGGCCGGCGAGCACCAGTCGCCCCTTTACCAACCGAACAGTCGTGCGTTGAGCAGGAGTAGTACGCCATCCCCACAGCGAGGCGGGAACACCCGGTGCAAGCCCGCCAGCCGTGCCCACGGGGAGCACGTCCCGGCCGAACTCGCCTGTGAGCTTTTCCGGTGAACCCCTTGCGGCAGTAGCCGGGAACGGGTGCGCCCGTTATCGGGCCAGAGTGGACCGGTTGCTTGCAGCCCGGTCAACCAGGGTGGTACCACGGAGATTGGAGCCCTTCGTCCCTGAGACGGAGGGCTTTTTGTTTGTGCGAGTTGCAGATGTGTATCAGCGGACGAAGGGCAAGCCGGGTCGGAATCCGACTCTAGTCTCGCCCCAGGAGGTTTCATGAGCGAGCGTTACAACCCAGGCGAAATCGAGAACAGATGGCAGCAGCAGTGGGATGCGGATCACCTTTACCGGGCGGAGATCGACCCGGCCGGTGAGAAATTCTACTTTCTCACCATGCTGCCGTACCCCTCCGGCGACCTGCACATCGGCCACTGGTACGCCATGACCCCGTCGGATGCCCGGGCGCGCTATCTGCGAATGAAGGGGCATAATGTCATGTTCCCGATGGGCTTTGATGCCTTTGGACTGCCGGCCGAAAACGCGGCCATCCAGCGCGGCGTCCATCCCATGAAATGGACCATGTCGAATATCCAAAAGATGCGCCAGCAGTTGCGCAGCATGGGCGCCATGTTCGACTGGGAGCGGGAAGCGGTCAGTTGCGACCCACGCTATTACCGCTGGACTCAATGGTTCTTTGTCAAGCTGTACGAGATGGGGCTGGCCTACCGCGCGGCCGCGGCGGTGGACTTTTGCCCGCAGTGCAACACCACGCTGGCGCGGGAGCAGGTGTGGGGCGAAGATCGCCATTGCGAGCGCTGCAATACCCCGGTTATCAAAAAGGATCTCACCCAGTGGTTCTTCCGCATCACCGATTATGCCGACGAGCTGCTGGACTTTTCCCGGATCGACTGGCCGGAGCGGGTGGTGGCAATGCAGACCAACTGGATCGGCCGGTCTGAGGGTGCGGACGTCACCTTCCGGTCTGAAATGGGCGACCCGATTGAGGTCTTTACCACCCGGCCGGATACGCTGTGGGGCGCAACCTTTATGGTGTTGGCCCCGGAGCACCCGTTGGTGGACAAGCTGACCACGGCCGAGTACCAGGAGGCGGTGGATGGATACCGCCGGCAGGCGGAGCGCCAAAGCGAGATCGACCGGATGGCGGCCGACAAGGAAAAGACCGGCGTCTTTATCGGCGCGTACGCCGTGAACCCGGTCAACGGGGAGCAGATCCCCATCTGGATTGCCGATTACGTGTTAATGACCTACGGCAGCGGGGCAATCATGGCGGTGCCGGCGCATGACGAGCGCGATTTCGAGTTTGCACTCAAGTTCGGCCTGCCCATCATCCCGGTGATCGCGCAGCGCGGCGCGGCCGCCAAGAGTATTGTGCCGGCCGGGACTACTGCTGACGGATTCACGGCTGCTCTGGCAAAAGCCGATATCTCCTTTGAAGAAGAAGGGGATGTGCTGCATCTCACCATGACCCCGGAGCAGGCCGATGCTTACATTGCCATCGCCCAGGAATATCTGGTGCCCAATGCCTGGACTGAAGTGGTGGGCGCTCGCTGGTTGTTCATCTTTGCCGACAAGGATGGCTGCGAGGTGGTGCCGTTCGATTCGACGGCGGCCGACAAGGTGATCATTAACCATTGCCACGCGCTGGAGCCGGCCGTGCTGGGCAAGCGCACGGTGATGGAGATGCTGTGGGATGTCGGATTCTACCGCGACGTGCTCTATCATGCCGAGTACGGCACGATGATCCACTCCGGCCCGCTGAGCGGCACGCCGGGTGACATGGCCAAGCGAAGGACGATTGAGTGGCTGGCGGAGCGCAACGTGGGCCAGGCGGCCGTCAACTACCGGCTGCACGACTGGCTGATCAGCCGGCAACGGTACTGGGGCGCGCCCATCCCGATGATCTTTTGCGATGCTTGCGGCACGGTCCCGGTCCCCTATCAGGAGCTGCCGGTGCTACTGCCGGAGGACGTGGAATTCATGCCCACCGGCGAAAGCCCGCTGCGCTTTCACCACGGGTTCCTGAACACCACCTGTCCCACCTGCGGCCGACCCGCCACGCGAGAGACCGACACGATGGATACCTTTATGTGCTCGTCGTGGTATAACTATGCCTATCTCTCCCCCTACTGGCAAGCGGACCGGCCGATCACGGCCGATGATACGCCAGTGGACCCGGCCGAGATGACCTACTGGGCTCCGGTGGATCAGTACACCGGCGGCATCGAGCACGCCACCATGCACCTCATCTACACCCGCTTTTTCACCAAGGCGATGCGCGACATGGGGCTGGTGGACTTTGACGAGCCAATGACCCGGCTGTACAACCAGGGGATGGTGCTGGGCGAGGACGGCGAAAAGATGTCCAAGAGCCGCGGCAACGTGATTGCTCCCGACGAGCTGGTGGCGGCCTACGGCGCGGACACGGTGCGCGTCTACCTGATGTTCTTCTCCCGCTGGGAGCAGGGCGGGCCGTGGGATAGCCAGGGAATCAAAGGGCCGCGCCGTTTTTTGGAAGACATCTGGTCGCTGGTTCTGGAATCGGCCCCACAAGACGGGGAGCAGGAAGGGGAAGCGCTGCGCCGCAAGACCCACCAGACCATCAAACGGGTGACCCAGGACCTGGAAGGTTTTTCCTTCAACACCGCCATCGCGGCGATGATGGAGTTGCGCAATCTGCTGCGCGAGGTCAAGCCAGCGCTGTACGGGACGGCCGCCTGGGACGAGGCGGTGGACAGCCTGTTGCTGTTGCTGGCCCCCTTTGCGCCCCACATCACCGAGGAGTTGTGGGCGCGACTGGGCAAGCCGTACAGTATCCACCAGCAGTTGTGGCCCGCCTGGGATGAGGCGATTGCGGCCGAGCAGACCATCACGCTGATCGTGCAGATCAACGGCAAAGTGCGCGATCGGATCGAGGTCCCGGCCGATATCCCGGAGGCGGACGCCAAAGCGCTGGCGCTCCAGTCCGAGGCGGTGGCGCGCCACCTGGCCGGCCGCCAGCCGCGCAAGGTGATCTATGTCCCCGGCCGGTTGGTCAACATCGTAGGATAAAACCATGCAGCTAATCAAGATAGGCGAACTGGCGGAAAAGGAACTGCTCCCCGGCGGCCGGGTCCGTTTAATCCACACAGAGAGCATGACGCTGGCTTACTGGACATTTGACCCCGACACGCCGCTGCCGTCGCACAGCCACCCGCATGAGCAGGTGGTGAACGTGCTGGAAGGGGTGCTGGAACTGACGGTGGACGGCGAGATGCAGCGATTGGAGCCCGGCTCGGCCATGGTGGTGCCACCGGACGTGGTCCATTCAGCCTATGCGGTCACCGCCTGCCGGGTGCTGGACGTGTTCCATCCGGTGCGGGAAGATCTCCGCGCTTTGGATTCAGGCTAGATTGGTGCCAAGACGCTGCTGGCTGGACCAACAAGGTAGGTGGGCACCAGCCTGGCGAGCGGGTTACCGGCAATAGTCCGGGTCCACCGGCAGCCCCTTGCCCCGGTTGGCGGCATACCAGTCCAGCGCGTGCACGTCCTCCTGAAATGCCATCTCCGGCCGGGGGCCGGTCAGGGGAAACCAGCCCACCTCTGCCAGATCGTCCCCGGCCGCTAGCTCCCCGCCCACCGGCCGGGCTACCACAAACAGCGACAGAAAGTGGTATTCGGGGGACAGACCTGAGGAGATCACGTTGCTGATCTCTTCAAGCGCCACTTCCAGCCCGGTCTCTTCCCTCGCCTCCCGGATGGCGGCGGCGAGCAGGTCGTCCTCATACTCGATATAGCCGCTGGGGATGCCCCACAGCCCCCGGCCGGGCTCGCCCAGCCGTTTTCCCAGCACCACCCGGTCGCCATCCACGATCAGGATGCTGACCGTGGGGGCCGGATTTTTGAATTGGACGAAACCGCAGCCGGGACACCGCGGCCGGAACTTGCCGCCGACCTCTGTCAGCACCAGCCCGGCGCGGCAAAAGGGGCAATAGACGAACCCACCGCTTGCCTGGCTCGCCTGCGGATCGTAATGTGCGTAAACTTGTTTGATTTGCAATCTGCCCTCCAGGGCGAAACCCGCGGCCTGGCTCGCCTAGCTGCGCCGGGCAGCCAGCAAGAGCGTGTTGGACTTCCAGCGCACAATCTGGCCCGCCAGTTGCCGCTGGAAGAGCGCCTGCACCTCGGCCAGCTCGGCCGGGGAGATGCGTTGCAGCAGCCGTTGGGCGTAGCTCGGCCGGCCGTCGTCGGACGGGGAAGGCGCGAACCAGCGCTCCAATTCGGCCGGGGTGATGCGCCGCTCGGCGGTTTCGGCCTCTACCTCGGCACTGACCAGTTCCAACCCGGCCGTCTCTGCCAGAGATACCACCGACTCCGCATTCCAGTTTACCATCGGGTCGGCCGGGTCGCGGTAGATCGCCTCCTCGGCCGCGCGAACCCGCTCCGCCAGGGCCGCATCCAGCGAAGCGAGGTCCGCCAGCGCGGTGAGCCGTTGGCCCAATTGAGGGATCACTTCTGCCAGTGCCAGAATTCCCCCCGGCCGGAGCAGCCCGACCGCGATCGCAAACAACTCAGCTTTGTCCGGCCGAGAGGTGAGCGTGTTCCGGCCGACCACGGCGTCAAAGCGCACCTCGCTGTCGCCGCGCAGGGCCAGCAGGTCGGTTAGCTCCAGCGGGTCGCCCATCAGCACCACCGGCCGCTCCAGTTCCGGCAGCCGCTGGACCTGTTGCCGCAAGGTTGCGCCGCCCGGCTGGTCGGCCGCCAGGGCCCAGACACCCCCTTCCGGCGCGCGGCGGGCCGCCTCCCAGGTCAGCAGCCCGGAACCAGCGTTGAGGTCCAGCACCAAATGGTGGCGCTGAATCGAAGCGCTATCCAACACCCAATCCCGACGTTTGGCCAGCCGCTCCCCGGCCCCGCTCACTGCCCGCTCCAGCCAGCGGTCGCGCGAACGCCCGGCCGGGGTGAAGGTCAGCACCTCCGGTGGGGCCAGCGAGCCCCCCGCCTCCAGCATGGCAGCCAGTTGCGCCTCCCGGCGGCGGGTCACCAGCTCGCGGATGCTGGCCTCGTAACCCATCTCGCCCGGCTGGTAAAAGAGCTTGCCCTGCAGGCCGTCGGGCAGGTATTGCTGTGCCACCCAATGGTCGCGGTAGGCGTGGGGATAGAGGTAGCCTTGGCCGTGCCCAAACTCTTCCGCGTCCCGGCTGGCGTCGCGCAGATGGGTTGGCACCTCGCCGTCCCGCTCGTTCTGCACCGTCTCCAGCGCGTCAAAAAAGGCCATCACCGAGTTGGACTTGGGGGCTGTAGCCAGGTAGAGGGCGGCTTGCGCCAAATGGAAGCGCCCCTCCGGCAGGCCGATGCGGTCAAAGGTGGCCGCGGCCGCCTCCGTCACCTGCAAGGCGGCCGGGTCCGCCAGCCCCACGTCCTCGCTGGCAAAAATCAGCATCCGCCGAAAGATAAAGCGCGGGTCCTCACCGGCGTAGACCATCTTGGCCAGCCAGTACATCGCCGCGTCGGGGTCGGAGCCGCGCAGCGACTTGATAAAGGCGCTGATGGTGTCAAAATGATAGTCGCCCTCTTTGTCGTACAGCACCACCCGCCGCTGGATGCTCTCTTCTGCCACCTCCAGCGTGATGCGGATCGCCCCCCCCGCATCGGGTGGCGTGGTCTCCACCGCTAGCTCCAGCGCGTTCAGTACGCCGCGGGCGTCCCCGTTGGCCACGTCCACCAGGTGGTCCAGCGCGTCGTCGTCAACCTGCACGTTGAGCGCCCCGTAGCCCCGTTCCGGGTCGGTCAGCGTTTGCCGGGCGATGGCGTACAGGTCTGCCTCGGTCAGCGGCTTGAGCTGAAAGACCCGGCTGCGGCTGACCAGCGCCCGGTTGACCTCAAAGTAGGGGTTCTCGGTGGTCGCGCCAACCAGGATGATGGTGCCGTTTTCCACCCAGGGCAGCAGCGCGTCCTGCTGGGCTTTGTTCCAGCGGTGCACCTCATCCACGAACAGGATGGTGCGCTGGCCGTACAGGTTGCGCCGTTCTTGCGCCTCGGCAATCGCCTCCCGGATTTGGGCCACGCCCGCCAGCACCGCGTTGATGGTGATAAAGTGGCTGCGGGTGGTGTTGGCAATCACCATCGCCAGCGTGGTTTTGCCGGTGCCGGGCGGGCCGTAAAAGATCAGCGAGGAGAGCTGGTCAGCCTGGATGGCGCGGCGCAGCAACCGGCCGGGGCCCACAATGTGCTCCTGCCCCGCAAACTCTTCCAGCGAGCGCGGCCGCATGCGGGCCGCCAGTGGCTGTTCTTGTTCGAATTGCTCTTTGCGGCTGTGCTCAAAAAGGTCCATGCCCCTATTGTACCTTGAGGCCGGTGCGTAGGCTAGAGATGCTGGTTTGTTTGGAGCTTGTATGGTCTACTGATAGTGAGCTACTACAGAGTGGTCAATGGTCTGCCAGAATTCACTGTAGCTCAGGTCAAACTCGACCGCTAGCACAGTTTCTAGTTCTTCTTGCGGCCGTCGCTCTTTGAGTAGCTCTTTGAGTAGTTCTGGTTTTGTCTCCTCCAGATATCGGGTCAGCCAGTAGCCGCGGACATAGGTGTAGATCAGTGCATCCTTGTCGTGGACCCCGATGCGCCGGCCGCTCACTGGTGGCTCCCCGGCCGATTGGGCTAGAATCTCCAAGGTTTCCGGCTTGACCGTCGGCCGGCCGAAGAACTTGTCTACTGTCACCATGGCTAACCCCTCGTGCAGCCATGCGGGTAGTTGCAGATGATCGGAGAAGGCGTGGGTCAACTCGTGGCAGGTGACACTGCGTACTTTGTGCTCGATGTTTTCATCGGGGATAAAGACCTCCAACCCCATGCTGTTGTCGCTAGCTTGCATGGAGCCGGGTGTCTTGATGCCCGCCATGCGTCGCTGGCCGAACCGCTGAGCCCATCCCCCGGTGAAAGGCCAAGTCCGCTTGGCTTTAGGGAACCATAGCGGGTAGAGCGCAACCAGCATGATCTTCCAATTCCAGGGAGCAGCGTGAAAGATCGGTTTGGTTAGCGAGGTCATAACGTAGACCCGACAATCGGCCGGGGTAGGGAGGTGCCAATACCGATGGATCAGTTGTACGGTCTTTGCACAGGCTGCACCGATCAGTTCGGCCGCTGCTTTTTCTTCCGCTTCATAGAACAGGGCAACGCCATTGATTGTTTTGCTTTCCATAGTCATCAGCTCCCGAAAAGGTTGAACCGCAATGCTTTTATCCTAACTCCTCTGTGCCCTTTGCGGTTCAAATTCCCTGATCAGGGCCCCCGGCCGAACAGCAGCCGGATGAATGCGCTCAACGGGTCGGCCGGGCGCGCCGCTTGTGCCGGTGCCGGAATCAGCGCCGCTTTCATCTCGGCGATGGTCTGGTAGCGGTCGGCCGGCTTGAGCTGGGTCGCCCGGCCGATCACCGCCTCCGTGTTAGGGGAGACGCGTGGGTTGAGCTGCCGCACGGGCGGGAACTTGAACGGCTTGCTCTCCGGGTCGCGACTGGTGAGCAGGTGATGCAGCGCCGCGCCCAGCGCGTACACGTCGCTGGCGGCCGAGGTCTGCCCTTTGCCGTATTGCTCCGGCGGCGCATAGCCCGGTGTGCCCAGGATCAGCGTGTCCTTGGTCCGGCCGGGTTTCCAAAAGCGGGCAATGCCAAAGTCAATCACCTTGCACGCTCCGTCGCGCAGCTCCATCACATTGCCCGGCTTGATGTCGCGGTAGATGATGGGCGGGTTCTGGGTGTGCAAAAAGTGGAGCACGTCGCAAATCTGCGCTGCCCAGTTCAACACCCGCCGTTCCGGCAGGTTACCCGGCGTCTCTTCCATGATTTTGAGCAGCGTTTTGCCCTCCAGTAACTCCATCACCATGTACCAGCGCCCCTTGTCCGCGTCGCGGAACACGTCCACCACTTTGACCAAGTTGGGGTGGTCCAGCGTTTGCAGCATCACTGCCTCGCGGTGGAACGCCTCTACCGTGCTGGCCCGCTCGCCGGGGGCAATGGCGCTTTCACTCATCTCTTTGATGGCCCAGATGGCGCCGCTGCGCTGCCGGTCCATGGCGGTGTAGATGGCGCTCATCCCGCCCTGGGCGATCTTTTTGAGGATGATGTACCGGCCATTGAGCACCGATTGGGACGGCATCAGCCCGGTGCCAAAGCGGGGGGTGCGCATGGCTGGTGCGGGTGCTCGGCCAAATTGCGCCCGGCAGCGACGGCAAAAGCGGGCGTTGGGCCGGTTGGGGGTGCCGCAGCGGGGGCAGGGGGGCTCGATGGCCAGCGCGGGCGCGCCGCAACGCATGCAAAAGCGGGCCCCCGGCCGGACCGGTGTGCCACACTGCAAACACGGCCGGGGTTGGGGAGCGCCGCAGTTGCGGCAAAAGCGCGCCCCCGGCTCGGTGGAGTAGCGGCAGCGGGCGCACTGCCGGCCGATGCCGGCCGTCAGCGGGGCGCTACACCGTTTGCACAGCCGCGCCACCGCCCGGTTGACGGTGCCGCAATGGGGACAGGTGCGGGTTGTGGGCGCGGTCATGGGCTAGATGGCGGGTCCTTTCCCATGTTCCGCGCTGCCTGCACCACGCCGCGGGTCCACAGGCCACCCAGCAACAGGGCGTACACCAGCGCCGGCCCCAGGGCCATCCCGGCCGCCGCCAACCCCGCCTCTTTCAAAGCGACAAAGCCGGCCAGCATCCCCACAATCACCAGCGCCAGGTGAAACTCGAGCGGGCGGCGCACCTGAACGTGGATGGTCTGCAGGTTGCGGTACAGCTTGCCGGTGGCGATGCCCATCACCCGCACGATCTGGGCCAGGTGGTCCATGGCGCTCAACTCGAGCTGAAAGCTGACCGTCTTGCGCTGGCCCTGGGTCGGCTGGATCTCCAGCGTGCCGCTGTGCCGCCGACCGAAGGGGATGCGCCGATAGTCCACCGACAGGTCGATCTCTTGCCGCGCACCCTTGCCGACCACTCGAAACCGCTCGTGGGAGAGGTTCAACCATGGGATGTCGGGCACCAGCTTGCCGCCCCGGTAGCCGCGCTGCCGGTTGAAAAGGATCAGCGTGGCCCCCCACCGGCCGAGGCCGGTTTTGTGCAGCGGGAGGTGGTCGTGGCTGGTGTGCAAGGTGGGGAGTGGCAGGTCCGGGTCCAGCAGTTGCAGCACCACCTCCAGCTTGAGGTCCTCGTCGTCAACGGACGAGCGCAACGCTTCGGTCTTGCTCGCCAGGTCGTACCGGCCGATGACCTTGAGCCAATGTTCGACATCCCCCCGCAGCAGGTGGTGTTTGCCCGTCTCCCATTGCGCGTCCGAGATCTGCACCAGCGCCTTGACCGAGTTGGCGATATCGCCTGATTTGAAGGTAAAGGGTTGGGTCCCCGGCCGGCGGGCGATGGCCTCCAGTTCGGTCTTGAGTTCGGCCGCGGTGGGTCGCTGGTAAACCTCCTGCTCCATGGCGGTCTGGATGATGCGTTCCAGCGCGGTCGAGATGTTGCGGTTGAGCTTGCGGATAGGCGAGAATGGGGCTGCCCCCAGCACCATCGCGGGGGTCAACACGTCCTCGTGGGCAAATGCGTCGCGCGGGTCGCGCCCACTGAGCAGGTGGTGCAGGCTGGCGCCCAGGGCATAGATGTCGGAGCGGGGTTCTGGTTCGCGCAGCCACTGTTCCGGCGCGGTGTAGCCGGGCGTGCCGATGGCGACCGTATTCCCGCCGCCGTTGGGTTGCGGCCGCTTGCTAGGCATCGCCCGCACCAGCCCAAAGTCCACCAGCCACAGCCGGCTGTCCTCGTCCAGGATCAGGTTGGCGGGCTTGATGTCGCGGTGGACCACCGGCTCCGGCCGGCGGGCGTGCATGTAGGCCAGGGCGTCGCAAACCTGGATGGCCCACTCGATCACCTCTGCCTCCGGTAGCGGCCGGCCGACCCGCTTGAGCCGCTCCTCCAGGTTCTCGCCGCCGATATATTTCATCACCAGGTAGTGCCGACCGAGTTCGATGAAATAGTCGTAAATCTCCGGGATGTTGGGATGACCAGGCCGGTTGAGCAACGCCAGCGTGCGCGCCTCGCGCTGAAAGTCGACCTCGGCCTTGTTGCGTTCATCCGGCGAGGTATAGTCTGGCTGCATCTCTTTGACCACGCATTGGCGCACCAGCCGAGTGTCGTCCGCCAGATACACTGCGCCCATCCCGCCCCGCCCCAGCGCGCGCGTGATCTGATACCGGCCGTCCTGAAAGGTGTCGCCCGGCCGCAGTGGGCCGGTCTTGACGGCCGGCGTCTGGGTAGCGCCGCACTGATGGCAGAACCTGGCATTGTCGCGCAGTTTAGCGCCGCAATGGATACACCACATGAAAGCTGCCTCGCCTTGGCCTATACGTTTGCACAACACGCGTGTTGCACAAAATCAAATCCGGGTTTATTATACTCATTCCTGACCCAGGCGGCACCCGCGCTGGCTGACAACCGGTTGACGTCGGTTCAACCCAGTGTGAACTTGCTGGCCGGCGCCAGGGTAAATAGGGGGAGAGCAAGGAGCGTGCATGACCAGGTCTACGTTGGGTTTTATCACATTCTCGGTTCGGCGGCTATTGTACGCGGGGCTGGTTCTGTTGGCGGTCATCTACATGACCTTTTTCGGTCTGGGGGTATCCCGCGGGAAAGACCTGGGCACTACCGCCTGGCTGGCGGCCGGGGACACGGCCGACTACCTTGGCCGGCTGGCACGTTGGGATCTGGGGCGCACCTACCTGGCCAACACCGGCGGCCGGACCGCGCCGGTCACCGAGCGGCTGCCGGAAGTGTTGCCGCGCACGCTGATCCTATTGGGTGTCTCGTTGTTGATCGCAGCCGTGGTGGGCGTCCTGCTGGGAATGGTGGCGGCACGGCGGCGGAGTGGCTGGCTGTATCCGTGGGTGTTGCTGCTTTCCCTGCTGGGGGTATCGTTGCCCAGCTTTTTTATTGCCCTCTTGCTGCAGATTGGGGTGATTCGGCTGGGGCAGCAGCTAGGGAGGGTGGTGCTACCGGTGGGTGGTTTTGGGGTGGACGCACACCTCGTTCTGCCAGCGCTGGTGCTAGCCGCCCGGCCGCTGGCTCAGGTGGCACGGGTGACGTCGATTGCCGTCTCCAGTACCATGGGAATGGAGCACGTGCGAGTAGCGCGGGGCAAGGGGCTGCGCGATTGGGCAGTCTGGTGGCGACACGTGGTGCGGGTCAGCGCTATCCCCGTGCTCACCACGCTGGGAACCTCAGTGCGGTACGCCATGGTCAGCTTGCCGGTGGTTGAGTTCTTTTTCAGTTGGGATGGCGTGGGCTCCACGTTACTCAAGACGCTTGCCCGTCAGGATGACCTGATGACTGTGGCTCTAACGCTCACGTTGGGCGGGATGGTGGTGGCCGTCAATGTGCTGCTGGACTATGGCTACCGGCTGCTGGACCCGCGGTTGCGCGACGCCGCGCGAGAGCCCGGCCGCAAGGTGTCGATGGGTTCTAGCCTGCTGGACGGGTTACAAGAGCTGTGGGAGGCGGTTGCAGACCATTGGCTCCTGCGCCGCCTGCTGGGCCGGCCGGCTGATGAGTTGCCCGTGTTGAGCGAACTGGCCCAACAACAGGTTGGAGCCAATGGATTGCTACTGGATGGCGGCCGGTATCGTCGCGAGCGGGTAAGGGCCTGGGTTCGCGGCACGCTCAGTAATGGCCCCTTTCTGATCGGGGCGCTGGTGCTGGTGGCCTTGCTGGTGGCCTTTGTGGCCGGGCCGGGCCTGACGCCGCACAATCCGTACGTCACTCGCGGGGTCAGCTATGTGGACGGCCAGTTGCTGGTGCCGCCGTTTGCGCCGGATGCCGAGTTCCTGCTGGGCACTGACATGCTCGGCCGGGACATCCTGAGCCTGCTCCTGGCCGGTTCGCAACAGACGTTGGTGCTGGCTGCGGCCGCCATGGTGGCACGGATGGGGCTGGGCTTTATGCTGGGCGCGTTGGCGGGCTGGAATGAGGGCAGCCTGCTCGACCGCGCCATCGTGTCGCTTTCAGAGATGGTGGCGGCGCTGCCGGCCCTGCTCTTTGCCATGTTGCTCATCCTGGCCATCGGCATCCGCGAGGGGGCCTGGGTCTTTGTGGTGGCGCTCTGTTTTGTCGGCTGGGGCGAAGTGATGCAGTATGTGCGGGCGGAGGTGATGGCCATCCGGCCGCAAGTGTACATCGAGAGCGCCGTTGCCACCGGCTCGCGCATTGGCGGTATCATCCTGCGCCATGCGTTGCCCAACCTGCTCCCGGCGCTGATTGCGATGGCAGCGTTGGAAATGGGCGCCGTGTTGATGATGCTGGGCGAGTTGGGTTTTCTCAGCGTGTTCATTGGCGGCGGGGCATACACGGAGCTTTCCATTGCGGCCGCCGCTCCGTTCCACTACTCGGATGTTCCCGAGTGGGGCGCGCTGTTGGCCAACCTGCGCACCTACGCCCGCAGTTACCCGTGGACGGCCATCTATCCGGCGCTGGCCTTTTTTGTGGCTATTGTGGGCTTTAACCTGTTTGGCGAAGGAGTGCGGCGTTTGGTGCAGGAGGTGGGCATTGGGCTGAACCGGCTGGTGAACCGCTGGACGGTGGGGGCGGCCGTCTTGCTGGCGCTGGTGCTAATCTGGATGCGCACCAATACCGGCGCGATGGCGTTCTACCGGCAGCAGGCAGAGGCTTTTGATGGCGAGTCGGCGCTGGCCTACACGGCCGCGCTGGCCGACCCGCAATTTGAGTACCGCCAGTTGGGCACGGCCGGCCACCGGGCGGCAGCCGACTGGGTCGCGGAGCAATTCGAGGCGCTTGGGTTGCAGCCGGCCGGCAGTCGCAACAGCTATTTCCAGACCGTGCGGCGTGAGTATTTCCGCATCACCGAGACACCGACGCTGGAAGTGGACGGCCGGGCCTATAGCTACGGCGAGGAATTTGTGGCGGCTCCAGTGCTCGAGTTGAATGCGGGAGCGGGCAGCGGCGAGATTCTGGTGGTGCTGGCCGGCGAGTTGGAGAGCCGTTACAATTTGGGTGGTTACCGGCCGCCCCCGCCGCCGGAGAATGTATTGGCCGCGGTGGACGGCTCTCAGGTGGCGCTGCTGCTCTCAGACGGCCAACTGGACATCTGGGATGACTACCCTTTCCAGGCGGCGCTGGTGGTCACCGATGACCCGCAGCAGATGGGGCGCTTTTTTACCGCCTCTGCCTACACCGGCTGGCGAGGTACCGGTTCCTGGGGCGTGCGGGTGGGTGGGGGTGATCTGGCGTTGCCGCTGGCTCCCATCCTCTACATCACACGAGAAGTCGCCGAGGAGATACTCGCCCAGGCCGGGCTTTCGTTAACCGCGCTGGAAAGGGAGGAGCGGGGCCTGGGCATCAATGAGGTGACGTTTGTGCGCACCGGCCGGCTGGCGTCGGCCTCCATCGTTGGGGAGGTGCCGGACAAGGTGGAAACGGTGAACGTGATGGGCTACCTGCCAGGGGTGGAGATCGGCGCTGCGGGGGGGCAGGGTTTGGATGCCCAGATGATCATGGTCACTACTCAGTACGACGGCCCGGGTGTGGATTTCGACGGCCAGGTCCATCCGGCCGTGGTGGATAACGCCAGTGGGGTGGGCGTAATGCTGGAGCTGTTGCGCTCCTGGCAGGCGACCGGTTATCAGCCGAAGCGGACCTTTATGTTTGTCGCCTATGCCAACGAAGGGCTGGAATACGGCAAGAGCCCCCGCCGAGAGCCGGAGGCAGTTGAGTTCCTGACCGCCAAGCCAGGCTTTAGCAACGCGTATAACCTGGAAGCCATCCTTAACCTGCGCGGCCTGGGCGGCGGCTGGGGCGACGGGTTGATGGTCAGTACAGGCGGTAGCCTGCACCTGGTGGAGATCTTTGCTCAGGCAGCGCGACTGGCTGGCGCGGGGTTGGAGCGCCAGGACCTGCCGCTGGATTACCGTGCAGTTTGGCTGGGCGAGCGGGGTGGCTTTTTTCTACCCGATGCTGATGAGGCTCCCAACGTGAGCATCTGGTGGGATGGATTCCATGAGCTGGCAGGTACCCCGGCCGATACGCTGGAGCTGGTGCGCGCGGAGAAACTCGAGCTGGCCGGCCGGACCATCTCGCAGGCGTTGTTGATGATGGGGCGGGAGATTACGTATTAGCCGTTGAGGTTGCTCCTTCTTCCCGATTGTGGTACATTGAAGCTGCGGACGGCCGCAACAGACGCCGGGTAATGGCACCGTGCCATTGGTCTGACGCGGCCTCGTCTGCCAACCTCATATTGGGAGATAGCCATGCCCAAGGCGGCTTTTTACTTTCCACCGGATTTCCGATGGGGCACAGCGACCAGCAGCCATCAGGTGGAGGGCAACAATAGCAACAACGATTGGTGGGCCTGGGAACAGCAGCCCGGCCGTATCCTGCATGGTGCCACCTCTGGCCTGGCCTGCAACTGGTGGCAGAACGCAGAGGCTGATTTCGATAGTGCGGCCGTCATGGGGACCAATGCCCACCGTCTCTCAATTGAATGGAGCCGAGTGGAGCCCCGGCCGGGTTACTTTGACCCCCATGCGCTGGATCGCTACCGGACCATGCTTCAGGCGTTGCACCAGCGGGAAATCGAACCGATGGTAACACTCCATCATTTTACCAATCCCCTCTGGCTGGCGGAGATGGGTACTTGGGAACACGACGCTGTGGGGGACTATTTTGCTCGCTACGTGCGCAAGGTGGTGCAGGCCTTGGGGGACCTGGTGCCACGGTGGGTCACCATCAATGAGCCGATGGTGTATGTGGTGATGGCGTATGTGGAGGGGAAATTCCCGCCAGGTAAGGGCAGTCTAGCCCAAATAGCGCGGGTGGTGGTTAATTTGCTCAAGGGGCACGCGGCCGCTTATCATGTCATCCACGAGTTGTACCCCCAGGCACAGGTGGGCATTGCCCGCCACCTGCGCATCTTTCAGCCGGCCAACCCCAAACTATCACTGGACCGCTGGGCGGCCGGGAACTTGCACCGCGTGTTCAACCTGCAGTTCGACCAGGCTCTGATGACCGGCCGGCTGACCTGGCCGTTCGGCCGGGGCGTGGTTTCCAACCTGGCAGGGATGCTGGACTTTTACGGCCTGGATTATTACACACGTGAGTTGGTTAACTTTAGTTTGTGGCACGCAAGGCAACTTTTCGGCCGGCGGGGTTTCGCGCCAGACGGCGAGATGTCGGATAATCACTATGGCGAGGTTTACCCGCAAGGACTATTCCAGGCCATCAAACTGGCGGCCGGCTACCAGCGCCCCATCTATATCACGGAAAACGGGCTGCCCGACGCCGACGATGACCAGCGGCCGCGCTTTTTGCTGAGCCACCTGCGGCAAGTGTGGGCCGCCATCCAACTGGGCTTTCCGGTGATGGGATACTATCATTGGAGCCTGGTTGATAATTTCGAGTGGGACCGCGGCTGGGAGGAGCGCTTTGGCCTGATCGAGATGATCCCCGAGACGCAAGAACGCCGGATGCGGCGCAGCGGGGAGTTGTACGGCCGTATCTGCCGCACAGGCCGAATTGATTGGGAGCTGGTCTCCCGTTATGCGCCCGAGTTGTTGGATGAGCTGTATCCTGGATAGAATCGTGGTGGCCACTCAGGTGGCCAGGGATGCATTCAATCTCCGGCCGCCTGGGCAGGTGGGTCCGTGGTATACTTGTTGCAACGGGATGGGTCAGGATGTCACTTTTTAGCCAGGCAATCGAGTTGCTGAGTCAAGCACCCGGCAGCTACATCTATCACATGATAGTGTTGTTTGCCATTGAAGTAACGCTGGCAATGGCGTTGCGGTACCGCCAGCGACCGGGGGCGCGCCGCATTGCGTGGGCGGCGGCCGGCATGCTGGTGAGCCGTTTGGCGTTAATGGGTGTTGCGCTGCTCGAAATGCGGGGAATCATCACCGAACCAGCGGCCATCGTCCCGCCGCTGGAACGGGCAGTGGATGCTCTGGGAACCTGGTTGCTCATCTGGGCGTTGCTCCCCCTTTTTGACCACCGGCCGCAGTGGGGAGGCTTGCTATCCAGCGCGGTTGTTGTTTTGCTGATAGCGCTCTACCTCTTTTATGCCGTTGGCTGGTACACGGAAGTGATGACTGCTGAAGCGCCCCCAGCTTTTTACGGTACCTCCCAGGAAACGACGTGGGAGATCATTCAACTGATTCTGCTGGCTACGGCCGGGGGGTACACGCTCTTGACCCGGCGAGAGGATTGGTGCTTGAATCTGGGGCTGTTTGCGCTTTTGCTTGCCGCCCATCTGGTGAATTTTGGTTGGGCTGCCCCGGATGCCACGGTGGCCGGCTGGGTGCGGTTGGGCCAACTGGCAGCCTACCCACTGCTGGTCATGAGTGTCTATCGCAACGTGCTGGACGCCCTGCCGGATCAGGTTATGGTCCTCGGTCCCGGCCGTCCGCCGGCGCTGGAAGTGGAACAAATCCGGCAGGTTGGTGCGCTCTCGGCAGCTCAAGATGAAGCAGCGATTGCGGCCGCGGCGACGACGGCTGCGGCAACCCTGGCCAGCGCGGACCTGGTGGGGCTGGCTTTGCTGGCAGGGTCGGAAAACGTAGAGTTGGAGCTGGTCTCGCTTTTCCGGGACGGGCGACCAGTGTCCCTCCGCAAGCGCAGGGTGGTGAGTATGGACGAAGCGCCTGCGTTGCGTCAGGCAATCAATCAAAAGCAAAGCGCGTTACTCCGGCCGGGAGGGGCTGATGACGCGTCGCGCCTGTCGCTGATGCTCCAACTGGCTCCAGACCTCAGCCTGTCGATGCGATTAAAGTCGGCGCTCTACCTTCAGCCGGTTGCCAAGGAAAACAATCTTTTTGGCGTGTTGCTGGTTGGGTACACCAGCCCGGCCGATGCTGGCGTTGAAAGCTGGCCGGCCGTCAACCGGTCCATGCATACATTGCTGGCTTCCCAACTGGGTAATGCGTTGGCCCAGGCGCGAACCCAGCGGCAGATGCAAGCCCGCATTGCGCAACTTGGCCAGCAGTTGGCAGCGGTGGACACCGGCGCCCAGGAGCGACTGGATCAGGCGCAGAGTGATCTGGCAGAAGCCAGACGGATAGGGCAGGATTTGGCGCAGCAACTCGAGGCGGCGCGACAGGATGCTGCCCGGTCTCAGAGGCGTGCTCAGGACCTGGCAGTTCTGCTGGAGGAGCAGGCCGGTCATTCGGCCGAGGTGGGCGCTTTGGCCGAGATGAACCAGGTTCAGCAGGCAGCAATTGAGAAATTGCAGCAGCAACTTGACCGGGCTACGGTCGCGCTGGCGTGGGAGAAGGAACGGGGCGCAGCCGGGACAGCAGATGAAGGACTGGCAACACAGCCGGCCGGCTACGAGCGCAAGCGAGAACAGATCGGGCAGTTGGCTCAAGACCTGCGGCAACCCATCGCCTCGGCGGCCGGCTACACCGACCTCCTACTGGGTGAATCCATGGGCAGCGTGGGCGAGTTGCAGCGCCTGTTTTTGCAGCGGGTCAAGGCTAGCGTGGAACGAGCCCTGGCTTTGCTGGATGACCTGGTCAAGACAGCGGCTACCAATGGGGAACCTCTCCAGCTAACCCTGGAGCCAGTCGATGTGGCCCAGGCTATTCAGAGCGTCGTGAAGGAATTTGACGTCCAGATTGCGGAAAAGGGGTTGGATTTCCAGGTTGAGGTGGACGGCACGCTGCCCATGATGGATGTGGACCGCAGTGGACTGGACCAGATTATCTATCACCTTTTCTCCAACGCATTGTACGTTACACCGGCCAACGGCAAGGTAGGGGTGGAGGCCCGCTATCAGCCAGGCGAGCTGGAGGCGTTGGATTTGAACGGCCGGGCCAAAGGCTACCTATTCGTGTCGGTAACTGACTCTGGCACTGGGATACCCTTGGCGGACCAGTCACATGTCTTTGACCGGCATTATCGCACTCAGCACGATCAAATTGCCGGATTGGGCGACGCCGATATGGGCTTGCCGATGGTCAATGACCTGGTGCAGGCGCACGGCGGCCGGATTTGGGTAGAGAGCGAGTTAAACGTGGGTAGCACCTTTAGCCTGGTGCTGCCGGTGACAGAAGCGGCCGGTGAAGGGTAGGCTGCAGGCCTGGGGAGGAACAGCGGACGATGGCTGACACAGCGCAGGATGGCGGACGGATGAGCGACCGGCCGCGCGCGTTGCAGGCCAGCCAATCTTCTGGCGGGGTGCTGGTGCTGATGGTTGTGTTGACCGTGCTGGGCGGCGTGCTGCTAACGGGGTTGGACCAGCCCGGCGTCATCACGGCCGGCCCAACTGCCACGCTGCCCGCTCCCACGGCGCTGGCGGCGCAGATCATCGTCACTCTGCCACCCTCGGCCGAGATGCCGACCGCGCTGCCATTTCCCAGCCTATCTCCTACTGCAAAGTCGGGGGTGAGCGGGATGGCCCCGGCCGGGACGACCTCCGGGCTGATCTGGCGCTGCATCCCCCCGGCCGGCTGGTCGTTGCGCGAGGTCCGGCCGGGAGAGTCGCTGTTTACTATTTCCATGCGCAATGGGGTCACAGTTGGGGAGATCATGCTGGCTAATTGTTTGTCCGCCGGGGCGGTGCAGCCCGGTGATTGGCTCTTCTTGCCGGCCGTGCCCCAGCCCACGCCGCAGCAGCGTGTGTGTAGCGGGCCGCCGCGGGGTTGGGTTCCGTACGCGGTGCAGCGTGATGAAACCATGTTCTCGCTAGCCCGTGCGCGGGGGGTGACGGTGTACGACGTGTTGCAGGCCAACTGCCGGGTTTCTACCTATCTGTATGCTGGCTCTACCATCTATCTACCTCCCTTGCCTCCGACCGCTACCCCCACTGCTACCGCTACCGCGACGCCAACCCCATTGCCCCCGCCAACCCAGGCGCCACCGACTGTGCCGCCCGCTACGGCTACCCCGACCGCGACGCCAACCGCCACTCCTACTCCTACTCCGGGAGCGCCGACCGCGACCCCGACCGCTACCGCGACCCATACTCCTACCGCTACGTCGCCCCCCGGTCCCACCGACACGCCAACCGCTACCGCTACTCCCACGGCTACCCCAACTGCTACCGCAACCGCAACCCCGACCGCTACCGCGACCGAGACGCCAACCGCTACCGCGACCGAGACACCAACCGCTACCGCGACCCCGACCCCGGCCGCCAGGATCCCCTACTAGCCAGCTTCTGCTTAGGATTGCTCCCGGTTTGTGCATCGGTTATAATCGGCTCGGCCGCGCCGGACTCCAGCGTGAGGCCAGCCGGTACGATGCAGGAGTTTGTCTTGACCGCAACGGAACCCAGCCCACATCCCGTGCCCAGCACGGAACAGACTTTGAAACAGGTTCAGCAGGTCGTCGCCCGCCTGGCGGCGACGCTGGGGCAACCGGCCGCTGGCGGCCGGCCGGTACTCTCGCGTCTGCGGCTCAACCTGGATGAGGTGCAGGCCGATATCCGCACCGCGCAACAGGGGCTGGTCCAGATGGAGCGCGCTCTGCGCGCTCTGCGCGAGGAACAGCACCAGTTACAGGCCACCCAGCAGGTCAGCCACGCCATCAACTCTAGCCTGGACCTGACCAGGGTGCTGAACATGGTGATGGACACCATCATTGAGCTGACCGGCGCGGAGCGGGGCTTTTTGATGTTGCTGGACCCGGCGACCGGAACGTTGGGGTTTCGCGTGGCGCGCAACATGGACCGCGAGACGATCCACCAATCGTCGTTTGATATTAGCCGCAGCATTGTCAACCGGGTGGCGCGGGAAGCCAGCCCGATTGTGACCACGAATGCCCAGGCTGACCCTCGCTTTAGAACCCACGAGAGCGTGGTGAGCTACAATCTACGCTCTATCCTCTGTGTGCCGCTCAAGGTGAAGGATGATCTGATTGGGGTCATCTATGCCGATAATCGGGCCGTGACTGCGCTGTTTGACGATCGGGACCGCGATTTGCTGGCGGCTTTTGCCAACCAGGCGGCCGTCGCCATCCAGAACGCGCGTTTGTTTGAGCAGGTGTCCGCCCAGTTGGAGGCCATCACGGCGATGAAGAACTTGATGGACAACGTTTTTGCCTCTATTGTGAGCGGGGTGATTACCACCGACGTGCATGACAAGATCACGCTCATCAACCGCGCGGCCGAGGCCATCTTGGGGCTGTCGGCCGGGCAGGTGGAAGGCCGGCCGGTGGCCCATTCGCTGCCTGGCCTGCAACGGATACTGGGTGCATTGGTGCAGCTTGTGAAGCAGCGGGATGCTGCGCAGGTCCGTGAGGTGCAGACCGAATTGCCCGGCCGCGGTATGGTCAATCTCAACCTTCAGCTTTCACCGCTGAAGGACGCGCAGAACGATACGCTGGGGGTGGCGATGGTGATTGACGACCTGACCGAGCGCCGTCAGCGCGAGAAGACCATTGCACACGTCCGGCGCTATTTGCCGCCTGCACTGGTGGATAGCTTGCCGGCCGTGGAGCAGTTGCAGTTGGGCGGAGCCCGTCAGACCATCTCGATCCTGTTTGGGGACGTGCGCGGATTTAGCGATTACAGCGCACGGCAAGAACCGGAAATGGTAGTGGATGCCATCAACCGCTATTTTACGGTGGCAGCCGACGCCATCCTGCTGCACGCAGGGATCATTGACAAATTCATGGGGGATGCGGTGATGGCGTTGTTCAACACGCCGTTTCTCCCGCAGCAAGATCACGCGCTGCGCGCAGTGCGGGCAGCGCTAGCGATCAAATACGACCTGATCGCGCTGCGCGAGGTGCTTCCGGCCGGGCAACAGTTGCAGGTGGGAATTGGCATCCACACCGGCGAAGCGGTGCTGGGCAACATTGGCAGCCCGGACCGACTGGATTTTTCTGCCATTGGTGACGCTGTGAACCTGGCCAAGCGGCTACAGGAGGCCGCCGGGCCGGGCCAGATTCTGATCAGCCAGGCGACATACCTGGAGACGCAGGAGTGGGTGGAGGCCGCCCCGCTGGAGTTGCTGGAGGTCAAGGGCCGGATTGCCCCAGTGCAAGTGTACGAGTTGATGGGCTGCCGCAAGCGGCTGGGCAACTGAACAAGTTGGGTAGGGGAGTGGAGAGAGGCATGAACGACAGAACCGTGTTGGTAACCGGCGCAGCCGGCTTTGTGGGTGGCTATGTTTTGGACGCGTTGCGCGGCCGGGCCGGCCGGGTGTTGGGGCTGGTGCGCCGCGAGGAGCAGGCGGCCAAAATTCGGGCATCAGGCGCGGAGCCGGTTTTGGGCGATGTGACGGATCCCGCGTCGCTGAACGAGGCCCTGGCGGGCGTGGATGCGGTGATCCACCTGGCGGCGATCAACCGGGACCGTGGTAGCGCGACGATGGAGATGGTGAATTACCGCGGGACGGTGAATTTGCTGGGCGCGGCCGGCGCGACCGGGGTCCGGCGGCTGGTCTACGTTATTGGCATCGGGGCGGATTCTCGACGCACCAGCCCGCTCTCCCGCACACAGGGGCTGGCGGCCGAGGCCGTGTTGAGCGCGGACATCCCAGCCACGGTGCTGGAGGCGGCCGTCGTCTACGCTCCCGGTGATGCCTTTACCACCATGCTCACCGGGCTGGCGCGGGTGGTGCCGGTGGTGGTGGTGCCGGGGGACGGCCAGGCACGCTTTGAGCCTATCTCTGCGCGGGATGTTGCGTCCGCGGCCGTCAATGCACTGGACAAGCCCGAGACGATTGGCAAGCGCTATCAAATCGGCGGGCCGGAAGTGCTGACACTGGATCAGATTTACGACCAACTGCTGGAGACGGCCGGGATGAAGCGGCTCAAGCTGCACGTCCCCGCCAATTTTCTCCGGCCGGCGGTGGTGCTGATGAGCCGTTTCCTACCCGAGCCTCCGGTGACGCCTGCCCTATTGGATTTGCTGGAACTGGACCTGCTGGCCCGCGACAATGCCACGGAGATGTTGCTGGATCGGCCGGCGCGCGTGCTGGCGGAAAACCTGGACTATGTGCGGGAGGTGACGGCCGGGCAGTTTCTGTCGATCGTCTTCGGCCGGCGCGACCGGCGCGGCGAGGCGGTGGGGGGCCGGTAGCCTTGCTGGAGCAGGCCTGGGACGATTTGGTCGCGCGCCACCCGCGTGGTCACCTGCTGCAGACCCGCAATTGGGGGGCGCTCAAGGCCCGCTTTGGCTGGGAGGCGGAGCGGGTTTTGTTGCAGGAAGACGGCCGATTGGTGGCCGGGGCGCAGGTGCTCTATCGGCCGTTCCCTTCGCAGCGGTTGCCGCTGGCGCGCGTTGCCTATCTCCCCAAAGGCCCACTGGTTGACTGGGATGATGGCAACCAGGTCCGGGAGGTGCTGCGCCGGGTGACGGCCGCCGCGCGCCGCCGCCGGGCCCTCTTTGTCCGCATCGAGCCTCATCTGGAGCAGGATGAAGCGGCCGGGGTGAAAGGGTTATTGCAGGCGGCCGGGTTTGTGGTTCGCGGCCGGCCGGTGCAGCCCCGTCGCACGCTGCTGCTGGACATCCGCCCCGACGAGGAGGCGATCCTGGGCCAGATGAAGCCCAAGACCCGCTACAACATCCGACTGGCCGGCCGCAAGGGGGTGACGGTGCGGGAGGGCGGCCGGGATGATCTGCCGGCGTTTGATCGGCTGATGGCGACCACCGGTGAGCGCAACGAATTTGGAGTCCACAGCTCGGCCTACTATCAGGCGGTCTATGACCTGTTTGCCCCGCGTGGCGAGTTGGGGCTGCTGCTGGCGGAGTACGAGGGGCGGCCGCTGGCCGGGTTGATGCTCTTTTGCCTGGCGCAAACCGCGTGGTACTTTTACGGCGCTTCCAGCGATGACGAGCGGCAGCGGATGCCGGCGTATCTGCTACAGTGGGAGGCGATTCGCTGGGCCCGGTCCCGGGGATGTGCGCTCTATGATCTATGGGGCGTTCCGGATGAGGATGAGGAGACACTGGAAGCTAATTTCACCGAGCGGTCCGAAGGGCTCTGGGGGGTGTACCGGTTCAAGCGGGGGTTTGGCGGCCGGCTGGTGCGTTGGGCGGGCGCGCATGACCGACCGCTGATCCGGCCGCTCTACCAGCTCTATCGCGTACTGGGGCGGGATGATGGGTAGAAATCGAATCCCACGGCAGTTGCCCCTGCTTACCTGTTACACCATCCCCGACCGCGAAACCTGGAACGGGATGCTTTGGATGTTGCCCGGTCATCATGTGCTACAAAGCTGGGAGTGGGGCGAGTTCAAAGGGCGCTACGGCTGGCATGCCGAGCGACTGGCGTTCAAGCAGGGGGACAAGCTGGTGGCGGCCGCGCAGGTGCTGTCCCGGCGCGCACGGCCGTTGCCGGTTTCAATCCTGTATGTCCCCAAAGGACCGGCGCTGGACTATGCGGACCGGCCGCTCCGATTGGCAGTGTTGCACGCGATGACCCGGCACGCACGGCGGCGGCGGGCGGTCTTTATCAAGATCGACCCAGATGTGGTGCTGGGGACCGGTGTTCCAGGCATGGAGGATGCGCAACCGGACCCGCTGGGTGAGGAACTGGCGGCCGATCTGACGGCGTTGGGGTGGCGGTTTGCCCATGACCAGATTCAGTTTCGCAACACGGTGCAACTGGATCTGACGCAGGACGAGGAGTTGCTGCTGGGGGCGATGAAACAAAAGACCCGCTACAACATCCGACTGGCCGGCCGCAAGGGGGTTACCGTGCGGACCGGCAGCAAGGCGGACATGGACGTGCTGTTTGAGATGTACGCCGAAACGGCCGAGCGCGACAGTTTCCTCATCCGGCCGCTGGCCTACTACCACGATGCGTGGGGCGCATTTGTGGATGCCGGGCTGGCCTGCCCGCTGATTGCGGAGTATGAAGGCGAGGCGGTGGCGGCAGTGATCCTTTTTTGCTTCGGTCAACGCGTCTGGTACATGTACGGCGCGTCGCGTAACGCGTACCGGGAGACCATGCCCAACCACCTGCTGCAATGGGAAGCGGTCCGCTGGGCCAAGTCCCGTGGTGCAATGGTGTACGATATGTGGGGAGCGCCCAATGAGTTTGTGGAAAGCGACCCCATGTGGGGGGTCTGGCGGTTCAAGTCGGGGTTTGGCGGCCGGGTGGTGCGCCACATTGGCGCATGGGATCGGATCATCTCCCGGCCGTGGTATTGGGTGTATGCATTTGTCGTGCCGCTATACCTGACTATGTTGCGCTCGCTGCGCCGGCTGCGTATGGGGGGCGTGGAAAGATGACAAATGTCGGACGTAGCTGGGAAGAAAGTTTATTTGTATATTTTTGAACTTGTGGTAAAATGCCGACCGTCGTGTTGCAGACACCGTGCAAGGAGGGTCGCTCACTGTGTTGGAAACTTATGCGTTAATCGGGTTGCTCTTCCTCGTTTCATTAGCTCTCCCTGTGCTGGCCATTGTGTCCGGCTCCATTTTGGGCCCCAGAAAGCCGAATAAAATCAAAAACGACGTGTACGAGTGCGGTATGGAAACCTATGGGCCGACCTGGGTCCAGTTCAAGGTTCAGTACTATCTCTTTGCCCTCGTCTTTGTCGTTTTTGATATCGAGATGGTGTTGCTGTTCCCCATCGCGGCAGCGTTTAATGCCCTGACGCTTTTTGCCGTCGTTGAAATGGTAATCTTTGTTTTGATTCTGGCGGCCGCCCTCGTATACGCTTGGAAAAAGGATGCTCTTGAGTGGTCCTAGTAGGGCGCACGTCTAAGGCTTGCGCCCTTTTTTATCCCTGGGAGTAGTTTTGCATGGAAAATTTCAGTCTCGCTGATCTTCTAGGCAGTATTGCCCGCTTGTGGAACGACTGGCTGGTCAAGTTGGGCCTGGAACCCGGCTGGATCACGTTTGTGAACAGCCTGGTCGGCGCCATCATTCTGACCGCCGTCCCTGTGGTCATCGTGGTCTTTACCATCATGGGGGAGCGCAAGGTCATCGGCCGGTTCCAGGATCGCCTGGGGCCGAACCGAGTGGGACCGTTTGGCTTTTTCCAGACAATTCCCGACGTCATCAAATTGCTCACCAAAGAGATCATCACCCCCTATCATGTCGATAAGGTCATGTACCACATTGCCCCCATGCTGTCGGTGATGTCGGTTATTTTGATCTGGGCGGTGATGCCGATTGCCAGCAATGCGATTGGGGTCGATCTGGATATTGGAGCCATCTATTTTGTGGCGGTCAGCTCCTTTGGCACGCTGGCGATTCTGTTTGCCGGTTGGTCCTCCAACAACAAGTACGCTTTGGTGGCAGCGTTCCGCGTGGTGGCCCAGCTGGTCAGCTACGAGGTGCCGATGGTGCTGGCGCTGCTGGTGCCGGTGTTGCTGGCTGGCACGATGCAGATGAACGGCATCGTGGAGGCGCAGAGCGCCGGCTGGTACATCATTCTGGCCCCGGTTTCGATGCTGATCTTTTTTATCAGCAGTACGGCCGAGGTGGGGCGCTCGCCGTTTGATCTGCTGGAAGCCGACTCGGAGATTGTGGCGGGCTTTAACATCGAGTACAGCGGGATGAAATTTGCCATGTTCTTCCTGGGCGAATGGATTCACGCCTTTACTTTTTGCGCGGTGACGGCCGCGCTGTTCCTGGGTGGCTGGCGCGGCCCATTTGTGGACCAAGTTCCGGTGCTGGGCGCGATCTACTTCTTTGCCAAGATGTTTATCCTCTACTTTATCCACATCTGGATCCGCACGACCATGCCGCGCATACGGATTGACCACCTACTCAACTTTAACTGGAAGTTCCTGGTCCCGCTATCGCTGGTGAACCTGGTGGTGATGAGCTTGGCGGCCAAGTTGGTTGGCTCGGATATGGCGGCGCTGACTCGCGGCACCATCCTCTTTGGCGTCAACCTACTGATGGCCGTGGGTACGTTTTTGGCCTTGGGCGCTGTTGCCCGCCAAGAGCGGAAGAGGTACGAGGCGATGCGCGGGTTTGAGCCGGTAGCCACCGGAGTGCAGGGGTAAGCCAATGAATATCGCGGTCTATGCTGTATTTGCTCTCTTTGGCCTGATGACGTTAGGGGGAGGCCTGATGGTGGTCACCCAGCGCAACGTTGTTCACGCGGCCGGGGCGCTGATTCTGTCCCTGTTTGGTGTGGCCGGGTTGTACGTTTTACTGGAGGCGGGCTTTTTGGCGGCCGTGCAGATTCTGGTGTACATTGGCGCCATCGCCGTCCTGATCATTTTCACCATCATGCTGACCCGTCGTGTCACCGATACGGCCGATCTTGGCTTGAACGCTCAATGGGTATTGGCGCTGGTAACCGCCGTGGCGGGTTTTGCCGTGCTTCTTTTTGGGGTCATCAATCCGCTGTGGGGGGTTGAGTTGGGGCCGGTCAATGTCCCTGCGCTGGCGAGCGATGCGACCAGGATGTTGGGGGTTGCGTTGCTGGACCCAGGGCAGTACGCGCTGCCATTTGAGATTGCTTCGGTGCTCTTGTTGGGCGCCATGGTGGGAGCCATTGTGATTGCCCACCGCAAGCATGACGAAAAAGTGGGTGAGGAATAGCCTATGGTTCCGATTTCTCTTTATCTGATTGTCTCGGCCGCGCTCTTTTGCATCGGCATTTTTGGCGTGATGGCCCGGCGGAATGCCATCGCCGTTCTGATGAGCATCGAGTTGATGCTGAACGCGGTTAATATCAACCTGGTGGCGCTGTGGCGCTTCCAAACGCCGAACCGGCCGGTCGGGCTGGCGTTCGCGGTCTTTGTCTTTGTGGTGGCCGCGGCCGAGGCGGCCGTGGGGCTGGCGCTGATTCTTTCCATCTATCGCCGCCGCAAGCACATTATCGTCGAGGATATGGACCTGCTCCAGTGGTAATCAGGTAGCGATGGGAGATGGAGCCAGCAACGCGTTCTCTATCTCCCGTCTCTATCTCTATCTGATGAGGGTTTGTCTATGGATCATGAATTCTTAAATCTCTTACCAGTCCTCATGCCCATCCTCCCGCTGGTGGCGTTCTTCCTGATTGTGCTGTTCACCAACCGGGTGCGTTGGCTGAGCCACACGATTGCAGTGCTGGCGGCAGTTACCTGCCTGGCATTTGGCGTGATCCTGCTGGTCAATGGCCTGCAGGACGGCGGGCATGACCTGGCGCATCACCCCTATGCCACCTCCACCGGCTGGTTGCCCATTGATGGGTTGAGCCACTGGTTCAAGATGGGCACAATGGTGGACCCGCTGACTGTAGCCATGCTCTTTTTTGTGCCGCTGGCCATTTTCTGCATCATCTTCTACAGTATTGGCTATATGGGGTACGGGACCGAGCACGTAGACGCCCGTTACTCCCGCTTTTTTGCCTTCCTCAGCCTGTTCGCGGCCGGAATGTTTACGCTGGTAGTGGCGGATAACTTGCTGCTGCTCTTTGTGGGCTGGGAGGTGATGGGGCTCTGTTCATACCTGCTGATCGGCTTCTGGTACGACAAGAGTTATCCCGACCCCAAGAAAGTGACACCCAAGCAGGCGGCTGTCAAGGCGTTTATCACCACCCGCATCGGCGACGTGATCATGTTGCTGGGCATCGCCTACCTGTACAGCCAGACCGGCACGTTGAGTTTTGAAGCGATCTTGCGCGACGAGCACACGCTGGAGATGCTGGCAGCAACGGCTGTGCCCGGCCTGAGTATTTCGGTGGCCGGGTTGATCGGGCTGCTGCTCTTTGCCGGCACGGTGGGCAAGAGCGCCCAGTTCCCGCTGCACGTCTGGTTGCCGGACGCGATGGAAGGTCCCACGCCGGTCAGCGCGATGATTCACGCGGCCGCGATGGTCTCGGCCGGGGTCTATATGGTGGTGCGCATGTTCCCGCTGCTCAGCGCGGGCTGGCACCACGGGGGGCCGCCCACCGCGCCCATGGTGGCGATGGGGTTGATCGGCGCGTTCACGGCGCTGTTTGCCTCCACCATCGCCGTCGCCCAGAATGACATCAAACGGGTGCTGGCCTATTCGACCATCGCCCAGCTTGGCTACATGATCGCGGCGCTGGGGGTGGGCGCGTACATTGCGGCCGCCTTCCACCTGGTCACCCACGCGTTCTTCAAGGCGCTGCTGTTCCTGGGCTCCGGCTCGGTGATCCACGGGATGGAGCACGGGGCACACCACGTCCACGACCATCACACCGACCCGCAGGACATGATCAACATGGGCGGCCTGCGGCACAAGATGCCGTGGACCTTTTGGACCTTCCTGATCGGCGGGATGGCGCTCTCCGGCTTGCCGTTGATCACGGCCGGCTTTTGGTCCAAGGATGAAATCCTGGCCGAGTCGTTCTACGCCATGACCCACGGCGAGGGGACGCTGGCGGCGCTGGGCGGCTGGGTATTTGTCGTGCTGGCGCTCTCGGCCGCGCTGACTGCGTTTTACACCATGCGCCAGATTACACTCACCTTCCTGGGCAAGCCGCGCACCAGGCTGGCGGAGCACGCCCACGAAAGCGTCTGGACGATGGTGCTGCCGCTGGTCATACTGGCGGTCTTTGCGTTGACGGCCGGCTTTATCGGCATCCCGGACGATTTCCTGGGGCTGCATCTGGGCGAGAGCAACCTCTTCCACCACTTTGTCGGCGCTTCGTTGATCCACGAGCACGAGGCGGTGCCGTTCAACATTATCCCATTGCTGACCTCGGTGGTCGCGGTGTTCATTGGCCTGGGTGGCGGCTACCTGGTGTATGGCCAAAATCCGTTGCCGGCCGGGGCGCCCGACCCGCTGGTCAAGCCCCTGGGCAAGCTGTACACGGTGCTGCAGAACAAATACTACTTTGACGAGTTCTACCAGGCGGCCTTTGTAGAGCCGACCAAGTGGCTGGCCGAGAAGGTGGTCTACGAGCGGATTGACCGCAAGATCATTGACGGGATTCTGCACGGGATCGGCCGGACCACCGAGAAGGTGGCCCATTGGTTCCGCCTCTTTGACGTGCACGTCATCAATGGTGGGGTGGACAAGCTCAAGGATGGGTTCCTGTGGCTGGCGCGCGAATTCCGCACCATCCAGTCTGGCAAGGTTCAGGAATACATGTGGTTGTCGCTGGTGATTGCCTGGGCCTTTGCCGCTCTGCTAATCACCGTCCTCAGCCGTTAGTGTGAGGGAGTGCTAGATGGACTTTATTCTCGATAACCTCTTAACACTCATTCTCTTCTCGCCGCTGGTGGGCATGGCGATTGTGATGCTGGTGCCCGGCGACGAAAAAAAGCTCATCCGTTGGGCTGCCCTGCTGCTCAGCCTGATCCCGCTGGCGCTCTCGCTGGTGCTCTGGCTCCAGTACGACATCAGCCGGCCGGGGTATCAGTTTGAAAAGCAGGCCGTCTGGTACGCCCCAATCAATGCCAGCTTTTACCTGGGCGTAGATGGGATCAGTGTCACCATGATTTTGCTGACCACCGTCCTGACCCCGCTGGCGATTCTAGCATCCTTCAAAATCGAGGATCGTGTGCGCATGTTCATGGCGCTCTTTATGATGCTGGAAATGGGGATGCTGGGCGTGTTCATGTCGCTGGACCTGATCCTATTTTTCCTCTTTTGGGAAGTGGGGCTGGTGCCGATGTACTTTCTCATCAACCAGTGGGGGAGTGCCAACCGCAAGTATGCTTCGCTCAAGTTTATCCTCTACACGATGGCGGGGAGCCTGGGGCTGTTGCTCTCTATCCAGGTGATAGGGCTTTCCACCGGCACTTTTAGCATCCCCGAGTTGACCGCGATTTGGCCGCAATGGACACAGGGCGTGCTGGACATCCCGGTGGACACGGTCAAAGCGGTGGCTTTTTGGGCCTTTACGATCGCCTTTGCGATCAAGGTGCCGATCTGGCCCTTCCACACTTGGTTGCCGGACGCGCACACTGAAGCCCCCACGGCCGGGTCGATGATCCTGGCCGGTGTGCTGCTCAAGCTGGGCGCGTATGGCTTTATCCGGCTGGTGTTGCCTCTGTTCCCCGAGCACGCGCACAACGCAGCCTGGTTTATCGCCTTGTTTGGCATGATCTCGGTGGTGCTGGGCGCATATGCTTCCTTTGGCCAGACCGATTTCAAGCGGCTGATCGCCTACTCCTCGGTGAACCACATGGGATTTGTGGTGCTGGGGATCGCGGTTGCTGCGCGGGCCGGCGGTTCGCCCGACCCCAGGTTTGCGGAGAGCGCGATCATTGCGCTGAACGGAGCCGTGTTGCAAATGTTTAACCACGGCCTTTCGGCCGCGGCGCTGTTCTTCCTGGTCGGTGTGATTTACGAGCGTACCCACACACGCGACCTGAACAAATACGGGGGGTTGTGGGCCGTGATGCCGGCGTACGGCGGCATTCTCATTTTCTGCGCCATGGCATCGGTTGGCCTGCCGGGCCTGAACGGGTTTGTGAGCGAATTTATGGTGGTGCGGGGTTCCTGGCAAGTGTATGCTGGCTTTACCGCGCTGGCGATGATTGGCTTGCTGCTGACTGGAGCGTATCTGCTCAAGGCGCTGCGGCTGGTTTTGCACGGCTCGCTCAATCCGGAGTGGAAAGAGGTTCCCGAGATCTCGATCCGCGAGCGGCTGGTGGTGTTGCCCATGATGGCGCTGATGTTGAGCATTGGCCTCTGGCCCCGGTGGGTACTGGAAGTGATTAATGCAACCGTCACAAGGTTGTTTGGATAACGAGAGGTAAGGTGCATGGACTTTCCACTATTACCCATCATCACCTTTGCGCCGGCGCTGACCGCCGTCATCCTGTTTTTGATGCCCGAGGAGAAAAAGACCGAGGTGCGGGTCACGGCCGCGGCCGGGGCCTTTGTCTCCATGGTCCTTTCCATCTACGCCTACTTTTCCTACGATCTGGAGGTGGCTCAAGCGGCAACCGCGTGGGCGGATAAGCTCCAGTTTACGTTCGGGCCAGTTCCGTGGGTGGAGAGCCTGGGCATCTCGTTCTACATGGGTGCCGACGGCTTGAGCCTGGCGATGATTGCCTTGACGGGCGTGGTTGCTTTCACGGGCGTGCTCATCTCCTGGGGTATCGACGACCGGCCGCGCGAGTTTTTTGCCTTTATGATGCTGCTGGCGACTGGTGTGTTTGGCGTCTTTGTCAGCCTCGATCTCTTCCAGATGTTCTTCTTTTACGAGTTGGCCGTCTTTCCAATGTACGTGCTGATCGTCATCTGGGGCTGGAAGGTGACCCGCGAATACGCCGCGATGAAGCTGACCCTGTATCTGTTGATCGGCAGCGTCATTTCGCTGGTCGGTGTGTTGGCCATCTACTTCAAGGCTGGCATGAACACCTTTAACCTGGTGGAGATGTCCGAGGCGGCCGCGGCCGGGTTGTGGAATGTGGACGTGACTGTCCTGGGCCGCGAGATCAATTTTGAATATCTTTGGTTCCTGCCCGTCTTTCTGGGCTTTGCGGTGCTGGCCGGCATCTGGCCGTTGCACAGTTGGTCCCCGGATGGCCACGTGGCTGCGCCGACGGCCGTCTCCATGTTCCACGCGGGCGTGCTGATGAAGCTGGGCGCCTATGCGGCGATGCGGATTGGCATCCAGTTGCTGCCCAATGGCGCACAACACTGGCTGCCCCTCCTGGTTTTGCTGACCACCGTCAACGTGGTGTATGGCTCGTTGATTGCCTTTGTCCAAAAGGACTTTAAATACGTCATCGGCTTTTCCAGCGTAAGCCACATGGGGTTGGTGAGCATGGCATTTGCCACCATGACGGCCGTTGGCTTTGTCGGTGGCGGCATGCAGATGTTCTCCCACGGCGTGATGACAGCGCTCTTTTTTGCCGTCGTCGGCATGGTGTACGACCGGGCGCACACCCGCCAGATTCCCGAGTTGAGCGGTATGGCCAAGCCATTGCCGTGGGTCGCGGTGGCGTTCATCGTGGGCGGCCTGGTGAGCATGGGCATGCCGGGCTTTTCGGGCTTTACGGCCGAGTTGCCCATCTTTATGGGGGTCTGGAAAGCGGGCGAGACGGTAGCCTGGTATTATCGGGTCATTGCCATCCTTTCCGCCACCGGCATTGTCATCACTGCTGCCTACGTGCTACGCATTGTGCAAAGGGTCTTTTTTGGCGAATACGAGCCGGAAAAGTGGCATGACATGCGGCCGATCACGGCGCTGGACAAAGTCGCCCTGGTCATCCTGGCTTCTATCCTTATCATCGTGGGTGTTTATCCTCAAATCATGGCTCCGCTGATAGAGTCCGCGGTGACTCCCCTGATCAGTGCGTTGGGAGGAGGTGTGTAGTTGATTACTCAGATTCAACCTGCCGACTTGATTGCTATTATCCCCGAAATCGGGTTGACGCTGCTGGCCGTCTTGGTGATGGTTTATGACCTGGCCTGGTCCAAGGGGCGGAAGCGGAATCTGGGCTTTCTGACGGCCGGCGGCATGGTTGTCATCCTAGTCCTGTTGCTCACCCTGGGCTACCCGGCCGGTGGTGAAGTGGAGCCAGCCTTTGGCGGGATGGTGCGGCACGACCTGGCGGCTGTGATTTTCCAGGCGATCTTTTTGGTGGCGGCCGCCATCACGGCCATCCTCTCGATGGACGTCGAGAAGCTGCGCGAGGGCGAGTATTTCGCCATTTTGTGTGTCTCCACCCTGGGCATGAGTTTGATGGCCAGCGCAACCGATCTGATCATGATCTACGTGGCGATGGAGACCACCAGCATTGCGGCCTATATCCTGGTGGGCTATTTGCAGCGGGACGACAAGTCGACCGAGGCCGGCCTCAAGTACTTTCTCTTTGGTGCTTTTGCTTCCACAATCCTGTTGTACGGCCTCAGCCTGCTGTATGGCTTTACCGGTACCACCAACATCTATGACATTGCGGAGATGCTGAGGTTTGTTGGCACCGAGCCTCCGTTGGTGGTGGCGGCCGTGCTCATCACGGTTGGTTTGGGGTTCAAGATTGCGGCCGTGCCGTTCCACTTTTGGACGCCGGATGTGTACCACGGCGCGCCCACGCCTATCACGGCCTTTATTTCGGTGGCGTCCAAATCGGCCGGGTTTGCCTTGCTGATGCGCTTTTTCCTCGCTGGGACGGCCGGGATGGTCACGCCGGCCAACGAGTGGGTGCCGATGCTGACCGCCATGTCGGTGGGCACCATGACGGTGGGGAACCTGCTGGCCATCTGGCAGACCAACATTAAGCGATTCCTGGCCTATTCCAGCATTGCGCATGCTGGCTATGCCTTGATGGGTGTGGTGGCGCTGTATCCCGATGGCGCGGCCGCGACCATCTTTTACTTGGGCGCTTACACTCTCACCAACCTGGCTACCTTTGGCATTGTCATCCTCTTCTCCAATCTGGCCGGTTCGGACGAGATGAAGGATTATGCTGGCTTTAGCCGCCGCTCTCCCTATCTGGCGTTGGGTATGATGTTTGCCATGCTTTCTCTGGCTGGCATCCCGCCGCTGGGGGGCTTTTTTGGCAAGTTCTTCCTCTTCCGGGCGGCCGTTGAGGCCAAGCTGACCTGGCTGGCCATCATTGGTGTGCTTAATGCTATTGTGGGTCTTTACTATTACCTGATGTTCATCCGAGTAATGTACCTTTTCCGCGCCGAGCCCGAGGTAGAGGCTATCAAAATCCCGGTGCCGCGCTCTTACGCGTTTGTGTTGGCGATCTGTATGGCGGGTATGCTCTTCCTGGGTATTTATGCCACCCCGCTCTATGAATGGGCCAGGCAGGCGGCACAAGCACTCTTTTGATGTCTGAAAAACGCGCCGGCTCTGATTATGGTGTTGCACTGGCGAGCACCGTCTCGCAGGTGGGGTGCATCACGGTTGTCATCATTGTCGGCGCGTTGCTGTTGGGAATCTGGTTAGACAAGCAACTGGGGACCGAGCCAATCTTGACAATTGTGCTGATATTGGCTAGTATCCCTGTCAGCTTGTTCAGTCTGGTGAGGATTGCGCTGTCCGCTACGGCACGAATCCAGCCCCCGGAAAAGGCAGATAAATTGTAGCTACTCAAGACCGTATGAAGGTTTTTTTGGGGGGGTATGCGGGCGCACCGCGCCCGCATACCCCGCTTCAAGCCCTTGGGCTGAGTAGTTGCGATAAACCTGAAAAGGAGTGAAGGAGAAACAGCTTAGTGTCAGGAAAAGGTTGTCTTGTTTACGTTGTCATCCTGCTTGCGGTCGGCCTCATGCTGATTGTGGGATCTGGATTCCTGACAACTCTGGGCGTGTGGACTCTTCCGGAGGCGTTGGGGATTCAGCCAGCACTGCCCACCATCTTGCTCCCGGCCGAACCGATTACCGCCACCACTCAAGTCCTGGGCTTTAAAACCGGTTTTACCAACACCCTGCTGGCGACTTTGCTGGCGGTCCTGGTGCTGGTCGCGCTATCCTACTTTGGTACGCGCAAGCTGCGGGCGGGCGATCCGGCCGCGACGGTGCCGTCGGGGCTGCAAAACCTGCTGGAGATGATCATTGAGGCGCTGTACAACCTGGCCGAAAGCGTGTTGGGCAAACGTGCCCGCAAGGTCTTTTGGCTGGGCGCAACCATTTTCCTCTTTGTGTTAGTGGCCAACTGGATGGAGTTGATCCCTGGCTTTGACAGTATTGGCTGGTTGGAGCACCCGCACGAAGAGGGCATGACCGCCTACCATCGAAAAGAGCTGGGGCCGATTGGCCTCATCACCGGCCCGGCCGTCGAGCCGAGCGCGGCCGCGCACCAGGAGACGGACGCCGCTCACACGGAGGGCGATCAGGCCGAAGGGGGCGAGCACCCCGAGGCAGAAGGTTGGGTGCTGGTCCCGTTCCTGCGGGCCGCCAACACCGACCTCAACACCACGCTGGCATTGGGCTTTATCTCAGTGGTCATGACCCAGGTGTATGCCATCCAGGCATTGGGATGGGGAGGTTACCTTGGCAAGTTCATTCAAACCCAGCGGATTGGCGATGGCAAGCCAATGGGGATGCTTGACACCTTTGTTGGCGCGCTGGAAGCTATCACGGAATTTGCCAAGATCATCTCGTTTGCCTTCCGTCTCTTTGGCAATATCTTTGCCGGGGCGGTGCTCTTGTTCGTCATGGGATTCCTCATTCCCTTTTTACTCCCGGGCGTGATGATCTTTTACGGCCTGGAGCTGTTCGTCGGCGCGATCCAGGCGCTGGTATTCATGATGCTGACCTTTGTGTTCATCTCAACGGCTACGGCCGCCCATGGACACGGCGAAGGACACTAACCTACGACCAGCATTCGTTTTAGGAGGAGACTTGTGGAAATAACAGATGCAGCCATCAAGCAGTTAGCAGCCGGCCTGGCAATCGGCTTGGGTGCTTTGGGCCCAGGCATTGGAATCGGTTTGCTGGCCATGGGCGCGATGAATGCCATCGGCCGGAACCCCGATGCGGCCCCGCAGATTCAAACCAACATGATCCTCGGTATTGCCTTTGCAGAGGCGATTGCCATCTACGCGTTGGTTGTGGCGCTACTGCTCAAGTTTGTGTAGTGTCTAAGGAGGATTAGCCTTGGATGCTATCGCAAAACTAGGTATTAACCCCATCTATCTGCTTTCGCAGATACTGGTCTTTGGCGTACTGGCGTTCTTGCTGGGCAAGTTCCTGTATAACCCCATCCTTAACATGCTGGAGCAGCGCAAGGAGCGGATAGCCAAGGGGCTGGAGGATGCCAGGGCGGCGGCCGAGGCGCGGGCCAAGGCCGATGAGGAAGCGGCCAAGATTCTTGAAGAGGCGCGCAAAAAGGCACAGCAGGTTGTGGCCGAGGCCAACGCCAGTGCGGAACAGGTCCGTGCCAATATTGAGGCCCAGGCCGACGAGCAACGGCGCAAAATTCTGGCCCAGGCGCGCGAGGACGCTGAAGTGGAGCGCGACCGCGTGCTCAGCGAGATGCGCGGGCAGATTGGCTCGCTGGCCATTGCGGCCGCGCACAAGATCGTCGGCGAGACGCTGGACGAGAAACGCCAATCGGCACTGGTGCAAGAGTTCTTTAGCGGCATCGAGGCCGGCAAGGTGTCGATTCTGTCCGAAACGCACAAGCTGGTGGGCAAAACGGCCGTGGTCACCAGCGCGCTCCCACTGGGAGAGACGGAACAGGCCACTTATCGGGCGACCTTGATCGAGCGCCTAGGGCAGGATGCTGAAATCTCTTTCCGCACTGACCCCTCTATCCTGGGTGGTGTGATAGTCCAGGTTGGCGATCAAGTGGTGGATGACAGCGTCGCCGGCAAGCTGGATTCGCTCAAGGCCAAGCTTGTAACCGGCTAAGGCTCCGGGTATTCCGGTTGCTAAAAAGCGGCAGATGCCCTGTTGCATTGGCAGGGGGAAGCCGCTTTTTCTTTGCTGAGATTCGGACCAGAGTTCGGGCATGGAGTGACGACAGCCGGCAATTCGCATTGGCGGCAGAGAAGGAGAGGGGGTGGGGGTTATAACCCCCACCCCCTCATAATTCCCCGGCAGGCGACAGCGCACCCGATATTGTCCGCATTTCCGTCCGAACCCCAGTTCTTTGCTATTGACCGCCCGTATGGGCTACGGTATAGTCAGGTAAGCAGGGATTCTCATCATGGGGATTGTTATACAGGGCTTGAAAGTTGGTTTTGAAGCACAGGATCATTGGATGTAATTGCTCGGGCAGTGTGGAGATTTTTGGGGCATGTGGTTGTGGGACATTCGTTAAAAGCGGGATGTCCCACGCCCGCACACCCCCCACTTTACCCCCTCCAAGCCTTTGGGATGAGCGGTTACCATTAGATTTGAGAAAGTGAGTTAAGGCATATGAGCGAGAATAGAACCTGGGATCCAGGCCACGTTGACGTGGATAAACCCAGCCAGGCGCGTGCGTACGATTACATGCTGGGCGGCTATCACAATTTTGAGGTGGACCGCAAAATGATTGAAATGGCGATGCAGGTTTTTCCGCACGTCAAGCAGGCTGCATTGGTAAACCGGGCGTTTCTGGGGCGTGCAGTCAGGTTTATGATGGGACAGGGGATTGATCAATTCCTGGATATTGGATCTGGCATCCCGACGGTCGGTAACGTACACGAGGTAGCACAGGCGCTCAACCCGGCCGCCCGTGTGGTGTATGTGGACCACGACCCCATCGCGGTGGCCCACGCCAATGTGATTCTGGAAGGGAATCAAAACACGGTCTGCATCCACGCTGACCTGCGCGAGCCCCAACACATCTTGCAGCACCCGGGAATCGCGAATACGCTGGACCTGACCCGGCCGGTTGGCCTTATTCTGGTTGCGGTGTTGCACTTTGTGCGCGATGATGATCTGGCGTACACATGCATGCGAGCGCTGCGCAAAGCGCTGCCCTCCGGGAGCTATGTCGCCGTTGCGCACGGCACCTATGAGCACAATCCAACGCAAATAAAAGGGCAGTTTGAAAAAATCGCCGTGCGGACGTCTTCGGAGTACACTCACCGCTCGTTGGAGCAGATTGAACGGTTCTTTGAAGGATTGGAGTTGGTCGATCCCGGATTGGTGTTTGTCCCGCTTTGGCGGCCGGATACTCCCAATGACCTCTTTTTGAACCAGCCTGAATACTCGATCAACTATGGCGGGGTTGGCTTCAAACCATGATGAGAAGTAGATCGTTCCTAGTTCCCACTCGGCCGTGACGGGCGAGTTTGTTGCCCATGGCGTCCAAATCCACCCCCATGGCTCGCTCTGCACTACAAAGGCAGGGTGACATCATTGCCATCGCTTGGTACCAGGCTGTCGCATCCACCAGCCTGACCACGATGAGCCCGGCCGAGGTGCAGCAGCGTCTGGCTGACCTGGCAAAACAGGCTATTCTGCTGCTGTTTGCCCAGACGTTTGACGAGGCCAAGGCGCAGTCATTGGGCGTGGCGCTGGTCCGGCTTGGTTTTTCCCAGGCTGACGCGCTCAATCGGACGCTGGATGTTTTGGCAACGCGCTTGGTGGCTGACTTGCAGGCCGAACAGGCGGTAGCCATGCAACCTCGCCTGGCGGCCGTGTTGGGTGGCGTGGCGGCCGGTTTTCTCCATCAGGTGCGCGAAAAGGTGCTGGATGAGCAGGAGCAGATTCGGTCCGCGCTGATTGCGTCGGTCAAATCGGCCGAGGCATCGTTGCTGGAGTCTTTCGAGCAACTCGAACTCAGGGTCAAGGAGCGGACGGCCGAGCTGGCGGCCGCCAACGAGGAGCTACAGGTCGAGATCGCCGAGCGGAAGCGGGTGGAGGCGGAGCACCGTCAGTTGCTGGCCCTGGAACACGAACAGCGCTTGCTGGCGGAAACGCTGCGCGAGGTGACCCTGGCCCTGACCTCTCAGACCAGCCACCCCGCCATCATGGATGAGATTTTGCGCCAGGCTTTGCATCTGGTGCCCTGCAGCGCGGCCCATTTCTTTGTGCTGGACGGCGACGTACTGCGCATCGGCCGGTGGCAAGGGGACGATGTCGGTCAGGCAGAAGAGCTTTTGGGGGAACTGGTGCTCCCGCTGGTCGATTTTCCCCTCAATGCCAGGGCCATCACAGAACGCGAGCCCTTGATTGTGAACGACGCGCTTCATTCGCCCGAATGGGTGACCGTGGAGAAGATTGGCTGGATTCGTTCCTGCCTGATGGTGCCGGTTAGCCTGCGCGACCGGGTCTTGGGGCAATTGAACCTGGTCAGCAAGGAAGCCGGCCGGTTTTCGCCAGAAGATGCGCGACGGCTGCAGCCGTTGGCCAGCGCGGCGGCCGTCGCCATTGAGAACGCGCAACTGGTTCTGGGGTTGGAGGCCGAAGTTGAACGACGTCTCGCCCAGATCCAGGCAGAGCAGGAAAAGAGCGCGGTCATTTTGCAGAGCGTCAGCAACGCCATCCTGGTTGCCGACGGCCAGGCTCAAATCATCTATATAAACCCGGCTTACACTCAGTTGACCGGCTATACGGCCGAGGAAGCGCAAGGCCGCCTGGCTGGGGATATTGGGGCCGGTGTCGGACAGGAACAGGTGACCGATTCGATCGCTGTGGCCCTGGCAGAGGGCAAGGGCTGGTCTGGGGAGATCAAAGGGGTACGCAAGGACGGCCGTATGTATGATGCGGCGTTTACCGTTTCGCCCATGCGCGACGGGCAGGGCAATATGATCGGTTTTGTGTCCAGCCACGAAGACATCAGCCAGCGCAAAGCTTTGGAAAGGGCGCGTAGCGAGTTTATTTCCAATATCTCTCACCAATTGCGCACCCCGGTCACCAACATCAAGCTGTACGCACAAATGTTGCGCCGCGGGGCACCCGCCGACAAAATGCAGCGCTATCTTGGGGTGATGGAGGAGCAGACTGATAGACTGAGTCACCTGGTGCAAGATTTCTTGGAGATGACCACGCTGGATGCGGGCCAGGTGATCCGGACCTGGGAGCTGCTGGACCTGTCGCGCCTGGTTCGGGAGACGGTCGGCCGGTTTGAGTGTCAGTCAGAAACCGACCGGCTCCAGTTGGTCGCGCTGCCGCTGCCAGACGATCTACCTGCAGTCAAGGGTGATCCGTTGCGGGTTGCGCAGGCACTAGGGGAAGTGGTGGAAAATGCGGTGACGTTTACCAATCTGTGGGCGGAAAAGCACGGCAGCGAGGCCCGCGTGGAGGTTGGGGCGGGGACGGTGGAGGAGGACGGCCGTTTGTGGGTGACCCTGACGGTGCGCGACACGGGCCCCGGTATTCCGCCAGAAGAGCAGGCTCAACTTTTCGATCGCTTTTTCCGCGGCCAGGTGGCGGCCGCTGGCACCGTGCCCGGGACCGGGCTGGGGTTGAGCATGGTGTGGGAGATACTGCAGGCGCACGGCGGCCGGGTGACAGCTGAGAGCACCGGAGTTCCTGGGCAGGGCAGTGTGATTACTCTTTGGCTAAGGGCGCAGGAGCAAAGCGTGTGAGCCCGGCGCAACCTGGGTCCGGCCGGCGCGTAGTGTGTGGCGCGGAAAATAGTGGATGGAGGAATCTATGCGCGATAGACCTGGCTGCCTGCAAGGGCTGCTCAAGCTGGCCTTTCTCAACTGGTTGTTTGACTGGTTACAGGATAATTTCGGCTTTGGCCGGGGGTGCTCCTGCACCGGCGTTGGCTGTGGATTTATCCTGCTGATCCTGTTCGTTATGCTTTCGTGCAGCGTCATTACCGGCACGGACTGGTTTTCCATCTGGTAGCCGGATAGCCTGGGTCAGATCGAGTGCAGGCGGCTCTGGATGCATTTCTGGCGGCTCTCCCCCGGCCGGTGAAGGCGGTTACGGCCGATTCCCGGCAGGTGACGGCCGGGGCGTTGTTTGTAGCGCTGCCTGGCGGAACCTTTGACGGACACATCTTTATCCCCCAGGCCGTGCAGAATGGGGCGATAGCCGTGGTGGGGGAGCGGCCGGCCGGCGATCCGCTGTGTTCCGCGCTGGTGGTCCCATACCTGGCGGTGCCCAATGCTCGCTGGGCGCTGGCCTATCTTTCGGCTTGGTTGCACCGCTTCCCCACCCGTCGGATGGTGATGATTGGCGTCACCGGCACCGATGGCAAGACGACCACCGCCAACCTGATATATCACATCCTGACTGCGGCCGGCATCCGCGCCGGAATGATCAGCACGGTCAACGCTGTATTGGGCGGCCGGGTGACGGACACTGGCCTGCACGTGACCACGCCGGATGCCCCGGCCGTGCAGCAATACCTGGCTGAAATGGCGGCCGCCGGGCTCACCCATTGTGTGCTGGAGACCACCTCACATGGTCTGGCCCAACACCGGGTCAGCGCATGCGATTTTGATGTGGCGGTGATCACAAATATCACCCACGAGCACTTGGACTACCATGGTGGCTACGAAGCGTACTCTGCCGCCAAGGCGATGCTGTTCGAAGGCTTGTCCGCGGCCGCCCGCAAACCCGGTCAGCCTAAAGTGGCCGTATTGAACGCGGACGACAGCTCGTACGGTTATTTGCGTTCCATCCCGGCCGAGCGGCGCATCGTCTATACCCTGGGGGATCCACCGGCCGGTGAGGTAAGCATCGCGGCGCGGAACGTTCGCTTTACGCCGGATGGCACCCATTTTGACCTGGTGACCGGGGACGCGGCCGTACCCATCCGCACCAGCCTGGTTGCCCAGTTCAACGTGAGTAATATCCTGGCGGCGGCCGGGGCGGCGTTGGCGCTATGCCCGGCTGTGGGACTGGAGGACATCCAGGCTGGGGTGGCGTCGCTGCAGGGTATCCCCGGCCGGATGGAACGCATCGAAGGCCCCCAACCGTTCCAGTTGATTGTGGATTTTGCGCATACCCCCAACGCCTTGCAGCGGGCGATTGAGGCCGGCCGGGGGATGGTCCCAGCAGGCGGCCGGGTGATTGCGGTCTTTGGCAGCGCCGGGTTGCGGGATGTGGCCAAGCGGCGCATGATGGCCGAGATCTCTGGCCGCCACGCAGACCTCACGGTGCTCACCGCCGAGGACCCGCGCACCGAGTCGCTGGAGGGTATCTTGGATGAGATGGTGGCCGGCTGCGTGGGGGTGGGCGGCCGGGAGGGGAAGACCTTTTTCCGCGTCCCAGACCGCATGCGTGCCATCCATTTCGCGCTCGATCTGGCCCGGCCGGGTGACGTTGTGCTGGTCTGTGGCAAAGGACACGAACAGTCGATGTGCTTCGGCGTGGTCGAGTACCCCTGGGATGACCGGCGGGCTGCCCGACAGACCCTGACTGCCTTTATCGCCGGGGAGCCACCCCCCGATTCCGGATTGCCTACCTCAGCCCATAAAAGCGATAATAAATAAAAGATTGACAACAATCTTAATATTTGCTATACTGTCACCAGATGGAACAGCAACACTGGTAAACTCGTAGTTAATGGGACCAAACTCACAGGCAGTGAAGGTAGGTTACGAAGACAAGAGAGACCAGTTGTTTGCTGTAGATCACCACCCTGTGGTGGTCGCTCCATTCACCTAATGTCAAAGCGCCGGCTCCCCGTGGGTCGGCGCTTTGGCTTCCTCTTTGACCTCCCCATTTCCGCATGGTAGAATACCGGCCGGTGGACTGCTATGCTTGATCTGGCGATTGTCGTTGTGAATTATCAAGTCCGTGATTTGTTGCGGCGTTGCCTGGCGTCTGTGTATGCCAGCCAGGGCATGTCACCGCACTCTGACGACGCGGGCGGCCAGCGCTTTCACGTCTGCGTGGTGGACAATGCTTCCACCGATGGGAGTGTGGCGATGGTGGAGCAAGAGTTCCCCCAGGTGCACCTGATTGCCAATACAGACAATGTGGGCTACCCGGCCGGCAATAACCAGGGCCTCGGTGCGTTTGGTGATTGGTTGACCGGGGAGTCACCGGCGCGTTACGCTCTGTTGCTCAACCCGGACACGGAACTGGGGCCACGTTCGCTGGCGGACATGATTGGTTTCATGGACCAGTACCCTCAGGCTGGCGCGGCCGGGGCCAAGCTGATCCTGCCGGATGGCAGGCTGGACCCTGCGTGTCGCCGGAGCTTTCCCACGCCGGAGGTGATTTTCTACCGCGTGGTGCAACTCGGCCGGCTCTTCCCGCGCAGCCCACGATTTGGGCGTTATAATATGACCTACCTGGACCCGGATGAACTGATTGAGGTTGACTCGGTGGTGGGCGCGTTTATGATGGTGCGAGCGGAGGCTATTGCCCAGGTTGGGTTGATGGATGAGCGATTCTTCATGTACGCCGAGGACCTGGACTGGGCCAAACGGATCAAGGAAGCAGGCTGGAAGGTTTACTACAACCCGGCCGTCACCGTGCGGCACGTCAAGCGTGCTTCCAGCCGGCAGGTCAAACGGCGCACACGCCTTGAATTTGAACGGGCCAACCTGCTCTTTTACCGGAAGCACTACCAGAACAGTACGCCGTTTTGGCTCCATGCGCTCATTTTGGCGATGATCGCCGTGCGTGGCGGACGCAAACTCTGGCCTGAGGTTCTGGGCGGGATGCCTGGACGAGGAGATGTGTGATGAACCGGGATCGAGTTCGCCGGTTGCTTTCCATTCTGTTGGTGTCGCTGGATGCTGCTGCCATTATCCTGGCCTTCTCCCTAGCCTACCAGTTGCGCAGTTTTATCCCATTGCCCGCCCCATCCGAGAATCTGGGGGTGTTTTCGGATTATGTGCCCCTGCTGATTATCCAGCTTGGCGCGATTCTGACGGTCTTTTTCTTTTATCGCCTCTACCATCTCGGCCGGGCAGCTTCCCGGGTGGACCAGTTCTACTCTGTGTTTGGGGGCATCTCGGTGGGTACGCTGCTGGCCATTGCAGTGGCGTCCTTTGTCTTTAAAAACAACGAGATAGACTACTCCCGCGGCATGGTGATCTACGCCTGGCTGCTGAGCATTGTGCTGGTCAACCTCGGCCGGCTTTTCCATCTGTGGCTGAGGACCACGGTGCAAGAGAGAGGGTTGGGGCGTGACCGGGTGCTGATTGTGGGCACTGGCCAGATTGCCCAGATGGTCGTGCAGAAAATCCAGTGGTCGCCGTACCTGGGCTACGAGATTGTGGGGATGGTGAGCAGCAACGGCGGCGCGCCGGAGGGCCTGGAAACCTCGTTGCTGGGTAACGTAGACGCCTTGCCGGACCTGATTGTGGAGCACGCGATTGATGAAGTGATCATTGCTCTCCCGGAAGCGAGCCACCAGGAGCTTTTGCGGATCATATCATTCTGCGAACGCGGCCGGACGGCCGTCAAGGTCTACCCCGACCTCTTCCAGATCATGGCGGCCCGCATTTCGATTAACGACCTGGGTGGTTTGCCGCTGATTTCCGTGCGCGATGTGGCCCAGCGAGGTTGGAAGCTCACGCTCAAGCGGGCGATGGACATTGTATTATCGGCCGCCGCGCTGGTGGTGCTTTCCCCCGTCATGCTGCTCATTGCTGTGGCAGTCCAACTCGAGTCGCCGGGGCGCGTGCTCTATTTGCAGGAGCGGATGGGGTTGGACGCCAAGCCATTCCTGGTGGTCAAGTTCCGCTCCATGCGCCAGGACGCCGAAAGGAGTGGCCCAGGCTGGACCACCGAGGATGATCCCCGCAAGACTCGGATCGGCAACATCCTGCGCCGCACCAACCTGGATGAACTGCCGCAGTTCATCAATGTGCTGATTGGCGAGATGAGCCTGGTGGGTCCCCGGCCGGAGCGGCCGATGTACGTCCAGCAATTCCGCCAGAGCATCCCACGTTACATGGATCGGCATCGGGAAAAGGCCGGCATGACCGGCTGGGCGCAGGTCAACGGCCTGCGCGGCGACACGTCTATCTGGGAGCGGACCAAATACGATCTTTGGTACATCGAAAATTGGTCCCTCTGGCTGGATATCAAAATCATCATCCGGACTGTGCTGCAAGCCATCACCTTCCGGGGCAATGCGTACTGACCCATGAGCTTGATTTACCTTGTTCGACATCCGCAAACGGCCGTTGACCTGGCGATCCCTTCGCGCGAGTGGGTGCTTTCACTCGAGGGGGAGCAGCAGGCACGGCACCTGGCCCGGCAGCCGTTTTGGGGACAGGTAGACATGCTGTTCACCAGCGACGAACCCAAATCCACGGTCACGGTCGAGACCGTTGCGGAACAGACCGGGCTTCCCTGGGCTGTTCGGGGCTGCCTGGGGGAGCTGGATCGCAGTGCCTTTCAACCGCCAGACATTGCTGCGTACCGCTCGGCCGTGGCACGGATGTTCAGCAGCCCGCACGAGAGCATCCGCGGCTGGGAGCCCCGTGCACGCGCTGAGGAGCGCATTGTCACCTGCGTGCAAGAGCTGGTGGCCCAGCACGATGGGAGCAATTTGGCTATTGTCTCGCATGGCCTGATCCTCACCATTTTGGTTGCCCATCTCGCGGGGATGTCATCCCCGTTTGACTTTTGGCGGGAGATTGGCTTTGCCAGCGTTGCAGTGCTGGACTCGGCCGGGTGGGAGATGGTTACTCCATTCGACAACAGCTTTCTCGCGTCGTAGGTCGGCATGGAGATCACGCCGGAGGATGTCGCACGGGCCTTGCAGTTGACCGATTTTGACGGCCGCTACGCCCAAATGCTGATGGCGCCCCGGCCGCGCACCCTGGTCCGGCCGATGGAGATGTCCGGCCATCCTCTGCAGGGGGGGGTGCTGGTGCTGATCTACCCCTTGGACGGCCAATTGGCTTTCGCTCTCACTCGCCGCACCGACACGGTTGACAACCACCGGGGGCAAATCTCCCTGCCCGGCGGACGCCGCGATCCAGGCGAAACTCTGACAGAGACGGCCGTCCGTGAAACCTGTGAGGAGCTGGGCGTTTGCCTGGATGGTAGCCGCATCCTCGGCCGGTTGCTGCCGCTCTACATCCCGCCCAGCGATTTTGAGATCCACCCCTTTGTGGCGTGCCATGACACTCGGCCGGACTTTGCCCCGGCCCCGGCCGAAGTAGCCGAACTACTGGAGGTTACCCTGGCGCGCTTGCTGGAGCCGGCCGCGCGCTGCACAGAGGATTGGATGATTCGTGGTTTAGAGGTCCGCGTTCCGTTTTACGATCTATCCGGGCACAAAGTCTGGGGAGCCACCGCCATGGTGTTGAGCGAACTGGAACACCGACTCCGTGCCGTGGTCTAACGAGGAAGCGATGTCAATCAAAAAGCTGTGCCTGACCTTGATCGCGCTGCTGGTGCTGGCCCTCAGCGCCTGCCGGCCGCCGTATGATCCTTCGATTGAATTGACTCCTACATCGGCTCCCGCGCCCGTCCTGCTAGAGACAGTGACACCGGCCTTGGAAAGCCCGCTCATCTCCCCACTGCAATCCCCGTTGCAGTCGCCGCTGCCCACGCCGGCCGCCCAGAACCAGCCCATCCCTGGGAATGCTGCTGACCTGGTCATTTTGCACACCAACGACACCTGGGGCTACCATATCCCCTGCGGCTGAAGGCCCCCACTCGGCGGGTTGGCCCGGCGGGCTGCCTTCATTTCCCAGGTGCGAAACAGCGGTGCCGTGGTTCTGTTGTTGGATGCCGGTGATGCGCTCACCGGCGAGGAGTCCCCTTCGTTGCAGGATGGCGGAGCGTTGGTGGTTCGGGCGATGAACCTGATGGAGTACGATGCGGCCGCCCTGGGTGCAGGTGATCTCTCATTGGGTGTTGACCTCTTGCGCCAGCGCATGCAGGAGGCCGAGTTTCCGTTCGTGTCGGCCAATGTCTATTTGGCGGATGGCGACGCGCTTTTTGCCGAACCCTATGTCCTGCTGCCGGCCGGGGGGCATACTGTCGGCGTCCTTGGGCTCACCAACCCGGCCGGTGCCGTTCCGCCCGGTTGGGTGGTTTCCGATCCGCTGGCCGCGGCCGAGCACTACCTGCCGGAACTGGCAGCCAGGGCGGATGTCGTGATCGTCCTGAGCCATTTGGGGTGGGCGCAGAATGTGCAACTGGCTGGCCTGGCGGCCGGGGTGGATCTGATTGTGGGCGGCGGCGCTGACGAGCCGGGCAGCCAGCCATTCCGGTCGGCCGTCACCGGCACGTACTTGGCGCAGGCCGACCAGTCTGCTGCCCGGCACGCCGGCCGGTACATTGGCGAGTGGAGTCTGCTGGTGGATGCTGGCGGCCGGGTGACCACCTCCAATTGGCGGCCGGTGCCGCTGGATCCTGGGTTTGTGGATGACCCGGCGATTGCTGCGCTGCTGGGTTTGTAGCGGCGTAGCTTGCGTTTTTGCGGCCGAAATGCTATGATGGCCTTATCCATCAGCTAAACACTGGGAGGTCCGGGCGATGAACGAATTTATCCGCAAAAGAAAACCCTGGCAGGCATTCAAGAACTTTGCCCTCATATTCTCCTTTACCGTCAACCTGATTCTGGTGATCGTGTTGGTGTTGGTGCTCTGGCAGGTGCTGCCGCTGGTCAACGGGCTGGTCAAGCCGCTGGTCGGCGGCCTCAACCAGAGCTTTGTCGAGATGAATGATGCCTCCATCAAACGCACCATCGAGGTCAGCGAGGAAATCCCGATCGATTTCATGCTCCCTCTCTACACGCCCACCGTGGTGACGCTGACCAAGGATGTGACCTTGGGCGACTATCCCATCACTATGATTTTGCCGGGCGGAGGCGGGCAGATCAATGGGAATGTGACGCTGGTGCTGCCGCAAGGGCTGGAGCTGCCCATCCAGTTGGGATTGGATGTGCCGGTCCAGAGCCAGGTGCCGGTTAACCTGCAGGTATCGGTGGACATCCCGCTGGACGAGACCGAGTTGAACGCCCCCTTCACTCGCTTGGAGAACCTCTTTGGGCCGCTGGTAGAACAGCTGGACAAGGTGCCGGAGACCAGCAGTGCGCTGGTCCAATCCCTCATACAGTAACGGGAGGCGGCCATGCCTGCGCCCAAAAATCCGTATATCGCTGGTAGCCCGATCACCGGCCGCGAGATGTTCTTCGGCCGGGATGATATTTTCGCCTGGGTGCGGGAGAACCTGACCGGCGAATACCAGGACCATGCGCTGGTCTTGTACGGCCACCGGCGCACCGGCAAAACCTCGGTGCTCTATCAGATGGAGCATCACCTGGACCCCATCTATCTGCCCATCCTGATCGACCTGCAGGGGTTGTCGCTGAAAGGGGGCATGGGATTCCTGCTGCACGGGATTGCCAACTACATCCGCATCGGGTTGCGCAAATCGCGGGAAATCCAGGTTGTGGTCCCGCCGCGCGAGGATTTTGTGGTTGACCCGGCCGCTACCTTTGAGGATGTCTTTTTGCCGGCCGTTTGGGAGCAGATGCCCCCGGACACACGGCTGCTGCTGATGTTTGACGAGGCGATGCGGCTGGAGGATGAAGTGCAGGCCGGCCGGTTGGAGCGCGAGGTTTTCGATTACCTGCGCAGCCTGATGCAACATCACCACCGGCTTAACTTTATCTACTCGCTGGGCAGCCGGGTGGAGACGGCTGCGCGAGATTACGCGGTTCTGTTCAGCGTGGCGCTCTACCGGCGGGTGAGCTTTTTGGATCCAGACTCGGCGTGCAAGCTAATTGTGGAGCCGGTGCGCGATTGCTATCGGTACGACGACGATGCCCTTGCGTTGATCCTGGCTGCCACCTCTGGTCAGCCGTATTTCACCCAGTTGATCTGCCATGCGCTCTTTGCCCGCTGGGCCAAGAACGGGCAGCAGGCCGTCACCCCGGCAGACGTGCAGGCAGTGCTGCCGGAGGCGACCGAGCAGGGGACGGCCATCCTCAAGTACATTTGGGATGAATCCACCCCGGCCGAGCAGGCCATCCTTGCCACGCTTTCTGAACTGATTATCGAGACCGGCGGAACGGTCACTTCGCGCCAGCTCCGGCCGGCGCTGCAACAGGCCGGGATGCCGCTCAGCGGCAAGAGCCGCGAGAGTGCGCTCAAGCGGCTGGTAGACCGCGAGGTGCTGGCGGTGGACGGGGACCGCTACCACTTTTGCGTGGATCTGATGCGGCTGTGGGTGGCGGAACACCAGCGGCCGGATTGGGTGCGCGGAACCCTGTTGCCGGAACTCGAACTGGAGGCGGCCGGCCGGCTGCCGGCTCTTCCTCGTTGGGCCTACGGGCTGGGTGGGCTGTCGCTGGTGGTGTTGACAGTGCTGGCAACAATAGCAGCAATTGTGCTGGCGGTGTTGCTCTGGCCCCGGCCGCCGTATGTGGTGGGGCAGACCACCGTGACCCCCGATCAGACGGAGGCGTGGCAGGCGACCGAGGACTTTATGGCGGCCGTGCGAACGGCGGTGGTGCAGACCCGTGAAGTGGAGGCGGTACAGACGTTGGAGGCGGCTGCCCTGACGCGGGTGGCTGAATATGCCTCCCGGCCGACCGCGATGCCCACACCCACGCCGACCTCCACCGAGACTCCACGGCCGAATATCCCCACCCCCACGCCGTCGCCGACTCCTTGGCCCACCATGACCGCCACGCCGACGGTCTTTCGGCCGTTCAGCCTGGCAAACTACCCACAGCCTGCCCGCAACACCCGCCGCGGCGTTCACGGTTACCCCATTGTGTCTGCCACGGCCGCCACGTTCAGCAACGTGGTGATAGAAGATCTGCGCAAGATGCAGATTCAGTGGGTGACCGTGCTGGATGACGGGACCGGTGTCTCGCTGGATGGCTGCAGAGAGCTGCTGGCTGTCGGCATCACGCCGGTGGTGCGCATCCACCCCTGGCCGCCCAATCCTGGCACGCTGGACGACGCTGCCCTGGCCGCGATCAAGTCGCTGGTGGCGGCCGGTGTGCGCTACTTTGTCACCAACAACGAGCCCAACCTGCCGGGTGAGTGGCAGGGGAACGAATTGCCCAATGACTGGCTGGATGTGGTGGTGGATAATTTCATCACCGACGCGGACAACATCATTGCTCTTGGGGGCTATCCCGGCTTTCCTGCCATGTTCCCCACCGAGACTTTCCCATCCTGGGTTCTGTCCGGTTCGGCCGTCGAGCTGGACGCCAACCCTTTTGAGTTGATCGCCGAACGCGGCCGCAGCGATCTGTTTGAACAGGGGATGTGGCTGGCGGCGCACGTCTGGCTGCTGGAGGATGTGTATAGCCAGCAAAGCCAGTATTTTTCGGCCACCATTGAGCAACTGGATGACTGGGCACGGCAAGCCGCCGGCCATGAACTCCCTATCATCGTCACCGAAGGAGGGCCGGCCGGCCTCAGCCCGGCCGACAAGCTCTACGCCGAAGAGGTGTTGAACCTGTTTGGCTATCTGGAAATGAGCGGGCTGGAAACAGTTTTTGGCTTTTGCGTGTGGCATGTGGGGGATTGGTACAGGAGCTTGTCTCCCTACGATCCCTACCCGGTGGTTGATGCATTGAAAGGATTCTAGCATGTTGAACCCCTTTACCTACGGCAATCCCATCTCCCGGCCGGATCTCTTTATCGGCCGGGAAGACGCCATCAACCGGGTCTACAGCCGCCTGCTCAACCCCGGTTTTGAGAGCAGTTCCATCGTTGGCGAACGCAGGATGGGCAAGACCTCGCTGCTTTACACACTGGCCCATCCCCAGACGATGGAGCGCTTTGGCGTGGATGGTTCGCACACCGTCTTTGTCTACCTGGACCTGCAGGCGCTGCCCGCTTCGGCAACGCCGACCCGGCTCTGGCAGCGCATCCTGGGGCAGATCAAAAAGCGGGTGCCGGACCCGGCCGTGCAGGCAGCCATCGACGAGACGGCCGCGCTGGATGAGATTGACAGTTGGGCGCTGCTGGACCTGTTTGACGTGGTGGATCAGCAAGAGTGCCGGGTGGTGCTGCTGCTGGATGAGTTTGAACGCGTGACGACCAACGAGAACTTTCCGGCCGAGTTTTTCGAGAATTTTCGCTCGCTGGCTATCCACCACAACCTGGCGTTAGTGCTGGCCAGCCGCACGGAACTCAGCTCCTCGGCCATCCTGGCCGAGGTTTCCAGTTCGCCCTTTTTCAACATCTTTGCCACCATCTGGCTCCGGCCGTTCTCGCCCGATTCGGCCGGCGCGTTGTTGCAGCGCTACCTGGAGGGGACCGACGTAACTTTCAGCGGCGATGAGCTGGCTTTCCTGGAGCAGGTCGCCGGCCGGCACCCCTTCTTTACCCAGATGGCGGCCTTTTACCTGTTTGACGGCTATCAGAAAAGGCTGGATAGCCCCGGCCGGCTGCGCCACGCCCAGGAGCACCTGCGGGAAGAGGCGGAAGGTCATTTTGAATACTACTGGCGGCACTCGGACGATGAGGGGCGAATTGTGCTGACCGTGCTGGCGCTGCTGGAGCGGGAGGGAAGGGCTGGCGGCCGCAAATTCAGCGTCGGCCGGCTGGAGGCGCTTTACAGCCGCTCCACGGCTGCGCTGCGCGAACTGGAGCAGCGCAGCCTGCTGCTGGCCGACGGCGACCGCTACCAGCTCTTCTCTTCGGTGTTTGCCGGCTGGGTGGCAGAAGAGATTACCGATGTGATGTCCGAGCAGCAATCGTACGCCGACTGGCTGAATGCCAACCAGAGTGCCCTGACGCGGCTCTCGCAAAATGTCAAAAGCGAGGCGGGCGCTATTTTGCCCAAGATCAAGGAGAGCTACCGCACGCTGGTGGTCGATTGGCTCTCCCGGCCGGAGACGGCCGCTGCGGCCGGCTCGTTCCTGAAAGGGTTGCTGAGTTGACCCGGCCGGTCTGCGATTACGAGGATTCAGACTACCGGACCCGTTTTTGGGAAAACCAGGGGCGCGATTACGAAGATGCGGTCGAGCGAATTGCCATCGGCCGGCTGCTGCCGCCCTCCGGTGAATTGCTGATGGATCTGGGGGCCGGCTACGGCCGGCTGGCGGATATGTACGACGGCTACCGACGGGTGGTGCTGTTTGATTTCTCCCGCTCGCAACTGGAGTACGCCCGCTCCCAATTGGGCGACGATCGCTTCATCTTTGTGGCGGGCAACTTTTACCACCTGCCGTTTGTCCCTGGCCTGTTTGACACCGTCAACCAGGTGCGGGTCATCCACCACGCGGCCGATGCCCCGGCCGTCTTTGCCCAGGTGCGGCGTGTTTTGCGGCCGGTGGGTACCTATTTGCTGGAGTTTGCCAGCAAGCAGCATCTCAAGGCCATCGGCCGCTACCTGCTGCGGCGGCAGGAGTGGTCCCCCTTTGACCGCGAGCCGGTCGAGTTTGTGGAGTTGAACTTTGATTTCCACCCCGCCTGGATCGTCGAAAAACTGGTGGCGGCCGGATTCGTCGCGGGCCGGCCGCTCACTGTTTCCCATTTCCGGCTGCCGCTGATCAAGCGGCTGATTCCCAACGACTGGTTAGTGAGGCTGGACAGCCTGGCTCAGCACACCGGCCGCTGGTGGCAGCTCACGCCCAGCGTCTTTCTCCGCTCGCGGGCCACCGCCGATGGCCCCACCGCCCCGGGAGGAGCCTTTTTCGCCTGCCCCGATTGCCGGGTGGCGCTTCCCGCGCCGCAGGAATTGTGGCAGGGTCTGCCGCCGGCCGATGGCGAGCTTGGTTGTACGGGTTGCGGCCGCGGCTGGCCGGTCAGCAATGGGATTCACATCTTTAAGGATTGAGCAAGAGGCCGCAGGTCGTTCTCGGTGGCCGGCGGAAAACCCACTCCCAGCGCAGTGCCCACCAAAATGACGGCTGCTTCAGGCGTGCCGGCGTGCAGTGCAGCGGCGGCCGTCCCGTCGTGGATCGGGTGCACCCGCACTGCCTTCCCAATCCTTTGGCTGGCGGCGGCCGATAGCAGGGGGCGGGTGTCGCGCTCCAGGGCGCTGATGTTAGCGTATAGGCCGTTGCCCAGCAGCCGGCCGTCCTCCACGTAGGCCGCCACGCTCAACATGACCTCCGGGCCCGGCCCGAGTCCCTCTGCTTTGGCCTCGGCCCAGGTTCGGGCAATGGCTTCCACCACCAGATTCAGCACCTGCCGGCCGCGCTCTGGCCCGGGTTGGGGGGTGGGATTGCCCAGGTGGGTGAGGGGCACCAGGATGGGCGAGAAATGGCGCTCACCTGCCAGTTGGCCGTTTTCCAGCGTGACAAATGCCCGTTTGACCAGTGTGTGGCCGCAATCCAGCACCAGCGCGCCCCGGCCGCCGGCCGGCAGATAGCGGGCTGCGCCCAGCAGCGCCATCTCCTGCGGGAAGGGGGAGCACGCCAGCCGGATTGCCTCCCGGCCGTGCAGTTCCTGCAGGCAGGCGCGGGCGTGCTCCACGATCAGCGCACCCAGTGAGCCCTGCGCCAGCCCACCACCCAGCCAGACCCAACGGATGGCGGCCCAGCGCTCCCAGTCACCGTCGGTCCAGTCCGGCCGGGCGTCCCGGTTGATTGGGTCCCCGCGGTGCAGCGCCAGCAGGATGTGAGCCAGGTTGCGGCCCAGCCGCCGGCCAATGGCCTGGGCGGCCGCACGGGCTACCGGGTCCGCGCTGGTCAGGCATTCGGCTGCCAGCCGCGAAACCTTCATGCGCGCCTCGGCCGAGCTGTAGGCATCGGCCGGGAGCGACGGCAAGCCAAGGGCCTGAGCATGCTCCCGCGCGTACTGGACCAGCGCCACTGAGGAGAGGAGATCGTAGGCCTTCCGGCCGCGTACCTCCGCATCCATTGCCACGCCGGGCAGGTCCATAATCTGTACCCGGTTGATGGAAACGTGCGGTGGGGTGAAAGGGATTGCCACCGGCATGCGCTAATCTGCCGGGGACAGGATTAGCCCTTCATCATCCCGCAGAAAGCCGGCCGGTGTGAGGCTGACGCCGCGCAGGAATTTGAGCGACTCGACGCCCGAAGGTTGCACGACGACGGTGTCGATGGCGGCGTGCAGCGTGAGCACTGCCCCGCCGGGGATGGGGGTGCTGCCCAACGTCTCCAGCCGGCCGGTGTCCCGCGTCAGCCGGAACAGCGCTTCGCCAGCTTGAACCTTTTGCCCGCTGGCAAACAGGGGCTGGATGGTACCACTAAAGACAAAGGTGGCGCGCAGCAGTTGCCCTTCGCTCAACCGGTGGTCCACACTCACGGTCAACACGGTGAGGTCGTTGACCATCTGCATGGTCCCGGCCAACACTTCGCCGGGGATCGGCGCTCTCACCACCGGGCCCAGCTCGTCGGCCGTGGATGGCAGCGGCAGGTCAAAGGCCAGAAAGCGCCAGCCCGGTTCCGTTTCCACCGCCAGGCTGCGCACCGCAAAGGGGCCGGCCGCGTTGAGCAGGTCCACCGGCAGCGCCAGTCGGCCGAGGCTCAACTCGGCGTCGCTGAGCGCAAATGGCCAGCGGGCAGGGATCAACAAATCGCTGTGCTCGTCGGTCAGCGGGTCGGGAATCGGCGATGGCAGTGTCCCGGCCGGTTCGGCCGTCGGGGAGTTGCCATTGGGCGTGGGCAGCGGCAGCAGCGTCACGTTGCTCCAATCTGCAGTCGGGCTGACGGCCGGCGATGTAGCGGTTGGCGGCCGGGGGGGGGCGCTGGCCTCCGGCGGGATGACCGTCACCGGGTAGGTAGGGATGCCCATGTTCTGGTTATTTTGGCAGCCGGCTGCAAGGAACAGCAACAGGGCCAGCATCGGTTGATAGGGTTTGCGGCTTTTCATGCCATCATCTCCCGGTATATTTGAACGGTCTGTGCCGCTACTTGTGCCTGTGTGAATTGATCCAGCACACGCTGGCGGCCGCGCCGACTGAAATCGGTACGCAGGTCGAGGTCTTGAGCTAGGTGGAGCAGGTGGTCGTGTAACTCGGGCACACTGCCCTCCGCAAACGTCAAGCCGGCGTCGCCAATGACGTGAGCGATCTCGCCGCTGCGCGCGCCGACTACGACCGTGCCACAGGCCATCGCTTCCACCAAAATCCGGCCGAATTGTTCTTTCCAGTTTGGGCGGGTGCGGGAGGCCAATACCAGCGTGTCCAACTGCTGCAAGAAGGCGGGCATCCGGCCGGAGGGGATTTGACCATCGAAAAAGACCCGCTCCCGTATCCCCAGTTGCTTGGCCAGCACCGCCAGCGCCTCGCGCTCCGGCCCATCCCCGGCGATGGCCAGATGCCACGGGCCAGGCAGGTCTGCGGCCGCCCGGATGAGCAGGTCGACCCCCTTTTCTGGCACCAGCCGGCCGGCATAGCCGATAACGAACCCCCGGCCGGGGTCGCGCCTCGCGGGCGGGACAAAAAGGTCCGGGTCGACTCCGAATTGTGGGATGACTGCCAGCCGGCCGGTGTACCCTTTGCTCCGCCAGACCTCGGCCGCGCCCTGGCTGCCCACAATGGCATAGTCCACTCCGCGCAGTATCGCTCGCTCCATCGCGCTAAACGGAATTGGGTAGCGGCGCGCCAGGTTTTGCCAGGAGAAGAACAGGGTTCTAACCCCTGCTCGCTTGGCAAGCCGCCAGGCATGCCAGGTGGCCAGGTTATAGGGTTCCTCGTCGATGTGGACGATGTCCGGCCGGGTTTCTGCAATCCGCTGCTTTAGCCTGGGATAATAATGCAGGTGATATTGGCCGTTGAAACGAATCGGATCGACCAGCAAGCGATAGCCGGCCGTGTGGGCCCGCTCCAGTTCGAGTTCCCCCTGAGCGTCCTTCCAACTGGGTGGAACAACCACAGTCAACTCGATACTGGGCAGGCGGGCGATTTCTTCCAGTTTTTTCTGATAGGTGCCCACCAGGCAGGCTTTGGAAATCATCAAAATGCGCATGCAGACCTCGTTTTGCGCTGTTCAGCCCGTAAACTTGCGGCTACATCAACAATAAACCGTTTTTTGCCGTTTTGACACACCCTTGCATTGTGCTATAATCGCGCCAATCTGGCAAGTTTTGAGGGCTTGCCAAAGGATAGCGGGTCGAGGGACAAGAGGGAGCCCATTCCTTTGGAGTGGGTTTTTTGTTGCCCCTCACCCTGGCAGCTATGCCAGCTTTGAGAGAATTGGACCGGCGGAAAACCATCCTATGGGTTTTGATCGTCACCGGCCTGGGAGCAGCGCTCCGATTGGCTGCCTTTGGGTCTGTGCCCGGTGGTCTTTATCAGGATGAAGCATTTAACGGCTTGGATGCGCTCCGCGTTTTGGGCGGGGAGCATCCTGTGTATTTTACTGCAAACAACGGCCGCGAGCCACTGTTCATCTACCTGGCAAGCTTGAGTATTGCCTGGTTGGGGCGCACACCGGCGGCCATCCGGCTCCCGGCCGCGCTCCTTGGCACCTTGACAATTCCAATAACTGCTGGTCTTGGGATCGTGCTCTTCAACCGGCGGGTTGGCCTGTTGGCAGGAGCGCTCATGGCTGTTACCTTCTGGCCGTTACACCTGAGCCGAGTCGCCTTCCGGGCGGTGGGTTTGCCGTTCTTTATCGCGCTGGCGTTGGCGGCCGGCTGGCAGGGTGCTCGTCATGGAAGGCGTTGCTGGGCAGCCTGGAGCGTGGCGGCCGGCCTGTTCTACGGGCTGGCCTTTTACACCTACCCCTCGGTTTGGGTGACACCGCTGGCCTTGGCGCTGTTTGCCCTTTACCTATGGCTGACAGGGCGCGATGCTCCTGTGCGCCGCGTGGTCCCCCTGTTTTTGCTCGGCTGGACCGTGGCACTGACTCCTCTGGTGCTGGCTGTTGCTGCTGACCCTGTGTTGCTGTTCGGCCGGGCAGGGCAGGTTTCGGTGTTTCATCCGGATGTCCATCAGGGAGAGCTATCGGGAACCTTGTGGCGACAGGCAAGCCAGACGCTGGGGATGTTTGCCTGGCGCGGAGATACGATCCCGCGCCACAACTTGCCCGGCCGGCCGGTTTTCGACCCGCTGATGACGCTTTTTTTCCTGGGTGGCCTGATCTGGCTGGTGCGCAACCGGCGCCGGCCGGCGGCCGCGTTGACGCTGCTCTGGTCTGTGCTGATGTTGCTCCCCACCACCCTGGCGGAGGACGCACCACACTTTTTGCGGGCGGTTGGCGTTTTGCCGGTGGCGCTGTTGTTGCCAGCCGTTGGGCTGGAACAGAGCTGGGAGTGGATGGCGCGGCGCATTGGGCAGCGCTGGCTTCCGGCTGCGCTGGTGGTGAGTGTGTTGGCGGTCAGTGGCGGGCTGACGGTGCGGGACTATTTTGTCAAGTACGCAAACGACCCTCAGACCGGTTACGCATTTCAGGATGCGGCCGTGGAACTGGCCGAGCGCATCAATGCCCACCCGGGCCCCGTTTGGGCCGACGAGCGGTTTCCCAACGAATGGGAATCGGTGCGGTACCTGGTTGACCGTGAGGTGGCCTGGATACCTGAGCAAGGGGTCGCCAGTGTGGAACCCTTGCCGGCCGCACTCTTTGTCTGGCCTTACGAGCCGGTTGAGCCGCAACTGGCAGCACTGCCGGCCGGTATCCGCATCGCAGGCTGGCGCGGCCCGCTGGTCAAAGGCGACCTGGAAGCTGAAGCTTACCCGCTTTATTGGGGATACCGGCTGGAACCGGCGACGAGCGACCCGGCCGGGCCGGTGGCCTTTTTTGACCGTGGAATTCAGCTTTACCAGGCTACAGTGGAGCTGTTGGAAGATAAACTGCAAATCACATTGATTTGGATGACCGAGAAAGAACAGGAACAAGACTGGAGGGTGTTTGCACACCTTCGCGACAGCCACGGGACAGTGGTGGCACAGGATGATGGCCCACCGGCCGGCGGCACGCTGCCCGCAGCTTGGTGGCGGCCGGGCGATCAGGTCGTGGATGTTCGTTTTATCCCTTTGGCGTCTGCGTACGATCCGCGCCAGCACCGGGTAGTGGCGGGGCTCTATCAGGACAGCAGCGCGGAACGGCTGGCAGTGTTGGATGCAGATGGACAGGTAATTGGTGATGAGGTAGTGTTTTTCCCGGCCGGGGTATCATCGAATCAGTAGTATGGATATCCCGGCCGTTACGTCTGTGAGACCGCAAGGGAATTGGTCAACAGTGTAGGAGGAATTTGATGAAGTGGATCAAGTTGATATGGATTGTGAGTAGTGTTATGTTGCTGGCGGCTACTCCGCTGGCGGCCGTGGCTGCGCCACAACAGCAGGGGACTAATCTGCTGCAAAACCCCGGGTTTGAGGGTGCGTACAGCACCTGGGGCGGCATTCCGCAGTTGCAGATGCCGGCCGGATGGACACCCTGGTGGGCGGAAAACGACGGCACCGTGCCGGAATGGGCAAACCATCGGCCGGAGTGGAAGCCGGCCGAGGCGGAATACTACCCCACGCGCGTTCACAGCGGCGAGCGGGCCATCCAGTGGTTCAAGTCCTACGCCACCTTTTGGGCGGGCGCATACCAGCAAGTGACCGTGCCAGCAAACGCCCCACTGCGCTTTTCGGCCTATGGCTTTGCCTGGTCCTGCGACGATTGGAATCTGTGCCCAGATGCCACCTCGCATAATCCAGCCAACATGCGGATGCGGATTGGGATCGATCCGACGGGCGGGACCAACCCCTGGTCGGGCAATATTGTCTGGTCGGGTTTTGCCAGCCCAACCGGTGGCTGGTACCCGTTTCAGGTAGAGGCAACCGCTCAGGGAAGTGTGGTGACAGTCTTTTTGTACTCCAATCCGGACTGGCCCAAGCAGAACCAGGACGCCTATTATGACGATGCCAGCCTGGTGGTGATTGGTGCTGCGCCGCCGGCACCAGCCCCCACTCAGTCGGCGGGTGAGAACCCCCCGCCGGCCGCGCCTGCCCCCGTTACTTCTTATGCCACCGCCACCCCCATGCCCGATGGCTCAATCATTCACACCGTCCAGGCTGGCGAGACCGAATGGGGTATTGCGGCCCGCTATGGCTTGACGCTGGATGAGTTGAGGGCGCTCAATGACATTGGCGCGTTCATCTACGAAGGCCAGCAGTTGCTGATCCGGCCGGCTACCCAGGAAGAGCCCACCCCTGAACCGACGGCCGAGCCGACTGAAGAGCCGACGGCCGAGCCCACCGCGGAAGCCATGGGTGGCGGTGAACAGCCCGAGCCGACGGCCGAGCCCACCGAAGTGGCGGCCGTTTCCGAACATGGCACCATTTGCGTGTCCGCCTACGAGGATGCCAATGCCAACGGCGTCCGGGATGCTGGCGAAGGGCTGCTGCCGGGCATCGTTTTCGCCGTCGCCAACGAGACTCAGGAACTGGGGCGCTACACCACCGACGGTGCCAGCGAGCCATACTGTTTCCAGGGTCTGGGCGCTGGCAGCTACCGGGTTGTGCAGCAGGACACTGCGGGATGGACCCCCACCACGCTCGCGGCCTGGGGTGTGGCCCTTAGCCCTGGCGACTTGGAAAACATGGAATTTGGCAACGCGGCCGCCCCGGTTGAGACGGCCGATACCACCAGCGGGCAGGCTGTGGAAGCTGACGTTTCCGACACGGGTGAGGCCAATTCGTCCACGCGGACGATCCTCTTCACCGGCCTGGGTGTGTTTGGCCTCTTGCTCATCATGGGAGCGGGCGTGTTTGTTGTGTTGTCGCGCCGCAACGCCTAGCGGCCGAAATCAGGGAGAGATGCCATGTTGATGAAACGTAAATCGTTGCTGCTGTTGGCGATTCTGGTCGGCAGCCTGTTGTTGACGGCCGTTCCGGCCGGAGCGGCTCCGCTTGCCCAGGGCGGCAACCTTGCCAATAGTCCCGGATTCGAAGGAGCTTTTGGCGGGGCCGGAACCGACACCGCCTGGGCTCCGTGGCATGAAGAGACCGCGTGTGATACGCGGCCGGCGGACTTTAACTATGCCTGCCGGCCGACCTGGAGCGCAGAAACCGTATCCGCCCCCCTCATTCATAGTGGTGGCCAGTCGCAGCATGTTGGTGTGTATTGGACGCCCTGGCATGGCGGCGTCTTCCAAACCGTCAACGCCCCGGCCGGCGCCCGCGTCCGCCTGACTGCCTGGGGGCGCGCCCGCGCCTCGGCCGATCAATACCCGGCACCCTCAGATACCTCGGTCAACTCCCGCATGCAGGTGGGTATTGACCCCAACGGTGGCGGCATCTGGTATCAAAATGTGACCTGGTCCGGCGAGATCAACCCGCACGATGTCTGGCAGGCGGTTTCTGTGGAGGCGACGGTGGGCCAATCGGGCAAAGTGTCTGTGTACCTATCATCCAATTTCAAGGGGTACAGCCGGCAACACCTGGATGCCTGGTGGGATGACGTGACTCTGGAAGTGGTGACGCCGCCCACAGCCACGCCGGCCCCTATCCCCACCGCGCCGCCCCCACCGCCGGCTACCAGGACCCCGGCACCCACGCCAACCCCCGAGCCGACAGCCACCCCGGAGAGCTCGCCTACCCCCACCAACACCCCCGAGCCAACTCCTACCGCGACCCCGGCCACGGCAAGCATCTGCGTGATGGCATACGATGATGGCAATCGCAATGGCCAGCAGGACGGCATCGAGGGGGCCATCTCTGGTGTGACGCTGACCTTGTTTGATGGCCAGCAGATCGTGGCCACACAGACCAGCAACGCGCTGGAAGGTCAGTTCTGTTTCGAGGACCTCCAGCCAGGACCTTACCAGGTTTTCCAGGCCGTGCCAACCAGCCGGCAACTTACCACGGCCGACAACGTGCCGGTCAACTTGCAGGCTGGTCAGGTGATGCTGGTGCTCTTTGGCAGCGTGGCCGCGGAACCGGCCGCCCAGCCAACGGCAATAGCGCAGCTTCCTGATCCCACTTCCGCACCCACATCTCAGCCTGCGGCCGGAGGGGACGACAAAGGCCTGTCAGAAACTTTGTTGGCGGTCAGTGGCATTGTGGTGCTGCTGATTGCGGCCGTGCTGGTTGGTGTCTTTTTCGTCTTTCGTAGCAAATAACTCCCTCTGATTGAGGGCAATGCGATGGGCCTGCGGCTTGCGTTGCGTCGCCGGTGGCTGGAGTGGACAGCGCTCCTGTTGCTGGCAGCGACGGCCGCAGGCCCGTTGTTGTTTAACGGCGGCTTTCTCAGCACGCGTGGCGGGGGGGATAGCCCTTTTCTTCTTTTTCGACTGCACCAGTTGGCGGCCGCGCTGGCAGATGGGCATTTCCCGGTCCGCTGGATGCCAGATGCAGCCTACGGGATGGGGTACCCTTTCTTTAGTTACTACGCTGCATTGCCTTTTTACCTGGCAGCCGGGCTTCATTTCTGGGGCCTGGGGCTCATTGCGGCCGTCAAACTGACTCAGTGGCTGGGCTTTGTACTGGCGGCTGGGGCCTCCTGGGGGCTGGTCCACCACTTTTCCCGCTCCCGCCCGGCCGCCTGGCTGGCGGCGGTGGCCTACACCTTTGCGCCGTATCACCTGGTCAATGTGTACGTGCGCGGGGATTCACTGACCGAGTTCTGGGCGATGGGGCTCTATCCACTGGCCCTGTGGCTGGCAGCGCGGGTGTGGGACCGGCCGGGGCGTGGTCGGCTGGTGGCTTTTGCCGCTGGCTACGCCGCGCTGGTGCTCACCCACAACATCTCGGCGCTCATCTTTAGCCCCTTTTTGCTGCTATTTGTGCTCCTGCTGGCGGCCGGGCGGCGTTGGCGCAGGGCGGGCTGGTTGGGGCTGGGCCTGCTGCTGGGCTTGGCGCTCTCCGCCTGGTTTTGGCTGCCTGCGCTGGCGGAGCAGGGTGCGGTACAGCTTGCCGCGCAGACCAGCGGCTATTTCCACTATAGCAATCACTTCCGGCCGCTGGGTTTGGGCGCCGGCCAGTTGGTGCAGCCGGGTTGGGCGTTTGACTATGATCCGGCCGGGGGCAATCCCTTCGCCATGGGGTTGGTGCAGGCGGTGCTATTGGTTGCCGGGCTGCTGTCGTCTGTTTGGCAATGGCGCACGGATGCCCAGCGGTTGGCCCGGCCGTTGAACCTCTTTGCACTACTCGCGTTGTTAGTCTCCACCGGGATGATGCTCCCGGCGTCGCGCTTGATATGGGATTACCTGCCGCTGCTGCCGATGGTCCAATTTCCCTGGCGCTTTCTCTCCGTGCAGGCGCTCGCCGCGTCTATTTTGATTGGTCAGATTGCAGATTGGCAAACACGTTCTGTACGGCCCCATCCGTTTTCACGCCCGGTGATCGTCACGCTACTTTGCCTGGTGATTCTCCTCAGCGCGTTGGTGGGCTTGCGGCCTGATTTTGTGGCGCTGTCCACGGCCGACATCACCCCGGAACAGTTGCAACTGTACGAATGGTTTAGTGGCAACGTGGGGACCACCATCCGGTCCGAGTACCTACCGCAGGACGTGGTGCCCCGGCCGTACACATCGGAGGGTGTGATTGCGGGCCGGTCGGCGGCACGGATGTTGATGGGCCAGGCAGCGGCCGATTTGCAGGCAAAGCGCACCGGCCGGGAGCGCTGGTCGGTGGACGTCCAGCCCGACGGGGCCACGGTGGCCTTCCCCATCCACTACTGGCCCGGCTGGCGGGCTGAGGTCGACGGCCGCCCGGCTCCGGTCTTTCCGGCCGATAGCCTGGGCTGGCTGACGGTGGATCTGCCGGCCGGGGAGCACTCGGTCGAGTTCCGGCTGGGGCGGACCCCGCTGCGGCTGGTGGCCGAACTGGTGTCGCTATTCGCGCTGGTGGGTTGCGCTGCCTGGCTGGCCCGCGCTGCGTGCCTGGCAGCTCATTCAACCCGCGTTGCGCGTCACGCGCTGCGCCTTGCGGCGGCCGTTTTGATCATCGGCCTGCTACTGCGACTGTTGCCCCAAACACCGCCAGCGCAGGATGATCTGACCTGGGATTTTGCCCAGCAGGCATACCAGCACCACAACCCGGCCGGCGTCCGTTTTGACCAGGCGGCCGTGATGCAAGGTTACAATTATCCAGACGCCATGGCGGGGGAAGCGCTGTCTGCCACGGTGCGCTGGTCGCAGATCGCCCGGCCGGGGTTGCAGGCCGAGCTGGCGCTGGTCCACCCGGCCGAGGTGGTGCAGAACGTGCCCCACACGCTGGCTGCTGACCGCCGGCCGGTGGAACAAGAGACCGCCTTTTACTTGGTTCTGCCGGATTGGATGCCGCCCGGCCCGCTGCTGCTTCGCCTGCGCCTGTTTGACGCGGATGGGCGCAGCATCCCGGCGCTGACCTCGGCCGGCCAACGCGCGCGGCGACCTGTATCTGCGGCCGGTGTGGGGGCCGGAGTCGGCTGCAGGCACGGCGACGGCCGGGCTGGTGCTGGACGGGGTGCAGCGGGAGCAACTTGACCCGGAGCATCTGGCGGTCACGCCGGGATGGCAGGTGGGCGAACCTATGCACGCCAATCTGGGGCTGGCGCTGCGGCTGCACGACGCGGCCGGGACCGAGTGGGCGGCGCTGGACACCCAGCCGGGATATGGCTTTTATCCCACCAGCGCCTGGCCGGCCGGGAGTTCCGTTCTCGATCGTCTGGTGTTGGACCTCCCCTATGGCACCCCGCCGGGGGAGTACACCCTGACCGTCACGCTGTATGATGTGGGTTCGCTCCAGCCGCGCTGGGGGCCGCAGACCGTCGGGGTGCGGCTGACCGAGTTCGCGCCCTACGACGGCCGGCCGCTGGCCCATCAGTTTTTGCCCGCGCTGGCGGTCGCTGGCGTCACGGCTACGGAAACGGCCGTGCAGGGGGAGCCATTTCAGTTCAGTGTGGCCTGGGTCGCGTTGGAAGAGCTATCCGACTCGCTGGTCGGCCGCTGGCAGTTGGTGGGCAGGGATGGCGAACTGGAGACCGAGGGCGAATTGATGTTGGGACCGTGGCCGGCCGGGAGCTTGGTGCTCGGCCGGGAGACGGTGCGGTTGGACCCGCAATTGCCACCCGGCGAGTATCGGCTGATGCTGGCGGTGCCAGGTGCCTTGCCGTGGCAAGCGGTGGCCATCACGGTGACGGCCGCCGCGCGCCAGTTCGAGTTGCCCCCGATAGAGGTGCCAGTCGGGGCCGAGTACGGCGGGTTGCTGCGGTTGGAGGGATACGACCTAGGCCAGACGGCCGACGCGCTGGCGCTGACCCTTCACTGGCGGGCGCTGGCCCCCATTCCGGCCGATTACATCGTGTTCGTACACCTATTCGACCCGGCCAACGAGCAAATCCCGGTCCAGAGCGATGCCATGCCCCGCGCCAATAGCTATCCCACCTCCCGTTGGGCGGGCGGGGAGGTGGTGAGCGATCCCATCACGCTTTCCCTGCACGGGGTACCGCCGGGCGATTACCGGCTGGGGGTAGGATTGTACCGGGTAGAGGGGGACCAGTACCCGCGCTTGCCGGCCGTGGATGCCACTGGCGAACCGGTTGCGCACGATCGGGTGGTGCTGTCGGCCGAGGTGCAGGTGCCGTGAACATCACCCTTCCGGAGGGCTCAAGCCTCCGGAAGGGCGGCTAAATATGGCCGTCAATTGCGCAGCACGACGGGGAGGTAGAGCTGCGCCTTCACCCACACGGTCAGCAGCGATGTGGCCGAAGCATCGATCCCGATTGCCCGCACGGTGAATGTCTCGCTGATTCCCACCGTGGCGGTGATGGGGATGGTGACGGTGATCGCAACCGGGCTGTGGCCCAGGCTGGGCAATTCCACAATCGTCGGGCTAACGGCCGCGCTCCACGCGCCGCTGACGCCCAAGGTGATGATGTCGGTGATGCTGCCGGTGTTGGTCACCGTGAGGTTGAAATAGACGTTGGTCGCAGCCCGGCCGTCGCCGTTGGCGGTGAGCGGGCTCAGTTGCACCCCGCGGGTGATCGTTTGCCCGCTGGAAAGGGTCGTCAGCACCGAACTGGCGCTCACACCTGGGCCGCCCTGCGAACTGGCGGTGATGGTGACCACGTCGTGCGCTTCCAGCGGGGCTCCGGCCGGGACGGAAACGTAAACCTCCAGGCTGTCGTTGCCGCCAGGCGCGAGTGGCCCCAGCGTGTTGTGGGTGAGGGTGGTGGTCCAGACCGCCCCGCTGGGAGCAATTGAGTAGGTGTCGGTGACGTTGCCGTCATTGTGCACGGTCAGCAGATAGATGACCGGTTCTCCGCCCGGGTTGCCGGACTGGCTGTCGCTGGCGGGGTTCACGTGCAGGGCATAGGTCGGCCGCACGGTGGTGGTAAACAGAGCGGTGGCGATGGTTGCGGGGTCGCCGGCCGATTGGGCTGTGAGCGACGCCTGATCAAAGGCCAGTACCGGCTCGGTCAGCGGGACGGTGACGGTGACCAGAGTCGTGGCCGAGCCATCTGGCCCCAGCGGGCCTACGCTGCTATCGGCCCGGATGGTGAGCCAGTCGTCGCCGCTCAACCCCAGGTTAAAGCTGTCGACCGCGTTGCCCGTGTTGGTGACCGTAAACGAAAAGGTGACCTGCTGGCCATTTTCGCCGAACTGCTGAACCGCGGCCGGGGCCAGCGCCACGCCGCGGGTGACCATCACAGTCAGGGTGACGGCGCTGCTGTTGGCCAGTTCCGGCAGTTGGTACTGCTCCACGCTGCTAGTGCTGATTTCGACCCGGTTGACGATCTCGGTGGTGTTGGTGATGGTTGGGTCGGCCTGGGCGGTGAGGGTGATGACGCCCCACTCTTGCCAGGCCAAGTTGGGTAGATCCCAGAGGTACTCCGTGCCCGGCTGCCAGCTGACGGCCGCGCCGTTGGAGATCCAATAGCTCCAGTTGCTGTTCAGCAATCCGGCCGGCAGCGTGTCGGAGAGGACCACATCCTCGGCCGGGAGAGTGCCGTCGTTGCCAAAGGTGAGCGTAAAGGTGACCCAACCGCCGGGGGGCACCACGGCCGGGGACGCGCTTTTTATCACCCACACGTCGGCCACCGGGGAAACCGCCACTGCCCATTCCACCTCTGCCTGGATGGGGGTGCCAAAGACAGATGGTGTCTCGTCCTGCCCGTTCTGGCCCCAAAAGTTCTCGATGCTGGGCCATGCATCCACATATTCCCACGGGCCCCAGACGCCGCCGGGGCTATCGGTGGGGACCACCCGGTACACGTCGTGGGAGATGTTGCCGGCGTCGTTGTGCACCGGACCGGGGTGCGCTCCGTGGAGGTGCGGGGTCAGCCGGCCGTCCGCTACCCGGCCGAGGTAGGATGGCCAACCCGGCCAGGTGCCAATCCCGGCGTAAGGCCAGGTGTTTTCAATGCGGTCGAACCAGGGGTCGGAAAAGGCGACCAGGCCACCCTGTTTGTCCACGCCGGGCAGCGTGACGTAATGGCCGCCCAGCCGTACCCAGATGTTCGGCCCCTGCTCCTGCCAAAAGCCCAGCAATATGATGACATCCTCGCTGACCTCGACCTCTTCCGCCACCCACCAGAACTCGGGCGCGGCCACCTGGGTGATGACGTATCCCGGCCGCAGGCTACGGTCTTGCAGGTAGAGGTCGATCCCGGCCGCCAGATCGGTGATCACCGTGCCGGGGCCAAACTGGTCGGTGTGAAAGTAGGCCGCCAGCTCTTCCACCAGTTCACCGCTGCCGAGAGGGATGGGGGCTGGTAGCATGCCCGGTCCGGGCCAGATGGTGGCGGGGTTGTCCACGTTGAGCGGATGGTGGTCGTCCCAGGCCCCAGCCGGGTCGTAGCTCTGCACCAGGGGATAGTTGTCGTTGTGGGGCAGCGGCCCCAGCGGGTTGGGCTCGAACTGGGTGTCGAACCACCAGAGCGAATTGGCCACCGCGGCCGGGCCGCAGAACGTGTACTGCGCGGGATCGGGCGGGCAAAACCAAGGCATACCCCAACAACCCTGCTCCTGATCGAAATCCGGCACCCCGCTGGGGGCGTAATCCGGCCACGCCTCCCAGCCTCTCAACGCTGGTTCGCCTTCGTCCTCGCGCCACTCCCCGCTGGCTTTCCAGGTGTAAGGCGAGACCGCCAGCGCGTACTCCACCTCAACCTGATAGTTGATTCCCATACCCATGAACGGGAGCGTGGGGATAACAGGATGAGGGTTGATGGGATCGCCGAACCATGGCAAGAATTCGTGCCAGGGGTAACCCTGTGGCCCCCAGGTGCCACCCGGGCTGAAGGTTGGAAGCATTTGGTAGATATCGTGGGATACATTACCGGCGTCTTCGTGGACAAACGGGGGATGGCCAGGGATGGGAACATGGGGAATGAGCGATCCGTTGAGCACCCGGCCGAGCGCGAGGCCAGCTTCGGTCGCGTCTACGAAGGGGTCGCTGAAGGCAATCTGGCTCTGGATGGGGTCGACCCCCGCCACGGTGACATAGTGCCCGCCAAAACGGTTCCACAGGCCGGGCTCCAATTCCTCGTAGAACCCCAGCAGGAGGATGACGTCCTCGCTGCGCTGGACCTCATCGGCCACCCACTCAAAGCTGGGTTGTTCCACCAGCGTCACCAGGTAATCGTCCCACAGCCCGTGGTCGCGCAGGTAGGCCAGCGTGCCGGAGTACATGTCCGTGATGCGGGTGCCCAACCAGGCCCCGCCGGTTCGGATGCCGTCGGTGTTATAGTACCATGCCAGGTCCAGCGCCAGCGGCGTCACGTTTTGCGGATCGTGGTCATCCCACGCGCCAGGGCTGTAACTGGTCACCAGCCGGTAGGTGTCACTGATGGCCGGGGGCATCAGCCCGCTGCTCTCGAACTTGGCATCGAACCACCAGAGCGAGTTGGCGGCCGCATACGGGCCGCAATAGGTTGGAGTTGGGGTCTGATTTTGATCGAAATCCGGCAGGCCGGAGGGGGCGTAATCGATCCACGGGCCCGGTTTCCAGAAAAAGGTGCCCCAGTCGCTGGACGAGATCAGGTTTCCCCAGGTGTCCGGCTCGTCCCAATCGGCCCCGGCCGGCCAGTACCAGTCGTGCGGCCAGGATGGGGTCCACACCTCAGCCAGCGCCATCCCCATCGAAATTGGCGCCCCCAGCTTGCTCAGCGCGATGGAGAACTCGGCCTGCCAGCCCCAGGGGGTGATTTGGGCAGCGGCCGTCCAGTTGCTCACCGGCTGGTTGCCCCAGCCGGTGCCGTTACCGCGGCTTTCCATCAGGGCGTTGTTTTTCCGTAGCGTCAGCCGGTAATCGTCGAGTTGTGGCGCGGTGGCCTTGTCGTTGAGTGTGTCGAGAAAGACCTGCAGCGCCGGGCCGGGGCTAACGAAAGGAGATGTATCCGGTGAGTCAAAGGCGATATACAGATTGCCGGTGTCCTGCCAGATAAAGGCCTCTACCTCCCCGCCATAGCCCTCAAAGGTCAGTTTGTGTGCCCCGCCATACTCGCTTGGCGCGATTTGGCCGTCAGTCCCGGCCCAGGACACCGCCGGCCGGAAGGCATACGGCGCGTCAGCGACGTCCGGGTCGCTTAGCCAGGGTGGGGGCGTGACCTGCGGCGCGGCCGGCTCGTGGTCGGTCTCGGCGGCCGCAAATGGAGCGGGTGCCGCCAGCGCCGGCCGGCTGAGGCCATCCAGCGCCAGCAGCAGCCCGCCAATCAACAGACCAGTCAACAGGAGTACCGGCGCGAGCCGGCGCGTGTGGACCCATAGACTCATGACAGACCTCCGCAATCCCAAAGCTGGCAAAGATCGGGTTGGTTGTGGATGATGTCCGGCATATCCACAGTCACCTGTCTGCATTCTAGCACCGTTGAAATCGGGTGTCAACGCGGCGGGAAACAAAACGGGCCGGCGGCCGGAGAGGTTGCCGGCCCGCACGATTCATCGTGTTGCAGTCAGGTTTATTCGGGGTATTCCACCGGCACCACGGTGGCTTCGATCTCGGCGATCATCTCCTGGATGGTTTGCTGCACAAACGGGACCACCTCTTCCAGCGACACAATCCAGCGCCCCCGGCCGTCGCGGCGGCGCAGTTCCAACCCACCCTCATCCAGCGCCTTCTCGCCCACCACCAGCCGCAAGGGGATGCCAATCAGGTCGGCGTCGTTGAACTTGACCCCCGGCCGTTCGTCGCGGTCGTCGTACAGGACCTCCACCCCGGCCGCCAGCAACTGGTCGTACACCTGTTCCGCCATCCCCTTGGTGTCCAGCTTCTTGCCGGGCACATAGATCAGGTAGACCTGGTAGGGGGCCATCGTGATGGGCAGGATCAGGCCGTGTTCATCGTTGTGCTCTTCGGCGATGCAGGCCAGCAGCCGGCCGGGGCCGATGCCGTAGGAGCCCATCACAACCGGTTTGAGCTGGCCGTCCTCATCCAGGTAGTTGGCCCCCATCGCGGCGCTGTAGCGGGTTCCCAACTGGAAGATGTTGCCGATCTCCACTCCGCGAGAGAGGCGCAGCGGTGCGCCGCAGTCCGGGCAGCCGTGCCCCTCATCGGCCGAAGCAATGTCGGTGACGATGTGGGCGGCATAGTCCCGGCCGTAGTTGACGTTGCGGTAATGGTATTCCACCCGGTTGGCCCCGCCCACCATGTTGGGGGATTGGGGGATCAGGTCGTCGACCACCACCAGGATGCCCTCTGCGCCAATGGGCGAGCCATAGCCCGGCTCGATCCCTTTGGCCCGTATCTCTTCCTCGGTCGCCGGCCGCAACTCTTTGGCCTTGACCGCGTTGACCAGCTTGGTTTCGTTCAGTTCCATGTCGCCGCGCAGGATGGCCAGGACGAATTTGTCCACGTCCCCCTCCTCCTCCGCGACGGTAGCGATCATAAAGACCGCTTTGGCTGTTTTGCTCTCCGGGATGTCCAGGAATTCCGCCAGCGCGGCGATGGTTTTGCAGTCCGGCGTGTGGACCGCTTCCAGCAGCAAGGGCTCCTCGGCTGGGGGCGCTTCCTTCACAAAGCGAGCTACCTGCCGGTTGGAGGAAAAGCCGCACAGGTTGCAGAGCAGCAGGGTGTCCTCACCGACCGGCGTCAGGTACATGTACTCGTGGGCCAGCTTGCCGCCCATCATGCCCACGTCCGACTTGACCGCGATGCAGGGGACGCCGCAGCGGTGGAAAATGTCAAAGTAAGCCTGGTAGTGCGCCCGGTACTGCTGGTCCAGCCCTTCCCAATCGCGGTCCAGCGTGTAGCTGTCCTTCATGCGGAACTCGCGCACGCGGATCAGGCCGGCTCGTGGCCGGGGGTCATCGCGGAACTTGGTCTGGATATGGTAGACCAGCAATGGGAGCTGGCGGTAGGAGCGGATCTCTTGCAGAGCCAGGTCGGTGACCACCTCCTCGTGAGTCATGGCCAGCACCATATCCCGGCCGACCCGATCGACAAAGCGGGCCATCTCCGCGCCGATCTCGTACCAGCGGTTGGTCCGCTTCCAGACCTCGGCCGGGTTGACCACCGGCATCTCCATCTCCTGCCCGCCGATGGCGTCCATCGCGTTTCGGATGACGTCCTCGATTCTGCGCATGGCGCGCCAGCCCAGCGGCATAAAGCTGAACAGGCCGGCGCCAAGCTGGCGGATATAGCCGGCCCGCAACAAAAGCTGGTGGCTGGTAATCTCGGCGTCGCTGGGTGCGCGACGGAGCGTCTGGCTGAACAAGCGGGACATTCTCATGGCTGGTCTCCTCCGGTATCGGGTCTCATGGCGGACTATTGTAACATACCCGGCCGGAGTGTGAAGTCGGGTTTGGCGCAGAAACCCTGTTCCACTCGTGTCCGAGGTGAGGAGCGAGAGCTACCCGCCGGCTAGGCGGGGGTCGTAGTTGCCGGACTCTGGCCCGCCGCAGTCGGGGGTGTAGCAGGTGATGTCGATAAAGACGCAGGTCTCGCCGCAACCGGGGCATTGCTCCGGCGGCTCGGCCGCCTGGAACTGGTAGCCGCACTCGCTGCACTTCCACCAATGCTTGGGTTCTGTTGTCATCTCAACCTCCGTTCAAATTGGGCCCTAGCTTCCCGCTACAGCCGTTCCACACTCATCGCCACCGCCTCGCCACCACCCAGGCAGAGCGTTGCCATGCCGGTCTTTTGATCGCGGTCCCGCAAGGCGTGCAGCAGGGTCACCACCACCCGTGTGCCGGAGCAGCCAATGGGATGCCCCAGCGCAATCGCGCCGCCATGGACGTTGACCCGCTCCCAATCCCATCCCAGCCCCTTGCCATTCGCCAGGCACTGGGCGGCAAAAGCCTCGTTGGCTTCAATCAGATCGTACTCGTCAATCGTGACGCCGGTCTGCTCCATCAGCTTGCGCACGGCAAAGATGGGCGCGGTGAAAATCTCAATCGGTTTGACTCCGGCCTGGGCATAGCCGGTGACGGCCGCCAGCGGGGCGATGTTCAGCTTTTCGGCCGTCTCCAGCGCCATCACCACCGTGGCGGCCGCGCCATCGGTGATACCCGGGGCGTTGCCGGCCGTCACCAGGCCATCCTTCTGGAATGCCGGTTTGAGCCGGGCCAGCGCCTCCACCGTCGTGTCGCGCCGGATCACCTCGTCGCTGTCAAAGACGAGCGGGTCGCCTTTGCGCTGCGGGATGACCACCGGCACGATCTCGTCCACAAACTTGCCCGCATCCTGCGCCGCGGCCGCCTTGACCTGGCTGCGGTAGGCGTACTCGTCCAGCTCTTCGCGGGTCAGTTCGAACGCGCGCGCCACCCACTCGGCCGAGTTGCCCATGTGTTGATTCTCAAAGGCGCACCACAGTCCGTCGTGGACCAGCGCGTCGTGCAGCGTCCCGTTCCCCAGCCGGTAGCCGCCCCGGGCGTCCTTTAGCAGGTAGGGGCAGAGGTTCATGTTCTCCATCCCGCCGGCCACAAAGATGTCGCCGTCGCCGGCGCGGATCATGGATGTGGCCATCATGATTGTTTTGAGGCCGGAGCCGCAGATTTTGTTGACGGTGGTGGCAGTGATCTTGTCGGCCGGGAGGCCCGCTTTGATGGCCGCCTGCCGCGCCGGGGCCTGTCCCACGCCGGCCTGCACCACCTGGCCCATCAACACCTCCTCGATGCTGTACGGGTCCACGCCGGCCCGCTCGACGGCCGCCCGGATGGCGATCGCGCCAAGTTCGACGGCCGGGATGGCGGCCAGCGTGCCGCCGAATTTGCCAATTGGGGTCCGGACTGCGCTCACAATCACGGGGGTTCGGGGGTCCATGGTTTGCTCTCCTTTGAGAATGTTGCTGTGATGCCACGGAATGATACCCTGGTTGGGGGCTTTGTGCCAGTTTTTTTGCCCGCGCCCTGGTTCTGTGGTACAGTCCCGGCCGATTTCAATTACCAGACACGGCTCATTGGCTCGCAACGAGCTGGAGCGACGAAAGGGCAAAAAATGATATTGCACAACGGCCGCATTCACACGCTGGAATCATCCCAAACCTACCCAACGGCCGTCGCCGTCCGCGGCGAGACCGTGCTGGCGGTTGGCTCGGATGCCGAGGTGCTCAACTTGGCCCGGCCGGGCGAGGAGCGGATTGACCTGGCCGGCCGGACCGTCATCCCCGGCCTGGTGGATGCCCACATCCACCTGTACTGGCTGGCGCAGACCCGCCTCTGGGTCGATTTGCAGGGCGTGACCGCGCTGGAGGCAGTGCTGGAGCGAGTTGCGGCGCGGGCGGCCGTCACCCCGGCCGGGGAGTGGATCCAGGGGCGCGGCTGGAACCAGAACCTGTGGCCCACCCGCGCCTTCCCCACCGCGGCCGACCTCGACCACGTGGCGCCGGGCCACCCGGTCTATCTGATTGCCCAGAGCGGCCACGGCGGCTGGTGCAACAGCCTGGCGCTCAAGCTGGCAGAGATCACCCCGCAGCGGCCGGACCCGCCCGGCGGCCAGTTCCAGCGGGACGCGGCCGGACAGCTCACCGGCATCGTGCTGGAAGAGGCGATGAAAATAGTCCGCCGCACCATTGGCGAGCCGCCGATTCCGGAAGCGGCCGAAGCGATAGAAGCAGTGTTCCCAGACCTGTGGGCGGCCGGCATTACCGGCGTTCACTGCATGGATTCCCATGAATGGACCTCGGTCCACGCGCTGGAATACCTGCACGCGGCCGGCCGGCTGGGGCTGCGGGTGCTCAAATACCTACCCAAGGACCGTTTTGACGAGGTTTTGGAGCGGGGCTACTATTCCGGGCAGGGGGACGACTGGTTGCGTGTGGGCGGGGTCAAGCTGTTTGCCGATGGGGCGCTGGGCGTGCGCACCGGGGCAATGCTGGAGCCGTACGAGGGCGAGCCGGACAACTGCGGTATGTATACCCTGGAGCCGGAAGAGCTGGCGGACCTCGGCCGGCGGGCTAGCGCGGCCGAACTCAGCCTGGCGGTGCACGCCATTGGCGACCGGACGAACCGGATGGCGCTGGACCAACTGGCGCAGTTGCCCCGGCCGGCGGCCGTCCCGCACCGCATCGAGCACGTGCAGATCATCCATCCGGACGACCTCGGCCGGCTGGCTGCCCACGGCATCACCGCCTCCATGCAGCCGATCCACGCGCCGTCGGACATGGAGATGGCAGAGCGGCACTGGGGAGAGCGAACCCGGCATGCCTATGCGTTTTGCTCTGTGCTGGAGGCGGGCACGCGGATGGCGTTTGGCTCGGACGCGCCGGTGGAGTCCTTTGCGCCGCTGTTGGGGATGCACGCGGCCGTCACCCGGCGGCGCGTGGATGGGGCCCCCGGTCCGGATGGCTGGCACCCGGAACAGCGGCTGACGCTATCTCAGGCGTTGCGCGGCTTTACGCTGGGCGCGGCCGAAGCGGCCGGGACGGCGCACAAGCTGGGGACACTGAGGGCGGGCAAGCTGGCGGATCTGGTGGTGCTGGACCGGGACCTGTTTGCCATTGACCCACAAGAGATTCCGGCCGTACAGGTGCTGGGGACGATGATCGGCGGCCGGTGGGTCCGGCCGTTGGAGCTGGATTAGCCGGCCAGAACCCGCTCGTCGCCCACCCGCCGGGTGATCCCCTGCTGGTCAAAGTACTCCAGCAGGCTCAGAATGTACTTGCGGCTGCTCTGAAAGAGGTCGCGCGCCTGCGCTACAGTGATGGACCCGTTTTGCCCGGCGAACTGGCGCACTCGCTGCTCGGCCTGGCGCACCGTATCGGACAGGAATATCACGTCGGCGCTGACCTGCACCAACTCCCCCCGGCCGACGAGCACGTTCAGCACGTCGTCGCCCACCGCGGTGGCGCAATCCTTGACCGACGGGGTGTTGAACGGGTCGGAGCGAAAGCGGCGCAGCAGTGAGTCGACTGCCGCCTGTTGCCCTGCGCTCAGGCGCACCTGATGGGATGGCAGCCGGACCGAGACCCCCTCATCGGCCAGCCGGCCGGCCTCCACTGCTCGCTCCATCCAGCCGCTGAACGCCTTGGGGCTTTGCTTGAGCCGGCTTTTTAACTCTTCCCGGCTCATGCCCGCCTTGAGCGGGTTGGTCTGGTGGTAGGCGGTCAGGTGCTTTTCGGCCGTCTCCAACAGCGCGGTCCAGCGGGCACGGGCCAGCAGCAGCCGGCCGGGCCCGCTCCCCAGCGGGATAACCTGTCCCAACTCGATCAGTTCGGCCGCCAGCGTTTCCACCGCGGCCGGGTTCAGTTCGCTCTGCTTGGCCGCCTCAGCCGCGGTGATCGGGCCGCCGGTTTCCAGCGTGTTGAGCAGGATTTCGGCCGGCGTGCCCTGTGCCAGCGTCTCCAGCCGCGCCACCACCTCCGGCCGGAAGCGGCGATGGCGGCGGCGCGGCGCGGCATCCACCACGGTGCCGCCGCCCAGCGTTTGCCCCGGCGACGGCCGGCGCAGGATGAAACGGTTCCCCTTGACCAGCGCAACCGGCTCCTCCAGCCGCAGTTGCAGCCAGCCGGTCTCGCCAGGCTGGATGGCCTTCTGTCCCAGCACGCGGGTTCGGGCCAGCACCTCGGCCGAGCCGCTGAAGAACTTGACCTCTGTGTGGTGCTCCAGCGGGTGGTCCAGGTCTGGCAGGTGGCGGTAGGCGACGTCTGCCAGTAGGGTGGGTTTGAGCCAGCCAGGGGTGGTCAGCACCTGGCCGCGCAGCAACTGGTCTTTGCCCAATCCGGTCAGGTTTACGGCCACGCGGCTGCCAGGCGCGGCCCGTTCAATCTTTTGCTTGTGGGTTTGCAACCCGCGGATGCGGGTGGCGAGGTTGCCCGGTTGCACTTCCACCGCCTGCCCCAGTGCCAACTCGCCGTCGGTCAGCGTGCCGGTCACCACCGTGCCAAACCCGCTCAAGGTAAAGACGCGGTCGATGGGCAGCCGTGGCAGGCCTTTGTCCGGCCGGGGTGGCCGTTCCGCCAGGCAATCCGCCAGCGCCTGAACCAGCCGGTCCAGCCCTTCACCGGTCCGGGCAGAGACCGGAATGATGGGCGCGTCGGCCAGCACCGTTCCTTCCAGCGCCTCGGTCACGTCCAGGATCACCAGGTCGAGCCAATCGGGGTCGTCGATCAGGTCTTTTTTGGTCAGCGCCACCACGCCTCCGTCCACCTCCAGCAGGTCAAGGATGGCGAGGTGCTCCTGGGTTTGCGGCATCACCCCTTCGTCGGCCGCAATGACAAACAGCGCGGCGTCAATGCCACCCACGCCGGCCAGCATATTCTCGATAAAGTCGCGGTGGCCCGGCACGTCCACAATGCCGATGGTTTCGCCGTTGGGAAGGGTGACCCAGGCAAAGCCCAGGTCAATGGTCATTTCGCGCTCTTTTTCCTCCTGCAGCCGGTCGGGGTCAATGCCGGTGAGCGCCTCAACGAGGGTAGATTTGCCGTGGTCAACGTGTCCGGCCGTGCCGATGACAAACATAGCGCGATTCCGTGGCTGGGGTGCGGCCGGTTATCCCGGCACCTTGCGCGTGATGGGCGGTGTGACGATGGATTCATAGTTTTCCATCCAGATGCGGGCCAGTTGGCGGAAAGAGTCGGCGTACTTTTCCTGCAGCAAATACAGGTCTTTGATATCTTTGGTCGTCTTGCTCAACTGGTTCTGTAGCGCCTGGAATTGTTCGGAATAGTTCTCCCGCTGTCGTTGCTGCTCGGCCGCCCACTGTTCGGCCTCCATCTTGCGCTGCTTCTGCCGCCGGTCGTCCTCGGCCAGAAACTCGGTCCACTGCTGTTTCAGCCGCTCGTCTTCAATCCGCTGCAATTCAGTCACCTCTGACAAGCGCCGTTCCAGGCCAGCTTTGAACTCTTGCAGCCCGGCCGTGGCTTCCTTGTTAAGCCGGTGTTGCTCATCAAACAAGCGCCACTGCTTGGCATAGCCAGCCATCAACTCTTCGAACTCTTCCAGTGTGGTGTTCCACTGGTTCAGGTCTTGCACACGCTTCAAATCAGCCTGCTTGGCTTGCTCAATAAACTCGGCAACCTGCTTGCCCCGATCGAGTTCCGCCTGCACCAGCCGCTCAACCTTGGCCTCGGTGCGCTGCGTGGTGTCCGAAATGACGAGCTGTTTGGCTTGCAGATCGTCTGTGCGCTTTTGGGCTTCCAGCAGGGCCTGCTGCAACTCGGCGATGCGACGGGCATCCTGCCGCTGCGCTTCTTCCAGATAAGCTACGTCCCGCACGCGCTCGTCCAGGCGGGCGGTCAGGGTGGTCAAGTCATTCTGGATGGCGGCCGTGGAGTGGGTCAGCCGGTCGCTCTCAGACCGGCGCTGTTGCATCTCGTCTACCAGGCGGGGGATTGGTTTGACCAAGTCCCGCACCTCTACGATGGCGCGGGCGTTGGCCTGATGCTCCACCATCCGCAGTCGCTCCATCTCTTTTTCTGATTTGACGCGCCGGTCGTCGGCCTGCTCGATCAGGTGGACGATCTCTGTCTTGAGGTTGTCCATCTGCTGGTCCACCTGGGCCAGGCGTGCGATTTGTGACTGCATCGAGGGAAGTTGTTGTTCCAACTCTTGCATTCGGCGGGCCATTTCGCTCATTTCCCGCTGTTGGTTCTCGAACTGCTGTTGCAGCACGGCCGTTTCCTGGCGGCCTCTGCGCTGCTGTTCGTCCAGCCATTTGACCAGATTGCGGACCTCGGCCAGGTCCATTGCTTGCAGTTCCATGCTTTTCGCTCCTTCGCACCGGCGCTGCCTTTCCGGCCGGTGGTTGATTGCTGCTCGCATTCTAGCGGGGCGATTATAACATTGATACAGGGCCCCCGCAATTTTGACTCTGCCTGATGGACCGCTATAATCTGGGCCGATGACACGCATTGGAATCGATGCCCGCCTTACTCATTACAGCCAGGCCGGTATCAGCCGCTACATCCAGCGCCTGGTGCGCGAATTGCCGCCCCTGGCTCCCCAGTGGGACTGGCGTATTCTGCAAAGTCGCAAGGATGGCCGCACGCTGCTGCCCGGCCGGCGGGTGAACGCCTGGACCCCTTGCCACCATCGGCTGGAGCGCTGGGCGCTGGCGGCCGAACTGCTACCCCAGCGGCTGGACCTGTTGCATTCTCCGGACTTTATCCCGCCGGCGTTTGGCGCCGGCCGGGTCGTCATCACCGTTCACGACCTCAACTTTATCCACTTCCCACAATTCCTGACCGCCGATTCGTTGCGCTACTATGCCGGGCAGATCGAGTGGGCCGTGCGCCGCGCGGAGCACATTCTGGCGGATTCACACCATACGCGCAACGATCTATTGGCGCTGCTCAATGTGCCACCGGACAAGGTGACCACGGTCTACCTGGCGGCCGACGAAGCGTTCCGGCCGGTGGAAGATTTTCAGCCTGTGCTGGCGCGCTACGGCTTGTCGGCCGGGTACATCCTGTTTGTCGGCACCTTGGAGCCTCGCAAGAATATCCCTACCCTGCTGGCAGCCTACCGGCAACTACTGGACCGTCGGGCGATTGATGTTCGGTTGGTGCTGGTGGGGCAGCCAGGCTGGCTGGCGGCCGGGATTTTTGAGGTGCTGGAGCGACTTGACCTGGAACCGCACGTCCGGATACTGGACGACGTCTTTGATCTGGAAACATTGGTGCGGTTGTATAACGGCGCAGGTGTGCTGGTCACGCCATCGTTTTACGAAGGGTTTGGGCTGCCTGCGCTGGAGGCGATGGCCTGCGGCACGCCGGTGATTGTCTCGGATCGCGGCTCCTTGCCGGAAATCGTGGGTGATGCGGGGTTGCTGGTGGACCCGGAAGACCCTGCTGGGCTGGCGGCGGCCACTCAGCGCGTGCTGGATGACGATGCGCTGCGGGCCGAACTGATTGAGCGGGGCTTGCGCCAGGCCGGCCGGTTTAGCTGGGCTGAGACGGCCCGGCAGACCCTGCGGATCTATCGGGCAGTGTTAGGATAGGCCAGTGAGAATCCTCTTCTTGACCCCTCAGTTGCCCTATCCGCCACGCCAGGGGACCGCGCTGCGCAATTTCCACCTGATTGAGGGCCTGGCAGGGCAGCACGAAATCTCTCTCCTTTCGTTTGTGGAACCCGGACAGCCGGTCGCCGTGGATAGCTGGGATCCACTGGCTCAACTCTGCCGGCGGGTTGTGACCGTTCCAGTTCCGGCCCGCCCGGCCGTGCAACGGCTGCGCGGGCTGCTGCTGACCCGCCGGCCGGATATGGCGCTGCGGCTCTGGAGCAGGTCCTTTGCGGATTTCTTGGCGCGTTGGCTGGCGGACGAGTTTGTTGATATCGTCCACATTGAGGGCCTTGAGATGGCTGCCTTTCTGCCGCTGGTGGAGCAGGCGCGGCCCCGGCCGCTGGTCGTGTTTGATGACCACAACGCTGAGTACGTGCTACAACAGCGTGCCTTTCAGACCGACCGAGGCATCCCCAGGCGCTGGCACGCGGCCGCCTATTCCCTGATCCAGTGGCAGCGCCTGCGCCGCTTTGAGGCCCAGGTCTGCCGCCGTGCAGATCGCGTGGTGGCTGTCTCCGAGACCGACGCGGCCGCCCTGCGGTCACTGGTGCTGGGTCTGGAGGTGGGGGTGGTTCCCAACTGCGTCGACACGGCCGCCTATGCGCCGGAGCAGTGGCGCAAAGAGCGGTCTGCGCCCTCGTTCACGCTGTTGTTTACCGGCAAGATGGATTTCCGGCCCAACGTGGATGCCGTGCTCTGGTTCTGGGGTGAAATCTGGCCGCTGGTAAAAGCCAGCCGGCCGGAGGTCACCTGGGGTATTGTGGGGCGCGCCCCGCATCCTCGGCTGGAGACGCTGGCGGCCGAACCTGGAATCACCATCGTCGGCGAGGTGCCCCACATCCCGCCCTTTTTCCATGCGGCCGAGCTGTACATCATCCCGCTGCGGATGGGCGGCGGGACGCGTTTCAAGCTGCTGGAAGCGATGGCGGCCGGGACCCCTGTCGTCAGCACCACCGTAGGGGCCGAAGGGGTGCCCGCGCGGCACGAGCGGGAGATATTACTGGCGGACGACCCGGCCGGGTTTGCCGCGGCGGTCCTCAAGCTGCTGGATGACCGCCCTCTGCGAGAACAACTCGCTGCGGCCGGCCGCAAACTGGTGGCGGAGCAGTATGATTGGCGCGCCGTCGTGCCGCGCTTGGAACAAATCTACCGGTTGTGATACAATAAAAGCAATTCAGCGAGGAAATCATGACCGCGAAATTCACGGCTGTGTGTGTAGAAGATGACCAAGATGCCCGACTGCTGTTTCGGCACGCGGTGAACCGGCTTGGCGGCCACCTGGTGGAAACAGAAAACGCGACCGATGGGTGGGCTGCAGTGCAAGCCCATCGACCGGATATTGTGCTGATGGACCTGGCTCTCCCTGGCCAGAGCGGCTGGAAGGTAGTGGAAAAGATGCACCAGGACCAGGCGCTGCAGAATATTCCGGTGATTGTGGTCACAATCCGGGATCAGGCAGAGGAGCAGTACCACGGCCGGCACGTGGATTGGGTGGTGGACTATATCACCAAACCCTTCGAGATTGCGAATCTGGAAACCAGCATTTCCAAGGTTTTGGGCCTTTGAGAGTTTGGTGATGGATGGCTGTTCGACCCCTCGCAGCCCGCGAGGGGTTTATTTTGCGGCCGGACGGTGACCTTGGCGTTTACATCTTTTTGCGGTATGATTTCCCCCTGAAATCAAAGACGAGGAGATGCGAGTACAAAATGAAGGTCCTGCTGAAAGAAGACGTGGCCAAGCTGGGTAAGGCTGGTGATGTGGTCACCGTGGCCGATGGCTTTGCCCGCAATTATCTGATTCCCAACCAATTGGCTGTGAAGGCCAGCCCGGGACAAATCAAGCAGGTGGATGTGATCCGGCGGCAGGCGCAGCTCAAGCGTGATCGGATTGCCGAGCAGATGGCTGTTTTGGCCGAGAAGCTGACCAGCGTGCAGTTGACATTTGCTGCCAACGCCAGCGAAAAAGGCCGGCTGTACGGCTCGATCACCCGCGACGATATTGCCGATGCATTGGAAGCCGCCATTGGCGAGCCTATTGACCGGCGCAAAATCGAGGTCGATCCGTTGCGCCAGATTGGTTTACACTCCATTCCGGTCCGGCTGGGGGCTGGCCTGACTCCCGAGGTGGTGGCGATTGTCCACCGGGAGGGGGAAGACCCGGCCGCCTACCTGACGGTAGCCGAGGAACCAGCGCCGGAAGCAGACGATGCTGAATCTGCGGGCGAGGCGAGCGACGAGCCGGCCGAAGAACTGGCTGACGAGGAATAGAGAGCGTTTGGCGCTGGCCGGCCGGATGCAAGCGATTGCGGCAGTATGGTAGCCATCGGGTCTAAAGGAGCCTGTGCCTGACGGCTTAAAGATGGACGAATTAGGAACCATTCTGCGGGAAACACGCGAGGCGCGCAGCCTTTCATTGGAAGAGGTGGCGCAGGTTACTCGCATTCGGGTGCGCTATCTGGAGGCGTTGGAAGAGGGGCGTTACGACGTGTTGCCAACCCCCGTCCACGTGCGTGGGTTCCTGCGTAACTATGCCCAGTATCTCAAGCTGGACCCCGAACCGCTGATTTCCCGCTACAACGCCAGCCGACGGATGGTGCAGGACATCCCGTTGGCAAAGCAGATCCGGCCGGAGTTGGAAAAAACGCCGCCTCAACCACCAGAGACGCTGGATGATGAGTTACACCCCGATCCGGTCTTTTTCCGGCCGCTGGGCAGCAGCCTGCGGACGCCAGCCTGGTTGTCCGGCGAGATTGTAATTGCCGGGTTTGCAGCGCTGGTGCTGCTGGCGTTTATCGTCTGGGCGGTCGGCCGGTTTGTGGTGCCTGCTTTTTCTGGCGATGAGGCAGCCGAAACCCCAGCCGCAGTAGAGATCACGGTAACCCGGCCGGCGTTCACGCCGGTCGCCGTCGCCAGCCCGACGCAGGCTGCGGCAACGGTCATTGCGTTGCCTACCACGCCGCCCATCTTTACCAACATCCAGTTGGAAATCACCGTGCTGGAGCGTGCCTGGCTCAAAATTGAAGTGGACGGCGAGATCGTACAAGAGGGGATGACTCAGCCGGGTGACCTGTTCTCATTTGACGGGACCGAGTTGGTCAAGTTGAGCACCGGAAATGCGGGGGGCCTGGAAGTGACTCTCAATGGCCAAAAGCTGGGATCGCTGGGCGGCCGGAACGAAGTTGTGGAAAAGATCTGGAGCCTGACGGGCGAACTTCAGCCAACCCCAGCACCCACGGCCGCGCCCACTCAACCGCCGCCATCCCCCACCGAGCCCCTGCCCACCGACGAGGCAACGGGCGAGGCGCCGGCCGAGACGCCGGAACCCGCGCCGACCCCTTAGCGGTTCCAGTTCCCCTTTACGCCTCATGGCAAAACATCCTCGTTACTATTTGCTCAGTTTGGGCTGTGCCAAAAACACGGTCGACTCGGAAGGGATGGGGCAGATGCTAGGGCGCGCTGGTTACCGGGGCACAACCAACCGGGCCGCGGCCGATCTGCTGATTGTGAACACCTGTGGTTTTATTGCCCCTGCGCGTGAAGAGTCGCTGGATGCGCTGCGTGATCTGGCGGCCAACAAGCGGCCGGGGCAAAAGCTGATCGCGGCCGGCTGCCTGGCCCAATTGGTGGGCAGGGAACTGGTGGCGCAGGTGCCGGGCATTGATGGGGTTTTGGGCACGCGCCGTTGGATGGACGTGACCGAGTTGGCCCGCCACTTTCGGCCGGACGCGCCGCAGCCGCTGGTGCACCTGCCGGCCGAGGCCGAGACGGTGGGGCAGGATGAGCAAGGGGTGCTCCGCGCCGCGGTGCAGGGGGGGAGCGCCTATCTGAAAATTGCCGATGGCTGCCGCCGGCCGTGCGCGTTTTGTGCCATCCCCCGCATCAAGGGAACGGCCGTCAGCCGCCCGGCCGAGCGCATCCTGGCAGAAGCGGCCGAACTGGCCGGCGCTGGTGTGCAGGAGATCATCCTCATTGCCCAGGATACCAGCGACTATGGGCACGACCGGGGCGAAAAGGACGGGCTGGCGCAGTTGCTGGAGCAGATGGTGGTGGCCGTGCCGGCCCTGCCCTGGATTCGGTTGATGTATGCCTTTCCGGGTTACGTAACGTCGCGGTTGGTGGAGACGATGGCGCGCCACCCTCAGATTCTGCCCTATCTGGATATTCCGTTGCAGCACGCGCACCCGGCCGCGTTGCGCCGAATGCGCCGGCCGGCCAATGTAGATGGGGTGCGGGAGACCATCGGCCGGATGCGCCAGTTGATGCCAGAGATGGCTATTCGCACCACCTTCATTGTTGGCTACCCTGGCGAGACGGAAGACGAGTTTCAGACCTTGCTGGATTTTGTGGCCGAAATTGAATTTGACCGGGTGGGCGTGTTTACTTACTGGCCGGAACCCAACACCCCGGCCGTTGAGTTGCCGGACCCCGTCCCAGATGATGTGAAAGAGGAACGGCACGCTCGGTTGATGACTCTTCAACAAGAGATCTCGCTGGCCCGCAACTTGGCGCAGGTGGGCAAGACGCTGGACTTGCTGGTTGAAGGGCAGGGGGACGGGATCAGCATCGGCCGGAGCTACCGGGACGCGCCCGAGATCGATGGGCTGGTGTTTGTTGAAGGGGTGCTCCCGGTGGGCGAGATACGGCCGGCCCGCATTACCGGGGCCCTGGAGTACGATCTGGTGGGAGTGCCTAGCCCTGGCGCGGCATCCGCTCCTGCACCGAGCCAATCAGGCCGACCAGGGTTGCAGCCAGCATAAACGCCGAGAGCTTTTCGGTCGGCTTATACGGCTGGCCGAGCACCACTGCCAGCCGGTTTTCCCCTTCAATTAGAACGATTTCCTTGCCCCCCATGCTCTGGCCAAGGCCAGGCACTTTGCGTTTCCAGTGGCGGGCCAGGTCATCCAGGTCGCCGGATTCAAACACAGCGCTCATTTCGATGCGGCCGGGTTCGTCACCGCGCGGCGGTACGATCTCCACCAGGTAGCAGGCTCCTTCCGGCAGGCCCAGTAGAGCGAATCTCAGCCGGGTGGGGGTCATCTCGGCCGGAAAGTCACGCTGCTCGTAGGGCAGCAGCGCGTTGAGCGATTTGACCAGTTCGGCAAAGAATGACCGGCCGTCGAATGTGACAACGGGTGGTGACGCGTCCAGCAGGTGGTCCAGCTCCCCCAGCAGCATGTCCACCAGCAGCAGGATGGTAAAGTCGGTTTTGGCCGTGGCTGGGAACGCCAGGGTGCAGGCCAGGGTTGCCTGGCAGAGTCCGATCAGCGCCTGGGCGCGGCCGGGAGTGAAGTTGGCTGCTTCCCAATCAATCTGCTCTGGCCACCCGGCCGGCAGCCGGCCGTCGGCGATGCCTGCCTTTTGCGCCAGCCGCTGCGCCAAAACGCCGGCGGCCGCGGCGATGAGGTCGGCAAATGACTCGGCCGCGACGTGCGGCCGGCAAGCTTCCAGTAGGGTGGCATCCAGTGCCTCTTGCTGACTTGGGTGATTCAGGAGAGCGTCCAATTCACTGGGGAACAGCATCGTTGTTCGGTCCTTGGTTCGTGGGCAGAATTCTACCGCATTCCCGGCCGGTGGGCCATAAAAAAGCCGCAAACCAATTGGTCTGCGGCTTTTCCACAGTGTCTATCCGATTTACGGTTCGCGGATGGTGACCTGGCCGACGCCCACGCTGACTTCCAGATCAACCCGGTTCTCGTTTTGCTCCCAGTCGTCTGTCAAGTAGAGGTTGTCCCCTTGCTTGTCAAACCGGCCGGAGACATTCACGCCACCGAGGCCGTGTTCCACCCGCACCCGGGCAGCCACCCCCTCTGGGATCTTGATTACCAGTTGGCCGACCCCGCCGGTAATTTTGCCGGACAAATCGCCTTCCGCGGGCAGCGTGATGGTGTTGCGGCCGGCGCCGGTGTTCACCTGCAAGCTGCGCACGTCCAGACCGGAGAGGTCGATGGTCGCGTCGCCAGCCCCGAGGTCGATGTCCAGCCAGAAGCTTGCTTTGGGCGACAGGCGAATGTTCCAATCGTCGCCCCGGCCGTTCCAGGCGCTAAAGTTGCCACCCGTGTATCCGAGGCTCATGTCGGCCCGGCCGCTGCTGCGCTCAAAATCCCAGACCGGTTTGCGATTGGTGACCAGGTCCAGGTCGCCCTCGATCAGCGAGGGTGAATCCGATAACCGGCCGATCTTGAGCTCGCCGGCCGCGAAACTTAGGGCCAGCTCGGCGCGCTCCACCCCTTCCAAAGATTCCTGGATGCGCATTTCACCGGCCGCCTGCGAGCTACCACCAATCACGCCCGGCGACAGCACCAGCAGGGCCACCACGCCGCCAATCACCACCAGTGTGAGGATTAGGCTGATGATGTTGCCCAGCGCGGACCGCCGGCCGAGAATGATCTCCAACCCGGCCAGAATCAGCAGGACCGGCCACAAGCGCCACAGGTCCCAGAAGTTGATGTCTAACACGCCCAGGTTGCTCAACAGGAAGAGGATACCGGCCGTGATGAGGATAACGGGCCAGACCAGGCTTGGTCGATGATGGGTGCGTTCTTTCTCTTCCATGATTAGTTACCTTCCCTTTGTTTAGAATAGTTTACAATCATCATAACCCCAATTGCGATCAAGAGCAAGGGCCACAGGTTGTGCAGGCTCAACCAGGCCAGCCCGGGGATGTTGCCCAGCAGAGTCCAGGCGCCGATCAGGATCAGTCCGCCGCCGACCAGCAAGGCGGTCCGCTGTTGCTGGTCACCGGTAATTTGCACGGGACCGGCGGCTGCTCTGGCCCCTTCTTGGGGCACGACAATCCATAGAATCAGATAAACCAACATCCCTGCGCCGCCGGCCAGGGTGAACAGGACAAAGGCCAGCCGGATCAGCACCGGCTCCAGCCCCAGGTAATGCCCCAGTCCACCGCACACGCCGGCGATCATGCGGTCGTGTTGTGTGCGCATCAGCTTTTTGTTCATCATTATCTCGCCTTGTTGATCTCACTGTCCAGCGGCATGAGCAGCAACAGGATCAGGTACACAATTGCGCCAAAGCCCTTGGGCAGTAGAAAGAGCACAAAGGCCAGCCGGACGAACACCGGGTCGACGCCAAAGTAGCGGGCCAGGCCACCACACACGCCGCCAATCACGCGGTCGTTGCTCGTTCGCATCAGTCGCGTCTTCATCTTGTTCCTCCAATTTGGAGATCTGTGTCCAGTGGCATCAGGATGAGCAGCAACAGATAGATCAACGGGCCAGCGCCGCCGTAGATGGTCAGCAGCACAAAGGCCAGCCGGACCAGCACGGGGTCAATTTTGAAATAGCGAGCCAGCCCGCCACACACACCGCCGATCATGCGGTTACCATTTGTTCGCACCAATTTCTCAGGCATCTCTTCCTCCAACTCGATTGCATTGGTTCATTTGCATCTTTCACCCCTTATTACGCAGCCTGCAGGGTTTGGTCGCAGGAATTTGCTCATCCCAGGGGGCCATGTTAAGATTTCTCAAAGCTACATAGACGGTGTGAAGGTTTTCGGGGGTGCGCGGGCGCGGAGCGCCCGCACACCCCCCACCTCACCCCATTCAAGCCCTTGGGCTGAGCAATAATGGTTTTTCAACTGGCTTCTGGGAGTAACTGATGGTGCAATTGACTCTTCACCCGGCCGTGCGGGACGCGCTGGCAACGGGCAAACCGGTGGTGGCCTTGGAATCCACCGTGATCAGCCACGGTTTGCCCTATCCGGATAACCTGACCATTGCCCGCGAGATGGAGGCGGCTGTGCGCTCGGCCGGGGCGCAGCCGGCTACGGTTGCCATCCTACGGGGATCGATTACGGTGGGATTGGACGAGTCCCAGTTGGAGCGCTTGGCCCGCGCACAAGGCGTGCGCAAGTGCAGCCGGCGGGACATCCCTATCGCTGTCGCCGGCCGGGGGGATGGTGCCACTACGGTGGCGGGTACGATGGTGGTGGCGGCGCTGGCGGGCATCCGGGTGTTTGCCACCGGCGGCATCGGCGGCGTGCATCGGGGGCATCCCTTCGACGTCTCGGCCGATCTGATCGAGCTGGGCCGCACGCCAGTCTGCGTGGTCTGTGCCGGGGCCAAAAGTCTGCTGGACCTGCCCGCCACGCTGGAGGTATTGGAGACGCAGGGCGTGCCGGTGGTTGGCTACCGCACGGCCGAGTTCCCCGCTTTTTACACTCCCTCCAGCGGCCTGCCGGTGACGGTGCAAGCAGGTTCGCCGGCCGGGGTGGCGGCGATTCTGCGGGCGCAGACAGCGCTGGATTATGCTGGCGGAACGCTGGTGGCTGTGCCGGTCCCGGCCGAAGATGCGCTGGCGGCCGATGAAGCGGAAGCTGCGATTGCGGAGGCTGTCCGCAGGGCGGATGAACGCGGCCTGTCCGGTCCGGCCGTCACCCCCTTTCTGCTGGGGCAGATCGCAGAACTCACCGCCGGCCGGAGCGTGGCGGCCAACCGCGCGTTGCTGTTGAACAATTGCCGGGTGGCGGCCGATATTGCCGTTGCTCTGGCGGAGAGAGCAGACGGGTGAAATATCTCAAGTTGGCTTTTTGGTTGATGCTGGTCGTTTCGCTGGCCGGGGCGGCCGCCGGGCGCGCGGCTGACCGGCCTGTCAGTGTGATCATTCTGCTGGCAGAGCAGCCGGTGCAGGAGCTGGCGGCTGAGGTGGGCCAGCCCTACCAGCTTCAACTCAGCTCCCTGCGGGCCGAGGCGCGGAAGTTGCTGGAAGCCACCCGGCCGGAGGGCGTGTTGTTGGATGTGGAACAGGAACGGGCGGCCGGAATGCGTCTGTCGGCCACCGAGTCAGAACGATTGGCGGAGATCAACGCGGCGGCCGATGAAACGCTAGCCGCCATGCGTCAAGCCATCCTGGCGGCGGCCGAGCCCCGCTTGTTGCAAAGCCAGGCCCCGCTGGTGGAAGCTGTCCGGGCGGCCGGCGGCGAGGTAATCTATCGTTACCGGCTGGTCAATGCCCTGGCGGCCCGTTTGCCCAACCACGCCATCGCGCAACTGGAGGCGCGGCCGGAGGTGGCGGCCGTCTTTCCGGATCAGCAGATCGAATCGGACCTGAACGTGAGCGTGGCGGCGATTGGAGCCAACACCTGGTGGAGCAACGGCCTGGACGGCGGGATTTGGGATGTGGCGGTGGTGGACAGCGGGATGGACAAGACCCACCCTGCGTTTGTGGGGCATACGGTGGTGGAAGGGCGTTTTCTGGCGGCGGCCGGCAACCCGGCAACCGACCCCAGCCCGGACGACGTGAATGGGCACGGTACCCACGTCGCCGGCATCATTGCCAGCGTGAACGGCACGTACAAGGGTGTTGCCAATAGCACTGATGTAGGCAAGGTCGTGTACAATCTCAAGGCTGGTTATGATGGCGATGGCATTGACGATGGCCCGGCCAGTATGTTTTGGTCCGATGCGATGGCAGCGGTGGATTGGGCCTTTGGCCGGCCGGATGACCCGGACGTGCTCAATCTGAGCTACGGGGCATGTGCCAGCTCATCCGGATGGCCTTTTGAACGCTTTTGGGACGCGGTGGTGGACGAGCTGGAATCGTCGGCGGCGATTGCGGCCGGGAACAGCGGTTTCACCTGCATCCACTCGCCCTCCGTGGCGTACAATGTCCTCAGCGTGGCCAACGTGTACGACAATTCAACAGTGGTTCGCGGCGACGACACGATCTGGTCCACCAGCAGCCGTGGCCCGGCCCCGGACGGCCGGCGCAAGCCGGACATTGCGGCTCCCGGCGCTCTGATTCGATCTGCCAACAACAATTGGGAGGGAGTCAACTCCGATTGGGTAGAGTACACCGGAACCAGTCAGGCCGCGCCGCATGTGGCGGGCGGGCTGTTGCTGACGCTGGACGGCGGCCTGTATGACCCACGCGAGCAAAAGGCGCTGCTGATCAATACGGCCGAGGACCGTGGTGCGGCCGGCTGGGATGCCGAGTGGGGCTGGGGCTATCTGGACCTGGCCCACGCCTATTTCCACCGGCTGGATGTTTTCGACTTTGCCTTGTCTCCCGCGCCTGATTTTGACCTCTATGTGGGCCCCATTTCGCCGGGCGACCGGGCCACCCTGGTCTGGAACCGGCACGTGGATTACGTAGGGGCAAACTACCCACCCAGCGCCAGTACGCTCAATGACCTGGACCTCTACCTTTACAATGCGACCTCCAACCTGCTGGTTAACTCATCCATTCGGGTTCTGGATAATGTGGAGCAGGTGGATGCCAACGCCACCTTTACCGGGGTTCTGCGCGTGCAGGCCGTATCATCCTCATTCAGTGGGGTTTCCACCGAGCGCTACGCGCTGGCAACCGAGGATGGATTCCAGCCGGCCGCTGGCCCCAGCCTGGCGGTCACGGGCGGCCGCAGCTATTTCGTGGAGACCGGCCAGTCGGTGGCGGTCACGGTGAATGTTGCCAACAGCGGCGACCTGACGCTGCACGCGGTGACGGCTTCCCTCGCCTTGCCGGCCGGGGTGACGCTGGTGGGGGGGACCAACCCGCAGGCGCTGGGTAACCTGCCGGCCGGGAGCAGCACGCCGGTCAGTTGGGTGCTGCAAAAAAGCGGACCCGGCGTCATCTATACCGTGCCGGTCAACGTCAGCGGCAGTGGGTACGGACTGGGCTTTTCGGGGCAGACGGCCGTCAACCTGGTCCTGCCGCCCACCACCTTCCTGCCACTGATAAACAAATAGCCCCCTGAGGACCATCTCCCAAGGGGCTACGTGCCTGTTATTTTTGGCCTTGCTCTATTTCTTCCGGGTCAGCACGCTTTGAAAAGCCTCAAAGAACTCGAGCGGGATGGGGAAGATGATGGTCGAGTTCTTTTCCACCGCGATCTCGGTGAGCGTTTGCAGGTAGCGCAACTGAATGCCGGCCGGCTCATGGCCGATGATGTTGGCCGCCTTGGCCAGCTCGGTGGACGCTTCCATCTCGCCGGTGGCGTGGATGATCTTGGCCCGCCGTTCACGCTCTGCCTCCGCTTGCCGCGCCATCGCCCGCTTCATCGTCTCCGGCAGCTCCACGTCCTTGACCTCGACAATGCTGACCTTGATGCCCCACGGCTCGGTCTGCTCGTCAATGATATGCTGCAATTCGGCGTTGATTTTCTCCCGCTGGGCCAGCAATTCGTCCAGTTCCACCTGGCCCAACACGCTGCGCAGGCTGGTCTGGGCGATCTGCCAGGTGGCGCGGCGATAGTCCTCCACCTGGGTGATGGCCGCAGCCGGGTCCACCACGCGAAAGTAAGCCACCGCGTTGACCTTGATGGTCACATTGTCCTTGGTGATCGCCTCTTGCGACGGGATGTCGAGCGTGACCACGCGCAGGTCTACCTTGATCATCCGATCCACGATGGGGATGATGAAGAACAAGCCTGGTCCCTTGGCCCCAACCAACCGGCCGAGGCGCAGGATGACCCCGCGTTCCCATTCGTTGACTATCTTGACGGCCGACCAGCCGATCGAGAGTAGAAAAAGGCCGCCAAAACAGACCAGCGGCAATATCGTTCCGAAAATTCCGTCCATAGGTTATCTCCCTCCAGTCATGATTTGTGAAAGTATTATAGCCGCCTACTCGGCCGGCGTCAACGTGTGCGCCGCCAGCAGCCGGGCGGAGGCGGCCGCCAGCCCTACGAAGAGCCAAAAGATGGTCACCGAGTGGTGAAAGTCCAGGTTGAACAGGTAGTGGTCGAAAATCCCGCCGGTGAGCCCGGCGGCAATTGCCGCATAGGTCCCCAGCCAGATGGCATCCTGTTGCGGGTCTCGCGCGGCCGCGTGCCGCACGCGCCAGCCGGCCGCCAGCAGGGTGCCAATCACCGCTACAAAGGCGGCTAATCCCAGCACGCCCATCTCACCGCCAATGGTGAGGTAAACCATCGCCACCCCCAGGTAGAGATCAATGTCCGGCGAGCCGGCAAAACCGACGCCAAACAGCGGGTAGCGGGCCATCAGCTTGAGCGCGTCGGTGTACTCGCCAAGGCGCATCTGTGTGGCCAGGTCCTGCAGTTGGATGCCCTCGATGAAATGGATCACGTAGGCCTGGGTCCAGGGTAGCAGCAGGATGAGCACGACCGCGGCGGCCATGGCCCACAGCAGCTTGGGGTAGCGCAGCAGGGCGATGAGAACCAGCCCGGCCGCGGCCGCCACCATCGAGCCGCGCGAAAAGGTGAGCAGCAGGCAGAGGCCCAGTGCGCCCGTCACCACGGCCGTCAGGCGGCGCGGGAGCAGCGGCCGGGTGGAGAAGAATTGCGGAACCGCCAGCGACAGCGCCATCGCCAACATGCCGCCCAATACGTTGGGGTCCACGCTGGTGCTGATCGCCCGCTCGGACAGCTCCGGGTTGTCTTCAATGTAGCGCAGCACGTTCCCGGCCGGGTACCCCACGATGCCGAGCCGCGAGAGCAAGCTGTTGGCCAGGTCGTCGGGCAGCAGGTAGAGGCCGATACCCAGCAGGGCGGCCGCCCCGGCCGCCAGCAGCAGCACCCGCAGCAGCCGCTCCAGCCGCCGCCAGTCGCGGCAATAGTCCACCACCACCATAGCAAAACCAATGCTCAACAGCATCTCTGCAAAGTGGCGTAGCAGGTAAGAGGTTAGCGCGCCGTGTTGCAGACCCAGCACAAAGGAAAACACCGCCACCAGCAGGAAGGCTATCAGCGGCAGGGTGATGGGAGAGGTGACGATGCGCCGTTGTCGGCCGGTCGCCAGCCGCAGCGCCCAGACGCCCATCACCGCGCCCATTGCCGCATCCAAAAAGGTGGGGGTGATGCCAATGTCCACCGGGAAAGCGGCAAACGGGAGCAGGCAGATGACAGCGATCAGCCCAAAGAAACCGATCTCCATATCGCGCAGCACCCAAAGCGCGGCCGCGGCCGCCACCACCAGCGCGGCCGTGATCAGCGGGCCGCCCAGCGCCACGACGGCCCCACCCACGGCTGCCGTCAGCACAAACAGGACAGCCAGCGATCCGGCCGCCACCCACGGGTTGCGCGAGAACAGCAACTGGTGCCATTGTATGTCGTGGGTCGATCTCCGGTCCAGCATGGGGCAAGTTTAACACAGCCCGGCCGGGTGCCAAATCGCCTGCCCGCCGATCGGGATACGAGAGCCGGATGGCCAGGGCAATCCGGCCGCAATGGGCTATAATTGCGCCCATGGCCGATCTTCTGCGGCGACATCAGATAAGCGTTGCGGCGCTGGCGGCAGCCGTGGTAGCGACTGGGCTCTATTGGCCCAGTCTGGAATTCCCGATCATCTACGATTCGCTGCTGCACATCCGGATTGCCAAGGGAGTTGGACTGGCTTACGGTCTGGCTGCCGACGGAGGCGTTTGGATTCTATCGGCCGCTGACCTTTGTGCCGCTGCTGCTCATCCGGAGCCTGTTTGGCTATTACCCCGCCTGGTTGTTCCACGGGCTCAACGTGGCGCAGCACGCTCTGAACGGGGCGCTGCTGGTGACGCTATCCTGGCGGCTCTGGCGCAGGTGGCGATGGGCGCTGGCGGCCGGGTTGCTGTTCGCCCTGTTTCCATTCTCCTATCAGGCGGTTGCCGTCTATGGCCACAACGTGCACCCCACCACGGCCGGGTTGCTGCTGCTGGGGCTGCACGCCTACCTGACAGCTATTCAGCGCGGCCGGGTGCGATGGTGGATACTGACCGGTGGGCTCTTTTTGCTCGGCCTGCTCAGCCACGAGACCGCGTTTCTCTTTGGCCCGCTGGCCGCGCTGGTCCACTGGAACCGCACCGGCCGCCTGCCCCACCTGCGCCGGAAACACACAGTTCGCTCAGTGCCCCCCTGGCTCGTGTTCTCGTTGCTGGGCCTGGTGTACGTTGGTGTTTACCAGTTGCTGCCCGTCTCGGCCGAGCCGCCGGGGGTCAGCCCCGACAATCCGCTGCTGCCCAAGCTGCTTTACCTGCTTCAGTCGGCCGTTCACCCGCTTGCCTGGTTCTCGCACCGGTTGCCAGACCTGAGCGCGACCTCTGTCGTGCTGGGCGGCGTGGCGCTGGCGCTGGCCCTGACACTTTGGAGCGCTCGCCGGCCGGAACATCGGCTGCCACTCCTGCTGGGCTGGGTTTGGTGGGGGTTGGCCGCGCTGGTGATTGCCTACCCTTTGCCGGCCGGCTATCTTTTGCACGGGCCGCGCCTGCTCTACCTGGGGAGCGTGGGGCTGGCGCTGCTCTGGCCCCTGCTGCTCGAGCCATTGCGCCAGTTGCCGCGAGTAGGCCGGCTGGCCTGGGCGGTTGCGCTGGCCTTTATCCTGCTCACCGGCTGGGGATTTGTGCGCGGCCGGCTGGCCCAGTACGGACAACTGGTCGGCCCGGTGCAGGTGACGCAGCAGGTGATGCGGGACCGGCCATCGGCCGAGGGGGTTGTGCTGGTCAATCTGCCCGAGTGGCTGGCTCCACTGCGCAACACCTATCCAGTGGGGTCGGAGCACGTCGCCATGCTGGGGCCATACCTCTTTTTGGAAGAGCTGGTGGAGGAGAATCTCCGGGCCAGCCACCCGGCTCGCGCCATCAAACTGCCAGAGTTGTTGCACGATGCTGGTTATCCCTACGGTATCTTTGGGGAGACCGATCTACGCCAGGCGATTCCGGCCGACTGGGCACCGGCCGGCAGCCAGGTGGTAGTTGTAGGGTACACGGCCGATGGCCTACGGTCGCTTCATGCGGGCGGGCTGGCACCGGCCGCCGAGCCGGCCGCACCATTGGCGCAACTCGGTCCCTACACACTGCTTGTTGCCGAGGCTGCGCGGTGTGACGGCCGGGTCAAGTTGATCAGTGACTGGAGTTGGCCGGCCGATCAGTTGCCTGCACCGACGGTTTCGCTGTTTGCACAACTGCTGGACGGCGCCGGTCAATTGGTGGCCCAGGCGGATGGACCGCCGTTGGGTCTGCGGCCGGACCTGATTGCGCCGGCGGCCGGTTGGACGATCACCGACCGGCGCGCGTTGGTCCCGGGCGGAGATGGAGCAAAAGTGTTGTTGGGCGCGTACGATTATGCCAGCGGGATGCGCTTTCCGGCCGTAGCGGCCGACGGCAGCCGACTGGCGGACGACGCGCTGGCCATAGCGGTGAGCGACTGCCGTTAAGGTAGCTCGATTTCTGTTGGCAGGAGGATCAGGGCGTTGGGTTGTGGGACACCATCCCCGTCCCACACCGGCAGGCGGGTCCCGTCGCCGGGGCGGTACAGCCCTACTGCCAATCGGTACCGGCCGGGTGGAGCATCAGGGTCCATTATGACCGCGTGCTCGTCGACAATCACCTCCCCTGGCTCCCAATAGCTGGTCGGGTAGTCACCGTTGACCGGAGTTCCATCTCCTTGGCCGCGCAGCGTGCCGGCCGGGTCGAGCAGGTGGATCAGCACGGTGAAATCTTCCGGCGGGGCGGCCGTGGCTTGCCAATAGAGGGTTACCTGAATTGTCTCGCCAGCCCCAGTTTCGTAGCCGACAAGTTCGGTCAGATCACCTACCGAGAATGTGACCGGGTTGGGGGGTGTGGCCTCCGGCCGTTTCGGTGCAGCAATTTTCACCTGCCCTGCAATGACCAATTCCAAGTGGGTGCCGTCGGCCGTCATGGGGGTCAGTGCCAGTTCGTCTTGCGGCCGGTACACACCCACTGCCATCCGACCGAGGACCGGCACCTGTGCACCCGCATCCACTCGCAACCATTCGGTAGAAGCAATAATTCGGCCGACGGGCCACAGGCTGGTCGGGTAGCTGCCGGAGCCGGGGTAGCCATGCTCCTTGCCCACCGGCCGCAAATCCCGGCCGAGTAGGTGGTTGAAGACAAAGTAATTCTCGTTGATCGGCTCAAGTGCTTCCCAATAGCACGTGGTAGACAGAGTGTCTCCGGGCAGGAGATAGTCGCAGTCGAGCTGACAACCATGCAGCATGATCTGATTGCCAAAGGTTACCTCCAGCCTGGAGAGATCGGCCGGAAGCTGGTCTGTGTTTAGCAGCGGCGGCCGAGCATATGCTGGTGCGATGATCCAGATGGGCACTACTGCGGAAAGCACCAGCAGCCCCATGGCCACTACCAAAGGGAACCCATTTCGCTCTCGGCCGGGGAATAGCTGACTCCAGCCGAGTGCCAGCGCCAGTGCAATCCCAGGTAGCGCGGGGAACAGCAATCGCCCCTGGGAAGCGGCAATCATCAGCGTCCACTGCACCAGCGAGACAAGTACGATGGCCAGCCAGGCAAGCAGCAGGGCCAGCGCGTGTCGCGCGGCCGGCCGGCCGTGCCGCCACCAGCGAGCCAGCCCGATTGCAGCCAGCAGCGCCAGTATGTCCAGCGCGGCGTAGACCCAATCTGGCATCAGGATTCCGAACCAGCCAAACAGACCCCAAAATGAAGCTCTCAACCCGACCAGTTCGTCTTTCAACGAGGCCAAGGTCAGGATAAATGGATCACGCCGCCCGCCCAGCGCCTCCAGCATCAGGCCTAGCCCGGTCAGATCGCCATACAGGCGCAGGTTGCGTAGGAACCACCAGCCGGTCAGCCCGGCCGTCAGCCCGCCGACGATCAAGCCACCGAGCAGCAGCGGTCGCCACGAGCGGCGCTGCCAACCAAGCCAGACCAGGGTCAGCTCGCTCAGTCCCAGCAGCGCGATGCCGCTCAACTTGGTCAGCGCCGCCAGCCCCACGGTAATGCCCAGCAGTAGGTAGCTAATCGTCTCTCGGCCGGGCGGCCGGTTCAGTAGCCGTACCAATTGCAGTAGCGCCAGCGCAGAGAGCAGCGTGACAAGGCTATCGTTGCTGACCGCGCTGCTGATGAATAGAAACTGTGGAATAAAAGCGGTAACTGCGGCCGCGCCTAATGCCAGCAACGGCCGCCCCGGGAAAACCGACCGGCCGATGGCAAAAACGGTCGCTACTGTTCCCACGCCAAAGAGCAGCGACAGCCAGCGGCCGATATGGATAGCCAGCGTTGCCCCATGGTAGGGCCAGGCTTCGCGCTCTGTATGGATGATGAAATTCTTGTTGCCCGGGTCGCCGGGGTTGCCCATGTTCCGCTGCGGATTAACGTAGACCAAATCCTTGGCATCGGAAGTATCCACCCAAGTAACGGCCAGTGCTGCCAAAAGGTAATACAACGGAGGCTGACTTCCCTCTTGCTCCCAAAGGTTGTCGGTCCCGCCTTTCTGTACTGGCAACGAGTGCTCGTCCAGCAGGTGCTGGATCACGAAATAGTGAAATATCTCATCTGGTTTTTCCCAGACTGGCACGACAACGGAGTAGATGATGCCCAGCACGGCAAAGGTAATCAGCACGGCCGCCAGGCCGAAATGTGCCGTCCTGGTCTCTGTCATGGCACGACCTCGATGGAGCGCAACCATATTCGGTCGTCGGGTTGGCGGACACCGCTGCGGTAGGCAGGCAGCCGTTCCGGATCGGCATAGAGACCGACCCATAATTGAAGCTCCCCGGCCGGAATGTCGGTCAGCGCAATAGTATGGGTATCGCTGACAACCTCCCCCGGCCGCCAGCTATTGGTCGGTCGCACACCTCCGGCCGGTATCCCGTCGCTTTGCCCCGCGATTGCTCCGTCTGGACCTGTCAGGTGGACAAAGACCGAGTAGCTTTCTTCCGTAATGAGTTGCGAGCGCCAGTGAAGCGTCAGTACAAGCTTGTCAGGCGATTGGTCCAGTGTGTAACCGTAAAGCTCGGCCAGGGTCGGTTGGCCAAAGCTGGCCCAGACAACGGTTTGTCCTGGTGGCAACTCGGTCACCTTGGGCCATTCCACCACGGACACAACCCCTATGGCGACGCTTTTTTTGCCAAAGGGCCACCAGCTCTCTTGCACCAGGACCGGTTTACCCGTGGCTGGGTCGAGCAGAGAGGCGCGCAGGGTGTACTCGCCGGTGGTTGCCTGCGGGGAGATGATCAGGCTGGCCTTTCCCAGGATGGTTTCCCCGGGCTGCCAGGCAGAGGCCGGATAGTCCGAACGGGTGGGGGAAGTGGTTCTTTCCACTACTATCCGGCCGCTGCCGGCGATTAGTTGAAGCCGAAGGGCAAGGTCGGTGACTGGAGTGTGGCGGGTGAGCCAGGTCAGTTCCACGGGCACAGGGTGCCCCGGCCGGAGCTCGGAACCAGGCACGTTCACCGCAACAAGCTCCACGGCGCTTCCCAGCCAGCGGGGCGATCTGGACGCGGCCGGCTTGACGAGCATAGTTTGCTCCAGCAACACCTCATCCCCCCCGGCTGCCAATTGCAGTGGTCCGGCGGCGGTCAACACGCGCAGTCCAAGTTGATAATTGCCTGGGGGGAGACCTGCGGGAAGTCCTGCCTCCAGGTCCTGCTGGACCAAACCAACAGTATCTGTCAGCCACAGCGGCCGGTCCCATTGCGCCCACACTTGCCCTTGCGGGTCTCTCAACCGCAGGGAGAGGCGCAGCTCGCCGGCCGCCGATGCCTGGGCTGACCAATACCAGGTTGGCCACCAGGGTTGTCCAGAGCTAGCCGTGGTGGCGATGCGGTGACCAACCAGGCAAAGGCCGCCCTGCCAGCAGGCATCGGTTGGCACGGCCGCGGCCGGGAGTTTCTTTACCACGGGCTGCGGTTGGTAGCCGTCCAACTTGACGCCTAGCCAAAGCGACTCAAACCGCTGGCTGAAAAAGCGCGGCCAGCTCTCATCGGCCCAGTTTTTTAGGTATTGCCGGAAGAAGCCGCTGCGCGGAGTTGGCTCGGAAAGAAACCAGACCCGGCCGGCCGTTTCGCCAGCGTGTTCCATCTGTCGGGTAGTGGCAGCGCGGTCGAACTCGCCATAGACGGGAATGATTACCCTGGGTGCTGCACCCTGGTAGTAGTAGTCAAAGGTGAACTGGATGAGGGTGTCGTGTAGCACAATCACATCGTCCGGCCGGGTGGCCGCGTTCAGATACTCGGCTGCTCCCTTTACGTCATCCTTCACCAACTCTTGCGCGGTGAATTGGAAGCTCAGCCAGTGCGCTTGGCTAAGGATGACGAGTGTGCCAGCGATCAGTCCTAACCAACGCCAGCGGCGTGGCGGCAACAGTGCACCGGCCGCCGCCAGCAGCAGAAATGGCGGCAAGCCGATGAGCAGGTGGCGGGGGCCGTTGTACAGTGGATTCAACGACGAAAGGGCAATCAGGAGCGTCAGCGGGACAACCAGATAGCCAGCCAATAGAACTGCCGGCCGGGTTGCCCGTCTTAGCCCTAGCCACAACCCGGCCACAGCCAGCGGGATGACCGGCGCTACCCGCCACCAGGGTTGAACGATGGTTTCCAGCATGCCCACGCTGTACACGCTGGCTGCGTGGGTAAGCAGATGTGCCACCGGCACGTGCACAAAATCGGCTTGCTGGCCGGCCGAAAACCGCTCAACGGCCAGGGGCAGGATAGGCAGCAGGGCCAGCCCGCACAGCACCAGGATAATCCACAGCCAGCGCTGACGCAGTTGCAGGAGCATCAGGCTGGCGCCGCCATAGGCCAGCACAAAAAAGCCAAAGTAGTGGGTGTAGCCGCCCGCCAAACCGGCCGCCGCCCACACTGCCAGCCAGCCCCAACGCCTAGCCTCAGCCCCGTCGCACACAAAACGGATTAACCCGTACACGGAGAGTAAATTGAATGCAATGAGTAGCGGGTAGTTGCGCATCTCCTGGCATTGCCACACGTGAAAAGGCGAGATGGCAAGCAACAGCGCCGCGCCCAGCCCGGCGCTGCGGCCGAAGGTGCGCTTTCCCAGAACATACATCAGTGGGATTGACAGGACTCCAGCCAGTACACCGAAATAACGGAGTGCAAAGACGCTCTCCCCGGCAGCGATGCGCCAGAAGTGGAGTAATAAAAAGTAGAGGGGTGGATTGGTGTCGCGGGTGTCCACTCCGTCCACCGTGATTGTGTTGCTCAACACCCCGGCCGCGGATTGGCGAGCGCGATACAGTGTGAGTCCTTCGTCGCTCCACAAGGATTGTTCGTCAAGCTGGTAGCCGCGCAGTACGAGCGCCAGCGCACAAACGAGCAGCAGCAACAGCAGGGTGTTTCGCTGTTTCACGGCCGGACCTCAATCTCTGCCAGTACATGCTCACTGCCCACGCGCTCGCCTGTGTGCGGGCTGTACCACCCGACAACCAGTGGATACCGGCCTGGCGGGGCGTCGACTGGCAGAGGGAAGGAGCGGAGATCTTGCACCACCTCTCCGGCCGGCCACCAACTGGTGGGGTACCAGTCGTCTAGCGGGGGGCCGTCTGCCTGGGCGATGTTGTGGTTGCTTACGGGGTCCCGCAAATGCACGTATAGGGTATAGTCTTTGGAAATCCCCTCAGTCGCCTGCCAAGTCAAATGGAGCTGGTAGCTTTCACCCGGGTGCCATGTGGGGGGCACATGGTAGTCTAGTAATTGGATGGGGCCGCTGCCTGCCGGCTCGCCGGTTGCACGAAGCGGTTCGGCCGCGTCCAATCGCACCTGAGCAGCAAAGGTGTGGCCCAGCGGCGCGCCATCTGGCCCGGTAGCTGGCAACCGTTCTTCAGTTGAATGGTCCAGCAAACCGACCTCCACTTTGTAAACCAGCGTGTGGGCCAGATTGGCGGGGATGTCAATTCGGATGGTGTCGCAAAAAGGTTGGTTTGGCTCCCAGGCACTGGTGGGGTAGCTGCCTAGGCCGGGGTAGGTGTGTCGGCCGGCGATCACACTATCCTGGGGGCCGACGATTTGAAGCAGAATGCTATAATCTCGTTCGGTCATTGCCAGGGGCCGCCAGCAGACCCGTACGGGCAGGACCTGCCCGGCCGCAGCCGAGCGGAGTTGTGGTGTCGCCTCCAGCAGTTCAGTCACATCGGCAAATCGCCAACCCAAGGATGGTCCGTCAACAAGAGCTGTGGGCGGCGAGGCATAGGCCGGCCGGAGGAGCAGCGCCGGTGCCAACAGCGCCAGTGTACCCAGGTATCCGGTTGCCAGCCACGGCACCCACCGGGCGAGTCGGTTCCAACCAGTTATGAGCAAGATGGTGATGGCAGGCAGCGCGGGGAAGAGCAGCCGGCCGTGCGGCGCGCGTACCTGCTGCATCCAGCGCGCCAGCGCAGCACTCACCGCCAGCACGGCCAACCCCAGTAATACCAGGATGATTGTTTTAGGGGACTGCTGTTTCCTTTGCCACCCGTCGGTGACAGAAAGCGACAGTCCAGCGGCCGCTGCCAGCGTCAGTATCCCCAGCGGCGCGTAAACCCAACCGCCGAACTTGATGTTGCCCCAGCCAAAGGCGGCCCAAAAGGAGTAGAATACTTCCAACCACTCGGCGGCCGGGCTGGAGCGCTCAGCGCCCGCCGCTACCGACCAAGGAGCCTGGTAATGGGTTTCCAAACCCAACGGGGTGCCATACAACAGCCACGATCGCACGTACCACCAACCTGCTACTGTCAGCGCACCCATCAGAATCGCCAACCCGGCCCGTAAGGCCGGCCGCCGGCCGGTCTTATCCGCCAGCCAGAGCCAGAGGACTCCGGCCGCAATGGGGATGGATAGCGCCAGGGTGCTGGTTTTGCAGAGGGCTGCCGTGCCAAAAGCCGCACCCAGGGCCAGACCCCGACCGGTGGTAGGGCCGCGCCGTACCATGCGCGCCAGAATCCAAAGCACCAGTGCGCTGGTGGCTGCGGCCGGAATGTCATTGGATACTACGCTGCTGAGGAACGGCACCTGAGGTGTGAGACCGATCAAGAGCGCGGCGAGCGTTGCGTTGGCTGGGCGGCCGGGCCAAAGCTCACACGCTAAACTAAAGGTGGCAGTGATCAACGCCAGGCCAAAGAGTGTGGTGATGCCGCGCGCCAGGAACAGCGCCAGCCAGCCTCCTTGCATGGGGTGTGTATCAGCCGGGTAGTGGATGGCTACATTCTTGTTGTCCGGAACGGTGCCAGGGGAGGTCGAAGGAAAATGAGGGTTGGGGCGAAAAGCGGCCGGCGGATCGTCAATGCGCACCAGTTGCGCGGGGAGGGATGCTAATAGGTAATAGAGGGGTGGCTGGCTTGCTTCCTGCTGAACGGGCGTCTCCCAGGCGGCCTCGCCTTGCGGTGGAAACCCTTTGCCCGCCGCCAACCATTCAATGTAGGCAAAGTGCTGGGGCCCATCGGGCCCTTCAAATGGGGGGATGAGCCAATTGTAAAGGCTGCTCAGTAATAAGGAGCCCAGCAGGATGGCAAGCAAAGAGCGGTGGGATGCCATGGTTATGGCTCAATAACCAGGATATCCAGCAAGAAGCGGTCGGCCGGCTGGCCGGGCGGTGGCTGCATAATGGGCACCCGGCCGCTTCCATCTGGGTGATACAGTCCCACCCATAGGTACACCGGCCCGGCCGGTGCGCCGGTCGGGATAAGGAGGGTGTGGCGATCCTCAATAAACTCCCCCGGCCGCCAGGTGGACGTGGGGCGGGTCCAATCGGCCGGCACGCCATCCGATTGCGCCAGCAAGGCGTCGGCATCATTCAACAGGTGGACAAAAACGCGATAATCGTCGCTAACCGGCAATTCGTCGCGCCAGACAAGGGTGATGGCCAATTCATTTCCCGGCCGGGCCAAGCCCCCAACCTGGTAGCCCCACAGCCGGACCGTGCCGCCAAAAATGGTGTTGGATTGGTGCGACATGGGGGCATGCTCGGTCACCAGGGGCCAGTTTTCCAGGTAGGCGGGGCCAGCAGCTATGCTGTCTCTGTTTTCCGCCCGCCATATTTCGCGGGCGGGCACCGGCCGACTCTCATCGTCCAACAGCGTCACTTCCACTTTGTACTCCCCGGCCGGCATCTGGCCCGGCAAGGGGAGGAAGACCCGCCCCCAAATCAGGTCACCTGCCCGCCACTGAAGAACGCCAAATTCCGGCAGACTAGGCGGTCCCAGGTGCTCCACCCACACTTGACCGGCGCGGTCAGTCAGTCGAGTGCGTTGCTGCCAGTCGCCGGGCGGCGTGGCTAGCACCTGCCAGTAAAAATCGATGAACGAGATGTGCCCCGGCCGGGGGGTGTCGTTGGGCAGGTTATAACCCAGCAGGCGCAATGATTCGCCAACCGTGGCATCGCTCCGGTAGCGCAACGCCAGTTCGTCTAGATTGATGGGCCTTTCCGGCCGGGCAACGGTTACCTGCCCCACAACAGTGTCGATGTTGCCGATTGTGGATATCAGTCTGTATCCACCGGAAACGCTGGTTAGGGAGAGGGTTAGCAAGAACCGAGTGGGAGGTAATCCGGCCGGTATGTCGATCTCGAGGGTCTGTTCCAGGATTTGACCCTGGGGCCAGCGGTCGGCCGGGTAGTACTGATAGATCCGGCCGGCATGTTGTAGCCAGGTGTACCCGCTGGCGTCATTCAAGCTGAGGGTCAACTCGTAATCGTCTTCGGTGGAGGTGATCTGCGACCAATAAAGCTGGACGGATGCTGTCTGACCGGGAATCAGGTCGCTGGCCGACCAGCCGCGCAGGCAGAGTCCACTATTCCAGCATAGTGTACTGGCGATTGCCCCGGACGGCAATTCTTCTACGACCGGCGCGGCCGCCATGTACTCGTTCAACTGGACGGAAAGCCACGGTGAGGTAAAGTCGTGTTCGCTGAATTTAATCCAGTGCTGATCTGCGTGGAATAGCAGCAAGCCAGGCTGGCTACACCCTTGCGGCTCCGGCCGGTGTAACAACCAGACCTTCCGATGATGGGCACCTTCGATCTGAAGCTGGTCCAGCGCTGCATCTGCCCGGCCGCCATAGTGGGGGACGACCTCGACGGGTGCCATGCCTGAGTAGTAATAGTCCCACACCGGCCGCACCAGCGCATCGTGCAACACGACGACGTCTTCCTCCTGCGCGTGGGCGGACACATAGGCCGCCGCTGCGTTCAGGCCGCCCTGGGCCAGTGCGGGGGCGCGGCTCTGCACGTACAACCACTGACCGGTGATCCCTACGGCGCTGACCAGGATGACCAGTGCAGCAGAGCGTCGTCGCTGCCAAAGCGCAGCGGCTCCACTGCCCTGTAACAGGAACACCGCGGGAAAGATAGCGACCAGGAAATGGGAGGCAGGTCGGGTTTGGCTGAGAAGCGCGGCCAGTAGGGCTGCAACGGCTGGAACCAGGGCGTACCCGGCCGCCAACAGCCACGAGCGAACCCGGCGCGGATGGCCCAGGAGCCAGAGCAAGGAAGCCAGCACCAGCAAGCCGGCCGGCAACATCCGCAGAATCGGCCGCCAAAGGTTCCCTGCAGCCCTACCTAACAAGGGCGTGGTGCCGGCTGCCACAATCAGGGCCCGCGCCTCCTGCCACGTCGGCCGGTAGCCTGCGATGGCGTCCAGCCCACTCAAGGCAGCACCAGCCACGGGGGCGGCTGCCAGCACTACCAGCGCAGCCCACAGCAACATGCCGGCCGGCACCCGCCGACGAAACAGCGCCACGGCAATCACCAGCAGTTCAAAGGCCAAGATCCACCAGGCCGCTTTTTGCGAGTACACCATGGCGGCTGTAGCGGCGAACCAGAGCAAGCCGGTCATGTGACTCCAGTGCGGTTTTTTACCCGCCGACGCCAGCACTCGCAGCAGGACCAGGAGGGAGAGCAGCGACAAGGCCAGAAAGAGCGACGCCGGCCGGGCGGCCTTGCTGTACCAGACCATGTAAGGCGAAAGCGCGCCCAGCAGCGCGGCCGCAAGTCCGGCAACGCGCCCAAACAGCCGCCGGCCGGAAACGAACAGCAGCGCAACAACGATCACACCCCACCAGACGCTAAAAACCCGCAGGCTGAATACGGTCTCGCCGGCCAACCAGCGGTGCCCTGCCAGCAGGACAAAGTAGAGCGGCATGGTGGGGTCGTGAACCTGGCTGCCGTCAACCGGGATGGCGCCACTCAGGACGGCCGGAAAGGCCTGGCGCGCCCGGCTAAGGCTGATCCCCTCGTCCACCCAGAGAGATTGGCTATCCAACTCAGAGCTACGGGCAGAGAATGCCAACCAGAGGATAGCCAGCGGGATGAGCCACTTTGCCCAGGGAAATCGCTTTTTTGCCACGATGGCTCACTTGTAGCGCCAGTTGCGGCTAATGATGTGTGTTTGCTGTCGTAGAATAGAGCCGGCATGAATCCGGTCGGGGTCAGGTAACAGGTCGTACCGCATCACCAGTGGCACTTCGGCAAACCGGACGTTGTCCAACGAAGAGGCCTTCCACAATAATTCCAGCCAGCAGGCACAGTCCTGCTCGAGGATATAGTAATCGCCGTATTGGGCTGCCAATTCATCCAACACCCGGGCGCGGTAGGCCTGGCACCGGCTGGCTGTGTCGCGCAAGTTGGGGATGGGGAAGAGCAGGTTGGTAAACCGCGCTGCCAGGGCCGTGGCAATGCGATCCAGCGCGGAGAGGCCTATCGCACGGCCTCCCTGGGCAAAGCGCGAGGCGACTACCACGTCACACCCCTCATCCAGGCGCGTTACCATGGGTTTGACCAGCGAGGGTGAGAGCGCGTTTTGCACGCATAATGTGATGATGTAATCGGCCGGGTTGGCGCTTTTCAGGGCCACGCCCAAGCCGGTTTTCAGGGCAGCACCTTCACCCTGGTGCCGCTGGTGGCGCACTAGTTCAAAATTACCCAGGTTGCCAAAATCCAGCACCATATCCGGCGTATCATCCACGCTGTTGTCGTCCACTACCAGCGCCCGGTAGGGTTGACCCCAATCCACGCTGGCAACTTGCACGGCCGCCAACAATGCGGGCAGGGTCTGTTGGTTGTTGTATGTTGGTATGATCAGAAAAATCATGGCTTGACCGCTTTGTCCCTAGTCTACCCGTACTTTACCCAAAATCAAAAAATCGTCCACTGGCCGGCCGTCTGGCGTGATGATTTGCAGGCGTGGGTACTTGCCTGCGGCATTCTGATGGTAAACGCCAACCTCGATCTCCAATACCCCGGCCGGTGTGTCGCCGTCCAGCGTCAGATGATAGGCCGCCTTCACCACTTGCCCAACCTGCCAGGTAGAGGTCCCGCCGGGAGCGGCGGCATCATGCTGGGCAAAAATGCGATTCGATGGGTCCTCCAGGTCGCGCAAGTGGGTAAAGACCGTGTAATCAACCTCCATCTCCTGCAGGGCCTGCCAGTACAGGGTAAGCGTGATGGTCTCGCCCGGCCGGAGACGCCGTGGTTCCATCTGATAACCCACCAGCGCCAGTTGGTCGCCAAAGTTGAAATCGACCGGGTTGGGATAGGCGCCGTCACTGGCGGGAATCAGTTCGATGGTCTGCAGCAGGATGGCTTCCCGGCCGTCGGCTGTGGGCAGCCGCTCCCAAGTGTCATAGTCGTAGAGGCCCACGACCAGATCAATCGGTGCGGGCGCATAAGCGGCCCCCGGAACCAAGATCACGTAGCGGTTGGCTACGCGCTGCCCCGGCCGCAGCAAACTGGTGGCCAGCAGACCCTGGCCAGGGTACATGTCGCGCTGGGCGACCGGCGCGTTGATCAGCGGATCGTTGAGGTGGACAAAGACGCTCCAGTTGCGCTCCGTCTGCTCCAACGTTTCCCAGTAGAGGGTCAGTTCGATCGTGCTGCCCGGCGACACGGTTTCGCTTGATAGGGTGTACCCAAGTAGCCGCAGCGCGCCAAAGCTGGCGTCCAGCGGCTGCCGGATAGCGGCGATCTCGGCGTCGGTTGGACCGGCCGGCGGCCGGTAGGCGGGTGCAATCCAGGCCAAGGGGGCAATGGCTGAAATGGCAAGCATGAATCCGACCAGCGCGGCCGATAGCCAGCGGCCGGCCCGGCGCGGCACGCCTCCGCGCCCAAATAACCCGGCCGTCAGCAGAACCGAAATGGCCGAGATAGCCGGGAAGACCAGCCGCCCTTGCGAGGACCAGGTGACGGTGGCCCAGCGCACCAACCCGATGAACACCAGGGCGGTCCAGGCAAGCAACAGCCCTAGCGGCCAGAGACGGGTCAACCACGCCTCCGGCCGGCGCAGCGCGTGGCGCACAGACTGGGTCACAAAGATAATCAGGCCAGCGGCCGACAGCGCTCCGGCTGCGTTCAGCGTGTGGTAGACCCAGTCCGGCATCGGCACATTGACACCGCCGAACAACCCCCAGTACGAAAGCGCAAAGCCCCAGCGCTCGCTCCAAAGCTGGCGCAGCGATGCCGGGTGCGACCGCTGCCCCAGTACCTGGATAAATGCGTTCCAGCCCAGCCAGTCACCGTAGAGACGGTAGTTGCGGAGATACCACCATCCGGCGATCACCATCACCGGCAGCACAATAGCCAGGCCGTGGCGAACCAGGTCTGCCAGCCAACCACGCCATTCCCGGCCGGCAAAGCGGTCGCGGGTGGCGATCAGCAGCGACAGGCCTGCCAGCGGAACGAGACCGAGGGCACTGGTTTTGGTCAGCGCAGCCAGGCCCAGCACCAGCCCCAGCGTCAGGGAGTCGCGCAGCGCCGGTTGCCGCTGGCTGTTGCGAAGCATCAGCCACAGCCCGGCCGAGCAGAGCAGCATCGCCAGGTTGTCGTTGTTGACCGCCCCGCTGATAAAGAGAAACATGGGGGTAAAGGCGTTAACGGCGGACGCCGCCAGCGCCAACGCCGGCCGGTCCGGAAAGACGACGCGGGCAATGCGCCAGGTAAAGAAAACCGTCCCGGCTCCCATCAGCACGGATACCAGCCGGATGAGCCGCACCGCCAGCACCGTACCTTGCCAGGGAAAGCGCTCCGCCTCCGGCCGGTGGATGGCCAGGTTGGTGTTGCCGTCCGGCGTCAGCACCCCGTTATCGACGTGGGGATTCAGCCAGCGGACCGCCTCCATGTCACCGGTGTCGATCCAGAACGTGAGCGCGGCCGCCAGTGCGTAATAGAGCGGCTGCTGGCTGGCTTCCTGCTTCCACGGGCCCGGGTTGGCCGGGTCCTGCACCGGCAGCGGGTTGCCATCCGCCAGATGGCGGACAAAGGGATAGTGCCACAGCTCGTCGGAGGCTTCAAAGATCGGCGTCACGCTGGCATAGATAAAGCCGATCAAGATAAATAGAATCAGGATTCCCCAAAGCCATCCCTGCTCGGAAGCAAAAAGTGTGAAGCGAGATGCAACGGGTTTTTCCATGCTGCCTACTGCCCGCTTGCCGTGCCCAGATTCTGGAAAAAATCAACGGTCGCGGCCGCAATCGAGTCCCATTGGAATGAGCGGGCCAGCTCGGCCGCACCGGCCGCCAGTCGTGCCTGCAAGGTTAGGTCTGCCCGCAGCGCCGCCACCGCCTCTGCCAGCGCCACGGGCGCGGCCGGCGGCACCAAAAAGATGTTCTCCCGCTGGCGCAACTCCGGTAACTCCACGGCCGGGGTGGTGCTTACCACGGGTCGGCCGTGGGCCAGCGCCGCCATCAGGCTCCCACGCCGGAAAGAGATGCCGTCCCGGTAAGGAAGCAGGCAGGCGTCAACCGCCAGCAGGTGCCCGGAAACCTCTTCCGCGGTCACATAGCCGGTCCAAATCACCTGCGCGCCCAGCCCCAGCTGGGCGATGAGTGCGTCAAGCTTGTCCGCATAGGCCTGATTGGTGGGGTCGCTGCTGCCGGTCCGGCCGCCGATCATCAGCAGCTTGGCCGGCAGGTTCGCTTTCCTCAGGCGGGAGAGCGCTTGTATCAGGTCCTCGCCCCCTTTGCTCTCGTTCAAAAAGCCAAAATAGCCCAGCAGGGTCTCTTCCGGCCGGACGCCCAATTGCTCCCGCCAGCCGGTGCGGTCATAACCGGCCGGCGGCTGCGGGGCAATGTTGCTGCCAATGGGGATGACGGCCAGACGGCGGATGTAGCGCCGCGTTTCCAGCGCAAGCTGGTCTTCCCGGTTGGTGACAATGACCCCGGCCGCCCGTCGCGCCAGAGCCAGCACCGACCACCAGCGCAGCGGCCCCGCTTTGGGGAAAAGGTAGGGCACGTTCAGGTCGTGAAAAGTGACGACCAGCGGGGTACCAGCCAACCGGCCGGGCAGCAGGTTGACGGCCGGGTGCATGTCGTAAGCGGCCGCCTGGTATTGCAGGTTGATAGCATCCAATTGGTTGGCCCGCGCCCAGCGGCGCAGCCGGCCGGCCAGGGACCAATCCCAACGCTGGATGTTTGGGTGGATCGTGCAATTGGCTGGCAACCTTTGAGCGTGGCTGCCAATGCGCGCCAGGATGTGGACCTGGTGGCCTTGTACGGCCAGCGCCGCGCTCAATTCGCGGCTGAAATCGCCCACGCCGCCTTGCATGGGGGGGTATTCGCCGGTGACGATGCCGATCCTCATGTCAGTGCTCCGTGCGCTTCATTGCCGGCCGGCGGGCGGCAGCCCGGTCCGCAATACCTGCCAGTAGGCCGACACCCGCTGCCAGCGCAGCGGCCGCTTGTGCCCCATCAGCCCTTTGGCCCCTTCGATGATCAACTCCCACGCATAGCTGCCCAGCAGAAAGGCGCGCAGCGCGCCGGCCGCCAGCCGGCCGTGGTACTGGCGAAAATAGCGCAACTTGCTGCGCTGAAAGTGGATGTGACGCTGGGCCACTGCCTGCTCGGAGCTTTTACCCTCGTGGTGGATGATTATGGCTTGCGGGAAGTAGACCACGCGCCAGCCGGCCGCTTGGATGCGCCGTTGCCACTCCATCTCTTCCGAGTACATAAAGTACCCTTCGTCCATCGGGCCAGCCTGCTCGTAGGCCTCGCGGCGGACCAGCAGGCTGGCTCCCATTACCCAGTCCACCTCAGAGATGGCGTCGTCCGGCCGGTCCTGGACGTAATAGCGGCGCAGCACCTGGCGCGGGGCCAAGGGTTGCAGCCAGGTGCTCTCAAAAAAGGCGGTCGCCAGGGTAGGGAAGCGGCGGCGGGATGATTGGACCCAGCCGTCCGGATACTGCAACTGCGGGCCCAATGCGCCCACGGCCGGGTTCGCATCCAGGTAGTTCACCATCAGTGTCAGGGCATCACCCACCACTTCCGTGTCCGGATTGAGCAGCAGCAGGTAGCGCCCGGCCGCCTGGCTCAGGCCGATATTATTCCCCCTGGTAAAGCCCACGTTCTCGGGCTGGGGGAGCAGGCGAACCCAGGGGAACTCGGCCGCCACCATCTCGGCGCTGCCGTCGCTGGATGCGCTGTCCACCACAATCACCTCCAGCGCGAGTGCCCCCCGGCCGGCGTCAATCGAAGCCAGGCACTGGCGCAGCAGTACTTTCACGTTCCAGCTTACAATGATGATAGAAAGCGCGGGCATTTGGTTGGTTCAGTGTGAGACGTGGACCGTGAAGCGCGAAATGCAAGGGGGTGCTTCTCACGTTTCACGGTTCACGCCGCCCTCACAGTTTCCGGTTGACGGTATAATCGGCCAGGTCCAGCAGCGTCCGGCGATGGGTATTATCCGGCAGGTTGAGCAACGCTTCCTTGGCCCGAGCAGCGTGCTCCTTGGCTGCTTCCAGCGTCCGGTGGATGGCTTCCGAATTGCGCACCGCTGCCAGCGCCAGGCGGATGTCAGCCGGCCGGCGGCGGCCGGCCAACACGTTCAGGATGCGCTCGTCGCCGGGCGAAAGCTCCAGAAAGAAAATGGTCGGCAGCGTGATCAGCCCCTGTGCCAGATCGCTGCCCAGCGGTTTGCCAACCTGCGTTTCGCTGCCCACAAAGTCGAGCGAATCATCCACAATTTGAAAGGCGACGCCCAGATTGCGACCGAAATCGCGCAAGTGGGTGCGACGCTCGTCGTCCACACTGGCCAGCACTCCGGCCGCTTCGGCCGAGAGCACAAAGAGCGCTCCGGTTTTGGCAAAGATGCGGCGAAAATAGTTGGGCTGGTCGGTGGGCTGCTGGCGATCGCCAAAAAGCTGGTGCAACTCGCCGTTGCAAATGGTCATCAGCGCCCTGGCAAAGAGCCGCATCACCTCTACGCTGCTGGTCAGCGAGGCTAGCTCGGCCGCGCGGGCAAAGAGATAGTCTCCAGTGAGGATGGTGGCACCGGGCGACCAGGTGGCATTGAGGGTGGGGTTGCCGCGCCGCATCAGCGCACCGTCAATAATGTCGTCGTGGACCAGCGTGGCGGTGTGCAGCATTTCCACGGCCGCCGCTAGATTGATCGCGCGGCCGCAATCGGCCGAGAGCATCTTGCACACCAGCAGCGTGACAGTCGGCCGGATTCGCTTGCCCCCTGCCTGAACCAGATGGTTTACGGCATCGTTGACTGCTTCGTGCCGGTCCGGGTCCGGTTCCAGCATTTTGAGTTCAACCTGGGCCAGTTCGTCCGATATCAATTCCTGAAGGTTAAGCATCTTCAACGGTTTACCTGCCTCCCAAAAAAGAGGTCAACTGTATTTTGAGTTGTCTGTTTGCAGACTTGCGCCAGCGGGATTCCGCGCAATTCGGCGATCTTTCCTGCCACCTGTGCCACCCAGGCCGGCTGGTTGCGCCGGCCGCGATGGGGTTCAGGCGTCAGGAATGGGGCGTCGGTTTCCACCAACAAGCGTTCCAGGGGTACAGTCTGCGCTACCCGGTGCAACTCCCTGGCGCGGTCAAACGTGACCGGCCCGCTGAGGCCAACGCAAAACCCCAATTCAACGGTGCGCGCCAGCCAGCCTGTCCCGGCCGAATACGAGTGCAGCACACCGCCCCGCTGGTTGCTGTTGGCGGCCCACTCTCCCAGAGTGGCAAAGGTGTCCTCGGCCGCGTCCCGGTCGTGGATGATGACCGGCAGGTTGAGTTCCGTGGCCAGCTCCAGTTGCGCGCGGAAAGCCTGCTGTTGCGCGTCGTGGGGGGAGTAGTTGCGGTAATAGTCCAGCCCAATCTCACCAATGGCGATTACCTTGGGATGTGCTGCCAACCGGCGCAGTTCGGCCGCGGTCTGCTGGTCAAAGGTTTTGGCGTCGTGGGGGTGCACGCCCACGGCCGCGTAAACCATCGGGTAGCGATCGGCCAGGGCGACGGCCGCCCGGCTGGAGGCCAGGTCCACGCCGGGGTTGATGATGGCCACCAGCCCGGCCGCTTCGGCCGCGGCGACCACCGCGTCTCGGTCGGGGTCAAACTTGTTAAAGTCCAGATGGCAGTGGGAATCAACCAGCGGGTTCATAACCGGCGCGTCGAGCAATCGGAAGGTCTCACCTCAGACCTGCAATCCGCATCCCGTCTTCCAGGATCGCCTCGACCTTGTCCTCATGGGTCGTTTCACAGTACACGCGGATGATGGGTTCGGTGCCGGAGAAGCGGATCAGGAGCCAGCCGCCATCTTCCATGATGAACTGATGGCCATCAATGGTGACGATCTCGCTGACCTGCAGACCGGCGATGGTTTCCGGCCGGGCAGCGTCCACCCGCGCCAGGATGTCGTCCTTGTCCTCGGCCGGGAAGCGGCTGTCGATCCGGTGGTAGTAGTGCGGGCCGACCTTTTCAAAGAGCAGATCGATCAACTCGGATGGTTTTTTGTTCAGCCGAACCATCATGTCCAGCAGATACAGCCCGGCCAGAATGCCGTCCCGCTCCGGCACATGGCCGTGGAATGCATAGCCGCCGCTCTCCTCACCGCCCAGCAGCGCGTTCGTCTCGGTGAATTTGGGGGCGATGTATTTGAACCCCACGCCGGTTTCGTGCACCGGCACGTTGTACAGTTTGCCGAGCTTGTTCAGCATTTTGGTGGTGGAGATGGTTTTGACGATCGGGCCGCTTTCGCCGCGCACCTCCAGAAAGTAGTAGCCCAGCAAGCCGTACACCCGCAACTGGTCGATGAAGCGGCCGTGCTCGTCACCCACGCCCACCCGGTCGGCATCCCCGTCGTTCATGATCACCACGTCGGCCCCCAGCTCCACGGCGCGGGCCAGGCCGGCGTCCACGTTGGGTGGAATCGGCTCCGGCCGGATCATCTCCGGGAAGAGCGGGTGGCGCTGATTGTGCACCTCGATGATCTCTGTTTTGCCGCCGCCCAAAATGCGGGGGAACCAGCCAATGCCGTTGCCCCACATGCAATCCACCACGATTTTCAGCCCCGCGTCTTTGATGGGTTGAACGTCAATCAGCCGCTCGAGTTGTCGCAGATAATCGGGTGCGGCGTCGAAATACTCAACCAATCCGTCCGCAACTGCCTCTGCCAGGGCAAGCCGCTTGAAACCGTTGCCCTCCGGGATGAGCGCCTCAATCTTTTTCAGGTCATCCGGGGCGATGGCGCCGCCGGTCTCGTCGCGCACCTTGAAGCCGTTGTCGGTGTTGGGGTTGTGGCTGGCGGTGATGTTGATGGCCCCGCAGGCCTCTTTGGCCACCACCGAGTAGGAGATGACCGGGGTGGGGGTCGGCCGGTCGGTTAGCCAAACCTTGATGCCGTTGCCGGCCATCACCTCGGCCGCCGCGGCCGCAAAGTGCTCACCACGGTAGCGCTGGTCGTGCCCAACCACGATGCCCTTGTCCGTTACGCCCAGCCCCAGCAGGTAGTTGGCAAACCCCTGGGCGCAGCGGCGCACGTTGTCAAAGGTATAATCCTCGCCGACCGAACCTCGCCAGCCGTCCGTTCCAAATTCAATCACAGCGCTCATGTTGTATCCTGATTCCTGGTTTCTATCGTTTCAGTGTCGTCATTTCGGTCACGTCCGCCACGCGCACGCCCGACTGGAGGAGTTCCATATCGGCGTCCACCATCATGTGGATCAGCTCCCTAAAAGTGACCTGTGGCTCCCAGCCCAACTCCCGGCCGGCCTTGGTGGGGTCGCCTACCAGCAGATCGACCTCGGCCGGGCGGAAAAAGCGTTCGTCCCGCACCACGTAATCCTGGTAGTCCAGCCCTATGTGGGAGAAGGCGATCTCGCAAATCTCGCGGATGGCGTGAGTCTCGCCGGTGGCAATCACGTAATCGTCCGGCTTGTCCTGCTGCATCATCAGCCACATGGCGCGGACATAGTCGCCGGCAAAGCCCATGTCGCGGCGCGATTCCAGGTTGCCCAGCGGCAGCACGTCGGCCAGCCCTAGCTTGATGGCGGCCGCGCCCAACGAGATTTTGCGCTCCGCAAACTCAATCCCGCGGCGGGGAGAGCCGTGGTTAAAGAGGATGCCGGAGGTGGCATGCAAGCTGTAGCTCTCGCGGTAGTTGACCGTGATCCAATGGCCGTAAACCTTGGCGACTCCGTATGGGCTGCGGGGATAGAAAGCTGTGGTCTCTTTCTGTGGCACCTCGCGGACTTTGCCAAACATCTCGCTGCTGGAGGCCTGGTAGAAGCGGGCCTGCGGCCGAACGGTGCGGATCGCTTCCAACATCCGAGTCACCCCCAGGCCGGTCACCTCCCCGGTGAGGATGGGTTGCTGCCAGGAAGTGGGCACAAAGCTCTGGGCAGCGAGGTTGTAGATCTCGTCCGGCTGATAGTCCTGCAGGATGCGGATCAGGCAAACCTGGTCCAGCAGATCGCCCTGGATGAGGGTGATTTTGTCCTGCAGGTGCTCAATGCGGTCCAGCTTGACCACGCTGGCCCGCCGCACCATCCCAATAACCTGATAGCCACGTTCAAGCAAAAACTCGGCCAGGTAAGAGCCATCCTGGCCGGTGATTCCGGTGATTAGAGCAGTAGGCATACGTTTCTCCTGAATGCGGGCGCAATCACCCGCCAGTGTCGGGGGGAATTATAACGTACAACGAAAGGGGTAGCAACCGCTGCCCGCGGTGTGAGGGGAAAAGCGACGGGTAACGGGGAACGCCCCGTTACCCGTCGTCGAATGCCTTACTTGAGCCCGGCCGCCTTGTGCAGCACAGCCGCCTTGTCGGTGTGCTCCCAGGGAGCGTCAATGTCATCGCGGCCAAAGTGGCCGTAAGCGGCCGTCTGTCTGTAGATCGGCCGGCGCAGGTCCAGGTCGCGGATGATGGCGGCCGGTCGCAGGTCAAAGTGCTCTCTGATCAGCGCGACGATCCGCTCGTCCGGGATGCGGCCGGTGCCAAAGGTCTCCACCGCCAGCGAGAGCGGCCGGGCGACGCCGATGGCATAACTCACCTGCAACTCCAGGCGGTCGGCAATGCCGGCCGCCACGATGTTTTTGGCGATGTAGCGTGCCATGTAGGTGGCCGAGCGGTCCACCTTGGTCGGGTCCTTGCCGCTGAACGCGCCGCCGCCGTGGCGGGCAACGCCGCCGTAGGTATCGACGATGATCTTGCGGCCGGTGAGCCCGGCATCCCCCAGCGGACCACCGGTGACAAAACGGCCGGTGGGATTGACGTAAATCTTGGTGTTTTCGTCCAGCATGCCGTTGGGGATGCAATACTTGATGATCCGCTCGATGACGTCGGCGCGGATTTTGTGCTGGTCCACGTCCGGCGAATGCTGGGTGGAAACGACCACCGTGTCCACCCGCTTGGGCACGCCGTATTCGTACTCCACCGTGACCTGGCTCTTGCCATCCGGCCGGAGGTATGGCAGAATCCCTTGCTTGCGCACACTGGCCAGCCGCTTGGTCAGCTTGTGCGCCAGCACGATGGGGAGGGGCATCAACTCGGGCGTTTCGTTGCAGGCAAAGCCGATCATCATACCCTGGTCGCCGGCGCCAATCGCCTCGATCTCTTCGTTCGACATCTCGCCGGTTTTGGCTTCCAGCGCCTTGTCCACGCCCAGGGCGATGTCGGCCGACTGCTCCTTGATGCTGACGATCACGCCACAGGTATCACAGTCAAAGCCGTACTTGGCGCGGGTGTAGCCAATCTCGCATACCGTGTCGCGGACGATCTGGTTGATGTCCACGTAGGTGCTGGTGGTGATCTCGCCCATCACCACCACCAGGCCGGTGGTGACGCCACACTCGCACGCCACCCGGGCGTCCGGATCCTCGGCAATGATGGCGTCCAGCACCGCGTCCGAAATCTGGTCGCAGACTTTGTCCGGGTGCCCTTCGGTCACCGATTCCGAGGTAAAGAACCACTGCGGGGCAGTGAGAAAGGTTGGTTTTCCGTCGCTCATATCAACTCCTTTTCCAATTGCTAACTGATGCTGGTTGGCTACGTCCCCTCTTGCCAGGAGGCCAGATACTTTTGCTGCTCTTCCGTGAGCACGTCGATTTGGATGCCCATCGCCCGGAGCTTGAGTTGCGCAATCATCTGGTCGATCTCTTCGGGGACGGGGTAGACGGTGTTCTCCAGCTCGTTGCTGTGCTGGCGCATGTATTCGGCACCCAACGATTGGTTGGCAAAGCTCATGTCCATCACGCTGGCCGGATGGCCTTCTGCGGCCGCCAGGTTGATCAACCGGCCGTCGCCCAGCAAAAAGATGACCCGGCCGTCCGCCAGGGTAAACTCTTCCACAAACGGCCGGACGCGTCGCGGTTCGTCCACCGCCATCTTGCGCAGGCCGGGGATGTTGATCTCCACGTTAAAGTGGCCGGAATTGCTGACGATGGCACCGTCTTTCATCACTTCCATGTGGTGGGTGTCGATCACGTTGATGTCGCCGGTAGAGGTGACAAAGATGTCGCCGATGGGCGCTGCTTCGATCATCGGCATCACACGAAAGCCGTCCATCACCGCTTCCAGCGCTTTGAGTGGGTCAATCTCGGTGACGATGATGTTGCCGCCCAACCCCTTGGCCCGCATGGCGATGCCCCGGCTGCACCAGCCGTAGCCGGCCACGACCACGTTTTTGCCGGCGATGAGTACGTTGGTGGCGCGGATGATGCCGTCCAGGGTGGACTGACCGGTCCCGTAGCGGTTGTCAAACAGGTGCTTGGTCAGCGCGTCGTTGACTGCCACCACCGGGAAGCGCAGCGCGCCGTCCTTGGCCATCGCCCGCAGCCGGATGACGCCGGTGGTGGTTTCTTCGGTGCCGCCCACGATGTTGCCGATCAGCTCGGTGCGATCCTTGTGCAGCACGCTGACCAGGTCGGCCCCGTCGTCCATGGTGAGGTGGGGTTTCTGGTCCAGCACGGCGTGAATGTGCTCGTAGTAGGTCTCGGTTGTCTTCTCCCTTGATGGCAAAGACGGGGATTTCGTAATAGTGGACCAGCGCCGCGGCCGCGTCATCCTGCGTGGACAGCGGATTGCTGGCGCACAGCATCACTTCCGCGCCGCCCAGTTGCAGGGTGTGGGCCAGGTTGGCGGTTTCTGTGGTGATGTGCAGGCACCCGCTGATGCGCATCCCCTTGAGCGGTTGCTCGGCTTTGAATCGCTCCTGAATCAGCTTCAGGACCGGCATTTCCCGGGCGGCCCATTCGATTTTGAGCCGGCCGCCGGGGGCCAGGCTCAGGTCTTGTACGTGATAATCTGCCATAGAGTTACTCCTTGAAAAATGTAATTACGTCGAAACGGCTCCTCAGGCCAGCAGCGCATTGAGTGCGCCTCCGTCGTCAAAGTGTTGGCGGTAGCGGGCCACAAACTCGGCCGGGGTAAAGCGGTGGCTCTGTGTCCCCAGTTGTTCCAGCACGTAGGCGGCCGCCAGGCTGCCCATCCGGCCGGCTATCTCCCACGGCAGGCCCAGTGAAAAGCCGCGCAACAGTCCGCCCCGGAAGGCGTCACCCACGCCGGTGGGGTCGGCGATGCGCTGGGGTTGGACAATGGGGATCAAGTGCTCCGTGCCTCCAACCAGCAGGCGGGAGCCTTTGGCCCCCAGGGTGACTATCAGGCCGCCGGCTTTGGTCAGGATGTCCGCCTCGCTCCAGCCGGTCTTTTCGCGGATCAGGCCAAACTCGTATTCGTTGACGATCAGCAGCATGCAGCCCTCAATCCCGGCCGCCAGCTCTTCCCCGCTGAGCCGGACGATCTGCTGGCTGGGATCGTACACGTAGGGGATGTCCAGCGCTTTGCACTCTTGCGGCCGGTTCACCATCGCGCGTGGGTCATCAGGGGAGACTACCACCAGGTCGGCCGGGCCAACATGATCCGCAATAGTCAACTGATGGGCCTGGGCCATTGCGCCGGTGTAAAAGCTGGCGATCTGATTGTTATCCAGGTCGGTGTTGACAAAGAACGACGCGGTGAACAGCTCCGGTATCTCTATCACGGCCGAGGTGTCCACCCCCTGCGCTTCCAGCCAGGCGCGATATTCGCCAAAATCCTGCCCGGCCGTACCCATCACCACCGGCCGCGCGCCCAACAAAGCCAGGGTGTACGCGATGTTGGGTGCAATCCCGCCCCGTCGCTTTTCCATGCTGTCCACCAAAAAGCTCACGCTCAGGTGGTCGATCTGGTGCGGCAGGATGTGATCTTTGAATCGGCCGGGAAAGGACATCAAATAGTCATATGCGATCGAGCCGGACAGGACAATTCTCATCGGTTGATCTCGTAACACGGTATCCTTTCTATTGCACAGGCAGAGTTCTGGGGGGATAAACAGAATCCCCTTCCCAGAAGCATTGAGAAGGGGAACCGCGTTCTAATCCTCTCATCTTCCAGAAAATTCTGCCGGAATTGGCACCTTTCCATTGGCTGATCGCCAGTGAATGGTTGCCGAGGCTTCACAGGGCCGGTCCCTCCGCCTCTCTGGATAAGAGTTTGTTATCCAATTACGGGTCGGGATGTTAGCACAAAAGCGGGCAACTGTCAAAAAATGGGCGCTTTTGTAACTGTTCAGAGTTGGGGTAAAAAAACCGGCGGCGCAGCCCATTTTGGCCATCTCAGGGGCGCCAAAACGGCTGACGTAGGCGCTGTGAACGGCAACAAGGCTCGATTTCTCCGGGTTCACGGGGTAATTGTGAACAGTTACGGCGCTTTTAGCCGTTTCGAGCTTTCTTGCCAAGCCATTTTGCCTATGGTACAATCTGCGCCGATTGAGGGATAGTTCAACGGTAGAACAGCGGACTCTGGATCCGTCGATCCTGGTTCAAATCCAGGTCCCTCAGCTAGACACCCAGCCAACCGGCCGGGTGTTTTTTGTTGGGTGTGCATCACCCACCCCCTCAAAATCACTTCGCAGACGGCAGTTTGCCTGATGTTGTCCGGATTTATTCCCGATGACCAATTGCTCCTATCGGCGGGTAGGTAAACTTGGGTATAATAGACCTGACGCTTGCACCCGGCCGGTATGCGGCCGGGGCGTGTGGAGGCAACGCGATGAACTTGCTCAACAAATGGCCGGCCGCAATCTGGCCCCAACGCGGACGCCTGGCATTGGTAGCAGCCACATTGGCCGCAAGCTTGGCCGTGTTGGTTGTCTGGTTTCCTTCCATGGGGGGCAGCCTGACAGGGTTGATGCTTGTTCCAGTGGCGTTGGCGGGTTGGCTGTATGGCGCAGGAAGTGGCGTGATCGTCAGCGTGCTAGCGGCCGTCTTGACCGTGCTCGCATTGTTCCTGAGGGGAACTGGCTGGGACGAAATGATTGTCCAGGGCGCTCCGATGGGATTCATGACCATGGTCCTGGTTGGGTATGCAATCGGCCGACAGAGCGAGTTGCGCCGCCGACTTGAGCGGGAATTGACGATGCGCCGCCAGACGGGCCAGGCGCTGCGCGAGTCGGAGAGCCGCTTCAAGGCCCTGTTCCGCGGGTTGCCGGTCAGCACCTGGACCTTTGACCAGGATGGCACTGTGCTGGACTGGAACGAGGCCTGCGAACGGCTGTACGGTTGGCCGGCCGCGGAGGCCGTTGGCAGGACCATGTACGATCTGATGGTGCGGGAGGAGAACGTTGCGTCCACCCGCCGCGCTATTGCAGGGATTTTTGACGGGCGGACCTTCGTCGGGTTAGAGTACGAGGATCGGCGCGCGGACGGGTCGAGCTGTTACGTGCTGGCGAACGAATACCCCATCAGGGATGCCGACGGCCGGGTCATCATGGGCGTCTGTGCCCTGGTGGACATCACCGAGCGCAGACAGGCCGAGCAGGCTCTGCGCGCCAGCGAACAGCGATTCCGCCATCTCTTTGAACGGGTCCCAGTGGGCTTGTATCGCACCGCGCCGGACGGCCGGATTCTGGATGCCAACCCGGCGCTGGTGGAGATTCTGGGCTATCCGGATCGGGAGGCCTTGCTTGCCCAACACGCCGGCAAGGTGTATGCCAACCCGGCCGACCGCCAGCGCTGGCAGCAGATGATAGAACAGGGCGGGGGGGAGCTGCGCGAACTGGAAGTGCAGTGGATGCGTTACGACGGCGGGTTGATCTGGGTTCAAGAGGACTCGCGGCAAATCCTGGATGAAAGCGGGCAGGTTTTGCACTATGAAGGGGCGATTGCCGACATCTCCGAGCGCAAACGGGCCGAGCAGCAGTTGCGCGATGCCCAGGAGCGATTTCTCATCGTGCTGGACGGCATTGATGCGGATATTTACGTGGCAGATATGCAAAGCTACGAAATCCTGTACACTAACCAGCACATGCGGGAGAGTTTTGACGCCGATCTGGTCGGCCGGATCTGTTATCAGGTCTTCCGGGGAGAACAAGATGCTTGCCCGCATTGCACCAATGCCCAATTGCTAGATGCGGATGGCAACCCCACCGGCGTTGTTGCCTGGGAAGGGCAAAATCCCATCACCAAGCGCTGGTACATGAACTATGACCGGGCCATCCGCTGGGTGGACGGCCGCTGGGTCCGATTGCAGATCGCCACCAATATCACCGCGCGCAAGCAGGCCGAGGCCGAGCGCGAAAGGTTGCTGGCGGCCGAGCAGGCCCGGCGTCGCATTGCTGATACTTTGCGGGAGACATCCCAGATCATCGGCTCGACCCTTGAACTGGACACCGTGTTGGGCTCTATTCTGGATGAGTTGCACAAGGTGGTGGCCTATGACACCGGCGCGCTCTGGCTGGTGGATAGAGCGCGCAAGGAGTTGTTCCCACAGGAATGGCGTGGCTATCAGGGCCTAACAGACAGATCGTACCGAATGCCACTGGATAGCGCGATCGGTGTGACGGCTTATGTAACCCGCTCCGGGGAAGCCGTACTGATCGCAGACACTTCGGAGGATGGTCGCTATTTGGGGGAATTGTTTGACGGCCGGTCGGAGATGTCCGCGCCGCTGGCCATCAAAGGACAAGTGATCGGCGTGCTGAACGTGGAACACGGCCAGCCCAATGCCTATGGCGAGGAAGACCTGGCCCTGCTGGTCACCTTTGCCAACCAGGCGGCCATCGCCATTGAAAACGCGCGACTGGTGCAAGGGCTGGAGGCAGAGGTGGCGGCCCGCACGGCCGAAATCCGTGCGGAACAGGAAAAGAGCGATGCCGTCCTGCGCAGCGTGGGTGATGCCATTGCCATGGTGGGCCTGGATATGCGGATTCAATTCGTCAACCGGGCTTTTACCGCCCTCACCGGCTACAAGGCCCAGGAGGCTGCTGGGCGGCCCATCAACATGATGATTGGCGAACAGCTGCATGAGCCCCAGTCGCGGGAGATGCGAGCCGCGCTGGATGCCGGCCGGGTCTGGCAAGGGGAGTTGGTAGGCCGCCGAAAAGACGGCCGGACCTACGATGCGGTGATGGAGATGGCTCCCATGCGCGACCCGGAGGGGCAATTGATCGGCTATGTGTCCAGCCACCAGGACATCAGCCGGTTCAAGGAGTTGGAGCGGGCCCGGGCGCGCTTTATGACCAGCGTCTCGCACGAATTGCGCACCCCGGTGACCAACATGAAACTGTATGCCCAGTTGCTGCGCCAGGGGATCTCTTCGGAAAAAGCTCCGCACTACTTGCGGGTGTTGGTGGAGCAAGCGGACCGGCTTGGTGCGCTGGTGCAGGACATTCTGGAGATGACCGAGTTCGACGCCGGCCGGGCGGTGCAAGCGTGGGAGCCGGTTGTCTTTTCATCCTTGCTGGGGGATGCTATCATCCGGTTTGAAGGGCAGGCGCGGAGCGCTGGGCTGGCGTTGGAGGCCCGGCCGGTGCCGGCCGATTTGCCGCCGGTCAAGGGCGACGCGGTCCGACTGGGGCAGGCGTTGGGGGAACTGGTCCAAAACGCTATTACTTTCTCGGCCGGGGGGGCGGGCGATGGGCGGATTGTGCTGGCGGCCGCCGCGGCCGAGGAGGACGGGTGCAGTTGGGTCGCCCTTTCTGTGCACGACTGGGGGCCGGGCATCAGCCCGGACGAACAGCCGCGCATCTTTGATCGCTTTTTCCGTGGCAAACTGGCCGAATCGGGCCACGTGCCGGGCACGGGCTTGGGATTGAGCCAGGCACAGGCTATCCTGGAGGCGCACGGCGGCCGGGTGACCGTAGCGAGCAGTGGCGTTCCGGGCGAGGGGAGCACCTTTACCTTGTGGCTGCCGGCAAGCAATAGTTGACCATCCGGCGGTTGTTGACCGGGACTCGGGTTGGTGGTACGATTTGCGCCATGCGCTTCAGAACTTTGCTGGCAATTGGGTTGCTCCTGGCTCTGGGTGCCTGCAACCGCCTTTCCAACCCCCTGGCAGCGCCGGTCCCGCAACAGGTAACGGTGACCATTCTCGCTGACGGCGAGACCCGGCTGGTGACCACCTCGGCCGCTACCGTGGCCGAGGCCCTCAAGGAAGCTCAAATTCACCTCGGCGCGCTGGATCGGGTGGAGCCGGGCGAGTACCTGGCGCTGGAGCAGGGGATGACCATCCGGGTGATCCGCATCATTGAGCAATTCGAGAGCGTGGAGGTCGAGATCCCATTTGAGCAAAAGGTGGTCCGCAACGAGGCCTTGCCCCGGGGTGACCGCCGCATGCTACAGGCCGGCCGCAGCGGCAAGGAAGAGATCGTCTATCGCATCGAATACCAGGATGGGGAGGAGACTGACCGGCGTGTCGTCCGCCGGGCGGTGATTGAGCCCGCCACCGATGAAATGGTCATGATCGGTGTGCAGGGGGCCATCAGCCCGGTGGTTGTCCAGGGGACACTGGCCTACATCAGCGGCGGCAACGCCGTAGTGATGCGCACCAGCAGCAACAACCGCGACACCATCGTAACCAGCGGCAACCTGGACGGCCGGGTCTTTTCAATCTCGCCCGATGGCAAACAACTGCTCTACAGTCAATCCGTCCCCATCACCGCGCCGCTGACGAGCACGCTGCCGGCCTTTAACAGTTTGTGGGTGATCAATACCACCCGCTTCAGTGGGCCGGCCCTCCCGGTAGCGTTGGGGCTGGAAAACATCCTGTGGGCGGATTGGTCGCCCGATGGCGGGCAGATTGCCTATTCCACCGCCGTGCCCATCCCGCAACCTCCTGGCTGGGAGGCCAATAACGATATCTGGCTGGGACGCTGGGATGAACGCGGCCGGTTTGAGACCGAAGAGCTGCTGGAACCTTCCAGCGGGGGGGTCTACGGCTGGTGGGGGGCTGAGTATGCCTGGTCGCCCAACGGCCGCTACCTGGCTTACGGGCAGGCGGACGAGGTGGGGTACATCGATGTGATTACCGGCCGGCGGGTCCCCCTGGCCGAGTTTAGCGTCTATCACACCTATGGCGAGTGGGTCTGGACCCCCATCCTCACCTGGTCGCCCGACAGTCGGTTTGTGGCAGCCGTGGTGCATGGCCCGCCCATCGGCCCGGAAGCGCCTGAGGATAGCCGCGCCTTTGACCTCTGGGTGTGGGATGTGGACGGCTGGGCGGCCGCGTCGTTTGTCCCCCGCGTTGGCATGTGGGGGATGCCCGCCTGGTCGCCCGCCGGTGCGCTGGACGATGAGAGCGCCAGCCAGATTGCATTCCTACGCGCGGCCGACCCACTGGAAAGCGCTACCTCCCGTTACACCCTCTGGCTGATGGACCGGGATGGCAGTGACGCGGTGCAGCTTTACCCGCCGGAAGGGGAGATAGGCCTGCGGCCGCAGCCCGTTGCCTGGTCCCCGCTGGTGGACCAGGTCGCGCTGGTCAGCCAGGGCGACCTCTTTCTCGTCAGTACGGCCGGCGGCGCGCTGGGGGTCCGGCCGCTGACCGGCGACGGCATCAACAGCAACCCGGTCTGGGCGCCATGGGGGCTGGCGCTGGTGGATTTTGAGCCAGTGATTGACACCACAGACATTCCGGCCGAATGACCGCTCAACGTGCTCGTGCCCTGTCACTGTCGCTGGGGGCGCTCTGCCTGCTGGCGCTGCTCTCGTTGGGCGGGCTCCTGGCCCGGCAGCGCTTCCTCACCCGCGGGCTGCCCCGCGAATTACCCGGTCCCAATCCGCATGCGGCCGTCTCCCCCTACGGCATCAACGTCGCCATGCTGGACTGGGCTGATGCCGAGCGCGACACAGCCCTGGACCGGATTGCAGCGGCCGGCTTTCGCTGGCTCAAGCAACCGGTTTATTGGGGCCATGAGGCCGGCTTTGACCGCTTGCTGGCGGCCGCGGTGGAGCGGGGCCTGCGTGTGGTCCCGCTGCTGGACGGCGACCCGGCTGCCAACTATGCGCCTCCGGCCGACCCAGCCGAGTTTGCCGCCTGGGCAGGCTCATTTGCGGCGCGATTTGGAGACCAACTCACCTATTACCAGATCTGGGACGAGCCAAACCTGGGCATTCATTGGGGCGGGCTGGAGGTGAATCCGGCCGGCTACGCCGCGTTGCTGGCGGCCGCCCATGATGCCATCACGGCGGCCGACCCCGATGCTGTAATTGTGGCGGCCGCGCTGGCCCCCACGGTGGAGACCGGGCCGGCTAACCTGAGCGACGTCGATTATCTGACCGCGCTCTACGAGTTGGGAGCGGATGCCTACTTTGAGGTGGCGGGCGGCAAGCCGTACGGCTTTGACACCGGCCCGGCCGACCGGCGGGTGGAGCGGGACACATTCAACTTATCCCGGCTGATCCTGCTGCGGGAGGTGATGGAGCGCTTTGGCGATGATGGCTCGGCGCTCTGGGCGGGGAATTTTGGCTGGAACGCGCTGCCGGCCGGCTGGGCTGGCCAGCCCAGCATCTGGGGGCAGACCGACCCGGCCACTCAGGCGGAATTCACCCGCGCTGCCTTCCAGCGGGCAATCGACGAGTGGCCGTGGGCCGGGGTGCTCTTTTTGGAGAGCTATGCGCCGGCCGCCGGCCGGCTCGATGACCCGCGCTGGGGCTTTGCGCTGGTGAACGCGGACCTCTCCCCCCGCTCTTCACTGCTGGCCGGCCGTTTTGTCGATCCGATCCCCAATTTCCAGCAGACTGACCCGGCCGTGCAGGCGTACACAGGCGGCTGGCACTTTGGCCCGGCCGGGGCGGACATCAGCCAGAGCGGCGACCGGGTGCAACTCGAATTTGAGGGGACCGATTTTGGCGTCCGGGTGCGGCGCGGCGACTATCGCGCCTATTTTTACGTCACCGTGGACGGGGAGCCGGCCAATGCACTACCCCAGGATGACCTGGGTGCTTACCTCAATCTCACCTCCCCGGACCGGACTGCACACGACGTGGTGACAGTGCCGGTGGCGCGCCATCTGGCCCCCGGCCGCCACACGGCCGAACTGGTGGCGGAGCGCGGCTGGGATCAGTGGGCGCTGGTCGGCCTTAGTGCGGCCAACCTGCCGGATCAGCGGCTTTCCCTTGGGCTGGTGGCGCTGTTGGGCTCGCTGGCGCTGGCGTCGGCGGCCGGGGCGATCTGGAGCGGCCAGCGGGCGGGGTGGGGAAGATGGGTTGCCTCACTGCGCCGTGCCCATGAGCGGCTGGGCAGAATTGGGCAACTGGCGCTGACGGCGGCCGTGGGGGTCATTTTCGCGCTTTCCGGCTGGCTGGCGTGGCTGGGCGGGCCGTTCCGCCGCCTGGGCGACGGGCCGCAGACTTTGCTGTTGGCGGCCGCGGCCGGGCTGTTTTGCATCTCTCCCTGGCTGCTGCTGAACGTTGCCAGCGGGCTGGCGCTCTTTTTACTGGTGCTCTGGCGGCTGGACCTAGGCCTGGCGCTGATTGCCGTCAGCGCGCCATTTTACGTCTACCCCAAGCCGGTGCTGGGCTACCGCTTTTCGCCGGTGGAGATGTTTGTGCTCATTGCCGTGGCTGCCTGGGCGTTGCATCAGGTCTGGCAGGCCAGGTCGCGGGCGCAGGACGGAGCCTTGCCTGTCAGCCTGCGCACTGCTGTGCGCCTCTCTTCGCTCGACAGGTCGATCGGCTTTTTTGCCCTCATCGCCACCCTCTCGCTGCTCTTTACCCGGCGGCTGGATGTGGCGACCAACGAGTGGCGCATGGTTGTCATCGAGCCGGTGCTGTTTTACCTGCTGCTGCGCACCAGCCAACTGGACAAGCGCGCCATCTGGCGGGTGGTGGACGCCTTTGTGTTGAGCGGTCTGCTGGTGGCCCTGCTGGGTCTGGTCTGGTACGCGGCCGGCAGCCACGTCATCACGGCCGAAGGGGGGCTGCCCCGGCTGCGCAGCATCTATGGCTCGCCCAATAACGTGGGACTCTACTTAGGCCGGGTGATCCCGCTGCTGCTGGCGGTGGCGCTCACCGGCCGTGGGTGGCGGCGCAGGCTGTATGGGCTGGCGCTGCTGCCTGTGCTGGCGGCCGTCGCGTTGAGCTTTTCCAAAGGAGCTATTCTGCTTGGGCTGCCGGTGGGGATGGGGCTGGTGTTAACCTGGGTGGCGGTGCGTCGCTGGGGCGGCCGGCGGGCGGGCATGACGTTGGCCGTGCTGGTGATCCTGGCCCTGCTGGGTCTGCTGATCGCGTCGCGGGTGCCGGCGCTCGCCGGCCGGCTCTCGCTGGACAGCGCCACCACCGATTTTCGCGTCAGCCTGTGGAAGGCAAGCGCAGAAATGATCCGCGACCATCCCTGGACCGGCGTGGGGCTGGATAATTTCCTCTACGCGTATCGCGGCCGCTACCTGCGGCCGGAGGCCTGGCAGGAGCCGGACCTGAGCCATCCCCACAACCTGGTGCTGGACTTTTGGGCGCGATTGGGAATTCTGGGGCTGGCGGCGCTGGTCTGGATGCAGGCCGCTTTTTGGCGGCCGGCCGTCCGCCTGGCGCGGCGGGGTGATGGCTGGTTCCCGCTGGCGCTGGGCCTGCTGGGGCTGATGGCCGCCACGCTGGCCCACGGGCTGGTGGATCAGAGCTATTTCCTGATTGACCTGGCTTTTGCCTGGATGCTGACGGCCGGGCTGGCGGCGCCACTCGCCGGCCGTCAGGGCTGAAACTGGGCGTCGGCCGGCATGCCGGGTTTAAGCCGGCCGGCGGCGTTGTCCAGCGTGATTTTGACGGCAAAGACCATGTGCACCCGTTCTTCCTGGGTCTGCACGTTGCGCGGGGTAAACTCGGCCTGGGAGGCAATCTGCGTCACCCGGCCGGCAAAAACCTCATCGTAGGCATCCACCGTCACTGCCACCGCCTGGCCCAGTGCCACCCGTCCCAGCTCTGCTTCCGGCACGTACACCGTCAGCGTCAACTGGCTCAGATCGGCCAGCGCCAGCAGCGGACTGCCCGGCAAGCCGAGTTCGCCCGCGTGGACCAGCCGCTGGACCACCACGCCGTCGCGAGGGGCGGTGAGGGTGACACGGTCCAATTGGATGGCGCTGGCTTGCAGCGCGGATTGCGCCCCCGCCACGGCCGCTTGGGTCTGCCGCACGTTGGCCTCCAGTAGCGCCAGCTCTTCCGGCCGCGCTCCCGCCTCTGCTATCGCCCGGCCGAGTTCTGCCTGTTGCAGTTGCGCCTCGGCCGCAGCGACTCCTGCCTCGGCGCCGTCCAGGCCGGCCGCGGCCACGGAGACCAATGCGGCCGCTGCCTCTACCCCGGTCTGCGCCATCTCCACGTTGGCTTCTGCCATCTCGACGGCTGCGGCAACGCCGGCCACCTCGGCCGTTTCCAATTGCGCCTCAGCTGCAGCCAGTTGCGCTTCCGCGGCTTGCAGTTGGGCGCGGGCGGCCGCTAGTTGCCCGGCGGCTGCATCGCGTTGCGCCGCTGCTGCCCGCAGCCCGGCTTCCGCGGCCGCCACGCTGCTGGCGGCCAGGGCCAGTTCCTCCGGCCGGGCGCCAGACTGAGCCAGTGCCAGTTGCGCCCGCGTTCCGTCCAGTGCAGCCTGCGCCTGCGCCACGGCCGCCCTGGCAGCCTGGTGTTGCGCTTGCATCGCGGCCGAATCCAGTTTGAGCAGCACGTCCCCGGCCGCCACCCTGTCCCCCTCGTCCACCAAGACCTCTACTACCCGGCCGCCCAGTTCGCTGGCGATCATGATCTGTTCAACCTCAATGGTGCCGGAGGCAAACAGATTGTCTGACCCGCGGGCCGGCCGGTCCCGTTTGACCGGTTCGGGGGCGCTGGCTGGCGTGTCTCCTTCCATTTCTGCTACAAAGTCATCCCAGGCGGCCGGGTTGGCGCGGAAATAAAGCCAGCCGGCGAGCGCCGCGGCCGCGATCAGCCCGATGGCAATGGTCATGATGGCGATGGGTCGTTTCATCGGTCAATCTCCTGTTTGTTGGATTATACCTGGTTGTGTTCCCGCGCGCTGGCGATGAACACATCCTCCAGCGATGGCGGGATGATCTGCAGGTTGCGGATGGCGACGCCGGCCGCTTGTAGCGCCCGCTCAATGGCAGGTCCGTGTTGTTCTACTCCGTCGGCTACAACGTGGATCAGCGCGCCATACAGCGCTACCTCGTCAAAGTGGGGCAGGTCGCGCAGTGCACCCACCGCGACGGCCGGATTGCTACAGTCCAGTTCCAGCACCTGGCCGCGCATCTTGTCCGTTTTGATGGCCTCCGGCGACCCCAGCGCTACCAGCCGGCCGTTTTGGATAAAGCCCAGCCGGTGGCAATGTTCGGCCTCGTCCATGTAGTGGGTGGTGACAAAGATGGTGTGCCCCTCGTCGGACAGTCGGTAAAGCAGATCCCAAAACTCGCGCCGGGAGATGGGGTCCACCCCGGCCGTGGGCTCGTCCAAAAAAAGGATCTCCGGCCGGTGCAGGATTGCGCAACCCAATGCCAGCCGCTGCCGCCAGCCGCCGGCCAGGTTTTCGGTCAATTCGCGTTCCCGGCCGAGCAGTCCGGCCATTTCCAATATGGCCTGTTTTCGCTCCTGCAACCGGCGGCCGCGCACGCCGTACGTGCCACCAAAAAAGTTCAGGTTCTCGGCCACCGTCAGGTCGTCGTACAGGCTAAATCGCTGCGACAGGTACCCGATCCGCCGCCGAATCTCGGCCGTCTGGCGCACCACGTCCAAACCCAGCACGGTGGCGCTCCCGGCCGAAGGGGCCAGCAACCCCAGCAGCATGCGGATGGTGGTGGTTTTGCCGGCCCCATTGGGGCCCAGAAAGCCAAAAATCTCGCCGCGGCCGACGGCAAAGCTGACTCCATCGACGGCCGTGAACCCGTCGAACCGCTTGGTCAACTCCACGGTCTGAATAGCATGGCTGTTTGCCCTGGTTTCCATCGGCGCTCTTCCGATCTACTCTAGCCGTTTGCGGCGCAGCAAAATCACCGTGCCAGCATAAATAACCGCACCCAACCCGGCAATCGCCAGCAACTCGCGCCAAAAGACCTGGATGCCGGCTCCCTTGAGCAGGATGCTGCGAAAGACGATCAGCCAGTGTTTGAGCGGAAAGAGGTTGGCAATGGCTTGCATCAGCGGCGGCATGGTGTCCACCGGAAAGGCATAGCCGGAAAAGATGACCATCACCATCACCACCGCAAAGGCGATCAGCAGGGCCTGCATCTGGCTGCGGGCCACGGCCGAGATCATCAGCCCCCAACCCAACTCCACCAGCATGTAAAAGAGGGCCACGGCCATCAGCAGGGGCAGCGAGCCGCGCATCGGCACGCCAAACAGCCAGACGACGGCCGCCAGCATTAGCAGAAATTCGGTGTAGCCCAGCGCTACTGCCAGCACGGATTTGCCCACCACCAGCTCGAATGAGCGCAGCGGGGTGACCAGTAGTTGCTCCAGCGTGCCCAGTTCGCGCTCGCGGGCGATGGTCATGCTGGCGATCATGGCAGCGATGGCGGCGGCGATGAACCCCAGTTCGGAGGGGATCATATAGTTGGACTCTTTCATCTCCTCGTTGAACCAGACCCGCAGGCTGACTTCCAGCGGCAGCGCGATGCCGGCCGGCATGACCTGGACCATCATCTGTTGGCCATAGCTGGTCACCAATCCCTCCGCTACCTCGGCCGCAGTCTGTGCTGCCAGCACGTCCGCCCCGTCCACCACCAGTTGCAGGGCGGCCGGCCCGCCGGCCGGGTGCTGCAACTGGGCTTCAAAGCCGGCCGGTATGACCCACGCTGCCAGCGCGCGGCCGCTGTCGACCTCCACCGCAATCTGGTCCAACGAGTTGACGAAATAAGGGTCAAACGTCTCCGCGTTGGCCATGGCGGTAATCAGCCCGCGGCTGGCCTGGCTGTGGTCCAAATCGAGCACGGCCGTGGGTAGGTGATCGACCCCCTGCGAGGTAGACCAGGCCACCATCAGCAGTTCTGCCAGCGGTCCCAGCAGCACAAAGGGGCCCAGCAGCCGGTCGCGGGCAAGCTGGATGAACTCTTTGACAATCAGGTTCCAGATACGGTGGAGCATGTCAAAGTTTCTTTTTGAACATCAGCACCGAGAGCGCCAGAAAGAGCACCCCGATGCCGGCCAGTGCGACTACGTAACCCTGCAGGTCGCCCACGCCTACCCCTTTGACAAACAGCCCGCGGCTGATGATGACAAAGTGGGTGGTCGGGAACATGAACGCTTCCAGCTTGATAACCGGGCCCATCAGCGCGAAAGGGATGAGCAAGCCGGACATGAAAAAGCCGGAGAAGAGAAAGATGATCATGGAGGCGATGATGGCGACCTGCTGGCTGCTGGCAAAGATGGAGATGAACAGCGAGATGCTCATGGTGGCAAAGAGAAAGAGGACCGAGAGTGCCAGGTAGGCCGCCAGATTGCCCTGAAAGGGAACGCCGTAACCGTAGATGGCGGTGGCGATACACAGCGGCACGCTGAGCAGCCCGGCCAGGATGTAGGGCACCAGCTTGCCCAAAATCAACTCCAGCCGGCCGATGGGGGTGGCGATGAGCCCTTCCAGCGTGCCCCATTCGCGCTCTCGCGCCACAGCCAGCGAGGCCGCCATGGCCGGCACGCTGAGCACCACGCCCACCAGCGCCGGGATCATGGAAACGGTGTAGCGGAGGGTAGGGTTGTACCAGGCCCGCAACTGCAAATCGATGGGTTGAAGCTGCTCCAGGGGAATCCCGCTTTGTGCCAGCCGGCCGCCCAGTTGCCGGGCGGCGAACTGTTCTGTGTGCGCGCCGATGTGGGTGATGGCGTGCCCGGCCGTGTTGGGGTCGGTGCCGTCCACGATGACTTGCAGGCCGGCCGTGCGGCCGGCCTGCAGGTCGCGCTCAAAGTTGTGTGGGATAATGATCACCGCTTTCACCCGGCCGGCCAGCATCAAGTGCTCTACTTCCGCCAGGTTAGCCGGCCGGGCTTCCAGCCGCAGCGCGTTGCTGCTGCCCAATTGCGACAGGTACTCTCGCGATAGCGGGCTGAGGTCCTGATCCAGCACGCCAATGCCGACATTTTTGATGTCCACTGAAAAGGCGTAACCCATGGTCACCAGCACCAACACCGGGGAGAGCATCAGTAGGACGAAGGATGCCCGATCCCGCGTGATATGCCACCATTCTTTGCGGACGATGGAGAGGGTCCGTCGCCAGTTCATCCCGCGTTGGCCTTTTTCATCGCCTCGCAAAGGCGTTTAAGGGTGTTGCAGTTGTCCATTATTGCCGTTTTCCCTTTTCACGCGGGCTTGCTCGGGCACGGGCGCTGGCTCGCCGGCCGCCGGCCGGTGATTGTCCAGGTTGTGCATCCCATTCAGGAATTGCGGGATGGTGGTTTGTGGAAAGCGGGGCCAGGTGACAATGATTACCAGGGCGACGTAGCCCAGCATAGCCAGACCGTAGGGGCGCGCCTCGCGCAATGCCACCAGGATCATGCCGGCGTAGGGTGGGGTCTGAGCAGCCCAGGCCAGGTGAAGCGAGCGAAAGTGCCACAGCAGCGCGGCGCAGCCGGCCGCGTAAGCGATGGCGACCTGCGGGGTCATGTAACCGGACAGGGTGAGGAAGGCCAGCACGCCCACGCTCACCGTGATGTCGGTTTCCAGGTCCCGGTCGCCGATCCAGGTGTGCCGGCCGGTGGGGTCGCGGCGCGCCAGCGGGCCATCCAGCACGTCGGTCAACCAGGCCATCAGCAGCAGCACCACGGCGGTGGGCAGTGCCTCCGCGCCCTCGGTGATGCCCAGCCACAGGATGACCCAGGCCAGGCCAAAACGCGCCGCCGTCAACAGGTCAGCAATCGTTTTTGGTGTTACCATCTTTCACCTCCATCCGACTACCTGTCTAATCTATTCGTTCTCCAGCGCGGCCGCCAGGAACGCCCCCAGTCTGGCGGTGTACTCGTCCGGCCGGGCGAAATAGCCGCCCCCGTGTCGCGCCTTGGTTATCTCCCACAGCTCTTTGGGCTCGGCCGCGGCCTGATAGCAGCGTTGAGTCCAGCGCCGCTCTTGGCCCCGGCCGGTGGAGATCAGCAGGATGGGGCGCGGCGCGATCTGCCCGATGGTTGCCAAAATACCGGCCGGCGGCCGGGTGCCGTTCATCAGGGAGAGCAGGGCGTACGAAAGCCAGTTGAAGGGGAAGAATAGCAGGCGAAGCAGGTTGTCCGGCCGGCCGTGGTCCGCCAGGACCAGCGGCCCCGGCCCCTCGGCGATCACTGCCCGAATTGAGTCCGCCAGGGCCGCCGCCTGGAGCGCGGTGTTGGCACCCAGAGAGAGTCCCAGCACTGCAATCTTGTCCGGGTCCACGTCGCCACGGCTCTGCATATAGTCCACCGCACCCAGCAGGTCCTGCGGTTCCCGCCAGCCTTTGGTGCAGGTGTCACCTTCGCTGTTACCGTGGGCGCGCAGGTCGAATAGCAGCACCCCATGCCCATGAATCGCCACGGCCGTGGCGTGATAGATCATGTGGATAGCTCGACTGCCAAATCCATGCACCAGCACCACGGCCGAGCGCTTGCTTCCAGGCACGTACCAGCCAGACAACCGCAGCCTATCCCGGCCGGGGAATTCGACCGTTTCGAATGGCAGGTCCACGTCGGCCGGGGTGGTCCCGTGATATTGGGGATTGATTGGGGGATGGGTCAGCCGGTAGGCGGTGAGGACGGTCGAGGCCAGCAGGTAAACCGGGATGGAGCCCAGCAGGTAAACGTGCCACGGCCAGTTTGCCTGCCAGGTTACCATGGCTACCAGGACCACTGCGGCCAGGGTGCCCACCATGATGAGCCAGTTGCGGTAGAACCGCCAGCCGTGGCTGCGCAAGTGGATGATTCTCATGCCGACCGGGCCTCCTTGCTCATCAATCTATCCGTTCTCTTTCCGGCCGCTGGATGAGGGAGATGAACGCTTCTTCCATCCGCGGCCGGGTGGGACGCAGGTCCCGGATCGCGATGCCCTCTGTCGCCAGTGTAGCTTGAATTTCTCCAACCGTGCGGCCAGCATCGCCCACGAACACGCGCAACTGCTGGCCGTAGGTCTGCACCTCCAGCACGCTATCCATTTTAGCCAGCGCTGCCTGTGCTCGGCACAGATCGGCCGGCCACAAAGCCAATAGCTCTCCGCGCACCAGCGATTTGATCCGCTCGGGTGTGTCGCAGATCACCAGCCGGCCGCGGTGCATCAGTCCCACCCGCGAGCAGCGTTCGGCCTCGTCCATGTAGGGGGTGCTGACCACCAGGGTCACCCCTTGCAGGTGCAGTTCGGTCAGGATATCCCAAAACTCGCGCCGGGAGACCGGGTCCACGCCGGTGGTCGGCTCGTCCAGAAAAATGATCTCCGGCGTGTGGATCAGCGTGCAGGCCAGCGCCAACTTTTTCTGCATCCCGCCTGAGAGGTGGGCGGCGCGCCGTTGCCGGAACTCGGTCAGCCGGCTAAAGCGCAGCAGTTGCTCAATGCGGGCCTGTCGCGCAACCCCGGCCACCTCGAACACGTCCGCAAAAAAGTTGAGGTTTTCTTCCACTGACAGGTCTCGGTACAGGTTGAAGCGCTGTGCCATGTAGCCGATCCGCCGTTTGATGAACTCCGGCCGGGCAACCGTGTCGCATCCGAAAATCTCCGCCCGCCCGGCCGATGGATCCAGGATAGCTGCCAGCAAGCGGATGGTAGTGGTTTTCCCCGCGCCGTCCGGTCCCACCAGGCCAAAAATCTCACCGCGATGTATTGAAAGGTCCAGCCCGTCCACCGCCACCGCGTCTTTAAAGTGGCGTGCCAGTTGCCAGGTCTGGATGATGGGGCGGTCAGTCACAAGCCACCCCCAGGCCGTTGAGTACCAGCGCTTCGGCCGCGTCGGTGATCTCGCCCCAGTCGCGGGTCCACAGGCCGGTGGCGATGGCCAGCGCCAGCCCGTCGTACAGCGTCATCACCACCAGCGCCATCGCCTCCGGCGAGGCGACGAAAAACTCTCCGCCGGATACCCCTTGCTGGATGATCTGCAGCATGATCTCCAGATACGGCCGGTAGAAATCGCGGATCAGCGCCTCTACCTCTTCGTCGTGGCGGGTGAGCGCCCAGGCTTCTATCATCACCCGAAAGAAAGGGACCAACTCTTCGAGTTCGCTGCGAAAGAGTGCCATGCTGGCGCGTAGCTTGTCACTGGCGCAGGTGGACTCGTCGGCCGCAATCGTCTGCCAACTCTGTGCCATCTGGCCCATCATCTCCTGGAACAGCGCCAGGAAGAGCGCCTTTTTGCTGTCAAAATACCAGTACAGCGCCCCTTTGCTCAAGCCGCTCTCCTCGACGATGTCGTCCATCGTCGTCAGGTGGAAACCCTGCCGGCCGAAGCAGGTCAGGGCGGCCCGGAAGATCTGCTGCTTGCGCTCGGCCGAGACGTCTGGTTTGGGCGCCATGTTACCCTTTGATCCGGCGCAGGACCCACAGCACGGCGGCCGCCAGCCCAATTGCGTCCCCGGCCGAGAGGGCCAGCTTGACCCAGCCGGTCAGGCCAATGGCCGGCGCAATGACCTGATAGGCCAGCACGGCCCAGATGGCCGCGGCGATGGTACCAGCGGCAATGTCTGCCGCCAGACCGTAGGGTGGTTGGCTCTTGAATGCCATCGGCAGCAGCCAGGTGATGAGGATACTGCCCACAACGGTAACCAGTAACAATACAACCATTTTGTCCTCCGTTGCTCCTATAACCGACTGACCGGTCAGTCAGTTACAGTATAGCCCCGGTCAAGTGGGTTGTCAACCACCTTGCAGCAGGCCCGCTAAACCGGTACAATCGGGCCCAGATGAACCACTGGAGGCAAGGGAGCAATCATGGCAAAAGAGACGGTGGGATATGTGCATCTGGAGTGGACGTGCCCGAACTGCAATACCAGGAATCCCGGACCGCAAAAGCTGTGCAGTGGCTGCGGCGCGGCCCAACCGGCCGGTGTGCAATTCGAGCAAGCGGCGCAGGAAGCGCTGCTGACCGACCAGGCTGCGATTGAGAAGGCCAAAGCCGGGCCGGATGTGCACTGCAAGTTTTGCGGCGCCCGCAACCCGGCCGAGGCAGCGACCTGCAGCCGGTGTGGCGCTGATCTGGGGGAGGGGGCAGCGCGCGAGCGCGGCCGGGTGCTGGGCGCCCACCGCGACCGCCCGGCCGAGATGATCCCATGCCGCGCGTGCGGCACGCCCAACGATCCATCGGCGCAGCACTGCAAAAACTGCGGCGCCAGCCTGGGCCGGGAAGAGCCCAAGCCCGCCCAACCCGCTGCCCCGCTGGCGGCCGCCCGCAAGGGGATCAGCCCGGTCCTGCTGGGCCTGTTGGGCCTGGCCTGCATCGCTGCGCTGGTCATCTTTTTTGTGCTCTTTAACCGCACCGAGGGGGTCGTGGGCAGCGTGCGGGAGGTTGTCTGGACCCGCACGATATCGATTGAGGCTCTCCGGCCGGCAACCCATGAAGACTGGCGGGATGAAATCCCGGCCGGGGCCGAGGTGGGGACATGTCGGGAAGCGTTCCATCACGTGGAATCCGAGCCGGTGCCGGGTGCGGAAAAGATCTGCGGGACGCCGTACACGGTGGACCTGGGCAGCGGCTCGGGCGAGGTGGTGCAGGATTGCGAGTACCGGGTGTACGGTGACCTGTGCCAGTACACGCTGGATGAGTGGCAGCAGGTGGATGCGGTCACCCTCAGCGGAGACGACCTGTTCCCCGAATGGCCCACCTTTACCCTGGCGGCCGATGAGCGGGCGGGGCAGCGCGGCGAAGAGTATGGCGTGACCATTGCCACCGACGAGGGCGTTTACAGCTACGAGCCGCGCGACGCGGCCGACTATGCTCGCTTTGAGGTCGGCAGCCGTTGGACGCTGGAGATCAACACCTTCAACCAGTTGATGTCCCTGGCTCCGGCCGACTGACAGATGCCCGCCAGACCATGTCTGCAAGTGATTGCCACCGGGGGGACGATTGCCATGCGGATGGACCTGGCCACCGGCGGCGCTATTCCGGCCGTCACCGGCGCAGACCTGATTGCGGCCGTGCCAGAGTTGGCGCAAGTGGGGGAGATCTGTGTGGAAGAGTTTGCCAACATCCCCAGCGAGCGGATGCGGCCGGAGATCTGGCTGGCGCTGGCGCGGCGGGTGAGGGAGTTGGCCGGGCAGGTGGACGGCATTGTGGTTCTTCACGGCACCGACACGATGGAAGAGACCGCCTTTTATCTGGACGTGACGCTGGAGACGCCGACGCCGGTGGTGCTGACCGGCGCGCAACGGCCGGCCTCCGCACCGGATGCCGATGGCCCCGGCAATATCCTCGACGCCGCTATTGTGGCCGCCCATCCCAAGGCGCGCGGCCGGGGGGTGATGGTGGTGATGCACGGCGAGATTCACGCTGCCCGGCGAGCCACCAAATTCAACACAGAAGACGTGGATGCATTTGATTCCACCAGCCCGCCCGACCTGGGCTGGGTCCGCGCCGGCCGGGTTCACTTTTCCGGCGCCTGGCTGCCGCGGGTGCATGTCCCGTTCCCTGTCACTGCCCCGCGGGTGGACATCATCCCCATGTACGCCGGGGCAGATGACGTCGCGCTGCGAGCGGCGCTGGCCAGGGGGGCGGCCGGGCTGGTCATCGAGGCGGTGGGCGCGGGCAACGTCAACGAGGAGCTTTTCCGGGGCATCCTGGACGCGCTGCGGGTTGGCGTGCCGGTGGTCATCTCCAGCCGGGTGCTGCATGGCGGCGTCCGGCCGCTCTACTCCTACGCCGGGGGCGGGGTCTCGCTGGCGCAGGCGGGGGCCATCCTGGCAGAAGACCTGAGCCCGCCCAAGGCCCGCGTGCTGCTGATTGCCGGGTTGGGCGCGGGCCTGTCCGGCTGGGGGCTGGCGGCGCTCTTTGATGCACCCGAGGCCCCGCAACCTCATTGACCCACCCCGGCCGGTGTGCTAAAATGTGCGTGACTACTCAGGCAATCGAGTTTTTCGGGGGTGTGTGCGGGCGTGGGACATCCCGCCAACAGCGGGGCGGAGCGCCCGCACACACCCCCGCTTTCCCTACCCGGGCCCTTGGGCCGAACAGTGACAAAGGTGCACGAATCTGGTACCGTGACAAATCAGGAGGTCGAGACTGGAAGCGATTGAGCTTGCCCGGCATATTGTTCAGGTAATTGAGGAAAAGAAGGGAGAGGATATCCTGCTGCTGGATATCAGCCACATGGATACCTTTGCCGACTTTTTTGTTTTTTGTAGCGGCAACAGCGACCGGCAACTGGATGCCTTACAAGAGAGCATCCTGGAATCGGCCAAAAAGAATTATCGGGCGATCCCATGGAGCAAAGAGGGGAGCGGGGATGCCGAGTGGTTGCTGCTGGACTATAGCGATGTGATTGTCCACCTCTTTAGCCCGGCCAAGCGCTCTTTTTACAACCTGGAAGAGTTGTGGAAAGAGGGCAAGGTACTGCTGCACATCCAGTAGCGCCGGCCGGCGGGCCGTTTCATCGCCATCAATCGGGGGCCGGCCGCACAACTGGGCCAAAACTGTGATTCGCGTCATATCGGCCGGAGGCGGATTGTGCTAAACTGTGTGCGCACGAGATGGAAAAGTCTGTGATGGACGAAATGGCACTCATAAAGCAGATTCCACTGTTTGCCGATCTACCGCAGGAACAACTCCGGTCCCTGCTCGGCATGCTGGATCGGCGCAGCTACCGCAAAGGGCAGGTCATTCTGCGCGAGGGCGACGAGGGCGACAGCCTGTTTGTCATCGTCTCCGGCCGGGTGCGCATTTATACCTTCAGTGCCGACGGCCACGAGTTGTCCTATGGCATTTTCGGCGATGGCGACTTTTTTGGCGAGATGGCGCTGCTCACCGGCGACCCGCGCTCTGCCAACGCCGAGGCGATGGAGTGGACCGAGGTGCTGGTGTTGCGCCGCAGCGCCTTCCGCGAACACCTGCTCTGCAACCCGTCCACAGCCATCCGCGTCATCGAAACGTTGAGCGCCCGCCTGCGGGAGACCAACGCCAGCGTGGAGGAGCTGATCTCGCTCAACGTGACCCAGCGCGTGGCCCGCAAACTGCTGGACCTGGCGGACCGGTACGGCGTGGCGGGGCCGGAAGGGGTGCTGATCGATCTGGACCTTTCGCAAGAGGCAATTGCCAGCCTGGTTGGGACGACCCGTGAAAGCACCAACCGCGCGCTCAGCCAGATGCGCAGCCAGGGAATCCTGGACCTGGAACGGGTCCGCATTCGCGTGCTCCGGCCGGAAGCGCTCCGCTCTCTGTTGAACTAACCCACCGGCTATCCGGAAACTGAGCGTCCATTTGGCCTCCAGGCACCACGCCGGAGGGTAGGCTTCGGCCTCCCAGGTGACGGTCACCTGGATTGAGCGGGAGGTGGAACGATGTTTTACCGCTTGTTGTTGGCTCATCTGGTAGGGGATTTTGTGTTGCAGACCCGCTGGCTGGTGCTGTGCAAGCGCCGGCCGGATGGCCTGGCGCTGCACGTTGGGCTGGTCGGCCTGGCGATGGTGCCGGTGGTCTGGGGCCAACTGGACCGCTGGTGGCCCTGGCTGCTGGGGATTGTGCTGGTCCACGCCGCGGCCGATTGGGCCAAGATCAAGCTGGAACCGCGCCTGGGTCTGCCGCCCATCGTTCCGTTCCTGGCAGATCAGGCGGTCCATCTGCTGGCGCTGGCGGGGGCGGTTGCGCTGGCGGAGCCGGCCGGGCTGGAGCTGTCGCTCGACTCGGTGGAGCCGGTCTGGCTGGTGGCCTGCGCCTACGTGGCAGCGACCTATGCGCTGTCCATCGCGCTGCCGCTGTGGCTGGACCCGCCCAACCTGATGCGCCGGCCGCTGGCTGCGCGGATGGTGCTGATCCTGGCAGCGGCCGGGGCGCTGACGCTGGCCTGGCGCGGATTCCCGTTGCTGGTCCCGCTGCTGGCGCTGGGGCTGTACCAGTGGGTCGCGCGCCGCTTTGGTCGGCAGGCGGTCTCCACCACCTTTCCGGTTGAGCTGTTGAGCGCGGTGGTGGTGGCGGCCGCGCTGGGCTGGGGGTTGGCGTAGGGTGCGGGTGATGACATTCATCAGCAGCTGGGTCAGCGGACCTTGATTGCGGGGTTGTTTGTTTGCCCGGCCGCGGTGTGCTAGAATGCAAGCCGTTGTCATTTGTGGCGTGGCTGTGGTTTGGGAGCGAGGGCGCAATGGATTTCGAGTTTGTTGCTATCATCCAGCGGCCGCCGGAGGTGGTTTTTGCGTTCTTCCGCGACATTGACCTGCACCCCAGCGAGCCGGGTTCGCTGGTGCCGGTCTACGACAAGCTAACCCCCGGCCCGGCCGCCGTCGGCACGCGCTACCGTGAGTTGGTGCGCATCCTGCCGGGCTGGCACGCGGAAAACATCAGCCAGATCACCCGCATTGAGCCACCGTGGGCGCTCGAGTCCCGCTTTGCCTTCGGCCGGGCGATGGATGGGACGCTGGCCTATCATCTGCAGCCGGCTGGGGAGGGGACCCACGTCCGGCAGCGGCAGACGCTCCGGCCGCGGGGCCTGCTCAAGCTGTTCAGCCCGTTCATCCGGCTGGCCTTTGGGAAGGCAGGGGCCTGGCGGCTGCGGGGTATCAAACGGCTGCTGGAGGCCGGCCGGGATGCTGGCCCGTCTGGGTAACGCCATCAAAGCGGCCGGGCAGACCGCGCTCTCGATTGGTTTGCAGACCGTTGGGCTACTCGGCTGCGCCGTCATCGGCTGGCTGTGCATCTTTACCCTGATCTTGGTGCTGATCGCGCTTGGCGGTCTGCCGGTTGATTAGCCGACCGTCACACGGTCAAGCTCGTTGAGCGCAGCAGAAAGCGGTTGACCCGCTCCATGTTGACCGTCACCCCCAGCCCTGGTTCGGCCGGGGCGGTGATGGTGCTGTCCTCCGCGTTCAGCGTGAAAACCTGGTCCACAATGTCCTCCACCCAGTAGCGGGCGGTGGCAGAGATGTCGCCGGGCAGGGTGAACCCCGGCAGGCTGGCAAGCGCCAGGTTGGCCGCCCGGCCGACCCCCGTCTCCAGCATCCCGCCGCACCAGACCGGCACCCCCCGCGCCCGGCACAGGTTGTGGATCTGCCGCGCTTCCCACAGGCCGCCCACCCGGCCGGGTTTGATGTTGATGATCCGGCCGGCGTCGATCGCCAGTGCCCACTCGGCCTGCTCCGGCGTCTGGATGCTCTCGTCCAGGCAGATGGGGGTGTGCAGTTGCGGCTGGAGCTGGCTGTGCTGATAGATGTCATCGTGGCCCAGTGGCTGCTCGATCATCAACAGGTCCAGCTCGTCCATCGCCTGGAAGAGGGGCGCGTCCGCCAGCGTGTAGGCTGAATTGGCGTCCAGCATGATAGCGGCAGTGGGAAAGGCGGCCCGCGCTGCTTGCGCCAACGCCAGGTCGCGGCCGGGTTTGATCTTGAGCTTGATCCGGCCGTACCCCTGTGCGCGATAGTCGACGATGCGCGCCAGTGTGTCGTCAATCGTCGGTTGGAGGCCAATGCTGACGCCAACCGCCACCCGGTCGCGCGGACCTTCCGGATACGGCTGGGCCAGTTTGGCTACCAAGCTGACCCCGTCGCGCTGCGCCAGTAGGTCCCAGGCGGCCGCCTGCAGCCCAGCCTTGGCCATCGGGTGGCCGCGCACCCAATGGTAGAGCGCTGCCAATTGGTCGATTGTCTCCCACGTCTGCCCCAGCACGGCCGGGAGCACAAAGTCGGTCAGCACGTGCCAGGCGGTCTCCATCGTCTCGTACGAGTACATCGGCCGGCTCAACGCCGCGCACTCGCCCCAGCCGGTCAGCCCGGCCGCGCGGGCCGCTACCAGGATGCACTCCCGATGCGTTTGCAGCCCAAAGCTGGTCTCAAATGGATGGGCCAGCGGCATGGTTAGGTGGTACAGGTCGATGCGTTCAATCTTCATCTGTGCTCCCAACTCGGATTATCGCTCGGCGACAAAAAGCTCCAGCAGGTAGAAACTGCGCGGGGGCATTGCGCCGCGCTGAAAGATGAAATCGGTGGCGCGGTAGCCGGCCGCAAAAGCGCCCTCAAAGACGGCTCGCGTGTGGCTACGCCAGGCGGCCGCCAGCCCCATGTCCGCCCGGCGGATGGCCTGCATGTCGGCCGGGATTTCCACCAGCAGGCGCGGCCCGGCCGGTGCTGCGGTCGGTTCGGCCGGGTAGCGGAATCCGTGGCCAGGGCCGCTGGCGGCCGGATTGAGCAGTTGTGCGTCGGCCGGAGGGTGGGCCAGCGTGTGAGCGCCGGCCAGCCGCTCGCGGACGTGTGTGGTGGCAATCCGCCAATCCACCCGGAAGCGATCGGAAGCAAGGCCTTCGTTCATCCGGTCGGCCATCTCCCCGTACACATCCCGCAGATAGGTGTTGCAGGTGGCTCCCAGCCGCCGGAGGTTGAGGTTGGCGTTGCGGCTCTCCAGCGGGTCGTAAGTCCAGGTGACCAGCTCCAGCCCGCGCTCCAGCGCCCACTCCCGCTGCGCCAGCTTGAGCCGGCAGCCCACCCGCTGGTCGCGGTAGGCGGGCAGCACGCCGGTCATGTGGGAGACCAGCTTGAGGTGCGCGGAGGCCGGGCGGCCATCATCCACGGTGCCCAGCCAGCCAAGCGAAAAACCGACCAGCCGGCCGCCATCGTACGCGCCCAGCAACGCCCCGCCGTTTTTGGCGATGGTGATGAGCACGTGCGCCGGGGTGGCGTCAATCGGGTCCATCTGCCAGGCGGCCAACTCGACCTGGATGACCTGCTGCGCCTCGTCAATGGTGGTGATGGGGCGAATCTCCACGACAATTACCTCTCTGGAAACAGAAGGAAAATGACAACCTGGCTGCCGGGCAACTCGACCCAGCGCAGCTCGGTGCGAAAGCCGGCCGCCGCGAACTGGGGCGGGATGGGAAATCCGCGCTCCGGCCGCTGGCCGGTGACGCGGTAGAGCCACTCCAGCGCCCGCGCCAGCGGGCCGCGGCCGGTGAGGTGGGCGATGGGCAGCACCACGAAAATCCCATCAGGGGCCAGCACGCGGTGGACCTCGCTCAACGCCAGTGGGTCCAGGATAAAGGCGGCCGGAAAGGTGGAGACGGCGCTGTCAAAGGTGCCGGCCGGGAAAGGGAGAATCTGCGCCATGCCGCGTGTCAGTGGCACAGCCAACCCCTGCCGCGTCAGCTTGCGCCCTGCGATGCGGCCCATCGCTGGGGAGAGGTCAAAGCCGGTGGGCCGATGGCCGGCCGCTGCCAACTCTGGCAGCAGATTGCCGGTGCCGTGCGCCAACTCCAGCACGCGGCTGCCGCGCAGGAACGGGAGAACGCAGCGAGTCCACGTTTGCCACTGTCCCAGGCTCACCAGCCAGGCCACCGCGTCGTAGGTCCAGGCAAGCTGGTTGTAGAGCAGGCCAAAGCCCCATCTCAGCAGGCGGTAGCGCAGACAGTCCAGCTTCACGTCCCCAGCGCTCCAAAGGTGACCAGTTCGATTGCCTGCAGCGCCAGCCGTTCGCGCACGGCCGGGTGGCAGAGAATCTCCAACTCGCGCTCGCGCTGCAGGTTGTAGTTGCTGGTCAGGTCCGGCCGGGAATAGCCGGGATGGCACATCAGTTCGTTGACGCCGGCCGGCAGGTTGTCCAGGATGTGCAGTAGATTTTCCAGCGTCGCGCCGGCGTCGAAAAAGGTGCTGAGAAAGGCATCCGGCCGCGCGACGCCGCTGGTAAGCAGACGGCCGGTCACCATTTTCTCCAGCGCAGCGGCCGCCTGCGGGGTGATGCCCGGCGGGGCCAGCCCGGCCTGCGCCTGGGCGCGAAAGCCCCCTGGTGGGATCGGGTTGCGAACCGGCAGGTCGTACTCGGCCGCCAGCGCCAGCATGGCATCCAGCAGGGTTGGGTGCAAAAAGGTGACGTGGTGGTGGCTGTCCAGGTGATCCACCCGCACCCCGGCCGCCAGTGTGGCTTCGATCTGGGCCCGCAACTCGGCCTGCAACTCGGCCAGGTTGAGGGCATCCAGCCGGCCGGCCTGATCGGCGATGTGTGGGAAATGCCCGTCTCGGCCGATCAGCGTGGGAACCTGCCCGGCCGGCAACACAGGCGGCCCGGCCGTCAGACAGAGATGGACGCCCACTCCCAGGCGCGGGAATTCCACCCTGGCGCGGCGTATCGCTTCGGCCGCGCCGGGAAAGTTGATCATCACTGTGGTGCTGGTGACGATGCCGAGTTGGTGAGCGTGCAGGATGCCGTCGCTGACGGCCGGATGGCGGCCGAAATCGTCAGCGTTGGCAATCAGCCTGCGTTCAGCCATGCTGTTTTTACTCCTGGCGCTCGCCATTCCCCGCCGGTGTGTAACAGACGGCGCATCACCCATCAATAAGGGCGATTGAGTGATCTTTGATTGGTTGAGAGTCAATGCCATTCATGGGCCTGTCATGTGTCCTCGAAGCAGCAGTATAGCAGCATTGCGAATTGGCATCAAGGATTCCCGAACTGGTGACCGCGGGAACTTTGTTCTGTGTCTTGACAAACAAAGAGCGTCATGCTATTATTTTGCATGGTCAAGCTGTCGATTTGATCGTTATTGTCCGGTTAGAAGCAATACAGTGACCAAAAGACCCTTAGTAGCCCCCGAGTTTGTACGAGAGGTAAACAAATCCCTCGTCCTCGATCTGGTCCGTCAGGAAAGGACCATCTCCCGTGCTGATATTGCCCGCCGCACCCGCCTGAGCCGCTCCACGATTTCGATCATCGTCAATGATTTGATCGCGGATGGTTGGCTGCGGGAAAGCGGGACAGGCCAATCACGCGGCGGCCGGCGTCCCATTTTGCTTACCTTTAACTACCAGGCCGGCTATGTGCTGGGCATTGGCGCAGGGGCGACGCACTTGGCGGCCGTGGTGACCGATTTGGACGCCCAGGTGATTGCCGAGTTGGAACGCCCATTTGACGTGGCGGCCGGCCCCATCGTCGGCCTACCGGCGATTGCGGATATCGGCCGGACAGTGATCTCGCAAGCAGGCATCTCATTCTCCGACCTGGTGGGCATTGGGGTGGGCGTCCCGGGACCACTGGACACAACCCGAGGAACTCCCGTTGCGCCGCCTATCATGCCCGGTTGGAGTGGCGCACCGGTGCGGGACCGATTGCAGGACGATTTTGGGGTGTCGGTTTATTTGGATAACGACGCCAATCTGGGTGCGTTGGGGGAGTTGTATTACGGAGCCGGTCAGGGGGTGCGGAACCTGGTTTATCTCAAGGTAGCCACGGGCATTGGATGTGGGATTATCATCGATGGTGAGATTTACCACGGGCAAACCGGCACGGCCGGGGAGATTGGTCATCTGATGATCGACGAGGATGGCCCTCCGTGTTCGTGTGGCAGCTATGGTTGCCTAGAATCCATGGCGGGCGGTCCGGCCATCGCGCAACGTGCCAGGATTGCGATTGAGGCCGGCCAACCAACTGTGTTGAAGGGCGTTGCCGTCAACGGCAATCTGACGGCCAAGCAGGTGGAGCAAGCCGCCCGCGAGGGGGACCCGTTGAGCCGGCAGCTTTACCGTGACGCCGGCCGGTTGCTGGGTATTGCGGTGGCGGATGCGATCAATTTACTCAACCCCGGCCGGGTGATTATCGGCGGCGGCGTCTCGCAGGCGGGAGAATTGATTCTCGAGTCACTGCGCGAGAGCGTGGCCCAGCGGGCCATGCGGGCCGCGATCGGTAGCACGGACATTGTCCAGTCGGCCCTGGGCCGGCGCTCGACCGAGATGGGAGCAGTGGCCCTGGTGCTGGAACAGGCTTTTCGCAGCCCGGCCAGAGATCTTTTGTGATAAACTTGTGGAGCGCAAATGAGTGGCAGAAGGAGGTGATACCTGAACAGGGAGAGTGTGAGACAGATTTTGCTGTAATGGTCTAACAGAGGTAACTACTCAACCCAGGCCGCCCTTTCCGTGGCCCGAGCAGTTACGGAAACCAAAACAATTGATTGAAGGAGTATCAGGAGATGAAGAAGAGTTTGTGGATGTTGTTTAGTTTACTGCTGGTTGCCAGTATGGTGCTGGCGGCCTGCGGCGGTGTGACCCAGGAGGAGCCTACCGCTACTCCCAAACCGGCCGCCACCGAGGCCCCCGAGACGACGGGAAAGGCGACTGAGGAACCCGTTGTGGAAGGCCCAACCGCCGAGCTTACTGTCTGGGATGGATGGGCTGGCGATTATGAGGCCAATATCCTCTCGATTTTTGACGCCTACATGGGAATGAACCCTGGGGTCAAGATCGAGACGGTCGAGGTGGAGGATTTCCAGAACAAGCTGGCGACGGCCGTGCCGGCCGGCGAGGGTCCGGACATCGTCTGCTGGGTGCACGACAAGATCGGCGAGTGGGCCGAGATTGAAGTGCTGGCCCCCATCAATGAGTACATTGATATGGCCGCTTTCAAAGCCACCTACATCGCCCCGGCCGTGGATGCCGTCAGCTACAAGGATGGCATCTATGGCTTCCCCGAGTCGATCGAGACCGTAACTTTGATCTACAACAAGGCGCTTATCAGCGCAGAAGAGATCCCGGCGACGGCCGACGAGCTGCTGGCCCTGGCAGAGGCCTGGGACAAGAGCGAGTACCTGTTGGCTTTCAACGTCAAAGATGCCTACTTTGGCGCTTTTGCCATGCAGGCCGGACCCGCTTTTTACGTCAATGCGCAAGGTGGCATTGGGCTGGATCCGGATGCGCTTCCAGGCGCTGAGTTTATCGCCGCGCTGCGCGAGTTCTCACCGGAAGAGGTGGATTACGGCATCGCCGACACGCTCTTCAAGGAAGGCAAGAGCGCGATGATCATCAACGGTCCGTGGTACATTGCGGACGTTGAGGGCGCGGGCATTGACTATGGGATGGCGACGCTGCCGGTGATTGGCGAGAACCCCGGGCAACCGTTCCTGGGGGTCAAGTTCTGCGGCATCACCCCGCTGGCCGTCGAGCGCGGTGTGGCCGAGGCGGCTGTGGCAGCGTTGGGGTACTATACCAACGCCGAGAACCAGGTCTTCCTGGCTGAGAGTAACAAGATGGTTCCAACCACCAAGGCGGCGCTGGCGGATTCGGCCGTCAAGGCCCTGACCACGGTGTCAGCCTTTGGTAATCAGGCGACCCTGGGCGCGCCGATGCCCAACACCCCGTACATGGGTTCGCTGTGGGACCCGGTTGCCCAGGCGCTGACCGCCATCTGGAACGGCACGCAGCCCCCCGACGTAGCGGTGATCGCTGCGCAGGCGGCCGCTTGCGAGGGTGTGACCAACATGGGCGGCGATTGCGAGGCCCGGGACGTGCCTGAAGAGGGCGGGATTGACCTGGCCAGCGCGGCCGCGGTCGTTAACACTGACCTTTCGGGCGCGGTGATTGGCTGGGATGGCTGGGCCGGCGATTACGAGGCCAATATCCTCACCGTCTTTGATGCTTACATGGAACTCAACCCCAATGTTACGTTCGAGAGCGTTGAGGTGGAGGATTTCCAGAACAAGCTGGCGACGGCCGTGCCGGCCGGCGAGGGTCCGGACATCGTCTGCTGGGTGCACGACAAGATCGGCGAGTGGGCCGAGATTGAGGTGCTGGCCCCGATTGATGAGTACATCGATGTGGACCTGTTCAAAGCCACCTACATCGCCCCGGCCGTGGACGCTGTCTCCTACAAGGGCAGCATCTATGGCTTCCCCGAGTCGGTGGAAACCGTGACCGTGATCTACAACAAGGCGCTCATCAGCGCGGAAGAGATCCCGGCGACGGCCGACGAGCTGCTGGCCCTGGCAGAGGCCTGGGACAAGAGCGAGTACCTGTTGGCATTCAACGTCAAAGATGCCTACTTTGGCGCCTTTGCCATCCAGGCCGGCGAGGCTTATTACGTTGACGCCGACGGCAACGTGGGTGTGGGAATGGGCCTGGAAGGCGCCGAGTTTATCGCCGCGCTGCGCGAGTTCTCACCGGAAGAGGTGGATTACGGCATCGCCGACACGCTCTTCAAGGAAGGCAAGAGCGCGATGATCATCAACGGTCCGTGGTACATTGCGGACGTTGAGGGCGCGGGCATTGACTATGGGATGGCGACGCTGCCGATGATAGGCGAGAACCCCGGGCAGCCCTTCCTGGGGGTCAAGTTCTGCGGCATCACCCCGTTGGCGGTGGAGCGCGGTGTGGCCGAGGCGGCCGTCAACTTGCTGGCCTACTACACTCACGCAGCGAATCAGGTCTTCCTGGCCGAGAGCAACAAGATGGTCCCGACCACTCCTGACGCGCTGCTGGACCCGGCCGTGCAGGCCCTGACCACGGTGGCTGCGTTCGGCGAGCAGGCTACATACGGCGCTCCGATGCCCAACACCCCCTTTATGGGCGCGTTGTGGGACCCGGTTGCCCAGGCGCTGACCGCCATCTGGAACGGGACGCAGACGGCCGAAGAGGCGCTGCAAGCTGCCCAGACCGCGGCCGAAGAGGGCGTGGCTGGCATGCAGTAAGCTCTGTCCACGGTGTGGGATAGATAATGTTTAACGAAACGGGGACAAAGGCTGCATGGCTTCTGTCCCCGTTGCTTTTTCTGGCATAATAGAACCAAAGCGAAAGGAGGTCTTGATGACGGCAATTGCTCCTCCACAGGCCCCAACACTGCGTGATTGGCGCGCACTGGCCGTGTTGGTCCTTTTGATCGTTGTCGGCGTGGGGGCGCTGGCGTTTGCAGCCACGGGCCTGACCGGCGACGACGGGCTATCGGTGACGGCGGCCGTGGCAACGGTGGCGGCCGTGCTGTACCTGGCCTCGGCCGGTGGCCTGTACACCCAAAAAACGTGGGCCTGGGGTCTCATCGTGTTCCTGTGCATCATGGGCATTGTGGGGATGGTCTTTTTTGGCATCACTATCTGGACCCAGGTGAGCGAGGCGATGGAAGCGGGCGTCGCGCTCAACGTCGGCGGCATTCTCACCCGGGTGGCGCTGATCGTGGTGGCCATTGCCGTGCAGGTATACATCATCGGCTACCTGGCGGAAGCGTGGACCAACGTGCCCATCAACGTGATGGCGATCCCCTATGTGGGCCCCACCATGATCGGCGTGCTAGCCTTTAGCGTGTACCCCATCTTGTACAACGTCTGGCAGGCATTCACCAACCGCAACGTCTTTCGGTTCAAAGTCTGCCCGGAGGGCGTGTTTGGCTTCCCGGAGGGCTGCCCATCCAAGGGTTATACCTACATTGGGCTGGAGAATTTTACCAAGCTCTTTAGCGGCCTGGATAGCGACTTTTTCGTCGTCATGTGGCGCTCCCTTTACTGGACGGTGATCTGCGTCAGTCTCTTTCTGATCGTGGGTTTTGTCCTGGCATTGTTGCTCAACAGCGAGTACGTCAAGGCCAAAGGGTTCTACCGCATGATGCTGATCATCCCCTGGGCGATCCCGTTCTACATCAGCGCGCTGGTCTGGAAATTCTTTTTCAACGGGCAGTTTGGGCTGATCAACGTGGTGCTGCGGGACATTGGCATTGCCAACCCGCCCACCTGGCTGCAGCAGCCGACCACCGCCTTTATTGCGCTGGTGATTATCAACCTATGGATGAGTTATCCGTTCTTTATGACCATCATCCTGGGTGCGCTGCAGGCAATCCCGGCCGAACTGTACGAAGCGGCCGACGTGGATGGCGCCAACTGGTGGGACCGGATCAAGAACATCACCATCCCACTCATCCGCCCGGCTGTGATGCCCGGCATTGTGCTCAGTTCGCTGACCACCTTCAAGCTGTTTGAGACGGTCTGGATGGTGACCAAAGGGGAGCCCAGGGCGGGCGCGGGCGAAGTGGGCTCGACTGAATTCGTGATGGTGTACGCCTTTAACCAGGCCTTCCAGCAAAAGAACTATGGGTACATTGCTGCCTTTGCCGTGGTGCTCTTTATTCTCCTGTTTGCCGCCACCATGGCCAGCATGCGCTTTACCCGCATTACCGCAGGAGCTGCAGAGCAATGAGAACGCAACAGGCACGCATACTCGGTGTTTCGTTTAACGCCATCCTGCTGGTGGCGGTTTTTATCGGCATCTTGCCGGTGATCTTTATTTTCCAGGCGGCCGTGCGGCCCGGACAGGCGCTGTACACTACTAACTGGTCGCTCATTCCGGACCAGTTTACGATTGAGAATTTTCGCTACATGTTCACCGAACGGCCGCTGCTGGCCTGGCTGGGGAACAGTCTCAAGGTGGCGGTGCTGACCACCATCTTTAGCCTGACGATCGCGACCAGCGCAGGTTATGCTTTTTCCCGCTGGGAGTTTGTCGGCCGCAAATCCGGGCTGGTGCTCTTTCTGGCGTTGCAGGCCTTCCCCGGCGTCCTTTCGCTGGTGCCCATCTTTCTCATCCTCAGCGGGTTGGGGTTATACAACAACCACTGGGGGCTGATCCTGGCCTACACGGCCGGGACGCTGGTCTTTTGCACCTGGAATATGAAGGGGTACTTTGACACGGTGCCCAAGGACCTGGAAGAAGCCGCCATGATCGACGGCTGCAATCCCACCTCGGCCTTTTTGCGCGTGATCCTGCCGCTGGTGCAGCCGGCGCTGGCGGTGACGGCGCTGTTTGCCTTTTTGGGAGGCTGGAACGAGTTTGTGATGGCCAACGTGATCATGACCGGAGAGAACTTGTGGACCCTGCCGGTGGGCCTGTACGCTCTGCAGGACAACTACCGGGTGCCGTGGGGCTACTTTGCGGCCGGGTCGCTGATCAACGCGGTCCCGGTCATGCTGCTGTTCCTGGGGCTGCAGCGCTATCTGGTGAGTGGCCTCACTGTGGGTGGCGTCAAGGGATAGTCGTTTTGTCGGGCGGCGGGGAACTGGCCGGTTCCCCGCCGCCTGTGTTTTGGGCCGGCAGGGGGCAAACTCTGCAGGAGAAAAGCGATGAAAAAGAGACTGTTGCTGGTATTAGCCGTGCTGACCCTGCTGGCGGGCTGCTCGTTGCTCCAGCCCACGCCAGCGTCCCAACCAACGCTGGCCCCCACGGCCGCCCCCCCACTGGAGAGCGGGACGGCAACCCCGGCCGCCCGCTATACCCCCACACCCTGGCCAATCATCAACGCACCGGACTGGTTTGACAACGCCATCCTTTACGAGATCTTTGTCCGCAGCTTTTACGACACCAATGAGGATGGGATTGGCGACCTCAACGGGGTCGCCGCCCGGCTGGGCTACCTGCGCGACCTGAGCGTCTCGGCCGTCTGGCTGATGCCCATCCACCCATCCCCATCCTATCACGGCTACGACGTGACCGACTATTTTGCCGTCAACCCGGATTACGGCACGCTGGAGGAGATGATTGCGCTGGTGGACGCAGCGCACGAGGCTGGCATTCGGGTCATCATCGACCTGGTGGTCAACCACATGGCCGACGACCATCCCATCTTTCAGGACGCCTATGGCAACCTGGAATCCGAGTACGCGGATTGGTTCATCTGGCTGAACGACGACCACACCAGCTATCAGGCCTTTGGCGGCTTTCGCGACATGCCGGAGCTGAACTATGATAATCCGGAGGTGCTGGCTTATGTGATGGACATTGTCCGCTTCTGGATGGATTTGGACGGCGACGGCGACTATACTGACGGTGTGGATGGCTTTCGCTGCGACGTGGCCAAGGATGTACCCCTGGCTGCCTGGCAGTTGATCAAACAAGAAATGACCACGCTGAATACGGAGGTGCTACTGTTGGGGGAGGTCTGGGAACGCAACGCCCAGGAGATGATCCAGTGGTACACGGATGCGTTCGATGCGCTGTTTGACTTTCCCCTCTATCACACGCTCGCCAACAGCAACGACGAGAACCTGGACAGCATGCTCAGCGGGGCGCAGCCGCCCGATTTTGTTGACGCGATTGTACTGGGCGAGGCCAAGCTCTTCCCGGCCGGGCACCAGATTGTCCGTTTTATCAACAACCACGATACCAACCGGGTGATGTCTCAAGTCGGTGGCGATTGGGTGCGCGCCAAACTGGCTGCGACTCTCTACTTGACGCTCCCCGGCACCCCGATGATCTATTACGGCGAGGAAATTGGCATGCTGGGCAGCAAAGGGGAGGGCAGCCCCTACTGGGACGAGTTCCGGCGCGAGCCGATGGATTGGTACCTATCCGGCGTGGGGGAGGGGATGACTTTCTGGTTCCAGCCGGAAGATCGGTACAACGTGCCGGATGACGACATCTCGGTGGAGGATGAGGACGGCGTGGACGGCAGCCTGCTCGGTCACTACCGGACGCTGACCGGCCTGCGCCGGGCGCACCACGCGCTGCGGGTGGGGGCGTTTGCCAAAGTGGAGGTGACCGGCGGAGATTGGGTGTATGCCTTTACCCGCCACATACCCCCGGCCGATAGCGGCCCGGAGGAGTGGTTCCTGGTAATCCTCAATTTCGGGGAGCAGGCGCAGGCACCCACGCTGGCGCTCGACCCGGCCTTTGAAGGCTCGTTTGCCGTGACCGATCTGCTCACCGGCCAGGCGTGGCCGAACAAGGTGTCTGGTGAGGCCTACAGCGTCAAAGTCCCTCCGCTGACCGGGCTGGTGTTGCAGTTGACCCGGCCGTAGGCTCTGCCGCGGCCGGCTTGGCGCGTATGGGCCAGAGCACAGGACAGGTGAACCGCAAAATCGGCGTGGCGCTACTGGTGGTGCTGGTAGCGCTGGCGCTGCGGGTTCCGGCCGTCACCGGGCTGCCAACCGATTTTGACGAACCGGTCTATTTGCGCGTGGCGGGCGAGTATGCGGATGCCATCCGCGCCGGTGACTGGGGGGGCATTGTAAGCAACGATTCCAACCTCGAGCACCCGGTATTGGTCAAGCTGGCCTACACGGCCGGACTGCTTGCGCTAGGGCCGGGAGCCACCCCGGCCGAGGGGTTGCTGGTGGCCCGCGCCATCTCGGCCGCCTGTGGATCGCTGGCGACCGGGGCGCTGGCGCTGGTCAGCCCGCTGGCCGGCCTGGCGCTGGCAGCCCACACCATGACCGTCAAGTACACCAGCCAGGCCTACCTGGAGGCAATCCCGCTGCTGGCGGTCGCGGTTGCCATGCTGGCCTACCGCCAGAGTGGCGGCCGGCGTAACCGTTGGTTCTGGCTCTCGGCCGTGGCACTGGGTGTGACGGCGGCCGGCAAGTACACCTATTTGGTAGCGGGGCTGGCGTTGTTGCCTTTCCTGCTGTTCGACCTGCGGCCGGTGGGTGGCGAGGACACGCTGGCGGAACCAGTTGGCTGGCGAGCGCGGTTGGGGCGCACGGCGCTGTACGTTCTGATTGCCGGGCTGGTGTTTGTGCTGCTGGACCCCATCCTGTGGCCCAATCCGCCCGGCCGGTTGTGGGAGAGCCTCACCTTTCACTTGCGCTATTCGCAGGGAAGCGACGTCCAGCGAGCCAGCTTTCCCTGGTTTCAGCAGTGGCTTTTCATGAGCCGGCCGGTTCCCTGGCACCCGGGCATCTTTGTGCTCGCCCCGGATGGCTGGATTTTTTTGCTGGCGTTAGCCGGGCTACCGTTGCTCATCCGGCGCGAACCGCTGACCGCCGCCTGGCTGCTGACCGGCTGGCTCTGGTTGACCGTCTGGCCCACCAAGTGGCCGCAGTACACACTGGTTGCCGTGGTGCCGCTGTGCCTGTCCGTGGCGACGGCGCTCCGGTCTGTGGTGGGATTGGCGGAGGAGCGAGGATTGAGTTGGGATCGCATCAAAGGCTGGCTGCCCGGCCGGGGATTCTGGCTGGCGGTGCTGGCCGGGGCGTTTATCCTGCTGGGGATGAACGTCTTTTTTGGCGTCCAGCGGGCGCTGGAACGCCGCTACTGGCAAGTGCTGAACGCGCAAAACACGGGCTTGCCGGCCGACTGGGTGCAGGCCATTGCGGCCGATCCGGCCGGCCTGGTCTGGCTGGGGACGCCGGCCGGACTGGTCCGGCTGGATGAGGATGCGCTCGAGGTCCTGACGGCCGCCAATTCGCCGCTGGCGCACGATGACGTGCGCGCCCTGTTGCTGGCGGGCGACGCGCTCTGGGTGGGCACGCGGGTTGGGTTGCAGCGTTTTTCGGCCGGCCGCTGGGAGACAGTCGTTGAGACAGACCCCGTGAACGACCTGGCCCTCGCCCCTGACGGCCGGCTGTGGGCGGCGACGGCCGGTGGATTGCTGGGGGTGGAGGGTGACAGCGTGACTCGTTTTACCGCGGCCGACGGGCTGCCGGCCGACAATGTGTTGGCTGTCGCCGTTGGCCAGCGAGATGGCGCGGTCTGGGTCGCCACCCATCAGGGTGCAGGGATGTGGGATGGCGCGGGTTGGACCGTCTTTACCCGTGAGAACAGCGACTTGAGCTGGTCCGGCGTGGCAGCGGTGGCGGTGGACGGCGAAGGGACGGTCTGGCTCGGGACGCTGGGGGGCGGGTTGACGGTGATCCAGGGGGATGCCTGGCAGCCGCTGACCACCGCCAACAGCGGCCTGCCGTGGAATTTTGTCACCACGGTGGTGGACGATGGCCGCGGGCGGGTCTGGCTGGCGGCCGACCTGCCGGCCGGCAGCGGCGGCAACTTGGCCTCCTTTGACTATGCCGCCTGCGACGGAACCCCGGATCAGTGCCCGGATGCCTGGCAGGTGTTCACGCCGCTCAACTCGGGTGCGCCCGATTCGGCCGTGGAAGCGGTGGCGACGGGAGCAGATGGCCGGATCTGGATTGGCACCCGCGCGGCCGGGGTCAGCATTTACAGTCCGCCGGACTGACGCGAACAGGGATGCATTGACCTGCAGAAAAGGGTTTGTGGATGGAAGAGTTTATATTTGGCACCTGGGCAACGGATGAACTGAAATTGGTCCACCATCGGGCCGAGCAGAGCGGTTTGCAGCACCGGCATGCGCTCTCGCCACGCGACCCGCAGCCGGACCGGCCGGTTACCCTCACTATTCACGCTGGCCCGGAGTTGCGGGTGGAACAGGTGGCTTGCTATTACACAGTGGATGGCAGCGAACCGGCCGGCAGTCGAGGCGTGGCGCACCATGGGGCGGTCGTCGCGTTCCGGCCGGCCGGGGTCGAGTGGGACTCGCTGGTCTGGGGTTACGTCCAGCAGTGGGAGTGCGCCTTGCCGCCACAGCCGTTGGGCACGGCCGTCCGCTATCAGATTGGCGCCTGGGCCGCTGATGCCCCGGAAATCTTTGCCGACTGGCCGGCCGTCAAGGATGTGGCGGAGCAGGCCTCGGCCGCCTTTTTTGCCGGCAAACCGCGGCCGGCAACCCCGCCCGGCGACCCCGGCCGGAGGCACACCTTTGCCTATCGTGTGGACCGGCAAGGCCCGCCTGAGTGGGCCCGCCAGGCGGTCATCTACCACGTTTTCGTGGATCGCTTTTACCCTGGCGGCGGCCGGGGCTGGCTCCAGACCGACGACCTGCGCGGCTTTTGCGGGGGCACGTTGTGGGGCGTGGCGGAAAAGACCGAGTATATTGCCGGGCTGGGCGCTACCTGCATCTGGCTCAGCCCCACCTTTGTCAGCCCCAGCCACCACGGCTACGACGCCACCGACCTGGAGCGGGTGGAGCCCCGGCTGGGCGGCGGCGACGCGCTGCACGCCGTGGTGGAGGCGGCGCACCGGTGCGGCATCCGCGTGCTGCTCGATTACCCGTGCAACCACCTCTCCAACCAGCATCCCTTTTTCGTGGCAGCGCAATCCAACCCGGCCGGCCCGTACCGGGACTGGTTCACCTTTAACGAGTCGGCCGTTGGATACCGCAGCTTTTTTGGGGTGCCAACTTTGCCGGAGATCAACGTGAGCAACCCGGCCGTCCGCCGCTGGCTGATCGACATCGCCCGCTACTGGCTGCGCGAGTTTGACGTGGACGGCTACCGGCTGGACTATGCCAACGGGCCGGGTCCGGACTTTTGGAGCGACTTTTGGGCGGCGTGCAAGCAGGAAAAGCCGGACTGCTTTTGCTTTGGCGAGGTGGTGGATGCGCCACACGAGCAGATGCGTTATGTCGGCCGGCTGGATGGCTGCCTGGACTTTCACACCGGAGACGCGCTGCGCCGCACCTTTGCCCACCAGAGTTGGACGGAGGGGCAACTGGACCGCTTTTTGGAGCGCCATCTTGGCTACTTCCCGGCCGATTTCCTGCGGCCGACCTTTGTGGACAATCACGACATGGACCGCTTTCTGACCATTGCCAACGGGGACAAGGGGGCGCTGCGCCGGGCGGCCGGCGTGCAGATGCAACTGCCCGGCCCGCCGATCATCTACTACGGCACAGAGGTGGGCCTGATGCAGGAAGGTAGCACGCGCCAAGGGCTGGGCCTGCATGTCAGCCGTGTGCCAATGGCCTGGGGGGACGAGCAGGACAAAGAATTGCTGGATTATTACCAAAAGATCATCCGGGAGAGGCGTTCCCGGACAGGTTGATGGAGGAAAAGATGAAAAAGCACTGGAGCGTATTGCTGACCGTCGTGTTGCTGGTGGGGCTGCTGGCTGGCTGTGGCAAGGAGCCGACCCCCACGCCACCCCCGCCGACAGAGGTTCCGGCCGGCCCGACCGTCGTGCCGGGGGAACTGACGGTTGAGCCAACCGCCGCCCCGGCCAGGGAAGAGCCGCTGTACGTTGCCATCATCTGGCACCAGCACCAGCCGGTTTACTTCAAGGACCCGGAGACCGGTATCTATGCCAAGCCGTGGGTCCGCGTCCACGCCAGCAAGGACTATGTGGATATGGCGACCACGCTGGAGGCGTACCCGGCGGTGCATGTCACCTTTAACCTCACCCCCAGCCTGATCCGGCAACTGGATGACCTGGCGGCCGGGGCGCGGGATAGGTATTGGGTGATGACCGAAATCCCGGCCGACCAGCTCACAGAAGAAGAGCAAGCGTACCTCAAGGCCCGCTTTTTCGACGTCAACCCCAAGGTGATTGCCCGCTTTCCACGCTTTGAAGAGCTGGCCTCGACGCGCGAGGAGCAATGGGCGGAGCAGGATTACCGCGACCTGCAGGTGCTGTTCAACCTGGCCTGGACCGACCCCGACTGGCTGGCGGCCGAGCCGCTGCAGGCGCTGGTGGCCAAAGAGCGCGGCTACAGCGAAGCGGACAAGGCGGTGCTCCTGGCCGAACATCAACGCCTGATCGAAGAGGTCATCCCGGTACACCGGCGGCTGCAGGACGCCGGGCAGATCGAGGTAACCATGACCCCCTATGCGCATCCCATCCTGCCGCTGCTGGTGGATTCCAACCTGGCACGGGTTGCCATGCCCAGCGCGGACCTGCCCGGCCGGTTTAGCTATCCCAAGGACGCGGTAGAGCAGGTGGAGCGAGGCGTGGCGCTGTACCAGGAGCACTTTGGGGTGGCCCCGCGCGGCATGTGGCCGGCCGAAGGCTCGGTGGCACAGGACATGGTCGGCATGGTGGGCAACGTTGGCATCCAGTGGATGGCTTCCGATGAAGAGGTGCTGGCCAAAAGCCTGGGAATGTCTGGTTTTGTGCGCGACGCGCGCGAGACGGTGCGCGAGGCGGATGCGCTCTACCGGCCGTACGTGGTGCAGGGCTTTAAAACCCCGCCCGTTTACATCGTCTTTCGCGACCACGTAATCTCCGACAAGGTGGGCTTTACCTACTCCGGCATGTCCGGCCAGGCGGCAGCGGCCGATTTCCTGCGCCGGATGCACAACATCAAAGAGATGCTGGACGAGAGCGGGGCCGAAGGTCCCCATCTGGTGAGCGTGATCCTGGATGGCGAGAACGCCTGGGAGCATTACGAGAATGACGGCAAGGAATTCCTGCACGCACTCTACCAGGGGCTGACCGACGCTCCGGAACTCAAGACGGTCACCCCCAGCGAGTTTCTCGCCATTGCCTCGGAACAGCCGGCCATCGAAACCTTGTGGGCCGGCTCGTGGATCAGCCACGATTTCAGCACCTGGATTGGCGAGGAAGAGGAGAACACAGCCTGGAACTATCTGCTGCAGACCCGCGAGACGCTGTTCAAGTACCAGCAAGGCCGGCGGGAGGCCTCGCCGGAGGCGATTGAAGCCGCCTTTGACGCCATGATGATCGCCGAAGGTTCGGACTGGTTCTGGTGGTACGGCGCAGATCAGGATTCCGGCAACGATGGCGACTTTGACCAGCAGTTCCGGGCTACGCTGAAGCAGGTTTACCTGTTGCTGGGCGAGGAGCCGCCCGACTTTTTGGACGTGCCGGTCATCCCGCAGCGGGCGCAACTGCCGGAGCAGGCGGCCGTCGACCTGATCGGCCCGACGATTGATGGCGTGGCCGCGGAGGGCGAGTGGGACGCGGCTGGCTACTATACCGTCCAGGGTGGGGCGATGGCCAGCGCCGACGAGTTGATCGCCAAGATGTGGTATGGGTTTGACTCCAAGAACCTTTACCTGCGCTTTGACCTGCACAACCCGGTGGTGGATCCGCTCTTCTTGGGGGTCTACATGACCGGCCCCGGCGACGTGCCGGTGACCAGCTTTTCGCGCTACGGCCGGGCGGAGCCCAAGACGCTGGTTGGATTTGGCGCCAAATACGAGCTGGGCCTGAGCCTGACGGCCGAGGGGGCCGCGATGAGCCTCTCTGGCGTGGGCGAGGATGGGCTCTGGTCGGAAGAGCGAACGCTGCCGGCCGGGGCGGTCGTCGCGCTGACTGACACGGCGGTGGAAGTGGCGTTGCCGTTTGCGGCGCTGGGCCCGGTTGACTCCGGGGACACCTTCCAGATGCGCGCCGCCCTCAGCCGGGCGGAGGCGGACATCCAGGTGGTCCCGGCCGGCGGCCCGGCCAAGATGACGGTGCCCGACCTGGGCCTGACCACCACCGTGCTGGAGGTGGCCGATCCTGAGAATGACGACAATGGCCCTGGAGCCTATGCCTATCCCAGCGACGGTGTGTTTGCGGCCGGGGCGTTCGACATCACCAGCTTTAGCGTGGGGTACGACGAGGCGAACATCGTCTTCAAGTTTATTGTCCGCGGGCCGGTGGAGAATGTGTGGAATTCGCCCAATGGGTTGAGCGTGCAGACTGTGGATGTGTACATCGATCAGGATGGCCCGGAGAGCGGTGCCAGGCTGCTGCTCCCCGGCCGCAACGTGGCACTGGCGGCCGATTTTGCCTGGGATTACGCTATCTGGGTGGAAGGGTGGACGCCGGGCATCTTTGTCCCCGGCCCGGACGGCCCGGAGCAGGTGGACGCCGAGTGGTCGGTGCTGGTTGACCCTGGTCAGAGCAAGATCACGGTCCGCGTGCCCAAGAGCCTGCTGGGAGACGACCCGGAGAACTGGGCTTACCTGGGCGTGCTGCTGGGGCAGGAGGGATATCCCTCCACCGGCGTCTGGCGGGTGCGAGATGTGGAGGCAACGGCCAAGCAGTGGCGCTTTGGCGGCGCCCCGGTCGACATCAACCACACCCGCATTCTGGACGTGGCCTGGCCGGCCGACGTAGCCCCCACACAGGCCGACATGTTGAGCAACTATCCCTCGACGGCCGATGGCAACATCGACGACCTGGGCCCGGACGCGTTCGCCCAGTTGCCGATGATTGCTGTCCAATAGCATCGTTGGCTGCGAGTGGCCCGGCGTCAGGGGCGCATCTGTGGGGAGGTGCGGAGTGCTCCGCACCTCCCCACAGATGCTGCTTGTGTGAGAGTGGATGTGTGAGGATAATTGATCTGTGATTGTTGTGGCGAGCACCAATGGGATGGTCGGTATTCGCGAGGCGATGCGACTGCTGCGGGCCGGCCGCCCGGCCGTGGAGGCGGTGGAGGCCGGTGTGCGGCTGGTGGAGGCCAACCCCGATGACCACACGGTGGGCTACGGCGGCTATCCCAATCTGCTGGGGCAGGTGGAACTGGACGCGGCCATCATGGACGGCCGCGAACTGGCGGCTGGCGCGGTGGGCGCGCTGCAAGGGTATCGCCATCCTATCTCCGTGGCCCGGCTGGTGATGGAGAGGCTGCCGCACGTTTTTTTGGTGGCCGATGGGGCGGCGCGCTTTGCGGCCGAGGTGGGGTGCGAGCCGGCCGGGCTGCTGACCGACGAGGCTGCCCGTGTGTGGCAAAAGGGACTGCCGGTCGGCATCGCCCCGGCCGAACTGGCCGGCCGCACCGACCTCTGGCAACTGGTGGAGCAGTCCACTGATCCCGAGAAGGCCAAAGGGACCATCAATTTCATCGCGCAGGAAGCGGCCGGGGACATCTGCGTGGGGGTCAGCACCAGCGGATGGGCGTGGAAGTATCCCGGCCGGCTGGGCGATTCACCGCTCGTGGGCGCGGGGCTGTACGCGGATAATCGCTACGGCGCGGCGGCCTGCACCGGCATGGGCGAGATGGCGATCCGCGCCGCAACCGCCCACAGCGTGGTGATGTACCTCAAGATGGGGCTGCCGTTGGCAGAGGCCGGCCGGCGGGCGATGGAAGAGCTGAATTGCCTGGGCGGCCGTTACCTGAGCGATATGAGCTTGGTGGCCCTGGATGCCAACGGCAACCACGCTGGCTTGACCAATGTACCGGGTAAAACCTATCTGGTGATGACGGCCGAGATGGACGAACCGGCCGAGCTGCCCCGCACTTTCATCCACACCGAGAAACGCTGGCCGCGGCAGGTGTGACTTTTGTCATCTGCACCGGGTCACAAACAGCGCTTGGCAAGCGGCCGGGAGGCGGGAATAATAAGCGTAACCTGTGAGCCTGGTCTCTATTTCCCCATGGTCGAGCATTTATAATTGAGTCTTATGCAACAGAGGAGAACCACGATGCACGCAATGACAAAGGAATTCCTGCAGGCTGCGTTTGCTGGCGAAAGCCAGGCACACATGAAATACCTTGCCTTTGCCGACAAGGCTGAAAAGGAAGGCAAGCCCCACATCGCCAACCTGTTCCGCGCCGTTGCCTACGCCGAACAGGTCCATGCCATTAATCACCTCAAGGAACTGGGTGGCATCAAGGGCACCGGCGACAATCTGGTAGCGGCCAAGGGAGGCGAGGATTTTGAGGTGGGCGAGATGTACGCCGCCTATCTGGCGGTGGCCGAATTGCAGGCGGAAAAAGGCGCTAAGAGGAGCATGACCTATGCCATTGAGGCAGAAAAGATCCACTCGGACCTGTACGCGGCCGCCAAGGCGGCCGTGGACGCCGGGGAGGATATTGCCGAGGCCAAGGTGTGGGTTTGCCCCGTTTGTGGCTGGACCTCCACCGACGGGGAACTGCCGGAGCGTTGTCCGGTCTGCAATGCCCTGAAAAAGGTCTTTAAAGAGTTTGGTGTCTAGACCAGCTTCTGTGCGCAGTTGAAATCCCCGGCTCAGACCGGGGATTTTTCTTTGTGCGGCAGGCCGGTCCCGCGGTGATAAACCCACCACTCGGCCAGTAGCACGACGAGCGCCCCGGCCGCCAGCCAGGGCCACAGCTCGCGCTGTCCCAACTCCTGCCCGCCGGCCGGTGCTATTTCCGTCCGCCCCACGGTGATGGTTTCCGCGCGGGTGAGGGTCGACTCGGCCGGGTCAAACAAGTTGACCGCAAATTGCCCGCTTGGCTCGCCGTCCAGCGCCAGCCGATATAACCCCAGTTGGTTGGTTTCCGCATACACCAGGTGCTCCCCGGCCACGGCTGTCCAGGTGCCCCCATCCGGCTGCGTGATCTGCACCTGCTCCGCGTCACCCGGGTAAAGCGTCACCGGGTCACCCGGCCGGATGGCGCCGGCGTCAAAGGGCAGGCCGGGCGTCAGCCACTCCACCAGGTTTGCCATCAGCACCGGAAAGGCCACGTGCAGTGGCAGGTCGGATTGGTGCAGGTCAAAGGTCAGGGCGGCGACGCGCCGGCCGCCGGTCTCCCCGGCCAGCAACAGTGGCCCGCCCTGGGCGCGGACCAGATCTGTGGCCCACGATGGCTGTTCCACTGCCCGTGCCTGCAGAATGCTCACGGGGCTCAAATCGACGTGCGCCAGCCGGGGGTCATCGGCAACCCAACTCAGTTGGGTGTTGCTGAACGTGCCGGTCACGGTCAGTAGCGGGTTGCCGGGTGGCGGGTCCACCACCAGCAGCGGCGCGGCCGGGAGTTCGGCCGGTAGCACGCCGTCGAACACGTACAGGTCGTAGGGTTCGGCCGGGAGCGGAGCGCCCGCTTCTGCGCGAAAGGCCTGCAACTCCGGCAGGCTGGAGAGGGCGCGCTCCAGAAAGAGGTTGCCGGCCGATACCAGAAGTGCGCGCCGGTCGCCGGTGGGCCGCGTCACGGTCCAGGCAAGGTTGTCCAGCGCCAGTGCATCTTCGGTCGATAGCCGCGCTTCGATCACCCCCTCGCCGGCCGGCAGGCCGGTGAGCGTGACGGGCTGGTTCTCGCCGGCCGGCACGCTAAGCTGGCGCGACTCGATCAGGGCCCCGTCCACATAGATGGAGAGCAGCGCGGCGGCCAGGCCCGCCCCGGCCGGGGCGGTGTTGGCCACGCCGACGAACAGCTCCAGCCCGGCCGCGCTGTCGCGGCCGGCCAGCGCCGTGATGGCCAGGTTCCCTGTGCTCCCCTCGCGGCCGACGGGCACGTAGCGCACATCGCCCGGCAGGGATGGCAAATCCCTTGGGAGGTTGCCATCCGAGATGACCACGATGGTGCTCTCAGCCGCGCCGCTGACAGCCCCGGCCGCCAGCGCAAAGGCAGACTCCCAGTCGGCTGGGGCATGCTCCGGCCGGGCCGCAGAAATCGCCTCCCGCAACACCGATTTGTCGTGGGTGGCGGCCGCCAGCACCCGCGGCTGCGCCCCGGCGGCAATCACGGTCATCAACCCGTCGCCTCCCAGCCCGCTGACCATCTCCTCGGCCGCCCGCTGGGCCACGGCAAAGCGGGACGGCGTCACGTCGGTGGCCTGCATGCTGGCGGAGGCGTCCAACAGCACCACCACCGCGCCGCTGGCGATGGCCGGCACCGGCAGGTACGGTCGCGCCAGCGCCACCACCAGCGCGATTACGATGAGCAGTTGCAGGAAGAGCAGCAGGTTGCGACGCAGTTTTTGCCAGGGCGCGTTCGCCTCCCGGTCGCGCAGCAGCCTGCTCCATAGCAGGGTGCTGGAGACAGTCACGTCGCGCCGGCGTAGCTTGAGCATCCACAGCAGCAGGATGGGGATGGCTAACGCCAGCAGCGCCAGGGCGGCGGGGGCCAGTAGGCTCATGCCAGGTTACCTGACGATTCCCCGCGCACGCAGCGTGCGCAACACCAACTGATCCCAGGGGACCTCGGTGGAGATGGGGACGTAGTGCACCCCCCGGCCACGACACCAACCGGCCGTCTCCTGCTGCCATTCGTCCAGCCGGCGGCGGTACAGGTCGTGCATCGGCCGGTCAACCGTCACCTCCTGCGCCTCGCTGGTTTCCACGTCCACCAGCCGTAGGTCGCCACCCAGGGGCGGGTCCAGTTCGTCCGGCGAGAGCAGGTGCAGGATTCCCACTTCGTGGCCACGGGATTGGAGCGCGGTCACGCCGTCGTGAAAGCCGGACGGGCTCCACAGGTCGGAGATGAGCAGGGCAAGCCCCGGCCGGACGCCGCTGCTGGCGTAATGACGCAGGGCGGCGCTCAGGTCGGTCAGGCCGCCGGCCGTGCGCCCCGCCAGCCAGTCGAACAGTGGAAAGGTGTGCCCCCGGCCGCGGGCCGGGCCAAACTGCATCCCTCTTGCCTCTTCACCATTGGGGCGATCAGAGCGCGGGGAGATGCATTGGACGGCCACGCGGTCGCCGGTGCTGAGGGCAATGTGCGCCAGCGCGCCGGTCAGTTGCAGGCCATAGCGCAGCTTGTTGTGCTCCCCCTCACCCCAATCCATGCTGCTGCTGGTGTCCAACAGCAGGTGGACGGCCAAATCCTCCTCTTCCTCCAGTAGTTTGACGAATGGCCTTTCCAGCCGGGCGTAAATATTCCAGTCCACTCGGCGCAGGTCGTCCCCCTTGGCATAGTCGCGATAGTCGGCGAACTCGATGGCGGTGCCGCGCTTGGTGCTGCGCCGCTCCCCTTTGATGACCCCAGCCCGCACCCGCTGCGCGACCAGTGAGAGTTGTTCGAGTTTGCGCAGCGCTCGCTCGTCAAACAAGCGCTGGTTCATGACACGGATGTGCCTTCGGCGGTTGGCAGGGCCAGCATAAAGGTGCTGCCCCGCCCCATTTCGCTTTCCAGCCAGATCCGGCCGCCCATGGCTTCCACGGCGAGCTTGCAAAAGGCAAGCCCCAGACCGGAACCTTTGCGCCGACCGCGCCGGCCGCGCACCTGGCCGAATTTTTCAAAGATGCGGGTTTGCTCCTCGGCCGGGATGCCCGGCCCGGTGTCGTGGACGCCCACCAGCACCTCGCCACCGTTGTTGCGGGCCCAGATCGTGACCTCACCTTCGGCCGGGGTGTAATTGATGGCATTGTCCACCAGGTTCACCATTACCCGCCCCAGCTTTTCAGCGTCGGCCGCGGCTGGGGAGAGGTCGGCCGGCAGCTCCAGCAATAGTTGGACGTTGGCGCGCTGGGCGATGGGGTCCAACTGGGCGATGGCGCTTTCGGTCACCAGTGAAATGGGTACCGGGATTATTTCCAACGGCATGCGGCCGGTCTCCATGCGGCTGATGTCTAGCAGGGAGCTGACCATGTCCAGCATCTTTCTCCCGCTCGCCTCGATGATGGCAAGCATCTTTTGCTCGCCAATGCTGTAGCGGTTTGGCGATTCCTGGAGCATGGAGATGCCACCCAAGATGCCAGTGAGCGGGCTGCGGAGATCGTGGACGATCATCGAGCTGAGGTCCTCGCGCATGCGGGCCAGTTTCTGTTCCTCAGATGCGTCTCGCAGGATGATGAGCCAGCCGGAGGTGGTATCATGCTCGGTTTGCACGGCCGTGAGGGTGCGGACAAAGGCGTTGGGATACGGCGGGTCCAATTCAATGACCGCCGTCAGGTACATGCCGGGTTCTCGTTGCGCCTGCTCCAGATCGGCCTTTAGGGTTTTCTCGGTGTAGCCCAAAGCGGAGAGCAACGGCCGACCGTCGGGCAAGTGTTGGCCATAGATGGAGAGACCAGTCAGCGCGCTGACGGGGGTGCTCCAGAAGCGGGCCAGTGCCGGATTGGTCATCAGCACCCGGCCGGCCGGGTCCAGAAGCAAAATGCCGTCTCGGCTGGTGTCCAGCACGGCCGATAACTCGTGTACCCGGCGCTCCAGTGCCAGGTCGGCCCGCTCGTACAGGCGGGCATTGGTGATGGCGGTGGCGGTCTGACCGGCGATGGTGGTCAGGGTCTCCTGGTCGTGCTCGTCGTAAGCGGCCGCGCTGGAGCGGGTGGCGCTTTGTACGGCCAGCACCCCTAGCACCTCTTCGCCGGCCATCAGCGGCACTCCCAGCCAGGCGGCGGCCGGGCGGCCCTGGAGCACAATCTGGACGCCCATATCCTGGGCGCGGGCTGCTACATCGCCGGTCAGAAGCAGCGGCCGGCGCGTGCGGATCACATACTCGGTCAGCCCGTTACCCATCGGGCGTGGGAGATAGCGGGCTACCTGACCATCCTCAATGGCCAACGGGAAGTGGATCTCCTCGGTGACCGGGTCGTACAGTGCTACGTACAAGGTGCTGGCGTCCATCAACCGGCCAACCTGGCTGTGGACGGCCGCCAGCAGAGCATCCAGTCGCAGGTTGGCGCTCAGCGCCCGGCCGACCACGTTGAGTGTATCCAGGGTGCGAGCACGTCGCTCCAATGCCTGCAGCGTGGTTGCCAGCCGTTTGGTGATGATGACCATGGTCCCCAGGATGAGGGAGAAGAGAAAGAAAAAGGGGAACCCCAATTGGGTGAAGATGACGGCCACCAGCGGTGAAAAGATGAGCGGCGAGGCTTCGATCAGGACCACGTGCCATCCTTGCTGGCGGTACAAAATCAGCGGGTCGGCCGCGCGCAGCCAGCTAAAGCCAATAAAGATGGCGTTGTTGACCGCAATATAGGTAACCAACGCAGCCAGCAGGGGTAAAACCTGGTCGGCCGGCAGACCGATGCAAGGGGTCCGGCCGCCCAGCCCGAGGAATACCGCTCCGGCCGCCAGCACGCTGAGGGGTTGCATGGTGATGTTTTGAAACATGGTGGCCAGCAGATAGTTTGGCTGCCGCATTCGGGGAACCGTCTGGCTGCGCCAGAGGTCGAACAGGATGGCGGTGAGATACGCTACCCAGCCGGCCGGCACGGGACCCAGCGCCAGCATGGCGGCTGCCATCACCATGTGCGCCAAGCTGACGGTGCCGGCCGCAGAAGGGATGCTCCAGATGGAGGCGAACAGCACCAGGGCCACAAAAATGACCGTTGGCCCCAGTTCGGGTGGTTGGGTGGTTAGGACGAGCAGCAGTGCCAGGGTTCCGGCCGCCAGCACCAGCAAGAGGGTAATCTTTGGCCAGGTCCAGTCCCGCGATTTCATCTTGGTTGCCTCGCCAGCAGCGGGAGGCACTGACTCAGGAGCACCAGTTGGAACAGCCGGCCGAGCAGGACCACGCGGGTTTCGTTGGCCGCTTTGGGATCGCGCGCCGGCGCCAGCAGGCGGCCGATCAAAGCGTTCCTCTCTTCCGATGGCAAGCCTGGCTGCAGGGTGGCGGAAAGGGCCCAAAGCGCTTCGGCCAGATACCAGGCAGCGCGACAGTGGGTTGAGTTTAGCTCGCTCTGCCAGCCTTTGACGTATTGGCGGCTGGCCAACACCATCAACGATTCGCCGGCCGTGCCCAACAATAGCTTTTTCAACAGATCGTTGGCCTGGCCTTCAACCTCGGTTCTCTCCAGGCCGACCAGGTTTTGCAGCGCCACGCCGCCGATGGCACCGATGTCCAGCAGCGAGGCGAGTTGGCTGTATTGCCGGGCGGTGATTTTACCCTGCATTTCGCAGAGGTAGTGATGAAAGGCCTCGGCCGTGCGCAGCGCCAGCCCGGCCGGTTCTGCCCCGGCCGCCAGCAGTTGGCCGTGCAGCTCCCACAGAGCGGCCGGGGTAGGGGCGGTCAAAACGCGGTCCAATGCCTGCCAGTCCATCTCTTCCCGGTTGCTATTGTACTTCGGGCGGTGGCAACGGGCAAAAACTAGCCGGCGGGTACCGTTGCCAACAGTTCGGCAATCACCGCATCGGGAGTGATCCCCTCTGCCTGGCCCTCAAAGTTGAGCAGCAGGCGATGGCGCAGCGCGGCCGGGGCCACCGCCCGCACGTCGTCAAAAGCCACGTTGTACCGGCCGGAGATCAGCGCCAGGATTTTGCCCCCCAAGACCAGCGCCTGAGCGCCGCGCGGGCTGGAGCCGTAGCGCACAAAGCGGCGCACCATCGGCGGGGCGGTCTCTTCGGCCGGGTGGGTAGCCACCACCAATCGGGCAATAAAGTCGGAAACGTGGCTGGCGACCGGCACCTGGCGGGCCAACTCGCCCATCGCCACAATTGCCGCGCCGTCTGCCACTTTTTCAGTGGTGGGCAGTTCACCCCCGGTGGTGCGGGCCAGAATCTCGACCAGTTCGGCCGGGCTGGGAAAACGCACCCCAATCTTGAAGAGAAACCGGTCCAGTTGCGCCTCCGGCAGCGGATACGTTCCTTCCATCTCGATCGGGTTCTGCGTGGCCAGCACGAAAAAGGGAGCCGCCAGCGGGTAGGTTTGCTGGGCCACCGTGACCGTCTTTTCCTGCATCGCCTCCAGCAGGGCGGACTGGGTCTTGGGCGTGGCGCGGTTGATTTCGTCCGCCAGCACCAGGTTGGCAAAGACTGGGCCGGGCTGGAAGCGAAAAGCGCGCCGGCCGTCCTCTGACTCCTCTAGGATGTCGGTTCCGACGATGTCGGCCGGCATCAGGTCCGGCGTGAACTGGATGCGGCTGAACCTGAGGTCCAGCACGCTGGCCAGCGTGCGGATCAACATGGTCTTGCCCAGGCCCGGCACTCCTTCCAGCAGCGCGTGGCCGCCGGCCAGAACGGCGATGAGCACGTGGCGCACCACCTCTTGCTGCCCAACAATCACCCGGCCGATCTCGTTTTCAATGGTGGTAAAGGATTCGCGGAATGTTTCGGCGTTCATGTGTTCCTCGTTTCTACCCGGCGATGATAGCGCCAATCTCCTCTGCGCGGCGTACAATCCCGGCCGCTACCGTCTCGCACTGTTCGGTCAGTAGGTGGGGTGCGCCAATGAGCACGCCTTCCGCCTGGGCCAGGGCGGCAAAAATCTGTCTTAACAAGCGCTGGGCCTCGGTTGGCCGGCGGCCCAGAGCGTCCAGCGTTTTTTCTGCCTGAATGGTGTGCTGGCGCAGGTGCGAGTCAAACCGGTGCAGGCGAAATCGGATGGGTATCGGTTCGCCTTCCCACCAGAGGGTAGGCAGGTCTACCTCGTCATCGCCAATATCTGCCAGGTCCCGCAGAACGCGCCGGTGATGGGCTCGATAATTCGCCAGGGTGACGCTCAAGGAGGCCTGGTCCATCATCTCTTCAAATTCATCCCAGTTGCCGAGAATGTTTTCCGTCTCCTGGTCGGAGATCAGGGTGGGGCCGGCCGATCCCGTGCGGTGTTGGGTGATGGCGTGCCAGATCACGGCAAAAAAGCCGCGATCGGCCGCCAGCGTGTGGCCCAGGATAACCCGCAGTGGCCATTCTCCCTCGGCCGGGGGCCGGTCGAGAACGGCATCGCTAGCCAGCAAGGCGACGGCCAGAAGGTCGTAAAAGGCCGCGTGATATTGGGCCAGCGCCTGCTGGGCAACGGTCACGGCCGGGCCTGATGCCTGCCGCGCAACGGCCAATTCCACGGCTAGATGGCGCAATTCCTCGTAGGTGCGAAAGAAGGCAAAACGGACGCCTTCCTCGTAGGCCCCCCATTGCCACGGCCGCACCAGTTGGGTGTCCTCCAGGCCTTGAGTGGTTTCCGCCCAGGTGGTGATTGCTTGCGATAAGTTCATCTTGACTCCTCGGATGGTTCCAGCGAGCTGAAATAATCGCGGACGTAGCTGCGCAGGCCCAGCGGGATGTGCTGCTGATCCAGCGCCTGGTTGGCGGCGTCCCGGTACTGCGCAAAGACCTGGCGGTAGGGAACGGTGCTCCGGCCGGTTTCCGGGTTGGACGGGAGCAGGCGGACCAACTCGCCGGGATCGTTACCCTGCTCCAGTTCCATTTCGGGACCGCCTTCGCCACCCAATCGTTGCGGTGCGTAAATCGACTCGTACTGGCTCAAGCCACCGTCGCCTGGCTGGTTGCCCGCTTGCATGGGGCGGGCCTGACCGCCGGCCCCTTCACCACTCCCCTCGCCGCTGCCGGCCCCGCTGCCGCCCGCGCCGGGCTGTTGGCCCTGGTTGCCCTGGTTGCCTCCCGCACCAGGCTGTTGTCCCTGGTTACCCGGGCCACTGCCCGCCTGCGCAATCTGCTGGCCGCTCTGGGCCAGTTGCCCGGCCGCTTGTTGAGCAGCCTGGGCGGCCGCGATCATCTGACCGGTCTGGCTCATAGTTTGCGAGGCCTGGGCAAGGGCTTGTTGTGCGGCTGCCATGTCGCCACTCTGGATGTTCTGGGCGGCTTGCGCCAGTTGCTCAGCCAGATCCGGGTTGCTGCCCGCCAGCTCGGCGGCCGCTGCTGCCAGTTCTCCAGCCAACTCTAATTCCTGCTCGCGAGTCAGTTGCTCGCCCAGTTCGGTGGAAAGGCTCTCCAGCAGCGCGGCCGCCTGCTGAAAATCACCGTTCAGCAGCGCCTCTGCAAGCGGGCTGGTGAGCGCGTTATTCTGCAGAGCGGCGGCCGCGGCCTGTAATCCGGCGGCTTGTTGACCGGTCGTGTCGCTGGTCAACTCCCGCAACCGGTCGGCGGTGGCGTTCAGCTCGGCCAGCGCCTCTTCCCGGGTCAGGTCGCCGGCCCGCAGTTGTTCCACCGCGCCATCCAGGATGCGGAGTAGCGTCTCCCGGTCCGCTTCGGAGAGCTGATCGTCGGCCGAAATCTCCTCTCGGAGCGCTTCAATCTCTTCAATCTGTGCTTCAATCGCTTCGCGGACGGCCGCCCGGTCGGCCAGTTGGGCCTGCATGGGATTAGGCAGCCAGATGGCGGCCACCAACAGCGCGGCGGCCAGCGCTGCCAGCAACCCGTCGCGGCGCGGGAGTTGCAACGGAATAGCTGCGGTTGCCTCGGCCGCCTCGGCCGCCTGTAAAGCGTTCTGCAATTGTGCCTGCGCCCAACCTTCAGGCAGGTTAATGCGGCCTTGCTGGATCTCCACGGCCGTGCTGGCCCGCTCCTTGAGCCCCAGCCGGTGGTCAAAAAGACGGGCTTGCTCTAGCGCCGAGATGGGCCAGGCCCACACCAGGATCAGGGCAGCTGCCAGCCCCATCACCGCCCACAGCCCGCCAATCGCCATCAGCCAGGTTGGTGCCAGCAGGGGCCAGACGCGGGCCGCCAGCGCGATTAGCACGCCGACCGCTAACCCGGCCGACAATCCACGCACGCCCCAAGCCAAGCTTTGTGCTGCCCGGCGGCGGCGGTCCCATCGGCGGAGGTATTCTGCCAGTTGTGTCATTGCTCCACTCGCCGCACACGGCGCACAGCCAGCCAGTAAGCCATCAGCGCGACCAACGCGTAAAAGAGCACGTAGACCAGCCAGGGAGAGACCAACCAGATAGTAGAGATGGGCGCGGGTGAGCCGGGATAGGTGATATCAAAAAACCAGATGGTCTGTTCCTGGATTAGCACCAGTTCGCTGGCGATGATGGTGGCGATTGGGTTGATGGCGAGGAGAAAACCGCCGACGTAGATGAGCGCCGTGATGAGAAGCCAGTGGGGTTCCTCGGTGCCAAACACGGTCGCGCCGGCAAATCCCAGAATAGGCGAAAGCACAGAAATAATCAGCGGCAGCCCGCCGGTGGTGAGAAAAGCAAAAGCATAACTCAGCACAGTGGCGGAGAGGGTGGTCTTGACGCGGCTGGAGATGTAGGTGCTGACCGCGCCCAATGAGACGGCCGTGACCAGCAAGATGAGTTGGGACAGGATGACTTCCTCAATCGCGACCCCGCCCAGCAGAAAAGCCATACTCTCCAGCGGCACGGCCGCCAGGATGAGCAGTACCACATATGACAGGGCAGACACCAACTTGCCGGTAACCAATGTCGGGGCGGTGAGCAGGGTGGTGCGCAACAGGTCGTAAGTTTGTCGCTCCCGCTCCCCGCTGATGGTGCCGGCCGTGAACGCCGGGGTGAAAAAGATGACCAGCAGCACCTGCGCACCCAGTACACCGCCAAAAACCACCTTGCCGATCGTGTAGGAATCTGGGCCGTAAGGCTGCTGGGCGGCCGAGGCATAGGCAAAGTAAAGCACCGACGTAAAGCAGGAAAGGACCAGCAGATAGATGGTGAGGACGACAAAAGCGCGCCGGCCGCGCATCCGGCCGCGCAGTTCCTTTCGAATGACGGGGTTCTCCCAGAGCGAGGCGATGAAGGACCAGGGACGCAGGGCCAACGGCCGTCCTCGGTTTTTGTCTTTTGTGGCGTGTCTTTCTTCTGTGGTCATGAAACGATCCCCCGTGTCACCTGCAAAAAGAGGTCCTCCAGGTCGCTAATTTCCTCGGCAAACGAAATGATGCCCAGGTCTTGCTTTACCAGTGTGGACAGGGTGGCGCTCAGTTCAGCGTCCGTGCCCGCAAAGTCAAAGAGCAACTCGCCCGGCCGGGGCTGGCCGTTGTGGCTGGCCGGCCGGATGTCGGTCACGCCCGGCAGGCCAAACAGCGCAGCCTGTGCAGCAGTGGTCTCGCCCAGCACACGCACACGCACGGAGCGGTGCGGCCGGAGGTGGCGTTGCATCTCCTCAATGTTGCCGGTGGCTACCAGCCGGCCGTCCTCGATCACCCCGATGTGGGTGCAGATGTCGGCCACTTCCGAGAGGATGTGGGAGGAGAAAAAGATGGTTTTGCCCATGTTGCGCAGCTCGCGCAGCAACTCTCGGATTTCAATCCGGGCGCGGGGGTCCAGCCCGGAGGCCGGCTCGTCCAGAACTAGCACCTGCGGGTCGTGGGCCAGGGTGCGGGCCAGGCAGAGCCGCTGCTTCATTCCACGGCTCAAGCTGTCCACCATGTCGTCGCGCCGGTGGCCAAGGTCCACCAGTGCCAACAGGTCGTCGCAGATGCTCGTGCGCTGTTCGGCCGGCAGGCCATAGCTGGCGGCAAAAAAGTCCAGATATTCCCACACCTTCATGTCGTCGTAGACGCCAAAAAAGTCGGGCATATAGCCGATGGCGCGGCGCACCCCGCGCGGGTCTTTGGCAATCGAGCAACCCGCTACCCACGCTTCCCCGGCCGTTGGCTGGAGAAGCGTCGTCAACATGCGCATGGTGGTGGTTTTGCCCGCGCCGTTGGGCCCAATAAAGCCAAAGACCGAGCCTTCTTCGATGGTGACGGTCAGGTCGTTGACCGCCAGCCGGTCGCCCGGCCGGCTTTTGTATCGCTTGGACAAGCCGCGGGTTTCGATGATGGTGCTCATTGCACGGTCCCTTTGTAGGTGACTTCAAGCCGGTTGAAATTGTGGCTGGCCATACCATTGTTTTCCAGTCGCACGCGCACTGCGTTGCTGGGCCCCACAAAGCGGCCGGGATTAGCGATCAGATTATCGCCGTCTTGAAGGTTTTCCTGCACCATCCAGCTTTCCGTCTGCCAGTCCCACAGCGAAATCCGTATCGCTTGCAGGGCGCTGGATTGTAGGCTGATGGATAGCGTTAGCTCGGTCACTGTGTCCAGCCGGAACGAGTCCCAGGGTTGGAACTGAAAGCTGGTTGTGCCGGTCGTCAAGTAAAATTGGTAGGGGCCGTTCTCAGCCGAGCCCCGGCTGTCCAGCACCTGCCAGGTGGTCAGCGCCGGTGGAATCAGCCACTCTCCCTGGGTGGCGGCGATGGGGGCCAGGCGAACATCGAGAAAGTAACCCACGGTGTCCAGTACCTCGCTCTCATTTCCAGCTACCTCTACCGGCCACAAGTACTCGTTGGACCAGGCAAAGAAGGTAACCGATTGGACGGCGCCAGAGTCCCCTTCCGGTGGTGTGAGAAACGCTTGCAGCAGCTGGTAGCGGCGGTTCAAGTTCGGGTCGTTCCAGTAGTTGTTCCCACCGACCAGTTTCCCTATGTCGATCTGATAGAAAAATGGGGTGTAGCCGTAAGAGACCCCGGCCGGGTTGGGCGCTGTTGAACGGGTCGCCCGGCCGAGGCTCAGTCGCTCGTTGACCTGCACCGACTGGCCTGGCGTCAGCTCCCCCAACGCAAAGACCGACTCGCCGACCAGCAGACCGGCGTTGGACAGCGTGATGGTGCTCCGGTTGGTGACCCGGCCGGTTAGCCGGGGGGGGGAACTGGTGTCGATGGCCAGGTCGGCGCTCACGGCCGGCGCGGCAAGCAGCGAATCTGCCCGGAAAGCACGCAACCCGCTAACGTCTACCTGCAAGTCGCGCAACACCGTCCGATCACCCTGCTGCTCCACGGTTGCCTGGCTTTGCCCGCCCAACCCGCCAAAGGTGTCGTCTACCAGCGGCCGGATCAGTGTACCTTCGGCAAAGCCGACGTCGTAGCTGGCACGGCTGGGCGAAAAGATCCCGATCAGTGAACGGGCTTGGGCTACCTCCGCACCGGCTGTGCCGTGCACCAACGAGAGCCGGTTGATAATGACCTCCCCGCCGCGCAACTGAAAACCCGTGACGTAAGCTAATCCACTGAATAGCAAAATGAGCGCCGGGATGCTGAACCAGGCCAGTTCGCGCCTGCCCATTCGGCGCAGCACCCAGTAGTTGACCGGGCCGACCAGCACTGTGTACGCCAGCAGGAACAGCACCATTTGCAGCGTGGACGGCAGCGCCAGCGATGGGATTGACCTGAGCCCATCGCGTGCGGACCAGCCGTTGATGGAAGGGTTATTCCAGAGCGTACTGCTCTGGGTGCCACCCAGCAGGGTTCGCCAAAGGTGCTCGTTTCCAGCCCAGTCCCGCAGCGGGGCAAGCGCCAGGTCCAGCGCCAGCCAGGTCATCGTGCCGGCCCCCCACTCCTGCTGGGCCGCCAGTGGAAGATCGTCCTGAGCCGCCAGGACCCGGCCGGCCGTCACCCGTCCTTGCGCTGCCACAAAAGGCCCCGCTCCGACGCCGTTGCCGGTCAGATCCTTGAGCGCGGATAAACTGAAAACGGATGCGCTGCCGCTGATCTCGACCGGCAGTAGGTCCGCCAGCCCGGCGGTGGTTTTTTGCCAGTTGGGGCCGCCTGTGATGACTAGGTGCCCGCCGGCCATTAGCCAATCGCGCAATGCCTGGTTCTGCGCTGTGGTCAGCTTGCCTGTGTCCACGTCGTTCAGGATGAGGACGTTGAGCGCATTCCAGGCGGGGCTTGCGGAGGGCAGCTCGTCTAGGTCTAGGTATGCCACGCGGGCCGGCCCTTTGCTTTGGCTTAGAACCGACATGTCAACCGTCTGGTCGCTGACGACGGCGTACAATTGGCTGTCACCCGGAACCCGGGTCAGGTTGGAGAAGCGCTGTTTGGCCAGCGTTTGGTCATCGGACACCAATTCCACCGTGAGGGCGCTGGCATATTTATCTATTCCTACATATAGGGTGACCGTTTTGCGCGACTGCCCAGGCAGGCTGAGGGGGGCCTGGTAGCGGATTTGGTCGCCGGGCGAGTTGCCGACTTGGTCGATAACCAGGTATCCCTCCACATCCGGGCCCGAATTGGCCACCGTGACGCGAACTGGCGTCCAATAGCCGGTCCTATAAAAGCCGTCAAAGCCCACCTCGGCCGTCAGCGTGATGGGGTTATCCTCATCCTGGGCCAGCGCCAGGCCGGCCGGCTGGCTCAGAATGGCCAGCAGCCAGATGCTAATCAGAATGATCCTTGCTCGTGATGACACGAAACACTCCAATGCTACGGTCCTACAACGCGGGCCAAATCTCAACGGTTCCCGCTGATTATACCTGCTTGCCGGCCTGGTTGCCGTGCTGCTACCCGCCGGCCGCTCGACGCCTGCTCCACATGGTCAAAGGTGGTAAAATAGGGTCAAACAAACTCGATCTGGTAGTCCACTAATTGCAGGTCGTGCGGTCCGCTCTCTATCCAGCGGATGATGGTCTCCATCAGCCCGTGAAGATAGCCACTATCAGTGCCGACGGCCGCCAGCGCGATGGTTGCCGACTGCCACAGGTCGTGATTATCCACCTCGGCGGCCGAGACGTTGTACTCGCGGCGCAGGCGGACCAGCAATGGCTTTAGCCGGCCGCGCTTGCCTTTGAGCGAGCCATTGCCAGTCAGGTGGAGTTGGATGGTGCAGATGGCAACATGCATGTCGAATCCACGTAGTGTGTGCTGTGACGCCTGGTCGACGGCACAGTAGAATTATCGGTCAAACTATAGGTTTTGCCAATAGAAGGTGAGTGCTATGGCAAGTTATGAGGAGCAGCGCGGTGGTCCCAGCCTTGGGATCATCCTGGTCGTGATCTTGTTGATGGGCATCCTGGGTGCCCTGGTGGCTGGCGTGCTGGTGGTGCGCGATGCGATGCAAACGGCCGAAGGTGGGGTGGACAAGGTGCGCGAGTTGGGCGAAAGCCTGGTCAAACAGGCTACCCCAACCATCCGGCCGAACCCCGCGACCATCATCCACGAAATCCGGCCGCTAAGCCGCTTGGAGACCGTCTCTTACTCCGTGGAAAAGGTGGTGACGGCCGAGAAAAACCAGCAAGGGTTAGCGGACCTGCTGGGGCTGAATGAGAAGCTGCTCTTTGTGGCCCACGGGCAGGTGATTGCCGGCGTGGATCTGAGCAAGCTACGGGAAGAAGACATCACCATCACCGACGATAACACCGTCATCCTGGCGCTGCCCCCGGCCGAGATCTTTGTCGCCACGCTGGACAACGAGAAATCGTACGTTTACGACCACGAGCGTGGCCTGCTCAACCGGGTCTTTGAGGAGCAGTCGGAACTGGAGACGCTGGCGCGGCAGGCGGCCGAGCGGGAGATCGAGAACGCGGCTATTGAGGATGGCATCCTGAATACGGCAACTATCAATGCGCAGCTCTTCATGCGGGCTTTTTTGACCGCATTGGGGTTTGACCGGGTGGTGTTTGAGGACGTGGTCCGGCCGCCAGGTGGCACACCTACCCCGACGGTGGCTGTGACGCCAACACCCGGCCAGTAGTCACCTTTCCGGGTTTGGGTCAAAAACCTCTTCGATTGCTCGCCCAAACAGCGCAGCGATCTTGAATGCCAGTGGCAGGCTGGGATCGTATTTCTCAGTCTCGATGGCGTTGATGGTCTGCCGTGAAACCCCAAGGTGCTCAGCCAATTCAGCCTGTGACCAATCGCGTTCTGCCCGCAGCACTCGCAGATGATTCTTCACTTGAACCTCCGCTGTGCCATGCCATATCCCAGTGCCCAGAAGAAAACGATTGCAGCCGCAATCACGGCCGGATGAATGCCGTTATATTGGATAAACATCAAATCGCATAACACCGAGGCGGCAAAAATCAGGAGTACAGTGTTAGCCAGGCTGAAGGCAAGTGCCTCCAACTGAAGTCGCTGTTGCAATTCGTCCAACTCGGTGACTGCGCGGGCAACCTGATAGCCTAGCAGGATCGCAGGAAAGATGGGGAGGGCCGACACGATCACATGCCAGAACCCCCAACGAACGGCTGAGATGGCCACTCGCGAAATGGCCAGCACGGCGATAAAGAGAGCTAGGCTGGCCCCAAGATGTCGTGCGCGTTTTTGTGTCAGATTCATCAATCCACCTCCGAGCAGGAAAGCAAACCTGAGACTATTGTAAAGCATACTTTACAAAATGTCAAGCGAGCTTTACCGTGGCGATGGGTAGATAATCAACAGCCGGTCCCGGCCGGCATAGTCCTGTTGCAACTCGGCGGTGGCGGTGGGGAAACGAGCTTGCGCCAATGCCAACGCGGCCGGACCTTGCGCCGCGCCAATCTCCAATAGCACGGCCCCGCCGGGGCGCAGGGCGGCCGGGGCTTGTGCTAGCAGTCCGCGGACTAGGTCCAACCCGTCCGGCCCGCCGCGCAACGCCGCGGCCGGTTCGTGCTCCCGCACGCTGACGGGTAGATCGCCCCATTCACTGTCCGCCACGTACGGCAGGTTGGCGGCGATCAGGTGGACCCGGCCGGGCAGAGAAGATAGCAGGCTGCCGTGCAGGAAGGTGATTCGATCCACCACGCCGTGTACACGTGCGTTGTCGGCCGCTACGGCCAGCGCGGCCGGGCTGGCGTCAACCGCAAAGATGTGCCAGCGCGGCCGGTGGACCGCCAGCGTCACGGCGATGCCCCCGCTCCCCGTGCCAATGTCAGCAATTTGCATCGCCGACGTCGACGGCGCGAATTGGAGCGCGGCATCAATCAGGTGTTCGGTCTCCGGTCGGGGGATGAGCGTGTCCGGGGTAACGCGGAACGACAAGCCGTAGAACTCGGCGCGGCCGGTGAGATACGGCAGCGGTTTGCCGGCTGCCAGTCGCGCCAGACCGGCGTCGAAACGCGCCGTCTGTTCGGCCGTCATCGGGTGTTCCGGCCGGGCCAGCAACTGTGTCCGGCTCAACCCGCAGACGTGCGCCAGCCAGAGTTGCGCATCCAGAGTAGGTGTGGGACTGCCGGACTGGCGCAAGCGCTCGACGGCCGGCAGCAGCCGCGCTTCCACGGTGGTCATGGTTGGATGGGGAGTTTCGATGGAGTGGGGCAAATCATGCCGGCAGCCGATTATTCCTCCCCGAGTGCCGCCAGCCTTTCTGCCTGGTCCTGGGTTGCCAGTTCGTCGATGTACTCGTCCAGGTCATCCCCGGCCATAAAAGCGGGCAGGTTGTACATCGACTTGCCGATGCGGTGATCGGTGACCCGGTTTTGGGGATAGTTGTATGTGCGGATTTTTTCGCTCCGGTCGCCGCTGCCCACCTGCGAACGTCGTTCGGCGTCGATTTCTTCGTCTTGTTTGCGCTGTTCCATCTCGTACAGCCGCGCGCGCAATACCGCCATGGCCTGCATTTTGTTCTGGGTTTGGGAGCGCTCGTTCTGGCAAAAGACGACCAACCCGGTGGGGAGGTGGGTGATCCGGATGGCGGTGGCGTTCTTTTGCATGTGCTGGCCTCCCGGCCCGGCCGACATGGTGGCGACGATTTCCAGATCCCTGGAGTCAATCTGGATCTCCACGTCGTCCACTTCTGGCATCACGGCTACCGTGGCGGTAGAAGTGTGAATCCGCCCCTGTGACTCGGTGATGGGGACGCGCTGCACGCGGTGCACACCACTTTCGTACTTGAGGCGGGAGAAAGCGCCATGGCCGCGCACCTCGAACACAACCTCTTTGAAACCACCCACGCCGGTGTCGTGGCTGCTGATGATCTCGGTCTTCCAGTTCTGCCTCTCGGCATAGCGGGTGTACAGGCGGTACAGATCGGCCGCAAAGATACCAGCTTCATCGCCGCCAGCTCCGGCCCGGATCTCCACGATGACGTTGCGATTGTCCCGCTTGTCCTTTGGCAACAGCAACAGCTTGATCTTTTCCGTCAGCAACTCGTCGCGGCCAACCAGGCGAGTTATCTCATCGCTGATGAATTCGCGCATCTCGGCCGATTCTTCGTCTTCCAGCATGAGTTCGGCCGCGGCCAGTTCCTCTTGTGTCTGCTTCAATTCCCGGAATGCCTGCACCACCGACTCGAGTTCGGCTCGCTCCTGAGCGTATTCTGCGACCAGTGTGTAATCCGCTGCCACCTGTGGATCTGCCATCAGGCGTTCTAACTCGTCGTACCGTTCTTCAACGGCCGTCAGTTTCTCCAACATTCAATTTCTCCGCGTTTTCGCAACTGCTCAGGCAGTCATGTTTTTGGGGGTGTGCAGGCGCAAAGCGCCTGCACACCCCCTCTTTCCCTACCCAAGCCCTTGGGCTGAGTAATTATACCTTTTCTGAATTGGTGCCATTATACTGGCAGGCAAGTGCAAGTCAAGGTGGGAACCTTTGCATCCCTTTGGCCGTCTTGGGAGCAGATTAGCGCAAAGGAGGTTGGAAATGACCGCACTAAAAACCTTGGTGACCTTGATTGTGATGGGAATAATCGGCCTGGCGATGGTAATTGGCCCGCTGCCCACCGATGGCGGTAAGGGGACACCAGGGCCGCAGTCGCCCGCCGATTCCAGCCTGCCGGCCGCAGGCCCCACGCCGATCCTCATCGTCGGTGGGTTGATCCTGGCAATAGCCCTGGGTTTCAAAGCCCGGGGGTCGGATTACAGTGACATTCAGTAGCCGTCAGAGGCGGGCCCCGGGTTCAACCACAAGGGTCCGCCTTTTTTCTTGGAGCGATTTCTATCGGAGGAGAAGATGAAGAGGTACAGGGTGTTGATTGCTGCTTTGCTTTTTCTGATTGCGCTGATGTGGGTGCAGCCGGCCGCGGCCGATGGGATCATTATCATTGACCCGCCGCCCAATGTGCCCCCCGTCCGGCTGGACGAGGCGCTGACCATCAAGTACCATCGGGTGACGGTGACCGTCGAGGATCAGATTGCGACCACGCATGTGGATCAGGTTTTTGTCAACGAGAACCGCTGGGTGGCCGAAGGGACCTACATTTTCCCGTTGCCGGCCGGCGCGGCCGTCAGCGAGTTTGTGATGTGGGTGGACGGCACGCCCATCACCGGGGAAATTCTGGAGGCGGACGAGGCGCGCCAGATCTACAACGAGATTGTCAACCGGATGCGCGATCCGGCGCTGCTAGAGTACGTCGGCCGGGGGGCGGTCAAGGCCAGCGTCTTCCCCATCCCGCCAGGCGAAGAGCGGCGCATTGAGCTGGAGTACAGCCAGGTGCTGCCGGTGGACAACGGTCTGGTACATTATGTTTACCCATTGAGCACGGAAAAGTACTCCGCCCGGCCGCTGGAGGAGGTGACGATCCGGGTGGAAATCGAATCGCCGGACGCCATCAAGGCGGTCTATTCTCCTAGCCACCCGGTCTTTATCGAGCGGCCGGATGACTACCGTGCGCTGGTGGGGCTGGAGCAGTTTGACGTCCGGCCGGACAAGGATTTCGAGTTGTATTACACCGTCAGCCAGGAAGAGGTGGGGCTAAACTTGCTGACCTTCAAAGAAGCCGGCGAAGATGGCTTCTTCCTGCTGCTGGCGGCGCCCAACGTGGAGGCGGATCCGGATCAGATAGTTGCCAAGGACGTGATCTTTGTGCTGGACCAATCCGGTAGCATGGAGGGGGAAAAGCTGGCACAGGCCAAAGCCGCTGCACAGTACACGCTGGAGCACCTCAACGCGCAGGACCGCTTTAACGTGATTGCCTTCAGCACCGGCCTGCGGGCGTTTAGCGACCAGTTGGAACCGGCCGGCGGGTGGGTGCAGGCGGCCGAGTTTGTCGGGCGGCTGGAGGCGCTGGGTGGGACCGACATCAACCGCGCTCTGCTGGAAGCGCTGGCGATGGCGGACCGCGAACGGCCGACCACGCTCATCTTTTTGACCGATGGGCTGGCGACCGAGGGCGTGTTCGAAACCGCCGCCATCCTCAGCAACGTGGCGGCCGCGGCCGGGCGCAACGTGCGGCTGTTTGCCTTTGGCGTCGGGGACGATGTGGACACCGACCTGCTCGACTCGCTGGCGCTGGAGCACGGCGGGGCCAGCGCCTACGTCCGGCCGGGCCAGCGGATTGACGAAGAGGTAAGCGCGTTTTACGCCAAGGTCAGCACGCCGGTGTTGGCCGACATCGAGATCGACTTTGGCGGCGTGCGAGTGGACCAGCTTTTCCCGGAGCGCGTGCCGGACCTCTTTGCCGGGTCGCAGATGGTGCTGGTCGGCCGGTACCGCGACGGTGGACCGGCCACCATCACGCTCTCCGGCGTGGTCAACGGCGAGCGGGTCAGCTTTGATTACCCGGACCAATACTTTCTCAACCGGGGCGGTCAGGACTTTATCCCCCGTCTGTGGGCGACCCGCGCTATTGGTCATTATCTGACCCAGATCAGACTGAACGGCGAAAATCAAGAGTGGGTGGAGACGATCGTCAACCTCTCCATTCGCTACGGCATCATCACCCCCTACACCTCTTTCCTGATCGACGAGGACGACATCTTTACCCAGACCGGCCGGCAGGGCATCAGCGAAGAAATCCTGACCGAAGCAGCCGAGACGGTAGCGCCAGCCTACGGTGCGGATGCGGTCGAAAAGGCGGCCGGGGAGGGCGCACTGCGCAGTGCGGAAGCGCCGGCCGCGCTGCCGACGATGGTGGCGATGGCCCCTGATGGAAGCGGCCCGATGGAGATCGCCGAGCTGGTCAAGTACGTTGGCAGCAAGACCTTTGTCCTGCGAGATGGGGTCTGGATGGACACGGCGTACGACCCCTCCGCCATGGATGCCCAGCAGGTGGGATTCCTGAGCGACGATTACTTTGCGCTGACCGCGGCCGTGCCGGCACTTGGGGACTATTTTGCGCTCGGTCAGCGGGTGATTGCGGTCTACGATGGTGTTGCCTATGAGGTGGTGGACGGCACAGGGGAGCCGGTGGCGGTGCCGGTTGTGGTGGCAGACGACACGCCGGAACCGGTGGCGATTTCGGCCGCCACCACCGAGCCGATTGCCGAACGGCCGGCCGGGTCCCAGTCCGGCGGGCCCTGCCTGGGCGGTCTGGTGCTTCCAGCCGTCTTGATGGTGGTGGCAACCGTCCAGTTTCGCCGGCGCAGTTAGCCCGGCCCAAAAATCCAACGTCCAATGAGGCGGGGAGGGGCAAACTCTCCCCGCCCTGCTACGCCCGACCAAGTCGGGCGTTTTTTTGGATTGCGAAAGTTTCCTACTTGACAACAACACCGCAATCTATTATAATATGCGCATAACCCGCTCAAGTGGGTAACGCGCAAAACGCGGTAAAGGAGATAGTGTAGATGCCAGGTCAGGATTTCATCGTTGTGTCCGATAGTGCGCCGGTCGTGGTGGCGCTGGAACCCGCTCAAAACGCCTTCCATAGCCTGATGCTGCTCCTCAAAGCAGACAAGGTTTCGGGCTTTGGCGACTGGGTGACGCGTACCGCCCTCTCACTAGCGCCGCAGGAACGGGAGCGACATCTGCTGGTGATGATTGGCTTTTACTACGCCATTCTGCCCGCGCAGAGTTGGGCGAGCTTTCCCACTTATTTGGACTACCTGGCATCTTGCGACCCGCTGGATTTGCGCCAAAAGATGCTGACTACCTATTCCCGCGTCCGGCCGCCGACCCCGGATGGCAAGCCGGTTTGCTTTGGCGACCCGCAGCCGACTGATTGGAATGCGGTCCTCCAGGATGCGGACAGCTACCTGAGTTTTCTCCGCGAGCGCTTTGGAGGGGAGCTGTTGGACGTAGAGTTGGAGACTCGGGCGTACGGTTACGTTGTAGACCCGGCCGCCATGCAGGAGCTAATCGTTGCACACTTGCGCCGGATGTGGGACCAGTATCTCGCCCCGGAGTGGAAGCGGGCCGAGCCGATGTTGTGCGACGCGGTCGAGGCCTGCCGCCAGCTTGATTTGCGCGGCATGACCCGTCTCCAGGCGGTCGAAGCGATCACCGACCAGGAGGTGGATGAGAAATTGCAGTTGATGCTGGAGGAGGCCGAGCGGGTGTTCCTGGTGCCCTCGGCCCACGTGGGTCCGTATCTCGGCCGGGTGTGGGTGGACGGCACCCTCTGGCTGCTGTACGGCGCGCGACTGCCGGCCGGGTTGCAGATCCACGCGCCGGACCTGAGCCGGGCGGAGATTGTGATGCGGTTGGGGGCGCTGGCGGACGACGTTCGGCTGGGCATCCTCAAGCTGATTGCAGACCAAGGCGAATTGCGCTCCCAGGATGTGATGGAGCAGATGGACCTCAGCCAGTCGGCCGCCTCGCGCCACCTCAAGCAGCTCAGCGCCACTGGCTGCCTGTTTGAGCGGCGCTGTGAAGGGGCCAAGTGCTACCGGCTTAACCCGGACCGCATTCGGGCAACCCTGGCGGCCGCTTCCCGGTTTTTGTTGGGTGAGTAGGCGAATCAAAGGAGAGCAAAATGGACACTGAAAAGATGTGGACACTATTGTTGGATGCGGGGCGGGCGTTTGGGCCGTTTTACCAGGACGTGATGCGGGGCGCGATTGAGGCGGCCGGCGGGACCCCGCAGAACTGGTTTGTCCTCAGCCTGGCGCACAGCGTCGAGCCCGGGCCGTTTACCATGGCGGATTACCAGGCAATGGTGCCCTATTCGGACCCCAAGCGTTTCACAGAGGCTTTTGAGGAGCGGGTAGGGCTGGGCCAACTGGAGTGGGACAGTGCGGACGCGGTCCGCTTGACCGACGCCGGCTGTCAGACGGTGAAAGGGATCTTTGCCGCCGCGCACCGCGCGCTGGCGGAGGCCGACCCCCTGCCGGCCGCCGAGATGACCAGGCTCAACAGCCTGCTGTGGCGGCTGGTGGAATCCACCCGGTCGGCCGCCGAGCCGGCCGAGAAGCCGGCGCTGATCTCCAGCCGCTGGACCGACCCCGGAAAAGGAGCAGCCGGCACGGTGCTGGCCGACCAGTACATCACCGACCTGCTCCGCTTCCGGGACGACGCCCACATTGCTGCCTGGCGGCCGTACGGCGTCGTCGGGCACGTCTGGGAGGCGTTGACCTTTGTCTGGCGCGACGAGGCCCACACGGCCGCCGAGCTGGCCGAAAAGCTCCCCTTCCGGATGCACTCCGAAGAGGTGTACCAGCAGGCGCTGGCCGAACTGGCCGGCCGGGGCTGGATTGAGGCGACTGACGGGGGCTACCGGATCACTGAGCAGGGTAAAGCGCTGCGGCAGGAGGCGGAAGGCCAGACCAACCGCATCTATTATGCGCCCTGGGCCTGCCTGGGCAAGGGCGAGACGGCCGAATTGGTCAAGCTGCTGGGTCAGCTCAAGGATGGGCTGGACCGGCTGGCGAAGGAAAAGGAAAGTAAGGAAACCTAGTCCGGTGGCACGGCCGCCGGGGAGGAAAGAACAATGTTAACCATGCGTGATGTGCAAGTGCAGGCAGAGTACCAGGATGAATTCCGACGGCGAGCTGCGCAACACCGGCAAAAGCAACTGGCCCAGGGACATACCCTGGCGCTCCACCGGGTGCTGCTGGCGCGAGTCGGTGCGCAACTGGTGGCCTGGGGCTGCGCCCTGGAAACCCGCTACGGCGAACTGGCGCAGAGCCGGGTGCCCTGCCAACAACTCCAGGCATCCGACCCTATGCTGCGCTGATCAATCAGACAAATCCTCCTCTGCTCTCCCCAGACCTTGGTGGCGTTGGGTTCTGGGGAGAGCTTTTTTTTTGTGCGCCTGCGGCAGTCGGTTGAGAAAAAGCTCTGCGAACTCGGGGTTCCCAGCGGTGAAATGCCCAGCGTCGATGCGATTTGGCAAAAACACCGCCCCGTGGCATGATAGTGGTGGACGGAGGTAGATGGAATGATCGCGATTGCAGCAAGGTGTAACGCCAACGGGCACAGGTTGCCGTTGTGAGCCGGCCGCGCTGGATGGTGGAACTCATCAAGCTGGCCTTCCCCGGCCGCTTTCTGGCGGCCCGCGCCACCCGGCTGCCGCTGCTGGGCGCGCTGGCTGACCGTTGGTTCTTTCACGGCGACGACATTCTCTACCTGCCCCGCGACCGGGTGATCCAGATTCGCCTGCCGCTGGACCGGCCGGAGGAGATGGTGCTGCCATCCCAGGTGGTGGAGCATTTTATCCGGCAGGCCAACACACTCTGGATCATGAACCACTGCCTGTGCCGGGACGCCAGCGGGTGCGACGACTATCCCATCGAGTTGGGCTGCCTCTTTTTGGGGCAGGCGGCCGACGGCATCAACCCGGAGTTGGGCCGGCCGGTGAGCCAGGCTGAGGCGTTGGCGCACGTGGCGCGCTGCCGCGAGGCCGGGCTGGTCCATCTGGTCGGCCGCAACAAGCTGGACACCCTCTGGCTGGGGGTGGGGCCGGGCGACCGGCTGATGACGATCTGCAATTGCTGCCCGTGCTGCTGCCTGTGGCGCATCCTGCCGTCGGTGGCCCCGCACATCAGCGCCAAGGTGACCCGCATGCCGGGCGTGACGGTAGCGGTGACCGGTCGTTGCCAGGGCTGCGGCACTTGCACCGAGGGTATCTGTTTTGCAGATGCCATCCACCTGCTCGACGGCCAGGCAGTGGTGAGCGACGCCTGCCGGGGGTGCGGCCGGTGTGTGGAGGTCTGCCCGCAGGGGGCGATTGCGATTGAATTCCAGGGTGGGGGTGATGGGGCGGTGGGTCGCACGGTGGCGCGGCTGGCCGGCCGGGTCGTGGTCAGCTAAACTACCCCATTCAATAGTCGTGGGAAAGCAGGTGGCGCAGGCAGCACCCGGGCGCGAACGGCGGCCGCAGAGCCAGCAGGTCGAATTGTCGCCATCGGTCCGTGTGGAACGCAAACCCATAGAAAAGCCCAAGAACACGTATGGTTGTAGCTGGTGGTGCGTCCTAATAGCTGTTCGCCAGCACATGGTTATTGGTGCAATGCCGGCGGCCTTGCCTTTCCTGGCAGACTTGGGTCCGGCGAGAGTTCTTTAGCAGCGGGATGATGGGACCGAGAGCCCATTTGCCGATTGAACCTTAGGCGGTAGGATAAGGTAGGTGCGTCGCCAGGTGGCACAGTTAATGCAACGACCATCTGTATTAGGGAAAAATATGTGGACTCTGACCATACACTACCACGGACAACAGCCTCACACACACACCTTGCAACCCGGAATCACCGCCATCGGCCGTCGGTTGGACAATGACATTGTCCTCACAGATACCTCGGTCTCCCGCAATCACGCCGAGATCCACTTTGACCCCGACGCGGACACTGTCCATATCTGCGATTTGGGTAGCGTCAATGGGACGTACGTTGGGCTGCAGCCCATCGTGGCACACGTCAAGTGCCCGTTGCGTGACAATGATCTGGTTCAGATTGGGCTGCACGAAATCCGGTTAGCCTACCAGGACCAGCCGGTGTTGCCGGTCGCGCCGGCCGCTGTCAGTAATCGGTTGGTGACGTCCGAGTTGGCGCGCCGGCCGCTGGATCAACGCGCCAACCTGATGTATCAGACCGCGCGTCAATTAAACACCGTGCTGGACATTCAGGATGCGCTCAAAAAAGTATCCGAATTGATGGGCTCTGCGATGGATGCGGACCGCTGCGAGGTAGTCCTGGCCGACCAGTTTGTCCGCCTGCGAGACCTGGGCTTTTCACGAACCATTGCGAACAAGGTGATCCAGTCGCGCGCCACGCTGCTTGTTCCCAACCCGGAGGTGGTGTCGGCCGGGGAGTTGAGCGACACAGCGGCCGGCTTGCTCGTCCATTCCGTTTTGTGCGTGCCGGTCACCAGCGGGGATGAGGTGACGGCGCTGATCTATTTGGTGAAAACAGACCTGGGGAAGCGGCCGTTCAACCAGAGCGATGCCCAGTCAGTGGAGGCCATCAGCCACATGGTCGCGCTGACCCTGGAGCGGCTGGATCTGTTTGAGCGGGTGCGGCAAGAGCAGCGGCTGCGCCGGTTGTTGCAGCGCCACATGGCGCCGGAGCGGGTTGAATACCTGGTGCAGAACTATCTGAGCACCGGCCGGCTGCCAGGCCTGGATGAGGAGAACGCGACCGTTCTGTTTGCCGATATTGCCGATTCGACCCGCCTGGCTGAACAGTTGGGGGCCCGCCGCTTTGGCGAGGTGCTCAAGCGCTACTATCAAGATGTCAGCCAGTTGGTGTTTGACCACGGGGGCCTGCTGGACAAATACCTGGGCGATGGCGTGATGGCAACGTATGGCATGACTGGTGACAGCGGCAACGCCGAAGCGCGGGCTGTCCGCACTGGTCTGGCGATTCTTGAATTGGTCGAGAGCCGCTATGAGGGCCGGGAAAGCCCGGTCCGCGTGGGGATTGGGATCAACAGCGGGCCGGTGGTGGCCGGCTATGTGAGCACCCGGGAGCGCATCGAGTTTACCGTGCTGGGGGACACAGTTAACATGGCCTTCAAGTTGCAGGCACTGGCCCGGCCGAACCGGCTGTTTATTGGCCCGGCAACTCACCAGATCGTCTGCGACGCGTTTGAAACCTGCAACATTGGCCGGATGGCGGTCAAGGGTCGCCGCCAGCCAATCCATGTGTACGAGGTACTGCGCAAGTCGATTGAATAGCGCAGAGCCCGGCCGCAGCAGCCGGGCTCTTTTTTTGCCTAATGGGTGTCCCGGGTGACGATGCTGACGACACGGCCGGGAACCACAATCACCTGCTCAACTGCCCGGCCGGCCAGGTGGCGAACGACTCTCTCGCTGCTCAGCGCCATCTTTCGGATGTCGCCCTCGGCCATGTCGGTTGACACCGTCAACCGGTCGCGCACCCGACCGTCCACCTGCACCACCAGTGTGACAACCTCGTCCGCCGCCAGCGCCGGGTTCCAGTCCGGCCAGCGCTGCTGATGGATGCTATAGTCGCCTCCCAGCCGTTCCCACAACTCCTCTGCGATGTGCGGCGCAAAGGGGGCCAGCAACAGGACAAATGGGCGGGTGGTCTTGGCCAGCTCGGCCGTGGCCCCATGTTTTCGCCGGTGTGCTTCCATCTCATTCAGCAGCGTCATCAGCGCGGCGATGGCGGTGTTGAACTGGAACCCCTCGATCTTGCCGGTCACCTCGCGGATGGCCTGGTGTAACCGGCGGGGCAGATTGGTGGCGGGCTCATCCGCGCTGTTGCGCGGTTGGGCCGGGCCGGGTAGGCCCCCCAGTTCGTCCGCCAGCCGCCAAACCCGCTGTAGGAATCGCTTGGCCCCGGTGATGCCGTCTTCTTCCCAGATGGTGTTGTTTTCGAACGGGGCCATGAACAGCAGGTACAGGCGCAGTGCGTCTGCCCCGTGTTGCTCTGCCATGCTGTCCGGCGTCACCACGTTGCCGGCCGATTTGGACATGCGGCGCACCTGGCCCGTTTCCGGGTCGCGGGCGTGCATCACCCCCTGGCTGCGCAGCACCGGGAACGGCTCGCGAAAGGGGACCCGGCCGGGGCTCTCGGCGTCGGCCAACACCTTGGTCCAGAAGCGGGCGTACAACAGGTGCATCACCGCATGTTCGCCGCCGCCCACATACAGGTCGGGCGGCCCCCACTGTGCCAGCGCGGCCGGGTCGAACGGGCCGTCCTGGTAGCGCGGGCTGACAAAGCGCAGAAAGTACCAGCTGGAGCAGGCAAAGCCGTCCAGCGTGTCCGTCTCCCGCCGGGCCGGCCGCCCACACGTCGGGCACGCGGTCCGCACAAAGCCGGGGATGTTGGCCAATGGCGACCGTCCGTTCCCGGCCGGCTGCCACGCTGCAACGTGCGGCAACAGCACCGGCAGGTCGGATTCCGGCACCGGCACCACGCCGCACCCAGCGCAATAGATGATGGGAATGGGCGCGCCCCAATAGCGCTGGCGGGAGATCAGCCAGTCGCGCAGGCGGTACTGCACCACCCGCCGGCCGATCCCCTCCGACTCCAGCCAGTCGGCAATCTGTTCCGCGGCCACTTGCGAGGGTAGGCCATCCCACCGGCCGGAATTGACCATCACGCCCGGCTCTGTGTATGGGCAAATCATTGCTCCGTCTGGTGGGGTGATGACCACCGGCGTGGGAATCGTATGCCGTTGGGCAAACTCGTAATCGCGCGCGTCGTGGGCCGGCACCGCCATAATCGCCCCGCCACCATAGCTGGTCAGCACGTAATCGGCCACGTAGATGGGCACGCGCTCGCCGTTGGCCGGGTTGATTGCGTAGGCGCCGGTGAACACGCCGTCCCGGCCGGCGCTCAAGCGCTCCACCTCGCTGCGCGCTTTCGCTTCCCGGCAGTAGTGCTCCACCCGGGATCGATGCTCCGGGGCGGTGATCTGGGCCACCAGCGGATGCTCCGGGGCCAGCACGGCAAAGGTCATGCCGCAGAGGGTGTCCGGCCGGGTGGTGAACACGGTAAAGCGCGCCTCGAGCTCCGCCACCGGCATCTCAAACTCCACGCCTTCGCTCCGGCCGATCCAGTTGCGCTGCATCGCCAGGATGTGCTCCGGCCAGTCCAGCTTGTCCAGCTCCGCCAGTAGTTCGTCTGCATAGGTGGTGATGCGGAAGAACCACTGCTCCAGGTCCCGCTTGTGGACCCCGCTGTGGCCGCGCCAGCACACCCCGCCCGATTCGACCTGCTCGTCCGCCAGCACCGTTCTGCAGCCGGGGCACCACCACTGTTTGCCCACTGCCCGGTAGGCCAGCCCATTGCGGTACAGCAGCAAAAAGATCCACTGGGTCCAGCGGTAAAAGTCGGGATGGCTGGAGTTGATCTCTCGCTCCCAGTCGTAGGAGCAGCCAATCAGTGTCATCTGCCGGCGATAGTTGGCCGCGTAGCGGCGGGTGGTTTCCCGCGGATGGATGCCTTTGCGGATCGCTTCGTTCTCGGCCGGCAGGCCAAAAGCGTCCCAGCCCATTGGGTGCAGCACCGCGTCGCCCAGCATCCGGCGGTACCGGCTGATGACGTCGGTGGGTACATAGTTGCGGCCGTGGCCCACGCTCAGCCCGTCCCCGGAGGGATAGGGAAAGAACTCCAGGCAGTAAAAGGTACGCCGGCCGTTCGGCTCTGGCGTGCGGTAAATGCCGCTCTCGGCCCACCGCGCTTGCCATTTGCGTTCAATGGCCTGTGGATTGTATTCGTCAGTGCTCATCGTTCTCCTCTCCATGATAGCTGAATTGCCCGGCCCAACCAGAGAGGGAACTTCCGGCCGGTGCCGGCTACGAATAAACTGATTCGGTCATGCTGACAAGCCCCATGGTGCACACTCCTTTGCTAAAAACAAAAAAGCCTTCCGGCTTGGGAAGGCTTCCGACGACCAACGTGGCGATCTAGCGAGCTGCCATCATGCTCCCAAGCGGTAACGCCTCCTCTGGTTGAGGAGTGCGTTGACAAGCGTGTTGGCAAGCAAGCGGTTCATCACTAGACACCTGTTTCAAGATTGGGTATAGTTTAACCCAATTGACATCGAAAGACAAGGAGGCGACATGGATTTCGCAGAACTGGTTAGAAAGCGGTACAGCGTGCGGGCTTACAAGCCCGACCCGGTGGAGGATGACAAGCTGCAAAAGGTGCTGGAAGCGGCGCAACTGGCCCCCACGGCCGCCAACCGGCAGCCGTTCCGCATCATCGTGGTCAAAACCGCCGGCCGCGAGGAAGAACTGCGGCAGATTTACGGCCGCAGGTGGTTCACGCAGGCCCCGCTGGTGATTGCGGCCGTGGGCGTGCCCGTCGAGAATTGGGTGCGGATGGACGGCAAGAATTATAACGACGTGGATGTGACCATTGCGATGGACCATCTGATCCTGCAAGCGGCCGACCTGGGGCTGGGCACCTGCTGGATTGCAGCCTTTAACCCGCAGGCTGCCCGCCAGGTGCTGGGGCTGCCGGCCGATGTCGAGCCGATTGCCTTTACGCCGCTGGGCTACCCGGCCGACGAGCTGGGGAGCAAGACCCGCAAATCGCTGGATGACCTGGTCCGTTATGAGCGCTGGTAGCCTGCATGAGGCGGCCGCCTACGGCGGGCCTGGCTGGTCGCCACGCACGGCCTCCCTGCGAGAAGAGATCGGCCGGCTGTGGGGCGTGTGCGGGGTGAACAGCGAATGGGCGACGCTCATGGCGGTGCTGCTCCACCGGCCGGGGGCGGAGTTGGGCGCTTCGGCCGATCCGCAGGCAGCCCAGATGCTAGAGCCGCTCGATGTGGGTCGGGCAATTGCCCAGCACGACGCGCTGGCCCAGGCCTACCGCGATGCCGGGGTGGAGGTGCACTATCTGGACCCGCCGGCCGGCAGCGCCCCGCCCAACCTGATGTTTGTGGCCGACCTGATGTTTGCCACGCCGGAGGGGGTGGTGCTGGCCCGGCCGGCCTCCACCGTGCGCGCCGGCGAGGAGCGTTGGGTGGCGCGGCGGCTGGCCGACCTGGGGGTGCCCATCCTGCGCAGCGTGCGCGGCCGGGGAGTGTTTGAAGGCGCGGATGCCGCCTGGTTGGATGCGGAAACCGTGCTCCTGACTACTGGCCTGCGGACCAACGCCGAGGGCGCGAGCCAGGTGGCGAGCCTGCTGGCCGAGATGGGTGTTGTGGTGGTCCCGGTGGGGCTGCCCTTTGGCGCGATGCATCTGATGGGCACGCTCCGCTTTGCGGACCGGGACCTGGCGATTGCCTGTCCCGGCCGGGTGCCATACGCGGCCGTGGAGGCGTTGCGGGGGCGTGGCTACCGGGTGCTGTTTGTGCCGGATGTGCCCGGCGACGGGCGGCGGGCGGCGCTCAACTTTGTCACCCTGGGGCCGCGGCGGGTGCTGATGCCGGCCGGCTTTGCCGCCACGCAGCGCTTTTTCGAGGCCGCCGGCATTGCCTGCGTGACGGTGGCCGTGGACGAACTATTGAAAGCGGCCGGTGGTATTGGGTGCCTGACCGGCGTCTTGGAGCGGGACTCGTGTGGGGCAGGAGCTGCGGATCGCATGGAAGACCATGAGCCGGCTGTTTAACCTGAACGCCTTCTACGATTGGCTGGCGCCGGTGTACGCTGCCGGGCAGGCGCTGCTGCCGATGTGGCGGCGCTACACAGAGGCCGTGCTGCCTTGGCTGCCCGCGGGTGGCCGGGTGCTGGAGATTGGGCCGGGGCCGGGGGTGCTGCTGGCGCAAATCGCGGAGCGGAAGCCGTTTGCGGCCGGGCTGGACCTCTCGGCCGGGATGCTGCGGCAGGCCAAACGCCGTCTGGCCCAAGCCGGCCGGCCGGCTCGCCTGACGCGCGGCGATGCGACCCAACTCCCTTTTGCCGGCGAAAGCCTGGATGCGGTGACGTTGACCTTTGCCCTCAGCTCCATCCCCGACGGGCCCGGCGCGGTGCGGGAGATGGCGCGGGTGCTCCGGCCGGGCGGGGTGCTGGCGCTGGTGGATGCCGGCTATCCGGCCGATGGCAACCCTATCGGCCGGGGGCTGGCGCGATTATGGGAGCTGGGCGGCGACTTGCTACGTGACGAGGCCGCCTTGATGGAAGCAGCCGGGCTGGAGGTCGTCCATCAACACGAGTTTGGTGCCGGCAACAGCATTCGGCTTGTCGTTGGCAGAAAGGGTGACACATGACCGGACAGATTTCCTCTCCAGAACGACTGTTGAACTTGCTCAAGGGGCGGCGCAGCATCCGCCGCTACCGGCCGGACCCGGTGCCGGAAGAGCTGTTGGAGCAGATACTGGAAGCCGGCCGGCTGGCGCCGTCGGCCAGCAACCGCCAGCCGTGGCACTTTGTGGTGGTGCGGGACGAGGCGGTGCGGCGCGAGGTGGCGCAACACGCCGCCTACTACTTTCTCCGCTGGGCGCACGTGGAAGAGGCCCCGGTCCTCGTCGTCCTCTGTGGCGACGCCAGGAACCGGGTCTACCGCCAGTTTTTGCACGAGGACATTGGCCTGGCGGGCGGGCAGATGATGCTGCAGGCCCACGCGCTGGGGCTGGGCACCTGCTGGCTGGGCGGGGTGGATCGCAAGGCGATTGGGGATATCCTCAAGCTGCCGGAGGGGTGGGACGTGATCGGCCTGCTGACGCTGGGCTTTCCGGCCGAGGAGCCGCCGCCCACGCCGCGCAAGCCGCTGGCCGCAATCGTCAGTTACGACGTGTACGGGAACCAATCCGGCGACGGGGCGACGCCCGGCCGGATCAACGCCGGCCCGCTGGCCATTTTGCTGCGGCGACTGAGGATACCTTTTCGGATATGAGGCGGGAGCAAAGGTTGGAACACGAGGTCATCATCGTCGGCGCGGGCCCGGCCGGGTTGTCCACCGGCCTGCACCTGGCGCAGATAGCGCCAGAACTGGCAGCCAAGACGCTGATCCTGGAAAAGGAGCATCATCCCCGCCCCAAACTGTGCGGCGGCGGGGTGCTACCAGGGGCCGAGGCCTGCCTGCGCGAGCTGGGGCTGGACCTGGCCAGCAGCATTCCCACCGTGCCGGTGTACGAGATGGTGATGCAGTTTCAGGGCCGGCGCATCGTCAAACGGCGCAAGCCGGTTGTGTTCCGGACCGTCCGGCGCGAGCAGTTTGATGCCTGGTTGGCAGGTGCGGCCCGTGAGCGCGGTCTGGCCCTGCGGGAGGGGGTGCGGGTGCGGGAGGTGCGGGTGCGCGACGGCCGGGTGCTGGTGCTCACCGATCAAGGCGAGTTCAGCGCCCGTGTAGTGGTGGGCGCGGATGGGTCCAGGGGAGTGGTGCGCCGCGCCGTGGCCGCAGGCGAGCGGGCGCAGGGAGTGGCACGGCTACTGGAAATTCGGGTGCCGGCCGTGCCGCAGTCCAATCCTGCCGGCCGGGCGCTGTTTGATTTTTCGTGGATCGTCGATGGTGTGCAGGGGTACGTGTGGGATTTTCCCACCCCGTCGGCCGGGGACGCGATGCGCACCTGGGGGGTGTACGACAGCCGGATCTTTCCCGACCGGCCGTTGGGGCGGCTGCCAGACGCGCTGGACGAGGGGCTGGCGAAGCACAACTACCCGGCCGATGGCTACCGGCTGGAGGGACACCCGCTGCGCTGGTTTCACCCCCGGGCAACCTTTGCCGCTCCCCACGTTGTGCTGGTGGGGGACGCGGCCGGGACCGACCCGGTGGTGGGCGAGGGGATCAGCTTTGCGCTGGGCTACGGGGAGGTGGCGGCCGGGGCGCTGGCCGATGCCTTTGCGCGGGACGACTTTTCTTTTGCCGACTATCGCCAGCGGGTGATGGGCCACCGGATCGGCCGCTACCTGCGCCGCCGGGTTATGGGCGCCCAACTGCTCTACGGCCTCCGGCCGCACGGTTTGCGGCGTGCCCTGTGGCCGCTGGTGGTCTGGGCGGGCGGGGTGTTCTTCATCGACTGGACCTGGGGCGAAAAACGGTGAGGGGGTGGCACCATCATGTGTCGGGTGCTGCCAGGCATCACGGGCACCTGTCTTGATGGAGGTATTTCTGGCATTCTTCCGGCGTCAGGGCGCGGGTCAGTCGGGATTGGGCCAGTGCCAACAATTCGTCCAGGTCCAGGAAAAAGAGCCGGCCAAAGCCGTCAAAGCCGGCCGTGGCCAGTCGCTCGCCGTCCGGACTGTAGACCGCCTCCATCACGGCGGCCGGGTGGAACAGGGTTCTGACCAACTCACCGCTGCCGGCGTCATAGATGGCCATGACATTGGAGCCAGGCACCGCTAGCTCGGTCCCGTCGGGGCTGAAATTCAGCCGGGAGACAAAGTCCTTGGTGGCCCGGACGGTGAACAGTTCCTGAGGGGCGCCGGCCGGATCGGCCGGCAGCAGCCAGACGGAAGCCTCGCCCCCAATCAGGAGACCACTCAAGCTGCCGGTGGCCAGACGCTGGCTATCAGCGCTAAAGGCGACGCCCAGGTAGGCGACGCTGGGCTGGCGGCCGAATGTCCACTGTAGTTCACCGGTCGCGGCCTGCCAGACCTTGATGACCGCTTCGCGATAGACATACGGGCCATCCGAGTAGTTGACACCGGCCGCGATCCAGCGCCCGTCTGGGCTATACACGACCGTGTAGACGAACTTGCCCGTCGGCTCTTCCAGGGTAAACAGCTCGTCGCCGATAGCTGGATCCCCGGCCCGCAGGGCGGCCGCGTCCCAGACCCGGATGCTGCCGTCCTGCGCGGCGGTGGCCAACTGCCGGCCATCGGGGCTGAAGGCGGCCGCCTGAGCACCCGCCAGGTAAGCCGTCTCATTGGCCCGCGTATGGCCGGCCCAATGGGCCAGTTGTCGGCCGGTTTTCGCTTCCCAGACCGTTATTGTCGCATCGCTGGCCGCGGCCGCCAGCAGCGCGCCGTCCGGGCTGTAGGCAACCTGCCAAAGCCGGTCGCTGGCCGGCAGGACCCACAGCACCTGGCCGCTGGCCGGCTCGGAGATGATCACCACGCCGTCGAACCCGGCGGTGGCAATCTGGCTTCCATCCGGGCTAAAGGCAAGGCTTTGGACCACCGCCTGATGGGGGTACAGGACCGGTTCGATGCTGCCGTCCGGCGAAATGTCCCACACGCGGACGGTGCCGTCGTTGCTGCCCGAGATCAGGCGCTCGCCGTCCGGGCTAAAAGCGACGCTATACGTTGTATCTTGGTGCCCGGCCAGGGTGAATTTCAGGCTGAGCGCGTCCTCATCCAGCGTCCAGACCTTGACCGTGCCGTCGTTGCTGGCCGACGCCAGGTGGGCGCCGTCCGGGCTGAACTGCACCGACTGGACGTTGGCCGCATGCGCCAGGGTGCGGGACAGGCGCTGCCCGCTGCGGCTGTCGAGCACGTCCAGCATCCCGGGGTCCCCGCTGATTACGAGCCGGGATCCATCGGCGGAAAAGGCGACCCCGCCAAGGGCCGAGTTCACCTGCCACACCTGCCGGCCGGTCTGGATGTCCCAGAGCCGCACAGTGTTATCGTCATAGTCGGCAGCGAGCCGGGTTCCATCGGGGCTGAACTCGACCTTCCAGGGGGGAGTGCCGGCCACCAGGATGGACAGTTGTTCCTGGCCTACGCCGGCGGCCAACGTGGCGGCCAGGTCCCAGACCCGGATTCGGCCGTCGCCGCCGCCGGTGGCAAACAGGGTTCCGTCTGGGCTGATGGCCACGGTCTGCACCCAGTCTTGGTCGTGCGCCTGAAAGGTCAGTAGTTCCGTCCCGGTGGCGGCATCCACAATAGTGACGGTGCCGGGTGCCTGTCCCCCTTGCAGGTTGTCCGTGCTGGTGCCCTCGTTGGGCAGGAGCAGGAGCTTTCCATCCAAGTTAAAGGCGGCCCGGTTGATATAGTGGCCGACGTCCCAGTTGTACAATACCTCGCCGGTGGTTACGTCCCACATAGTAGCCCCGGTCTCACCGGATGCCACCAGGAGCCGGCCGTCTGGGCTGGCGGCCACAAAGGGCGACTTGCCGGGCGCTTGCAGGGTGCGCAGCAGGCGAAAACCCTGCACCGCGCGATGGAACGCTTCCTCAGCCTCTTGCGTGCGAGCCTGGTTCAGGGCTTGGATGGCTAACAACACGGCCCGCTCCTGATCCTCGTCCAGGCTATTCAGGGCGGCGGCCGCCAGCTCGCGCGAGAATGCCAGTCTCGCCTGCTCCTCGGCGACCGCCTGCTGGGTGGCGCGGGCGTCGGAGGCCTCTTCAGCCCGCCGTTGCTCGGCCTCGGCCGTAGCAGCACTGTTATTGGCCAGGGTTGCGTTCCGACTGGACTGCTGCCAGAACAGCAGCGCCGCAATAGCCAGTGTGGTGGCAACCACCAACGCAACGAGCAAACCGGCTGCCCGATGCCGCAACTGCCGGGCTGCGCGGCTTTGCTCTTCGGCCCGTTGCTTCTCGGCCTGCGCCAGTTGGTGGGCTGTCTCAAGCTCGCGTTGCTGGCGGGCTTCTTTCTCGGCCTGCAGCGCCTCCCGCTCGGCCGAGCTGGCCTGGATAAACCCGATTTCGGCCGCGCTCAACTCGTCCTCGCGCTCTGCCTGCCAGCCCTCTGCCTCTGCCAGTGGCGCGCCCCGCAGCAATGCGCCTGCGTCTTGATCACACGCTTCCCAGGCTCGCAGCGCCGCCCGTAGCCGCTCCTGCCAGGTCCGGAAGGCGCGGTCTGCCCCCAGCCACTCCCGCAGTTGCCCCCATCCCTGGATCAGTGCCTCGTGCACCACCTCGACCGTTTCGACTCCGCTGCCCGGGTCCCGCCCGGTCACCACCAACCGCCGGTCCGCCAGGTGCTGCACCAACTCCCAGTTCCGCTCGCCCAGCTCGGCGCGGGTCGCCACCCGACGCGTATCCTCGGTCCCCTCCCCCGGCCGCACCAATTGTACAAACACCCGCCGCGCCCCCTGGCGCTCGTTCTCCGCCAGTCCATGGCAAACCTGGTCTGCATAGCGAGCCAGCGCGCCGCTCACCCGGCCGATGCTCTCATAGGCAGCGTGGGTCAGCCAGCCGTAGCTATGCGCCTCCCACAACAACGTCAGCGCAAACTCGAGCAGGGGCAGGTTGCCCGGGTCTTCCCCCACGTCATCCATGATGCGCTCGACCAACCCCTCCTCGAAAGCCGCCCCCTGCTTTTCGGCCGGCCGTTCAATCGCCGCCCGCAACTCCTCGCGCGTCATCGGCCCCATGATCAACGACGCTTCCTGTAGCGCGTCGGCAAACGGCCGGTGGGCCAGCGCCTGCCCCATAAAATCGGCCCGCAGCGTCAGCAGCAGGACGAGTGGTGAGTGGCGTTGCTCGTCTGCCGCCGCGACGGCCGCCAGTAGTTTATCCAGGAAACGCCGCTGCCCCTCTCGGTCCAGGTAGAGGGTGTACAGCTCCTCGAACTGGTCCACCACCAGCAGCAGCCGCTCTGCGTCGGGTTGTTTTTCCAAAGCCCGTGTGACGACCTGAAAAAGGGAGACGCTTCCCTCGTTCAGTGCGTCTGCCAGTTTGGAACTCTCAACCAGCCGGTCGACCTCTCCCGGCCCTGTCAGCAGCAGGGGAAGCAGTGCGGCCGCCGCAGCCTGGAAGGGTTGACTGCTGGGGCGAAAGTGGGCGATGAGCCACCCCTTTTCATCCCGCAATCGCGGCAGCAGCCCGGCAAAGATCACCGACGATTTGCCAGACCCCGATGGTCCGACGATCACCGCTACCATTGACTGTGTTTGCATCGTTTCGGCCAGCCGGCCGACGAATTCCTCACGTCCGAAAAAGAAGGGGGCGTCAGCCTCGCGAAAGGCGACCAGCCCACGGTACGGGCAGGCGCCCACCGGCCGGGGTTTGCGCTCCGAGATGGCCGCGGCGGGCGGGATGGCCGCCGGCCGCCCGCCCTTGAGCAGGAGTTGGTAGAGTTCCCGGGTTTCCTCTGACGGCGCTACCCTCAACTCTTGCTCCAGCACCCGGCGCAAGGTCTCGTACTGCGCCAGGGCCGCGCTTGTCTGCCCGCTTAGGGCCAGCAGCCGGATCATCCCGCGCTGGCCGGTTTCCCAGCAGGGGTCCAACTCCACCGCTCGCCGGGCCTGCCCGACCGCCCGCTCCATGTCGCCGTGGGCCTCGTGACAGTTGGCCAGCGAGTGGAGCGCCTCCAGCACCCAGCGGTGCAGGTGCTCCCGGGTTACCAGAGCCCATTCTTCAAAGGGGGCGCTGTCGGGCAAAGAGAATCCGGCTAAGAATTCTCCCTGGTACAGCGCCACCGCCTTCTCCAGCCGCGCCAGGCACGGGTCGCAGGCGGCCGGGTGGGGATGGTCATGCGCCCCGCAGTCGGTCAGCAACCGGTCAAATGTCGCCACGTCCAACCAATGGTCGCTGTCCCGGTTGAACTGGATGGCCTGCTGGGTGATGGTCAGGAATGGAGGGTCGGCTTCCCGGTCGCCGATGGCCGAGCGCAGGTTGTAAAGCGCCTGGCTCAGGTTCCCGCGAGCGCTGCGCTCGGGCCAGTCGGGCCACAGCAGGCCAATGAGCGATTCGCGGCGGTGCGGCCGGTCGGCTTCTACCAACAGGTAGGCAAGCAGGGCTCGCACCTTGTCGGATTCAAAGGTGGTGATTGGCTCTCCATCCAGGGTAGCTTGAAACGTGCCCAGCAAGGCGATGTTCAGGCAAGCCATCTTTTTACCTCCGGCGCGACCCATAACTGCAGCAGCGCTCCTGCCGCAGTGCAAGAGCCAAGCTCATTATAAGGCCATTTGCTCCGAATTTCAATTCCCGCTTTTCGCCCAACTGCCGAGGCAGTTGTCATTCCTGAGACTATCCTGAGACTCCCCGTCGCTCCCCTGAGACTAGGCCGAGATTCGGCCGAGGCCTGAATGCTAATCTGTTGGCGAATCAATTGGAAGCCAACGGAACGCAGGAGGAACGACATGTTGAAGGGACTGGTCTTGGTAGGGGTGATGGGAATTGCAGCAGCATCGCTGGTGATTGGCCCGGCGCTGGCGGCCGGCACCGAGGTGCAGGTGGCCGAGATTGAGGTGTCGGTTGCACGGGATATCCTCGACGTGACCGTTTCGATCCAGATGCTGGCCCGCAATCCCTCCAACCCCTCGCGGCTGCTGATGGCGCGGGGAATGGGCACGCTGGTGTCACACGCCGGCCGGAACCTGATGATTACCCACGATCACTGGGGAGAGATGCTGGAGTGGGCGACGATGGTTCGCTTTTTGGATGCCGGGAACGGGCTGCTGCTGGAGCTGGGTGGAGAGGCCTTTCGCTCCCTGATCCACCATCGGGATGGCGGCACCACGGTGTTGGCGGTGCCCGGTGGGCTGATTCCGGATGAGTTGTCGGCCAGGAGCGAGCAGACCCACACAACCGTCACCACCGCCGAACTGGGCGACGGCCGGAAGGTTGGGCCAGGCGATCAGGTTCTTGTGACCTACCATGATCCGCAGCACGAAAACCAGGTTGCCATCCTGGCAGCGACGGTCGAATCGGTCGAGGGCGGGGCTGGTGGTTCGCCTGTGTTGATTCTGCGCAGTGTGAATGGCGAGGGGGTTGTCCCGGGCGATTCGGGCGGCGGGGTGTGGGTTGATGGACAGTTGGTTGGGAATCTGTGGTCGCGGGTGCTGGTACAGGATACCTCGGGCCAGACGATTGAAGCCCCCAACCTGTTCATGGCGGCGACCCATCCGTTGGCAGTTGAACTCTAACCAGGGTGGCGCGAACCCCAGTTCCCTACGGAATAGTTAATGTTTGCTGTTCCATGACGATATCCGGCACGTCCCAGCCCTTCTGGTCCATCAGCGCCTGGAATGCGCGGCGGAAGAGCAGCGTGACGCGCACGGTGGCCTGGCCATCGGCCGGCAGGACAAAGGCGTAACGGCTGCGGTCGGTTGACAACGCGGGAATGCGGTTGTCGATCACCATCCGAGTGGGGTTCCAGTACGCGCCGGTCGGCGAGACCCCCGTCCACAGCTCTTCCAGCAGCAGCGCAAACGCTTTGCCCGGCCGACCTGCCTGCGAGCCGCCCCACTCGGGTACGGTCGGGCCATCCAGTTGCGCGAGCGGCTGACCGGCCTGGCCGGCCGCCTCCAGCAGCAGGATCAGGTGGCGCAGCGGCGAGTCGGTTGGGACGTGGTGACCGGTCTGGTCGTTGGTGATCGCCACCTCGACCTGCAGTTGGCCGCCCTCTGGCCGGACGGTGGCGGTCAGGGTGACCGCGTTTTGCAGCAAGGTTTCATCCGATGCGCCCGGCATGCGGTGGCTAAAGATGGTGTTCGGGTCGCGCGCTTCGCCGCCCTGCCCCGGGAGGGCAAAATGCGTCGCGCCAGTTGGCGGCATGTGGCAATCCTGGCAAGTCCGGCCCGTCTCGGGGTCGCTGTAGGGACTTGCGAGCCACTCGCCAAACGAGTTGTAGACCACCGTGTCCCAAAAGATGCCAAAATGACAGGGCGCGCAGTACTGGCTCTGTTGCTGTAAAGGTGAGTACGTGTCTTCGCCCGGGGCCACATCATCGAGCGGCCCGGCAAAGAATTGGTGCCCGTTGGGAGGGCGGCGGAATTCAAAGGACAGCACACCTGGCATATTGGGGTAGGGCAGACCCGTGTCCGAGTTCAGGCGCACATCCCAGACCTTGTGGCAAAAATCGCAGGATACTCCTTCGGTAACTACGCCATCAAGCTGGGTCGGGTCAACCCCATAGGGGGTATTCACGGCTGCAAGCGGCGTGTGACAGGCAGCGCAGTTCCCAGCCGTTTCGGGAAAATCCAGTTTGTAACCAGGTCCATAGTAAGGCTGGTTTGGGTCTGGTCGAAGCGGAAAGCGGCCGTAATCGCGGCTGAATCCATAGCGGGTCTGCGGGCTTGAATTCCCGTCCATATCCTGGCCTGTGTACATCGTCAGGAAGCGCGGGTTGACGGCCGCTTGTGCATGTGCGTCTAGCAACCATTCGTCCACCGGGAGCGCAAAAGCCAGCTCTGCGCCTTCGCGGCTGTGACACTCCGCACAGCCCTGGTTTTCGCCTTCGCCAGCATGGTTAGCAGTTGGCAGCCAGGCATAGTCCGGGTTGTCCGAAGTATGGTGTGCATGCAGGTTGATTACAGCATCTCGCGTCCCGGGTTTAACTTTTTCAAGGCCAACGATGTAGTAACCGGATGCCCAAGCCGTTATCTTGACGAGTTCGTCCTCATCCAACCCTATCAGCGTGAAACGACCGTCTGCATCCGTGACGGTAGAAAGGTTGGTTGTTTTGACTCGCACGGCCGCGCCGGGGACCGGCACGGCCCCATCTAGGACAACGCCAGAGATGCTGGCGGAGGGCTGAGCAGGCGTTTTGCGTCCGCACGAAACCAGCAAACACGTCGTTAGCAGACTCCACCAGATGATTTTGGACGTTTTAAACACCTTGTTTTTTCCTCTGTGCAAACCACGCCAGGCCGGCGATCATCACAGGCATCACCAGCGCGCCTCCACAGGGAAAGTCACCGGGGCCGGGTGTGGCCGAAGGTTTTTCAGTTTCGGCTGGCGTTTCGGGCGCAGACTGTGGTGGAGAGGGTTCGGGTGCAGGTTGTGTTTGGGAGAGTTCGGGTGTGGGTTGTGACTGAGAGGGCTCCGGTGTTGGTTGTGATCCGGGCACAGGCGGCTGGCCGTTCAAGTCCAATCTGAAAACGCCCCCGCCGCTCGTCCCGGCGTAGAGGTGCATGCCGTCCGCGGAGAGCGAGAGCGTGGTCACGGCGCGGTTGGTCAGCCCCTGCGTCAGCCTGGCCCAGGTTTCACCACCATCGCTCGAGCGGTAGACTCCACTCAGGATGTCCGCCAGGTAGACGACCTGCGGGTCTGTCAGGTCAAAGACGATGTCGCGATGGATGCCGTTGGGCTCCAATCCGGCCGTCACCTGCCGCCAGCTCCCGCCTCCATCCTCGCTCAGGAACAGCCCGCGATCCTGGACGCCCGCCAGCACGCGCCTGGAATCGGCCGGGCTGACGGCCACCGTGCGCACCGGCTGACCCGGCATCAGGCTGGAGACGGCCGTCCAGTTGGCCCCGCCATCCGTGGTCTTGAACAGGCCGGTCTGCGCGGCAACATAGAGCGCTCTGGCATCCTGGGGGTCGACCGAGATGTCCGTCAGGATCGCATCCCTGAACTGCTCCCCCGTGATCGCCACCCAGGTCGTACCGCCGTCCTGCGAAGCCAGGATGCCCCGGCCGTCCTCATAGGCGTCGGCATGCACCATCGTGTTGTGACTGGCAGAAGTGACATAGACCACACGCGGATCGGAGGGTGCGAATTCGATCTCGCTCGTTCCAGGGTGAAAGTCCGGGGGCGTCGCCCTGCGTTCCCAGCGATTGGCCTGCGCGTCCCGCTCGAAGAAACCGGACAGGCAAGCCAGCAGTACATGCCCCTCCTGGCTGGGGTCAACGGCGATGCTGCCGCATTCCGTACCACCGAGAGACCCTGATTCTTCCGGGTTGTGAATCCCGTCCCAAATCGCTCCGCCGTCCAGGCTGTGCCAGCCGCCGCTGCGGCCGGAGGCGTACACGCGCGCGGCGTCGTGGGGATCGACGGCCACGCCGACCATCTGGGCGCCTGAATAACCCGTACTGACGTTGAGCCAGGTCCGGCCGCCGTCCTCGCTGAGAAAGTTTCCGCCCTGGTAGTTATTGGCAAACAGGCGGTCGGTGTCGCGCGGGTCGCACTGAAAGTCGATTGGAATCCCGGCCCGGATGCCTATGGGCCCCCAACCTTCCGGCCCGCCCGACATCAGGGTCCAGGTCAGCCCGGCATCCTGGCTACGATAGACTGCAAAATCACTGCCGGCATAAGCGATGTTCGGGTCGGAGGGGCACATCTCCACCGTGGTAAAGACCTGGATCAAGGTCTCTCCTTCGGGTTCCAGGACCTGTACCCAGGTTTCGCCGCCGTCTTGGGTGCGATAGATGCCAAGCGGGGTGTGGCCCTGCTGCTTCATCGATTGGGCCGCCAGCTCGGGCACCAGTCGCCCGGCCGAGGCCAGCAGCACATCCGGTTCGTCCGGGTGCATGTACAGGCTGCCGATATACAGAAAGTTCAGCCCGTTTGCCTTGCCCAGGGTGCGCCAGGTTGCCCCGCCGTCGGTGGATTTGAGCACCCCCAATCCGCCAAAAGGATCGGGGTCGGTCTCTGGGTCGCCTTCGCCGATGGCGCTGGCGTCAAAGATGCCAGTCGAGACGTAGAGCACGTCCGGGTCGCGCGGATCGATCCACAGGTAGCGCGCCAGGCTGGAGGGGATGCCTTCATCCCAGATGCGGGTCCAGTTCTCGCCGCCGTCCGCGGTGCGGTACACCACGCCGCCGGTATTCGAGCCCACAATGCCCTCGCGCTGCAGAATCAATTCCGCCATAGCGTAAACAATGTCCGAAGTGCGCGGGTCGACTGTGAAGCCGCGGAATTTGATGAGGACGTCCGCGTCACGCACTATGCCCTGGTCTTTCTCCACCCAGGTCAGCCCACCGTCGATAGATTTGTAAATCTGCCCGCTGGTTGTGCCAATCCAGATGGTTTGGGGATCGTGCTGGTCGACCGTTAACGAAAAGACCGGAATGCCGTCGCCGGCCGGTCCGCTGACCGCGCTGATGCCCGCGTTGCTCTGCTGCCAGTTCAGACCGTTGTCGCGGCTGATGTGCACTCCCCCGCCGTCGTCTGTGACGTACCAGGTGTTGGGATCGTCAAAGTTGTAGCGGATATCGTAGCCAAGACCTCCGGGTGGGCCGCCCAACCGGACCCAGGTCAACTCTGAAAGCTGGAGGTGCTCCTCCGGCTCCTGGGTCGGCGTGGGTTCTTCAGTTGGAGCCTGGTTTTTGCCTGCCTCCACAATCAGGTCATCAAAATAGACGATCACCTCACCCTCAGCTACGAGCAATAGCCCCCCGGGTGGAAGCAACCCCGGAGGTATTTCTTCCAATACGAGTTCGTTGTTCAGGAGGATTGTGTGGGTATCCCCTGTCAGCACAACCGCAAGTTGATTCCACTCCCCCTCAAGCCCGCGGACTGGATTCAAAGCGAACTCGATTGTCTGACCCTCCTGGTTCAGCAAAAGGTGTACGCCTTTGTCGCTGAACTGGACGACGTAGCTTCCAGCATCGCTTGCATGGTAGTGGAGTGCGACGGAACCGGGGCCCTCCCTTCGCAATCGAACTGTGATAGCGGCCTCCGCCCACGACCCGCCATGGAGGGCGTAACCACTACCTTCGATAACCAGTTGGCCATCCACGCTCCTTGCGTTGGGGGATCGTTCCCAGCCAGGCAAGTCAGGGTCGTCAAAGGTTTCGGTAAAGACGACTGACTGGGCCTGGGTTGGAGCAATCGGCAGTGGCGCAAAGCAGAAAAGCGCCAGAGGCACAATGATCCAGAAACCAACCTTGGTGTTCAATGCTGTTTCCTTTCACGCACTTGTAATCAATCGGTTCTCGCTTTCAGCCCGGCGGGCGCATGGGTGCCGGCTACGGCCGGCCCATGACATCATCGTCGCCGCCGGCCGAGCGCGGTCAGCGGAATCAGCGCCAGTGGCAGGATTATTGCGCCGCCGCAGGGGCCGCCCGACCGGGCAGTCGGTGCGGCGGTAGGTTCGGGTTCCGGTGTCTCGTTCACGGGTTGTGGCGAAGGGATGGCCGTGGGTTGGGTCGGCCGGGGCGTGGCGCTGGCGGCCGGCGCTGCGGCCGGCATGAGGGCCGGAATGGGCGGCGGTTCGCCGGCCAGGTCCAGCCGAAAGACCCCCTCACCTTCAGTGCCGGCATACAGATGCCGGCCGTCGGCTGTGATCGCCAGCGCGTTCACGGTTCGGGTCCGCAAGCCGCTGCTGAGTGGCTGCCAGCTAGCGCCGCCATCCTCAGAGCGGTACACGCCGCTCATGCGGTCGGCGATAAAGATCACCTGCGGGTCGGCCGGGACGAACAGGATGTCCGAGACGAATGCTTCCGGCGGGAGCCCGGCGGCCGAGGGTTGCCAGCTCGCGCCGCCATCCGCGCTCCGATAGAGCCCGCCAAAGGCCAGGCCGGCAAAGACCACCTCCGGCTCGGCCGGGTGCATGGCTACCGAGAGAACCGACGGGTTGTCCGGCAGGCCCTGGTTGACGGCCGACCAGTTCGTGCCACCATTTGTTGTTTTGAGCAGGCCGTGGTTACCGGTAGCTGCAAAGGCCAGTTGTGCATTGTGTGGATCCACCAGCAGCGCGGCGACGTTGGCGTCTTGTGAAGCCGCGTCGTTGGCCTCCTGCCAGGATGCCCCGCCATTGTGCGAGACGTACACCCCGGCCGCGGGCATCCGGTTGTCCATCGATCCGGCCGAGAAAAAGGCCGATGTGCCGGCGTAGACAATCTGGGGGTCGGACGGGGCAAAGGCGATGGCCAGCCAGCCCATGTTGTGGCCGGCCGGCTGGCTCACCTGCTGCCAACTCGTGCTGGCGTCGCGGCTTTCCAGCAGGGTCGAGTTCCAGTTGTTGCTGGCCAGGATGTGCGACGGCTCGGCGGGATCCAAAGCCACCACGTTCCACTCCATGGAAAAAGCGGGTGGCGCATTCAGCCCCAGCCAGGTCGCCCCGCCGTCCGGGCTGGCAAAGAGGCCGCTGCGGGCAGCAGCCAGGACCCGGCCGCTGACCGGGTCCACCGCCAAGTCCCGCACCTGCGCCCCGGTATAGCCGCTGCTGGCGACCGACCAGGTCCGGCCGCCGTCGGTGCTGAGCAGGTTGCCGCCCCCGTATTCATTGGCAAAGAGGCGGTCCGGGTCGCGCGGGTCAACCTGCAAGTCGATCGGAAAGCCGGCCCGCACCCCCGGTGGCCCCCAGCCGTCCTGTCCGCCAGAGACCCGCTGCCAGGTTTGCCCGCCATCCGCACTCCGGTAGATGGCGGCCGCGCTGCCGGCGTAAGCAATCCGGGGATCGGCCAGGGTGAACTCGACCGCGTTGATGTTTTCGTCGCGCAGGACGTGCTGCCAGCTTGCCCCGCCATCCGTTGATAGATAGACCCCCATCTCGTCGTAATACTGGTTGTTGCCGGTCCCGGCTAGCAGGACGTCGGGGTCTTCCGGGTGCATAAAGAGTGAGCCGACGTAGAGGTTGTTCAACCCGTTGTTAGCGTTGGACCAGCTCCGGCCGCCGTCGGTGCTCTTGAGCACCCCTTCCCCGCCGGGTATGCGCCCCTGCGGGTCTGAATTGGCCGCCTCGCGGTCAAAGATACCGGTGGACACATAGACGACGTTGGAATCACGCGGGTCAATCCATACGTAACGGGCCAGGTTCTGCCCGCGCCAGATAGCGGTCCAGTTTTCGCCGCCGTCGCTGGTTTTGAAAACCACACCGGCTGTCATGTCAAACTCGCGCCCCGACCGCTCCTCGCCGGCCCACACCCAACTGGACAGCTCGGCCGCGGCATAGACGATGTCCGGGGAGCGCGGATCCACAGTGATGCCGCGGAAGGTGATCCCTTCCCGCTCGGTCACGCCATTGTCCTTTTCCACCCAGCTCCGGCCGCCGTCGGTTGACTTGAACAGGCCACGCACGTTTTGCGTCCCCACCCAGATGGTGTCATAGTTGTGCGGGTCGATGGTGAGGCAAAAGACCGGGATGGCGTCACCCAACTCGCCGGCGCGGGCGGTGATGCCGCTGTTGGATGGGAACCAGGTTTGGCCGCCGTCGGTGCTGATGTGAACGCCGGCCCAGGCGTCGGTAACGTACAGGGTGTCCGGGTTGTCCGGCCGCATCCGCACGTCGTAGCCCAGCCCGCCCAGCGGCCCGCCGGTGCGCACCCAGCTCAACCCCCCGGCCGGGGCGGGAGCAGGCTCGGTCGGGGTGGCCACCTCGGCCGGCGGCCCCCACACAGCGATCTCGTCCACATAGGCTGCGCCGTCTTGCTGCGTCTCAAAGGCAAACGAACCGCCCAGCAACGGCTCGGGGTCTGTGTACTCCAGTTCCAGCTGGCCGTCCACCAGCAAGCGGATCTGTCCGCCCTCGCCCACGATCTCGATCTGATACCATTGGTCGAGGTTGTGCGTCGCGCCGGTCTGTGCCAGTTCCAGAAACGTATCCGGCCAGTACTGCTTGTGGAGGGACGACCCTTCGGGGTGAAAACCGATAAAGTAACGGCCGGCGTCGTTGAGGCGGTAGACCAGGTGAACCGCGCCCTGCAACAATTCGAGTTGAAACTGGAGCCGGAAATCGCCGGGGAACGCCGCGTCTGGCCGGGCCCAACTGTGCCCTGCGCCCGCCAGCACCCGGTTGTCGCCCTCCGCGACCACACCCCAGCCGGGCTCCAATTCCCAGCCACGCGCCTCGTCGTCGAACGTCGTCTGGAAGAGTAGCTCTTCTCCGGCCGGTTGGGCACCGGCCAGCGGCCGGAAGCCGAAAACCAGGGCAATCAGCGTGAATCCCAGAATAATCCGGCGCCGGTTCATTCTCTCTCCTCCTGATTGTTAGGCGCGCTGCGCCCATTATGGCTCCAAAGCTACCGGCCGTCAAACTATTAGGCCAGGCTTGAATGCGTGGCAAGAGCGAGCCGGCCGGGCAAAACAAAAGCGCCGGCCGCATCGCGGCCGGCGCACGCACCCATGGTCCGGTCTGGTCCTATGGGGCGGACTGGAATGAGGCTAGGATCGCCAGGATTTGCGGTTTGCCCTTGGCCAGGTAATCCTCGTACAAGGCATCGGCCGCCGGCCGGGAGCCGTACTCGACCCGCGTGCCATCCTCCAGCACCACCACCATTGTCTCGTTGTGACACTCCAGCGAGGTGCAGGGCTGCTCTGGACCGACGAACTCGAACCCCGAGGCCGTGTAGCTCCGGCCGCCGATCAGGATATCCTCCTGCTTGGAGATGATCTCGCCTGCGCCGACGCCGGTCCGGCCGCAGATGGCATAGTCCCTCGCCCGCTCGGCCGGGGCCAGGATCTGGATGTAGCCCAGCCCGTACTGGATGCCCACGCAGAGCTGGTCGCCGTACTGCTCCTGCAATTGAGCCAGATACTGCTCGGCCGTCATCCCGGTCGGCAGTTCGTCCGACGGAAAGCCCGCCACCCCGTATTCGGTGATGGCGGCCGCCGGCGGCAGCCAGAGCTGGTAGCCATAGTCCTGATTGACGTACAGTTCAGTGGCAGGATCGCCTTCTGGCCAGTTGGGCGCGGCCGGGACCGCGCCGCTGGGGCTCTCGACCAGCTCGAACCGGCTGGCCTGGATTTGAGTGCCGTTCCAGTCCGGGATGCCGGCTATCAACTGGCCCCAAACTCGTACCACCGTGCCGCTGTCGCGCAGACTGGCCAACTGGTCGGCCAGCGGGCCATCCTCTGCCCACAAGCCGTACTGGATCTGCAAGTCGCCCACCAGTGCCAAATAGTCGTCGCCGCCAGAGCGCGGGCCGGCCGGGCCGCTGTAGATCACCCCTTCCCAACCTTCCACCGGTTCGGGGTCGAACATCGAGCCGGGGCCATCCGGCCGCACCCGTTCAACAGCCAGCTGGCACGGGCCGCCGGCCGAGTCGCAATGGAGTTGGCCCCAGAAGTGGCCCCGCTTGGTCGTGTCGCGCAGTTCGGCAATCGTGCCCTTGGCGGTCTTGTCCACCCCGACCAGCCCGATCTCGGCCGTGCCGGCCGGCAGGACGAGCAGCGTCCCGTCCAGCGCAGAGCCTTCCGGCGGGCTGACCACCCGGCCGTACCAGGCCACCACCGGCCGGCCTTCACCGGCCGGCATCGGCGGCGCGATCTGCTCAGTGATCTGCCCGGCCAGGTCCAGCTCGCCCTGCCACTCGAACCCGGTTGTTGGGTTGGTGACCAGCACGGTAAAGAGGGTGGCTTCCGGGGCGACCAGCGGGTAGGTGACGGTGGCAACCCAGTCGCCGGCCGTGTACACCATGCTGGTAGAGCCAACCAGCCCCTCGGGCGTGACCTGTTCTTCCTTCCAGCTTGCGCCGGCCGGCCAGGTCAGGTAGCTGTAGCGTTCGCTCAGAAAGGTGAGCGCCGCGTCGCGGGCGGCGGCTGGGTCAACGGCTGGGGCTTGCTCGGTCGCTTCCGGCGGCAGCGCGCCGGTGCAGCGCCAGTTGATCTCGGCCGTCTTGCTGTTGACGTCCACCACGCAGGCTGGGGCGCAGCCGGGTTGCGGCTCGTCCATCGTCAGATCCAGCCACCAGGTGCCGGTGTTCTCATTGCACACATAGCACCGCTTGAGCTGGGCGGCGTCCAGGCAGCCGCTGTTGCGGGCAATCTCGACCGCCTCCTCGTAACTCATTCCGCCGCAGTTGTTCTGGTTGGCGCACCCTTCGTCGGATGCTGCCTCGGTCGGCTCAGCGGCCGGTGTGTTCGTCTGCGATGTGCAGCCGGTCAGGGCCAGTGCAATCATCGCCATCCATAGAATTCCAAGTAACAGTTTGCTTCTCATGTTTGGGACCACCTTCAATAGTATTCCGATAAACAGTTTGCTTCTCGTTTTTGGGACCACCTTCAATTCTCGTTATAGGCAAACCGGATATGTGACGCCCGATCTGTTTGCTTTGTTCCACGCATATCATACTCCAACAAGGTTCGCCGTGTTCAAATGTGGGTTGCATTCGGTCTTGTGCGCTACCAGATTCTGAAGTATAGTGTTGCCGGTCCTCTGCGGATGCGCGTGCCCCGGCCGGGGAAAATGGTGAAAACCAACACCACTCACACAAGAACAGGAGCTTATCATTGATGCGGATTGCCATCATCGCCCCAGGGAGCCGGGGGGACGTCGAACCCTATCTGGCCCTGGGTAAAGGGCTGAAACAGGCCGGTCATGTGGTGCGGCTGGTGACCCACCAGAACTTTGAGGGGTATGTCCACTCGCAGGGGGTTGAGTTCTGGCCCATCGCAGGGGACGTGCAGGACATTGCCCAGGGCCAGGACCTGCGCAGGCTGCTGGAGGGCGGCAATTTCCTCGCCATCCTGTCGCAAATGGCAAAGGATGCCCAGCGCGGCGCGCTGGTTCTGGCAGAGGGCGGGCTGGCGGCTTGTCGTGGCGTGGACCTGGTGATTGCGGGTGTCGGCGGGCTGTTTATTGGGGTTGCCCTGGCGGAAAAGCTGGGGCTGCCGCTGCTGCAGGCCTACTATATCCCCTTTACCCCCACACGGGCCTATCCCAGCTTTATCGTCTCCAGGCTGCCAGCGTGGCCCGGCCGGGCGCTGAGTCGCCTCTCCTATCATCTTGCCCGGCAGATGATATGGTAGGCGTTTCGGCCGGCCGACAAGGTGGCCCGGCGCGACCTGCTGGGTTTGCCGGCCGCGCCGTTGCGCGGGCCGTTCAACGCCGACTGCTTGCAGCAGACCCCAGTTCTCTATGGCTACAGCCCGGCCGTGTTCCCCAAGCCGCCGGATTGGGATGCGGACACGCACGTCACCGGCTACTGGTTCCTGGACCCGGCCGAGGACTGGAGCCCGCCGGCCGCCCTGATCGAGTTTCTCCAGGCTGGCCCCCTTCCCGTCTATGTTGGCTTTGGCAGCATGAGCAGCCGCCGGCCGGAGCAGACCGCCGACCTGGTCCTGCAGGCGCTGGCACAGGCCAGGCAACGGGCCATCATTCTCGCCGGCTGGGGCGGTCTGCAGATGGCAGAGCTGCCGGATTCGGTTCTGATGGTGGATTCGGTCCCCTTTTCCTGGCTCTTCCCGCGCGTGGCAGCCGTCATCCATCACGGTGGGGCGGGGACGACGTCGGCCGGACTGCGGGCCGGTGTGCCTTCCATCGTGGTCCCCTTCTTTGGCGACCAGCCATTCTGGGGGCGGCGGGTGGCCGAGCTGGGGGTCGGGCCGGCGCCGATTCCGCGCCGGAGGCTGACGGCCGAACGGCTGACGGGCGCGCTCCAACAGGCGGTGACCGATCAGGCGATGCGCCAGCGGGCGGCCGATCTGGGGGCGACCCTCCAGGCGGAAGATGGGGTTGGGTGCGCGGTGGAGATCATACGGCAGTTCGAAAGTTGTGCGGCGGCCGGCTTGCTGGGGCGATGAAGCGCAATAGCGAAAGGTTCACCCCTCCGCCGCTGGTCGATTCCACCTGCACCGAGTGCGGCGGCCTGGTCCCGGCCGCTTACGAGAGCCGTGACGCGCTCTTTCTGGCGGTGCTGGTGCAAACCTGGCAGGCCACCGTGCCATGACAGGGCCAAGCCGGCCGGCGTCTTGCGTTGTATCCGCTCAATTCAAGGAGGAGACATGAGAGACTATGCTATTGAAATTGAGATTTTCGAGGGCAACGGCGGGCCGCCCGGCGCCGATGAGCCCCGGCCGGACCTGGTGCGGGAGGGTATCTGCGCCTGGATGTACGGCCGCTATCAGGTGGGGCAGAAATTCCGCTATCCGGAAGATCTGGGGGAGATCTGCCCCTGGTTGTTGGACAGCCTGACCGGCGTGATTCGCGCACTGGAACACGGTGGAACGCTGCCCTGGAGGTACCGGGAAACCCCCTACGAAAAGGTGATCGACCCGGATGGGGGCACGACCGAGTTCGTGCGCTGCCTCGACCCGACGGCCTCTGGCATTGTCGTCAAGGTGACGCGAACCGCCTTGCCGGAGTGACGGCCGGGCCAATTTTGCTGCGGGAGGCCCTTGGTTGCTGATAGGAAGGTCAAATGCCATCCAAACGAGAGTATCAACAGAGATTGAGGAATCTTGCACGCTGGGATGCCTTCCTGCTGGAGCATTCCGGCCTACCCGGCCCGCGAGGCAATCTCGAACTCGCTCAAGCGGTTGCCGACGAAGGCACGCCACAACTCTTTGAACGCTACCGGGCGCACACACCGGAAACTGCCCCAACCAACTCACCGTACGAGTTCCTCGCCTTTTGCGGCGTGCTTGGGCTGGGTCGGCTGCTGGCCGAGGGCCAGCTTGCGCTCTTGAACATCGTACGGCCGTTTGCCTCCGACCCGCGCTGGAGGATCCGCGAGGCGGTTGCCATGGCTTTGCAGCGATTGGGCGAGGTGAACATGCCCGCCCTGATCAACGAGATGCAGGTCTGGAGCCAGGCAAATCTTTACGAGCGGTGGGCTGCTGTGGCGGCGCTGTGCGAGCCCAAGTTGCTCCGCCATCCGCGCGATGCCCGCGCCACGCTGGCGATACTGGACGCGGTCACGGCCGCGATTGCAGAGCTCCAGGACCGCAAGAGCGATGATTTTCGTGTCCTGCGCAAGGGGCTGGCTTACTGCTGGAGCGTCGCGGTTGCTGCGCTGCCGGAAGAGGGCAAGGCATGCATGGAGCGCTGGTTTGCGTCACAGGACAAGGACGTGCGCTGGCTGATGAAAGAGAACCTGAAAAAAAACCGGCTGGCCCGCATGGACCCTCAGTGGGTGGCAGCCTGTCGTGGCCGGCTGGCGCAGTGAGGCCGCCCGCCCCGGCCGGGTCAGCCGCTGGCCGGCTTGGGGGCGGAAGCCTCCAGCCTGGCTTCCAGGGCGGCCAGTTGCTTTTCCAACCCGGCGACGCTTTCCGTTAGCTCCTGCAGCGCCTTGCCTGGCCCTCCCACATAGGTGTCGATCAGGGCCAGCGTCTTTTCCATCATCTCCTTCATCCGCTCGGTGGTCGTTTTGCACAGCATCTCCAGCGAGAGTTTCCCCTCGCCCGAAAGGGTGTCCAGGTATTGCATCTGGAACGCGCTGTCGATCTCGCCGATCACCCGGATGTAGCCCAGGAAGGCGGCCTCCAGCTTGACCAGGTCGCTGACCGAGCGGGACATCTTTTCCAGCGGGGCGGTCCAAAAGGTCGCCGCCAGCGTCGCCACCCCGCCCCCGGCGCCGATGAGCGCCGTCCACAGATCGCGCACGCCGCCAAAGATGATCTGGTACCCGGCCGCCGCCACCAACAGCAAACCCATGGCAAACAGCAGCGTGCTCATCAGTTGGATGCGGCCGTGGGTCGACTCCATCTGCCCGATGCTGCGCTCCAGGATCTCCACCAGCTTGTCCCCCCGTCCCACCGAAAGCTGGTGGGCGTCGAGCGTGTTGATGCGCAGCCTGAGCACCAGCTCCTCTGCCGTCATCCCCGCCTCCGGCCACTGCACTTGCCGTTCGCTCCCGCCGCCGTTCTGGCTCTCGTCCACCATCTCTTCCCTCCCGGCTAATGAAAACGCTTCACATCGATAAAGATCACCATCACCTTTTGCAGTTCCTTGTCCACCCGATAGCGCACGGTGTAGGGATATTCCAGGCCTTCGATGGTGAATGAGTAGAATGGGTTGCCGTCGCCCAGGTCCTCGACGCTATGCCCCTCCGGAAAGGGGTTGGACTGCAAGACCTCGTCGATCCGGTCGCGCAGGGGGAATCTGTCCGAGTCGGAGATCTGGGTCTTGATCGTCTGCCGCGCCCAGTCGTGCAGGTGAACGTGGTACCGTTCGATTGGGGTTGTGGCTGGTTCAGGAGACATCGCCCGCCTCCTCGCCCGGCCGGATCTCGTGGATGGTGATCCGCTTGTTGGCCTCGTCCAGCGCGTACCAGATGCGATGTCCCTGCACCTCAATCCAATAGGTGGGCTGCCCGGCCGCTACCGGCCGGGCGTCCGGGGGCTGCGGATCGAACTGCAGGGCGTCGAGCGCATCGGAGATGGCGATGCGCTCCGTGGTCTCCTGCATCCGGATGTAGGCGCGGGCCGGGTCCGATTTCCACACCGCCCAAGCTTCCTCCGTCCCGGCCGCGCTCTTGACCGCCTGCTCCAGCGCGATCCGTTGTTGGGTCCTTTCGGCCCGCGCCAGCACGCTCAGGTCCCGGCCGGTGACCACCTTGCGTTCTGCCTCTGGTTCGGCCGCCTGCAGGTGACTTTCCAGCTCGCCGCGCAAACTCGACACCCGCGCGTGGTAGCGCTGAACACTGGCCGAGTAGAGCCCCAGGGCTGTCGAAGCGATTAGGATGGACAAGACGATCAAGCCCACGCTCGGCAAGCCCACCTCCCCCAGGGTGACCAGCCCGTAGAGCATCCAGCCGAATCCCCCCAGGCAGGAAAGGAACGCCAGGCCAGCCACCATCATGCCAAGCACGTATCGACTGGGCAGTCTGCCGGTCAATCCCTTGCTTTCCGGCGCTCGCGTCGACAGTCGCAAGCCATCCAGTGCCGTCTTGCCCTCTTTGGAAAATGAAATCGCTCCGAAAACCGCCATGGCCAGCGCGGCTATCCCTAGCAGCACGTATCCCAGGGTCCGGTTGAACCAGACCACCACCAGGCCGAGCAGGCAGATATAGGTCATGATCCCCGCGGCGGTGGTGGCGATCATGCTCACGGTAAACCTGCGCCTCTCCTCCTTGCGGCGCGCCTCCTCGGCCGATAGATAGCGCACAGCCGCTTCCAGGTCCTGGGGGCTCATCTCGACAGCTTGCTTTTGTCTTTGCTCCATAGGGACACATCCTTCCCGGAACAGGAGAACGGCGCGGGCGCTTGCAGAGTCAGGATGCCTGCTGGTCGGGTGTGATTTCGGGCTTGCGGTTGGCTTGAGTTGATGTGGGTCCGGAGGGGGTGGGGGATCGGCCGGTCTTTTAGCGATGAAACGCTGGATACACTATACCTCACATCGTATTGTTTCGCAACGATTTACCCCGCCCGTGACTGTTTCAGCAGTGGGGAAATTGAAATTCGTGTGACCGAGTGGGTCAATTGACCAGTAGTAGGGGTAAATGCCACTATGCGGTGGGGAGTAGTTTGCCATTCTTGGCCGAATTGGCCCTTTCGGGGGTGAATTATAAAACGCCACCAATCTTGCAACAGTCACCCCCGCCCTCTGTATCCTCCCAACCGGTCAGCCAGGGGTGCGCAACAGCAGGGGTAGATAGACTCCGGCTCGCACCCGGATGTACCCGACCCTGGTCTCGGTCGCTATCCCGCCCGGCCCGCTTATTTCCAGGGTGACGGTGTAAACTCCCAGCCCGACAAAGGTGTGCGTGGGATGCGTCAGCGTGCTGCTATAGCCGTCACCAAAATGCCATAGGCTGTTGGTAAAGCTGCCGGTGGAAGTGTTGGTAAAGGCCACCGTCAGTGGCAGCAACCCGCTGGTGGGGACGGCCGTAAAGCTGGCCTGGACTGGTTCGTATGCGTGAATCAGGTTGCTCCGGGTGAGGGAGTCAACGCCTCCTGGGCCGCTGACTGTGAGCGTGACTGTGAAATCGCCACCTGTCTGATAGATGTGCCCAATGGAGCAAAACTGGTTGTCTGTGTTGCCGTCGCCAAAATCCCACAGGCAGCTGGAGTAGTCGCCCGTTGAAAGGTCGGCAAACCCGACATTCAGCGGAATCAGCCCGCTAACCGGATCGGCCGTAAAGCTGGCCTGCACCGGCCGGTAGGCCGTGATGGCCCCGGCATGGGTTATCACGTCGGACCCTCCCAGGCCCTCGACCAGCAGGCTGACCGTATAGACCCCGCCGCTGGTGTAGACGTGGACCGGGTCAAGCTCGTTGCTGCTGGCTCCATCGCCAAAATGCCACAAGCTGGTCGAATAGTCGCCGGTGGAAGTGTTGGTAAAGGTCACGGTGAGGGGGGCCACCCCGCTGGTGGGCGCGGCCGTAAAGCCGGCCGTTGCCGGCGCAAAGGCGACCACCCGGCCGGTGGCGGTCATGGGTTCGGGCCAGTCTGCCCAGCCGGTGCGCAGGGTGACGGTGTACACTCCCGGTGCGGTGTAAGTGTGTGTCGGCGCGTGCAGGGTGCTGGTGACCCCGTCGCCCAGGTCCCACAGGCTGCTGGTGTAACTGCTGGTGGAGGTGTTGGTCAGCGCGACGGTGACCGGCGCCAGCCCGGCCGGCGGCGCAATCGCCATTTGGGCCACCGGGATGGTCTTTTTGAGGACGGTGGTTCCACGCCCGGCCGCCCATACCACCCGGATTGGCGACTCCTGGTCATGTACGCCAAAGACGGTGAGCAGGTCCTGGCTGGTGTTGGTGGTTTCGCTTGCCCAGTCCCCGCCGTCGTAGTGCAGGATGGTGCCGTTGTAGCCGGCCGCATAGACATCCGCGCCGTCAAACCCCCAGACGTCAAAGAGGTGCTCGGTTGTGCCGCTGGCCTGGGAGTTCCAACCGGAGCCGTCGTAATAAAGGATGGTGCCCCAATCGCCGACCGCAAAGATATCGTCGGGCCCGCTGCCCCAAATCCCGTTCAGGCTTTGCGAGGTGGGGATGGAGGCCTGCAGTTGCCAGTCTCCGCCGTCAAAGTGGATTACCATCCCCTTGCTGCCGACGGCGTAGATATTGTCGGCCGCTGTGCCCCAGATGTCCCACAGGTCGGCCGGGGGAAAGCTGACCTCCACCTGCCAGCCCAACTCCTCACTGTGGAGCAGGATATCGCCGTCGTCGGCCGTGGCCCGGATTGCGTGGCCCGGCCCGGCGCTCCACAACCCGCTGGCAAGCGACCCGTCAGCGTTGCCGCCGCGACCTTCCCACTCCTGGCCGTTGAAATGGTAAAAGATGCGCGCCCAACCACCTATCCAGATGTCGTCCGGCCCGCTGGCCCACGAACCCCATGTACGGCCCTGCGAGGGGTCGTGCACCCATTGGGTGCCGGTGTAGTGGTAGGCGCCGTCATTGCCGAACAGGTAGGCGTTGCGAGCGCCAAAGGCAAGGCCAGCGGTGGCATACATGACAAAGGGGCCGGTCTCCTGGGTCCAGGCGCCGTGGGCCCGCGTCGATGCAGGTGGCGACGGGGGAGCGGCGGTTGGGGCGACCGCCCTCTCCTCCAGCAACTGGCCATACACGCCAAACTGCGGGTCGCGGAACGTGTCGGCCCAGGCAACCAGGTAACGGCCGTTCCCGTATCCCACCACCGGCGCAAACTGATGTCCAAAGGCAGCCACCACCGGGATTGCTTGGGATTCCAGGACGGTGCCATCCTGCGCTATCCGTCGGCCGATCACATCGGTCAACCGGAAATAGGGGGGTTCATTGTGCTCCTCGCTGTTGACGATCAGGCAGGCGCTCCCTTCGCAGTTGATTTGCGGCGCGGTGCGGGTGCGGGGAAAGACGAGGATGGGAGGGGAGTCGAGTACGGTGGTGTCGGTAGCCACCCGCGTGGCGTAGGTGCTGCCATTGTAAATGGCGACCCGTGGCCGCTCATCCCACCAGCTCACCAGATAGTCCTGCCCGTTGAACCCAATCACCGGATAGGCCTGGTTGTCCGTGTCCTGGTAGATGAGAAAGCCCTCCGGGTCCAGCACCACGCCGTCCGAGGTGATGCGGGCTCCATAGATGTCGTTGCTGATCACTTCTTTGTGCCAGACGGCCATATAGTTGGTGCCGTCAAAGGCGATTGCCGGGTATTTGTTGGTCCCGATGACCGCGACCGGCACCCCGGCCGGCGCGTCCAGGTTGACCAGGTCGGGCGTCACACGGGCGGTCCGGATCTGGCTCGTGGGGGTGCGCCACACAATCTGGTAGTTGGTTCCGTTAAAGGCGATCCCCGGCATCCGGTCCAACGAATTGCCGCCGGTGGTCAGTTGGACCCCGACCGGGTCGAGCACCAGCCCGCCGGTCGTCACGCGGGAGGCGTACACCTCCCATGCCCCGCTCCGGTAGGCGCACCAGGCCACCACAAAGTTGGTGCCGTCGAAACCAACCGATGGTTGCCGGGTCTGCTCGTTGAGCCCGATCGAGATCGAGATGGCACCGGTGTCCAGCACCGTCCCGTCCCAGCTCACCCGAGCGCCGTAGATGTTGTAGGTTGCCAGCTCCACCCACACCACCATAAAGTTGGTCCCGTCAAAGGCGACCCCCGGCTTGCCCTGCGTCTCCTTGCCTTTGCCGATGACAATGGGAAAGTCGTGCCCCAGCGGCACCACCTGGGTGGTGCTGCTGAGTACGGTGGAGGTGGCGGGCCCGCCGGTCGTAACTGCGCCGGCCGGCTCGGATGCAAGCGCTTTTCTGGCGGCCGCGAGCCCGGAGACGGATACCAAGGTTAGCAACAGGGAAAATGTAAACAGGGCAGCAATCAGAAGCAGGCGTTTGGTGTGCGGCATGGATCTTTCCTTGTGAATGTGAAATCGTTGATACCAGTTATATCCACAATGGGCCGTTGTTGCAAGCCCTGGGGAGTGTCCAACAGGGACGCAGATCGCTCACCTGCACTTCCACCGCAGGTGCAAGTGTCGCCGACTGGCGTCGGCTCGCGATGACAAAAGCGGCCGTGACCACACTGCTAGCCACGCACCCGGCCGCGCCGCTGTGGGCCGCAGCCACGGGCCAAGGTACCGGCCGCTGGCGTCACCCCTGGCGCAGCAGGCAGGGCAAAAAGAGTTGGCGCGGGGGGATGGTTAGCAGCGCCGGCCGGGTCCAGAATATGCCGTACGGGTCGCGCACAACGGCCGTGTTGGGGATCGTCTGGCTGTAGCTGGCCTCCGGCCGGACCAACGCCGCCCAGCGGATCAGCACCGGCGTGGCCGTGGAAACCGTCCCGCTCCAGGTAATCACCCCGCCCGCCTGGCCGGCCGTTCCGCCGCCGCTCCAGCTCAGCGGCCCCAGGAAAGCGATCTCGGCCGGCAGGGTGTCGGTCAGCTGCGCCGCCAGCGGGACCCCGGCCGTGTTGCTCAGCGTCAGCGTGTAGGTCACCATGCCGCCCGGCTCGGATACGGCCGGCTCCACCCGCTTGACCCCCTCCAGCGGGACAAACTCGTCCGCCCCCAGGTCCGGCCCCGCATAGTGCGGCCGGGGCTGGCCGTCCAGGTCGGCCGTCACCGAACTGCTCAGCGCCACGTCAATGGCGGCCGAGGTCGGCCCCAGGTGATAGTCCCCGCCGGCCGGGTCGCGAAACGAAGGGTTCCCCCACAGGCTGGTGCTGGTGCTCGACATGCCGCTGCCGGCCCAGTCGCTCCCGTTGGCCCACCACAGCGTCCCCACCAGTTGGGCGTATGTCTCGTGCCCCACGGTGATGCCGATGGTGTGGCTCACCAGCACGGTGTTGGTCAGCAGCGCCGCGCTGCCCAGCCCGGCGTGGGTGATCACACAGATTCCTTCCGCCCCGTTGTCCGCCAGGGTGGTGTGCCAGCCGTCCAGCCGGCCGGTCTCCACGTACGCCCCGCCGCCGGTCAGCGTCGCCCGGTTGCCGGCGATGAGGGTGTTGACCAGCGTCGCCCAGCCATCCTCCCGCACCCCCAGCCCGCCGCCCGCCCCGGCCGTGTTGTCCAGGATCGTCTCGCCATCCAGCGTCGCCTGGCTGCCGGAAAAGAATACGCCGCCGCCAAAGTCGCCGGCCGCGTTGTCCAGCACCCGGTTGCCGCTCAGTTCGCCCGTTGCCTGGCACAGCCCCAGCCCGCCCCCGTTAAAGTTGGCCGTGTTGGCTAGGAAGAGGTTGTCGCGGATCACCCCGTGACCGTCGGCCAGGTGCAGCCCGCCGCCGCACTCGACCGTCGCCTGGTTGTAGGCGACCGTGTTGTCGGTCAGCGTCAGGTTGCTCCAGCCGGTCTCCAGCCCGCCGCCCCCTTCGGCCGTGTTGGAGAGGATCGCGTTGCCGTGGATGGTCGCGTCGCTCCAGCGCAGACTCAGCCCGCCGCCGTATCCGCCGGCCGTGTTGTCGCGGACCGTGTTGCCGGTCAGATCGGCCGGGCTGTCGCTCAGATAGAGCCCGCCGCCATAGCTGCCGGCCGTGTTGCTGCAAATCGTGTTGCCGGTCAGCGTCGCCCGGCTGCTGGAGAGGAACAGCCCGCCACCCCGCTGCCCGGCCGTGTTGCTGCAAATCGTGTTGCCGGCCAGCGTTGCCCCGCTGTCGGAGAGAAACAGCCCACCGCCCCCTTCAAAAAAACCGTCGTCGCTGACCACGTTGCCGCTGAACAGGTTGCCCTGCAGCACCACGTTCTCCCCGCCGCGCACAAACAGCCCGCCGCCCAGCCGGCCAGTGTTGGAGAGCACCGCGTTGTCGGCCAGTTGGGCCGCGCCGCTGTGCACAAACAGGCCGCCGCCGCACTCGGCCGAATTGCTCAACACCCAGTTGCCGCTCAGCGTCACTGTCGCGCTCAGCACATAGGCCCCGCCGCCGGCGTCCCGCGTCTCCCCGTTCCACGGCTGGACAAAGCCGCCCATCCCGGCCGCCTCCCCGCCGGTCAGCCGCAGCCCGCTAATCGTCGGGCTGACCGGCCCGACCACGACCAGGACCCGCCCCGCGCCGCCGGCGTCCAGCGTGGTGGGGTGGGCCAGCGGGTCGGCCGTCAGCCAGTCGGTGAGGGTATAGCCGCCGCGGATGGTCACCGTCTTGCTCAGATAGAGCGCCTGGGTCACCCCGCCCCGCGCGCTGACCCCGGTGTAGACCCCGGCCGCCACCCGCAGCTCGTCGCCCGGCGCGGCCGCATCCACTGCTTCCTGCGGGGTGCTAAAGTCGCAATCGGGCGGGCCGGCCGGGCAGACGGTGTGGCCCCCTGCCCACGCCCCGGCCGCGGCCCCGGCCGCGGCAGCGAGCAGCGCCAGCGTCCCGGCTGCGGCCAGCAGCCCCAGCCCCAAAGCGATTATCAGCGTTAACTTGCGCGTGGTGGTCAAACTCACGATTCACTCCCTTGATAGGTCGGCAACTGCCCCCAGTATACGGCCGTTTGCGCCCAAATTCAAGCCCGATTGCTGGCTCGGACACGAGATCGGAAAATACCAGGTAAAGTGTGACCACCGTGGCGAATTCGTGGGGGTGGGGGCTCGCGGAGCGAGCCCCCACCCCCCTCTTTTTTCAACGTCGATGCAAGATAACGGCTGTCGTTGCGCAATGTCCGAACTTGTGTGAACCGCAGTGATTGCCATCCCGGCCGGATGCTGTAGAATAGCGGCATGCAGGGCAGTCGGCCGTCGCTTCAAGGTGAGAAAAGTCATTTGGGCAGCGCCGGCGAACGGCCCATGCAAGGAGTTGATCTGATGTCCATCCGTGAATTCTCTGACGCGATTATCCGCAACGTGGAGACGGTGATTGTGGGCAAGCGGCAGCAGGTCGAGCTGCTGCTGGTGGCGCTGCTCTGCCAGGGGCACGTGCTGTTGCAGGACGTGCCCGGCACCGGCAAGACGATGCTGGCCCGCGCCGTGGCGGTGAGCATGGGGATGGATTTCAAGCGCCTGCAGTGCACGCCGGACCTGCTGCCCAACGACATCACCGGGGTGAGCGTGTACAACCAGCGGAGCGGCGAGTTCGAGTTCCGGCCGGGCCCGGTGTTTGTCAACGTGCTGCTGGCGGACGAGATCAACCGCGCCACCCCGCGCACCCAGGCGGCGCTGCTGGAGGCAATGCAGGAGCGGCAGGCGACGATGGACGGGGTGACCCGGCCGCTGCCTGCCCCTTTTCTGGTGCTGGCCACGCAGAACCCCATCGAGTATGAAGGGACCTTTCCACTGCCGGAAGCGCAACTGGACCGCTTTTTGATGCGGCTGACGCTGGGCTACCCGGCCGAGAGCGACGAGGCGCAGATACTGCGCAATCTGCGCAAGCGCCATCCCATCGAAACGGTGGGACAGGTGGTGGACGGCCGGGAGCTGCTGGCGCTGCACGACACGATTACCGACGTCCATCTGGACAAGTCACTGGAGCGTTACCTGCTGGCCATCGTCCGCGCCACCCGCACCCACCACGACCTGGCGCTGGGGGCCAGCCCGCGCGGGTCGCTGGCGCTCTTCAAGACCAGCCAGGCGCTGGCGGCGCTGCGCGGCCGGGACTATGTCATCCCCGACGACCTCAAGCTGCTGGCCCCCCTCACGCTGGCCCACCGGCTGATCGTCAAACCGGAGAGCCAGTTGCGCGGGCGCACGGCCGAGGTGGTCTTGCAGGACATTCTGGAGCGGACCGAACTGGATGTTGGCAAGCTTGCGTGACGCCGGCCGGCCGGATGGTTTTGTGGCGTGAAAGGGTTCCTCTCGTTTCTGTTGGTGCTCTTTGCCATTGCGGCCCTGTTTCGGGTGGATTTCTTTTTTGCCATCCTCTATTTTCTGCTGGCGGTCTACCTGCTGTCCCGCTTGTGGAGCCGCCGGATGATGGACCCATTGCAGGCCGGCCGCCAGTTCGGCCGGCGGGCGTTCCACGGCGAAGAGATACCGGTCGAGTTGCAGGTACGCAACGCTGGTCGGCTGCCGGTCCCGTGGCTGGAGCTGACCGAGTCCCTGCCGGTCCAGTTGACCGCCCCGCCGATCTTTCGGCAAGTGGTGACGCTGGGGCCGCGCGAGCGGCGCAGCTTTGGCTACACGCTCATCGGCCGGCGGCGCGGCTACTATCCTATCGGCCCGCTGCGGATGACCGGCGGCGGCCTGTTGGGGCTTCACCCGCCGCGCACCGCGCAGCTCCCGGCCGATTACCTGATCGTCTACCCCCAGGTGCTGCCGCTGCCCCGGCTGGGTCTGCCCACCCATTCCCCACTGGTGGCGCTGCCGGCCCGCTCGCCGCTGTTTGAGGACCCCAGTTGCGTCACCGGGGTGCGGGACTATCAGCGGGGCAACTCCCCCCGACGCATCCACTGGACGGCCACTGCCAGCACCGGCCGGCTGCTGGTCAAGCAGTACCGGCCGTCCATCGCGCGGGAAACGCTCATCTGCCTCGACCTGAGCCGGCAGGGATATGACCCCGACTATCGCTTCACCGCGCCGGAGCTGGCGATCGTGACCGCCGCCTCGATCGCCAATCACATCATCGTCCGCGATGGGCTGCCGGCCGGGCTATCCACGGAGGCGGTCGACCCGCTGATCGGTGAGATGGCCCGCTTTTTCCTGCCGCCCCGGCCGGGGCGCGGCCAGCTCACCAGCCTGTTGGAAGTATTGGCGCGGGCCGAACTGGCCCCGGCCGCGCCGCTGGCGGAGCGGTTGCGCCGCGAGAGCGTGCGCTTGCCGTGGGGCGCGACGGTGGTCGCCATCACCGGCCGGGAGACCGGGGCGTTGCACGACACGCTGGTCTTTTTGCGGCGGGCCAACTTTGCGGTGGTGCTGATCCTGGTCCAGCAGGCCAAAGTGTCGGCCGCGCTGCGGCAGCGGGCCGAGTTGGTGCACATCCCGGTCCACCGGGTCTGGCGCGAACGGGATTTGCAGGGTGGATTTGGCGATGAACGCTAGCGCAGGCCAGGAATTGCCCCCCATTTTCGCAACTGTCCGGCTGGTACTGGGCGGGGAGCCGATCACCGACCGGCGGCGCGAAGTTGTCGTGCAGGCGCTGGCCGTGCTGCTGGAGCTGGCGCCAGAAGAGATTGTTGTGCAGGAGGTGCGCGCCGGCAGCGTGTCGCTGGCGCTCCCGGCCGCCGCGGCCAAGCGGTTGCAGGCGCTCCTGCGGGCCGATAATCGCCGACTGGCGCTGCTCAAGCTGGCAAAGGTCGCCATTGAGTGGGCCGACGGCACGATTGAAGAGTGGGCTTTTCGCGAGGGCCAATTCGCCCTGGCCCAGGTCACCCGGCCGAAGCAGGAGCGGATGGTCCGGCCGTTGGGCTTGCGGTTGTTTGCGCCCTTTGTGGTGGCGCTGATGGTCGGCTGCCTCGTCTGGTCGGTGGTCGAACTGGTGCAACTCTTTGCGCCGGATTGGAGCGGGAGCTATTTGCTGGTGATTGCGGTTCTGGCGGCGGTGGAAGCGCACTATTCCCACCGCATTATCCGGGCGCACCGGGTATTTGGCAGCGATGTGTACAAGTTCCGTGTGGTGGAGCTGGTGCTCTTTTTCATCCTGCTCAGGGTGGGGGGCTTGCTGGGGCAGGATTGGGGGGTGGTGTGGGCCGAGTTGCAGAGCTGGCCGCACGAGCCGTGGCGGGTGATCGGGCTGGAATCGACCGGGGCGTTTGTGGTGGTCTTGCTGGCCTGGGCGGCCGCCACCGCCAGCAGCGCCGACCTGGAGCGGTTGGGCGAGCCGCCGGAGCGGTCGGCCGATTACGTTCCGCCCATGCAGGGTCTGGCCGGCCGCTTTTTCGCCGGCGGAGGGGTGTTGGTGCTGCTCTCGGGCCTGGCGATCATCGGCCGGAGCCTGCCGGAAGGGGCGACCGATTGGAGGACGGTGGCGCTGCTGGCCCGCACCCGCCACACCGACCTGGCGTTGAACGTGCTGCTCTACTTTGTGCTGGGATTGGTGATGCTGGGTCAGGTGCAGTTGAGTTTGATGCAGCGGCGCTGGCAGGCCGACAATGTCCCGGTGGACCGCACCTTGGCCGGCCGCTGGTCGCGGCTGAGTTTGCTGCTCGTCGGGCTGGCGGCCGGGCTGGCGTTCCTGTTGCCGACGGGCTACTCGGCCGGGTTGTTGCAGGCGGCCAGCGGCGCGCTGGCCTGGTTGTCGGCCGCTATTACCTATCTGGTGTCATTTATCCTCTTTCTGTTTGCCATGCTGCTGGCGCCGCTGCTCTCCTGGATTTTCGGCCGGGCCGGACCCCGGGAAGCCACCCCGCGGCCGCGCTTTGAGCCGCCGCCGCTGGCCACCACCACGCCGGGCGTCACCCCCGACTGGGTTTTGCTGATGCGCTCGGTGCTGTTCTGGGCGTTGCTGCTGGCGGGCGTGCTCTTTGTGGTGCGGGCCTACCTGCAGGATCATCCCGAGGTGGCTGCAAGTCTAGCGCGCCTCCGGCCGTTGCGCGCGCTGCAGAACTGGTGGGTTGCGTTGTTGGGCTGGCTACACCGCTGGCGCAAACGCGTCCGTCTGCGCCTGCCACGCCCTGGTTGGCGTCGGCCGGTGGCCGGGGTGGAGCCCGCTCGCCCCAGGCGTTTGATCCGGCTTGGAGCGCTCTCCCCGCGGGAGCGGATCCTGTATTACTACTGGAGCGTGCTGCGGCGGGCGGAAGCGGCCGGGCTACCGCGCCGCCCGGCCGATACCCCCAACGAGTACCGAGCCACGCTCAAGTCGCGCCTGGCGCGGACCGGTGAGGAGGTGGACCAACTGACCGAGACGTTTGTGGAGGCGCGCTACAGCCCCCGGCCGGTGAGCGACGGCCGGGAAAAAGAGGCACGGGTCTCCTGGCAGGCGGTCAGGCGGGCGCTGCAAGCGCTCCGCAAGCGTGGAGGCAGCGAATGAGCCCCGTACCGGACCGGCCGAATAGCCTGGTCAAACGGGCGCCGTTGTGGCTGCTGGCGCTGGTCAGTGCGACCGGCTATCTGCTGTTCGCCTTCTGGTTTCCGCTGCGGTCGGAGTATCACCAGGCTCCGCTGGCGGACGTGTTCTCGTTTTCCGCTTCCCTGCTGGGCGGGCTGGGTTACGCGGCGCTGGTGGGCGGGCTGGGACTGCTTTGCTGGCAGGCCTACCGGCAGGTACTCCGCTCCCCCCGGCCGCCGTCGCTGGGCCGCGTCCTGGCCCCGGCCGCGCTGTTTTGTCTGCCGCTGCTGTTTACCTTTCCCATCAACGCCACCGATGTGTACGGCTATTACCAGTTCGGCCGGATCATCGAGCACTATCGCGAAAACCCGTTCGACGTCCCGCCGGCCGCCTTTCCGGACGACCCGGTGATGGAGTTGACCGGCGAGTGGGCGGTCAAGATCACGCCCTACGGACCGGTCTGGATGCTGGCGGCGGCCGGGGCGAGCTGGCTGAGCGGTGATAGCGTGCAGGTGGGGCTGGTGCTGTTAAAGGGGATGGGGGCGCTCTTTCACCTGGCGGCCGGCGGCCTCATCTGGCTCAACTTGCGCCGCGCCCCGCCGGCCGAGCGGGCGGCGCGGACTTTGCTGTGGGCCTGGAACCCGGCGCTGCTGCTGATTTTTGTGGTGGATGGGCACAACGATGTGTTGATGCTGGTTTGGCTGTTGCTGGGGGCCTGGCTGCTGCAGCGCGGCCGGCATGGCTGGTGGGGGCTGGTGGTCATGGTTCTCTCGCCGCTGACCAAGCTGGTCGGGGTGCTGCCGATCCCCTTTTTCTACCTGGCGCTGCTGCGCCGGCAGCCCAACTGGCGCGTGCGGCTCGCTCTGCTGGCGGCCGGGGGTGGGATCAGCCTGATGGTAGCCTGGTTGGCATTCCTGCCGTTCGGCTCCTTTCTGCCGCTGGTGCGACGCCTGGCAGAGGAGGCCTCCAGCGGCGGAGCTTTTTCGCCGGCCGCCCTGCTTTTGCTGGTCTGCTACGCTCTGGGGTTATTCCCAGAGACCGGTGTCATCACCAGCCTGGGAGCGATCTTGCTGCTGGGATCGATCGTCTGGCTGCTGTGGCAAAGTTGGCGCGGCCGGACGCCGCTGCGCACGGCGGCCGAGGTTTTTGGCGCTTACCTGCTCCAGGCGCTCAAGTTCCGCATCTGGTACCCCTCCTGGCTGTTCCCCTGGCTGCTGCTGGACCTGAGCGGCGGCCGCGGGCGGCTGACGGCCGGTTGGTTGTTCCTGCTCAATGCGCAACTGTCGGTGGTTATTTACGGGCACCTCTGGCGGTTGTTGCTTGGGCCGGGTTTTTTGTCGAGCCACCTGATAGGTGTGCCGTTTGTCTTTCTGCTCCCGTTGCTGGGGGCCTATCTGGCGCTGAAATCGCCGCAGGAGTTTTCCGATGGTGGAACCATTGTTGACCGGAATCCGGGTCGTTGATCTCACCTTTTGGCTGCCGGGGCCATACTGCTCGCGCCTGCTGGGCGACCTGGGGGCGGAGGTGGTCAAGGTAGAGCGGCGGCTGATGGGTGACCCGATGAGGCTGGCTACCCCTCTGGTGGGTGGGGAGAGCAGCCTGTTTCTGGCGCTCAATCGCAACAAAAAGAGCCTGGCGCTCAACCTGAAGCGGCCGCCCGGCCGGGAGGTGCTGCTGCGGCTGGCGGCGACGGCCGATGTGTTGCTGGAAGGCAACAAGCCGGGACAGATGGATGGGCTGGGCCTGGGCTATGATGCGCTGCGCGAGGTCAACCCGCGCCTGGTTTATTGCTCGCTCTCCGGTTTTGGTCAGGATGGGGCCTACCGTGACCGATCGGGCCACGACATCACCTACGGTGCGCTGGCAGGGCTGTTTGATCTGCTGCCGCCGGGCGCGAATCCCATCCTGCCCGGCCTGCAACTGGCCGACCTGGCCGGTGGGCTGTTTGCGACCATCGGCGTATTGGCGGCGCTGGTCCGACGGGCCGGCAGTGGCCTTGGCGCATATCTGGATGTGAACCTGCTAGATTCGATGGTCAGCCTGCTCAGCCCGTCGGCCGCGGCGCTGCTCTGTGGGCAGCTGGCGCAGGAGAGCATCCGGTTGCTGGCCGGCCATCTGCCGGGCTATAACCTCTATCGCACGCAGGACGGCCGCTGGATGGCGCTGGGTGCGCTGGAGCCAGTCTTTTGGGGGCAGTTCTGCCGCGCCATCGGCCGGGAAGAGCTGGCCGGCCAAAGCTTTCCGGCCGAGGAGGAACGGGAGGCGGTGATCGCCGAGGTGCAGCGGGTCTTTGCTGGCCGGACCCAGTCCGAGTGGGTGGCGTTTTTTGCCGGTCACGATGTCTGCTGCGAGCCGGTCCTCTCGCTGGAGGAGGGGCTGGCCCGGCCGGAACTGGCGCAGCGCGGGATGGTCTTTTACCTGCAACACCCGACGGCCGGGCGGATCGGGCAGGTGGGCTCCCCCATCCGCTCCGGTGCGGCCGGCCGGCCGGACACTCCGCCGCCGTTGCTTGGCCAGCAGACGGTCGAACTGTTGCAGGAGCTGGGCTACTCGGCCGCCCAGATCGCCGACCTGCGGGCCAGCAAGATTGTGGCCACACCGGAGGACGCGGCCGGCTAGCCCGGCCGTTTTGGGTGCAAGGGTGATGCGCGGCCGGATGCTGGCCCTGGTGCTGTTGGGCCGGCCGCTTTTTTTGGCGGGCGGTTTTCTGCTGCACGCGCTGGGGGTGGTCATCGCATTGGTGGAAGGGGCGGGACTCAACCTGCCCGCGCTGCTGTGGGGGCAACTGGCCATCACTTCGGTGCAATGGATGACCCATTACAGCAACGAGTATTTCGACCTGCCGGCCGACCGTGCCAACGTGACCCCCACCCGCTGGGCAGGCGGCAGCCGGATGTTGCCGGCCGGTCGGTTGCGGCCGGCGGCAGCGTTACTGGTCGCGGCTCTGCTCGGAGTGCTTGGGCTGGCGGCCGGGCTGGTGATTACGGTGCACCTCCGGCCGGGGCCGCTGGTGTTGCCTTTTATGTTGCTGGCGATGGCGCTCGCGCTGGGCTACAGCGCGCCGCCGTTGCGCCTTCACTCCCGCGGCCTGGGCGAGTTGACCGTGGCGCTGGTGGTTGCCGGGCTGACCCCCGTGCTGGGCTACTATTTGCAGGCCGGCCGGCTGACGGCGATGCCGTTTCTCGCTGCGCTGCCGCTGTTCCCGCTGCAATTTGCCATGATGTTGGTGCTGGAGCTACCGGATGCGGCCGGCGACGCGGCGGCCGGAAAACGGACGCTGGTCGTCCGGTTTGGGCCGGCCGGGGCGGCCCGACTGCACGCCCTGGTGCTGGTGGTCGCCTACCTGGCCCTGCCTGCGAGCTTGTGGCTGGGGTTGCCGCCGTTGGTGGCGGCCGGGGCCGCGCTCAGCGCGCCGCTGGCTCTCTGGCACGGCTGGCGCGTGGCGCACAGCGCGGACTTCGGCCGGCAGCGCTGGAACAGCCTGGGCTTTTGGGCGATTGCGCTGTTCATGGGCACGGCGGCGGCCGAAACGCTGGCCTATCTCTGGTTGTTTTTACTGGCATGAAAAATAGTTGCGCAATTCCTGACAAACAGAGCAGGATTTCACCGCCGAGGCCGCAGAGCACGCTGAGGGTAAACAAGAAATCTCTGCGCCCTCTGCGTGCTCTGCGGTGAGATAAATCTGTCGGTTTGAGACCAAGCTTTGTTAGGCAATTACCATGAAAAAGCATATTAACCGAGGTGTTTTTTGACCGCACACTGTTTCCGCATCCCCTTGCTCTTCCTCTTCCTGCTGCCTGTTCTGGCCAGTTGCGGCCGGACCGAACTGACCCAGCTTACGCCAACGGTCGCGTCGCCCACGGCTAGCGCCACGCCGACCCAGACGGCCATTCCTACCTATACCTCCAGCCCAACGGCGACCGCCACGGACACCCCCAGTCCAACTGCAACCGCTTCCCCCACCGCCACGCCCACTGTGACCCACACCCCATCCCCCACGCACACACCTTCGCCGGAGCCGACCATCACCCCGTCCAACAGTGCGCTAACCATCCCGCGCCTGGATCTGCGGCCGGGGAATCCCATCCCGTACCTGGCAACCTTCCGCCTGCTGACCTTTTATGGCAGCCCCAGAGGGTGGGGGCTGGGCATTCTGGGTGAAAGCGCCCGCGATTGGATGACCCGTGACCTACGTCAGTTGGCTCTGCAATGGCAGGCGCTTTCGTCGGACCGGTTTGTGTTGCCTACCTACCACATGGTCAGCACGGTGGCGGATGGCCACCCTGGCCCGGACGAGAACTACAGCCATCAGATCGAAATGGAGATTCTGGAAGAGTGGGTGGCGGCCGCCGAGGCAGCCGGGATCGCTTGTGTGTTGGACATCCAGCCGGGGCTGGCCGACCTGCAGGAAGAGTTCGATCGGGTCAGGCATCTGCTCTACCATCCCCACGTTCACCTGGCCTTGGACCCCGAATTCATGCTGGCTGAGGACCAAACCCCGGGTGTGCACCTGGGCGCCATCAGCCCGGAGCAGATCAATGACATCCAAGCCCAGTTGAACGAAATCGCGCTGGAGATTGGCATCCATCGCGTGCTCATCATCCACCAGTTTGAGGACGTGATGCTGCCGGACAAGGACCAGTTGATCGATTACCCGTACGTGGACCTGGTGATCGACGCCGACGGCGTGAGCGACGTGTGGAACAAGCTGTACGACTATTGGCAGTACGTGACCGAGCCGGGCTTTGAGTTTGCCGGCATCAAGATCTTTTTCAAAAAGGATACCCTGCCGTTGCTGACGCTGGAAGAGTTGATGGCGCTGGAGCCGCCCCCGGCCGTGGTCATCTACCAGTAGCGCGTTGGTTGGCCGCTGCGTTTCCGCAGGTTGACAGCCCTCCGGCCGTAGGCTATCATTCACCCCATGGACGCCGTCTGGACCGTCGCTGGCATCACCCGCTACATCCGCGAGATGTTTGAGGTGGACTATCGTCTGCAGGACCTGTGGGTGGAGGGCGAAGTGTCCAACCTCACCCTGGCCCGCTCAGGCCATCTCTACTTTACGCTCAAGGACGCCGAGGCGCAACTCAAGTGCGTCGTCTGGAAGTCGGACGCGGCCCGGCTATTTTACCAGCCCAACCACGGTGACGCGGTGCGGGCACACGGCCGGCTCTCGGTGTACGAGTCCGGTGGCGTGTACCAACTGTACGCGGACCGGCTGGAACCGGCCGGGCGGGGCGATCTCCACCGGCAGTTCGAGGAGTTGAAAGAACGGCTGGAGACGGCCGGGCTGTTCGACCCGGCCCACAAAAAGCCGTTGCCATCCTTCCCGCAGACCATTGGCATCGTCACCTCGGCCGATGCGGCCGCGCTGCGCGACATCCTCACCGTGCTTGGCCGGCGCTACCCACTGGCGCGGGTGCTGCTGGCCCCCACGCTGGTGCAGGGCGCGGAAGCGCCCTCGCAGATCGTGCGGGCGCTGGTGGCGCTGGACGGCCGGGAGGATGTGGACGTGATTATCGTCGCCCGCGGCGGTGGCTCGCTGGAGGACCTGTGGGCCTTTAACGACGAGCGGGTGGCTTATGCCATCTTTGGCTGCCGGCACCCGGTGATCTCCGGCGTGGGGCACGAAACCGACTTTACGATCGCCGATTTTGTGGCCGACGTGCGTGCTCCGACTCCCTCGGCCGCGGCCGAACTGGCGACGCCGGACGTGGCTGAGCTGGCGGCCTCGCTGGAGGGGCTGGGGCGTCATCTGGCGGCCGAAATGCGGGACCGGCTGGAGACGGCCGGCTGGCGGATCGAAGCGGCCGCCCGGTCGCTGCGGGCCTACTCGCCGGAGCGACGGCTGCGTAACCTGGCCCAGCGACTCGATGAATTGCAACTGCGGGCGGATCGCGCCGTGCGCGCCCGGTTGCGGTCCCATTGGCAGTTGCTGGCCGGGTTGGAACGGGCGCTGACGGCCGTCAGCCCGCTGGCCACGCTCGAACGTGGCTATGCCATAGTCCGCCGGGCCGATTCCGGGGCCGTGGTGGTGGATCCGGGTCAGGTGGTGGCCGGGGATCGGCTCCAGGTGCGCGTGCACGGCGGTGAGTTTGAGGCCGAGGCGTTATCATAGTGCCTTTCCAGTGTTATTCTTGCGTGCATGGCAAAAAGTTTTCCAAAGGCCCAAGCTCTTGTTGTTTTGACTTGGTGTCTTTGGTGAGTTGTTATTCCTTTTTGGTTCCGGCTGGGCCGGGTTAGGTGGAACGATGGCAAAAAACGACGAACTGAGCTTTGAGGATGCGTTGCGGGAACTGGAAGTTGTGGTTGCCCGTCTGGAAGAAGAGCTGCCATTGGAAGAGGCACTGGCCCTGTTTGAGCGCGGGCAAGCGCTGCTCAAGCGCTGCCAGGAGCAGTTGGCGGCGGCCGAACTCAAGGTGCAGCAGTTGACGGTGGAGGATTAAGTGCGCCGTATTGGCATCACGCTCTTGGCCATCTTGTCGCTCGCCGGGCTGGGTTGCCGCTTTGGCGGGTCGCCCCCGCCGCCGGCCGCCCCTGCGGCCACGGCCACACTACCCAACACGCCGCCGGCTGCGGAACCTACTGCCACGCCAGAGCCGAGCCCCACGCCCTTGCCATCCCCCACGCCCACTGCGTCACTATCCCCCACACCCATGCCGGATGAAGAGCCGGCATCGGTGCCGGCCGCTGTAGTGTACGTCGATGGCGGCAATCTGTTCTATCTGCAAGTTCCGCTGCCGGGCGCGGACGTTACCCTGCTGCCGCGACAACTCACCAGCTCCGGCCGGGGTGAGGTGGCCACCATCTCGCCCGACGGCCGGCGGGTGCTGTTCTTCCGCGTGCGGGCGAACTGGGAGAAAGAGCTGTGGGTGGTCAATTGGGATGGCAGCGACGAGACCCGCCTGGCTGGACCGGAGGAGCTGCCCACCAGCACACAGGATGGCGAAACCTATACCCGCAATCCGCGCACTCTGGCCTGGCTGCCCGACGGGCAGACCGTAGCCTTTAACACCGTGTGGAACGTTCACTATGGCCTGGCTCTGGCCAATGACCTCTGGTTGGTTGACACCGAGACGGCCGCGCTGACGCAACTGCTGGCTGACGGCGAGGGCGGGGAGTATGCAATCTCACCGGACGGCAACTGGGTTTTGCTGACCCGGCCGGTTCCGGCCGGACCTGACGGATGGTTTGAGGAGTTTGAGACCGTGCTGCTGCGCGGGGATGGCACCGACGCACAGGTGCTCTTCACCTTCCCCTTCATCATGACCTACAGCGAATACCTGTTTTACCCCTGGCCGCTCTGGCGGGCGGATAGCTCCCAGGCTCGGCTGCTGGTCCCGTCCAACGATCCGCTGGCCCCAGATGCTTACGCCACGCTCTGGGCGATCTACCTCGACGAGGGCCGGGCGGAGGAGGTGGGGCGGATTCCAGGCAATCTATTGCTGCTGTTTACGCTGCCCGTCTGGTCGGCCGACTGGGAGCAACTGGCCTACGTAGTCCAGACCGGGGAGGCCGCGCTGAACCAATTCGAGCTTTACCTGGCGGATGGCGACGGCGGCAATCCACAACGGTATGATGCAGGCCAAAACCTGCGGTTTGTTGGGTGGCATCCGGCCGGGGCACGCTTTCTGTACACTGTTGGCGAACCCGGGGCGCTGATGCTGGGCGAGTTGGGCCGGCCGCCGCACCTGCTGGTCGACTATGCGGCCGACGCACAGGTGCTGAATCCGTACTGGGTGGGCCGGGACCGGCTGGTCTATTGGGTCGGCCGTCACGCCGATTGGGAGTTGCGGCTGCACGAGCTGGATGGCTCGACTGTGTTGCTGGCCGCGCCGGCCGCCGATTTCCCATCGTCTGCTGTTTACGCACAGGATTTTGAATGAAAAAGATCTGGCTGCTTGGCGCCCTCTCCTTGCTGCTGCTGTCCGGCTGCGGCCGTGGAAACGGCACGCCCAGCCCCACGCCGGGGCCGTTTGCCATCGGCACCCCGGCCGCCGTTCATTTGGCAGACCTGGCGGCCGATCCGGAAGCATATCAAGACCGCTGGGTGCGGATCAGCGGCCGGTATGGGCTGCTGCCGTTGCCTCCCTGCGACGGCGCGCTCGTATCTCTCCCCGGCTACCTGGGGGTTGAGCGACGCCGGCGTGGTGGTGCGAGTGACCGGGCTGGAGCCGGTGCTCAAGTCGCTGGCTTCCGAAGGGCTGACAGTGATGGTGGAGGGGCGCTGGCGCCGCTGGGACGGCCCCATTGGCTGCGGCAACACGGCCGTCGAGAGCACAGTCTTTTTTTTGCAGGCAGTACAAATCCTGTATCCCAACCCACTGGCGCGGGCTACCTTCACCCCACTGGGGGCTGTACCTGAGGGGACTGCTAGCGGGATCGAGGTAGTCATCACGGCCGGGACCGATTTGACCCCACCGCCCGGCACCCCGCGGCCGTCGCCCACCAGCGGCTCCTATCCTCTGGCTACCCCGTCGCCCACCAGCCTCGACTCGCCCTTGCCGACGCTGCGGCCGCCAGCGTCCCCCTCGGTTTCCCCAACCCCGTCGCCCACCAGCCAGGACTCGCCGTTGGCGACGCCCACCACAACGCTTTTCCCCACCTTTACCCCGCTGCCTGACAGCACTGCCAGCCCGTCCCCCACAGCCAGCGTTACGCCCGGCGGACAGACGCGTGACATGGGCATCCTGGTCCGGGAGGCCATCAAGAATGCGACCCTGGTGGCGGGCGACAGCCACAGTTGGGAGTTTGATGGGGTCGGGGGAGAAGTGGTGACCATTTCCAGCGGCCCGGCCGCCGATCTGGACGTCGAATTGGTGCTGCGCAACCCGCAGGGCGTGCAGGTTGCCACCCGCAATCTGGCCGCGGCCGGCGGGACAGAGACGATGGAAAGCCTGACGCTCAGTCAGACCGGCCGGTACGAAATCCTGGTCAAGGGGGTGCAGGGGGACGGCGGAAGTTACGCGTTGGTCTTGTTGGATAGCGCCTCAACCCCGATCCTCTTTCCGGGCAATCTGGCGTTGGGCGACCTAAAGGCCTCCGCGCTGCCGGCCGAGGCCCAACACGTGTGGCACTTTACGGCTGCGGCCGGCACCGTCATCACCATCCGTGTCTCGCCCATCAGCAGCATTGATCTCTCGTTTGCGCTCTATGGCCCCACCGACATGGATAATCCCATTGAGGTGGTGGACGGGGGCGATGTGGACGAGCCGGAAGAATCTACTTTCAATCTATCTGTGAGCGGCTTTTTCTCGATCGCAGTTCAGGAGTACAGCGGCTTGCCGGGGACTTATCAGGTCTCGCTGTTGCAGGACTGACCCGATGCGAGCCATACACTGAGCAGCCGCCATGACCTTTTCCGCCCCGCTGGCGTTGGTTTTGACCCTGGCCCTGCCGTACCTAGTTTGGTTGGGCCGGCCGGCGCGACGGCGTGGTGCCGGTCGGGAGTGGGCCAGCCTCATCCTCCGCTGCCTGATAGTTCTGTTGCTGGTATTGGGTTTGTCCGGGGCACAACTGGTGCGGGCGGCCGACGAGTTGGCGGTTGTTTACCTGGTGGATGGGTCTGACAGCGTTCCTCTGGAGGAACGGGAGCGGGCTTTGCAGTGGGTGGGGGAGGCGATTGCGGCCCTCCGGCCGGACGACCGAGCCGCACTGGTCTTTTTTGGGGGCGACGCGCTGGTTGAGCGGCCGCTCTCAGGGCGGCCGGAGCTGGCTGCTGTAGCCACCCAGTTGGAGTATCCCCTGCACACCGACCTGGGGGCCGCCCTCCGGTTGGGGATGGCGTTGCTGCCGGCCGGCTCGGCCGGGCGGCTGGTGCTGCTGTCTGATGGGGTGGAGACGGTTGGGGATACGCAAGCCAGCGCCCAACTGGCGGCCGCGGCCGGCATCCCAATTGACGTGTACCCTTTGGGTCGATCGCAAGAGGGGCCGGAGGCGCTGTTGGTGGAGGTCTCTGCCCCTACCCGTGTCACGGAAGGCGACCGGTTCGAGTTGCTGGTGACGGCCGTGAGCCAGGACGCCGGCCGGGCGCAGCTGCGCGTGCTGGGAGATGGCACGGTGGTGTATGAGCAGGCGGTGTCGCTTGCCAGTGGGGAAAACCGTTTTGCCATCCCGCTGGCGGCCGGGGCGCAGGGATTTGCCCGCTACCGGGTGCAATTGCTTCCCGCACAGGATGGCTTTTACCAGAACAACGAGTTGGCTGCCTTTACGGAGATCAGCGGGCCGCCGCGGGTGTTGCTGGTGAGCCCCCCGGCCGGGGTGGACGCCGCTGGCAACCCGCTGCCGGACGAGAGCGAACCGCTGGCGCGGGCGCTGCTGGCCAACTCGATGGGTGTGGGGCTGCAGGTGGAGCGGGTGGAAGCGCCGCGCCTGCCGGCCGACCTGGTGACTCTCAACGAGTACGCTGCTGTTGTGCTGGTCAACGTCAATGCCAAGTACCTCAATCCGCGCAAGATGGCAGCCCTGCGGAGTTACGTCCGCGACCTGGGCGGTGGGTTGGTGGCAGTGGGAGGGCCGGATAGCTATGCGCCGGGTGGCTATTACCGCACCCCTCTGGAAGAGGCGCTGCCGGTGGAGATGCAACTAAAGGATCAGGAGCGCCGCGCTGACCTGACGATGATTTTTGTGATCGACAAGTCGGGCAGCATGTCAGACACCAGCGTGGGCGGCATTCCCAAAGTGGAATTGGCCAAGGAGGCGGTGATCCGCAGCCTGGGCCTGCTGGGGCCAACGGACCGAGTGGGTGTGGTGGCCTTTGACGGCAGCGCCAAGTGGGTGGTCACGCCGCAGGAGGTGACGGACCCGGATGGCATGGCGGACCTGGTGGGGACCATCCGCGCGGATGGCGGGACCGACATTCTGGCCGGGCTGCGGGCTGTGGCCGACGTCGTTCCCGATGACCCGGCCGCGATGAAGCACATTGTCCTGCTGACAGACGGCGGCGCCTCCGAAGCGGGGAACCCGGAATTGGCACAACAGATGCACGATCAGTACGGCGCGACGCTCTCGGTGGTGGCCATCGGCGAAGGCTATATGCCGTGGATTGAACGGCTGCCCGACCTGGCCGGCGGCCGCTTTCACTTTGCCTATGACCCCGACACGATCCCGGAGATTTTTACCCAGGAGACCAGTCTGGCAACGCGGGCCTATATTATTGAGGAAGAGTTCTGGCCGACGCTGGTGCAGCGCCACCCGATTCTGAGCGGCATCACGGCCGTCCCGCCACTGTACGGCTATGTGGGTACCAGCGGCAAGCCGGCCGCGCAAGTCATCCTCACCACGGCGCAGGACGACCCGTTGCTGGCGGCCTGGCACTATGGGCTGGGCAAGAGCGTGGCCTGGACTTCTGATGCCGCCGGCCGCTGGGCTACCGAATGGGTGACCTGGCCCAGCTTTCCCCTTTTCTGGGAACAGGCGATCAAGTGGGCCATCACACAGGAGCGGGGGAGCAACGCCGAAACCGAAGTGACGCTGGACCCCGACGGCCGGGGGGTGGTAACGGTGGATGCGCTGTCGGCCGGCGGGGTGCGTTTGAATGGGCTTGAGATGGAGGTGCGCCTGGTGGGGCCGGACGGCACAGCCGAGGCCGTCTCCATGCAGCAGGTGGCCCCCGGCCGGTACCGGGGTAGCTTCCGGCCGGGCGAGGAAGGCGCCTACCTGATTCGGGTGGCAGGGAGTGGCGAGGGTGCACAGGTGGCCCAGACCACCGGCTGGGTGCTGAACTATTCACCGGAATACAAGTTTGCTGACCCTGACCATGTCCAGCGAGGCCATCTGGAATTGGAACGGCTGGCCCAGTTGACCGGCGGCAAGGTGTTGCAGGAGCCCTGGGAGAGTCTGGCGCACGACCTGGAGGCCGGCCGGGTGCGCCGGCCGATCTGGCCCGGGCTGCTGCTGATTGCGGCCCTGCTTTTCCCGGTTGACGTGGCGGTTCGCCGTTTGGTCGTCCGGCGTGAGGATTTTGCAAGCGTGTTGGCCCGCGCAGCGGCGCAATTGCCCGGCCGGCGACCCGGGGCCGTACCGGCACGCAGCGAGCAGGTCGGCCGGTTGCTCCAGGCCAAGGAGCGGATTGAACGACCCGAACGAGTTCCGCCGCCCACCGAGAGTGGGCCAGTGAGGCTACCCGAGCGGCCGGACCGTTCCACGGCCGAAGCGCCTGCGTTCGCGCCGCAGGAGCAAGATGGCACCCTGGCCGGCCGGTTGTTGGCGGGCAAGCAAAAAAGAAAGGATCCGCCCGATGGCAAATGAGTCGGTTTACCGTGCGAATTCCACTTTGCGGCTGGCGGTGTTTGACCTGGACGGCACGCTCAAGGCGGTGCGCAGCCCATACAGCTACGTCCACCGTGCGCTGGGGGTAGAGCGGCCGGCGGCCGAGATTTTTGACCGCTACCAGCGCGGCGAGTTGAGCTATTTTGAATGGGGGCAAGAGGAGATCGCTCTCTGGCGCGGGCTTTCGGTGGAGCGGCTACAGCAGATTGTGGGCGAAATCCCTTACTACCCGGGTGCGGTGGGCTTTGTCCGGCAGCTCAAAACGGCCGGGGTGATAGTCGTCTTGGTCAGCGCCGGTTTTGACATCCACGTCCAGCGCTGCGCGGTCGAGCTGGGGGCCGATCACGCTGTGTACAATGGGCTGGAGGTGGTGGACGGCCGGTTGACCGGCCGGTTCTTGGGCGGGGTGGACGGTCAGAACAAGGGGGAGTTGGTGAGGCAGTTGCAGGAGCGTTATGGTACCAGTAAGGCGGAGACGCTGGCGGCCGGAGATACGTTGTACGACATATCCATGTTCCCCGAAGCAGCCGTGAGCGTGGCGGTCTCGCCATCGGACCCGGCCGTGGCAGAGGCGGCCAACCTGTTATTGCCGGAGGGCGATTGGACGGGCGTGTGGGGGATGATTGAGCGGGCCCGGCCGGGCTGGCTGCCGGCCTGATCCCAGGCGCTGGGCCGTTACAGATCGACGAAGTACGAGTCGGCCGCGCGGTCGATCAGATCCTTGGTCAGGCGCGGCTCCACGCCAAAATAGGCCGCCAAATCCTCAATATGGCCCAAGATGTCACGGGGGTGAACTGCCCGCAGCTTGCGCCTGGCTTTTACATAGTATTCCTGCATCAGATACACCAGCCCGCGCTCATCGTAAGGGATGTTTTTTAGCTCACACATCCGGCGAAAGATCTCGCGAAACTCTTCCGCCGTGGGATCAATCACTTCGATCTTGTGGGGGATGCGGCGCAGAAACGCTTCATCTACCAGATCCTTGGGGTCCATATTGGTGGAAAAGACGACCAGCACTTGAAATGGGACCTCAATCTTGCGGCCGGTGTGAAGTGTGAGATAGTCCACCTGTTTTTCCAGTGGCACGATCCAGCGGTTGAGCAAGTCGCGCGGCCGGACCTGCTGGCGGCCAAAGTCGTCAATCAGCAACATGCCGCCGTTGGCCTTCATCTGGTGTGGGGCCTCGTAAAAGCGAGTACCATCGTTCCAGATCAGGTCCAGGTTTTTGAGAGTCAACTCGCCGCCGGAGATGATGGACGGCCGGCGGATGCGCACCCAGCGGGGATCGGGGATGCGCTTGAGCGTGCCCGTGCCGGGCATCACCGAAGCCTCTTCGACCAGTTCGTGGTTCACCTCGTCGAACACTTTGATGATTTCACCATCCACATCCACGGCGTAGGGAATCATCATGTCCTTGCCCATCATCATCCGGCCGATAGCCTCCGCAATGGAGGTCTTGCCATTCCCGGGTGGGCCGAACAGAAAGAGGGACCTGCCCGAATTGACGGCCGGGCCGACCGTGTCAAAGGTGCGTTCATTGAGCACCAGGTGGGACAGCGCCTGGCGCATGGTGCGCGGCCGGATGGTGATGGCTTGCACACCTTGGGCGCGAATACCTTTGTTGTACTCGGCCAGCGGGATCGGCGCTGGCCCGACGTAGGTGGTCCGCTCTAGTACCTCTCGTGCCTTGGCCGCTCCTTTGGAGGTAATCGTGTACTGGTAGGAGCCTTCTCCCAATCCGCCGGTTCCCCGGACCTCGCACATTTGCTCCCGTTTTAGAAATTCTAACGCCTGGTCTACCACGCCAATAAATGGGAGTTTGATGCGCTCGGCAATCTCGTAGCCTGAGATGTAGCCCGCATAGTACATCACTTTGACTACCAGGTCGCTGATGAAACCGAGGTTCAGACCGGTGTCTTCAACTGAGCGAATGGCTTTGGGTACAAACTCGTTTATCACAAGTTCGGAATGGTTGGTTGCCATAGTCTGGATTCCTGTATAGTATTCTAGGGACCAACCAGATTATACACACTATCTTGCAGCGGCACAACCTGTCAAGCTGTGGTACAATATTTCTCGGTTGTAACTGATCAGGCAAATGACCTGGGTTGAGCAGTTATGACGGTGCTGGAGTGAGACGATGACCGAGAATAGAGCTGCTTCCACAGCACGTGACCGCGAACTGCAACGGCGCTTTTGGCTTTCGGTATATTTTCCCGTAATCCTGGGGGGTGTTTTTGTCGTGGCACTGGTTGTTGTGATGGCGGTGTTGGGGTTCCAGCAGCAAAACCTGGGAGGAGATCCGGTGTCGGCGGTGGGAGACGCGGCCGCTATTCTGGTTGTGATTCAAGCGCTGGTTTTACTACTTATCCCGTTGGTAATTCTGGTTGGCCTGTGCGCCGCTTTCTTTTGGCTGCACGATCAAGTGCAACCTGTGTTGCGACAGGGCCAGGCGCTGACCAGCAAGGTGAGCCAGAAGACCGGCCGCTTGGCAGAGACCCTGGCAGCGGCCGTGGCCAGGCCCTATCTGCTCGGTGCCCGATTGGATGCCGTTAGACATTTCTTACGGAGGTAACATGTCGGATGAAAATTGGAAACCAAAAGTCTTGATTGTGGGTGGACTTGTAGGGGCGTTATGCGGACTACTAGCTGGTTTTTTGTACATCCGTGTGGCAGAGGAGGGCGATGGTCCACCCCAAATCTCTACCGGCAACGTCATCAAGTTGGCAATTGCTGCCATTGGGGTCGTACGCCAGGCAGCACAATTGGGCGCTTAGCGCTGCAAAGGGGTGAGACCGATGACCGAACAGAGTCGCTCGCTGGTTTTACTGGTTGATGGTTCTGAGGCTGATCGGCGTCCCATCCGCGAATTGCTCGTCAGCCAGTATCGGGTGGCGGAAGCATCCACCATGGCCGTGGCAACCCAGGTGCTGAATTCTCCCGAACAAGTTAGTCTGTTGATCACGTATCACCAACTTCCGGATGGAAATGGCTTGCAGATGCTGGACGCGGCACTGGGGTTCTGGCCCCCGATACCGGTTATTTTTATGATCGACCCAGGGGATGAAAAGGTGGCAGCGGAGGCGCTGAAACGAGGGGCGGCCGATTTCATTGTAAAAGGAGGTACGCCCGACCTTCGCCTGACCCAGGTTTTAGCCAACGCACTGGCCCGTTCGCAGGCAGAAATACTGGCGAAGCAGCGCGCCCGGGAAATTGGGGTGCTCAACGTGATCCTGACCGCGCTGAACCGCGAATCGGACGAACAGCCGGTGCTGGACACGATTGTTGAGGAGGTTCACGCGTTGATGGGCACCGATGCCTGCTCGATTTTCCTGATGGATGAAAGCGTTATCGAGATGAGCCTGCGCGCCTCGACTCGCTTGCCGGTCCACGAACAGGCTTGGAAGGTGCCGGTGGTCAGGAGTATTGCCGGCCGGATTGTGCGCCAAAAGCAGGGCGAGATCACGCCGGATGTGACCAAAGATCCGGATTTCCACTCTTTGGATGTAGATAACCTGATCCCCACACCGGTGCGCTCCATGCTGACCGTGCCGCTGATCAATGGTACCGAGGTCATAGGCGTGCTACAGGCCATCAACAAAAGCGTCGGGCCTTTCCTGGATACCGATTTATCGCTTATGGAGTCGATTGCGGCCGTGGCTACCGCTGCCATCATCCGTGGACGGCAGTTTCACCAGATTCAGCGGATGGCAGGGTCACAGAGCTAGGTTGCCAACGGCAAAACCTATTCCATACATTGGATCTTGCACTGCAAGGGGCTGACCACTGCTTGCACCGAAACGGCTCTTTGTGGGCTACCAAGTTTTACGGGGGAGTTCCGCGCGGAGCACCCCCACTCCCCCGGTCCACCGCTCAGAGGATTGTTTTGAGCTGTTTGCGATTTGTTTTGGGGTGATGTGGCGATGAGAGCGGGCCTTTTCCTCGACGTGTGTGCCGAGATGCAGGATGCCCTGCACGCGTTGGGGGATGATTTGCTAGCATCCTATCTGTACGGCAGTTTGTTGCGCCCCGACATGTGTGGTGCTGCGGACGTCAGCCTGTGGCTACTGGTCCGGCCGGAGACCCAGATGCAGCGCGTGCGGGAAGCATTTCTTCCAGTCTGGCAGGCCCACAGCCGCGTGTTGAAGCGAGGCCCGGCAGTGGCGACCCCAGACGATTTAAGGCGCTTTGGCCTGCTTTTCCCCGATCTGGTGCGCAACTTGCATGCCGAGGCGCAGCTTTTGACTGGCCAGGACTTGTTGCACCAGTTGCCCAATCTGCCGGCCGACGACCCGTTGCGTACAGCAGCACACCTAGCGGCCGAACTGCTGCGCTGCTCCCGGCTGCTGGCACCGGCCAGCCTGACCGATCGGCAACGGGCTGACCTGGAACAGCGCCTGCGCTGGTTGGCGCATTGCCAGGCCAAGTTGGGGGATCCTCCGACACTTGAGGCTGGCCAGCATGCTCCGGCCAGCGAGTTGCTGGAGGTGTTGCACGCGCAACTCGCCACAACAAGCCAGGCGCACCCGGGCTTTATCTGGCAGGGCTCTCCCCCGGCCGAGCAACCCCCCGCGCACCTGCCGGGCCTGCTGGCGTTGGTGGGATGGGAAAATCAGTTAATCGTCGTCGTGCCACGGGTAGATCGGCATCTAATTGCCGAGACGGACTGGGGCGCGGTAGCCGGGTTGGTCTCGGACGAGTTTTCCGGCCTGGTTTTGGCGACACCTTGGCAGTTGCGACTGGCGGCCTCGGTCGATATGGCGGTTGACCTCTATCTGGGGGCATTTGAGCCGGTCTGGGGGGTGGATGTGCTTTCCGGCTGCCGGCCGGAAGAGTGGTACGTGCAGGGCAGCGCGGCCGCCTTGCCGGTGTCCATGTTGGTGGAGAACCTCCCGGCCGACTATTGCACTGTGGCTGAAGATGACCTGGGTATGTTGATCCACGACGCGCAGAATGTGCTGCTCAACATCCAATTGCGCAACGAGTTGATGTCGCGGCGACGCAGGGTGCCGTCGCAACGGCCGCCCGACCCTCTCCCCGGCCGGGAAGCCTCGCTGCACCAGCGGGTGGCAGCCAATTTCCAACATTTTCGCTGGTGGTCGGAACTCCTGACGGCCGGGTTGGAACAACTCTAGGGGCGAGACACTGTCTCGTCCTTTTTATCCTCTCCATACTTCATTCTTATGCCCCCCATACAAACTGGCACGATAATGGCACCAAAAATCGATGGCTGTAACTGCTATGCCGGCCGACGGATGAGTGAGCTTGCTGTCCGATCTCGCCCGGGTATGCAGTTCCCAGCCGCCAGGAGCAGACAAGAGTGGATCTGAACCGTTTAACACAAAAAGCACAAGAGGCAGTGCTGTCGTCACAGCGGCTGGCGGCCGAGATGAGCCACAGCCAGATAGAGCCGGAGCACTTGCTGCTGGCACTGTTGCGGCAGCCGGATGGCGTGGTGTCCGAGGCGGTGGAAAAGATCGGTGCCCGGCCGTCCGCTTTGAGCGCGCAACTGGAGGGCACGCTGGCCTCCCGGCCGCGGCTGCAAACACCGGCCCCGCAACCCCCGCTGGCCCAGGAGACCGCCAGCGTGCTGTCCCACGCCGAGGCCGAGGCCGGCCGGATGAAGGACGAGTATGTCAGCACGGAGCACCTCCTGCTGGCGCTGACAGAGGCAAAGGGGCCTGGTGGCCTGTTGTCCAGGCAGGGAGTGACCCGCAGCGCCATCTTGCAGGCTTTGGCCGGCATCCGTGGCGGGCAGCGCGTCACCTCCCAGAATCCGGAATCCACCTATCAATCGCTGGAGAAGTACGGCCGCGACCTGACCCAACTGGCGCGACAGGGCAAGCTAGACCCGGTCATCGGCCGGGACGACGAGATTCGTCGGCTGGTGCAGGTGCTCAGTCGCCGCACCAAGAACAACCCGGTGCTGATCGGCGAGGCGGGCGTGGGCAAGACCGCGATTGCAGAAGGGCTGGCCCAGCGCATCGCCCGCGGGGACGTCCCCGAGGGGTTGAAGGAAAAGCGCATCGTCGCGCTGGATTTGGGCGCGCTGATTGCCGGGGCCAAGTACCGCGGCGAGTTCGAGGAGCGGCTCAAGGCAGTGCTAAAGGAGGTGACCGACGCGGCCGGGCAGGTGGTGTTGTTTATCGACGAGTTGCACACAGTGGTGGGGGCGGGCGCGGCCGAGGGCGCGATGGATGCTGGCAACATGCTCAAACCGCTGCTAGCGCGCGGCGAGCTGCACTGCATTGGCGCGACCACGTTGGATGAATACCGCAAATACATCGAAAAGGATGCGGCACTGGAGCGCCGTTTCCAGCCGGTGCTGGTGGATGAGCCGACCGTCGAGGATACGATCTCGATCCTGCGCGGGCTCAAGGAGCGCTACGAGGTGCACCACGGGGTTCGCATTCAGGATAGCGCGGTGATTGCGGCCGCCACCCTCAGCGAGCGCTATATCTCCGATCGGCAACTACCGGATAAGGCGATTGACCTGATTGACGAGGCCGCCTCCCGGCTGAGGATGGAGATCGACAGCAAGCCGGCCGAGTTGGACGCCGTTGACCGCCAGGTCATGCAACTGGAGATTGAGCGCGAGGCACTAAAAAAGGAACGCGACAAGGCCAGCAAAGAGCGCCAGAAGGTCATTGAGAAGGAGATAGAGGACCTGCGCGAGAAATCGAACGCGCTGCGCGCGCGTTGGGAGCGGGAAAAGGCGGTCATCCAGTCCATGCGGGATGTCAAAGAACAGATCGGGCAGACCCAGTATGCTATCGAAAAAGCCGAACAGCGTGCTGACCTGGCGGAGGCGGCCCGGCTCAAATACGGCGTGCTCAACGAGTTGGAGCGTCAACTGGCAGAGCAAGAGACCCGACTGGGGGAGATGCAGCGCAGCGGTGCGTTGCTGAAGGAAGAGGTGGATGGCGAGGATGTGGCCGAGATCGTCGGCAAATGGACCGGCATCCCGGTCAGCAGGCTGATGGAGGGCGAAATCCAAAAGCTGCTGCGGATGGAAGAGCGGCTTCACCAGCGCGTGGTTGGACAGGATGAAGCGATCCGGACGGTGGCGAATGCGGTGCGCCGGGCACGGGCGGGTCTGCAGGATCATCGCCGGCCGGTGGGTACCTTTATTTTCCTGGGCCCGACCGGAGTGGGCAAGACCGAGTTGGCCCGTGCGCTGGCCGAGTTTTTGTTTGACAGCGAAGATGCGATGGTCCGCATTGACATGAGCGAATACCAGGAGCGGCACACCGTCAGCCGGCTGATTGGCGCGCCGCCGGGCTATGTGGGCTATGAAGAGGGCGGGCAACTTACTGAGGCGGTCCGGCGCAAGCCGTACAGCGTGGTGCTGTTTGACGAGATTGAAAAGGCCCACCCGGAAGTCTTTAACACACTGCTGCAACTGCTGGATGAGGGCCGGTTGACCGATGGCCACGGCCGGACGGTGGATTTCACCAACACGGTGGTCATCATGACCAGCAATATTGGCGACTGGGGCGACGGCCGGCAGGATGTGCCGGCGGAACGCGTGCGGCAAATCCTGCACGGGCACTTTCGGCCCGAGTTCCTCAACCGGATTGACGCCAGTATTGTGTTCCACGGGCTGGAGATGGACGACCTGGTCCGGATTGTCGGCATCCAGGTTGAGCGGCTTAATAAGCTGCTGGCCGAGCGGCGCATGCACCTCACGTTGACCCCGGCCGCCCAGCGCTTCCTGGCCGAGCGTGGCTATGACCCGGCTTTTGGCGCCCGGCCGGTCAAGCGGACCATCCAGCAGTCGGTGCAGGACCCACTAGCGATGCTGATTCTGGAGGGCAAGTTCAGGGATGGCGACCGGGTCCAGGTGGATGCCCGGGGCGATGAACTGTTTTTTGAGGCCGGCTAGTTGGTTGGACCGGCCGTTTATTCACGGTATAATCCTGGCGAGGTAAGTAGATGCCAGGATTGCGAGATGAGGAGCGGGCGCTCAAGCGCGCGATGGATGCCCGACTGGGTCGAGAGTTGACGTTGTGGCTGGCCACGACCTCTGCTGACGGCCGGCCGCACCTGGTCCCGGTCTGGTTCGTCTGGTTTGACGACAAGCTTTATGTGTGCGTGACGACCGATAGCCAGGAAATGGCCAATATGCAAACCAACCGTCACGCCGCCGTTGCGGCACCGGACACGGCCGATGTGCTCATTGTTGAGGGGGCGGTGAACTTTCCCCGTGGCGAGACCATCGATAGGGTGGCACAATATTTTTTCGATAAATATGGCTGGGACATGATGGAGGATGACGAATACGACTGGCGTTTGGTCGAGATCGCTCCATCCGAAGTGCTGGCCTGGAACACCGACGAGTAACCGACGGATGCAGGATAACCCTCGCATCCAGACTGGAGTAGAGAATCCATGATGCGTTTTGATAGATTTACCGAGCGGGCGCAGGACGCTGCAACCCGCGCGTACGAGATTCTGCAGCGCTACGGCCACAATCAGGTAGACACGGAGCACATTATGCTGGCGCTGCTGGAGCAAAGCGATAGCCAGGTTCTGCAGCTATTGGAAAAGATGGGAGTGGATGGGAGCCAGGTCCGCCAGCGACTGGATGACGTGCTGCGCGCCAGCCCTCGCGTTGGCATCTATGGCGGCGGAGCGGGACAGGTCTTTATCACCCCGCGCGTCAAGCGGATTATTGACATGGCTAACGAGGAAGCCAACCGACTCCGCGATGAGTACATTTCCACCGAGCACATATTCCTGGCTGCGTTAAACGAACGCAATACTCCGGTAGCCCGCGTTTTGGCTGAGTCCGGCGTGACCAAGGAACGGACGATGGACGCGCTGCGAGACCTGCGTGGCGGACAGCGCATTACCGACCCGGCCGCCGAGTCGCGATTCCGCACGTTGGAAAAGTACTCCCGTGACCTGACCGCATTGGCCAAGGCGGGTAAGCTGGACCCGGTCATCGGCCGGGATGACGAGATCCGGCGCGTGACCCAGGTGCTCAGCCGCCGGACCAAAAATAACCCGGTGATGATCGGCGAGGCGGGCGTGGGAAAGACGGCCATTGTGGAGGGATTGGCGCAGAAGATAGCCGACAATGATGTACCAGAGCCGCTGATGGGCAAGACCATCGTCTCGCTGGACCTGGGTGCCATGGTGGCCGGCAGCCGCTTTCGCGGCGACTTTGAAGAGCGGCTAAAGGCGACCATTGAGGAAATTCAGCGGGCCGAGGGCGAGATCATCCTGTTTATCGACGAGATTCACAACGTGGTGGGTGCCGGGGCGGCTTCTGGCGCGATGGATGCCTCCAACATGATGAAGCCGGCGCTGGCCCGCGGCGAGTTGCAGTGCGTGGGTGCAACCACGTTGGATGAGTACCGCCGTTACATCGAGCGGGACAGCGCCCTGGAGCGCCGCTTTGCGCCGGTCTTTGTGGATCAGCCCTCGGTGGATGAGACTATCCAGATGCTGCAGGGCATCCGCGACCGCTACGAAGCGCATCACAAAGTGACTTTTGCCGATGAGGCCTTGGTGGCGGCCGCCAAGCTGTCGCACCGGTACGTGACAGACCGCCACCTGCCGGACAAGGCGATCGACCTGATGGACGAAGCGGCCGCCAAGTTGCGCGTGGCGTTGTATACGCTGCCCGATGATCTGAAAGCGATGAAACGGGAGCTGGACCGCGTGACGGCCGAGATGGACCTGGCCAGCCAGTCACAGGACTATGAGCGGGCGGCCATCCTCAAGACCGAGCGCATCCGCATGGATGAGGAATTCAGCCAAAAGCGCGACGAGTGGCAGCAACAACACCAGTTGGACGAAGTGGTGGATGTGGAGGATATCGCCGAGGTGGTTTCCAGTTGGACCGGCATCCCGCTGAACCAGATGTTGGAGACCGAGGCGGAGAAGCTGCTCCAGATGGAAGAACGGTTGCACGAGCGGATCATTGGACAGGACGAGGCGATTCACGTGTTGGCAGATGCCATCCGGCGTGGCCGTTCCGGCCTCAAAGACCCCAGCCGGCCGATTGGCTCGTTTGTCTTCCTGGGCGCCAGTGGCGTGGGCAAGACCGAACTGGCCAAAGCGCTGGCCTGGTTCCTGTTCGACGACGAGGACGCGCTGGTGCGGGTGGACATGAGCGAGTATCGTGAACAACACACCGTCAGCCGGCTGTTTGGCGCGCCTCCGGGCTACGTGGGTTACGATCAGGGCGGGCAACTGACCGAGGCGGTCCGCCGCCGGCCGTACAGCGTGGTGCTGTTTGACGAGATCGAGAAGGCGCACCCGGACGTGTGGAACGCGCTGCTGCAAATCCTGGACGACGGCCGGCTGACCGATGGCCAGGGCCGCACGGTGGATTTCCGCAACACGGTCATCATCATGACCTCCAATGTGGGTACCCAGTTCTTCAAGCGCAGCGGCGCAATTGGCTTTTCCGGTATGCGTGAGGCGATCCGGGCCAGTGGCGACGACGAGTTCGAAGAGGCGCTCAAGCGGACCTTCCGGCCGGAGTTTGTCAACCGCATCGACGAGATCATTGTCTTTGAGTCCCTGACGCCGGAGCACATGCTCCAGATCGTGGACCTGCAGATGAAGGAAATCCAGGAGCGGATGGACGAGCAGGGGTTGACCATCGGCCTGACCCCGGCGGCCAAAGAGTGGCTGGCCAAGGAAGGGTACGAGGAGCAGTTTGGTGCCCGGCCGCTGCGCCGCGCTTTGCAGCGCCACGTGGAAAGCCCGCTCTCCGTTCAATTGCTCAAGGGCGAGTTTGCCAGCGGAGATCACGTGTTGGTTGACCTGCACGATGGCCAGTTGGTCTTTCTCAAAGAGGAGACAGCCTAGCGGGTGGTGAGCACTTGAGGTAGGAGACCTCCCGCGAGCGTGGTGTCTGCTCGGGTGAGCACCCGAGGTCTTTTCCCCTTGCCCTCCCGTTTGCCATGCGGTACATTTGCCGCTGAATCCGTCGACCGAGGTTGCGCTATGTCTTCCTCCCGTTCCGAGCTTTTTGCCGGCGTCAAAGCCATCTCCCCCATTTTGTTGGGCGTTGTGCCATTTGGGACCATTTCCGGCATTGCGGCCGTAGAGGCAGGGCTTTCGCCCGTGGCGGCCGTGGGGATGTCCCTGATTGTGTTTGCGGGCGCGGCGCAACTGGCGGCCGTGCAGCTTATTGGCATGGGTGCTTCCCCGGCCGTGATTGTTCTCACCGCCCTTGTCATCAATCTCCGTTTTGCCATGTACAGCGCTTCCATCGGCCCCCACCTGAAAAGGCTCTCCGGCCGGTTGAAGGGGCTTTCCGCCTATGTTCTTTCCGATCAGGCTTACGCTGTTTCCATTGCTAGCTTTAATGAGAGCCCGGGGCGGGCGTACCGGCACTGGTTTTACCTGGGTGCTGCCTGGGCCCTGTGGGTCACCTGGCAGATCTGTGCCCTGTTGGGTATCTTTGTGGGAACCAGGGTGCCGGAGAGCTGGTCATTGGACTTTGCCATTCCGGTGACTTTTCTGGCGGTGGTGGTGCCGGCGATCAAGGACCGGCCGGCCGCCGCGGCCGCGCTGGCGGCCGGGCTGGTGGCGGTGCTGGCGTTTGGCCTGCCGTTCAACCTGGGGTTGATTCTGGGGGCGGCTGCCGGTATCCTGACCGGCTTGCTGGTTGAGTGGCGCACGGGAGCAAGCCATGAGCAGTAGCTCGCTGTGGCTCATTATCCTGCTGGCGGGGGCCGGTACGTTCCTGATCCGGCTCTCGTTTATCTGGCTAATCGAGTACGTTGACCGGCTGGCGGCCGTGCGCCGTGCGCTGCGCTACGTGCCGGTGGCGGTGCTGCCAGCCATTGTTGCCCCAGCGCTCCTCATGCAAAATGGGGCACCGGCCGTCTCATGGAACAACGCGCGGCTGGCGGCGGGACTGATGGCCATCCTGGTGGCCCGGTTGACCAAGAGCATGCTGTTGACCATCGCAGCCGGCATGGCCACCCTGTGGTTGCTTCAGGCGCTGGGGTGATCCGGCCGGGGCCAGGCGTTCAGCCGGCGAGCGACGTTTCCTGGTAATCTTCTGGTTCGGCGTGGACTATCACGTCGGCGCGCGGGATCAGCGCCCGGATGGCCGCTTCGGCCGCCTCGGTGATCGCATGTGCCGTTTCCAGCGGCTGGCGGCCGTCCACAACAATGTGAGCATCCACAAACATGCGGGGCCCGGCCGGCCGGACGCGCACCTGGTGACACTCGATGACCCCTGGTACCGCTTCCACCGTGGCCCTGACCTGCCCGGCCAGACCGGCCGGGGCGGTGTCCAGCAGCGCCGCGACCGTCCGCTTGCCCAATTGGACGCTGACGAGGATCACGATCAGCGCCACGCCCAGTGCGGCGACCGCGTCGGCCTGGGCCAGGAAGGCCAACTGCGGATTCCACTCCGCCAGCTTGACTCCGATCAAACCCAGGATTACCACGGTCGAACTCCAGATGTCGGTGCTGAAATGAAGCGCGTCTGCTTCCAGCGCCTGGCTGTTGTGCTTTTTTGCCACCCGCGATAACGCGCGCGAGCGGGAGATGTCGATCAAAATCGAGGTACCCATCACCAAAAAGGCCCAGATGGACGCGTCCACATGGACCAACTCGACAAACAGCCGTTGGAATGCCTCATAGATGATCCAGACGCAGGTGGCAAGCAAGAGTAAGGTTTCCACCAGCGCGGAGAGGTTTTCTACTTTGCCATGACCGTAGCGGTGCTGTTCGTCGGCCGGCCGGCCGGAGACGTTGACCGCAAAAAATGTCACCAGCGCGGCAACCAGGTCCAGCCCCGAGTGGGCTGCTTCCGAAAGGATACCCAGGCTGCCGGTCAGGATGCCGACGATGATCTTGAAGAGGGTGAGAAAGATCGCGGCGACGACGGAACTCAGTGCCACGTCCTTCTTTTCGCGCTCGGCCGCCAGGTCAGCCATGCTGGTTTTCCTTCCTTGCCAGAGCAAACCGCGGGCCGATTTCGGTTGCCATCTCTCGTGCTCTGGCAAACACCTCGCGTTCATCCAACGTCAGTAGCTGGCGCTCTTGCATCACTATCCGGCCGTCAATGATCACCGTGGACACGTCCGCCTTATTGACTGCGTAGGCCAGGTGGGAATAGATATCGTACAACGGGATCAGGTGGGGTTGCTCCAGGTCAATCAAGATCAGGTCGGCGCGCTTGCCCGGCTCCAGTGTGCCGAGTTGATTGCCCAGGCCCAGCACGTCGGCCCCGTCACGGGTTGCCATGCGGACCACGGTGCGGGCATTGGCCGCCGTCGGGTCGCCGTTGACTAGCTTGTGCAGCATGGCGGCCGAGTTGACCTCGCCCCACATATCGAGGTCGTTGTTGCTGGCCGCGCCATCGGTGCCAAGGCCCACCCGCACCCCGGCCGCCAGCAGTTCGGGCAAACGCGCCGCGCCGGAGGCCAGCTTGAGGTTGCTTTGAGGGCAGTGGGCCACGGCCGTTTCGCGTTCGGCCATCAACGCGATGTCGTCGTCGCTCAGGTGAACACCGTGTGCAAAAACGGTGCTGCGATCCAGCACACCCAGGCTGTCCAGATACGCGGGTGGCGTGAGCCCGGTTTCGGCCTGCATTTCAGCCACCTCGCCGGCCGTCTCGGCCACGTGCGTCAGCATGATAGTGCCGTGGCGGTTTGCCAGCTCCTTGCCTTTGGTCAGCAGCTCGGGCGAGGCAGAATAGGGCGCGTGCGGCTGGACGCTGACCCTCACCAGCGGGTCGCCCTGCCACTTGGTCAACAGCTCCTCGGTGTACGCCAGGCCCTCGGCCGGCGTTTTGCAGTTCGGGCTGGGAAAGTCGAGCAGCGCCTCACCCAGCAGCGCCCGGATGCCGGCCGTTTTGGCTGCCCGGCCGATATCGTCCTCGAAAAAGTACATATCCGAGAACAGCGTCGTCCCGCCCCGGATCATCTCGGCCGCCGCCAGCAACGTGCCCCAATAGACCATCTCCGGCTTGACCGCCCAGGCTTCGGCCGGCCAGATGTGTTCGCGCAGCCACGTCTTCAGCGGCAGGTCGTCCGCCAGTCCGCGGAACAGGGTCATGGGGGCGTGCGTGTGGCAGTTGATCAGGCCGGGCAAGACTGCGTGTCCATTGGCGTCGACGGTTTCCGCCGCCAGAAAGCGCGTCGCCAGTTCCCCGGCTGGGCCGACCGCCAGGATCGCGCCGCCCCGAATTGCCACCGCTCCGGCCGGCAGGGTGGTCCAGCGGCTATCCATCGTCACCACCAGCCCGCCAGTTACCAGAAGGTCAATCGGGTCCGGCTTGATCAATATGGCCTCCCGGCACGGGCTCATAGCTGGTGATCGCCTGCCGCCAATGCTCAGGCATCGCAATCGACTGCTGAGTTGAATAATCGTAACAAACCTGCACCGAGCGGCCGGTGGCGATCAAACCACGTTCAGTCTCGAGCCGATACTCAAAATGAAAGCTCTTGCGTCCCAGGTGGCTGACTCGTGCCCGAACCGTGACCGTTTCCCACATGAACCCAGGGGCGAGATAATTGCAGGAAGCTTCGGCCACAATCATCGCAATCGAGTCAAAGCGATTGTCCTGCCACAATCCCACCTCGCGAACATAGCCCACCCGCGCCTGTTCCATGAACGTAAAGTAGGCTACATTATTGAGGTGGCGTTGAGCGTCAATGTCCGCGTAGCGGATGGGGACGGAGATAGCAAAACGATAAAGCTCGGGTGGCGAAAGTTGCAAAGCAGCCAACTTGACCTCCGGATCGGTTGATGGGTAGACTTGGGGCAGAATTATAGCACAACAGTCGCGCTGTCCATAGCTTACGACGGCGGCCGGCGCGCACAGCGGCCATCATCAGATGGCCGCTGTGCGCACAAAAGGAAAAAGGCTAACGCAGGCCCAACTGGGCGGCCGCCTGGGCGCACAGACTGGCTCCCCCGGCCGCCAGCCATTCGTTCAGCGTGGAACTGGCCTCCATTCCGCTGCTCACTTCAGCGTAGATCCCGCCGCCCCAGCGGTAATACCGCTGGGTCTCGGCCGGCCAGGTGTTGAAGGCGCGCCCGATTGCCCCGTGACCGCCGTTGTACCCGGCCAACGCCAGCCCCACGTCGCCGGCTGCTTTCTCCAAAGATCCGCTGAGATAAGCCATTCCACGCGCTGCGTTACTGTCCGGGTCGAGCATATCTTCGCCGGCCGCAAAGTGAAACGGCATAACCTGAAACAGCCCACGTGCCCCGGCCCGTGACACCGCCTGCGGGTTGCCGCAGGATTCGATCTGCATGACGGTTGCCACCAGGTTGGGGTCCAGCCCGTGCTCGGCCGCCCACAATTTGATCTGTGGCTCCCAGAAACGGACCTCTGGCGTGAACGCGGCCGACAGAGTGCTGTTGTTGACCACCATGGTGGTGCCCATCCCATGGGCGCTGGATTGCGCGCCGGCCGTGCTGGGGCGCGCCCCTGCTTCGCTTTCCTCGGCCGGTGCTGGTTGGTTCAAGCTGCCGGTAATCTCGGCTCCGGCTGCCTCTGCCACCAGAGCCGGGTTGCCGAGCGTTGCCGAGGTGAGCGACCAGAGCAGCAGTCCCAACAGGAAAGCACACGCAAACCCCATCAGCACGACCAGTGCTGATTGGTAGCGGCGGAGAAAATGCGAAAACGGCGAAACGTAAGGTTGAGGTTGCATGACATGCACTGGGGGCTAGACTAGCTTGCGCCTGCTGCCCGATGGGTTCCTGCGCATCTGGACCGGTACAGCCGCCGGCCGCCGGTTGCTTGCCGGTGGTCTGCGCACTGTTGGCCGGGACGGCGGTGCGCCATTGGGCCGCCGCGAGGTTGGCCGCACGGCCGGCTGGGCCAATTCCTCGTCCGCGTAATCATCATCCTGGTTTTCACGCGCGCGGGCGGCGAGCGGTTGGCGTGCGGCCGGGCCGGAAGAGGGCGCTCGGTGGGCAGGCTGGGGCTGGGCCCGAAGCGGCTGTGCCGGCCGGCGCGCGGTGTGCGTCTCCGTGCTTCGCTCGGAGCGCGTCCGGTTGGCGGCCGTGATGAAGCTGCTGATGATCAGGATGCGCGTGGTCCAGACCAGCACGGCAACAAAGATAGGAACAACTTTGAGTAATTGGGCGCGGGTCAGGACTTCATTGCCCAGGTTGTGATCCATCAGCGCCAGCGAGATGGACCACCAGGTCATGATCGCGTTCATCGCGCCTCCCAACAGCCAGGCGCCCATCAACAGGTATGACGGCTGCAGGAAAGCGTTGCCGCCCAATGGGTTCGCCTCGTCGTCTCCGGTGAGCAATCGCGCCAGCCCCGCAAAATCGATCCCACAGAAGGCGATGGCCAGGATGGTGGCCCACCGGACGCTGACAAAGCTGACCGTCCCCAGCAAGTTTTCCAATGCGTACTCGGTGGTGTCAAAGTTGAACACCTCAAACGCCACCAGCGCCATGGTCAGGATGGCGCCCACAACCAATCGGCGCGTGTTGGTGTGTCGTTCCGAGAGCCAGAACTGGACCACGCCACCTGCCCGTTCCAGCACCCCCTCCATCAGAGTGGGTTGGTAGGACAACTGATGCTGTGCCATGTTTACCTCCTACACTTGCGATAATAGAACAAATGTGCTACACTGGGTAAGTATATCACGCTTGGCTGAGACTGGAAAAGGACAGACTCGCCTGATCAGAGGACAAATTAGGACAGTGCTTGCCCCGTTGAGCAAACCGAATGGCAGTGGATTTGGTTCCCACCTGGAACTGGCAATGACCGCGGCCGGGCTGTCTCGCAAAGAGCTTGCCGGAAAGCTCAGTGTCGATCAATCGCTGGTAGGAAAATGGTTGCGCGGGAGTCGCACGCCATCAGTGGAGAACCTGAGGGGATTGGTCCGGCTGCTGGTCAGCGACGCGGCCGTGATGGCTCCGCACGATGCGGTCGAATGGGTGCGAAAGGCCAGGGCATCGGTTTCTGGCGAAACCGTTACGCAGTGGTGTGAGGGGCAGGTGAGAGCGGGCATCGGCCACTGGGTCACCACGCAGCCCTATTTGCAATTGCGCCAGGCGGCGCTGAACCGCGCCTTGCCGGCCGACGATGTGCTGGCGGTGGTGGGCATGGCGGGCGTCGGGAAGAGCGCAATGCTCCAGACGCTGGGGCGCGATCCGGCCGTGCAGGAGCGTTTCGACCTGGTGCTTACCGTCGCAGGGGGAGAAGACCGGCGCTTGATGGAACTTTTGGCCGAGCTGTTGGCGCAAATCGATCCGGATGAGCAGCCCCCGGCCGACGAGGCGCGGTTGGTTGCGCGGCTCCAGCGTGCCTTGGTGAACCGCAGGGCGTTGGTTGTGGTGGACGAAGTGTGGGAGGAGGAACAACTGGGGCTGCGGGCGTTGGCCCGTGAGGACTGTCGGATCCTGTTGGCGACCAGACAAGAGGACTTGTTGGGGGCCACGCTCAACCGGGCCGCCCGCATAGAGGCGCAGCCAATGAGTGTATCGGAGGGGGTGCTGCTGTTGGAACGATTTCTGGGCCTCGATTGGCGGCCGGAGATGGCCCAACCGGCCGCTCACGCCGTCTCCCTGGTGGAAGGATTGCCATTGGCGCTAACCCTGATGGCGCTGCAGGTGCCGGCCGATGGCTGGGGACGCTGGCTGGCCTGGCTCGAGGATGAGCAGGGCTGTGTGAGCTATTTAAGGGCGCCAGGCCTGCATTCGGCCGGGAGCAGTGTGGCGGAGGCGCTGGCGCAGAGTCTCAGGCGGCTGGACGGCACTCACCGGGAGACCCTGGCCGCCATCTGCCGCCGGGCCGAGCCCCCAACTGCCGATGAGCTGGCGGTCGAGTTGAACGTCAACCCGGCCGAGGCCAATCGGCGGCTTAAACTATTGGCGTGGCGTCATCTGTTGCGGCTAAACGGCGGCCGGGTCCAAACGCATCGGCTGGTGTGCGCCTACTTGCGCTGGTGGCACGCCGCGGGTGGCGGATCGGTTTTGCCCGACCGGCCGGGCTGAGGTAGAATGCGGGTAGCTGCACAGGCAGTGTGAAGATTTTTCTGGGGGTGTGCGGGAGCGTAGCGCCCGCACACCCACCTCACCTCTCCAAGCCCTTGGGCTGAGCCGTTACGAATGCGGGTGCTGTTGATAGCGAAAGGGTAGCGCATGGAAAGCTTGAACCTCTCATCGGCCGAAATCGTACGTTTGTTGGTGGTCGCGGTGGTCTTGTTGGTTGGGCTGGGATTCCTCAAATGGGTGCTCAAGGCAACCATCAAAATGGTAGCGCTCGGCTGCCTGGGGACGGTAGTGGTTGTCGGTATTCTGCTGGTGTTGGCGCTAACCAGTTGACCGCGATCTAGCTGGTTGAAAACTCGTCTTTGCCAAACGATTCCAACTCCAGCGCTAGATGTTGCAGCCGTGCCTGAACAGCATGGTGGATAGTGCCTTTCGGGTACGTGCCGCCAGCCCCCGATTCCCCGGCCGGCGTGCCGGTGAGGATCTCCAACCCTTCGTCGATGGTCCCCACTGCCCAAATGCTAAACTGCCCGGCCGACGCGGCCTCCACTACCTCTTCGCGCAGCATCAGGTCGCGCACGTTAGCGGCCGGGACAATCACGCCCTGTTGCCCCGACAGCCCCTGGATTTGGCAAATCTCGAAAAAGCCTTCTACCTTTTCGGTCACGCCGCCGATGGGTTGAACCTGGCCCCACTGGTTCACCGACCCGGTGACGGCGATCCCCTGGTTGATGGGTTTGCCAGCGAGGCTGGAGAGGAGGGCGTACAACTCGGCCGATGATGCGCTATCGCCCTCGATGCTGCTATAGTTTTGCTCAAATGCTAGGCTGGCTGAAAGTGAGAGTGGGTGCTCCTGGGCGTATTTGCCGCCCAGGTAGCCGGAAAGCGTCATTACGCCTCGATTGTGCAGCGGTCCGGAGAGCTCCACCTCCCGCTCGATGCTGACCACGCCCGTCCGTCCCATGTAGGTTTGGGCCGTGATGCGGGAGGGTTGCCCGAAGGAATGGTCGCCGATCTGCATCACGTACAGCCCGTTTACCTGTCCCACCACATCTCCATCTGTATCTACAAATAGCATCCCTTCCCGAATCTGACGCCGCAACCGCTCCTCAATCAGGTTGGAGCGGAAGGTACGCTCGTTGATGGCCCGGGAGATATCTTCTGCCTGGACAGTAGTGCGTCCGGCCGTGCCGGCCCAATAGGATGCTTCCCGGATCACGTCTGCCACTTCGCCAAAGCGGGTGCTCAACTTGCCCTGCGAGCCAGCCAGCCGCGACCCGTATTCGATGATTTTGCCAATTGCCCCGCAGTCAAAATGCCTCAGGTTCTCTTCGTGGCAGCGAGCTGCAACAAAAAGCGCAAACTCGTTCTCATTCTCCGGCGTGCGGTCCATTTCAGCGTCAAAGTCTGCCTTGACCTTGAACAGCTTGGCAAAATCCTCTTCCAGCCCAAAAAGAGTGTAGTAGAGGGCCGGGGCCCCCAGCAAGACGACCTTGACGTTGAGCGGGATGGGTTCCGGGTCCAGAGTTTTGGTAGCAATGGCCTCGGCGGCCGGTTCCTCAATGCGGATGACTCGATCGGTAAGGGCGCGCTTGAGCGCCTGCCAGGCCCGGTCGTCGGTCAACACTTCGCCGGCGCGCAATACCAGGTAGCCGCCATTGGCCCGGTGCAGGCAGCCGGCTTTGATGTTGGTAAAGTTGGTGGTGGGCGCGCCAAATTTGATGTCGTACTCGATCCGGCCGACCAGATTGTGATAGCTGGGATTGCTTTCCACGACAACTGGCGCACCGGCCGTTTTGCTGTGGTCCACAATCAGATTGACCTGGTAGCGCTGGAACGGATCGAGCTCGCCCTTGTCCTCTTCTTGCGGCCGAAAGTGGTCGACGTGCTGAATGATATCTTCCCGCATCAGGTCCAGGTGCAGCAGGGCTTCCTCTTCGACGGCGTAGGTGGATTGCAGAGCGCGGAAGTAATGCTCCGCTACCGAGGTGGCGACGCGTTGGTCCAGAGCCACCGTCTCTACCCTGGTTTCTTGCTCCAGTGAGATGACGGTTTTGAGCGCTTCTTCCAACTCCCGTTCCAACTCCCGCCGGGCGCTTTCCAGCCTTTCTTGCTCCTCGGCCGCGAGCGCGTTGAATGCCTCCTGTGGTATGGGCTGACCGTCTGCCACCGGGGTGATGACCAGGCCGTCTGGCGTGCGGATGATGGTGAACCCTTGCTCTGCCGCCTTGTGCTGGATCTTTTGCAGTACAAGGCTTCGCTGACCTTCGTACTCGTCAGAGATGCGGGCCAGCGCTTCGGAATACTCCTTGGTCTCGAACGCCTTGGGGATTTCGCGCCGCAGGCAGTTGATCAATTCGGCGATGTCATCCCGGAAACGAGCGCCCATGCCGGCCGGCATGGTGATGGCCCGCGGCCGACGCGGGTCTTGAAAGTTTTGCACGTACACCCAATCATCTGGCACCCGCGCCGAGACCGCCTTTTCTTTCAGAAACCGCTCGATGGAGGTGGTGCGGCCGCTGCCGGCCGGGCCCAGCACGTAAATGTTAAAACCAGGGCTGTCTATGTCTATCCCAAACTCGATTGAGCGGGTCCCGCGGGGCTGGCCGATGATCTTTTTGGTAAATGGAAGATCAGCCGTCGTCTCAAACGTGAACCGGTCGGTTTCACAGACCCGGCGCAGTTGGTCCGGATTGAGTTTGGCTATTGGGCTCATGGTTTCGCTCCTGTTGTAGTTTGCGGGCCGCATTGCCCCGGGGAAAAAGACAAACCCTCACCCAGAATTTACATTTTTCCTGAATGAGGGTTTGACATGACAGAAAGCCTCAGCGGGCAGCGCTAGCTCTTGGCCTTGGGCAGAATGGTTACCTTGCGCCGGTCCAGTTCTCCAACGCTTTCGGTGACCACGGTTGGGTGATTGCGCAGAGCCAGGTGGATGATGCGGCGCTCGTAGGCGTTCATTGGTTCCAGCGCAATCCGCCGATTGCGGCGGGTGGCCTGTTCCGCAATGCGCAACGCCAGCTTGCGGAGCGCTTTTTCACGGCGTGCTTTGTACCCTTCGATGTCTACCAGCAGGTTGACACGCTGCTTGGCTTCCTTGTTGATAATCAGCCGGGCAACGTGCTGGACGGCCGCCAGCGTTTCCCCTTTGCGGCCGATCAGGAAGCTCAGGTCCTGGCCGCGCAAATTCAGGATGTAGGTGTCTTCATCGCCTGTGTTGTTGGATGGCTCAACGCGCCCCTCGATTTCTGCGTCTACCTGCATTCTGTCCAATAGCTCCGACAGCACCTCGCGCGAGCGTTCGAGAATCGCTTGAGGGCCGGCCAGGTCAGGTTCTGGCTCTCGCTCTGGCTTTGGCTCTGGTGCCGGTGCCGGCCGGGGCTGCGGGCGGGCTGCGGCTGGCGGTGGGGCGAGTTTCTCCGCGGCCGGCTGGGTCCCTCCGCTGGCAGTGAGGCGGACCAGAGCATCCCGCGAACCGATGCCGAGGACCCCCCGGCTGGGTTGCTGGATCACTTCAACCGTTACCTGCTCGCGCGCAACTCCCAGTTGGGCCAGCCCGGCCGCAATGGCGGATTCCACGTCAGCGCCGCTGGATTCAATCGATCGAATCTGTTGTACCATGCTTTTCCCTCTCTCGCCTGGGCGCCGTGGCAACGGTACCCGGCAATCTGTTAGCGTTTGCTCTTGTTTTTACTTTTCTGCTTGGGCGGCGCGGGCGCGGGCGCGGGCACCAATTTTTCGGCTGTGGCGGCCGAACTCTTGCTTCCTCTGAAACCCAGTCTGTTCATGCCCCAATATTGCAGCACGCCAATCAGGTTGGAAATGATAAAGTAGATCGAGAGGCCAGAGGCGAACGAGAGGGCGAAAAAGCCAAACATGATGGGCATGGTCAACATCATGGACTGGTTCATGCCGGCCATCTGATTGTCCGACTGGCCGGAGGATGAAGGGGTCATGATTTTCTGCTGCCAGAAACCGGTTGCCACCACCAGCAGGATGAGGATGTAAGCGTACCATGGCTGGGCGCCTCCGGGCGGCTGGCCCAAATTGATGCCCAGCCACTTGTTGTTCAACGGGATAAGCTGGGTGAGATTGGGAAGGAAGGCATACAGGCGCTGGGAAAGCTCGAGGAGTTGCAAAGGGGTGGCCGCCAGGGAGGTGATGATGGCCTGATAGAGACCAAACATGATGGGCATGGTCAGCAGCAGCGGCAGACAGCCACCCAGAGGATTAATCTTGTGCTCGCGGTAGAGCTCCATCTGTGCCTGGCTAAGCTTTTCTTTGTCGTTGACGTACTTTTTCTTGAGTTTTTCCAGTTCCGGCTGAAGGTCTTGCATGGCTTTGGCCGAGCGCTGTTGCTGGAGGGTGAACGGGAGGGTGATGAGCCTGGTGATGAGGGTGAAAACGGCCACTGCCAAGGCAAAGTTGTTGAACAGTACCTGATACAACAGGAGCAGTAGATTGGTCATTGGGTTCAGAATCAAGTTGTCCCACATGGCGTTACCGTCTCCTACTTGTCGGTTGGCGGGATGTGCTGCCATTGGAGCACGCCCGTTTCAGCGTTGAATACTTGCAGCAGCACGTTTCCCTGCGCGGGTGTTACCAGCACCAGGTCTCCCTGCACGGCCGGACTGGTGTAGATGGTCTCATCGGTGGCCTGCTCCCAAACGATCCGGTAGTCGGCCGGATCCAGCGCCAGCACCACGCCGCGAGTGCTGATGTTGCCCGGATTGGCGACCTTGCGGCCGGTTACGTACAGTCGGCCGGTTTCCGGGTCGTAAACTGGCCGGCCGCGGATGGCATCGGCCACCTGTTGGCTCCACAATACCTCACCGCTGTCCGGGTCCACGGCGTACAGGTTGCCGCCCAGATCGCCGAAAAAGAGCTTGTCGCCGGCCAGTTCCGGCCGGTCCCAGACCCAGTTCTCGGCCACCACCCGCCAGAGCTGTTGGCCGGTCTTGACGTCCAGCGCGTACAGGCTGTAGTCAAAGTTGCCCACAAAGAGCTTGTCTCCCTCGGCCGAAAGGAGCGGGGTGCCCGCCATGGCGCCGGGCAACTCGGCAGACCAGATCTCTCGGCCGGTCGCGGTCTCAAGGGCATACACATGGTGGTCCAGCGAGGAGATGTAGATCGTTTCCGGGGTCACCAGCGGCTCGGACCAGTTGCCGTGCTTGGTGGTGAACTGCCACTGGATTGCCGCCAACTCGGCCGCACGCCGCGCCTCATCTGCTTTTTCGGCACCCGTGCCCAGCCGTTCCAGTTCCGCCAGTTTGAGCGCGAATAGTTCGTTGCCGGCCGTGGCAACAAACACCATCCCATCAAACAGCACCGGGCTGCCAATATAACGGTCACTGGCGCGATGAAAGGCCCACTCTACCGTCAGGGATTCGCGGTCGATCCCGTACAGCACATTGTCGTATCCGCCTATCACCATCAGACCGTCAGTGATCACTGGCGGCGCATAATAGGCTGGGCTCTTGGCATCAACCGCGCCGGGGAATTGCCACTGGACGCGCTGCGCTTGCGCGTCAATGGCATAAATGTTTTGATTAAAAGCGATGTATGCCAGGTTATCTTCTATCGAGATGCCAGGCCAGCTAGTAGAGGCCAGCCGGCTGCCGGAACAACCAGCCAGCAACAGGGTCAGGCCCACCATCAACAGGGGCCATAGAAAACGTTTATCCGGTTTCAACTCTTTCCCTCCACGAATAGCTTGCTCAAGGGACGGGGTCAAACCCGCCAGGGTGAAATGGATGGCAGCGTGTTACACGCTTGATCGCCAGCCAGCCTCCGTTGAGCAGGCCGTGTTTTTCGATTGCCTGATAGCCGTATGTTGAGCAACTTGGTTCGAAGCGACAAGATGGGGGCATCACCCGCCCAAGCGTGAGCTGGTAAAAGCGAATAAGCCCCAATGCCAGGAATTTCATGCCAAGTTTGGTTGGTCAGGTGGGGTGGCGGTCTGATGCTGGCCGGCCGGCGGGGTCCAAAGCCGGGCGCGTTGCAGCAATTGGAAGAAGGCTTGGTCTATCTGGGCCAGGGTCGCGTCGCGCAGCGGGGGGCGGGCGATGAGGACACAATCCCACCCGGCCGGGATGGAGTCCAACCGGTGGCGTACCGCCTCGCGCAGCAATCTTCGTGTCCTGTTCCGTTGGACTGCGTTGCCAATCCGCTTGCTGGCGATAAAGCCAAAGCGGCTGGTGGACAGGCCGGTGTCGACCGCCGAGAGCACCATCAGCCGGTTGGACCAGGTTTGCCCGCGTGCACGCACATGAGCAAAATCACGGGATCGCCTGAGCCGATGTCGTCGCTCCATGACAAGCGCGGAGCCAAAGGGGGACAGACCGCCGACAACTGATTACGCGTTCCAGTTGACCTTTTTGACGTGGTTGCGCTTCACCGCCAGTTGATGGCGCCCACGCAGGCGGCGTGCTTTGAGCACATTGCGGCCGCCGTGGGTCTTCATCCGCTGGCGAAAGCCATGGACGCGGGCGCGTCGGCGAATCTTTGGTTGATACGTTCTCTTTGGCATTCCTTCTCTCCTACAACAACAGAGCCGCGCGTCTGCCCGGCCCTGTTAGGGTTTTGCTATTGGCTGTCAAAGCGCGAAAATTATACCGCACTCGTCAGGCGTGGTCAAATGCGTTTGCGGCATCCGTTTTGCACAAAACCTGCATCCTATCTCCATAGGTCCTTCATACTTCAGTGCTAGAATGACAGACCTTATGCAGGTAGCAATACCGCAAGTCCTGAATCGGAGCAGATGTGTATAGGAGAGGCATATGTCCAACGTAACGACGATTTCAAAACAAACTCGAGCCAATTGGCTAATTGACGCGGCCGTTTTCCTGACTGGGGCGGCGGCGATCCTTTCCGGGATCTATTTTCTTTTCCTGCCATCGGGCGGGTATGAAGGCGGCCGGAACCCGATGTACGGCGTGGTGATCCTGTTTGATCGGCACACCTGGGACGATCTGCACGTCTGGGGAGGTGTGCTGATGATTGCGGCTGCGGTGGTCCATTTTGCCATCCATTGGGATTGGGTCAAGCGGATGAGCCGCAGGGTGGTGAAGGCTCTGAGAGAGCCGGCCTGCGGTCTTTCGAAAGGCGCTTGGGTGAATGTGGTGGTGGACCTGGTGATTGCCATTAGCTTTGTGATCACGGCCGCGTCCGGCGTTTTCTTTTTGTTTGCCCCGGCCGGCGGCTTTCAGGGCGGCCGGAATCCCGGCTGGGACCCCGGTTTCCTGTTCAGCCGCGCCACCTGGGACCTGATTCACACCTGGGCCGGGGTGGTGATGGTGGCAGCGGCCGTGATGCATGTGTGGATTCATTGGCGCTGGGTGGTCAATGTGACCAGGCGCTTTTTCCTCTCGCTCCGGCCGCAGCCGCGCTTGGCGCCGGTGGTCGTGACCAAGTTTGAGTGAGACGGGCAACAATCGGATATCAATAAGGGGAGATACAGCGATGGTTAAGAGAATTCTGATAGGAACGCTTTTTGTCGGGCTGATCGGTTTTCTGGCGGCCGGGGCGGTCATCCGCACCCTGGATCGAACCGGCCCGGCGGCAGCGGCCGCCAGCGAGGAGACACGCGAGCAAACGGGCCAGGGCCGCGGCCGGGATGCGGAAGCGGCCGGCGAATGTGGGGTAGATGGCCCCAAGACCGAGGGCACAGATTTACGCGGCCAGGGCAATGGTAATGCAGACCGCAGGGCGACCGGGGAGCAGGTCGGGGCAGGCCAGGCAGAGGTAGATGAATGGGTGCAGATCAGTGGCGCAGTCGTTGCGGTAGATGCAGAGATGTTGACAGTGCAGCTGCCTGATGGAAACCAGCTGATCGTCGACGGCCGGGCGTGGCGGTATGTTCAGGAGCAGGGTTTTGCGATCTCGGTGGGAGATGAGGTGACGCTGATTGGCTTTTTTGAGAATGGCGACTTGGAGGTTGGTCAGATCGACGACTACACCAGCGGCCAGACTGTGAGCATTCGCGACGAGTCCGGTCGGCCGCTGTGGGCCGGCCGCGGCCGGGGTGGTCAGTTTTAGTCAGACACCAGATTCAGAAGCGTGGCACCAGGGGCCCGGCCGGGCCCCTGGTGTTTTTTGGTGTGCGCGCTCAAGTTGTCGTCGTGGAAGAAAAACGGGGGTGGGGATGGAGCGCGAAGCGCTCCATCCCCACCCCCTATCACCATCCTGCTGGAGTCGAGTCACTCACAGCATCTGAGCACACACTTTTTTGTGGCGGGTTGTTGTTTTTTGCCTCGCTTGTGCTACAATCCGGCTCACGGGTTGCTACTACACTGGAAACGAGGAGGTCGCCATGGATATTGGGAAGGCATTTAGCTTTGTCTTTGAAGATGAGGAATGGGTCAAAAAGGCGCTGATTGGTGCGGTTCTGGCGCTCACTGGCATCGGGTTTATCCCCATCATTGGTTATGGCATGGAGATTGTACGGCGGGTGGTCAAGGGCCATCCACAGGTCCTGCCTGAGTGGGATGATTGGGGCACCAAAATAATCGAGGGCCTTTTGAGTGGCGTTGTATCGTTTGTCTGGTCGCTTCCTGCTGTACTGGTGAGCGTCTGTGTGGGTGTAGTGCTTGTCCCGCTGGCTGACCAGGGCGGAGATGCGGCCGGGATTCTGTTTGTCGCGCTGTCCGTCTGTGTCGGGCTGGTGGCCATCCTCTACAGCATCGCGCTGATGTTCGTGCTCCCGGCCGCACTGGCACATTACGCGGTCACCGGCGAGTTTGGAGCCGCGTTCCGCTTTGGCGAGATTATCGGCATGGTCCGGCAAAACCTGAGTGCCTACCTGATGGTCCTGCTGGTGACCATCCTGGCTCAAATTGTTGCCAGTTTGGGTAGCATTGCGCTGGGCTGTGGTGTGTTTTTCACTTCCTTTTACTCGGTGCTGATTATGTACCACGCCTACGGGCAGGCGTACCGGGTAGCGGCCGGCAACGTGGAAGGTTCTGTCGCTTACAACTACTAGCACAGTTTGAGCGTACGCTGGCCCCGGCCGCGCAACGGCGAGATCGGCCGGGGCTTTTTTGTTTGGGAGGGTTGATTGTCACCTATCGCAGAGACTGCCAGCGGGCCGATCTGGCATGCGCGTACCCGCCGGCCGGTTACCGGCCGGCCGCCGGTGGTGTTGATCCACGGCGCAGGCGGCTCGCATCTGCATTGGCCTCCTTATTTGCGGCGCTTGCCCGGCACTGACGTGCTGGCTTTGGATCTGCCGGGCCACGGCCGTTCGGCCGGGGCCGGCCGGGATAGCATTGCCAACTATGCGGCCGATCTATTGGCCTGGCTGGACGCGCTGGCGGTGGAGCGGGCGGTTCTGTGCGGCCACTCGATGGGAGGAGCAGTAGCCCAATGGCTGGCACTGGAGCGGCCGGAGCGTGTGGCAGGGCTGGTGCTGATGGGTACCGGGGCCATGCTGCGGGTAGCGCCCATTTTGCTGGAAACCGTTTTAAATAACCCCGCGGCCGTTCTGGGGATGATGGCTGACTGGCTATACGGTCCGGCCGCGCCGCCGGCGCTGCGGGAATTGGGGATGCAGGCTATGGCCGCCGTCCCGCCGGCCGTCTTTCATGGTGATCTGCTGGCCTGCGACCAGTTTGACGTGCGCGGCCGGCTGGCAGAGATTTGCGTTCCTACCCTGGTGGTCGGCGCGACCGAGGACAAGATGACCCCGCTCAAGTTCTCGCACTACCTGGCGGAAAATATCCCCGGTGCACAGTTGGTGATTGTTGCGGAAGCCGGCCACATGATGATGCTGGAGCGGCCGGATGAGGTGGGCGCGGCCGTGACCAGGTTCCTGAGTGCGTTATAATAGGGGCGACCACACGGTCGCCTTTTGTCTGTGAGCCCAACTGCCTCGGCAGGTGGAAGATGCCAGGGGGAGTGCGGACGCGAAGCGTCCGCACTCCCCCCATCCGACCCCGCCAAGTCCTTGAGCCGGGCAATTACCTATGGCTGGAAAACCGGATAGGGAAATGAGTTGAACGCAAAGCAAGCAACAATTGATCCGTTTGGGGCCCGCGCCTTGCTGCACACCACGGCCGGGCCGGTCGATTTTTACCGCCTGAGCCGGTTGGAACAAGAGGGGTTGGGAGCAGTTTCGCGGATGCCCTACTCCGTGCGGGTGATCCTGGAAGCGGTGCTGCGCCGGTGTGACAACCAGACCATCACCTCGCAGGATGTGACCAATCTGGCCAGTTGGGATGCTGCCAACTATGTGGCACACGAGTTGCCGTACAAGCCCGCCCGCGTGCTGCTGCAGGATTTTACCGGCGTCCCGGCCGTGGTGGACCTGGCTGCGCTGCGCTCGGCCATGCACCGCCTGGGGGGAGACCCCGGCCGGATCAACCCGGAAATCCCGGTTGATCTGGTGATCGACCACTCGGTTCAGGTGGACCGCTTTGGCTCGCTGTTTGCCCTCTTTTACAACGCCCAACGCGAATTCGAGCGCAATCGCGAGCGGTACGAGTTCTTACGCTGGGGCCAGACCGCGTTTGACAATTTCCGCGTCGTTCCACCGGCCACCGGCATTGTGCATCAGGTCAACCTGGAGTACCTGGCCAGGGTGGTACAAACCCGCCCGGCCGGTGATGGCGTCGTCGCTTTTCCGGACACGCTGGTCGGGACCGATTCCCACACAACCATGATCAATGGCCTGGGGGTGGTGGGCTGGGGCGTGGGCGGCATTGAGGCAGAAGCGGTGATGCTGGGCCAGCCGATTTACATGCTCACGCCGCAGGTGGTGGGCTTAAAACTGACGGGCGAACTGCCTGAAGGCGCAACGGCCACCGACCTGGTGTTGACCGCCACGCAGATGCTGCGCGCCAAGGGAGTGGTGGGAAAATTCATAGAGTATTTCGGCCCCGGCGTGAGCAAGCTGAGCCTGGCAGATCGGGCGACCCTGGCCAATATGGCCCCGGAGTATGGCGCGACGATCGGCTTTTTCCCGGTGGATGAGGTGACTCTGGTGTACCTGCGCAACACCGGCCGCCCGCCGGAACTGGTGGACCTGGTGGAGCGGTACACGAAGGAGCAAGGGCTCTTCCGAACTGACGATGCGGTTGGTATCGTCTACAACGATAGCCTGGAGTTGGACCTGAGTACGGTGGAGCCCAGTCTTGCCGGCCCCAAACGGCCGCAGGACCGCGTCCCCTTGCGCCAGATGAAGCGCTCGTTCCAGGTCACGCTGAAGGACGCCTTTGACCGGCCGGCCCCGGACGGCCGATCTGGCGCGCTGTCGAACGGGGCGGTGGTCATCGCCGCCATCACCAGTTGCACCAACACCTCCAACCCGTCGGTGATGATTGCGGCCGGGTTGCTGGCGAAAAAGGCGGTCGAACTGGGTTTGAGCGTGCAGCCGTACGTCAAAACTAGCCTGGCTCCGGGCTCCAAGGTGGTCACTCGTTATCTGGAAAACCTCAACCTGACTCCCTACTTGCAGGCGCTCGGTTTTCACGTGGTGGGGTACGGATGCACCTCCTGCATAGGCAACAGTGGGCCACTGCCGCAGGCGGTCGCCAGCGCGATTCAGGAGCAAGACCTGGTGGTCGCGTCGGTGCTCAGCGGAAACCGGAATTTTGAGGGCCGCGTCCACCCGCTTACCAAGGTCAATTACCTGGCCTCCCCGCCACTGGTGGTGGCTTATGCGCTGGCCGGTACGGTCAACCTGGATTTGACGGCCGAACCGCTGGGCCATGACCGCAGCGGTCAGCCGGTTTTCCTGCGCGATATCTGGCCTGGCCAGGATGAAATCCGGCAGGCGGTGGAACGGGCCGTCTCCCCTGAACTGTATGCGGCCGAGTACAGCGATGTGTTCAAGGGGGATGAGGCGTGGAACCAGATTGAGATTCCCGAGGGCAACCTTTATGCCTGGGATGCCGAGTCGACCTACATCCAGGAGCCACCCTTCTTTGTGGGTTTGGCGCCCGATGTGGCTCCAATTGGGCCGATCAAGGCTGCCCGGGTGTTGGCGTTGCTGGGTGATTCAGTGACGACCGACCATATCTCTCCGGCCGGTGCCATCCCGGCCGACAGCCCGGCCGCCCGCTATCTGAGTGAGCGCGGAGTGGAGCGGCGCGAGTTCAACTCGTTTGGGTCGCGGCGGGGCAACCACGAAGTGATGATGCGCGGCACGTTTGGCAACATCCGGCTGCGCAACCAACTGGCGCCGGGCAGCGAGGGCGGGGTGACGGTTTACCATCCTTCCGGGGAGCAGACGAGCATTTTTGAGGCCGCATTGCGCTATCGGGCCGATGGCACGCCGCTGCTAATTATCGCCGGCAAGGAATACGGGACCGGCAGTTCGCGGGATTGGGCCGGGAAGGGGCCCAGCCTGCTAGGTGTGGCGGCCGTCATCGCTGAGAGCTACGAGCGCATTCACCGCAGCAATCTGGTGGGGATGGGCGTGCTGCCGCTGCAATTTCGGCCGGGCGAGAACGCTGAAACGCTGGGCCTGACCGGCTTGGAGACCTACGATGTGGAAGGTTTGGACGACCATCTGCGGCCGCGGCAGGAACTGACCGTGCGGGCATGGATGGCGGCTGGGGAGAAGAGATTTGTTGCCATCGTACGCATCGACTCGCCGGTAGAGGTAGAGTACTATCGCAATGGGGGGGTGCTGCACACCGTCCTGCGCCAGATGATTCGCCAGGGATGACGGCCGGCTGTTGCCTGGCTGAACAGCTCTCCGAAGGTTCCGCTTTTGGGGAGCTGTTTCGTTAGGGGGCAATGGCGTCAATGCGCCAGTCGCCGTCTTGGTCGATCAGGGTAATGGTGCGGGTTGCAACCCGGCCTTCTGGAAAGGTGAGTTCGGCACGGACCAGGACCCCACCTTTGCCATCCGACCCAATCAGATTAACATAAAACGAGCTATAAAGCTGCTGGACGCCGAGTAGGTCCAGCGACGCCCGGTCCCTCAAGTTGGTGCTCAGAAACTCGACCCCGGTCCCGCCCCGCAGCACAGTCCCCAGGTATTGCACCGCCACATCTATTGGATCATCCAGATTTGAACTGAGGGTGACAGAGTTGAGCAGCCGGTCCAGCACAGGCTGCAACGCGACCAACTCGGGTGTGTTCCGGCCGCTCACGTAAATGTCAACCGCCAACTGCGCCTCCGGCCGGAAGATGATGTGTTTTTCCACCGCGATTGCTGTATTGTCGACCACCAACTGAACAGTAAATGCGGTCCCTTCGGTCCAGCCCAGGCCTACGCTGGAGGTTTGTAAAATGCGCGCCCCGGCCGGCAGCAATGCGGCCGGCTCCCAACCCGTTTCAACGCTGCCCCAGGTGACCCCCACCAGCCCGCCCGAGCTTCCCACCCAGCTCCACTCGTCGTCGCGCCATTGGAGCCAGTCGGCCGGCACTTCAAATGCCAGCCGGATTTCCGGTATCTGTATTCGCTGCCATTCGTCCGGTTGCGCAGCAGTGGGACGCGGCGTTGGGGTGCGGAGAGTCGCGGTCACGGTGATGGTCAGGGTAGGTGTCACGGCGGCCGGTTGGGTTGCGGTGGGAGGCGGCGCAACTGTGGATGTTGAGGTCGAGGTTGGGAGCGCGGCTGCGATCTCGATTGGTGCTACGGTTGGAATGGGAGGCGATGCCGAGATAGGGGCATCGGTGGCGGTCTGGGATTCGACCCGGCCGCTGGCTACTGCCAGGGCCAGCAGGCCGGTCAGTACTGCCAGCAGTGCGCCAACGGCGATCAGGGTGATCAGCGTGAATGGTTTAGCAATGCGCATCACGGCGTGATTGTACCAAAAGCGTGCTCTGTGTCACGGGCAGGGGCCTGTTTTGCTGCCGCCTGATACGATTGGTTTTACTCCTAAAGGCCAGCAAGCCCCACTGCTTGCGGTGGGGATGAATGGCCCTTACGCTTGACGGACATTCCGTCATGTACCATCATTTGAGCATGGCGACGAAAACTCTCAAGTACCGAATCTACCCTAGCAAGGCTCAAAGGACAGCGATGCAAGTCTCGCTCGATGCCTGCCGTTGGGTCTACCACAAGACGTTGGAAGTTCGCCGTGATGCTTGGCAAGATAGGCAAGAATCTCTCTCGCTGTATGATACCAACAAGATGCTGACTCAATGGAAACAGGAATATCCCTGGTTGTCTCGGGCTTTCTCCCAATCTTTGCAGGAGGCCCAGGAGCGCATCGATTTGGCTTTCCAACATTTCTTTCGCCGCTGCCAGAAGGGAGAGAAACCTGGCTATCCTCGCTTCAAGGGCGACTGGAACAAGTCCTTCGCCTACCAGCAAGCCTGGAATGGCTTTAGTTTCACCGATGATGGCAAGCTCTACCTCTGCAAGATCGGCAACGTCAAGATCAAGCTGCATCGTCCCATCGAGGGCCAGGTCAAGCGGCTGATTGTTAAGCGAGATACCCTCGGTAACTGGTATGCCGGTTTCATCGTCGAGTTTGAGCCCGACTTGCTCTCTCCGACACATCAAGTCGTTGGTGTTGACGTGGGCCTGACTCACTAAAATGGGCGGATACCCTTTCTCTGGCGAGAAGATCGAGAATCCGCGCAATCTTTCGAAGGACGATAGCTGTATGGCGAAGTCGACGCCGGAATGACCGCAAGCGTACGACCATACGTGTGATGCAACACACCATCACCGTGGGCACGCGAAGTCACCGCAAGGGACCTGCGACGAGCTCCAGTCGGCGGTTAGTCAACGAATTTCAGATCATGGCCAGCGAACGACTTGGACATCCGAGATTGAACGATGGGAGATAGCCAGGATGACATCGAGTATCGGTGATTCCCGCGTGGCATCAATTGCCCGTGTGGTGGGCAATTCACAACCTATCGCGGCCAGCATGGTAGGCAGTCTCCACGAGTTGAGCCGCGTAACACCACAGCGAGAGCTCTGGCTGTGGTCAGATTGGCCCAAAGATTGGTCTACTTCGTATCCCGGAAAGTAGGCGCTGCAGCTGCTGGCCGAGTTCTCGACAGTACATCGTAACATCACCCTGAATAAACTAGCACTGGGCAGTGCTATGGGTTCAAATCCTTAGAAGCCCCGTCGCTTGCGGCCGGGGAGCATTCACTGTGAGACAAAGACAGGGCGGCTCCTTGGGGAAAACGCCCTGTCTGGCTTGGTGATGAGAAGGGGTTTATTCGGCTCCTTCTGCGGCCGGGGGAGTAAAGACGCGGGTTGCCATCTCTTTATCCAGCATGTACAGACCCATCTTGCTGCCCTCGATCATCTTGAGTTGGTCGACGATCTCTTTGGCGCTGGCCTCTTCTTCAACCTGTTCGTTGATAAACCAGTGGAGCAACGGCCGGCTGGCATAGTCGCCTTCCTCTTGCGCCAGCTTGTACAGGTGATTGATAGTGCCGCTGATGTACTTTTCGTGTGCGTAGGCAGCTTCAAATGCCGCCAACACCGATTCGTATGCGGTCTTGGGTTTGTCCAGTGCGTGGAGCTCCACTTCGCCATCGCGTTCGAAGACAAAGGCGAAAAACTTCATGGCATGGAACAGCTCTTCCTGCGCCTGCACGCGCATCCAGTTGGCGAAACCCGGCAGGTTTTGGCTCTCAAAATAAGCCGCCATCCCCAGGTAAATGTACGACGAGTTCAGTTCGTTCTTGATTTGAGCGTTGAAACCGTTGACCAGTCTTTCACTTAGCATGATTGTTCTCCTTAATTGAAACAAGCTTTGTCAATCGCAAGCTATTTTACCACATTTTTATATGATGATTGTTAAAAATTCCCAGTGTCCCAGGAATCCGGTGATCATGGGGGCGCAATGACTCGAGCTATCCAGCGCGCTCTTGCGCGTCGACGACGGCCAGTGCGGCTATATTGACGATATCGCGCACCTCATCTCCCCGTTGTAGCACGTGGACCGGCCGGCGCATCCCCATCAGCACCGGGCCGATGGTTTCCGCGCCGCCCAGTCGTTGGAGTAGTTTGTAGGCCACATTGGCCGATTCCAGGTTGGGGAAGATGAGCACGTTAGCGTCTCGCACCTGGCTAAAGGGGTACAGCGAGTCGATCATCTCCGGTACCACGGCCGTGTCGGCCATCATCTCGCCGTCAATGACCAGTTCCGGCCGGCGTTCGCGCACCAGCCTCACCGCCTCTCGCACCTTGTCCGCGAACGGGTGCCGGGTGCTGCCAAAGTTGGAAAAGCTGATCATCGCAATGCGTGGCTCAATGTCAAATCGCCGGGCTTCATGGGCCGTCATGATAGCGATTTCGGCCAGATCCTCGGCGCTGGGGTCGATGTTGACCGTTGGGTCCGCAAAAAAGTAGACCTTGTCGCGTACGATCACAATGTACATGCCTGCCACCTTGTGGACTTTTTTGGCGACTCCAACAACCTCCAGCGCCGGCCGGATGACATCTGGGTAATTGTGGTTCAATCCGGAGACAAACGCGTCGGCTTGTCCCTTCAGCACCATCATCGGGCCAAAGTAACTCCGCCGCCGCATGCACGATTGGGCGCGGGATGGGGTGACCCCTTTGCGCTGGCGGAGTTCAAAGAAGGCCTGGCAGTAGGCCTCAAATCGCTTGCTGTTGCGCGGGTTGATTATTCTCGGCTCGAAATCCAACCCCAGCTCGGCGATTCTCGGCCGGATGACCTTTTTCCGGCCGAGCAGGATCGGTTGGCCGATTCCTTGCTCGACAATGGCGGCGGCCGCGCGGATGACCTTGGGGTCTTCGCCCTCGCCGAAAACCACCCGCTTGGGGTCGCTCTGCGCCTTGCTGATGATGGTCCGCATCAATTCCCACCCCTTACCCAACCGCGCCTCCAATTGCCGCCGGTAAGCCTCCATGTCCACCGGCCGCCGGGCTACGCCGCTCTGCATGGCCGCTTCGGCCACGGCCGGGGCGACCCACAGCAGTACGCGGGGGTCAAACGGTTTGGGAATGATATAGTCCGGGCCAAAGCGGAGCGCCCGCAGGTTGTAGGCCTTGAGCACCGAGTCGGGCACGTCTTCCCGGGCCAGCGCGGACAGGGCCTTGGCGGCCGCCAGCTTCATCTCTTCGTTGATGGTGGTGGCGCGGACGTCCAGCGCACCGCGAAAGATAAAGGGAAACCCCAGCACGTTGTTGACCTGGTTTGGAAAGTCGCTTCGGCCGGTGGCCATGATCAAGTCCGGCCGGGCCTCTTTGGCCAAGTCGTATTTGATCTCCGGGTCGGGGTTGGCCATGGCAAAGATGACCGGATTGTCGGCCATCGAGCGAACCATCTCCTGAGTCACGACATCCTTCACCGAGAGCCCGATAAACACATCGGCCTTTTTGAGAGCGTCCTCCAGCGTGCGCGCCTCTGTCTCGCGAGCAAAGCGGGCCTTGAATTCGTTCATCCCCTCGCTCCGGCCGGCGTAGATCACCCCGGCCGAGTCACACATGGTGATGTTCTCCCGCTGGACGCCGCCCAGGACGATCATCTCCGCGCAGGCAATGGCGGCTGCGCCCGCACCGTTGAACACCACCCGCACTGCCCCGGCCGTCTTGCCCACGATTTCCAGCACGTTGAGCAGGCCTGCGGTGACGATGATTGCGGTGCCGTGCTGATCGTCGTGAAAAACCGGGATGTCCAGCATTTCCTTTAACCGTTGCTCAATGTAAAAGCACTCGGGGGCTTTGATGTCCTCCAGGTTGATGCCGCCAAAGGTGGGAGCGATGGCGCGCACCACGGTGATGACCTCCTCGGGGTCTTCCGTGTCTACCTCAATGTCAAACACGTCAATATCGGCAAAGCGCTTAAAGAGCACTCCCTTGCCTTCCATCACCGGCTTGGAGGCCAGCGCCCCCCGGTTGCCCAGGCCCAGGATGGCCGTTCCATTGGAGACCACCGCCACCAGGTTTCCCTTGCTGGTGTAGCGGTAAGCATCTTCCGGGTTTTCGGCTATCTCCAGAACTGGGATGGCTACGCCGGGAGTGTAGGCAAGCGAAAGGTCCAGTTGGGTGCGAGTAGGTTTGGTGGAGATGACTTCAATCTTGCCCGGCCGGCCTTCGGCATGGTAAGCCAGTGCATTGTCTTTTGTTATTTTCATGGTGCCCACTCCTTGGGGTACTTGCGGGATACGTACTGTTATTCTACTCTCAAGATGGGTGGGCAGCCAGTGAAAAAGGTCACATTGTCACCCGCCGCATGCGCATACCGTTGAGGATTACGGCGACGGATGCGCCGACATCGGCGACAATGGCCAACCAGAGCGTTGCCAGCCCGGCCGCCGCCAGCGCAAACACAATCGCTTTGACCACCAGCGCAAAGACAATGTTGGCGCGGATGGTCTGCCGGGTTTTCCGCCCCAGCCAGATCACAAATGGGAGTTGGGTCAGATCGTCGCCCATCAGCACCACATCGGCCGTTTCCATGGCCTGGGCGGACCCCGCGCCGCCCATGGCTATCCCCACCTCGGCTTGAGCCAGCGCCGGAGCATCGTTGACCCCATCGCCGACCATGGCGACCGGTCCAAACCTGTCCGCCAATTTTGCAATGGCAGCCATCTTGTGCTCCGGCAGCAGCTCCGCCAGCACCTGATCCAGCCCTAATTCCCGGCCGATGGCTTGCGCGACCACCTGGCTATCGCCGGTGAGCATGGCGGTGTGCAGTTGCTCCGCTTTTAGCTGGCTCACCACGGCGCAACTCTTGGGGCGCGGGGTGTCGGCTACAGCGAACAGCCCGCAAACCTGGTTGCCGTGTTGCACCAGCATCACTGTTTTGCCCTCCGCCGCCAACTCTTCAGCCCGACGGCAGATCTCGGGTTCGTGGGGAAAGTGCCGGTCAAAGTGGGCGTGGCTGCCCACGGTGACCGTGGTATTGTTGATCGTCCCTTCAATGCCCCGGCCGCCCAGCACGGTCACGTCGCCGGCCGGGGCCAGCGCCACCTGACGGCGCTCTGCCTCTGCCAGCAGCGCGCGGGCCAGCGGATGGGACGACTGGGCTTCCAGTGAAGCGGCGTGGCGCAAGCCGCAATTCTCCGGGCACTCTCCGCAGGTGCACACGTCCAGGATGTCGGTGGCGACCGGCCTGCCGGCCGTGAGGGTGCCGGTCTTGTCAAATGCAAACACCCGCACCCTGCCGAGCGCATCCAGATAGCGCCCGCCCTTGATGAGCACGCCGCGGGAGGCGGCGTTGGTCATGGCGCTGACCACGCTGACTGGAGTGCTAATGACCAGTGCACAGGGGCAGGCGATCACCAGCATTTGCAGTGCCCGCATCAGCCAACCCTGCGGGCCCCAGAATGGTTGCCCAAAGAGGAGTGGGGGCAGGGCGGCAACCAGCACGGCCGCCACAGCGACGGCCGGGGTGTACACACGGGCAAAGCGGTCGACGAAGCGTTGCACCGGCGCGTGGCGCGACCGGGCCTGCTGGACCAGCGCCACCATCCGGTTGAGCGTATTGTCGGCCGCCAAGTGAGTGACTCGGACTTGCAGCGCGCCGCTGCCATTGACCGTGCCGGCAAAGACCTGGTCGCTTGGCTCCTTTTCCACCGGCATGCTCTCCCCGGTGATGGGCGACTGGTCCACGGTGCTCCGGCCGGAGAGCACCACGCCATCCACGCTCACCCGGTCGCCCGGCCGGACCAGCACGTGATCTCCTACGGCCAACAATTCCACCGCAAGCTCCTGCAAACCCCCGTCGGGCAGCAACTTGTGGGCCATGGCTGGGGCCAGGTCCAGCAATGACGCCAGCGCGCCGCGCGCCCGATCGGCCGCATACCCCTCCAGCGCTTCTCCCAATGCAAAGAGGACCACCACCACGGCCGCTTCGCCCCATTCGCCAATCACGGTCGCGCCGGTGACGGCGATAACCATCAGCGTGTTGATCCCCAGTGTGCGGCCACGCAACTCCCGCCACGCTTGCTGCGCCACGGGAATCCCACCGACTGCAATGACGGCCGCAAATGTGCCTCTGGCGACGGCCGGGAGGCGAGCCAGGGACAGCACGAATCCCACCAAGGCCAGCAGCGCAGCGCCGGCGGTGAGGCCGGTGGCGGGAGAGGAAAAGAGGAATCGCAGAAAGCCCAATACCGGCCGGGCCTCTAACTGTCGGTGTTGCACCAGTCGGTGCCCGGTGGCGCTGACGGCGGCGCGGATCTGCTCGATCTCCGGCCGGCGGACACCAAAGGAGACGGTCAGCGTGCCGGCCGCCAGGTCCACCTGGCTATTGGCGACGCCTTCGATTTTGGCAACGGTCGCACGGACCTGCTCAGCGCAGTCCGCTCAAGTGAGCCCGGCTATGGTGTAGGTCTGCGTATTGAGTTCTGTCTCAGTCAAATCGGTGCTCCTGGTTCATCTCATCTGATCGCGTTTATGGCCCGATTGTACACCTTCAAGTCGAGTTGAAGGTCAAGGGTTGGGAGCTGACTCTTTCTCCAGGGCCAGAAAGAGTTGGGCAAAAAGAAAGGCATTGTCCCCATGGGCGATCAGCAGAGAGCCTTCAGGGTGGGATGCAATCTGCGGTGCAGGATGGACCTGGCACTGGGACTCTAGTCCGGCCAACTCTTCCAGTGCGGCTCGGACCATCGGTTCCTGGCTTACAACCAGAATGTGATAGCTGGTTCCCGCCTGCCAGATGTGAACGTGACAACCGTGGAGCGGCTCCAACAGGCTCTGCGCCTCGGCCGAGCCCAGGCTACACCCGGTGCGTTGGACGAGCCATTCCAGAACCGTGTCCGCGTGGCCGGTGGACGTCGGGTCGGCACACACCTGGTTGAGCAGGCGCTCATAAAGCGATTCGGCCGCCTGGTTTGTCTGTCGCTCGCTCAGTTCCAGCAGCAGGTGCTCCAATTCGTGCCGCTGGACCATCAGCTCGGTCAACTGGCGTTCCAGTTCCAGGAACCGGTTTTCGGCCAGTGCGACGACCTCGGCCGTGCATGGGCCCTGCAGCAGCGCCTTGATATCGCCCAGCGAAAAACCTAGCCGCTGGGCCTGCTGGATAAAGCGCAGCGCCTGTTCCGCTTGTGGGTGAAAGAGCCGGTAGCCGGCCGCGCTCCGGCCGGCAGGGGCCAGCAATCCTTGCTCCTCGTAATAGCGGAGCGCGGATGTCCGCAGGCCGACCCGTTTGGCTAGCTGCCCGATGGTCAGCAAGGCGGAGGTCACGATAGAGACCTGGTGTGGCTAAATGAACAGGGTGATGGAAGAATCTCGCGCCTCTTTGATGTACATGCCCACCGCGCCGTATTCGTCAATCCATTCCTGGCGCAGCGCCCCTTTGCTGATGCCCATGATCTCCATGGTCATTTCGCAGGCAATGACCTTGCCGCCCAACTCCTTAAAGTCATTCATCAACCGTTCCAGGGTGGCGACGTTGGCCTTTTTCATGCGCTGCTCGATCATCCATTTGCCCAGGCCAAGCATGTGCATCTTGGACAGCGGGCCTTTTGTGATGCCGCCTTTTTGCAGCCGTTGGAGTCCCCAAAAGGTAAAGTAGATGGACGCTTCCATCCCCATGGCCAGCGCTCCGTTGCCGATGATGAGCGCGCTGTACACTTTGTCCATGTCCCCGCTATGCAAGACGATTGTGGTTCGTTCGGTCTTCATGTTCTCCTCCGGTGAGCGACGAACGACGGATGCCCGCCCTTTGTCGTACGTCCTTCGTCTTCCGTCCCTATCGTTGGATTTGGATAACCCAGTCGGTGTCGGTTCCTTCAACGCTGAGCAGTTCCAACTCCAGCGCCTCAGCCGCCATCGGGATCTCTACTTTAGATGCAGGGTGGGTCCCCACTACCTTGATTACGTCACCCGGTGCGGCCTTGCGCACCGCTTTGCGTGTCTCTACCAGCGGAACGGGGCAGGTCTCCCCACGTACATCAACTAGAATCTCGGTCATGTTGTCTCCTTGTCGTGATAGCTCGGCTCAATTCCCCGGTTGCCTGAGCTGTTACTTCTCACCTTATCATTGGTAACGGGGGAAGTGCTTCTTTGTCAAATTGAACGATGACCTCGGTTACATCCCAGAGGTGTGCGATTTTTTCCTCTATTTCCTCGCGAATGTTGGCTGCAAACTGGTGAGTGGGGGGCAGGACTATTTCCACCCGCACCCGGCCGTCCTCGACCTCGACCTCTTTCACCAGCTTGGTTCGCACCAGGTCCAGGCCCACCATCGGGTTCATGACTCGCTTGAGTCGTTTATAGACGACCTCGGTTGTGGTGGGGGTGCGCTCTTTGACCAAACCATGCTTTTCTTCGTAATTTTCGATAGCCGCCCGCAGCGAGTCGATGGCCAGCACCGAACAATGGACCTTGATGGATGGCAACCCGCCCAACGCGTCTGAAATGTCCTGCCAGGTCATGTTCTTGGCTTCGTCCAGGGTTTTGCCCTTGGCCATTTCGGTGATGATGGAGGCGGTGGCAATGTTGGATGCGCAGCCATACGATTCAAAAGTGGCCTGAGTGATGGTGTGGGTCTCTGAATCGACCTTGAGATAAACGGCTACCATATCACCGCAGGCCGGGCTTCCCTCGACTGCTTTGGCGTCGGGGTCCTCAATCCGGCCGACGTTGCGCGGATTGCGGAAATGTTCCATCACGATGTCAGAATAGGGGATTGGCATATTACTCCTCGCTTGGGTCTTTGCCCAGTGGGCTGATGGCTCGCAGTCTCTCAATCACCTCGGTGATAGCGCCGGCCACGGCGTCCACGTCCTCCGGCCGGTTGAAACGGCCAAAGGTAAAGCGCACCGAGCCATGTGCCCGCTCGTGGTTGCCGCCGATACCCAGCATCACGTGGCTGGCCTCCAGCGAGCGACTGAAGCATGCCGAGCCAGTGCTGACGGCAAAGCCACGCATGTCCAGATGCAATAGGATCGATTCGCCCTCCACAAAGCGGAAAGAGACGTTGGCGTTGTGCGGCAGCCGATGGATGGGGTGTCCGTTGAGAGTGGAATGGGGGATCCGCAGCAGTTGCTCGATCAGGCGGTCACGCATGGATTGCAGCCGGCCGGTCTCCTCCGGCGTCACCAGTTCAATTGCCTTGGCAAAGCCAACGGCGGCCGGGATGTTTTCGGCACCTCCGCGCAGGTTAAACTCCTGAAATCCGCCATCCATCCATTTTGCCAGCGGGGTTCCCTGGCGCACGTACAGGCCGCCGACCCCCTTTGGTCCGTGAACCCGGCTGGGGGTAATGGAGATCAGATCGATCGGCGTCTCCTGCACGTTGATCGGGATGCGGGGGTAGGAGTGGGTGGCGTCGGTGTGGAACAGCACGCCGTTTTCCTTGCAGATAGCGCCAATGGCCTGGATGTCCTGCAGCGTGCCGATCTCCTGGTTGGCCGCTTGTACCGTGACCAGGATGGTCTGCGGGGTCAATGCGCTGCGCAGATGGTCCAGGTTCACCCGGCCGGTTGGGTCCACCGGCAGGAGTGTGACCGAAAACCCCTGTCTTTCCAAAGCCCGCACGCTGTACAGCACCGCAAAATCCTCGACGCTGGTGGTGATGAGGTGCTGCCCCTTCTTCCTACCCAACGCCATCGCCACCCCTTTGATGGCCAGGTTGCTGGCCTCGGTGCTGCCGGAGGTAAAGATGACCTCCTCCGGCGCAGCGTTCACCGAGCCGGCAATGCTGGCGCGGGCAGCGTCCAGCGCGTCCTTGGCGTCCACGCCGGGAGAGTAGCCGAATTGGGATGTGGCGACCGCGTACGTCTCAAAAAAGTAGGGGGTCATTGCCTCCAGCACCCGCTCGTCCAGGCGGGTGGCGGCCGCGTTGTCCAGATAGACTGTTTTTCCAAGCATCAATCGTTTATCCCTTTGACCATCTTTGCATCTGCGCAACTGGTGGGCTCGGCCGGAGCGGTTTCATGTGCCCAAGGTAACTGCCCAGCCAGTATCAAGTTGTTCGGGGTGTGAGAGCGCGGAGCGCCCGCACACCCCAGCTTTCCGTTCCCAAGCCCATGGGCTTGGTAGTTACTGACTAAGTATAGCAGGAGAGGGGGCAGTTCGTCCAGGACAAAAGTCATATATTTATCTGAAAAACCTCGCATGACAGGCGTGTTTCAGATGCCAGTGTGAGGGTGAAACCGGCCGGAAAGGCCAGGTTGCGTAATGGATACACGGGTGCGAACTGCCGGCCGTCCGCTAGTCTCGGACGGGGAGCAGGAAAACCGGCGATTGAGATTGATCCACCACCCGTTTGGCCGCGCTGCCCATGATGAGGCGATCCAGGCCACCGCGGCCGCGTGTGGATAGCATGATCAGGTCGGCGTGTTCGGCCTCGGCCGTCTCCACGATGGTTCGCACGGGATACGACCCGGTCACGATGGTCTGCACGCTCACACACTCGTCACAAATGTAGGCTGCCACGTCGTTCAAATAGTGCCACAGTTGCCCCTCTGCTTCAGCACGCATTCTTCCCACCCGGTCAGGCGCTGCACCAAACTCATCCGCTTCCGGCACTTCGGGCACCGACAACAGCACAATCTTGGCCTTGAACGCGGCCGCCAGCGCCCTGGCGTACGGCAGAATGCGCTCGGCGAATTCAGAGCCGTCCAGATTGACCAGCAAGGTTTCAATCTTTGGCTCGCTCGAGCCATCAGACTGGACCAACAGCACCGGCTGGTTGATGGTGCTGACCAGCTTGCGGGCCACGCCGCCGCTTAACCAATGCCGGGCACCGGAGCCCCCCCGCGTGCTAGTCACTACCAGGTCGGCGTCGGTCTCATTGATCAATTGGCCAATTGTCTCGGTGACCGAGCCGTTACCGGTGACAAAATCGACATTCAGGCCGGTTTTGCGCAGTTGGGCGGCCATGCGCGCAAGGTAATCTCTGTTCTCTTCCAGCGCTGATACCAGGGTGAGGTGGGTGGCATACTTTCGGCAGATAGTCTGTGCCATCGGCAATGCCTGTTCGGCAAAGGATGAGCCGTCGAGTGGAACCAACAAGTGGTCCGGGCCAATGGGGTCTCCGCTGAGCCGGACGGCCAGGGCTGGCGAGGGGTGCCAATCGGCCGGGGCAGCGCGGGCCCTCACCGGCCGGCGGCCGAGGTTGCCGGTCACCTGGCGGATCGCCTGGCCCAAACCAAAGCCGCCCAGCATGCCACCGTGAATTTCGCCCATTGCCTCTCTCATCGCGCCGGGTTCGCCCAGCGTGCGCCGGAAGTAGTCAAAGATGGTGTACAGGATGGGAATAAAAACCAGGTAGGTCCAGGCACCCTCCAAGAAACGTTCGGAAAAGATGAGGACGGTTGCGCCGGAGGTAAGCAATGCGGCGATGCTGGTCCCAATCAACAGCGCGGCGATTGTGGGCGTAAAATTACGGCCCAGTTCTCGCAACAATCTTTTGGCGGCCGCCCAGCCAGTCATGCTGAGCAGGATAAAGACCCCGGCCGCATAGATTGCAAGGTAAGTTTCCTCGTGGGTGCCAAACAGCATAAAGATGAGGCAGGCCAGCCCCACTTCAATCCAGACCGGCTTGTCAGCGACCTCGAACTTGTTCCTCTGGCCCAGCGAGGGGGGAATGTAGTGGCGTTCCTTGAGTCCCAGCGCCAGGTTTTGCAGCCCCTGAGCGCTGGCGGCCGAAGCTGACATCAACACCGCAATGCCCACCAGTGTGCCCAAGTAGGGTAGAGGCGCGGGCAGTATCAAGTCCATCGTCTGGGTAAAGACCGATACTTCTCTGTTCAACGGGTCTGCCAGATCAAAGATAGCCGGGCCCACAACCAGCATGGTCACGGCTGTGGTTCCCATGACGATGATCAGGCTACCGAACGCTTTGTTGCTTTTCTGCTGGGGTGTGCCGTCATAGGCGGCCACCAGGTTGGCAAACACCTCAATGCCGGTCATCACCGCCAGGATGCGCGTAAAACCGCCAAATGTGAAATGGAGGTTGGCTGGCGAAAATGCCTGCGGGTTGATACTGGGCAAGCGAAAGCCATATTTCCAGATGGAAGCAAAGACCATTAGCCAGAGCAGCAGCAGCACCCCGGCCGTGGCCGGGCCAAATGCCCGCGCCGCCACCTTTGGCCCCCGGTTCACCACCCATCCGATCAGGACGCTCAACACGACGGCAACCAAGGTGCGGTACTGAATCCCCAGCACGGCTTCGTTCAACATCGGAAAACGGTCGGCGATAAAGGTGACCAGGGCGGCCATGCTGACCAGGAAGGTGAGCGTGTACTCAATGAAGGTGATGCTGGCGTTAACTTTGACCGCCCACCGGCCGAACTCTTCCTCGCTCAACCCGCTGCCGCCGCTGCCATCGGTCACCCAGTTCATCACCAGCCGGTACATGGCGGAAACCATGGTGATGGTCAGGATGACCAGCCAGATCGTGGCGCCAAAGGTGATGCTGGCAACACCTCCGACAACGATCAGTTTGAGAAATGGCCCAAACACGTACAGGGGGGAGGTCGCCGGATCGCCTCCGCCGGCCAGGGCGCCTTCCAATGAATTTGAGAGCTTGTGGGTGGGTGCGTGCGCCACGCCGCTGTCCTTCCAACGAATTATAGTAATGAAACAACACGCATTTATACATCAAAACCGGCCGCGATGCTAACGTACTTGTGCCCAAATTGCACACCAATTCCACCAGGTCTCCACAGCTTCTCCACACTTCTTTGCTATCCTATGGTCAGTTTACTGAAGCGATCACCTATCACAAGTATTGTATACAAGGAGTGTATGGTATGAAGACCGTTTTCAAGATAGCTGGAATTGGGTTTGTATTGTTGGCAGTGCTGGCGCTGGGAGTGACCCTGGTGCTGGCCCAGGAGCCGGCGCCAGAGGCCGAGCCGGCCGAGGTGCCAGAGTGGGGCGGCCCGTTTGGCGGCCGCGGCCGGATGGGACATGGTGGCATGGGCTTTGCTCCTGACGGCGGCATGTTCGACACGCTGGCAGAGCAATTCGGGATGACGATTGAGGAAATCATGACCGAATTGCGCAGCGGCATCAGCGTTGCCGAGTTGGCAGAGAGCAACGGTGTGGATGTAGAGGCGTTGATTGACGCGCTGACCGCCGACGCCCGTGAAAAGATCACCGAGCGGGTGCAGACCCCCTGGACCGGCGGTTTTGCGGGCATGCGCGGTGGCTCGCTGGTGAGCACGCTGGCTGAACTGCTCGAGATGGATGTGGCAGATGTCGTGACTGAATTGCAGACAGGCATCAGCATTGCCGAGCTGGCGGAGAGCCACGGTCTGGAGCCGCAACAGGTAGTGGATGCTTTCCTGGCAGACCATCAAGCCATGCTGGACGCGGCCGTTGAGTCCGGCCGGATCACCCAGGAGCAGGCCGACGAGATGCAGGCACACATGGCTGAAGAGATTGCCGAGCGGATCACCGAGCCCTGGTCTGCGGGTAACTGTGGCTCCGGCATGCGGCCGGGTGGCTTTGGCGGCCATGGAATGCGCGGCGGCCAGGGCATGTGGGGCGGCCAGCCGGGCGGTGACTCCCCTCGTGGCCCCAGCTTTTAGCAAAGCGGGTTGACGGTTGACGGGTAATGGGGTACCCTCCCCATTACCCGTTGTTTTTTGGGTCTGGTGGTATGAAAACGATCTTGGTGGTGGACGACGAGCCGGAAATCATCCGTGTTGCCAGGGGATACCTGGAGCGAGCGGGATTTCGGGTCGTCTCGGCCGGGGACGGCAACGCTGCGCTGATCGCCTTTCGCCGGGAACAGCCGGACCTGGTAGTGCTGGACCTGAACCTGCCTGCGCCACCCGGCCGGCAGCCACTGGACGGGCTGGATGTGGCGCGAACGATTCGCCAATCCCGCGGCCCGGCCGCCAACATCCCCATCATCATGCTCACCGCCCGCGTGGATGAGACAGACCGGGTGATTGGGCTGGAACTGGGGGCCGACGATTACGTCCCCAAGCCTTTTAGCCCTCGCGAGCTGGTGGCGCGGGTGCGGGCGGTTTTGCGTCGGACCGCCCCGGCACTGGCCGAGGCCGAACCCATCATTCGCGCCGGCCGGCTGACGGTCGACCCCGGACGGCGCAGCGTTACGCTGGACGACCAGCCGGTGGAACTCACACCGACCGAGTTTACCTTGTTGTGGACGATTGCGGCCGCACCCGGCCGTGTCTTTAGCCGGCCGCAGCTACTGGATGCGCTGGGATTGGACTATGAGGGGTTGGAACGGACGATTGACAGCCACATCAAAAACCTGCGTGCCAAAATCGAAGCCGACACCCAGAACCCCGAGTTTGTGCTGACGGTTTTTGGCACAGGGTACAAGTTCAATGAGCGCATCTAGCCGCCGCCGGCCGCAGCTGGGATTCTTTGCCAAGCTGATGGGGGCGTTTATCATCGTGGTGCTGGTGGTGGGCTTGCTGGTCACCTGGCGGGTGGGTTGGGCCACACAGCGCGAATTTGACCTCTTTGCCTCCAATGTCAGCCGGCAACAGGCGGAGCGGCTGGTGCCCCTGTTCACCGCTTATTACGAGTTGGCCGGTGGGTGGGAAGGCGTGGACGAGTTGCTTTCCATCTGGCCCGGCGATTTTGCCCCGCGGCGCAATATGCCCATGCGGCCGGAGGGGATGATGCCGGGAGGGATGGGGAACGACTTTTGGCGCGTGACCGAGATCGACGTAGTGATCGTCGGCACCGATGGGCAGGTGGTGGCCGCCTCGGCCGAGGAGTGGGTTGGTAAGCAGGTGCACAAGGAGCAGTTGGCGGCCGGGGCGCCGGTCTGGGTGGATGGGGAGTTGGTTGGAATGGTGCTGGTCACCGTGGGTGCGGTTTCTGGCAACCAGATTGATGCTTACTTGACCCAGGTCGGCCGGGCCACCTGGCTGGCGGCGCTGGTCGCCGGGCTGGTGGCGCTGGTGCTGGGCGGTCTTATCACCTGGGGGGTGACCCGGCCGATGCGCGAGTTGACCCAGGCGGCCGAGGCGATTGCGGCCGGTGACCTGAGCCAGCGGGTCCACATCTCCGGCGGAGACGAGATTGGCGAGCTGGCCGCGGCGTTTAACCGTATGGCGGCCGAGTTGCAGCAGGCAGAAGAGTTGCGCCGGCAGATGACGGCCGACATCGCTCACGAGCTGCGCACCCCGCTCAGCGTCATTCAGGGGAACGTGGAAGCGCTGCAAGATGGCGTTTTCCCGCTCACCATGGAGGCGCTGGAGCCCATCCAGGCCAAGACGGAACTGCTGGCGCGATTGGTGGAGGATTTGCGCAACCTGGCACTGGCGGAAGCCGGCCGGCTGCCGCTGGATCGCCAGCCCACCGACCTGGCGGAGTTGGTGCAGCGGGTGATCGTGGGCTTTCATCCGGCCGCCGAGGCGAGATCGATTGACATGACGTTGTTGCCGGCCGGGCCGTTGCCCCCGGCCGATCTGGATCCGCAACGAATCGAGCAGGTGCTCGTAAACCTGCTCTCCAATGCCCTGCGCCACACGCCGAATAGCGGCCGGATTGCGGTGGAAATCTCCCCGGCCGGGCCGGACAGGCTGACCGCGCGAGTGACGGACAGTGGGCCAGGCATCCCGGCCGCGGATTTGCTGCGGGTCTTTGAGCGCTTTTACCGTGTGGACAAGGGGCGGGCGCGTGGCCAGGATGGGGATGGAACCGGACTGGGGTTGGCGGTGGCGCGCTCCATCGTAGAAGCGCACGGGGGCAAGATTGGCGTGGAAAGCGAGCTGGGTCAAGGGGCCAGTTTCTGGTTCACCGTGCCGACCGCCCCCCGCGCATAGTCCGGTTCGGTTCTCGGCCGGCTGCATTGCAATTCCACTGTATCTCCACAGAATCTCCATAATTTGTTGATATGATTTGGGTGTGTTTCATCTCAGCGGAAAGTAGTCCAAAATTGCGGTTTTCCCCCTTTCTCTTGAAGGTGCTTCCGCTCATTTGAAATGCACCCATATGATTTTGGGTGACTGCCAAGCCCTCTGGCTGGTTGAGCAGGCAAGTGGTCGTTTTCCTGGCAGCAGGTCAGGCGATTTTTGACAGGAGCAGGAGAGATGAGAAAAAAAGGCTTGTGGGTCGGTTTGGCTCTGGTCGTGTTGGTGGGAGCCGTTGGCGGCCTGTACTACTATCGCAATATCTATGCGGCCGCCGCGGGGCCGGTGGAGGAACAAGCGATGCAGACAGCCACCGTCCGGCGCGGGTCGATTGTGATCTCGGCCAGCGGCGCGGGTACCGTTATCCCGGCCGCGGAACTGGACCTAACGTTTCAGTCGGGTGGCTTGTTGACCGAGCTGCTGGTGGAAGTGGGTGATTGGGTGCAGGTGGGCGATGTGCTGGCTCGCGTAGACGACACCCAGGCCCGCAAAGCGCTAATCGCGGCCGAGTTGCAACTGGTTCAGGCGCAGGAAAAGCTGGCCGACCTGTTGGATATCGCCAAGGAGCAGCAAGACCTGGCGCTGGCCGAAGCCAACCTGACGCTGGCGCAACTCAAGTTGGACGAGTTGCTCAACTGGGGGCCGGACCCGGAGACCATCGAGCAGACACAGGCCAGCCTGGAGGCGGCCCAGGCCGATTACGAGTCAGCCACCCGGAAATCGTCTTATGATCAGACGACCTCTGCTCGCATCAGCCTGGAGCAGGCCCAGCAGAGCCTGGCAGACGCCCAGGTAGCCTATGACACCGCCTATGACCCAGCCCGCGATTGGGAGTTGAACGACCCGCGCCAAGCCACCCGGCTGGAAAACGAACGGGAATCGGCCGCGCGCAACCTGGAAAAAGCGCAACAGAATCTTGAAATTGCGCAGGCAAACTATAACCTCGCTTGGGCCGGCGTCAGTGAAAGCGCCGAGCTGACCGCCTGGAACAAGGTGCTCAATGCCCAGGCGGCGCTGGTTGATGCCCAGGCCGGCCCCGACCAGCAGGAGGTCCAGTCGGCCCAAATCCAGGTGCTGCAGGCGCAAATCTCGCTGGCCAACGCACAGACGGCGCTGGAGGCCGGTTCGCAGGAGCTTGAACTCACACTGGAACAGGCGCAGCTCAACCTGGAGATTGCCCAGCGAGACCTGGATGGCACAGCGCTGGTCGCGCCGATGGACGGGACGGTGATGTCAATCGCGGCCGGGGTGGGCGAGTATGCGGGCAGCGGGGTGTTTATCACCCTGGCTGCCATCGACCAGCCCAGCATTGAGGTTTACCTCGACGAGACCGACCTGAACAGCGTGGGGGTCGGCTTTGAGGTGGAGGTGGTCTTTGACGCGCTGCCTGATGCAACCTTCACCGGCCGGGTTGTTCGGGTCGATCCGGCGCTGGTGACGGTGCAGCAGGTACCGATGGTGCGGGCCATCGTGCAACTGGACGCTTCTTCCTACTCCAAGCCGCAAATTGTGCCCATTGGGGCCAACGCGACCGTGGATGTGATCGGCGGCCGGGCGGAAAACGTGCTGCTGGTGCCGGTGGAGGCGCTCAACGAGATTTCTGCCGGCCGGTATGCTGTGTTTGTGATGCAGGATGGCGAGCCCGTGTTCACGCCGGTTGAAGTTGGGCTGATGGACTATAGCTTTGCCGAGATCCGCTCCGGACTTCAGCAGGGGGATGTGGTCACCACCGGCATTGTGGAGACGGGTGGATGAGCGAGCGGCCGATTATTGAGACGCACAGTCTGCGCAAAGTTTACGGCATGGGCGACGTGCAGGTGGCCGCTCTGGACGGCGTAGACATCACGATCCGCGAGGGCGAGTTTGTGGCCGTGATGGGGCCTTCGGGCTCGGGCAAAAGCACGTTGATGAATATTGTGGGTTGCCTGGACCGGCCGACCGAGGGGCGATATGTGCTGAACGGCAAGGATGTGAGCAATCTGAACAAGGTCCAGCTAGCCAACATCCGCAACGAACAGATCGGGTTTATCTTCCAGTCCTATAACCTGCTGTCGCGTACCTCGGCGCTGAAGAACGTGATGTTGCCCATGTTGTACCAGCGCAACGGCAAGTTGAGCCCGGCCGAGCTAGAGGAGCGAGCTGTTGCGGCGCTGGAAACGGTTGGTCTTGCGGATCGCATGTCCCACAAGCCACAGGAGTTGTCCGGCGGCCAGAACCAGCGGGTGGCCATCGCCAGGGCATTGGTCAACGATCCGGTTATTTTGCTGGCCGACGAACCCACCGGCAACCTGGACACGGCCTCTGGTGAGGAGATTATGGCCATCCTGCACGCATTGCACGGCCGCGGCCGGACCATTGTGATGGTGACCCACGACCCCGAGATTGCGGCCCACTCCCAACGGACTATCCACATGCGCGACGGGCGCATCGAAACCGACCAGCAGAACGGCGCGAAGCGAGGTGGGTGATGCATACGACCCAAGTGATCAAGGTTGCCTGGGAAGGGATTACGGCCAACAAAGTTCGCTCGCTGCTCACCATGTTGGGGGTCATCATTGGCGTGGCGGCTGTGATCGTGATGATCGCCGTAAGCGCCGGGACCGAGGCCACCATCGCCGATCAGATCAACAGCCTGGGCGCCAATCTGATCTTTATCACCGGCGGGTTCGGCCGGGGGCGCATGCCCGGCGGCCAGGAATCCGGTCCCAGTCTGGTTTACGATGACGCGCTGGCGATCCAGGAGTTGAACGGGGTGGTTAGCATTGCGGTGGAGCAGCCCAGCGCCCAGATGGTCAAGGCCGACAGTGCGGTGCTGGAGGATGTGTCGATCCTTGGCACAACGCCCGGCTTTCCATCGGTGCGCGACATGGAGGTCGCCAGCGGCCGGTTTTTCACCGAGACCGATCTGGAGCGCACGGCCAAGCTGGCAGTGCTGGGCGCGGGCCTAGCACAAGAGTTATTTGGTGACGAGTCCCCCGTTGGGCAGACCGTGACCGTCGGCTCGGTCAAGCTCACCGTCGTGGGTGTGCTGGCCGAGCGCGGCATGGTGGGCAACGAGGATTACGATGCCCGCCTGTATGTCCCCATTACCCTGGTGTTCAAGTACTTTATCCCCAGCCAGTTTGCCCGCATGATGGGCGACAACGTCCGGTTGGTTTACGTGGAAGTAGAAGATCAGGACTCTTTTGACAGCGTCATCCTGCAAATCCAGCTTTTGCTGGCTCGCCGCAAGGAAGTGGCGGTTGAAGAGTTGCCCTTTACCATCACCACCCAGTTGGATGTCATCGAGACGCAAGAGTCGACCACGGCCGCCTTTCGTTCGCTGCTGGCCTGGGTGGCGGCCGTATCGCTGATTGTGGGTGGCATTGGCATCATGAACATCATGCTGGTCAGCGTCACCGAGCGCACGCGCGAGATCGGCATCCGGCAAGCGGTAGGGGCAGCGCCCAATGATATCCGCCGCCAGTTTCTGACAGAGGCGCTGATGTTGAGCCTGGTTGGCGGGTTGATTGGCGTGGCGGCCGGCGTGGCTGGTTCGTGGGTGTTTGGCGCGACCAGTGACATGCGGACCGTGGTTGTACCGGCCTCCATCGTGCTGGCGTTTGGCTCGGCGGCCGCAGTTGGTATCTTTTTTGGCTTTTACCCCGCCAACAAGGCGGCGCAGTTGGACCCGATTGAGGCCTTGAGGCACGAATAGTGAGGAAGATGGCGATGAAAACTAGGACGATTCTACTGAGTAGTTTGGCACTGGTCTTGCTGCTGGCGGCCTGCGGTGGGGCGGCCGGAACGGGAGATGAAAATGGAGTTGGCGGCGCAAGCGCCGTCAAGCAAGTAAGCTTGAGCGAAGACGATGACGACGCGCTGCCGGTGGATGCCCAGTTGGCGCTGGGCTCGCTCAAGCTGGAAGCTGAATTGGCAGTCGATGAGGCGCAAGCGGGCCAGTTGCTGCCCCTGTGGCAGGGCTACCAATCCTTGCTCAACAGCGACAAAGCGGCCGAGGCCGAACTGAGCGCTTTGCTCAAGCAAATACAGGGTGTCATGACCCCCGACCAGGTTGAGGCCATCGCCGGCATGCAATTGACGAATGAAGATCTGACCAGCTATGTGCAGGAACAAGGCGGTGGTTTTCGGCTCGGTGGGATGATGGGGCAAACCGCGCGCGAAGATAGCGGAGGTTTACCTGGTGGTGGCTTCCCGGGTGGTGGAGTGCCGGGCGGCGGTGTCCCGGGGAGTGGCGTCCCAGGAGGTGGCTTTCCAGGTGGCGGACAAGGGAATGCCGGCAACGCGGACGCCCGTGCCACGCGAATGGCCGAGATGGGCGTGGAAGGCACGATGGCGCAGTTCATGAACCGCGCTATGGTAGGGCTGCTGATTACCGAGCTACAGATCACGACTGGTGAATTGGATGCTGATGAACTGCGGATTGCCGGCCTGATGCGGAGGGCCTGGACCGTCATCAGCGAGACCACCGGTATCCCCATGGAAACCTTGCGGGCGGAGGCGGCCGGAGGTGCAACGTTCGCGGAGATCATCGCTGCCCAAGGCGGTGACCTGGAGGTGGTCAAGGCGGCTTTGCGGGAAGCTTTCAGCCAGATGCCCTCCATGGAGGGTCAGGACCTGGAACAGAGTGTTTCCGATGTGCTGAATACGCCGCTCTCTACTGGGGACAGCCAGTAGCACCGCCAGACCTCGCAATTGAAACTCCGTTGTGGGCCTTTGCTGGGCCGCAATAGGGTTTTTGCGTTTCGGCCGGGATGGATGCGAGCGCCGGTCAGCTACTCGCCAACCCGGGCCATCTCGATGGCTTGCCGGATGGACGAGACGGCAAAGATTAGGAAGAGCAGCGCAGCAATGGCACCAATGATCAGGTCGTACACCGCAACTGTCCCAAACCCCAAGGTTACGTTGATCTGGCGGCCGAAAAACATGATGGTGTTGATGATAATCAAAATGACCCGAACCTCGGTTGGCCCAAACTTGCCGTAGGAAATCTGAAATACGCCATCCACGTACGTGCGGATGTAGACCAGCACGGACAACAACAGGTAGCCGATCAACGCCAGGCAGGCCACCTCGAACTTGACAAAGGGGGTCAAACCCAGACCCAGGACCACCAGCACCTCGGCAAACGCGTCCACGATGTGGTCTACAAAAAAGCCATACTTGGGGCGTTCGATTTTACGATAGCGGGCCAACGTGCCGTCCAGGCTGTCCCCAAACCAATTGATGACAAAACCCAGGCTCGCCAGCCAGAGGAAAGCCAGGTTGACGTTACTGAGCAGATAGCTGGCAAAGATAATGACCGCGCCAGCGATGCCGATGCCGGTCAGGATGTCGGGGTTGACCCAGGGGGGCATGTGGGCCGCCAGCCACCGGAGCGCCGGCCGCTCCAATGGCCCTAGCAAGATGTCGTTTACGCGTTTGTGGGGCTTGACGTTCGCCATCAAATCTCTCCTTGTTGGGACCGAATCTGGTCTGCCAAGTATACTCGCCCCGGTGCCAGGCGCAAAACGGCCGCCCCGATTCGCGTGCTCAGAACGGCCGTTTTTTCGGCTGGTTATTGTTGCTGCTCGCCAGCGGCCAGCCGTGCGATGAAAGCGGCCGTCTGCTGCCAGACCAGTTCCCGCTCGCCGTCGCACAAGATGTTGTGCCCCGAGTCGTGCAGCGTGACCAACTCTTTGTCCGACGAGCCAATTTGCTGGATGACGTGTGGCCCGCTCTTGTAGCGGATCGAGTTGTCCCCAGTGCTCATCACCACCAGCGCTGGAGCGGTGATGGAAGGCAGCAGCTTGCGCACGCGCTTGTTGAACAGGTTGACCTGATGGGCCGCCCGGCCGGGGATGGCGTCGTAGCACCATATCCGGCCGCCGGCCGCGGGATCGACCAGATCGGCATCCAGGTCCTTGGTGCGGATGGTGAGAGGAATGATGGTAGCAATCCAGCTCAGGCTCATCAGCCGGTCGGCAAAAAAGATGGCCGGCGAGTAGAGGGCGATGCCATCGACGGGATGGGCGGCCGCCAGGTTGAGCGTCAGCAGAGATCCCAGCGAGAGGCCGGCGACAAAGACCTGCTTGCACCGGCCGGCCAGCTCCCGGTATGTCTGCTCCACGGCTGCTACCCACTCAGGCCAGGTGCGGCCGGCCAGATCCTCCACTGACGTCCCGTGTCCCGGCAGCAGTAGCCCGGAAACGGTGTGGTTCTGGGCTGCCAGAAACTCGCCCAGCGGCCGCATTTCGGTTGGCGCGCCGGTAAAGCCGTGAATCAGCAGGACCCCCACCGGGCCGCCGGCGAAAAAGAACGGACTTGGATCGAGCCAGGAATGTTGTGTCATTTTTTACCTATTTTGGGGCGCTCGGCTGAACGTCCCTTACAAAGCTTCCAATCTTTCCGCCAACGTAGCGCGCGTGGCTTGCAGTTCGGCCAGCTTGTCTTGCTCGCGTTGGACCACCTCGGCCGGGGCGCGCTGGGCAAACGGACCGGCCAGCAGCCCTTCGCTGCGGGTGATCTGCTGATCGAGTTCGGCCAACTCCTTCCCCAGCCGGGCGCGTTCCTCGCCCAGGTCCACCATGCCAGCCAGCGGCAGGTAACAGATCACCTCGCCAAAGGCCAGCGTGATGGCCTTGTCCGGTGCCGTCATGGCGGGCGCAATGGTGAGCGTGTCAGCACTGAGACGCGCCAGCCGGACCAGCAGATCGCGTTGCTGTTCCAGCATGGCTGCCTGCCGGCCGCCAGCAATCAGCGCCGTAATCCACCTACCCGGCTCCACATTGCTCTCGGCGCGGGCGTTGCGGATGCTGCGGATGAGTTCCATCAGCAGGTTGAAATCGGCCTCGGCGTCCTCGTCGGGCTGCCCGGTCGTTTCCGGCCAGCGGGCGATGATGAGCGCCTCCGGCCAGCCACCGGCCGGTTCTAGCTCTGGTCGGCCGGCACACGCTTGCTTCAGGTTCTGCCAGATCTCCTCGGTCACAAATGGGATGAATGGGTGGAGCATGCGCAGGACTTGATCCAGCACCGTCACCAGGGTCTTGCCGGCCGCCAGCGCTGAACGATCCCTTTGGGGCAGGGGCAGTTTGCTGGCTTCAATGTACCAGTCCGCGTACTCGCTCCAGAAAAAGTCGTACAGTTGCCGGCCGGCCTCGCCGAACTGGTAGCCGGCAAACAGGCGATTCACCGCGGCCGTCACCTTGTTGAGCCGGCTGGTTATCCAACGATCAGCCAACCCGTAGGCTGGATCGCCGCCAGCCGGCACCTGGTCTAGCGACCCGATGATGAACCGCGCCGCGTTCCACAGCTTGTTGGTGAAATTACGGCTGTTCTCCAGCCGGCCGGGGTTCAGATTCATGTCGTTTCCGGGCGTGCTGGAGGTCAGCAAGGCAAAGCGCAGCGCGTCGGTTCCGTACTGATCCATCAGTTCCAGCGGGTCCATCGCATTGCCCAGACTCTTGGATACCTTGCGGCCGTGCTCGTCACGGATTAGCCCGTGCAGGTAGACCGTGTGGAACGGGATCTTGTTGGTGAACAGCAGACTGTCCATAATCATCCGCGCCACCCAGAAAAAGAGGATGTCGTAGGCGGTCTCCATGACGTCGGTGGGGAAGAAGCGCCGCAGGTCGGGGGTGTCATCCGGCCAACCCAGGGTGCTAAAGGGCCACAGCGCCGAGCTGAACCAGGTGTCCAACACATCTTCCTCTTGCTTGATTTGACTGTTGCCACAATGAGCGCAGCGGTCCGGGTCGGTGCGGGGCACAGTCATCCGGCCGCATTGATCGCAGTACCACACCGGGATGCGGTGGCCCCACCAGAGCTGGCGGCTGATGCACCAGTCACGGATATTTTCCAGCCAGTTGTAGTACACTTTGGTGAACCGGTCGGGCACGATGGTGATCCGGCCGGCGCGCACTGCCTCCAGCCCCAGTTCGGCCAGCGGTTTCATTTTGACGAACCATTGGGTGGAGATCATCGGTTCCACGATCTCGCCGCCGCGCTGGCTGCGGGGGATGGACATCGGGTAGTCCTCTTCGCGGATGGTAAGCCCGACCGTCTTCATATCTTCCCACAGTGCCTCGCGGCACTCGAAGCGGTCCAGCCCCGCATAGGGTCCGGCGTTGGCGTTCATAGTGGCGTCCGGGCCGAGCACGTTGAGGATCTGCAGCCCGTGGCGCTGGCCGATCTCAAAGTCGTGCGGGTCGTGCCCCGGCGTGATCTTGAGCGCCCCGGTGCCAAACTCCATGTCCACGTAGGTGTCCTGGATGATGGGGATTGGCCGGTTGAGGATCGGCACCAGGCAGGTTTCGCCGTGCAGGTGGCGGTAGCGCTCGTCGGCGGGGTGGATGGCCACGGCCGTGTCGCCCAGGATGGTCTCCGGCCGGGTAGTGGCCACCGGGATGGACTCGCCCTTGCGGCCGGCGATGGGATACTTGAAGTAATAGAGCTTGCCCATCTCGTCCGAGTATTCCACTTCCAGGTCGCTGACGGCCGTGCGCAGCCCAGGCGACCAGTTGATGAGGTACTCGCCACGGTAAATGAGCCCCATCTCGTACAGGCGTACAAAGGCCTCCCGCACTGCCCGGCTCAAGCCATCGTCCAGCGTAAAGCGCTCGCGATCCCAGTCGCAGGATGCGCCCAGCCGCTCGTGCTGGCGGGTGATCCGGCTGCCGTACTCTTCCTTCCATTGCCAGGTGCGGCGCAGGAACGCCTCCCGGCCGATCGCCTCCCGGCTGGTGCCCTCTTTTTGCAGAGCCTGCTCCACCACCAGTTGGGTGGCAATCCCGGCGTGGTCGGAGCCGGGCACCCAGAGGGCGGCAAAGCCCCGCATCCGGTGGTAGCGGATCATCAGGTCCTCCACCGAAGCGGTAATGGCGTGGCCGGTGTGCAGCGCGCCGGTCACGTTGGGCGGCGGCATGGAGATGACAAACGGCTTGGCAGCCGGCCCGGCCGCTTCCGGCTTGAACCAGCCATTCTCCCGCCACCAGTTGTAAAGCCGTTCCTCGGTGGCTTCAAAGTCGTAGGTTTTCGGCATCTCGGTCATAGTTGTCTTCTTTCCTCTCCGAATTGGTGGTCATTGCTTTTCTCTGTCTGGTGTCGGCCGGCGACGACCGGCCGGCAACGTTGGACATCAACTCCTGAAACCCCGTCTGCAACAGTGACAGGCACGGTCATCACCTCCTTCTTCTAGCACGTGATGTGAAACAACCCAATCACTTTGCCGCGCAGTTCGTTCCAGGCCTCGGCCGCGGCCGGCGTTGGCTGGATCTCGACTTGCACGCCCTTCTGCCGGAAGAACCCGGCCGCCTCGTCAGACAACTCGACCAGGCCAATCTGGCCACTGCCGATCAAGAGCCGTTCCGCACCTTTTTCATATACGTACTCCGCCTCCGGCAGCGAGACGATGTGCGAGGTGCCGTACAATTCCTTGGAAAGCTTTTTCTTGCGCTTGCGCACCCTGCCGTCCAACCCAATCAGGATATCGTGAGCGTATTCCTCACCTTCCACGGTGATGGAGCCAAAGCTGGTTTTGCTGATCTCTGGTCTCATCTCAATAACCTTCTCACACGGAGTTTGATCAACTGCCTGGTTGAGTGGTCGCCACAAAACAAAAAACCCTGGCGTCACAAGGACGAAAGGGTTCCTTCCGTGGTACCACCTTGTTTCGGCCGGCACACAGCCGCACCGCACTCGGGGAGACGTTAACGGGCCTCAAGCGGCCGTGCTTGTCCAGGCTGTCCGGTTCAGCACAGCAACTCCCAAGCGACCTTCAACAGGGGGCGCTGTAAGGGCTTGCAGCCGGTGACCCTTTTCTCTGCTGCAGGGCCTGACCTGTTTACTCCTCTTGATCGTCGTCTTTGCTTGTTAAATTGTCAGGCGTCCTTGGCGCGATTCGAACGCGCGGCCTTTGCCTCCGCAGGGCAACGCTCTATCCACTGAGCTACAAGGACGCGTGGCGGGGAGGTAGGGATTCGAACCCTAGGTGGCTTTTACACCACAACCACTTAGCAGGCGGCCCCGATCGTCCACTCCGGCACCTCCCCAAGTATGTTGCAACTGCTCAACTCAAGGTCCTGGGTAGGGTGAGATGGTGGGTGTGCGGGCGTCGGACATCCCGCGTACAGCGGGGCGAAGCGCCCGCACACCCACCGAAAAATCTTCACGCTGCCTGAGCAGTTACCAATTGTTAAGGCGGAGGGAGAGGGATTCGAACCCCCGAAGCTTGCGCTTGCCGGTTTTCAAGACCGGTGCCATAGTCCACTCGGCCATCCCTCCGGGAAGGGGGAACCTCTCCCCAAGCGCGAAAAGTATAACACAGCCAAATAGGGGCGTCAATGTCGCGCCGTGACCCCCAAAACGCACCTGGCATTGTCCGATCTCGTGTGCCGAGTTCAAGCCCAACTGTTTGACGGGGTATAGGCGTGACAGTATAATTCAACCAATGATTCAGTCAGCAAGCATTGAGCGGCCGCTGGTGTTGGCCTCTGCGTCGCCCCGCCGCCGGGAGTTGATGGGATTGCTTGGGATGGCCTTTAGCGCCCGGGTTGCCCAGGTGGAGGAGCAGATCCATTCCCAGGAGATGGCACTGGAGGCGGCGCAACGTTTTGCGCGACAGAAAGCGGCGGCCGTAGCACAGAAAATGAATCCGGCGAGTTATGCCTTGGTGATTGGCGCGGACACGATTGTTGCCCTGGATGGCGAGCCACTGGGCAAGCCGCGCGACGCGGCCGAGGCAGAGGTGATGCTGCGCAAACTCCGCGGCCGGAAGCACCAGGTCTTTACTGCTTTGTCGCTGGTCTCTGTCCCGACTGGGCAGAGCTGGCACCATTTGGCAGAGACCGATGTCCCGATGCGCGACTATTCCGATGAAGAGATCTATTTGTACGTCCGCAGTGGAGACCCGTTTGACAAGGCGGGCGCATATGCCATTCAGAATCACGATTTCCGGCCGGTGACCAACATGCAAGGTTGTTACGCCAACGTTATGGGGCTGCCGTTATGCCACCTCACCGTCCTGTTGCGTCAGCAGGGGGTTGAGCCGCTGGTGGACGTACCGCAGGCTTGCCAGGAGCGGCTGGCCTATCGTTGCCCAGTCTATGCCCGTGTGCTGGCAGGGGAACCGGCATGAAGCGCTTGGGGCTGATCTTGCTGGCCAGCTGGCTGGTGTTGAGCAGTTGTGTGCGCACGCCTCCGCCGACCAGCGGCCCGCAGCCGACGGGGACATCACCCCTGGTGGCTACACCAGAGCCGGGGCTCACGCTGGCCCCATCCGCCACGCCTACCCAGTATGCTCCAGGCGCGGACGGGGTTGCCACTGCCTATTTACGTGCGTGGAAGAACGGTGACTTTGCGGGAATGTACAGCCTCCTTTCGCGCACCAGCCAATCCGTGCTGGACCAGCATACGTTTGCCGAGCGATATCAGGATGCGCAGTCGGCCGCCACGGTGGTGCAGGTAGATACCCGGCCGATCGCCATTTTGCAGGACGGTGAAAAGGCCGAGGTCTCGTTTCGCCTGACCTGGAAGACTGCGCTGTTGGGCGACATCGAGCGCGAGATGACGATGCCGCTGGTATACGAGGGCGGCCGGTGGGCCGTCAGTTGGTCGGAGGCCTTGATTCTGCCCGAATTGGGTGGCGGCAACCGGCTGCAACTGGAGTATCATATCCCGGTGCGGGCCAACATTTACGACCGCAGCGAGGACAACGACGTTGGACTGGCGGTGGAGGGCACGGCCGTTACCCTGGGCGTGGTGCCCGCCAGTTTCCCGGAAGGTGAAGAAGAGACGCTGCTGGGCCTGTTGAGCCAGATCATGGGGCAGCCGGCCGAGGAGATTCAGGCGCGCTACATTGGCTCGGAGCCCACCTGGTATATCCCGCTGGGCGACGTTCCCCTGGATCGTGTTTCTCCACACCTGGATGCTTTGCGAACGTTCATTGATACCGGGGCGCTGCAACTGCGCGAGCGCAAAACTCGAATCTACCGCGATGGAGGGGTCGCGCCGCACGTGATTGGCTACACCAGCGTCGTCCCGGCCGAACAACTGGACGCCTGGCAAGCCCAAGGGTACCGTGGCGACGAGAGGGTAGGATTGGCGGGTCTGGAAGCGTGGGGCGAACCGTACCTGGGCGGCGCCCGTGGGGGCAGCCTGCATCTCGTCTCGCCGACTGGGGACTATTTGCGCACGATTGCGGAAGTACCGGCCCGTTCCAACCGCAGCATCTACACTACGCTGGACAAGGAATTCCAGATGGCGGTGGAACAAGCGCTGGCAGATGCCATCCAGAGCCACCCAGACGGTCACGCCGGGGCGGTGGTGGTGATGGACGTCAACAGCGGGCAAATTCTGGCTTTGGCCAGCTACCCGGATTTTGACCCCAATCTGTTTGATCCCATCAATCCCGACTCGGCCGGTGGCCTGCGGCTCGTGCTCAATCACCCCGGCCGGCCGCTGGTCAACCGGGCAGCAATGGGCATCTACCCAGCCGCCTCTGTTTTCAAGATCGTCACCCTGTCGGCCGCGCTCATCTCTGGCGCCTATTTGCCGGACACGCGCTACACCTGCACCGGGACCTGGGATGGGCTTGGCCCCAACTATGTCAAAAAGGACTGGCTCGAGGGCGGGCACGGCAACATCACGTTGCGGCAGGCGCTGACCTATTCCTGCGACCCCTACTTTTACCAGGTTGGCCTTACGCTCGATCAGGTCGATTCGTTCATCATTCCCGAGACTGCCCGAGCGTTTGGGTTGGGGGTGTTAACCGGGATTCAGGGCCTGGCGGAAGAGGACGGGATTATCCCGGATCCAGAGTGGAAGCTGGCGACTTTTGGGGAGGGGTGGGGCCGCGGCGACAGCGTCAACATGGCGATAGGGCAGGGATTTGTGGCTGTGACTCCGCTGCAAGTGGCCACTATGATGGTCGCCGTTGCCAATGGTGGCACGCTGTACCGGCCGCAAATCGTCCAGCGCATTGGCGAAGGCGGCGGTGCGCCGGAGGAGGCAATTGGCTCCGAAGTGATCGGCCAGCTTCCCATCACGGCCGATCAAGTTGCTCTCATCCAGGAGAGCCTGTTGGCGGTGACTACCCAGAAGGGGGGCACGGCCGAGCACCGTTTCCGCAATATGCCCATCCCCGTGGCTGGCAAAACCGGCACGGCCGAAGTGCCACCCATTCTCCGCGATGACGGCACCCTGAACGACGAGCCGACCGCCTGGTTTGCCGCTTACGCCCCGGCCGCAGCTACTCCGGAGCTGGAGAATGTGCCGGATCTGCCAGAGATAGCCATTGTGGCGATAGTGGAGAACGCTGGCGAAGGGTCGGCCGTGGCCGCACCGATCGTTCGGCGCATCGTCGAGTTGTATTACGGCATTCAACCTCTTACCCCGTACCCGTGGTAGTCACTTGATGGTGGAACGCACAGGCCTGGTGGTCAAAGCGCAGAGCGGCTTTTTTACCGTGCAGACGGCCGCTGGCCCGGTGGTGTGTCGCATCCCCGGCCGGCTGAAAGAAGAACACCAGCGACAGGTTGAATTGGACCCCGACTTTGGCCGTAGCGACATCGTTGCTGTAGGGGATCGGGTGGAGATCACGGATTTTGGGGGTGGCAGCGGCGAGATTGAAGCGGTGCAAGAGCGCGAGCGGGCGCTCACCCGGCGGGCCCCATTGCCCGGCGGCCGGGGTGCTAACGCCACCGAACACGAGTACAAACAGATCATTATTGCCAACCCGGACCAGGCGGTCTTTGTCTTTTCGGTCATGGACCCGGAGCCCAGCTTGCGAATGCTGGACCGCTTCTTGGTGATGGCGGAAGATGCCGGGATCCCGGCCGCCATCTGTGTGAACAAAATCGACCTGGCGCTGGAGGCCGCGCAGCCCGATTACCCATCGGAGCTCTTTGGCCTGTACGCTCAAATTGGCTATCCGGTAGTCTATGCCAGCGCCCGGGATCGGAAGGGCATTGACCAGTTGCAAAACCTGCTTGCAGGCAAGATCTCTGTGCTGGCGGGCCCCTCTGGGGTGGGAAAATCCAGCCTGCTCAACGCGATACATCCCGGTTTGGGTTTGGCAATCCAGGAGGTCAGCCAGGCCACAGGCAAGGGGCGCCACACGACTCGGGTCCGCGAGTTGATCCCGTTGGAGGGGGGCGGCTACGTGGCGGACACCCCCGGCTTGCGCACGATGGCGCTGTGGGATATCGAGCCCGATGAACTGGACGCCTATTTCCGCGAGATTGCTCCGCTGGTGACCGATTGCGCCTTTAGTGATTGCAGCCATACCCACGAACCGGGCTGCGCCGTGCTGGAAGCCGTGGACGATGGGCGCATCCATCCGGACCGATACGAGAGCTATTTGCGGCTGCGGGACGAAGCGGCCGAGCGGCCATGGTGGTATTAGAAAACTAGTTCGAAAAAAACCCGGTTTTCTTATTGCCTTCTTCTGTAAAGTCGACTAAAATATGTCAAGTATGAGCGGCTCGTTGCGTCACACGATTACCCGAATCATCTTGATTGGCCTGGCTGGGTTCCTGATACTCTCCAGCGATGGGCTGGCTCAGGAGGGCGTTGACTCCCTTTTCTTCCCCGAGACCGGGCATACCGTGCCCCGCGAGTTTGTGCCCTTTTTCCGTCAGTACGGTGGCCTGCAGGTTTTTGGTTACCCTATCACCGAGATCTTTTTCTACGAGCCAGACGGCCGGTACGTGCAGTACTATCAGAATTGCCGGCTGGAGATCGAGTTGCCGGGCCGCGTGTTTGTCAGCGCGCTCCCGCTTGATTTGCACCAGGAAAAGCGAGAGCCTCGCCTGGAACCCAACCAGGTTCCACTGGACGCAACATACTACCCTCTTACTGGTCACAGCGTTCGAATGTCGTTTTTGGACTTTTATCTGGCCCACGGCGGGCCGCAGGTCTTTGGCTACCCCATTACCGAATTGCTCACGGAACACGGCCGGCAGGTTCAATATTTCGAGCGAGTCAAATTTGAGTGGTGGCCCGAACTACCCAATGGTTTCAAGGTGCAATTGGCCAGGATGGGCGAGTACATGTTCCACGAGGCCAATTTAGATGATGTCCTGCTGAACCCCATCGCGCGCGTGGAAACGACCGGGATTCATCTGGCTGCTTCAGTGCAGACGGCGGTGATGACGCGGGAGGGGGAGTCCAAAAGGTGTATGTGTTGGTCACCGATCAGCATAAGAATGCTGTGCCGGGTGCCAATGTGAGTGTTCGGCTGCTCTGGCCGCAGGGAGAGATTGCGGTAGACCCGATTGGCACAGACGGGGATGGAATCGCCGTGTTTGAGCCCAATGTGTATTCGCTCCCGGCCGGGACCACCATCTCGGTCAAGGTGAGCGCCACCTACCAAAACCACCAGCGGGACACGGCGACCGCTTTCCTGATCTGGTGGTGATTATTCCCAGCCGATAATCCAAATGCACGCCCCGGCAACCAGCACGGTCGCGATGACCAGTGCGGCCCACTGATGGGGCAGCAGGCCCACGTCGCGAGCCTCCCAGACAAGGATAGCCACCATGCCCAGGGCCAGCACGGCCCAGGCGGACAGTTGGGGGTGGTTCTTGACCCAGTTGGTAATTCTTGACATCGAATTCTCCCAATGCTCCGCAAACGGCCGCTAGACGGGTCGCATCACCCGTTTTTCACGCAACTTGCGGGTCATCACAAAGGTGTCGGCCGGCATGGATTGCTCGGCCGCTCGCCGCCAGGCGGGAATCAGGTCGCCGAGTGCGGCCTCGGCAAAGTCACACGCCTGGTACAGGCTGAGGAGCTTGTCCGGTGCGCCGAGTGGCGGGAAGAGCAACGCAACCTCGCACATCAGATCGTGGGCTGACTGGCAGACCGCTTCCAGCAGCAGCAGGGCCACATCCCGGCCGGTAGGGAGTATCGTCACCTGCCGGATGCGGGCAATAAAATCTTCCGCGTGCCAGCCGATCAGGGCCTGAATTTGTCCGTCCACTTCCGCTACCATGTAACCGTGCTCGCCAAAGCTTTGCAGCACCTGGACACGGTCCACAGGGAGGTGATCTGGTTGCGACTGGTTGATAAAGGCCACCAGCGCATCCACGTCACGTGGTCCCGCTCGCCGAATCACCGTTTCGTAGCTCATCACTCCGCTCTGATCGATGGCAGGTTGCGCCAGGCTTGCTCCACCTGCTCTTCCGTTGACTCGATATTTCCGGAGGTGTCGATTATCACGTCCGCCTGTGCCAGCTTGGCCGCCTGCGGCGGCTGGCTGCGAATGCGAGTCCAGGCCTGCTCCGGTGTCATCTGCCGGCCGGCCACCAGCCGCGCCAACTGTTGCTCCTCCGGGCAGTCCGTTACCCAGATACTCTGGCAGCGGTGCCGCAGATCGCCTTCCAATAGTTTGATGGCCTCAATGACCACCACGGCCGCGCCAGCACCGGCTATCAGTGTGCTTACCTGCTGACCAACCCGTGGGTGGACAATCGATTCCAGGTCGCGCATCCCGGCCGGGTTTCCAAACACCCTGGCGCCCAACTCGGCCCGGTTGATGGTCCCGTCGGCGTTCCGCACCCCGGGACCAAAGCGGGCGATGATTTCCTGCTGGACGGCCGGGTCGCTTGCCAGAATCTGATGTGCCAACTGGTCCGCGTCAATCACCCGTGCGCCACGCTGGGCCAGCATAGCCAGCACAATAGATTTGCCGGTGGCAATGTTGCCTGTGAGGCCGATGACGATAGGATTATCCCTCATGGATGCCAGCAAGCTGCGCCCATTCTGCCAGGCGGCGCTCCAAGTCTGCTTCCACTGTGCTGTATTCTAGCCCCAACTGGCGAACTTTGTCAAACTGCTGTGCCGAGCCGGCCGCTTCCAGTTGCTGTGCCAGTAGGTTCAAGTGGGTTTCCAGTTGGTGGATAGCGTTCTCCAATGCAGCGGCCTGCTGGGAAGCGAGTCGCAGCGCACGGTCTTGCTCGGAGCGTTGACGCGTGGGGCGTACGGCCTTTCGCTCTGCCTGCGCCTGAGCGGCCTCCATGACCGCTTCATGCGCTCGCGCCGCCAGGTACTCGTCGTAACCGCCCTCGTACACCCGTAGCCGGCCGCGGTCCAGCAGCCAAATCTGGCTGGCCAGCCGGCTCACCAAGTAACGGTCGTGGCTCACCAGCAGGATAGTTCCATCAAACTCGTCCAGCACGCTTTCCAGTACCTCCTGGGCGGGGATATCCAGGTGGTTGGTGGGCTCGTCCAGCAGCAACAGGTTGGCTTGCTGGCGCATCAGCAGGGCCAGTGCCAATCGGCCGCGCTCGCCGCCGCTCAACGCGCTCACCGGCTTGTAGATGTCGTCACCGGTAAAGAGAAAGCGGGCCAGGTAGTTCCGTGCCTCGCTGGTCAGCATAAAGTGGTGAACCAGCAGCTCTTCCAACACCGTCCGTCCGGTGTCCATGTCCAGTTCGTCGTGTGCCTGAGCAAAGTAGCCCAGGTCCAAGCTGGCTCCGTGTCGCAACCGGCCGCTCAGCGGTGGCAGGTCGCCCAGAATGGTTTTGAGAAAGGTGGTCTTGCCGGCACCGTTGGGGCCGATCAGCGCGGCACATTCGGTCCGGCGAAAGTCGATGTCATCGGCCGCAAACAGCGGCGCGGCCGGTGTGTAACCGATCACCAAATCTTTGGTCTGCAAGATAATGTCGCCACTGCGACGCTTGGACTGGAAACGGAGCTTGAGCCGCCGGCCGGTCTGCGGCCGGGCCACCAGGTTGTCCCGTTTGAGTCTCTCCAATCGTTTCCGCCGGCCCTGCGCCTCCTTGGTTCGCTGGCCCGAGATGTGGCGCCGGATAAAGTCCTCTTCGCGGGCGATAATGGCTTGTTGGGTTTCAAATTCAGCAAGGCGGCGATCCATCCGTTCCTGTCGCTGGTTCACGTAAGCGCTATAGTTCCCGCGGTAGGTCTCGACCTCTCCCCAGTCCAGTTCCCACACCCGGTTCACCACCTGGTCCAGGAAGTAACGGTCGTGGCTGACAAGCAGAAGCGCTCCAGGCCAGTTGGCCAGGTGGTTCTCCAGCCATTCGATGGCTTGAATGTCCAGGTGATTGGTCGGCTCGTCCAGCACCAGCAGGTCGGGCGCGCGCAGGATCAATTTCGCCAGCAGGGTGCGGGTCTTTTGCCCTCCACTGAGGTGGGCGATGGGCATCCAAAAGTCGGTTTCCGCAAAGCCAAGGCCGGACAGCACCTGGCGGATGCGCAATTCGAATTCGTACCCGCCCTCCAACTCAAAGCGCTCCAGTGCTGTTCCGTACCGTTCAATCAACTCTTCGGCCGGCCCATTGACGTTATCTGGCGCGCTCATTTGCCGCTCCATCTCCCGCAGGGTCCGCTCCTGCTTCTGCAGCCCGGCAAAAACGGTCAGCATCTCGGTCCAAACCGGCCGTCCTTCGTCCTCAAAGGCGTGTTCGGCCTCCTGGGGGAGATAGCCAATGGTGATGTTGCGCGCCAAGTGGACCACCCCGGCCGAAGGGGGCTCCAGCCCGATCAGAATGCGAATAAAGGTTGTCTTGCCGGCGCCATTGGGCCCCACCAGCGCAATCCTCGCCCGGTGCGGTAGAGAGACCGAGATGTTCCAAAAGATATCGTCGGCGCCAAACGATTTAGCCACCTTGCTTGCGGTCAGAATAGCCATCACATGCCTGCTCTTTGCCAAGTGGACGGAATTATACCACAGGCGCTCAGTCTAGTTCTCCCCCCAAAAACATTACTGCCTGAGCGGTTACAGGGCAGTTACCATTTTTTCTGATTTGGACTATAATCTGCCCCATGAAAAAACAGCGTGATTTTGGCCCCTGGCCTGCCTTGATTGCGGGTGCAGGTCTTGGCGTGGGCGGCTGGGCTTTATTGATCGATCTCCTCGGCCGGTGGCCCGTCTCGCCGGAACGGGACTGGCGATTCCTCTTTCTGTCTTCCCTCTGGCTGGGTGTGACCGGCACTGCGTTGCCGCTGGTCTGGCTGTTGCAGCGCCGCTTTGGCCGGCCGGACGCCGCGACCGGCTGGCACCCCTATTGGGTGCAGGCCCGACGGGCGGCCTGGGTGGGGTCCTGGGTGGCGCTTTGTGCGCTGCTGCAAATGCATCGCCTGCTTAATTGGGCGATGGCGTTGTTGTTGCAGGTGGTGCTGGTTTTGCTGGAGGCGCTGTTGAGCAAGCGGCGGGAAGCGGAGCAGGAGGTATGAACACGGAGCTGTTTCGCCAGTTACCCAGCGTGGAGCAACTGCTGCAAACTCCGGCCGTTGCTGGATTGGCCGCTACTTACGGCCGCCCGGCCGTGCTGGAGGCGTTGCGCGCCACGCTGGACGGTGCGCGGGAGGCGATCCGCGCCGGCCGGGGATTATCCATCGCCGACGGGGAGTTGCTGGCGCAGGCAGAAGACTTGCTGGTGAAACTGATGGCCCCCACGTTACGCCCGGTGATCAATGCCACCGGAGTAATTGTTCACACCAACCTCGGCCGATCGCCGCTCAGCACGGCCGCCCGCCGGGCGGTTGCCGCCGCAGCCGCACAGTACAATACGCTGGAATACGATCTGGCTGAAGGGGCGCGGGGCTCCCGCTCGATCCACGCCCAGAATCTACTGACGCGGCTGGTGGGAGCGGATGATGCCACGGTGGTCAACAACAATGCTGCGGCCGTGCTGCTCACCCTCACCGCATTGGCGCAGGGCAGGGAGGTGATTATCTCCCGCGGCCAACTGGTGGAGATTGGCGGCAGCTTTCGCATCCCGGAGGTGATGGCCCAATCCGGAGCCAGGCTGGTGGAGGTGGGGGCTACCAATCGCACCCACCTGCGCGATTACCGCGACGCCATCACCGAGAACACGGCCGCCATCATGGTGGCGCATCGTTCCAATTTTATGATTGTGGGCTTTACGGCCGAGCCCGAACTGGCCGAACTGGGTGCGCTGGCAAACGAGCATGGTCTGTTGCTGTTGCACGATCTGGGCAGCGGCACGCTGTTGGACACCGCGCCCTATGGGCTGGCGCACGAGCCGACGGTGCAGGAGAGTTCTGGCGGCCGGGGTGGACGTGGCCTGCTTTAGCGGGGACAAGCTACTGGGCGGCCCGCAGGCCGGGTTGATCGTCGGCCGGGAGGAGCTGCTGGCGCGGATCAAAAAGCACCCGCTGGCCCGCGCGGTCCGGCCGGACAAGCTGTGTTACGCCGGTCTGACGGCTACCCTGTTGCATTATCTCAAAGATGAAGCCGTTCGCGAGATTCCCATCTGGCGGATGATGGCGATGCCGGCCGATCAGTTGAAACGGACCGCGCGGCGCTGGGCTGGCCGGTTGCGACGAGCCGGCTTGGCGGCGGCAGCGGTCCCTGGCGAGTCGACGGTGGGCGGGGGGAGTTTGCCAGGTCAGACTTTGCCGACCTGGCTGGTGGCGCTGGAGCATCCCAGCCCGGCCGGGCTGGCGGCCCTGTTACGGGCGGCCGACCGGCCGGTGATCGGCCGGATTGAAAGCGACCGGTTCCTGCTGGACCCCCGCACCGTGCTGGCGGAACAGGAAAACGACCTATTGGAAACTGTCGTGTCGATGGCGCTGGCCGCCTAGACGTGCGTACTTTTGATCACGACTGTGTTTTGTGGAGTAACTGCTCAGGCAGTGTGACGACTCTTGGGGGGTGTGCGGGCGCGGAGTGTCCGCACACCCCCCATCTTGCCCCACCCACGTCTTTGGGCTGAGCAGTTGATTTGTGGATAGGAAAATCATGAAATCTGATCTGGACCGCCTGATGGCGGAGCGAGAAATGGACGCGGCCGTGGTGTCCGGCCGGGTGTATGGCAACCCGCTGATGTACTATATGACCAACGGAGCCAAGCTGACTTATGGGATCGTGGTCAAACCGGCCGGCCGGCCGGCGGTCTTGTGCTACTACCCTATGGAGCGGGACGAAGCGGCCAAGGCGGGGATGGAGACGGTCAATCTGGGCGAGTTTGACCCCCGCGCGTTGATGGAAGAGGCGGGTTCGGCGCTGGGCGGCGCGACTGTGCTGTACCAAAAGCTACTGGAGCGGCTGGGGGTCAGCGGCCGGGTCGCCTTTTACGGCGAGGTGGACCAGGGCCGCTCCTTTGCCTTGCTGAATGCGCTGCAAGCGCAGATCCCCGGTCTCGCGGTGATGGGCGAGTATGACAGCACGATTTTTGATTACGCCCAGCTCACCAAGGATCCGGCCGAGATCCAGCGGATGAAAGAGATCGGGCGCAGGACCGCTACTGCTATGCAGACGGCGATAGACTTTATCCAGCGACACAGGGCCAACAACGGTCTGATGGTCCGGCCGGATGGCTCGCCGCTGACCGTGGGGGACGTCAAGCGGGAGGTGACGCGCAAGCTGTTCGAGTTGGGGCTGGAGGACCCGGAGGGGATGATCTTTGCCATCGGCCGGGATGCAGGCGTGCCGCACAGCGCCGGGGAGCCAGATGAACCACTGCGCCTGGGTGAGAGCATCGTCTTTGACCTCTTTCCCCGCGAGGCCGGCGGCGGCTATTTTCACGACATGACCCGCACCTTCTGCCTGGGCTATGCCCGGCCGGAGGTGCAAGAGCTGTTTAGCCAGGTTCAGTTGTGCTATGACCAGGTGGTAGCCGCGCTAAAGGTAAACGAGTTCGGCCGGGTGTATCAGGATTTGACCTGCGATATCTTTGAAGAGATGGGGCACGATTCGCCGCGCACCAATTCGCAGGCGGAAAGCGGATACGTGCACAGCCTGGGGCATGGCGTGGGGCTGGAATTGCACAGCCGGCCGCGCCTGGCAAGCAGCGAGTTGAACACCGACCGGCTGGAACCAGGCTCGGTGTTTAGCATCGAACCGGGCTTGTACTACCCGGACAAGGGGTATGGCGTGCGGCTGGAGGATCTGTGGACCGTGGATGCGGACGGTAAGTTCCACTGTCTGACCGATTTCCCCAAGACGCTGGTGATTGCGGTGGAGCAGGGCTAGCCGCCGGCCGCGGCCGGAGAGGGCGTGAGATGACCGAGCCAAGTTTGCCAACCTACTATGCGCCGGCCGAGCGGGCATCGCAGGAGGTGGTGCAGCAACAGGCGGCCGTCTTTCGCGGGCTGTCCCTGCTCCGCGAAGCGTTGGACGGCGTACCCGATCTGGTGATCATTTTGAACGGCCAGCGCCAGGTGGTGTACGCCAACCGCGCCCTGTTGCAGTTGCTGAACCTGGCAGACGAGAAGGCTGTGCTGGGGAAACGGCCGGGCGAGGCGTTGAACTGCATCCATGCGTCCGAGACTGCGGGTGGATGTGGCACGACCGAGTTTTGCAGCACCTGTGGCGCGGTGAATGCCATCCTGGTTACCCTGCTGGGAAACAGCTCGGTACAGGAGTGCCGCATTACCCAGGATGTGGACGGTGAAATCCAGGCGCTGGAGTTGCGCGTCTGGGCGACTCCGTTGGCGCACGCTGATGAGCAATATACCATCTTTTCCGCCATCGACATCAGCAACGAGAAGCGGCGCCGGGTGCTGGAGCGGATCTTTTTCCACGATGTGCTCAACACGGCCGGCGCGCTGCAGGGGGCAGCTTATCTTCTGACCAACGGACAGGTGCCCGATGCCGACGAGTTGGAAGAGATGGTGTTCCAGCTTTCCAACCAGTTGATCGACGAGATTCAGGCGCAGCGTGCCCTGCTGGCGGCCGAACGAGATGAGTTGTCGATCCATCCCAGCCCCGTTGATTCGATGTGCTTTTTGCTAGAGTTGGTCCGCCATTACGCTGCTCACGCGGTGTGCGACGGCCGGCAACTCCGCGCGGATCCATCTGCGGCGCCGGTTGCTTTTTCCAGTGACCCTGTCCTGCTGCGACGCGTCGTTGGCAACATGGTCAAGAACGCGCTGGAGGCGTCGTTGCCGGGGCAAACGGTGACCGTGGGTTGCCGGCCGGCCGGTGACGGCTTGCAGTTCTGGGTCCACAACCAGACCTTTATCCCGCGCGAGGTCCAGCTACAGCTTTTCCAGCGCTCGTTTTCCACCAAGGGTGCCGGCCGGGGGCTGGGAACCTATAGCATGCGCCTGCTCAGCGAGCGCTATTTGCAGGGCGCGGTTTCCTTCGTCTCCACGCCAGATGAGGGGACTACTTTTGTGGTGACTTTACCGCTCCAGTTGCACCAGGAGGGACAGCCATGATTCGCATTTTGGGCATCGAAACGTCGTGCGACGAAACTGCCGCCGCCGTGGTCGTGGACGGCCGGACGATCCTGTCCAATGTCGTCGCTTCGCAGATTGACCTGCACGCACAGTATGGCGGCGTCTTTCCAGAAGCTGCCTCCCGCATGCATGTGGAGACCATCTACCCGGTTATTCACGAAGCGATGGAGACCGCCCACCTGGGCTGGGATGACCTGGATGCCATTGCCGTGACCCGCGGGCCGGGGCTGGCGGGTAGTTTGCTGGTGGGGGTCAACACGGCCAAGGGGATTGCCCTCGGCCGGGGGTTGCCGCTGCTGGGCATCAACCATCTGGAGGCGCACATCTACTCTGTCTGGCTGACCGAAGCGGCCGAGGAACTGGCTTTTCCGCTGCTGGCTTTGATTGTCTCCGGCGGCCACACCGAACTGGCGCTGATGACCGACCACGGCCAGTACCAGCGGCTGGGCGCGACGATGGATGACGCGGCCGGCGAGGCGTTCGACAAGGTCGGCCGGTTGCTACACCTGCCATACCCTGGTGGGCCGTCGATCCAAAAAGCGGCCCAGAATGGCGACCCGGAGAGATTCCGCTTCCCGCGCGCCTGGATGGACGAGTTGTACCATTTCAGTTTCAGCGGGCTCAAGACGGCCGTCCTGCGCCAGGTGCAGGAGTTGGACGAAGAGGATGGTTCGCTGCCGGTGGCCGACTTGGCGGCCTCGTTCCAGGAGGCGGTGGTGGAGGTGCTGGTGAGCAAGACGGCGCAGGCGGCGGCCGAATACGATGCAGCCGCGGTGGTGCTGGCCGGCGGGGTCTCTGCCAACCTGGCGCTGCGCCAGGTGATGAAAGCCGCCACCGACCGGCCGGTTCACATCCCGCCCGTTTCGCTGTGCACGGACAACGCGGCCATGATTGCCGCCTGCGGCTACTGGCGCTTCCAGGCCGGGCAGCGAGACGGCTGGGAGATGGACGTGATCCCCAATTTGCCGCTGGCTTGATTCCCCGATTCCTTGATGCTGCAGGTTACAGTCCATGGCCCTGTCACCTCTCTACGCCTGGCGCGCACCGTGCTGGGCCGGCCGCTTTACACTGTGATCGTTTATCTGGTGGATGGGTTGCTGGTCGATAGCGGCCCGCCGGCCACCGCTCTCGAACTGACGGCCTGGTGTCGGAGTCAGACGGTGCAGCAGGTAGTCAATACCCACCAGCACGAGGACCATGCAGGTGGCAACGCCCGATTGGAACGTGCGCTGAATGCCCCGGTCTGGGCGCCGGCCGGGGCCGTGCCTATCCTGGCGGCCGCACCCCGCATCCCGCTTTATCGCAGGCTGGTGTGGGGGCAGCCGCGGTCGTTCCGTGCCCGGCCGCTGGACCAGTTTGTTAAAACCCCCCACTACTGTTTTCAAATCATCCCTACGCCGGGCCACTGTCCGGACCACATCTGCCTGTACGAGCCGGAGCAGGGCTGGCTGTTTGGCGGCGATCTGTTTGTGCAGGAGCGGCCGCGCTACCGCTGGGAGGGGGAAAACCTGGCCGGAATGGCTCGTTCGCTGCGGCGGGTGCAGGCGTTGCAGCCGCGGGTGCTGTTTTGCTCCCACGCTGGCCGGATTGACGACCCGTGCGAGGCGATTGAGCGCAAGCTGGCATACTGGGACGAAATGCGCCAACAGGCTCGGTCGCTGCAGGCGGCCGGGCTGGGCGAGCGGGAGATTACCGGCCGGCTGCTGGGCGCCGAAGGATGGGCCACCCGCATCTCGCGCGGCCAGATCAGCAAGCTAAACCTGGTCCGGGCGCTACTCAACCACTCAGGAGAAGAAGATGATTGAACTTGCCGATCGAACCTATGCGATTTCCCCTTCTATGACGCTGGCTATCTCCAGCCAGGCTAAAGCCTTGCGCGCGGCCGGGGTGGACGTGTGCAACTTTGGCGTGGGCGAACCTGATTTCAACACCCCGGCGCACATCCGCGAGGCGGCCAAAAAAGCGCTGGATGAGGGCAAAACCAAGTACGCGCCCGAGGGTGGGGTGCCGCGCTTGCGGGAGTTGATCGCGGAAAAGCTCCAGCGGGAGAATAACCTGCCCTACAAGCCGGAGCAGGTGATCGTGAGCACGGGCGGCAAACAGGCGTTGTTCAACGTGCTGGTTTCCATCCTGGGGCCGGGCGACGAGGCGCTGATCCCGGCACCGTACTGGGTCAGCTACCCGGAGATCGTCAAGCTGGCCCGCGCGGTGCCGGTGTTCATGCCCACCAGCGAGGAGACCGGTTTCAAGATCACGCCGGGTCAACTGGACGCGGCCATCAACCACAAGACCCGCGCGTTGATCCTCAACTCGCCCTCCAACCCGACCGGAGTCATCTACACGGCCGGCGAGCTGGAGGTGCTGGCAGCGGTGGCGGTCCGGCGTGGCGTGCCGGTAGTCTCGGACGAGATGTACGAAAAGCTGGTTTACGACACCGCCGAGCACGTCAGCATTGGCAGCCTGGGCGACGGTATCTTTGAACTGACCATCACCTGCAATGGGTTTAGCAAGGCGTATGCGGCCACCGGCTGGCGGCTGGGCTACGCGGCCGGGCCGACCCACGTCATCAAGGCCGCTTCGGATATCCAGTCGCACAGCACCTCCGGGGCAACCACCTTTGCCCAGTACGGCGCCATCGCCGCACTGGAAGGGCCGCAGGATGAGATTGAGGCGATGCGACAAGAGTTTGAACGCCGCCGGGATCTGATGCTGGCGGGGATCAATGCGGTGCCCGGCGTGACCTGCACCCGGCCGGGCGGGGCGTTTTACCTTTTTCCCAACATCAGCGCCAGCGGACTGGATTCGATGACCTTTTGCCGGCGGCTGCTGGCGGAAGAGCACGTGGCGATTGTGCCTGGCATAGCCTTCGGCGCGGATCAAAATGTGCGCTTTTCCTACGCCACCGATCGGGTTACGATTGAAAAGGGGATTGAGCGGCTGGACCGCTTTGTGCGATCACTCGGCTGAGTCCGGCCGGACCCGGATGGTCTGCTCGCTGGTGTAGACCACCATCCCGGGCTTGGCTTTGCCCCCCTTGACCCGCCGCACCCGCTTGCACTGGGTGACGTCCACCAGCACCTGGGCCTCATTGCGGGCGGCCGAGTAGACGGCCGCCAATTGTGCTGCCTGTTGCAGTGTCCGATCGGGTGCCGGCCGGCCGCCGCTTTTGACCACCACATGCCCACCGGCCGCGCCGCGGGCGTGGAGCCAGAGGTCGGCCGGCGCGGCCTGCTTGAAAGTCACCAGCTCGTTTTGCCGGCTGTTGCGGCCGACCAGGATTACCAGCCCGTCATCCGAGACGACGCGCAACGGGCCAACTGCGCCCCCTCGCGGCCGGCTGGGGCGTGGCCCTGAGAGGAAGCCGGCCGTCGCCAGCGCCTCGCGGACCTCGTCAATTCCCGGCCAGTTCTCGGCCAGTTTCAGGTCGGTCTCCAGTTGATCCAGATAAGCCAGTTCCAGTTCGGCCGCCGCCAGCCGCTCCGGAAAATCGGCCGCTGCCCGCTTGCTCTTTTCGTACTCGCGAAAGAGAGCCTGCGCGTTGGCGACTGGTGATGAATGTGGGTCAAGCGGGATGGTCAGTTCTGGGCCGTCGGGGTCGTATTGCGCTTTCAGTTCGGTCTGACCAGGCACGATAGTGCTGGCATACGCCAGGATCAGCTCGCCCTGCATGCGGACCATCTCCAGTTCGGCCGGGTCAGGGGCCTGGCGGGCCAGCGCGTCCCGTTTGCGCCGCACCCGTTCCCGCGCCTCGGCCAGGCTGCCATGCAGCGGTTCTTTGGCGGCCCGGTAGGCGCTGGTGCCCAGCAGGTGTGTGTAGTAGCGGCCGGCGGCCTGGCTGATGGTTTCGACCCGCTCCGGCCGGCCCAGGTGGGTGAGCGGGTAAGGGGCAAAGGCGCTCACTCGTCCGTCGGGCTCCACAATCACGCCGGGCTGCCAGTCATGCTCCCAGTATGGGAGAAGCGCCTCTTCAAAGGCTTCCAGCAGAGGGGTCATCCGGCCGCAGGTGTGGACTGTGGCCTGTGCATCCCCTTTGGCGCGGAAGACCAACTCGCGGGCAAACAGCGGGCTGACCCCGGCCACATTCGCCACCAGCACTCGCCAGACCAGCCGGTCTGGTTCCGCCTCGCTCAGCATCTGCCGCAAGCGCAGCTCGGTCAAATCGGTGGGGTCTAGCTTGGGCTGCGGCGGTGGTGGAATGTACGGCCGGCCGGGCAACACCGTTCGATAGCGGTTCATCTCCGGCCCCACCCGCTGGACGGCTTCCAGAATTTGGTTGCCCTGCATCAAGATCAGATTGGCTCGCCTCTCGATGAGTTCCACCAGCAAGGTGGCCTCGCCCTCTGCGCCGGAGAATTCCAGCCGCAACAGCCGTTCGAATGGGGGTTGTTCCACGCCTGCCAAGCGGGCACCGTCCAGGTGCTTGCGGGCCAGCAGGAGCAGCGGGGCGACCGTCTCCACGCCGCGCCGGACTTGGAAATCGGTCAGGTAAATACGCGGGTGTTGTGGCTCGGCCGTGGCCAGCAGTTGGAAACGCTCCCCGGCAAAGATCTCCAGCCCCAGGCTGTGTCGGTCCACCTGCACCACCCGCTGGACCCGGCCGTTGAGCAATTTGTGGCGCAACTCATCGGCGACGGCTGCGACCGTCAGCGAGTCAAAGTACATGGCGGTCTACGGGATGGGCGTGAATTGGTTTGCCAGTTGCCCGGCGGCCGAGATGATGGGATTGGGGTAGAGGGAGAGCAGCACTGCGCCGGCGATGATGATGAGCAGCAAGATGGCGCCCAGCCATCGGCCGCGGCTGGCTGGTTGGCTCTCCGGCGCGTTTTCCGCGGGCGCAGTCAGCAGGGTCCGCGCCACCCGCAATGTACCCAGCGCGCCGCTGGCGCTGCCAGCCAGTAGCAGCGCTGCCCGAGGGAGGCTATCTCTGGCAATTAGCCCGGCCGCCATCCACCGGCCGGGAAAGCCCGGCGTGAGCGGAAAGCCGGCCAGCGCCAGCCCGCCCAGCACCAGCACTGCCGTCGCCAGCTTGGCCTGCCACCCTTTGCCGGCCGCCTCGTCCACCCGGTCGGCCGGTGCGATGGTTTTCAGTGCGGATAGCCCGGCCGCCCAGACGATCAGGCTGGCCGGCCGCATCAGAAGCACCGACCAGGCTGCTTGCAGCCCGTCTGGCTCGCCCAGGCCCACCAGCAGCAGCACTGTGCCAACGTCCACCAGCAGCGTGTAGGCCGCCAGGTCGCCGAACCGGCCGGCGCCAAAAGCCAGCAGGGTGCCCAGGCCGGCCGTCAGTGTCCCCGCAAAGGCAAACCACTGGAGGGGAACCGAACTGTCGGCAAACCAGGGGTATTGCCCCAGCGCGCCCGCAATCACGCTAAAGGCGATCAGCGGGAATAGCCCCAGCGCAACTACCAGCTTGAGCGGCGCGTTTTCCCGCGCCAGTGGTGCCAGCCAGAGGTGAAAGGGCACGGCCGCCAGGTAGATGGAGAAGCCAAAGGTGAGCAGCATCACAGCCGGGTTGAGCAGGTTGCTCTGCCCCGGGTTGGCGGTCTGAAGATCGATCTGCCAGCCGGCTACCAACAGGAATGGCATCGCCAGCGTGGTAAAGACGAAAAACCGCCAGGCGCCGCGGGTGGGTCCAAAGCGGGAGCCTTGCAGCAACAAGGTGGCAAGTCCGGCCGCCACCTCGACCAAGAGCACCGCAAAGGTAAAGGTTTCCGTCACCAGCACGGCCGCAGCCGCGCCCAGCAAGCCCAGCAAACCGGGGAAGAAAAAGTCACCCGGCCGATAATGGGCCGCCAGCAGAAAGAGCGCCGCGGCCGTCAGGCTCAGTGCCAGCAACACCGGCCGGTCGGCGTCCGCCAGCGCCAGCGGCCGGCCCAGGATGATCTGTACGCCTCCCACCACCCGGCCGCCCAGGATGGTTGCGTCGGCCGAATTTGGGATGGCCCTGACCAGCCAGGCCAGCGCCAGTGCGCCGGCCGCGCTCACTAGCGCCGCAACCCAAGTCAGGCGACGCAGGAAATAGACCACGGCCGCAAACAGCAGCGGCGCGCCCACCAGTAGCAACGGGGCCGGAATCACGTCTGCTCCCTCCGTTCCGCTTCGTTTGGGTTCATGTGACGTGCCACGGTGAGATAAGCCGTGATGATGGCCACGAGAAAGTCAATCGCAATAACAAGGCCGATCACGGTGATAGCCTGTTCCAGCGAGTGGTAAAAAAGCTCAAAGCCTGAAAGAAAGGTAAGCAACCCCATCCCGGCTCGCAGTGGCTCGTCGGTGAGCCCTAATGCCAGCAAGCCCAGGGCCATCAACGCAATCGCGGCACGGTTGATGTGTGGGGACAATCCAGGCAGGATCGTTGCGCTATCACCGGTTAATTGTAGAATGACCGCGCCCACCAGCAGCGCAATGAGCACGCGGAACAGAAAGGCGGTCGGCAGGACCCAGCGGCCGATGTGCAAGTGCTGGCCGGCGTCACCGGACGATGGATCGTGGCCCCAGCGCACCTGTCTGGCGGTGAGGTAAAGAACGACGCTGATCATCAGGCCGATCAGGATCTTGAGCACTGCAACTTGGGGCTCCAGTACGTCGGTTAGCAACCAGCCGGTCAGTATGTACTGGACGATGAGCGCCAGCAACGACCAGCGCCAATCGCGCAGTACAATGAGGGCCAACGCGGTAGCCAGCACACCAAGCGCGGCCGGCTCTTGCCCCAGAAAGGCCAGCGCGTTCAGCAGTTCGGATAGGGTGGGTAATCCAGCCATAATGGGTCGTGACTAGCGGTTGGTGAGTAGGAACCAGCCCAGGGCCAGCAGCACGGCTACCCAAAGTAGCGCACCTTCGCCCTCCAGCACCTGGTGAGCGGCATGGGTCGCCCGGCCGGTCACCCGGCCCACGCTGGCGCTCCAGTTGCGCAGCCAGCGGAGCGAAAGGAGGGGATGCAGCCAGGGCTCGATCTCTTGCTGCAGCGGCCGCAGCGAATCTGCGCTCCAGGCGCCCAGTGCGCCGCCGATGAGTGGGGCGGCGATCGCCAACCAGACTGCAGCATTGCCGGCCGGGAGTGGTCCTGTGTGCAGCAGCCCCAGCGCCGGCAGCCCCAGCCCGATTCCAACCAGGATGCGATCCACTGGCTCGATTGCGGCCGGGGCCGGGCGAAAAAGTGCCTTGCTGGCCGCGCCGAGCAACAACAGGCAGGCACCTGCGCCCAGGAGCAGGTACAGCCCGCCTCCCTGTCCTACCCAACTGGCGTACAGCGCCAGTCGCCCGGCACCGCCGAAGGTGAGAGGAAGTCCGGCCAGCGCGGCGACGCCCAGCCCGGCGGCGATTTTGATCTCCAATGTGGCTGTTTGCCGGCCGGCCAAGAGCATAAACAGGCCTCCAGCCAAGATCAGGGTTATCCCTTCCGCCAGGGCAGCTTCGGCCCCAGCCCATAACCCAGCCAGCAAGGTCAAACCTGCCAGCCCGGTTACCACCCAACGCATTGCCCGCCTGTCCTCCAGCGGAAGCCAGGCAAGCAGCCCACTTCCCACCACGCCGGTCAGCAGCAGCGCGCTGAAAATCCTATGGGCGAGCAAGGGCATGTATTCCCAGGTGGGGATCTGGGTTAGCAGCCAGGCCCCGGCCGCCACGGGCGCGAACTGGAGGCCCAACTCAAGTTCCGGGAAACGGGATTGAGGCTGCGGCCGGCCCAGGTGAAACGGGAATGGAGCCAAACGCAGTGCAATGGCGAGGACAAGGGCTGTCCCCATTGCGCCGGCGACGCCCAGCGAAGAGATGCGCTGAAAGGCCAGGTCTGCCTGTAGCCAAAGCGCGGCCGCCCACAGCAGCAGCGTCCCGGCCGCTCCCGTGCCCCAACTGAGCAGGGGGTTGAGTTGTCGATCTCCTTCCGGCCGGGCAAAAAGCCACGCAGCGGCCGTTACCCCGTCCAGCGCGGTCCAGGCCAGTGCCACAGTGAGTAAATTGGCAGGGAGCAGGGTGAGCAGGGTAGCTGCGAGCGTGACCAGAGCCAGCGGCCACCGAATTGGGGGATTGGCTTGCGCGGTCCGTGGTGCAATCAGCACGGCCGCCAGGGTTATGGCCGCCAGCGCCGCGCCCAGCAACCGGCCGGCCCGGCCGCCCTGCATCGCCAGTGATGGCGTGAGTACGGCATTGGGTGACCAGGAAGTGATGGAATGGAAAACACCGGTGTCGCGGCCGGTCAGCAGCACAGCCAATAAGGCGGCTGCCACCACACCGGCCGCTGCCCATTGCAGGTGGCGAGCGCTGTTCGGGCGCAAGGTTGGCAGGAACAGCAAGACAGCAGCACCAACCAACAGAATGAATAGGGGGAGAAGCAAGCTGACCATTTTCGGGCAATTGTAACACAGGCAAGATGGCGTGCAAACTGGTTGCACAATAGGGCTTATGGTATAATGCAGCCATCAAACAAGCCTAATTGGTCCCAACCAATGCCAGGAGAGCCCTATGGAGATCACGACGCGAGAATTCAAGAACGTTGATTTGGTAACCGTTGCTGGCCGGGTAGATAGCAGCACAGCTCCACGGCTGGACCAGACCCTAAAGGGGTTGACCGACAACCGGCGGTTCAGAATCGTGCTCAACCTTTCGGGCGTGGAGTACATGAGCAGCGCCGGCTTGCGCGCCATGGTATCGTGCCTGCGCGAGGTGCAGAAAAAGACCCCGGCCGGGGATTTGCGCCTCGCTGAGCCGTCTGAGCGGGTGAAACAGGTGCTGGACTTGGCCGGCCTGGATGTGGTTTTCCAGGTTTTTGATGACGAGGTCGCGGCCGTCGGTAGCTATTAAGTTGAAAGATACCTAGGCATCTGCGGGATGGCCCCAACCGGCCGTCCCGGATGCTTGTGCTATGTGGGGGGCAGCGGGGGGACAACATCCAGTGCAAGAGCAAAAGTTTGTTGCCCCCGGCCGTTACGAATCCATCCGGCCGATCTGTGAATTTGTCGCGCAGGCAGCCCGCTCGGCCGGGTTGAGCGCGGACGCTGCTTTTCACGTCGAGTTGGCGGTAGATGAGGCGTGCACCAACATTGTCGAACATGCCTATCTGGGGGGCAGCGATGACGAGATCATCGTCATTTGCGGCACCGGCCTTTTGCTGAAGGATAGGGTGTTTGTTGTCCGCCTCCAAGACCGAGGCAAGCCGTTTAACCCTTCGCAGGTCCCAGCACCGGACGTGACCCTTGACCTGGAGCAGTTGCGTGTGGGCGGTCTGGGGATTCATTTCATGCGCAAAACCATGGATCAGGTTGAATATCGGTTCACGCCCGGCCGGAATGAATTGACGATGTATAAAAAAATCGAATGGGAGATGGCAGGTAATGGAAGCGCTGCTGCGCCCTCCGCAGTATGGGGGCAGCAGCACGAGTCTGGCGTCTGGCTTGTCGGCGTTCGCGGCCGGCTGGACCATACCTCCGTTCCTGAACTGGAAGGGGTGCTGGATCAATTGCACGCTGCTGGCAGTCACCGCCTGGTTGTTGATCTCCACGAGACTACCTACATCAATAGCGGCGGGTTGCGCGTGCTGGTCACCGCCTGGCGGCGGGCACGCAGCCAGAGCGGTGATGTTCACCTCTGTTGTCTCACCGACCGGCTGACCGAGATTTTTGAGATGGCCGGGTTTGAGCGGATTTTTGTCATTCATCCGTCGTCGGCCGATGCAATCCGTGCACTTGTCCAGTGACTTTTTGCCGCTCCTGCTGGCATTGGTAGCGGCATTGATGGGGCTGCTGTTTCTGGCCCGTCGCCGCCTCTTGCCCGCGGATCGCAGCCGCCTGGTGGAGCGTGTTGCGGAACTGGAGGCACTGGGGCAGGCCGGCCGGGCGCTGGTGGAAGCGCAACTGGACCCGGATGCGCTGTACGAGTTCATTTTTGAGCAGATCAGCACCATCATTGACACGTCTATCTTCCAGCTTGGCCTGTTTGAGGATGGCTGCTACCGTATTGTGATCTGGGTGCGGGATGGGGAGCGCTGTCCCCCGGCCGAGTTTGACCTGGGCGAGGGGGAGGGGTTGGTGGGATGGGTAGCTCAACACAAGCAGCCACTACTTATTCGCAACTTTCAGAGCGAGTGGCAGGATTTGCCGGCCCGGCCGCGATACATCAGCGAGCACCCACCCAGTTCAGCCATCTTCATCCCTTTGGTGACAGGCGGCCAGTGCGTGGGAGCCATGGCCGCGCAGAGCTACCAGACCGGTGCTTTTTCCCAAGATGATGTGCGCCGGCTCTCGATTGTGGCCAACCAGGCAGCTTCGGCCATCGCCAACGCGCGACTCTACCAGCAGGCACAGTCCCGCGCAGCGCAACTCGAGTTGGTCGGCAGCGTGTCACGCCAGGTTCGCGCCATCACGCCGCTGCCCGATCTGTTTGCACAGACTGTGTCGCTGATACAGCAGACCTTTGGCTACTATTGTGTCAATATCTATAGCTATGATGCTTCGACTGACCAGGCTGCTTTGCAGGCCAGCACCTCGGCCGATGTGTGGGAGAGCCACCAACAACTGCCGGCCGACGGGGGCTTGATCAACTGGGCAGTCGATCACCGCAAGACGGTGCTGGTCAACGATGTTTCGGCCGATGCGCGTTTTCTCTTCCTAAGCGCCTTGCCGAACACCCGCTCAGAAATGGTAGTGCCATTGCTGATCGAAGATCATGCGCTGGGCGTGCTGGACCTGCAGAGCGACCGACCGAATGCTTTTGGCTCAGAGGATCAATTTGCGCTGGAAGCGCTAGCCGACCAGATTGCCTTGGCGATTCAGGAATCCCGGCTGTACAATGCGGAGCGGCACCAACGGTCAGTTGCCGAGACGCTCCGCGAAGTGGCGGAAACCATCACCTCTTCATTGGACTTGGAAACGGTGCTTCATGCGATCCTTACCGATTTGCGGCGGGTGTTGCCCTACGACGCGGCATCCGTGTTACTGCTGGAGCGCGAAGATACCGTGGTGGTTCAGGCTGCCCAGGGGCTGCCCAGTGTAGTTGGCACCCAGGGAGAAGAGTTCTGCCTGGCTGATTCGGAGCGACTGAGCCAGCTGGCGGAGGTGAATCATCCCATTGTCTTTCACTGTGAGGACGGGGCCGGCTGCTACCATGCCTTGCTGGATTTGCCGCCGGAGCACGCCTGCCTGGGTGCCCCGCTCATCGCCCGGGGTGAGCTGATTGGTTTCATCACCGTGGATGCGTTGCCGCCGCAAACATACGGGCGCGAGGACGTGGCGGTGATTGCGATGTTTGCAGGACAGGCGGCCGTGGCCATTGACAATGCCCGCCTCTTTGCATCGCAAAAGGAGGAGGCCTGGGTCTCCGGCGCGCTGTTGCAGATGGCAGAGGCGACGGCGCGTTCAACCGAGTTGGAGCAGGTGATTGACACCATTGTGCGCATGACCGTTTCTCTGGTGGGGGTAGGCCAGTGCGGTATCCTGCTCTGGCAGGATGAGCCGGCCGCGTTCCGGGGAACGCAACTGGCCGGCAAGGGGGCAGAACTGACCAACGAGTTTGCCCACATCTGGTTGCCACTCAACACCTGGGCGCCGCTGGATGCACTCAAAGTTCGGCCGCAGCCGCTCCTGCTGGGCGGCGGCGAGGCGCTCAGCGCGCTGCCGGACGAGCTTTTTGACTTTTTCGGGCTGGACAATTGGCTGCTGCTGTTGCCGCTGGTAGCCAAAGGCGAGTTGATGGGGGTAATGTTGGCCTCTGGCGACACGGCCGACGTGGACCTCATTCGTCGCCGGGTGCACCTGGTTGGAGGGATTGCTAGCCAGGCCGCCATGGCCATTGAGAACGCCCGGCTGTACGCTGCCCAACAGGAAGAAGCGTATGTCACCATCGCCTTGCTGCAAGTGGCAGAGGCGGTCAACAGCTTGACGAACCTGACGGATATTCTCGACACCATCGTCCGACTGGCGCCCATTCTGGCTGGCGTGGATCGCTGCGCTATCGTCATCCGGCAGGGGTATCAGGTCTGGGATTGCGGGCCGCATTATGGCTTTGGAACGGAAGAGTGCGTGCTGATGGAGCAATCGCTGTCGCACGACTCGATCGTTGACTTTTTGACAGCTATGGAAGAAGGGAATGGTCCGCTAGGTGCCGGGCCTGGCTACCCTTTGCCGTTGCCGGTGGCCTGGCAGGAGTTGCTGGCGGCCGATGGGTTGCTGGCCCTGCCGCTGGTCACCCGGAGAGAGCTGGTCGGTGCTATCCTGGTCACTTTTCCAGCGCAAGTCGCTCCATTCAGTTCTCGCCGCCAAAACATTTTGACCGGCATTGCACATCAGGCTTCGATTGCAATTGAAAATGATCAGTTGTACGGCGAGGCGCTGGAGCGTGAGCGGATGGAGCGGGAGTTGGAAGTGGCGCGCGGTATTCAATCCAGCTTTCTTCCAGACGTGCGGCCGGAGCACCCGGGTTGGAGCGTGGATGCTTTTTGGCGTGCGGCCCGTCAGGTTGGGGGTGACTTTTACGATTTCTTTCGGCTGACCCGCAGCGCCGAGGAGAGCGAGTTGTGGGGAATTGTGGTGGCAGACGTGGCGGACAAGGGGGTGCCGGCCGCGCTGTACATGGCTTTGTCCCGCACTCTCATCCGTTCGGTGGGCCACAACCGACACGACCCGGCCGCCTGCCTGGCCCGCGTCAACGATCTATTGCTCGCCGACTCCCGCTCTGACCTGTTTGTGACGGTCATTTATGCCGTGTGGGAGCCGGAGAGCGGCCGGTTGAGCTACACCAATGCGGGTCACAACCCGCCCCTTTATTTGCGGGCCAATGGGGCGGTGGAGGTGCTAAAGCAAAACAATATCGTGCTGGGGGTGTTGCCTTCCGCACCAATGGACACGCACACGATTCACATCCGGCCGGGCGAGGCAATGATCCTGTACACCGATGGCATCACCGACGCCCTCAACCAGGACAAGGATGAATTTGGGCTGGAGCGGCTGGTGCAGGTGGTGCGTGAAAATCGCCGCCTGGGGGCCACCGGGATGGTGGAAGCAATTCGGGCGGCCGTGGATGACTTTGTGGGGCAGGAAGCCCAGTTTGACGATCTGACGCTGGTGGTTATCAAGCGGGAGCCGGATAGCGACCGATGACTTGGCCTCTGCTAGGGCGCAAAGTTGAAAAAGTTGTAGGTTGCCCGCGAAACATCCGCCAATAGCGGCGAGCTGACCTGCCATTCCAGCCAGCCGGGGGTGTACAGGTATTCCACCAGCACATAGTCGCCACCGGGGGTGAAAACAATGCCCGCGTCACCGTGGGTTTCGGCCGCCCAGCCATGCTTGTGGGCTACGTTGGTCCCCTCCGGCACCCCGGCCTCAATCAGCGAGCCAATCCGGTTCTGGTTCATCATTTCCAGCATCATCCGGCACTCATCCGCGGTTAGCTGGTCTGGATAGGCAACCAGCAATGTGCCACCTCCGGCCGCGCACTGGTAGATCATCTCTAGCAGCATCCCCAGGTCCTCTGGCGTGGTCTGCATCTTGGGATCGGGCTGGGTGGTGATGTCCGTCCGCTGGTTGGCCGGCGTGGCGTACGTCCCCGGGATGTCTTCCTCATAAGGCACGGCAATAAAGGTGTTGATCAGGCCCAGATACCACAAGGATTCGGTCACCTTTTGGGCCCCCAGCATGCCGTTGTCTTCACCAGCAATTACATCGAGCAGCAGGTTGGCGGTATAGTTCCCGCTTTCGATCATGGTCTGCGTGAGCAGTTTGGTTTCCTCAATGTTGGGCGGCCGGTCCAGGGTGCGAAACGTCTCCAGCATGATGGGGATTTTGGTCATGCTGAGGCCCGAGAAGGCCACGTCTTGATTGATTCCCAGCGTCTGGCCGGTTTGCAGGTCAATCACGTAGATAGCATAGATGCCGTTAAAATCGGCCAGATGATTCTCGATCAGCCGGCCGAGAATCTCCAGATCCGGCAGAGCCGATGCCAGTTGATCCACGACCAGCGTCGCCTGACGGTCGGCCGGGGCAAGCAGCGCTTGTTCCACCAACGGCAGGGAAGCGGCCACATTCATCTGATAGCCCGGCTGCCCGGACTGGAAGTTGAGGGTGGCCGGCACAGGAACAGGGGGTTGGGGTGGGGCATCCCGCGTGTTGGCAATGTTGGCCAGCATCACTTCCAGACGGCGGGTGTTCAAGCTGGCATCCAGCTCTACCGGCGTAATCTCTACCAGCCGGTTGAGCAGGAAATCGATAAAGCCAGGCCAGAAACCCTGCGTGTCCTTTTGCTCTGTGGCCTGTTGGAGCATGGAGTCCAGGTTGATGGTGAATTCCACGTCGGCCGGGCTCAGGGGGATGCGCTCGCCCTGGTAGTAGAGGTCAACCTCCGAGTTGTAGATGGCTTGGACCTGGCGGGCGGCTTCCTCATCGGTCAGCCCGCCTACGTTCACGCCGCCGATGGTCAAGCCGCTTGGAAAGCGGGTGCGAAAATTGGAGTAGCTGTTGAGCTGGATTACCAGCAGCGCTACCGCAATCACCACCAACAGGATGACGATCCATTCAACCCAGACAATAGCCCCTCGTCGGCTCACTGGTCACTCTCCTCCAAATATGCCTCGTAAGGCTTGCACAAAAGCGCCGCCCCCAATTGAGGCGGCGCGGTGAAAAGTATAGCACAGTTGGGGGGCAGGCACAACCACTCAACTTAGCTTGTCAAGGATGATCGGGCAGGCGGCCCGCGCGGCGCGCCCGCGGTGGCTGATGTGGTTTTTGGTGGCTTCCGGCAATTGCGCCATGGTGCAGTCGTGCTCCGGCAGGCAAAAGACCGGGTCGTAGCCAAAACCATGCTCCCCGGCCGCCTCAAACGCAATCATGCCCTCGCAAACACCTTCCACGACGGAGAGCTGGCCGGCCGGTGTTGCCAGCGCGATGATGCAACGAAAGCGGGCGGTTCGACGCTCCCAGGGCACCCCATCCAGCTCCTTGAGCAGGTGCTGCCAGCGGCCGGCGTCGCTCAATCCCGGCCCGCCAAAGCGCGCCGAGCGGATGCCGGGCCGGCCGTCCAGCGCGTCCACCTCCAGCCCGGAATCGTCGGCCAGCGTCAGCGGAATGCCAAGCGAACTGCTGGCGCAGGCAAAGGCCAACGCCTTGATGGTTGCGTTTTCGCGGTAGGTGGCGCCGCTCTCGTCAACCTCCAAGTGGATGCCCAGTTCGGCCGGGCCAATGCAGGTGATGGGCAAATCGGCGAACAGGCCGTTGTATTCCCGGACTTTGCCAGGGTTGCCGGTGGCAATCAGTAACTTCATCGCGGCTCCTCAAGCGCCTGCCAAAACTGACTGGCTGAACGATATTACCTCCTCAACAGGTCTGCGCCGATTATACCTGCTCGGCAGGCGGGATCAAGGGCCGATTTGCGCCACGGCCGCTCCACTGTCGCCCGCTGTTTTGGCAACGGCCGCTTGACTTTCACATCCCCCTCTGTACAATTCTAGCAGTTGCACCGACAGGTCGGGGCAGCACACCCAGATAAGGAGTTTGTATCAACTATGAAGGGACTGATTCTTTCCGGCGGCAAAGGGACCCGCCTTTATCCGCTCACGTTTACCAGCGCCAAGCAGCTTATCCCGGTGGCCAACAAGCCTATTCTTTTCCGCGTCATCGAGGCGATCCGCGAAGCGGGGATCGAGGATATAGGCATTGTGGTGGGTGACACGGCCGACGAGATCAAGCAGGCGGTCGGCCGGGGCAAGCGCTGGGATGCCAATGTGACCTACATCCACCAGGAAGCGCCGCTGGGGCTGGCCCATGCGGTCAAGATATCCCGCGATTTCCTGGGTGACGAGCGTTTTGTGATGTTCCTGGGTGATAATGTGATCGAGGGCGGTATCAGCCCCCTGATCGCCGAATTTGCCCACAGCGACTGGAACAGCCAGATTGTTTTGACCCGTGTGGAGCACCCGGAACAGTACGGCGTGGCCGAGTTGAGCGAAGACGGCCGGATCATCCAGCTTGTCGAAAAGCCCCAGGTACCCCCAAGTGATCTAGCGTTGGTGGGAATTTACATGTTCGATCACCATGTGTTTGAAGCGGTGGAGGCGATCAAACCATCCTGGCGCGGTGAGTTGGAGATTACGGATGCCATCCAGTGGCTGGTGAGCAACAGCTACCGGGTGTTCCCCTACATCCACCGGGGTTGGTGGATCGACACCGGCCGCCCAGGCGACATGCTGGACGCCAACAGCATGGTGCTGGAAGAGCTGGCTCACAAGGTGGATGGGTACGTGGACCGCGACTCGACCGTGGGGCACAATGTCACGGTCGAGCGGGGCGCCGAGATTGTCAACAGCGTGATACGCGGCCCGTCGATCATCGGCCGGAACAGCCGTATTGTAAACAGCTACATTGGCCCTTACACCTCGATCTACCACGATGTGGTCATCACCAACAGCGAGATCGAGCGCTCCATCGTCCTGGAGAACTCGCGCATCTCCGATATCCCGGCCCGCATTCAGGACAGCCTCATCGGCCGGCAGGTGGTGATTGACCGCTCGCCCATCAAACCCAAGGCGCACAAGCTGATGCTGGGTGACTATAGCCAGGTTGGCATTCTGAACGGTGCGGCATGAAACGACTGATGATCACAGGCGGGGCGGGTTTCATTGGCTCTAATTTCACCCGCTATTTGCTGGAACGGTACCCAGACTACTTTGCGCTGGTCTACGACAAGCTGACCTATGCCGGTAATCTGGACAACCTGAAGGATGTGGCGGCCCGATTTGCCGGCCGGTACGCTTTTGTGCAGGGCGATATCTGTGATCCGGCCGCGGTGGAGCAGGCAGTCAAGCAGCACCGGATTGACACGATTGTGAACTTTGCGGCCGAGACTCACGTGGACCGCTCGATCATGGACCCGGACGCATTCATCCGGACCGACGTGTACGGCACCTACGTCCTGTTGGAAGCAGCCCGCACGCTTGGGCTGGAGCGCTATCACCAGATTTCCACCGACGAAGTTTATGGCCACGTTCCGGATGGGGCTTCCAACGAGACCGATCCCGTAGCGCCGCGCAGCCCATACGCCGCCAGCAAGACCAGCGGCGACCTGATGGTGAACGCCTACTGTGTCACCTATGATCTCCCGGTGACCATCACCCGTGGGGCCAACAACATTGGCCCGTATCAATACCCGGAAAAGGTGGTCCCGCTATTTGTGACCAATGCCATCGATGATGAACCGCTGCCGGTGTATGGGGATGGTCTTCAGGTCCGGGATTACCAGTACGTGCTGGACCATTGCGAGGGGATTGACCTGGTGTTGCACAAGGGGCAATTCGGCGAAATCTATAACGTTGGCACCGGCACCGAGATGCACAACCTGGATATGACCCATTTGATTCTGGACCTGCTGGGCAAACCCAGGACGCTGATCCGTCACGTTCCGGACCGCGCCGGACACGACCGCCGCTACAGCTTGAATGTGGAAAAGATCTGTGCGTTGGGTTGGGAACCAACCCACAGTTGTGCTGAGGCAATCGAACTGAGCGTCAATTGGTATGTGAAAAACGAGTGGTGGTGGCGCAAAATCAAATCGGGAGAGTACAAGGAGTATTATCGGCAGCAGTACGGCTGGCGACTGGCCCAGATGCCATAGCCCTATAGGCTGATGTGTTCAACCTCCCGCAGATGTGGACCTTTGCGGGAGGTTTTTTTGTGTCAGGCGATGGCCCAAAAGTTGACCCCGTACACAATCAGTGTCAGTATGGCGTCGGAGGCGGCCGCTACAGCGTAAAAAACCACCGCAGACTGAGTGCGGCGCTTGCGGATGCGAACCGCCACTAGCAGGGCTATGCCTAGGATTGCCAGCGGGACTGCTATCTGGAGCATGCGGTGCAGCCCGGCCGGGAGGTCCAGCCAGGCTGAAAACGGCGTGTATGTTAATATGCTGGGAAAGAGGAGTAGCTTGGTTGCTTGATACACGATGATCCCAACTCCCAACAACGCCTGGTTCACATCTTTCGGCCGCCGATCCTGGTTCCAGACGAGTTCCAGCCCACCCAGCAAAATCAGGCCCGGCGCCAGCCAGATTAGCGCAAAGGGGAACATGGCCAAGCCAGAGAGCCCTTCCATCGCTCCCTGCAGCGTTGCGTGAACCAGGTCGTCTTTGTTTAACCGATCCAACAGGGCGCGGGCGGCCGGGTTGGTGGTGGCGTAATAGGCCTGTGTCCTGGCAGCGCCTTCTCGCCAGACCATATGCAGGTTGCCGGCCGCATCGGCCGATAGGGCCGCCTCCTGCGAGAGTGATTCCGTTTTGGATGCTGGCTGATAGCCCTTTTCTGTACCCTCGGAGAACAGCACTGTCGCCGTCTGCGCACGGACGTCCTGCCGGAATTGCTGGTAAAAGGTGAACGCCACCGCCAATTCGCCCCTCTCACCATCCAGTGGAGACGGCTGGTAAATAAAGTCGGACCTCAACTGGAGGGAGGCCGGCCGGATCATTTCGGCCAGCGGCAAGCTGCCACTGTACGGCACGGCCGGTGGTGATTCAATGGCATACAGGTTGATGCGCTCTGGCGCGGGTGAGGATGGATGACCCATTGGGAAGGCGATGAACTCGCTGTGTGCGGTGCCGGCTTCTTCACCAGACTGTCTTTGCTGGTGCCACAGCACGTACACCCAACCTTCGGAGAGTCCCAACTCGGGGCCATACAACGAGATGCCTGTGCCAGAACTGATCTGTGCCACTTCGGTCGGTGTGTTGGGTGCGCTCTGGCCTGGGAATAGAGTAGTGTACAGGAATCGCTGCTCGGTGCGCCAGGCGATGTGGTAGGTGCCGGCCGCACCGCGCTGCACGGCCGGTGCTTCGCCCTCGGTTGAGATCATAAGAGGGGGAGCCTGGGTAGTGCCCTGGGGGTCGAGCGCTAGCCCGTAAATCCCTCCTTCGTCGCGGATGTCCCACACCACGAACGCGCCACCATCCTCGGCCGGCGTCACATCATAGCTGTCAATTGATCGGTCTGGGGCAGTCAACTGCTGGATTTCGCCAATCATTTGACCTGTGCCATCCAGGAGCACGTGGCGCAGTGACCAGAGGTTCTGGACGTTGGGCCTGCTGGCCCACAAGAGGTGCAGTTGACCGTCTCCGGCCGGCACCAGTCTCACCGTGCGGGGGTGCTCGTCCGCCAGTTCCATGTCGGTCGATACTGTTTCTTCGGCCAGCGAGTCCAGTTGCTGGTAGTGGATGCCTAGTGTGTTGCGAATCTGATAGGGCCAGACCAGGTGAACGCGGCTGCCGTCGGCCTCTGTGACAATGCTGGGGGCGCCGCTGACAAACTGGCCCAGATAAAGCGCCCGGCTCCAGTCCCGCGATGGTTTTCTGCCTCTGGGCGGCGCGACCGAACAACTGGTCAGGGTGACCAGCAAGATTGCAATCAGTACCAGTGGCGCTTGGGCGCGGATTTTTGTGTTGCGCACGATTTTCTCCAGTTTCAGCGGCTTTGGTGGCGTGGGTGCCAAGTCGTAAAGTTTACTCCCCAGCAGCGCAATCGGTTCAGATTGCTCATCGCAGATAGCCGATCCAATCATATCACAAGACGGCAGATGCAAAAGGGTGGCCTAAAAGGACAAATGCCGCAAAATCGGTTGACGGCCGGGGCAAACCCGACTATAATGATTTCCGACTTGCAACGCTGTTGCATAATGTGCGACTTGATTGCGAAATGGACAAGGATAGCGCTAGCATCCAATCCATCGAACGGGCGGTTAAAATCCTCAAAGCATTCAGCCTAGACCAACCCGAATGGGGGGTAAACGAAATGGGCCGCCTGCTGAACCTGCACAAGAGTACGGTGTCCCGGTTGATGATGACCTTGGAGCGTGGAGGATTGCTCTGGCGCAACCCGGAGACCCAGCGCTACCAACTGGGAATCGACCTGATCGGGATGGCCTCACTGGTTACCAGCCACCTGGATGTCCGGGCTATGGCGCGCCCGTTCCTGCGGGAGCTTGCCGGCCGGTGTCAGGAGACTGTAAATTTGGTGGTGATGGACGAGGGCGATGTGGTCAACCTGGAGCAATTCGTGCCCCCAGCCCGGCAGGTGAAGAACATTGGCTACGTGGGGCGGCGCATGCCGGTGTATTGCACGGCCGCCGGCAAGGTGCTGCTGGCCTACCTCCCGGGGCACGAGCTGGAACAAAAGCTGCCAGCCGAATTGCACTGCTACACCGATCATACCATTTCTGACCTGGCTGTGCTGCGGGCCGAGTTGCGGCAGGTGCGGCAGATTGGATACGCTGTGGTCCAAGAAGAGTTGGAAATTGGGCTCAATGCCATTGCCGCGCCGGTGTTCGATCACGCCGGCCGCGTGCGGTATGCTGCCAGTGTTGCCGGGCCAGCCTATCGCGTCAAACCAGAACTGTTCCCAGAACTGGCCGGGCAGGTGGTGGCCACTGCGGCCGAGCTGTCCCGCCAACTGGGTTATCGGCCGTAGGGAAGGAGGCGAACCGGGTCTTTTCACAACCCAGGCGTGAAGCGCGAGGGAAGACCGGTGAAACTCCGGAGCTGTCCCGCAACTGTAAGCCTGGCCCTCCCGGCCGGGCAAGCCAGACACCTTGGCTCCATGACTCTACCCTGAGATCTTCGTGGAAGGAGAACAGGCGTCCATCGATTGGATAGCCTGTTCTTTTTTTATTACATTCATTTAGGAGGTTTTGCGATGGCAGACATTCTGCAAAAGATAGCGGAGAATTTGTATAGCGGCGAAGAAGAAGAGGTCGCTGCGCTGGTCGAAAAGTGCCTGGAGCAAGGAATGGCCCCGGCCGATATCCTGTCCAATGGCCTCATCGCTGGCATGGATGTGGTCGGCCGCGATTTCAAGGCGGGCGATCTGTTTGTGCCCGAGGTGTTGATTGCTGCCCGCGCCATGTCGGCCGGGATGGAAGTGTTGCGGCCGCTGCTGGCCGAGTCGGGTGCCGCCAGCACTGGCAAATTCCTCATCGGCACGGTCAAGGGCGACCTGCACGACATTGGCAAGAATCTGGTCAAGATGATGCTGGAAGGGGCTGGTTTTGAGACCGTTGACTTGGGCACCGATGTGGAGCCGAAGGTCTTTGTAGACAAGGTCCGCGAGCACAAGCCCCGCCTGATTGGGATGAGCGCGCTGCTTACCACCACCATGGTGTACATGAAGGCGACCATTGAGGCGCTGGAAGAAGCTGGCTTGCGCGATTCAGTCAAGATCATGGTGGGCGGCGCTCCGGTAACGGCCGCCTTTGCCCAGGATATTGGCGCCGATGCCTATGCCCCCGATGCGGCCAGCGCGGTGGACAAAGCGCGCGAACTGACCGCATAAAAATGTGACAAGCTGGGCGTGGAACACGGCTAAATGCACCGGTTCCCCGCCCTTGAGGTAGTGGGGTAGATACGGTGGCAAAACAGAAACGGCAACCACAGACGGGGTTACCCGGTGGTCAATACCGGCCGCTGACCGATGAACAAATAGCTTGCATCCACCAGGCGGCGCTCAGTATCTTGGACCGAACCGGCGTCCAGGTCGAGGAATCCGAAGCGCTGCGCCTGTTCCGGGATGCGGGCGCTTTGGTAACTGGAAACCGGGTGCACATCCCGCGCGGCTTGGTAGATGATGCGGTTGTTTCGGCTCCCGAGCGGGTGGTGTTGGCCGGCCGGGATTCCCGCTGGGACCTGGAGTTGACCGGCTCGCAGGTACACATGGGCACCGGCGGCGCTGCGCTGACGGTGTTCGACATCGAGACCGGGCAGCCACGCCCGGCCGTGTTGCGGGACGTGGCGGAATTGGCCCGGCTGGTGGATGCGCTGGATCATATTCACTTCTATCTTGTCCCCGTGTACCCAACGGACATGGGCAAAGACGAAGTGGATGTCAACCAGTATTATGCTGGGCTGGCCAACACGGTCAAGCACGTCCAGTCCGGTGTGTACAGCGTGCAGGGCATCCGCGACACGGCGGCGATGGCGGAGCAGATCGCCGGCGGCGCGACCGCGCTGCGCGAGCGGCCGATCGTATCCTTCATCACCAGCTGGATGGTTAGCCCGCTGCTGTTTGCCACCGATGTCACCACGCTGCTAATTGAAACCTGTCGCCAGGGGCTTCCGGTGGTGCTCTCGGCCGCGCCGATGGCCGGCTCAACCTCGCCGGTGACGCTGGCCGGCACGCTTGCCCAACTGACGGCCGAACAACTGGCCGGTGTGGTGCTGACCCAACTGGTTCGCAAAGGGACGCCGGTAGTCATGGGCCCTATCCCCGCCACGGCCGACATGAAGAGCGGCCGCTACCTGGGTGGCTCGGCCGAGTTTGGGCTGACCAACGCGGCGATGGCACAAATCGCCCAGTTCTACCGGCTGCCGATCTACAACTCGGCCGGGATGACCGATGCCAAAATCCCTGACATCCAGGCCGGCTTTGAAAAGGCGATGAGCGTGGTGCTGGCCGCGCTGGCCGGCAGCAACTTTATCCACCACGCGGCCGGGATGCTGGAAAACATGAATAGCGTCGCGGCCGAGCAGTTTGTCATTGACAATGACATCCTGGGTATGGCGTTGCGGGTCTTGCGCGGCGTGGAAGTGAGCGATGAAACCCTGGCGCTGGACACCATCCATCAGGTCGGTCCGGGCGGCCATTTCCTGATGGCCGACCACACGCTGCGCCACATGCGGACCGAGTTCTTTTATCCCTCGGCCGTGGTGGACCGGCGCGGCTGGGAAGGCTGGCTGGCGGATGGCGGCCGGGACGCGGCCGCCCGCGCCCGTGAGATCGCCCGCGACATCCTAGCTAACCACCGGCCAGAGCCGCTGGCCCCGGCCGTGGACGGCTGGATTCGGCAGCGGTTTGCCCTAAAAATCTAACACTGTACCTGGCCCCAAACCGGCCGGGTACAGGCAACGCGCAAACGATCAAGGAGAGTTCTTGTGACGCAACAGATACCTGTTCCTACTTTGCATCCCACTATTCGGATGCTTTCGGATGACCAGATCAAGGCCATCCACAACACCAGCCTGGACATCCTGGAGCAAACGGGCATTGTGATGAAACACGATTACGCCCGTGAGTTGCTGCTGGAAGCGGGCGCGTGGGAATCGGATAGGCGCATCAAGATTCCCGAGTTTATGGTGATGGATGCCATCGCCTCGGCGCCGTCGCGCATCCCCATGTACAACCGGTTGGGCGAGCTGGTGATGCCGCTGGAATCGGGCAAGGTCTTTTTTGGCCCTGGTTCCGATTGCATTTTCACCATGGACCTGGAAACTGGCGAAAGGCGATTTGCGACGGCCGAAGACATCCGGCGAATTGCTCATCTCTGCAACGGTCTGCCGCAGATGGATTTCGTTATGTCAATGGGGAACCCATCGGACGTGCCGGCGATGGACATTTACATTCACGAGTTTGTCAGCATGATCCGCGGCTCGGTCAAGCCCAACGTGTACACGGCCAACAACCGCGCGGACATGGAGGCCATCTACCGGATTGCCTGCGCCGTGGCCGGTGGCGAGACGGCGCTGCGGGAAAAGCCTTTTATGATGTTGTATGCCGAGTCGATCTCGCCGCTGCTTTATCCGGAAGAGTCGGTAGACAAGCTGCTTTTCTGCGCCGAGGTGGGCATCCCGGTGACTTATCCGCCCTCGCCCAATACCGGCGGTGGCGGCCCGATTACTCTGGCGGGCGCGCTGGCGCTGGGCAACGCTGAGTGCCTGGTGGGGCTGATCCTGACCCAGTTGGTCCGGCCGGGTACCTCGTTCCTCTATGGCATGAACACGGCCGCGCTGGACATGAAGTCGGCCATCGTCAGCTACGGCGCACCGGAGTGGCCCACCGGCATGGCCGCCTGGTGTGACCTTGCCCGCTATTATGACCTGCCCACCTGGGGCGCAGGCGGGGCGACCGACAGCAAGGTGGTGGACACCCAGGCTGGCATTGAGGCCACCACTTCGATCATGGCCGCGTTCCTGACCCGCTGCAATCTGGTCCACGACGTGGGCTATATCGAATACGGCACCACTTCGTCCATGGAGATGCTGGTGGTGGCTGATGAGATTATCCGCGACATCCGCTTTATCATGGGTGGCGTGGAGGTGAGCGAGCGGACGCTGGCCCGTGAAGCGATTCACCGTGTCAAGCCGGGTGCCGGTTTCCTGGCCGAGGATCACACGCTCAAGAACTGGAAGTGGGCGCAGTGGCGGCCGGAGCTGATTGACCGCAGCCGCTACGACCGTTGGGTGAGCCAGGGCAGCAAGGATATGACCAAGCGCGCCAACGAGCGGGCGCGCAAAATCCTGGCAGAGCACCAGGTTCCGGCGCTGCCCCAGGCGGCCGAGGATGAGATCGCCCAGGTGCTGAAGGAGCGAGCCGGTTAGCAGCATGCGTTTGGGAGTGTGGTATGGCGCGTTTGGGTCTGCCGGGCGGGCAGTATCAGCCGCTGATGGCCGGAGAGGTTGAGCAGATTCACCAGGCATCCTTGCGGGTGCTGCAGGAGACCGGCCTGCGCGTGGAGAACGAGCGGGCGCTGGGCCTCTACCGGCGGGGCGGAGCCCGCATTGACGGCGACCGCGTTTATTTCCGGCCGGAGATGGTAGCGGATGCGCTGCGAAAGGTACCGTCCCGCGTGTTGCTGGCCGGCCGTGACGCGGAGCAGGATCTGCTACTGGAGGGCAAACGGGTCTATGCCGGCACCGGAGGTTCGCCGACCATGGTGCTGGACCCGGGCGCGGACACGGTCCGGCCGGGTGTGCTGCAAGACCTGGCGGACCTGGTCCGGCTGGTGGAAGCGCTGGCTTTCTGCGATTTCGTCGTCATCCCGCTGCACCCCACCGACGTCCCTGACGCGGAGGTGCCGATCAATCGCTTTTTTACCAGCCTGTCCAATACTGGCAAACACGTGATGGGCGGGGTTGGCTCGGTAGATGGCGCGCGCCAGGTGATCGAGTTGGGCACGCTGGTGGCGGGCAGCCTGGAAGCGCTCCAGGCCCGGCCGGTCATTTCGGCCATCGCCAGTTGGATGGTCAGCCCGTTGCAGCTGGACACTGGCGTGACCGACATCTTGCTGGAGTGGTGCCGACACGGGTTGCCCGTGGCGCTTTCCTCGGCACCCATGGCCGGCTCGACCTCCCCGGTTACGCTGGCCGGTTCTCTGGTTCAGCTCAACGCAGAGCAATTGAGCGGCATTGTGCTGACGCAACTGGCCCGTCCGGGCACGCCCGTTCTGGCCGGCTACATCCCCGGCGTAGCAGACATGCGCAGCGGCGGCTACCTGGGCGGCGCGGTTGAATTTGGGATGATGCAGGCGGCCGCGGCCCAACTGGCTCACTTTTATCGCGTGCCCATCTACTGCTCGGGCGGAATGACCGATAGCAAAGTGCCGGATGCCCAGGCCGGTTACGAGAAGATGAGCACCCTGCTGCTGGCGGCTATGGGTGGCTGCAACTATATTCACCACGCCATCGGCATGATCACCAATATGAACGCGACCTCCTTGGAGCAGGCGGTCATCGACGATGAGATTGTGGGCATGGCGATGCGGGTGTTGCGTGGAGTCCAGGTCTCTGATGATGTGATGGGTGTGGAGGCAATCGGCCGGGTGGGGCCGGGAGGCCATTACCTGACCGATCCCCACACGCTGCGATACATGCGTTCGGAACTGTTCCAGCCACACCTGTCGCATCGGCCGAGCCGGACGGTGTGGGAGGGGGAAGGCAAGCGGGATACGCGCGGCCGGGCGGCCGCTCGCGTGGAAACCCTGTTGCGCCAGCACAGCCTGCCCAAACTGCCGGAAACGGTGCAGGCGGCCGCCAAGGCGAGATTCCGGATTGTGGCATGAATCGGCCGGTTGACTTCTGGTGTAACGTGTGCTATTCTGTAGTGCAGAATATCTGATATTCGGATAGTTTGGCGCCACTGCGCCGGTGATCAGAAACAGCGATTGTTGCATGGGTTGTGCGAAGGTGATACAATGTGCTTCGAGAATTGCGCGGCAATCCCTTTTAAAACTACGATTCTTCCTCTGTAATCACCTCGTGATTTCTGATCTGACGTTTCCACATAGAGTGAAAGGAGTGTTATCAGGCGAATTTCCCAGACATCAGCCCAACCTTTGATTTTGCCTTTACAAATACTCAAGGAGGAGTGGTTTACCCATGGAGATCATTAAGAAGCACAAGAGGGATGAGGTTCACGAGTACATCCCCGAGTTGAAAGACCTGTACCGCAAGGGTCGTGTCAGCCGGCGCGAGTTCCTACGAACGGCGACCCTGTTGGGTATGTCCCTGGCTGGCGCCACCACGTTTTTGGCGTCCTGCTCACAGGAAGAGCCCACCAAGGTTCCTGAGGCCACCACGGCTCCGGAAGCGACCGAGGTTCCGGCCGGCCCCAAACGCGGCGGCACGTTGACCATCGCCACCCGCGTGCAGCGGATTGACCATCCGGCCCGCCTGTCGTGGATTGAGGGCGTCAACCAGTGGCGCCAGGTCTGCGAGTACCTCACGCTGACCGGCTATGATAACGTTACCGTTCCCTGGCTGCTGGAAAAGTGGGAAGCCAATGCAGACCTATTGGAGTGGACCTTGTTCCTCAACAAGGGGATCAAGTTCAACGATGGCTCTGATTTTACGGCCGACGATGTGATTTTCAACATCGAGCAATGGCTCTCCGAGGAGGTTGGCTCCTCCATGGTCGGGTTGATGGGTGGCTACCTCGCGGCCAGTGATGCGGAAAAGGTGGATGACTATACCGTCAAGTTGCACCTCTCCCAGCCACAGTTGGCCGTGCCGGAGCATCTCTTCCATTACCCCGCCATGGTCCTGCCCAAGACCTTTGAGGGCGACATCGTTCGCCAGCCGGTCGGGACCGGCCCCTTCAAGATGGAAGAGTACGTGGAGACCGAGCGGGCGGTTTACGTCCGGCGCGAGGACTACTGGAAGATGGGCGCCGATGGCAAACCGCTGCCATACCTGGACAAGGTTGTGTTTCTGGACCTGGGCGAGGAAGAGGCAGCTCAGATTGCGGCGCTGCAGAGTGGGCAGGTGGACAACATCTTTAACCCCTCGGCCGAGATCTGGCAGGCGGTCAAGGACCTGCCCAACGTCAAAGTCTACTCCGCCCCAACCGCGCAGACCTTTGTCATCCGCATGCGGGCAGACATGGAGCCCTGGAGTGACAACAAGGTCCGCCAGGCGCTAAAGAAGAGCATTGATCGCCAAAAGATGCTGGACCTGGCTTGGTTTGGCAACGGTGTGCTGGGCCACGACGCCCACGTCGCCCCGGTGCATCCCGAATACTGCGAAAAGCCGATCCCCGAGTACGACCCGGAGGGTGCCAAGGCGTTGCTGGCCGAGGCCGGCTACCCCGATGGCCTGGAGGTCGAGTTGGCAACTCAGGAAGCTCGCGCCGAACCGGCGATGGCCCAGGCGCTCAAGGAATCGGCCGTGGCCGGTGGTTTCAACATCAACCTCAACATCATGCCGTCGGCGCAGTACTGGGATGTCTGGACCGAGGTCCCGTTGGGCATCACCATCTGGGCGCACCGGCCGCTGGGTACCATGGTGCTGGCGCTGGCTTACACGGCCGACGCGGAAGGCAAAGCCGCCCCCTGGAACGAAACCTACTGGGTGGATGAGGAGTTCAGCTCCCTGCTCAAAGAAGCCGAAAAAACCCTGGACGTCGAAGCCCGACGCGAGATCATGTGCAAGCTGGAGGACATCCAGATGGAGCGCGGCTCAATTGGCATCGCCTTCTGGACCAGCGTTTGGTACATCGCGCACAAGAAGTTGCAGAACGTGGCGGCACATCCGACCAACTACGACCTGCTCTTCGATGCGTGGATTGATCCGGATGCCTAAAGCGTTACGCTGTAGGTAATCTGCGGGTAGTGAGGCGGGCACTGTTCGCCTCACTACCTTTTTGTTTTCCCCCACTGGGGACATTCCTGGACACTGGGGAGAGCCTATGTCAAAGTACATCATTCGACGTCTGGGATTCATGTTGCTGACCATGTTCATGGTCTCAATAGCCGTCTTTTTAATCTCGGAGGCGGCTCCGGGAGACGTAGCGCGCCACATTCTGGGGCAGTTTGCCACCCCTGAACAGGTCGAATTAATGCGGGATCAGATGGGCCTTGATGAGCCGTTGTACGTTCGCTACTTTGATTGGCTGGTTGGCAACGATTGGCGGGTGGATAATCTGGTGGGGTTGCCCCTGACCCAGGCTGAGGTTGGTAGCTCGCAAGAGGTGGGCTGGTACGCCCAGGCGCCAGATGGTACCTTGAAGCAGTGGAAGATGAAGAAGGAGGGGTTGGTCGAGATTCGTGTCTCGCTGGATGGCAGCCGGAATGAGTTGCCGTTTGACAACTGGCAAATGGATGACGATGGTAACGAAATCTTTTGGGGGGTAGATACGGCCAGCCACGTGGTTTTGTGGCAAAAGGACGCCGAGATACGAGAGACGGGAGCGGCTTCGGCCGGGCGGGCCATGACGGAGGCGAGTGGCCAGCAATACTATCCCATCCGGAAAGGCTTGCTGCGCGGCGATCCGGGTGTTTCGCATCGCACCGGCCGGCCGGTGGGCCCAACGCTCGCCCGGCGCGTGCGCAACTCGTTCACCATGGCTGGCATCGCCTTTCTCATCATCATGCCCGTCGCGCTGGTTCTTGGCATTGTGGCCGGCCTGCGCGAGGGGCGGGCGGCCGATCGCGCGATTTCGGTTCTCAGCCTGGTCACCACCTCGATCCCTGAATTCGCCAGTGGCGTATTCCTCATCCTGGTCTTTGCCTTTTGGCTAGAACTGTTGCCGGGTGCAGCCATCTTTGTCAACGACACGGCCCCGTGGCAGGAACCCAAGCTGCTCATCTTGCCGGTACTCACGCTCACCCTTGTCGAGGTGGGATACGTTGCTCGGATGACCCGCGCCAGCATGGTGGAAGTCATGAATGCCCCCTACATCCGTACCGCCTTTCTAAAAGGGCTGCCTTACCGACGGATCGTCATCAAGCATGCCCTCCGCAATGCCCTGATGGCTCCTATTACTGTCATCATGCTGCACGTGAACTGGCTGGTGGGCGGCATTGTGGTGGTAGAATCGGTGTTTGGCTACCCGGGGTTGGGCCTCTACCTGCTCGACTCGGCCCTGTTCAAGGATGTAAACGCCATTGAGGCAGGCGCCATGCTGATGGTGGCACTGGCGGTCGGCACTCAGTTGATTGCTGACGTTCTCTACACGTTCCTCAACCCGCGCATTCGGTACACCTAAGGAGGAGCTATGGTTCAGTCCGGCGAAAAAAGTCAGCGAGTTAGCGCCCTGCGGCGTCTGTGGGAAAATGTATCCGCGTTGAGCAACTCACGCGTGGCGATGGTGGGCCTGGCACTTGTGCTCTTTTGGGTCCTGGTGGCGATTTTTGCTCCACTCATATCTCCCTATGACCCGTTGGCACAGGATTCATCGGCCATCAATCAGGCCCCATCACAGCAGTACATTCTGGGCACGGACAACCTGGGGCGGGACATCCTTTCTCGCCTTGCCCACGGTAGCCGCACCATCCTGTTATTGGCCCCCCTTTCCGTGCTGGCCTCGGTAGTGGTGGGGGCTTTTCTGGGGCTGGTGGGCGGTTATTTTGGCGGTACCGTGGATGAAGTGGTGATGCGCATCCTGGATGCCATCATGGCCTTCCCCACCATTTTGCTTTATCTGATCATCATCTCGGCAATTGGCCCCTCGGCAATCAACGTGGTGGTGGCGATTACCTTTGTAGGCGCGCCGGGCGTGGCGCGTCTGGTGCGCAGCCTGACGCTGGACATCCGCACCCGTGACTATATCCGCGCGGCCGAAACCCGGGGCGAAAACCCATTCTATATCATGTTCCTGGAGATTCTGCCCAACGCCCGCGGCCCCATCATCATCGACTCGATGCTGCGGGTGGGGTATGCCATCTTTTCCATCGGTACATTGGGCTTTTTGGGGTTGGGGCTGCCGCCGCCAACCCCCGACTGGGGCGGGATGATCAGCCAGGCGCGTAAATTCATCTGGACCAATCCGCTGGGCGTCCTGTGGCCGGCGCTGGCGATTTCTAGCCTGGTGGTCGGGCTCAACCTGTTTGCCGATGGCTTGCGTGAAGAGTCAACCAGGTATCAGTAAGGGAGTTTGAGCATGAATATCGGCACACACAAACCTCAAACCCCAATCCTGGACGTGCGCAACCTGGTGATTGCTTATGAGACGCGCAAGGGCGATGTAAACGCGGTGCGCGATGTTTCGTTCCAGATCAACCGGGCGGAAACGGTGGGGATTGTGGGCGAGTCGGGGTGTGGCAAGAGCACGGTGGCATTTGGCATTGTCAACTTTTTGGGGCGCAACGGCCGTATTGTGGACGGCCAAATCATGTTCCAGGGACAGGACCTGGTCGGCCGGTCGCCGGAAGAGTTGCGGCGCATCCGCGGCGATCGAATTGCCATGGTCTATCAGGACCCCATGCAAGCCCTCAACCCGTCCATGCGGATTGGCGATCAGATGTCGGAAGTGCTGATTGTCCACCGGCAGATGAAAAAGGCCGCGGCCGAGGCCAAATGCGTGCAGATGCTGGATCAGGTCAAGATGCCCGACCCGGCCAGCGTGATGCAGCGATTCCCCCACCAGATCTCTGGTGGGCAGCAGCAACGGGTGGTGATAGCCACGGCGCTGCTGAATGATCCGGCGTTGCTCATCATGGACGAGCCGACGACGGCGCTGGACGTGACGGTGGAAGCGGCCGTGTTGGACCTGGTTGGCGAGTTGCAGCGCGAGTTTGATACCGCCATCATGTACATCAGCCACAACCTGGGCGTGATTGCCCGGGTCTCCGACCGTCTGGCGGTGATGTATGCGGGGGAAATGGTGGAACGGGGCGCGGTGCGCGACGTCTTTCTGCGGCCGTTCCACCCGTACACGCAGGGGCTGCTGCGTTGCGTGCCTCGGCTGGGCATGGACAAGCGCAGTAGCTTTCTCTATCCCATCCCCGGCCGGGTGCCGTCGCCCAAAAACCTGCCACCGGGCTGCGTCTTTGAACCCCGGTGCAGCTTTTCCCGGCCGGAATGCAGCCAGCGTCCGCCCGAACTGCGCGAAGTGGAGCCGGGTCACTGGGCGCGCTGTCTCTTTGCGCAGGAGATTCGGCAGCAGGGGTGGCAGCCCCCGGCCGATATCCTGGAAAGCCTGGTGGCCCCGGCCGAGGCCAAGGAAAAGGCTCCCATCCTGCAGGTGGACCACGCCAAGACCTATTACGAAGTTCCCTCGACGCAGCTCTTCGACCGGAAAAAGCTGTATGTCAAGGCGGTGGACGACGTCAGCATTCAGGTCAAGCCCGGCCAGACGCTGGGTATTGTGGGTGAATCTGGCTGCGGAAAGAGCACGCTGGTCAAAACCATCATTGGCATGGAGCCGCCCACCGGGGGCGAGTTCGAGTTCATGGGGGTTGACATCTCCAACCCGGTCTCCAAACGAGGAATGGAGATCATCAGCAACCTGCAGATGGTTTTCCAGAACCCCGAACTCGACGCTCAACCCCTCGTTCACGGTTGGGCAGCAGATTGCCCGGCCGCTGCGCCGCTTCAATACGGTACCCTCCGATCAGGTCCGCCAGGAGGTGATTCGCCTGTTGGGGATGATGAAGCTGGGCGAGCGCTACTACGACCGGCTGCCACGCCAGCTAAGCGGCGGCGAAAAGCAGCGGGTAGGTATTGCGCGTGCCATCGCCGGCCGGCCGGAATTGGTGCTCTGCGACGAGCCGGTTTCTGCGCTGGACGTCTCGGTCCAGGCGGCCGTGCTCAACCTGCTGATGGAAATCCAGAAAGAGTTGGGCACCACGATGATCTTTATTGCCCACGATTTGAGCGTGGTCCGCTTTTTCTGCGACCACATTGCGGTGATGTACCTGGGCCAGATTGCCGAGATTGGCCCGGCCGAGGCGATCTATGCGCCGCCCTATCACCCCTACACCGAGGCGTTGCTCTCGGCCGTGCCGATTCCGGACCCGTCGGCCGCGCAGAAGCACATCCGCCTGGAGGGCAACGTGCCCAGCGCGCTGCGCCCGCCGGCCGGTTGCCGTTTCCACACCCGCTGCCCGCGCCGCAACCTGCTACCGGATGGCGGCCGGGTCTGCGAGAGCGAGACGCCGCCCTGGCGAGAGGCCGGCAACGGTCACCGGATCTTTTGTCACATCCCACTGGACGTGTTGCGGCAGATGGAAGCGGTGGTCACCACGCAAGAGATGCCCTAGTTGGCTGCAAGGAGAAGTGCGACATGTTTGTAAAGGATTATATGACTCGCCACCCGCTAATCGCGGAGCCAACCATGCCGGTGCTGGAAGCCCAGCGGTTTATGGGAGAGAACAAGGTTCGGCATTTGCCAGTAGTTGGAGATGGCAAACGCCTGCTCGGTCTGGTAAGCCGCCAGTCCTTGATGGTTGATCCCGGCAAACTGGGCAGCTTTAATCTATGGGAGATTGCCAGCTACATGTCCGACCTGCGGGTGCAGGACGTGATGGTCAAGGCGGAGAACGTGTTTACCGTGCAGCCAAATGCAACACTAGAGGAAGCCACCCACATCATGGTGGATCATCGGGTGGGGTGTTTGCCGGTAATGGAAAACAACGTCGTGGTCGGCATCATTACCGAGATTGATATGCTGGTCCATCTGTCCAACCTACTGGGTGGTCATGTGCACGGGGTGCGAGCAACGATCCGCGTCCCGGACCGCATTGGTGAGTATGCCAAGATCACCAACGCCGTCGCCAGCCGGGGATGGGGCATTTATGCCAGCGGCAGCGTGCAATCACCCAAGAATCCGGAATCTTGGGACGTGGTGATCAAGGTACGCAATGTACCTAAGGAACTGCTCGCGGCCGCGTTGATGAGCGTTGAGGAACAGGAACTGATCGACATCCGCGAGACGTCCTAGCCCGGCCGCCATCTGTTCATCTGTTTCAGAACCCGGCTGTACCAAGGCCGGGTTCTGTCTGGGAGCCAGTTATGCCGCTAGTCGATGAGTTTGTCGCCATGTTTGGGGTCTGGGAAGAGGCCGGGCCGTACCTGACGCTGATGTTCTCTGAACAGGAGATGCAACTGATTGTGCGCATGGCCGGCCGCACCCTGTCAGCCGATGAACTGGCGGCCGAGATCGCCCTGTCGGTCGCGGAGGCCGAACCGTTGCTGGATAGCTGCTATCGGCGCCGGTTGATGGACCGCGCGTTGCGAGACGGCGTGCCAGTTTTCACCTCCACCGATCTGTACCGCTTCTTGAATCACTTTGCGCGCTATGAGCGCTGGGATGAGATTCCGCCCGCCGGCCGCCAGTCGCTTGATCGGCGCTTTCTGGCCGAGTTTATCGCCCGCGTCCGGCCGGGAGTGGAGGGCAAACTGTCCGGCCGGTTGACGGGCAGCGCTCTCCCCAATGACGCCGTCATGTTGCTCCATGAAGTGGATGCGATGCTGGACGCCGCGACTGACATCGTGGTCCAGCCATGTGATTGCCGCCGTTTGGCGCAAAACTGCGACCGGCCGGTGGAGGTCTGCATCTGGCTGGACGACGGCGCGCGGGATGCGCTGGCGCGCGGTCACGGCCGGCAACTCACCCGCGAGGAGGCCAAGGAGCTGGTGCGCTGGGCGGACAAAAAGGGGCTGATGCACACGGCCGACAGCGACTGGCACAACCGTGGTCTGCACGCCATCTGCAATTGCTGCGGTTGCGATTGCTATCCCTTCCGCGCTGCGCGGGAGCTGGGCAGCGAACATCTTTGGCCCCAGCGACGGTATGTTGCAGCTTACGACCCGGCCGCCTGCTCCGTGTGCGGCCTCTGCGTCCAGCGCTGCCATTTTGAAGCCTTTTTCCACGACGGCACCACGGCCGAGGTCAAGGGCAAGAGCAAGCTGGTGGTCCACTACGATTCCGGCCGCTGCTGGGGGTGCGGGTTGTGCGCCAACGCCTGCCCGGCCGCTGCTATTGTGATGGAACCGCTGGATTGAGGGGTAGGGATGGAACCCTGGAAAACGCTCTCGCGCAAAACCATCCTGGACCACAGTAAATTCCTGCGTGTGGAAGAACATGTGGTGCAACTGCCGGACGGCCGGGTCATCCCGGACTGGCCCTGGGTGATTGCGCCGGATTATGTTAATGTGGTTATACTGACGGAAGACCGCCGCTGGGTGTTGTTCCGGCAGGTCAAATACGGGGTAGATGGCACCTCGCTGGCCCCGGTGGGCGGCTATCTGGAGCCGGACGAGGACCCGCTGGCGGCCGCCCAACGGGAGATGCTGGAGGAGACCGGCTACGCGGCCGACCGGTGGGTCAGCCTGGGGCGCTTTCGGGTGGGGGCCAACCGGGGCTATGGGATGGCCAACTTTTACCTGGCGCTGGGAGCCCGCCGGGTGGCCGAGCCGGACGCCGATGACCTGGAGGAACAGCAGTTGCTGCTTCTGACACGGGTTGAGGTGGAGCAAGCGCTTGCGACCGGCGGATTCAAAGTGCTGGCGTGGGCTTCCATTGTGGCATTGGCATTGCAGCATCTGGATAGGCATGACCCGGATTGTTGACCTGCTGGCGGTGCCGATTGCCGGTGCATATTACACGGAGGACCTGGCTGCGCTGCAGGCCAGGCCGATCCCGCTGGAGGCGCGCTACACGGCCGAGGCGGTCACGGCAGGCTTTCACGCCGTGCGACAGGTGGCGGAAGGGGTCTCCGTGGGGCTGGTGCTCGAACTCGGGCCAGGTGGCCTGGGGCGACTGCGTGGCGGTGGCCTACAGCGGCAAGGCCGGCCGGGAGCCGGTCTTTTCCAGTCAGGCAGGAATGACCGCCATCCGGGAGCGGGTTGCTTCGCTGCTGATTGGGCGTTCGCTGACCAGCTTTCGCGAGTTGGCGGCCGCGGTGGACGCGCTGACAGAAGAGGTGACGGTAGAGCGGCCGGCCCCACCGCCAGAGTTGGCCGATGAAGACCCCATCATCCGGCCGGAGATGTCCCGCCGCGAGTTGCTGACGGCTCCGGCCCGCTTTCTCCGCGCGGTGCAGCAGGAGGTGGAGACGGAATCCGGGCCGGCGATGGAGCAAGTGCTGCTAACCCGGCCGCTTCATCCAGCCGTCCGCTACGGTGTCAGCCAGGCGCTACTGGCGGCCGCGGCGCAAGCGCGCCACCGGACCATGGCCGAGGTGATTTGCCAGGAGTGGGGCCTGCCCCGGCCGGTGGCGCTGGTTCCCATCCACGCCCAATGCGGGGGTGATCGCTACCACGGGGCGGACAAGATGATCGTTCGGCGAGTAACCTCGTTGCCTCACGCGCTGGTTGACGATATCCCGGAGCAGTTGGGCTCCGACGGGGGCAAGCTGGTGCAATACGTCCGCTGGCTGGCCGGCCGCATCCGGCAATTGGGCGGCCCCAATTACCGGCCGACGATCCACATCGACGTCCACGGCGCGCTGGGCAAGATCTTTGACAACCAGCCAGGCAGGGTCTTGGGCCAGTTGGGCGCGCTCGAAAAAGCGGCGCAGCCCTATCCGTTACGGGTCGAATGCCCGGTGATGCTGGACAGCCGCCAGGCGCAGATGGACGCCATGCGCACCTTGCGCGACTATCTCCGCTTTCGCAAGTTTTCCGTCCAGTTGGTGGCTGACGAATGGGCCAACACGCTGGACGACATTTGCGCGTTTGCCGCGGCCGGCGCGGCCGATATGATCCAGATCAAAATGCCCGACCTGGGGGGCATCCACAACGCGGTGGACGCCGTGCTGGTTTGCAATGCGGCCGGGGTGGAGGCTTTCCTGGGGGGGAGTTGCGCCGAAACCGACCTCTCCGCCCGGGTTTCCGTACACCTGGCGCTGGCCGCACGGCCGGCGATGGTGATGGCCAAACCCGGCATGGGGGTGGATGAGGCGGTGGTGCTGGCGCAAAACGAGATGGCCCGCACCCTGGCCTGGCTCCAGGCGTCGCCGGCCGGGGATTGGCATTTGACATAATCAGAAAGGCAACTATGGACACCAACTACACGGCTCACCAAACTCCACAATTTCGCGTTCTGTCAGACCAGCAGATCAACAGGCTTTACCAGGCTACCCTGGAATGCCTCAATCGCACTGGTGTCAATGTGCTGAATGCCGAGGCGCGCGAGCTGCTGGCAGCGGCCGGCGCGCGCGTGGATGGGGTGCGGGTGCGGATTCCGCCGCACATTATCCAGGATGGGGTAGCCGCCAACCCGCGCTCCTTTACTCTCTGGGGGCGGGATGGCAAACCACGCATTCAGGTGGTCCCCGGCCGGGTACACTTTGGCCCCGGTCCCACCTGTACCTACTACGTGGACCCGGAGACCGGCGAGCGTCGCAAGACACGCCGCGGCGACCCGGCGCAAACCGCGCGTGCCTGTGATGCGTTGGATAACATTGATTATGTCATGTCGCTGGGATTGATTGACGACGTGACCTCCTCGCTGGCCTCAGTGTACGAGTTTGCCGAAATGATAGCCAACACCGTCAAGCCGGTGCTGGCCTGGGCATTTGCCCCCGACCAGGTGTCGGACATCTACCAGATGGCGGTGGCGGTGGCGGGAGGGGAGGAGACGCTGCGCCGCCGGCCGTTCCTGGCCTTTTTCTCCACCTTTCAATCGCCGTTGGTGCTCACCCAGGAGGATATGGCCAATGTCTTCCGCGCGGCCGAGCATGACCTGCCGATCGTATTCCTCGGCGGCGGCTCGCTGGGCCAGACCGGGCCGGTTACCGGTGCCGGCCTGATCGTCACCTATTTGGCCGGCGCGCTGGCCGGCCTGGCAGCCATCCAGTTGAAAAAGCGGGGCACGGCCGTTTGCATTGGCGGGGTGCCACAAGCCATGGATCTGCGCACCGGCCGGATTGCCTATGGCTCCCCGGAGATGAGCCTGCTCAGCGCGGCCATGTCCGATATCTCCCGCTGGCTGGGGGTGCCGTTTATGGGCACGGCCGGCGCGTCCGAGGCCAAGCTGGTGGACGTGCAGGCGGCTATCGAGAGCACAATGCAGGTGGTCTTTTCGCTGCTCAGTGGCGCAACTTTGGTGCACGACGTGGGCTTTTTGGACTGCGCTGACATTGGCTCGCTGGAGATGTTGGTGATGAGCGATGAGATCATTGCCATGTCCCGGCGAGTCATGCGCGGGGTGGAGGTCAGCGATGGCACCCTGGCGCTGGAGCTGATAGATCGGGTTGGCCCAGGCGGCGAATTTATGTCTACTAAAGAGACGGCCCGGCTCTGCCGGACGGAGATCTGGACCCCCACCGTGCTGGACCGGGATTCGTGGGTGAGCTGGGAGGCGGCCGGGGCGCAGACCGCGCACGACCGCATCCGGGCCAAGTTACGCAAGATTCTGGCCACACACCGGCCGGAACCCCTCCCGGCCGGCGCGCAGGAGCAGATTGATGCCATTTTGTGGGCAGCCGAGGAGCGCGAAGTATGAGCATCCGGCCGGTCACCGACTTGATCACCAGCCTGAGCTGGGAGCGGGTGCCACCGGCCGCCCGGGAACGGGCGCGGCTGGCCTTTCTCGATACCCTGGGGGCCATGCTGGTGGGCACGCTGGCCCCGGTAGCGGGTATCACGGCCGATATGGCGGCCGAGACCTGGCCCGGCGATGCAGCCACTATTCTGCTGACCGGCCGGCGGGCGTCGGCCGTGGGGGCCGCCTTTGCCAATGGCTATGCAGCCAACGGAATCGACATCGACGATTGCGCCCTCTACACCAAGGGGCACCCCGGCGCACAGATTGTGCCCACGGCGCTGGCACTGGCGGAGGCGTTGGGGCGCAGCGGCGCGGAGATGCTGACGGCCGTGGTGGTGGGGTACGAGGTCGCGCACCGGATGGCGCGCATCTGGCACGTCACCCACGAGGTGTACCAGGCATGCGGCTCGTGGGGCTCGGTGGCCTGCGCGGCCGTCGCCGCACATCTGCTCCGCCTTGCTCCATCCCAAACGGAGCACGCGCTGGGCATTGCCGAGTATCACGCCCCCAACCTGCCGATGATGCGGGATATTGACCATCCAACGATGGTCAAGCACGGTATTGGCTGGGGTGCGATGACCGGCATCATGGCCGCTCAACTGGCGGCCCGTGATTTTACCGGAGTCCCGTGCAGTTTGGGCTTTCCGGAGTACTCGGATTGGGTGGCGGACGTCGGCCGGTGCTATGTGATGGTGGACGGCATTGCCTGGAAGGGGTACGCGTGTTGCGCCTGGGCGCACGCCACGCTGCGGGCGGCCGAAGGGCTGGTGGCGGCGCATCCCATCCGGCCGGAGGCCATCGCCCACGTCCGGGTGGAGCTTCCGCGCGACGGCGTCCGGCTGGGCGGCCGGCTGCCCACGACCACCGAGGAAGCGCAATTCAACGTCGCCTGGCCACTGGCGGCTTTGTTGGTGGATGGGGAGGTGGGGCCGGAGCAGGTGCTGCCCCATCGCCTGTCTGATCCCCGCTTGCAGGCGTTGGTTGGCAAGGTGGAACTGGTGGAAACGGCCGAGCTGAACGACCTTTACCGGCGTGCGCAGCAGGGCGACCCGACCGGCCGCTATGCCAGCGTAGTCACCATCACACTGCATGACGGGCAAGCGTTCCGCTCTGGCATGGTGGAGGGCGAGATTAACTACCCGCAGGCGGGATGGGACGCGGAGCGGGTAGAAGCCAAGTTCAGTTGGCTGGGCGGCCGGGTGCTGGATTCCGAAAGACTGGCCCAGGTGTTGTCCGTGGGGCGAAAGATGGACGGGGTCGCTACTGTGGCCGCTCTGACCGGATTGCTGCGTTAGTTGCCTCGCCGCTCAAAGAGGGGTATCATCCCTTCCGCTGGAATTGTAACCATTGGGTACCTGCCCGCTGGATGAATCGCGCTGCGGCGCTAGAAATGAGGAAAGCGTGAAAACAGTCTTTGTCGCTCAACTCCAGGCCGGGGTGGAGCTATTTGACCAGCCCTTCCTGTTGGTGGACCTTTCCCCCCGCACGACGCGGGATGGCCGGCCGTTCATTCTCTTCAACCTTTCAGATCGGACCGGCAAAGTAAGCGCGGTCTACTGGAACGTGCCGGATGAAGTGGTGCGCGATTGCCAGCCCGGCAAGGTGGTGCTGGTGACGGGGGATGTCCGCCTGTATAACAAGCGATTGCAGGTGGTTGCGCTGGATTTGCAGCCGTACGAGCCCGAGACGATGGCCGATTTTGCCCCCGCCACCGGCCGGGACCGCGACGAGATGATCGCCGAGTTGCGGCAAGTGATTGACGGGGTTCGCCAGCCGCTGGGGCAGTTGCTGGCCGATCTGTTGCTGCAACCCGCGTTTCTGCGTCAGTACGCAGAGGCTCCGGCCGCCAAACTGATGCATCACGCCTACATTGGAGGCCTGCTGGAACACGCGCTGCGGTTGGCTGTGCTATGTGATGCGCTGGTTGAACAATACCCGGCTGTCGACCGGGATCTGCTGGTCGCCGGCGCGCTGCTGCACGACGTGGGCAAGGTCTATTCATACGAGTTCGGCTGCCAGTTTTCCCCTCACCGACGACGGCCGGCTGGTGGGCCACATCACCAACGGGGCGCTGATGGTGGACAGAGCGGCGGCCGGCATCTCGGACTTTCCGGCCGACCTGCGGCGGGATTTGTTGCATCTCATTGTCAGCCACCATGGCACGCTGGAATGGGGGTCGCCGGTGCCCCCCCGCACCCTGGAAGCGGTGCTGCTTCATCAGGTCGATTTGCTCGACAGCCGGTTGCAGGGGTTTATGGATCACGTGGACGGCGAGCCCGGCGATGTGGAGTGGACCTCCCCCAGCCCAATGTTTGGCTACGAGTTGAAACGCAAAGTCTGAGTGGGGCGGCTTTGCCGCGTCAGGTCACAGGATCTCGGCCAGATCGGCCGTGCAACCTAGCAACATGTGAGCGCCAGCGCGCTCCAGTTCGCCTTGTTCCCCAAATCCACAGAGCACGCCCACGCTCCACGCGCCGGCGCGCCGGGCGGCCTGGATGTCCACCGGCGTGTCTCCCACCATCAGACAACGCTCGATGGGCACCCGCAGCTTGGTGGCTGCCAGTTGTAGCGGCGCAGGGTGTGGCTTGATGCGGCGCGTGTGCTGCCGGCCGATCATGGCCTCCAGGTGGGTTGTAATCTCTGGGTGGGCGGTTTGCAGAGCGGTGAGGTGGCGCGTGCTACGGGTGGTGACCAGCGCCAATTTGTATCGGCCGGCCAGTTCAGCCAGCATTTGCGGCACACCGTCGATCGGGTGGTAATTGGTTGGACCCTGGCTCCCGCGCCGAGCGTGCCAGCGAGCACTGGCGGCCGTCAGCGGACCATCCAGCCCCAGCCGGTCCAGCAGGGAGAAAGCGGTGTTGACAGGGGTTTCGGCTTGCATCATTAGCCAGCGGGCCAGCGGCCGGGGAGACCGGGCGGGGAACAAGGCGCGAAAGACACTCAGGCGGGCTGCCAGGCGGTCCACCGCCGCGTCATCCGTGTCCACCAGTGTCCCGTCCAGGTCGAACAGGATGGCGTCGATGTTGGCGGGGTCAATCATCCGGCCAACAGCGCAAGCAGCAGGGTGGAAACCGCGGGGATGGTCAGGTTGTCCAATCCCCACGGCGAGACAGCCTCAACCAGCGTGGCTCCGAGGGCGGTCGCCAGTGCCAGTCCCAAGGGGCCGGCCACATTGAAAATGGCCAGCGCCAACGCGGTGGCTACGGCGCTGGCTGTAAGCATGGCGAGGCTGCCCTCCAGCGTGCGGGTGGAGCCCAGCACGGTATACCTCCGCCGGCCGAATCGCCGGCCGATGACGGCTGCCAGCGCGTCACCCCAGGTCAGCGGCATCAGCGCACCCACCAGCAACCCCGGCCGGTCCCAAAACAGCCAGATGATGACCACAAACGCGAGCGGAAAGTAGACTGTGCCCAGGTTGGAGCGGTCGGAGCTGGTCATGGCCTGCAATACGCCGTACTTCCAGTCGAGCAAGTTGATGAGGATAAAAGCGGCCGGTGGGATGATCGCCCATTGTCGTTCTTGAAAAATGAGCACGGCGATAAAGCTGTACATCCCCACCGCAAGGTGGATGAACTTGCGAGTAAAGTCGGGGCTATAGTTGCGCCAGCGGCGCAATCCTTCCCCGATGCCGATCACGGTGAGCACGTAGGCAAAGGAAAGCAGAATGGCAAGCCAGGGCGGCATGTGGATCTCCTCTAAAGTCGCAGGTGTTCGTACAGCATGTCCAGGGTCAGGTCTGGCACCACAGTCTGGTCGCTGGCAATCGTCAGGCTGGCAGCCGAGCAGCCCAGGTGCATGGCCTGGGAGGCCGGGATATCATTGAGCAGGGCAAAGATGACGGCCGCGGTCAGGGCATCGCCCGCGCCGGTGAGGTCCACCACCTCGGTGTGCACGGCCGGCACGCGCCCGCTTTCATCCACGGTTGCGTAGCAGAGCCCGTGTTCCGCCATGGTGATGACGGCGATTTCCACACCCAGCGATACCAGTTTTTTGGCGGCCGCCAGCGCCGCCTCTGTGTCGCCGTCCGGGATGGGCAAATCGCACAACGTTTGAGCTTCCTGGGTGTTGGGCACAATCAGCAGCAGGTCGCGCAGATAGGGGCGCAGGCGAGTGGCCAAACCGGCCGCCGTCGGATCGGCGCAGATGGGTAGCTGGTATTGGCGGGCCAATCGGAAGATGGTCTTGAGCGTGGAGCGGGGTAGATTGGCATCCACTACCACCATGGCTGCGTCGCGGAAAAGGCGGCGTTTTCCATAGATGTAGCTGGCGCGGATAGCGGCTGCGATGCGTGTGTCGTCCATGCCGTACTGCAAGGCCCCGCTCTGGTCCAAAAAGGCCATGTACGCACCGGTAGGTTTGCCGGTTTCCACCATTATGTGGGTGGTATCGATGCCGGCTTCGGCCGCCTGAAAGAGGATGCGTTGACCGGAGCGGTCGTCGCCCACCGCCGAGAGCAGGATGGTGGGCACTCCCAGCCGGGACAGGTTTTCGGCAATGTTGCGCGCCACGCCACCCACGCTGGCGCGGATTGTGCCACGGATGGAAGTGCCCTGCTGCAACGCTTCGGCCGCGCGCCCTTTCATGTCCAGGCAGGAAGTTCCAATTACCAGGACGTATGGTTCACTCATCAAACACCTCCGGCCGGTATGGGGATTCTGCCGGTTTATTCTGTCGGTTCGGCAGGCTTGGCTTGCAGCGCCTCTAGCCGCTGGACAGCCGCCTCGATCAGGCGCGCTGCCAGGGTTGTTTTACGGCTGATGGCGTCGATTGCGTTCTGCGCAGCGCCAGCCGCGCGAGCGGAGTACATGGCCTGTTCGGCCGCTTTGGCCGCCAGCATGGAAGCTTTTTCTGTCCGAATTAGCAGTTGTTCGAGTTTGTCCGTCAACTCGTGCAGCCGCTTTTCGGTGGAGGCCAGCCGGTCCTCGGTGTCAGCCAGCCGGTTCAGCAGCCCGACAATCTTGGGATCGCCGAGGGTTTCGTGGCGCAGCAGCGTCTCGTGGTCCTTCTTGAGCAGGACGTGGATGCTCTTTAGATCCTTGAAAAGCTGGTCGCGGTCTGCCTTGGGCAGCGAGCTGCGTGTCTCGGCCTCATCCAATTCCTGCTCGATGCAGCCCAGCGCCGATTGGTAGTGCCGCAGCGCGGTGGACCACTCGCCGGGAAGATGCTCCAGCACCATGCCCATGGACCAGTAGGCAATGCCCTCGTTACGCAGGCCGCCGGGCTGTCCGCCGGCCAAAGTAAAATGCATGCGCGCCTGCCCAAAAGCCTCCAGCGCATCCTGGTAATGGTGCGGGCCCAGCAGGCGAAAGATTTCACCCAGTTGGCAGGCAATGATCCCCTGGTGGGCGTGTTGCCCGTGCGCTTCTACCTTTTTGATGAATTCGCGGCACAAGCGGATTGCATCCTGTTGGCGATGGCTGGCACGTGCCTCCTGGATGCGGACCAAAAGCTGTGCCAGTTGGTCATCGTCGGGGATGGTAAGCCATGAGATCGTATAGTCTGCTTGCATTGATTAACCCTCCTCCGGCTGTGTGCGCCCGCCCTGGATGGTCTTGCGCAGTTGGCTGAGGCTGTGATCTAGTTGTTGTGCATGGTCTTCCCGGCCGGACTGACGATAAAGCTGTTCCAGGCTGTCGATCAGGCGCAGGGCCAGCAGTTGTTTGGGCGGGACGGATGGCGTTGCTTGCCGGGATGCCTGAAAGCTGGCGACCAGGGCCTGGATGATTTGTTGCTGCGCCTGCGCTCGCGCCCGGCCGATCTGCCGGATGGCGGAGGCACGACCCTCGGCCTCGCGTGCCCGGTCGCGGCGCTGTCGCTCCGCCCGCCAGAATTCAACGTACTGTTCGGTGATAGCGGGGCTGAGTTGGAATTCCCCAAGCCAAACCTCGGTGACCTCGATCCCGGCCGGCTCCATCATCTGGCGGATTCTTGCCCTTACTTCATCCTGGATTGCCAGGCGGGGATCGGCCGAGTTGTCCAGCGGCTCGAAGACTTCGTCCAGGCGGTATTTGGCCACTACCACGTTGAGTGTGCCAGGGGCCAGGTTGATGGCGCGGTCTTCCCAAGGCCGCGGGCCGCTTTTGGTAAACATGGTGGTGCGGGACAGAAGGTTGACCGCTTTTTCATCAAAGGCAAAGGGTTTTCTGGCCGAGGGTGGGGGTGGCTCTGCTGGCTGCCGGATGCGGCTGTGGACCGTGACCTCCACGGTGACGGGGATGCCATCGCGGGTGAGGGCGATGACGGTGGCGCTGCGGACGATTTGCCGCAGGTTGATGACCTTGTACACGCGCTCAAAGCGGTGGAGGCGGGCCACGCTGGGGCCGACCACCCGGCTCAACCGGCCGCCCCGTTCCAGTTGCGCTGCGTGTTCGGGTGGGATGATGACGTTGCCCGGGCCACCGGCCCAGGCGATAGTGCGATTGCGGGCGCGGCCGCCGGCCGGGGTGAGTACCCCGTCCTTGATCATGGCTACTCGGCCGGGCCCCTGCCCCCGCCCAAAGCCGGGGGGCAGGATCTGCTCTTCGTCGCGCGGGTCAAGAAAATAGAAAGATGGGTCAACCATGGCGTCAAAGAGGTATTCCAACGCTACAAAGTAGTTGTCCATGCCGTAAAGCCGCTGCACAAAGCGTGCTGCCCCCAAAAAGGGAATGACCGCCATCAGATTGATGGGGAGCAGGTAGCGCAAGACATCCCAGTTGAGGAAGGTGCCGATCAGGGTCATGACCATGCGAACCAGCGGCCGTGCCAGCAAGGGTGCCATGGTGAGGTAGGCGTCCCACGGCCATTGAGTCAGGTCCGGTTGTGGTTTGCCGTTTACCTGCCAGGCCAGCCAGAAAGCCAGCAAGTTGAGTGCCGCCAGCAAAGCCACTTTGACTATCAGGGACCCCGCCCTTTCCTGAACCCACAGGCGGCGGCTTTCTTCAGCGCGAGGGCGCGATTCTGTCATAGCAGGTCTTGCTCCTCAAGCCAGTTGCGCATGGCCAGCATGGCATCCAGTGTCTCCTTGGGGATGTGCGGTTGCAGCAGCGGGTCGGCCGACATGGATTCCACCGCGTTCAACAGTTGCCAGGTGACCAGGTCGGCTGGCTCAATGCCCGCCAGTCCCTGGGCGGCCGAGAGCCCGTTGATGAGGCCCTGCACCATTTCCCACTGGGCCGCCGCTTCGGCCGACCGCTGGATGCGCTCCGCTTCAGCATCTCCAATTGCGCGCGTACTTTCTGCACGGGCAGCCCATTCCTTTTGCCAGGTGGCAATGCGTTGTTCCAACACCGAATCGGGGAAGGTGAGGGTGCCAAAGCCAGCCGCAACCAACTCAATCCCGCGCTGCGTCAGATCGTTGCGCACGGCCGTCGATAGCAGTGACGCGAGAGCCAACCGCGGGGTTTGCTCTGGCGAGGTGGGGGCAAACAACTGATCCAACCGGAAGCGGGCCATGATCTCCCGAAAGCGCGACACCGCTACCTGCAGGGCATAGTCGTCCCAGTGGTAGAGAGTATTCTCCGCTGTAGTTCCTTCCCGGCCGTAGACCACCCGGTGGACGGTTTCCCCTGACCATGGAAAATCATCTGACGCGCTGGTTGCGGTACTGGGCTGGATGCGAAACAGGCAAAAGACCATTGCTTCCAGCGGCACCCCATCCTTGGTGCTGGCCTTGACTTGGCTGGTGCGAATCTGTGTGTGCAGGTCCACCGGCGTTTTAATGCGCTCAAAGCGCCGGAGAAAATTGATCCCCGGTCCCACGACTCGCGAAAACATGGTTGCAGTTTGAAGCACGACCGCGTTGCCCACGCCCACCAGTATTACGCCTGTGCCCCATCGGGGGACCATGCTGGCGCGAACATCCCGCACGACCCTGTTGCCATCTACAACATAGCTGGTGAGGTGAAAGTTGAACAGGTAGGATGCCAGTGCCTGGGCAGCGCGCAGCCAACTGACCCCTTTGATGATGGGAAAGAGCGAGCGGGAGACCATGGTCAGGGAGACGGCAAAGAAGACCAGCGCCAGGGTTGGCGTCAGCAGGGCGCCCCCAAGCCCATTCCAGCGGCCGGCGATGATGGAAAGATACGCACACGCTGCTGACAGGATGGAGAGGCGAATCCAGGCTTCACTTCGGCCGAAAAAGGGGCGGCCCAAAAACAGCACAAGCGCCGGCACGAGCGCCGCAATAGCCACAACCAGGAATTCCAGCCACTTCATTTCCGGTTTGCCTGACCCCAAAATTCTTTTCCGAAATGTGACATTGCCAAGTTACTCTACCACATTTTGCAGGAAAGGAAAAGCAGCTTGGCGTACGCCATCGCACAGAAAGACACGCGCACCGCTGTCTCGATACCCTAATCCGGCCGCCAGCCGCCAGGATGCCTCGTTCCCATCAGCCATCGTGTAGAGAGGGGTCACCCTGTGTTCCAGCAGCCAGTTGCTCAGAGCCGATACTACGCTGCGGCCAAACCCACGGCCGCGAACTTTGGGATCGGTATTGACATAAATGTCCGCAAACGCGGGGGAGCGCCAGTTGACCCCGGCCGTGGACAGCGTCGGCCCCACCGGCCGGGCACCGCGGTCAAAGCTCTGTCCCCGGATGACAAAGCGCGGGTCGCCGCCGGGCGTTGGCGCCCGGGTCACCAGCACATTGATCACCGGCCGCAAGTCGCCCGGTTTGAGCTGGTAGATACTGGCCAGCGTTTCTCCGCTGACTGCAAAAAAAGCCTCGATCACCGGCCGCAGATTGGCGGGAACAGCAATGATGACAGCCGCCTCCGGAGGCAGGGCGCTGGTGAGCAACTCGGCCGCCACCTCAGGTTTCTCTGCGCGCAGGGTGAGCAGCGGCCGGAACAGGTCCATCCCGGTCTGGCTGAGCGCGAGAAAACCGTCGGGCCGCTCGCTCGAATCACGGTGGACCAGCAGCGTGGTGCGCTGGTCCGGGTGATGGAAGGCATAGTAGGATGCCAGTGCATCGGCTGGGGCTTGGGGGTCCAGCAAGTGGCGGATAGCCTGCCGCTTGAGAGCCAGGTTTTCGCTCATCGGCCAAACTCGGTAGGGGGTGATGAGCGATCAAAATGCACCGCCTGTACCTCGCCGCGCCAGTGGCGGAAGGCGTTGGGCACCCAACTGCGATGGCCGACGTCCAGCGGTGGCAGCGCGCCTTCGGGGAACCAGCCCATGTCCAGCTTTTCCCCTGCGTGGGTAGGCGGCAGTGGGTCCAGGCCCACCGGCCGGCAGAGAAAGCTGAGGTGGTACACGTGTTGACCCGGGAATGTCCTCACCGCCCGGGAGTTGTAGATGCCAATCAGCGCGACCGACTCAACTCGCCAGCCGGTCTCCTCGTGGCATTCGCGGGCGGCGCCCTCGGCCGCGGTTTCCCCTACGTCAAACGCGCCGCCGGGCGCTGCCCACAGACCGCTGTCGGCCCGCTGAATGAGCAGGATTTCCCCGGCCGGGTTGATGACCAGCGCATCTCCCATCACCATGGGGGTGTAATGGCCCAGTAGTTGCAGCAAAACTTGCTGCATGGCCAACGGCTCCCGGCCATCCACCAGGCTGAACATCTCGGCCGCAATCTGCCGCAGCCGCAGATAGTTGGCTTGGTCGTAGGGATTCTTGACGAACTGCAGCCCGTTTCCACTGAGGGCGCGCAGCTCGTCGGCCCAGAGGGCAAGCTGTTGTGTGATGTCCATGGGCATAGTGTATCCAAGCGGCCGCTAAACGCCAAGTGGACGACCGCGCGGATCCTGTTACAATCGGCCGCCATGTTGGACGCAGCGGCAGAATGCTTATTGGCCTGGTGGGATGCCGGGCACGATTCGTTTCCCTGGCGTGAGACGACTGATCCGTATGCTATCTGGGTGAGCGAGGTGATGCTGCAGCAGACCCAGGTGGGTACGGTGGTCCCCTATTTTGAGCGTTGGATGGCCCGCTTTCCCACGGTGGAGGCGCTGGCATCGGCCGATTTGACGACGGTGCTTAAAGCATGGGAAGGGCTGGGCTACTACAGTCGGGCGCGTAATCTGCAGCGGGCGGCGCGGCAGGTGATGGAGGTGCATGCCGGCCAGTTGCCGTCCGAACCAGCAATCTTGCAGACGCTGCCGGGAATTGGCCGTTACACGGCCGGGGCAATTGCCAGCATAGCGTTTGGCCGGCCGGCGGCTGTGGTGGACGGCAACGTGACCCGCGTGCTGTCCCGGCTGGCTGATCTGGAGGGCGACGTAACCCGCGCGGCGACAAAACGCGAACTCTGGTTACTGGCCGAGTCACTGGTGCCATCCAACCGGCCGGGGGATTTCAACCAGGCGCTGATGGAGTTGGGGCGCACGGTCTGCACACCGGCCCGGCCGCAGTGCCACCTCTGCCCGCTGAATGCGCAGTGCAGGGCGCGGGCCCGCGGTACGCAACTGGATCGGCCGGTGCGGCCGCCGCGCAAGCGAGTACCCTATCACACCGTCACGGCCGGGGTGATCTGGCACAATGGCAAGGTGCTAATTGCCCAGCGGCCGGTGGACGATATGCTTGGGGGGCTGTGGGAGTTCCCTGGCGGCAAGCTGCAAACGGGGGAGACGCTTCCGCAATGTCTGCAGCGCGAGATCCGCGAAGAGTTGGGGTTTGAGATCGAGGTGGGAGAGTTGCTCACGGTGATCCAGCATGCCTATACTCACTTTCGCATCACGTTGCATGTGTTCTGCTGCCGGTACGCGGCCGGGGAGCCACGGGCGCTGGAAGTGGCTGACTGGAGCTGGGTCACGCTGGGCGAGTTGGATGCTTTTCCCTTTCCGGTGACCGATCAACAGATCATTGACGCCTTGCGGACCTAATCCGGTTAGGGGTGGAAGGCGGCCAGGATACGGTCGATGCGAAAGGTGCGCTGGGCATTGCGCAGCCGGCAAAAAGCGATCAGATAGTCGTCGCCCCGGTAGTTGCCCAGGTAGTACGGCTCGATGATCCGTTCTGTGGTGATGCCGTCGTCGTCCAGGTAGCGGATGCCGATGGGGGAGCGGTTGCGGACCGCTTCTTCCAGCGGCGAGGGCAGGCTGATGGGAAAGGGGGGTGGAAAGTAGATGGGGCCACCCTGGGCGTGCATCAGGTCTCCCACCGTGTGGATGCCCCAATGGTTCAGGTCCTTGAGCATGCGGCGAAAGACCTGTGCGGTCAGCCAGGCATCGTTGCGGGCACGGTGGGTCCGGCCGATGCGAATACCCAACTGGCGGGCTACCTCTTTCAGATTGTTGCGCCCAAAGTGGTACCGCTGCCGGGCCAGTTCCAGCGTGCAGGCGCACGGATTGAGCAGCGGTGTACGGCCGGCCAGCGTCCATTCGGCGGCGATAAAGGTAGCGTCAAAAGAGGCATTATGGGCCACCACCAGCGCACCATCCAGCGTCTGGGTAATCCGGTCTGCGTGGTAGGCAAATGGATGTTTATCGGCTACATCAGCGTCGTAAATGCGGTTGACGCGGGAAGCGGCCGGGTCAATCGGCCGGCCGGGGTTGACCAGTTCGTCCAGTTGTGCGGTTTCCTGCCAATTCTCCAGGCGCAGAATCGCGATTTCGATAATCCGATGGCCCAAAGCCGGTTCCAGGCCGGTAGTCTCGGTATCCAGCACTGCCAGTGGAACCTGGTCGATCAATTGGTCTTGAAGTCTCATGGTACACCTTTTCCAGAGGGCGTTCTTGTGATAAGCAAGACAGCCGTTGCTTGGGGGCTGTGTACTTGCTTGGCTCCTATTGTAAAGCGGGCGGACTCGGGTGTCAAACGCACGGCCGCGGGCCGTAGGCCCAAGGCAATTGCATCTTGGTCAATTGCTCCCACAAAAGGTGGAAAAGTGGGGGGGGTGCTGGGGGGCTTCGCCCCCCCACTTTTACTTTCTTGGAGACTGCGTCACCGAAACTGGGTTGGAACAATCGCCCTGCCGTAGGCCAAAAGTCTGCTTGCCCGCCCCTGGTGGGGATGGTAAAATAAGCCGAGCGGGGCGGTGGCGGAATGGCAGACGCCGGAGACTTAAAATCTTCTGTCCACGCGGACGTGTGGGTTCGAATCCCACCCGCCCTACAGCAAGGGAGCGAGTTGGGTCGCCCCCTTTTTGGATGCCCGGCCAACTCATGGTTGGTAGAATGGTACAGTTGCTTGGAGGCTAATTGATGCGCTTCTCCCGCACTGCAGGTGTGCTGGTCCATCCGACCTCGTTTCCCGGCCGCTATGGCATTGGAGATCTGGGTGATGCGGCCTACGAATTCATTGATTTTCTGGTCGAAAGCAAGCAAAGTCTTTGGCAGGTGCTGCCGTTGGGGCCAACAGGCTATGGAGACTCGCCCTATCAATGCTTTTCGGCCGTCGCCGGCAACCCGTTGCTGGTGAGTCCTGATTTGCTGGCACGCGCTGGTTACTTGCCGGCCGCGGCGTTGGACAAGGTGCCGGACTGGCCGGAACAGTGGGTGGACTTTGGACCGGTCATTGAATACAAGCAGCAACTGCTAGCTCAAGCCTTTGTCCATTTCCAGAGCTATGGCACGGTCGCGCAACGGGATTCGTTTGACCGCTTTTGCCAGGAACAGGCTGGCTGGCTGGCTGATTTTGCTCTTTTTATGGCACTGAAGACGCATCACATGGCGCACCAGGGGGGAGTGTGGAACACCTGGCCGCGCGAGATTGCCCAACGCCAACCGGCCGCGCTCAAGCGATGGTCAAACAAGCTTGTGGAGCAGGTGGCCCAGTTTAGATTCCAGCAGTTTCTTTTCTTTGAGCAGTGGTCGGCATTAAAGGCCTATGCCAATGAGCGGGGCATCCGCATTATTGGCGACGTCCCCATTTTTGTGGCCTTTGACAGCGCTGATGTGTGGGCCAATCCGGAGCTTTTCTATCTGGCCGAGGATGGCAGTCCAACTGGGGTGGCAGGAGTCCCGCCGGACTACTTTAGCGAGACCGGCCAGCGCTGGGGAAACCCGCTGTACCGCTGGGACAGGATGGCGCAGGATGGGTATCGCTGGTGGGTGGGCCGCTTGCGGATGACCTTTGCCCAGGTGGACATTGTGCGGATTGATCACTTTAGGGGATTTGAGGCCTACTGGGAGATCCCGGCCGAGGAGCCGACCGCAGTCGTCGGCCGGTGGGTGAAGGGGCCGGCGGCCGGCTTTTTCCAGGCCATGCAGCAGGCTCTTGGGGCCGAGTTGCCCATCATCGCTGAGGATTTGGGCGTCATCACCCCCGAAGTTGAGGGGCTGCGCGACCAGTTTGACTTTCCCGGCATGAAGATCCTCCAATTTGCCTTTGGCGGCGAGAAGAACAACGATTTCCTGCCGCACACGTTTGCCCACAACTGCGTCGTCTATACCGGCACCCACGATAACGAGACCACCGTCGGCTGGTACCAGAATGCCAGCGAGGAGGAGCGCGACCATGTCCGGCGCTACCTGGCGCGGGATGGGCAGGATATTGCCTGGGATATGATCCGGCTGGCCTATGCTTCGGTGGCAGATACGGCTATCGCCACCATGCAGGATTTGATGACCCTGGGCAACGAGGCGCGCATGAACTTTCCCAGCAAGGCCGGCGGCAACTGGCAGTGGCGGTACACGCGGGAGATGCTGACGGCTGGCATTGCACAGGGGCTGCGAGAGATGACCGAGTTGTATGGCCGCGCGCCAGAGGAGGTTTCGGAGGAAGATACATCCGAGATAGAGGCGGCCGACTGAATCATGAAGCTGGGCATTCTTTCTGACACCCACAACGAGATTAGCAGAACTCGCGCTGCCCTGGCGGCCTTTCGTGCCTGGGGGGCGGACAAACTGGTCCACTGTGGCGATGTGAACAGGCCGGCCGTGGTTCAACTTTTCCAGGGTTGGGACACAGTTTTTGTGTACGGCAACCTGGACCGCGACAAGGGGGAACTGGATCGGGCGGTGGCGCAGGTGCCGGGCCCACTCTACATTGACATTACCTATGAGGCGATTCTGGCCGGGGTGCGGGTGGGGGTCTGTCACGGGCACGACCTTGACCTACTGGATGCGATGATCGGCAGTGGTGCATATGATCTAGTTTTGCACGGCCACACACACGCGCACCGCGATGAGCAGATAGACACTACCCGCGTCATCAACCCTGGCGCATTGGGCGGCCGTTACGTAGAGCCGCGTTCTGTTTGCATTGTTGACCTTGTTACCCTAGCAGCCGAGTTTGTCTATGTTGGATAGAACAGCTATCAAAGAAGAGTTTTTTGGTATTTTGACTGACGATGGCTTGGCGCTGGAGGCCACTCTGGTGCGCCCGGCCGGCATGCCGGATAGGAACGTGCAGGTGGTGCAGGTGTGGTTGCCCAAGTACCCGCTCACCCGCGGCAGCGTGCTGACTCTGGCTCGGCGCGATACGATAGCCACGGGTGAGCGCTCGCGCATGGTGAATTTGACCTTTGACCTGCGAGGGACCGGCGAAAGCGATGGCATCCCCAGCCCGGAAGGATTTGAAATCGACCTGCGGTCGGCGCACGAGTGGGCCAAGGAGCGGTTTGGCCACGACGTGGTCTTCCGCCCGTTGGGCTTTGCGGACCTGGGCGGCGCAAATCGGCTGGTCACCATCCCGTTGCGGCCGGGCGTGCTGTTGGAGCTGTATTGCTATAACTCGGTGGGGGCGAGCAAGGGCAATGTGCTCTATTTTTCCCAATACACCAGCTTTAACCGTGGCGACGATGCTCTTTGTCGCGAGGTTGCGGATGCGGGGTACACAGTGTATGGTGGGGATTTGGTGCGTTATCTACTGCTAGCGGGTCCTGCCACCCCAGAGGATTTGTGGGCGGACGGCCGGGCGTTGGCGCTGCAAATGGACCAACCGCTCTATCTGGTGGCGCGGGCTTTTGCGGCCGGGCCGGCTATGGTGATGGCGGCCGGCGTACCAGCGATAACCGGGATAATTGTCACCGGCGTGGCGCAGGAGGGGTTGCAGCCGGCTCATCTCTTTGCGCAAGACAATCCAGCCCATTTCATGCTCTCGCGCCACATCAAAAAGGTGGGGCCTCGACCGATCATCTTTTTGTGGAACCGGGCTGAGGCCGGTCAGTTTCTTTCGGTGAGCCTCAAAGGGATATTCGAGTTGGCGGAGCAACCCCGTTTGTGGGGAGTGGTCGTGCATGTTGACTCGTCCATCCTGTTGAACGCACTAAACTGGCTGAAGGACAATGGCGCGTCGGCAGCCAGGGCCGGTGGATAGGGGGCCACGGACGAGTTTAGGGGGGAGCCTGATCCAATGCTCGTTGCGCCAACCTGGCGTAGCTGCCGAGCTGTGGGGTGCTGCATGCCCGGCAGGATAGGTCCAGCGCAATAGCCTGCTCAAAGGCTGCTCTTGCTTCCCGCCACTTTGACAGGCTAGCATACAATTCACCCAGGTGAAAATGGACGGCCGGGTTGGCGGGGTTGCCGCGCTGCGCCGCCAGCAAATTGGTCTCTGCCAACCTCGGCTGGTCGGCTGCCAGTTGGGCCCAACCCAGCATATCCAATGCGGCCGGATCCTGGGGTGCCAGCGCCACCGCTTTTTGTGCCGCTAGTAGCCCGCCTTCCACGTCTCGCAGCCCCTCCAGGTGAAAGCGTGCCAGCAGTTGCCAGAAGGCCGGCTCGCTCGGCGCCCGGCGGATGGCGGCTTGATACCACGCCTCGGCCGAAGCCAGGTCGCCTTCCAGTTCGTAGGTCAGCGCCACATCGGCCGCGTGGGCCGAGTTGTTGGGGGCTAGCTCCCAGGCGCGGAAGAACTCCGGCCGGGCTAGGTCCGGCCGGGCTGCGCCCAGCCAGTGACGCCCCATCAGGCTGTGGGCCAGCGGGTTCTCAGGTTGCAGTTCGATGGCGCGGGCCAGCGCAGCCCGGCCATCTTTCCCCAACAGGTTCTGGGACGTTCCCAGATAGGCCCAGGCGTCGGCATAGCCGGGTTCAATCGCCAGCGCGACCTGAAACTGTTCCAACGCCAGGGCCGGCTCGCCAATCTCCAGGTAGGCCACCCCAATCCGGCCGGCTAGGTGGGCCGGCTCGGTGACATCCCGCAGTTCGTGAAGGTTTTCCAGCAGCAGGTCGCAGTGTTGCCGGAAGAGGGGATTGTTCCGTGCCAGCATCAAGTGGCCCCGCGCTAGCTCTGGCTCTGATGGTAGCAACAGCACACCGGCCCACCAGTGCGCCTCGGTGTTTTCCGGATCCGCCTGTGCGATGGCTGCGTAAGCATGAGCAGCGGCCGGCCACTCTCCTTTGTGGAGGTGCGCAGGAGCCAGCTCGCGCCAGAGCGACGGCTCGGCCGGCTCGGCCGCGTAGGCCAGTGCCCACTGCTCGGCCGCGGCCAAGGTATCCCCCAGAGCCAGGGAGGTCTCCGCCAGCCCGCGCCGGACGGCCGGGCTAAATCCTTCGTAGGGTATGGCAGCTAGCCAGGCCAGGCGGGCGGCTTCGAATGCGGCCGGGTCGCTTGGCCCCTGTTGGGCCAATGCCAGTTGGGCCTGAGCGATCCGCACGGCTGCCGGTGCAATGCCGTCCGCGTGTTCGGCCGCCTGCCGGTACTGTTGCAGTGCCTCCGCCGGGCGGCCGGAGGCTAGCAGCGCGTCGCCTCGTGCCAGAGCAGTCGTGATGCTGATTGGGTTGGCAGTCAATCCCAACAGCAAGATCAGGCCGATCACCAACAGCAAGCCAAGCCAGCGGCTGGTCATCTGGTCTCCCATGAAATTGCGTCAAAGATAATGTGCAAAATGTGATGCATGACGTTGCGTAAATTCCTCCAGCGATTATTATACCCAAAGGTCGGTGCCTGGCACTTTTTTGAGTGAGCTGAATTGAATCCTGCACGGTGCGGTCCCGGCCGGTCTGCAGGACGATTGCTCAAGTCTGTTGTTGTGTTGCTGGATTTGTACGTTTGGTGTATCATTACTGCCGCTCTTGGGGTACTCAACCCCAAAGACTTGGTGTCAAATACAAGTGATGTGGCCTTGATCACAAGACTGGTCCCCCCGAAATTGACAGGAGATAGGAACACTAATGACAGATGAGCTTTCGCATCCCAATATCCCTGTGCCTGATGATCTCAAGGGAACGGTAACCCTCGCCACCTGGGAAAAGTTTTACAACTGGTGCCGAGCCCGCTCCGTCTGGCCCATGATGTTCGGCCTGGCCTGCTGTGCCATTGAGATGGTCGCCATGGCTACCTCGCGCTTTGACTTTGCCCGCTTTGGCATGGAGGTCATGCGCGCCAGCCCGCGTCAGGCTGACCTGATGATTGTATCTGGAACGGTCACCAAAAAGATGGTGCCGCAGATTGTGCGTCTGTACAACCAAATAGCGGAGCCTCGTTACGTACTGGCGATGGGTGCTTGTGCCAGCGGTGGCGGGCCATTCAAAGAGGGCTATAGCGTTGTCTCTGGCGTTGACAAGTACGTCCCGGTGGATGTCTATGTGCCGGGATGCCCCCCCACGCCGCAGGCTTTGATCTACGGGTTTATCAAGCTGCACGAAAAGATCGAGAATCAGCCGCGCCAGGAATACACCTGGTACCAGAACCGCGGCCAGGGCGAGGTTATCCCTGTGCCCGTCCTGGGGCCAGATATTTTTGACCCGCGCCAGATTCCCCTCATCAAGGCCGAAACTGCCAAGGCGCGTGCAGCGGCCGCCGAGACCGACAGCGAATAGAGGAGAAGGTCCCCCCATGAGCGAAAACTTGCATGTTGAAGCGGAAGCCTCCGAGCTGGAGACCAATGCAATAGAGCAGGCCTACCAGTTGCTGCAGCAAGAATTCCCCGGCAAGGTCAAGCCCGACGGCCGGGAAGGGTACGAGGGCGTCATTGTTGACGCGGACACGTTGCTGGAAGCGGCGACCTTTATGCGGGACAAGCTGGGCTTTGGCTATTTGTCGAGTGTCACTGGCGTGGATTACATCAACGACGGCTTGTTGGAATCGGTGTATCATGCGTACAGCATGGAGGCCGCCGGGAGCGCATTGGTGTTCAAAGCGCAGGTAGCCCGCGACAACCCAGAAGTGCCCTCGCTGATCTCGGTTTGGCCGTCCGTCAACTTCCAGGAGCGGGAAGCGTACGACATGGTTGGCATCCGCTATCAGGGCCATCCCAACTTGCAGCGTATTTTAACCTGGGAAGGATTCCACGGCTTTCCTCTGCGCAAGGATTGGAAAGAGCCGTACTTTGAAGAGGAACACAAGCCCTTTTCCAGCCGCCATCCCGAGGGGCATGTTTCCCGTGTCGAGGATCGCAATCCGTTTGGCAAGAATGTGCAATACCCACCGGATTTCGACCCAGACGAGTGGACAGAGGATATTGCCCAGCTTTCAGTTTACCAGACACTGGAGCGCAAGGCCCAGTCCGATGAGTTGGATACCGAGACATTGGTCATCAACCTGGGGCCGCAGCATCCCAGCACACACGGTGTGTTGCGCGTTGTTGCGGTGGTGGACGGGGAGACGATTGTTGACCTGATGCCGGTCTTTGGCTACTTGCACCGCAATCACGAGCAGATTGGCGAGCGATGTACCTTCCCCCAGATCACGCCCTACACGGACCGGCTGGACTATATTTGCTCCATGTCCAACAACCTGGGTTATATCCTGGCGCTGGAAAAGTTGGTTGATGCCCGGCCGCCGGAGCGGGCAGAATACCTGCGCGTCATCATGGCCGAGTTGACACGCATCGTCAATCACATGCTGGCCATTGGCTTTCTGTGGAACGATGTAGGGGCCTTTTTCACCCCGGTGGTGTATGGTTTTAACGAGCGTGAGCTGATCCTTGACCTGTTTGAGATGGCGTCCGGTTCCCGCATGATGTGCAACTATATGCGGGCGGGCGGCGTGGCAGAGGACGTGCCGGATGGCTGGATGGAGAAGGCGCGGCCGGTGATCTTTGATCGCATGCCGCGTTTTGTGGATGAGTTGGAGCGGCTGGTCGTGGGCAACGAGATCTTTCGCGCCCGGTCGATCGGCGTTGGAATTCTTCCGCCAGAGAGGGCGATTGCGCTGGGAGCCACCGGGCCGTTGTTGCGGGGATCCGGCGTCCCGTACGACCTGCGGCGGGCAGAACCCTATTCCATTTATGACCGCTTTGATTTTGACGTAGCGGTGCGTTACAATGGGGACGTGTATGACCGTTTTATGATCCGGTTCGATGAAATGCGCCAGAGCCTGCGGATATTGCAGCAGGCAATGAACCAGATTCCCGACGGCCCGATTCAGACCAGCAAGAAGAACTGGACCCTCAAAGTGCCGCCGGGCGAGGCATACCACCGGATTGAGGCCCCCAAGGGCGAACTGGGGTTCTATCTGGTCAGCGACGGCCGGTCGAACCCCTGGCGGTATCATGTGCGCTCAACCAGCATGATCAACCTGACGACGCTGGCAGAGATGTGCAGGGGCCACAAGATTGCAGATGTGGTGGTCATCCTGGGCAGCATCGACATTACTCTGGGAGAGGTGGACCGCTAATGTACGGACTGGGAATTCTCAAGGGCTTGAGCGTTACACTGAAGCATTTCGTCAACACCTATCTGGATGACTTTAAATACGGGTTTCTGTGGCTGGGGAACAAACGGTACACGCCAGAGGTGCTTCCCATCCGGCAGAGCGCCCAGGCTCGTGGGGTGTTTACCGTGCAATACCCGGACGAGGTGTTGCCGCCCCAGGAGCGATTCCGTTTTGTCCCTTTCCTGGTGTTCGAAGGGACCGCGGAAAACCCGGAGCATCGCTGCACCGCTTGCGGTATCTGCTCCAAGGCGTGCCCCCCACAGTGTATCTGGATTGTGCGGGCGACCGACCCTGAATCCGGCAAGCCGCTCAAGCAGCCGGCCGAGTTTTACATCGACATTGACATCTGCATGAACTGCGGCTCCTGCGCGGAATACTGCCCGTTCGATGCCATCAAGATGGACCACGATTTTGAACTGGCGGATTACGACCGGACGGTCTCGCATATCCATGACATCAAGCGACTGAGCAAGCCGGTAGAATATTACGCCAAGATTCGGCCGACTTACTATGCGGCCGAAGTACAGGCCAGGGCTGAACTGGAAGCCAAAAAGGCGGCCGCCGCCAAGGCCAAGGCCGCCAAAGAGTAAACCCAAGAGCCTCGGCGGCCGAGCGCCGTTCCGAGTAGCTTAGATCTGAACGCGGGGCCGCCCTCGAGGTAAGGAGGGCGGCCGTTGCGTTATCAAGAGGTTTGGAAAGGATAGATAGTGAAAGATAGAATTGACCGAGAGCAGGTTTTGCGTGCTCTTGGCACGGTCATGGAGCCAGAACTGCACCGAGATCTGGTTTCGTTGAACATGATTGACAACCTGGAGGTGGACGGCGGCCGGGTTCGCTTTACCATCATGCTCACCACTCCCGCCTGCCCCCTGAAGGGCAAAATCGAGGGAGACGCGCGTCAGGCAGTCATGCGCCTGACAGGCGTGGAAGAGGTAGAGATCAAGATGGATTCCCGGGTGACGACCGACCGCCGGATTATGGGCAAGCTTTCCATCCCGGTGCGCAACACCATTGCCGTTTCCAGCGGCAAGGGTGGGGTAGGAAAATCCACCGTGGCCGTTAATTTGGCTGTGGCCCTGGCACAGACCGGCGCGCGGGTGGGCTTGCTGGATGCCGATATCCTGGGGCCCAACATTCCCATGATGATGGGGGTGACTGAACTGCCCGCACCGGCCGAGGACAAACTTACCCCGGCCGAAGCCATGGGTGTCCAGTTGATGTCGATGGGGTTCCTGGTCCCGGCCGATGAGCCGTTGGTCTGGCGCGGCCCCATGCTGCACAGCGCCATCCGGCAGCTGTTTTCCGATGTGGCCTGGAGCGAGCTGGACTATATGGTCATCGATTTGCCTCCAGGCACGGGCGACGCGCAACTTTCGCTGGCGCAGTCGGTCCCGCTCACCGGCGTGGTAATCGTCACCCAGCCGCAAAACGTGGCGCTCAGTGATGCCCGCAAAGGGCTGGCCATGTTTGCCAGGCTGGAAGTGCCGGTGTTGGGTGTGATCGAGAACATGAGTGGCGAGTTCTTTGGGCAGGGCGGCGGCCGCCAGTTGGCGGACGAGTTTGGTGTGCCGTTGTTGGGGCAGGTTCCGCTGGACTCGCAGGTGCGGGTTGGCGGTGATGCGGGCACCCCGACCGTGGTTTCTGCGCCGGATTCGCCGGCCGGCCGCGCTTTCCGCGAAATTGCCAATCAGGTGGCGGCGCGCATCAGCGTGCTGGCTTTTGATGGAAGCCGGCCGGGTTAGCGCTGTGCTGTATGCCATCTGCTGTGTGATAGCATGCCATCGCTAATCGTTGGGGTCCAATTTGGCCCCGTGGGCAAGCAATATCACTTTGACGCGCAGGGCATAGCCGACCTGCAGCCGGGTGATCGCGTGGTGGTCCGGACCAGCCGGGGCAAGCAATTGGGTATCATCACCGGATACGTGCCCAAGGAGCAGCTTGATAGTCGCTCCTACAAACCCATTGAGCGCCGTGCCTCTCCGCAGGACTTGGTTCAGCAGCAACAATGGGATGCCAAGGCGCATAGCGCTCTGGTAGCTTGTGTGGACAAGGCGCAAGAGTTGGGACTCACGGACTACAAGTTCGTCCGAGCAGAGTACAACTTTGACGGCTCGCAGGTCACCATCTTTTACACCACGGAGCGCAAGCGGTCCGACGTCCGAGCGCTGCACCGGGAATTGCGGCGCGCTTTGCGGACACAGGTCGATCTGTTCCAGGTTGGCCCGCGCGACCTGGCGAAAATGCTGGATGGATTGGGTGCCTGTGGGGAACAGCGCTGCTGTGCCCGCTTTCTCACCAAGTTCAACTCGGTGTCCATTCGCATGGCCAAGGTGCAGAACATTTCCCTCACGCCCAGTGAGATCACAGGGGTTTGCGGCCGGTTGCGCTGCTGCTTGGCCTACGAGTTCGACCAATATTCGGAAGCGGCCGAGGGGTTGCCCCGCCGTGGCAAAGATGTGGTTACTCCTTATGGCAGGGGCCGGGTGGTGGAGGTTCGCACCCTGGCCGGGGAGATAGTGGTGGATGTAGAGGGGGCGCGCCATACCGTGCTGCGGGAAGATATCGGCAAAAAAGAATTCACTACCCCGCCGACCAAGGATGTCCCCTGGCCATCCTGGCTGCCTGAAAAGGCCGGGCAAGACGAGCCTGAGGAAGCAGAGCGGCCAGCCAGGGAGCAACCCCGCGCCAAGCCGAAACAGGACAGGAAAAGGGACCGGCGCGCTCCGCGCTCGCAGCAGCCCCCGGGCAAGGGCACAGATGACCGGCCGGCTGCACCCAAGGAGCCCAAGCCGCAGAAAAGTGGCAGGAAGCCATCCCGGCGCCGACGGCGTTCCAACCCACGCGGCCGGCAGGATGCACAGGAATGACCGAATCGTTGCGCCAAGTTCTGGTGATGATGGCGCACCCGGATGACCCCGACTTTTTCTGTGGCGGGACGCTGGCGCGCTGGGTCCAGGAGGGGCTGGAGGTCCGTTATCTGCTGGCAACCAGCGGGGACAAAGGGGGCAACGATAACTCGCTTTCTGTCGAACAGTTGATAGCCCGGCGGGAGGCCGAACAGATGGCGGCCGCCAGCGTGATTGGTGCCAGGGAGGTGGTCTTTATGCGGCACCGTGATGGTGCCTTGGCGCCCGATCTGGCATTGCGCCGCCAGTTGGCGCGCGCGATCCGCCTTTTCCGGCCGGACATCATTGTCACCAATGACCCTCAGCGCCAGGCGATGGGCGACCGGCGGATTAACCACTCGGACCATCGGGCTATCGGTGAAGCGGTGCTGGCGGCCGTCTTTCCAGCGGCTGGCAACGGCCGCTACTTTCCCGAACTGCAGCAAGTGGAGGGGCTAGCGCCGCACACCCCGGCCGAGGTCTGGCTGACGGGAACCGAACAGCCCAACCATGGTGTTGACATAACGGATTTTATCGAGCAGAAGATAGCGGCCATCCGGCAGCACCGCAGCCAGCTGACTGACCCCGAGGCTCAAATGAGTCGGGTGCGAGGGCGAGCCCTGCAGGACGACGGCCGGTACGCCGAACAGTATAAGCGAATTATCTTGCGATGAACGAATTGGGAGTCGACTGGCGGGCAGAAGCGGATGGCCTGCGCGATCGGTTGGTTGTTTGGCGACGCGATTTCCACATGCATCCCGAGATTGGGTTTCAGGAGTATCGCACGGCCGGGGTGGTGGCGGCCGAACTGGAGCGGCTGGGTTACGTGGTCCATTCCGGCGTGGCCCAAACCGGCGTGGTGGGCCTGCTGGCACCCGGACGGCCTGGCCCCACGGTGCTGCTCCGCTTTGATATGGATTGCCTCCCCCTGCAAGAGGAAAACGACGTCCCGTACCGTTCCCAGAACGACGGGCTGATGCATGCCTGCGGCCATGATGGGCACGTTTCCATTGGCCTGGGCGTGGCGACCTTGCTGGCTCGCCATCGTGATCAATTGAGCGGGGCGGTCAAACTGATGTTCCAGCCCGGCGAGGAAGGGATGAACGGCGCGGCCGCGATGGTTGAGGCGGGCGTGCTGGATCAGTATGGCCCCCGGCCGGACGTCGCCCTGGCGGCGCACCTGTGGAACGATCTGCCTTTGGGGCAGGTTGGCGCAGCCGCTGGGCCGGTGATGGCGGCGGCCGAGGCCTGGGAGTGCCAGATCAAGGGCAAGGGCGGGCACGGCGCCGCCCCCCACCAGACGGCCGATCCGGTGGTGGCAGCCGCTCAACTGGTCCTGGCCTGGCAAACTGTGGTCAGCCGCAATGTCAATCCGCAGGAGACGGCCGTGCTCAGCGTGGGCGCCATCCATGCGGGCGAAGCTTTTAACATCATTCCCCACTCGGCGACGCTGAGGGGCACCATTCGCACTTTTTCTCCCAAGGTTCGGGAGACCGTGCTGCGCCGCTTTGAAGAGATTGCCCAGCACGTGTGCGCGGCGCATCACTGCCAGGCGGAGATCAAGCTGATGCCCCTGACCCCGGCCGTGGTCAATCATGCAGATGTGACCGCCACGGTTCGCCAGGTGGCGGCCGAACTGGTCGGTGCGGATAATGTGCTCGACGTCCGCACGATGGGCTCCGAGGACATGGCCTTTGTCAACGCCCAGGTGCCGGGCTGCTATCTTTTTGTGGGGTCGCGTAACCAGTCGGCCGGGTTGGTGCATCCGCACCACAGCCCAAACTTTGATTTTGATGAAGATGCCTTGCCGCTGGCGGTGGGGCTGTTGACGGTCGCGGCCGCACGGTACCTGACAGGTCAGGCATGAACCAGCAGGCAACCCCGGCCGTGGTCGTCATCTTTGGCGCGTCTGGCGACCTGGCACAGCGCAAGCTGGTGCCGGCACTCCACAGCCTGAACTGCGAGAACCTGCTGCCGCCCACCACCCAGTTGATCGGCGTTGCCCGCAGCCCCCTGTCGGACCAGGCTTTCCGCGACCATCTTTATCAGGGGGTGGAGGCCTACTCGCGGCTCAAACCCGGCCTCTGCCAGCTTTGGGCTGGCTTTGCCGGCCGGCTGTCCTACCTGGCCGGGGGCTATGATGACCCAACTACCTATCAGCGGCTGGCGGAACGGCTGGCTCAACTGGACGCCACGGCCGGGACCAATGGCAATCACCTCTTTTACCTGGCTACCCCGCCGTCGCTGTATCCGGTCATCATCCGTCAACTGGGCCAGGCCGGTCTGCATCGGGGCCAAACCGGCTGGAGCCGGATTATCATCGAAAAGCCATTTGGGCATGGCCAGGAGAGCGCCCGGGCGCTCAACCGGGAGGTGCACGCGGTCTTTCAGGAGGATCAGGTTTACCGCATTGACCATTACCTGGGCAAGGAGACGGTGCAAAACATCCTCGCCTTTCGCTTTGCCAACGCCATCTTTGAACCCCTGTGGAACCGCAACTATGTGGACCACGTGCAGATCACGGTTGCGGAACAGGTCGGTGTGGGCCATCGGGCTGGCTATTACGACCGGGCTGGCGTGCTGCGCGACATGTTCCAGAACCATCTGCTCCAGTTGCTGGCACTGACCGCCATGGAGCCCCCGGCCGTCCTGAATGCCAACGCGCTGCGCGATGAAAAGGTCAAGGTTCTGCGCTCGACGCGCGTGGCTGGGAGTGTGCGGGGGCAGTACGCGGGTTATCGCCGGGAAGAGGGAGTCGCGCCTGACTCGCAGACGCCCACCTTTGCGGCGCTGCAACTATATGTGGACAATTGGCGCTGGCGCAGCGTGCCTTTTTATCTGCGCTCCGGCAAGGCGCTTGCAGAAAAGACCACCGAGATCGCCATCCAGTTCAAGTGCGTGCCCCACCTGATGTTTCCTCTCCCGGCCGACGGCCGCATCACACCCAACCTGCTCTCATTATGCCTCCAGCCGGATGAAGGGATTCACCTGCGCTTTGAGACCAAGGTCCCCGGTGCCGGCATGCAGACCCGCTCGGTGGACATGGAGTTCCACTACGCGGACGATTTTGGCGCGGCCGCGTTGCCGGACGCCTACGAGCGGTTGCTGCTGGACGCTGTCCAGGGCGACGCCGCCCTGTTTGCCCGCGCCGACGAGATTGAGCTGGCCTGGGGGCTGGTGGACCCGCTGCTGGCCGGCCGGGACCGGTCGGAGGCAGAGCCACTGGCTGTTTACCAGCCGGGTAGCTGGGGCCCGGCCGAGGCGGACGCCTTCTTGGCGGCCGATGGCCGTGCCTGGGTCAGCGGCTGCGGCGGCCACGATCCGGCCGGATGACTGAATACCGCGTCTTTCCGAATGCCAGTGCGGTTGCCGAGGCGGCGGCCAACCTCTTGGCGCAATTGGCTCAAGGTGCCGTGCGGGAGCGCGGCCGGTTTGCGGTCGCGCTGGCCGGGGGCAAAACCCCTCGCGCGACGTACGCCCTGCTCGCCCGGCCGCCGTGGCGGGAGCAGATCCCCTGGCCGCAGGTGCACCTCTTTTGGGGGGATGAGCGCTGCGTCCCGCCGGATCATGACGCCAGCAACTACCGGCTGGCCCGGGAAGTGTTGCTGGATCACGTCTCGCTGCTGGCCGACCAGGTCCACCGCGTTCCGGGCGAACTGGAGCCGGAGGCGGCCGCGCAGGCCTATACCGACGAGCTGATGGTATTTTTTGGCGTGGATTGGCCCCAATTTGACCTGGTGCTGTTGGGGATGGGGGCCGATGGGCACACCGCCTCCCTCTTTCCCAACTCGGCCGCCTTGCAGGTCCGTGACCGGCCGGTGGTGGCAGTGTCGGCCGACTACCAGGGGCGGCCGGCGGGGCGCGTGACGCTGACATTGCCGGCCATCAACGCGGCGCGGCAGGTGCTTTTTCTGGTGACCGGCGCGGCCAAAGCGGACGCCGTCAAAGCTACCCTGATAGAACAGGCCCCCCTCCCGGCCGCCATGGTTCGGCCGGAATCGGGGGGCCTGCTCTGGTTGTTGGACGCGGCCGCGGCCGGCCAGGTGGCCTAGCCGCCCATCCGCGTCATAAAGTCCTGCACGTCCTTCTTGAACGTGCGCAATTCCTTCAGTTCCGTCTCCAGCTTGGCCACCTTGGGGGGGGCCGCTTCCAGCGTGGCCTGCTTTTGCTCCAGCGTCTGCAACTGCCCGCGCAAGGCAACCAATTCCTGATCCTTCTGCGCCAGCGTTGTTTTCATCTCCTCCAGCGATGTGCCGAGCGCTTCGACCTTGGCCGCAGCTGCCTGCTGTGCCTCGGTCTCCACGCGCACCACCTCGGCCGATTTGGGCGCATCCTCGGCCCGCACAAAGTAGCGGACCACACCATCCTGTTCGTAAAGCACCAGCCGGTCGCCGGCTGCAAAGGTTGCCGGCATCCGGCCGACCGCCTGCAAGTTCTTGAGCCCCAACGACGGATCGTATTTCTCCACCCGCTCGATGGTCGCGTTGGCATCCTCGGCGTTTTCCAGCGCCTTTTCCAGCGGTTGATCCACCACCTCGTTCTTTTGCGCCTCTGCTTTTTCCTGCGGCCGGAAGAGGAGCTGGCCGACCTGACCGCCTAGCCAATCGCCGGTCACGTTCTGCGCCAGCTTGACCGTACTCACAGTCTCGGCCAACTTGCGTTGCAGCAAGCCGCTCTGTACGGCAGCCAGTCCAACGTTCAACTGGGTCGCCTTGGGCATGGCGGCCGCTTGAGCTTGCGTCCGCTTTTGCACAAAACCGGCCAGGAGATTGGGGAAGACCATGCAGCAGACCTGCTCCACTGCCCAATCCACAAGCGGGGTGATGGGGAGGAACGAGAGCCAGTAGCCCATGGTGGGGAAGCTTTTGACGTACTGGCGCTGGCTAAAGTTGCACACCTTGAACACTTCTTCGTCGCGCACCTGCACGGCCGCCAGATAAACCTCGTCTTCCTCACCGCATTCGGGGCAGTTGACCAGCAGGTGATGGCAGAAGCAGTCCTTCAGGTACTGCACCAAACCGCCGATCAGCGCCACAAAGGCGGCAAACACCTTGGCCCGATAGTCCACCAGCGCGTCGTAAAAGGCCTGGTTGCCGGGGATGGGATCGGCCGTGGCAGTCGGTTGCAGGTAGTCGGCCGAGACGACCGTGATGGTCCGGCTTACCCCGTTGAGGAAGTAGACCCGCTCGCCGTTCGGGTCCACGGCTATACCCATGGGGCCAATCTGCAGCGGCAGGACAAAGGGCGGCAGGTCGCCGGGCAGCACCGGGACCACCGTGTCGTTGGCCACCTCCACCAGCCCGGCCAGGAACCAGTCAGCGGCCGTGGCGATGAGGTACTCGCTGCCCGGCACGTGCGCCAGGCGAATCTGGGTGTCCGGCATATCCAATGTGGCCGACGGGTTTGCCTGGTGCCAAGGGAAGATGCACAACTTGCGGTCTTCGCTGCCCGCAACGCTGGCTACGGCGTACAGCTTGATGGCGTCGCCAAAGGGAACCACGGCGATGTCATCCCGGCCGGTGGTCTGTGCGCCCAGCGATGGCAACTGGTAGGTAAAGGTGACCGTAAAGTTGCTCCAATCGATCTCCAGCACCTGGTCAAACTCGACGCCGGCCGGGGCGTTTGCGCTGGCGGCCGAGGCAAAAGCCCGCTGCACATCATCTGCAAGGACCAGGTGGCCGGCCGCTTTGAAGGGAGTCACCAGTTTGATCGTCGGCTGGCTGTCGTTTAGCTTGCTGATGAGAAACAGCCCGCTTTCCTCTCCCCGACCCACTGCCAGTAGCCGGTCTTTGAATTTACCCGGCCGGGCCAGCGTTTTGAGCACCACGTCACACAGGATGGTGACCGGTCGCCATCTGTACTCGCCGTCCTGGATTTCGGCGGCCGCAAAGACCGTGTTCTCGTTGTTCACGCTGCCGATGGCGTACAATTGCTCCCCGTCGGCCGAGAAAGCAACATCCTGCACCACCAGCCCTTCGCCGCCGGGCATCTCCACGATCTTGACCAGCTCTTCCTTGCGCAGGTCAAAAACGTGAATCTCGTCATCATAGCCCACCGCGTAGCCGGCCGCGCCACTGGGATGGATTCGCAAACGGGTGTGCGGGCTGAGGCCAAAGATGGTGGACATCTCGATGTCTTCAAAGGGATAGTCCGGGAACTGGGGCGCGTCGTCAAACATCGCGCAAAAGGTTTTGCTCTGCAGCACATCGCGGAGTTGGAAGTAGAGCCGCCGCAGGATGTCATCTTCCTTGTCGGAGAGGTAAACGTGCTTGCCAAAGAGCGGATACGGGAACTGCACCAGCAGGTTGACCAGCGTGATGAGCTGTTTCCAGCGGGCGCTGACCAACCCGCCTTCGTCGTCATCGGCGGCCGCGCCGGTCAGCAACTCGATCAACTCCTTGAATGGTTCGGCAATACAGTCGCGGTAAAAGTCCGCCAGGATACTCCCCTTGAGCCACTGTTCCAGCGGGTTTTTGTTGGGAGTGTAGGGGCGCACGTCTACCTGCGGCTGGCCGTTGGCGTCCAGTTCGATGACCAGGGAGAATTCGCCGTAGCGCTTGCCATCCTTTTCCTTCAGCAAGGGCTGGTTGGGATGGGCGGCCTCCCAGGCTTGCACCAATTCCAGCACCGGGACCGACAGGTTCTCGTCCAGCACCAGGTCCCGCCCTTCGCAATCCAGCGCGTAGCCCGGCCGCACGATCACGGTCACCCGATCGCTCACCACCTCCGGGTCATCCTCGCACTCTACCTGCAGGCCGCAAACGACCCCCCAGCCGTGCAGATGTTTGTTGTGATGGCTCAGGTCGCGCAGGGCGCACAGTTGGTCCAGCGCCTCCTGTACGGTGGTCGCGTTGACCGCGTCACAATTGCTGTCGTCGTAGCACACATCCTCCGCGCAAATTTTGGTGAGCGGCGGAAAGTGCGGCCGGCAATCCTCGACGGTGGAATCGGCCCATTCCTCACCCTCGTCGGCCGTGGTGTCCTCCGCCCACGTGATTATTGCCAGCCTGCAAAAGTGGTGTTCCACCCCTTGCGGCGGGGCGGCGCTCAACTCGTCGATCTTGCCGGTCGCGGTGCGGGCGGCAAAGGTCCAATAATCGCCAGGCTGGAAATCCGCACCAGAGAACGCGATCTGGACCCCATCCTCCAGCAGAATCGGCCCGGCCGCGACGGGAATGACGTCGCTGCCCTGATCCCAGCGCCGCACCCTGGCCCCGGTCCCGGCCGTCACCGCCCGGTCCAGCGTCAGGACGCGCTGGGCCGCGTCGACCTGGTTGATCTTTGCCATCGTTCCGGGCCGCAGCCAGAGGTCGTCAGCCTCATCCAGCACCTCCACCCAGTCGCCCGGCTGCAAGGCCAGCACCTGGTCCCGGCCGAGCTGCTTGAGCTGCACCTTGGTGGGTTCGGCCGGGAGCATGTCCTCCACGGCATAGACCACCGCGCCATTGTCGCGCGACCATTTAAAGGTGGCAGCCCCCATCCCATCGCCATCGTGGATCTCCACCCGGTAGAGTCGGTTTTCCAGCCCACGGTAGCCACCGCCGGCCGGGATCAGGCACGGATCGGCTGCACCGGGGTCGATCAGCACGCTGGTGGTGAGCTTGCCGCGCTGATCGAGCGGCGGCACCGGCGGCCAGGGGTCAAACTCGCCCTCGCAGTCGGTCTCCTCCACCCCCGGCCGGACGCGCACCTGCCACACCGTTTGCAGGCGGGTGGTGGTGTCCGCGCCGCCCAGCGCCGGCTCCAGCAGTTCCGGATCCTCTACGGCCGTCACGTGCCGCTGCCAGATGTCCAGATAGACCAGGTCGACCCGGCCGTCCTGCGGGTTCAACGCCGGCGGGTTTGGTAGGTCGGGTTGGCTGGCATAGCTGTCCCCCTCAGCCACGCAAACGATGCCGCCAGCGTACAGCCGGCCGTCGGTCAGCGTCAGGTCGTCCCCGGCTGGGGTGGGGGTCACCCCAAAACCGGCATCGAACTTGGGCACGCCGCACTGGCCGATGACGTCGGTGGCGCGGGTCTCATCCAGGTATGCCTGGATGGCGGCCGACTCGTTCCAGTCAGCGTCCAGGTCCACCCGGCCCTGCTGCTTCAGCACGCGGGCGAATGGCTTCTTTGGGTCAAAGGTAAAACGTGTGAAATCCCCTTTCATCGTTGCCTCCTGGTCACGTCACGTAAATGATCCCTGGCTCCAGGCCAAAGGGCAGGTACTCTTCCAATCGGATGCGCAAATTAGTCTCCCGCTGCGGCTGCATCAGGCTGCAAAACGCGCCCATCTCCGAGCCATCGGCCGCGCCGGTGCGAATCTCGTCCGGGCAATCGTGCCCCAACTGGCCGTAGCCCGGATCGCCGTAGTGGGTAGAAGTATAGCTGGGGCGCAGGCAGGCCAGGATGGCAGTGTGCTGGGCGGCCGGGGCCTTGTCCAGCGCCAGGTCTGGCTGGCAGCGGTAGCGGCGCGGAGTGGTGGAGCCGTCCGGCACAAAGCTTAAGCGGACGCAGCCGTTTTGCCGGCGGGCCGCCCGGACTTGACCGTCGAAAATGCACTCGGATGCGGTCAGCTCTTTGACGTACACTTCGCCCCAAAAGGTGGAGCGTTCGGCCGTGGTGGGAGGCCCCGGCCGGGTGGCCTCGTCGTTGGCGGCGATGGCCGGCTGCGGCAGATGGCCCACCGGCAAACCCTGCACCATGCTGTCGCGGATGGTCAAACTCTCACAGTCGGCCGGCAAGCGCAGCGGGCCGGTGATGCTCTTGTCAATGGTTACTGCCAGGTCGGCCGAGCGGCTGCCCACCAGCGTCAGGCTGTCCAGGTCCGGGAAGCGGGGCCGCCCATCTTCACGCAACAGCCGGCCGGGCACTAGCGTGCAGTGCGCCAGAGTCAGCTTCAGGTCGCCCTTCAGCCGCAGCGCCCCGCCGATCAGCAATCCGTTGAGCGTCAATTCGGCATCGCCGGCCGGCGCGCTGAGCACCGGCTGACCCACCGGCAGCACCACCGGCCGGAAGCCGTTCTTGGCCTCGATGACCAGCTTGCCATCGGCCGGCAACTGGATGTTGAACAGCCCCCCGTAAACGCCATTGTCCACAATCTGGATGACGGCTGGCGCCTTGCTGTGGGTCACCTCCCACTCATTCAGCCCATCCTGCAGCGTGCGATTGGGCAACTGCTTGCCAACCTGGATGAGCACCAGCCCGCGCCGCCCGGCCGCCAGCGATTCCTTTCGGTCGTACGGGCCGCCGCCCATCTCGGCGCTAAAGCCGTAGGTCATGTCCACCGTCACTGCGCGCGGGGCGATGCCGGCCGGAAAAGCGATCCGGCCGTGGCGCACATCCACCGCCACCTTGCCGGCCGGGGGGTCTCCCCAGGTGGAGAGGTCCTGGCAGACAATCTCGGAGAGCGGGACCAGGTCCAGTGGGTCGGCCGTGGGGCCGCGGTAGATAGCCAGGCTTTTGCCCGGCCCGTAGAAATCGGCCGGCCGGAAGTAAAAGGCGGCCGGGCGGATCGGGCCGGGGACGTGCAACTCGGTCGCCAACTGGTCGGCGGCCGCCTCCCGCTCCGGGTTGGTAAAGAGCGGGGCGGGGTTGCCCAGCGGGCTAAAATAAAAGCCACGCGAGAAGCTGCCAGAGCGCCGCGCCGGAACCCCCGTCATGGGGAACTGGCTTAACCGCCAGAGGAAAAAGTTGATCTTGCGGATGTTGTGCCGGCCGACCCGCTGATCGGCCGGGCGCACATCCACTGTGTGGCAAAGGGTGTCAAACGGCCCATCCAGCCGGTCCGCGGCGTCCATCTCCCGCAGGTTGACCGTTCCCACCCGGCCGATGGCGTGTGGGAAGCGATGGTCCGGGTTGGCCGCCGTTGTGTAGCGCAAATGGTTGACGTTCTGGGTCCAGCCTAGGTTCTCAAAGGCCGCCACCGCGTGCGCACCCCAGTTGGTCACGTCGCGGGCCAGCTCTTCCAGCATGGGCAGCACCCCCTTGCGCCGCCGGTAAGAGATGGTCTTGGCGACATCGGCGCGGCGCCCCTGGATGATCTCGTAGAGCGGATTGTTGCCCACCAGATCGCCGATGTAGGGGATCACCCAATCTGCACAGGTCTCAATAAACAGATCGTCCCACAGGCCGTCAACGTCCCGCTTGAGGATGTCCACCTGCTCCGCGACAATTTCCAGCAGCGCACGGAGTGGATAGCCTTGCTCGGCGTCGCGCATACGGTAGACGGCCGGGAGCAACTGATACAGGTCCACAGCTTTATCGCTCATGTTTCACCTGTCAGTCCAAGTGTGATGGTGATATCGGCCGCGGCCAGTGTCGCCAGTTCGTCAAGCCAGATGGCCAGGTGGGCTTGCACCGGGTCGACCGTCGCGCCGTGGCTGGCTCGATCGGCCGGGCTCTTGAATTGCAGCCGATTCACTTCCACCGCCTCCACCCCCTCCACCTCCTGCACCACGCGGTACACGTCGCTCAGGTGGATGGGTTGGCCCAGGTTCAGGTTGTCAAAATCAAAATAATCAGCCAGAGTCGATTGGGCGGCCGCTTGCACCGTCTCGGTCTGGTAACTGGCATCCAGCTTGATGGCCGCCTCAATTTGCAGCGCGACCGGGTGGTAATCGCTCACGATCAGCTTGCGGTTGGGGTCGCGCCGGCTGTCCAGGTCGGCGACCAGGTTTTTGTGCGTATCGCCGCCCGGCTCGACCGGCGCGCCGTCGTCACCCGCTACAGTGAGCAGCACAACCTGCTCCATGCCATCCCACTGCCAGCTAGCGCGTGCCTTGGCGATGCCGGCATAGGCGCGAGCCGCATCCTCAAAGTCGCGCAGGGAGACCACCCGCTCAAAGGTGCGGACGGTGTTGGGGGCGTTGGTGCGGGCCTGTGCCAGGCTCTCCGGTTCGGCACCCCCGGCCGCCGCGGCCGGGTTGGTGGCCGATTTGAGGCCAGTGGGTTTGTCCAATAGGGTGGTCAGCACCCCGGCCGTGATGTTGCCATCCTGCCCGATCCCTTGCCGGTAGTTGCCGATGACGTTGTTGCGGCCGGTGGGCAAACGCGCCCCGGTGGTCCCGTCGCCAAACTGGATGGTCATCTCGCCCTCGTCGTCGACACGGGTCACAAAGACCCGCTCGTCGGCCGGCCGGCCGTAGAGCGAATCCCGCTCCTGCCATTTGACGCCGTCCACCCGTATCTGTAGAGTGTTTGCCGCGCCGTTCTTGGCCCCCGCCTGGGGGACAAAGGTGACCGGCGACTTTTTGAGCGCAAACGACTGGAGTCCCTGGCTGGCGTCGCCGCTACCCAACACTTCGTCTGCTACGGTTTCGCCGTGGGTGACGAGCACCACGTTGGCCCGGCCGGTGGCCGTGGCGCTGACCAGCGAATCCTGCAGCGCGTCCGCCAGCGTAATCTTGAGGTGGTCTCCTTCTACCGCGATGCTGCTGATTTTGCTGGCCTGCGCCCGGCCGGCCCCATCCTCCAAAATGATCCGCCGGCCGGAGACCAGATACTGGGCGCGTTCGGCCGCGGTCAACCCCAACTCGGACAGGGGCACATAGACTGCATTGCCGCTGATGGTGGGGCCGTATTGGGATTGCCACAATGAGATAGGAGGGCCTTCCAGTTCGTAGACCACGGCCGAGCGCACGTCGATGCCGATGGGTAGTTGCGGCGACACGGCGACCCGCGTGACGGTGGCTTGCATGACGGGCGGTCCGGTCCCGCTGGTGGGGATCTGTGCGGCAACCTGCTCGACGGCGGTCACCGTCACGGTTTGGACCACCGCGCCGTTTCTGAGCTTGCCGGCCACCAGCAGCTCGGTGTTCTCTTTCAAATCGTCGTACACACCATCCAGTTGTAGCAAGGCGTAACCGGCCGTGTACGGATCAAAGCTCTTTTCCTGCCAGAGCACGTTGTTGTGGCTATCCACGCTGACGGAAAAGAACTTAGCCGGGGCGTTGTGACCAAAAAGGCGGAACTTGCGCGTCCATTTGTGGATCTTGGCTCCGGCCGAAAAGCTGCAGCGCACGGCCGGTTCCCAGGTGATCTCCTGCCGCCAGTCCACTTGCTGGATGTCCGCTACTTCTTTGTCCTCCACATGGACCGGGTTATCGCAGCCGGTGTAAACCGGTGTGATTTCAATTCCAGGTATGGGCGCTTTCTCTGCCTTTTCCAGTAAATCATCTTCCATCTCGGCCAGCAGTTCCTGAATGCGGTGCCGGGCTTCCTTTACCTGCTTGCTCACATGGTCAGCCATCTCACCCAGGCCCAGGTCAACGGTGGGGCCTGCCATGGCCTGAACAAGAACGGGCTGGTAGATGACGATCTTTTCCCCGGCCGCCAGGTAGCTGATGTCCCCCAGCGCGGTGGCTACGGTTCGCCCGGCCGCCAGTGGCGTATCGGCAGTAGGCTGGGGGTAGACGCGGAAGTGGTTGAGCGGCGGTATGACTGTCAGCGTCTCAACCGTCTCGAATTTCTGCGGTTTCTCGTCTTGCCCCGGCACGCTCTGCGCCCGCAGGCCGATGGGAATCACCACCGTTTTTCCCTTGTCCACGGTAAAGGCCAGTTGAGTGGTGGCGGCCATGCCGTTGGCCGGCCGGTAGTCGAGCAGCGCTGCCAACCGCAACACCGACTCGCGGTGCACCGCTGTGCGCAAGTACGCCTCGTTGGCAATCCGTTCCTGGTAAAAGGTCAGGATATCGGCCAGGTAAGCCCACATCTCCAACAAGGCAATACCAAAATCGTCACTCTGGCGGGAGGTCCAGTCGTTCAGCGGCCGGATAGGTTTGTGCCCTTGCTCCGGCGTGATTTTGGTCCCGGCGATCGCTTGCAGCATCGCCTGGCGGAAGGTGGGGTAGCTGCCCACCCGGTAGACGACGGCCGAAAGGCCCGGCCGGTTATCCATGCATTCGGGCGTCGGGGGAACCGGCGCCTGGCAACAGCCACACGAGTCGCTCATTTTCCACCTAGCATGTTCAGGCGCAGCACGCCGTGTTCCTGAAAATTGGGGTCGTTATCCAGCCGCGCCACCTCCAGGCGACCCAGCGGGATGTACCCCTGATCCAATTCGCTATTGGCCGCCTTGCCAAACCGTTGAAATAGCTTCACCTCGGCCGAATCTACCCCTTCCACCGCCTCCACGGCCGCATACAGCTTGCTCAAATATACCGACTGCCCAAAGGTCCACTGGTCGGGGTGGAAAAAGCCACCCGGCCGGTTGCTGAGCGCCTTGAGAACTGCCTGTTGGACGTGAGCCCGGAAATGGGTCGGCGCCACGCAGACGTCGATCTCGATCTCTAGCGACACATAAGTTGGCGGGTCGATCTCCAAATCGTAGCCGGCCTGAGTAAAGCGGCGCACCCAGGCCTTGATTCGCTCCTGCAACGCCGCGGGCAGATCGGCCCGGCCGACCGGGTCCACGGTGATAAAGACGGTGTGCCAACTCCCGGTCCAGCGAAAGGTGGCCACCGCTTTGGAGACATCAGGGTGTTTTCCGGCCGCCCGGGCGTAATCCGCCTCGGTGACCGCTCGCAACTGCTCAGCGTGGAAGGCGGCCGGGGCCAGTTGTTTTGCCTGCTCGATGGGCTCCGGATCGATTCCGCCCCAGGCCGGCAGCGGGTTGCGCACGGCCGTCACGTCGGGCCAGGCAAGTGCGGCCGCCGGCCGGATCAGATGACTGAGCGCTTCTGCCCCCACGTTGCCCGCGCTGCCCACCCCGACCCGGTAGTCCACTCTCACATTGGCCTTGTCGGGCGGGGCAGCACCGTATTCGTTGTCGCCAAAGCGGAGCAGCGGCCGGCCGTCGTTGTCGGTCTCGACCGCAACGTGGTGGGCAAAGTCATCGCTGTCCAACAAATGGAGCACCGGTTGCCAGTCATCGGCCGGGGAAGTGCCGCTCACCGCCAGCCGGGTGACCTGAGGCAACGCTTTGCGCGGATCGGTCTCGAACAAGCGTATGGCCGGGGACTGCGTGCCGTTGCCCCACAGGGACGCTTCGCTGCCAGCCGGCGGTGGCACGCGGAAGCTGAGCGGGCCGCGGTCCAGCAAAAAGCGATGGGCGCGCCGCTGGCACTCATTGGGTGGGGCGTCCGGCAAGCGATATTCTTCATCGGTGTGGCTCCGGCCGTGGTCGGCCAGGATCAGGTTGCCCCGCGCCACGCTGACGGCCGGTTCATAGGGATGCACCTCTCGCGTGGTGACGGCCGAAAGACACAAGGGGAAAGTCAGCTTGTCGGCCTGATCCCAGCACACGCGGGTCAACGGCTGGCCGCGCAACGGGTCGTTGTCGGGGGTCACATTAGTCAAGCGGACAACTTGCCGGTACGCCGGGTTGGCATCTGCCTCCTCGCCGGTCACCGGGCTGGTCCGCTCCTCCAACAGCAAATAACCTCCCGCCTTGAGCAGAGCCGTCAGGTCCCCTTGCAGCACCAGTTCGGTTGCGCCACGCGGCAGGCAGCACTCCTTGTCACCCCAGGCGTACAGAGTAATGGTGTTGAGGTCCGGGTGAACGGCGGCCGGGTGCATGGTCTCGAACACTGCTGTGGCCGCCGCCAGCGCCTGACCACCCAGTTCCGGTGCGATGACCGCGCCAGGGATGGTGGCCCCGATGGGTTGGGCCAGGCGAGTCAACACCGATGTGCCGGCCGGGATGGTCCCGGCCGCGCTGCATTGCACCTGGACAAAAGCCCGCGCGCTGGCCCCGTCGTGCATCTGATAATCCACCAGCCGGGCGTGCCGCCGCACCGAGATGCGCTGGCGGGCGGTCTCCAGATAGGCCTCGTTGGCCACCGCGTCCTGATAATAGCTGAGTTGATCGCCAGCATAGGCCAGCAGCTCTACCAGCGCAATGCCCAGGTCGGCCGGGTTGCGCTCGGTCCAGTCCGGAGCCAGGGTGGGGATCAAATCCAGCAGCGCCTGCCGAAAGCTGCTGTAATCCTTGGCCAGGTAGTCGATCAGCGGCGTTGGGCCGGTTTCGGCCGGACAAATCTGTTCCTGCCGGCAGTCGAAATCGCTGGGGCAACCCGCTTTAAAGCTAAACTGCCGGCAGGCAAACATCGGGTCCACCCAGGGAGCGTCAACCGTCAGCGTGTAGATTGAGAAATCGCCCGCCCGGTCCACCTCCACAATGATGCATTTGCTGCCGCTCTGGGTCGCACTCTGCACGCGCAGGTTGGTCACCCGCACGCCGCCGTCAACGCGGAAGCGGCCGGGTTGCCCGTCCAGCGTGCTGACCATGTCCGTCTTGAGAAAGTAGACCCGAACAAAGCGCTGGGCATCCAGCGTGGCGGCCGGGACCTCAATATAATCAATCCCGTTCAGGCCGACTTGGTCAATCACCTGCTGGCGGCGCTCGCTGTCCTGGCAAATAAGGGTGTCCCACAGGGACGCTGCGCAGTCATCCAAGGTCATGATTCACCTCATAGCCCGCCTACCGGCGCACTGAATTGGGCCTGCTCGCGCTGGCCGGTGTCGCGCCGCAGGTAGCTCACCTCCACCGTCAGGCGCTCGTCCTGGCTGGTGATCTGGACGTTTTCCACCTGGATCAGCTCGGCCAGCCAGCGCTGTAGCGCGCCTTGTACCATAAACTGGGTGGCGGTGGCCAGTGCGTCGCTGTTGGGCATGAAGACCAGTTGCAACAGGCCGCAGCCAAAATCCGGCCGGTTGACCCGCTCGCCGGGGTTGGTAAACAGCACCTGAAAGATCAGGTCGCGCACGTGGTCGTCGGCGTCGGTGGTGGCGGCCCGGCCGGAGCCATCAATCCGAAATGGGTAATCGAGATACTTTCCGCCGTTCAATGCAAATCTCCTGTCGTTTCGAGGCGCAGTTTGCCGTTGCCGGTGCTCTCCACCCGGTTGCCCGCGCCCGTGTTCTGCGTCAGGGTGGCGCTGTGCGAATGAGTTCCGGAAACGCTGGTCGTGCCGCTGACGGTAACGTTGTCGTTGTCCTGCGTCACCGCCACGCTGTGGATCACCAGTGAGTCATCGGCGTTGTCCTTCAGGTAGCGAATAACGCCCTGGGCGATGGCGACCAGCAGCAGGCGGCGATCCTCCTCACCGGCCGTGGGGAAAGCAATCTGTTTGACGGCCGCCCACTCGGCTTTGAGCGCATCTTCCATCGCTTCGGCCAGGCTGTTTTCAAAATCGCTCACGGTTCCGGCTTTGAGTGGCATGCTGGTCTCCTATCCTGTTTTGACCTTCATGGAAAGCAGATCGGGTGTGGGCGGGGTGAGCGGCGGCACCGGTGGAGCGGGGGTGACTGGGATGAACCCGGCCGCCAGCTCGCCGGGGTGGATGTGGGTGTTGAGTTGCATCACAACCTGGCTGAGGTATTGCAGCAAGCTATCGCCAAAGACCACCGGGTGCTGGGCATTTTCCACCAGTTCGATTTGTGGGGCTTCCACCACCGCCTTGACCGCGCCCTTGATGGTGATCTTGCCGGCCATCACCTGGATCTCCAGCAAGTTGCTGCCATTCTCATCGCTGACGGTGATGACCTGTCCGGAATCGTCCAGCGTGACCATCAAGCCCTGCTCGCTGCGGATGATCTTGAGCGAGGGGAGCCCGCTCTGGCCCCCGTTGTCGGCCGGCAATTGCCCGTTGCCCCACCAGCAGCCGCTCCAGATCGGCCGGGAGAGGTCACCCGCTTCAAACTCAACCCAGACGCCGGCTCCCGGTTCCGGCACGGTGTACTGGCCGCTGCCATCGCCAGAATAGGGGAGACAGGGTAGTGCCCAGCCGCTGTCCACATCGCCCAGCACCTCCGGCACGTGGGCGCGCAGGCGGCCGAGTTGGTTAGGGTCGTTGTTGTCCACCACCAACCCGCGGTACTTGCCGAAATATCGCCTGGGTCCGGTTGCTTGTCTAGGTTGGTCGCTCATGCTTGTTCTCGTTTCCCCGGTCAACCGGTCAAGCCAAACGGCTCGATCCCGGTCAGGCCAGTGGCGTTGCGGCGCAGTCGGAATTGCTGGGTGTAGCCAGTTCCGGAAAACAGGTGCTGGACCTGATCGACATAATACATGCCGCTGTATTGCCGGCCGGCTCCGCGCACCAGCACCGGCCGGCGGGCTCGCAGCACCCCGCCGTAGGCCACGGTGTTCAGTTCGCCCTCGGCCGTGATCGCCCAAGCGGCATGGTCCACTACGGCCTGGGCATAGGTCTGTAACTCGCCGGTCTCCGCCAACCCGCTCTGGCTGACCAGGACGCGGCGCTGCCGGCCGCCGTTGATGGTGGAACCACTCCCCAGTTCGCTCTGAGAACCGCTGCTGATACTGGCCGACTGGTCCGACTGCCCGCCGATCTCCAGCCCGGCCGCTTCAGCGGTCGCCGGCCGGAGCATATCAAAGCGGATGTCCAGCCGGTTGACGTTGGTTGCCTCGCCCATGCTCGCGGTCAGCGTACCTTGCGGAGTTCTGGTCCAGCCGCGGCGGGTGAAAGTGTGCTTCGGTAAAAGCGGCCATCGTCCCGGCTTGCACGTAGCATTCGAACCCGTTGCGCGCTGCCAGCCGGCGCAGGAATTGGATGTCCGTCCCGCGCTGGATGGTGGTGCGGTCCAATTCTTGCCGCACCGGTTGCGTGTTGGCCACATCAAAGAGAAAGCCATATTCGGTAAAAATCATGACAGCAATATCACTGTCGGCCATGTTGGGCCACGGCCGGATCTTTTCCTCCAGCGACATCAGCACCGTGGCATCCATCGCCACCACTTCCAGCGTGGACCGGCCGGGCTGATCGAACTGGATGCTGGTTTCGATGACATAGGCGTCGATCAACGGTTCTGGCAGGCCGGTCCCGGCCGTTACCAGCAGCGAGAGCCTGGTCAGGCGTTCAAAAGCGTCGTCATCCACCACATTCCAGCCTGCGCCGTCCTGGCTGACCCCGACCGCCAGTTGCAGCCGGATCATACCCGCCAGATCAGTGTGTTCTTCCACCTCGATCTGCTGCACGGCGGCCAGCAAGTCGGCGTCGGCCGGGGCGCCGTCGACTAGCAGCGTGTAGGAAACACCAGTCGGCATCTATCGCTCCATGGACAGTGGGATCAGGATGCGCCGACCAGGTTCGGCGGTCAGGTCGGCCGGCCACATCGTGTGATTGGCGTCCGCTATGCGCCAGAAGCGCTCCGGGTCGCGATAATAGTGGAAGGCGAGGTGGTCCGGCCGCTCGCCCTGGCTCACCACATGGGTGAACTGGGCCGTGGTCTTGGGGATGAAGCGGATTCCTTTGTAGCGCAGCACCCGGCCGTCGCTCTCGGTCAGTTCGTGTTCTGCCACCTTTTCGTAGCGGCTACCTTTGGCAAACATGGCCTCACTCCGTTAAAAGGGCAAACTGCCCACGATTTGCTCCGCGCTGTTGAGTAGATTGAGTCGCGCCAGCATTTCCTTTTGCACCTGGCTCACCATATAGGCGCTCCGGCCGATGCTGGCCTGCTCCAACTCGATATAGGTCATCACCTTAAGGCTCAACTCCACCTTGGCCCGGATTGGGTTGAGCAACTGGTCAAACTCTTGCTCAGTGACAGTAAAGCGGGTCAGACGGACCGGCAGCACCCGCGATGGGCCCCAGACAAAGAGCACCAGCGGCAGGTCAGGCGGGTTGGTTTGCACCGTCCCGGCCGAGGCCAACACTTGTTGCAAAAGCACCTGTGTGCTGTCCGGGTAGAGCAGCAACTCCAGTGCGGCCAGCGCCGGATTGAGCCCGTGCAGCACGGTGTGGGGGTGGGTGCCGGGCTCGGCCAGTTGGTCGGCCGCGTCCAACTCCACAGACATACCAATGGTCTCAACGGGCGGCCCGGCCACACGGTAAGCATCCTCGCGGGCTGCGCCGCTGCTGCCTGTTTCGCCGCTGCGCTGTGGGGTGCGGTTGGTGAGGGTGCGGGTCAGCTGGGCCGGGTTGTATTGAAAGACGATGACGTTGGGAATGGGGCCCAGAAATTGGGATTGATACGCGACCAGCGCGCCTTTGAGGAATTTGGGGCTGCGGGGAAAGTCAGAAGGCATTTTCAACCTCGCTCTGCGGTTTGGATTGACTCGATTGTTGCACCACATGTGTGAGTTCGTGTGCCATCAATCGCTGACCTTCGCTTGAGCCGGGTTCATATTGCCCTGAACCGAACACAATATGGCGGCCGAGGGTGAACGCTTTTGCATTCATGGCTCTGGCGAGGTGGTCTGCTTCAGGGCCAGTGTGAATCTGCACGTGCCCAAAGTTATGCCCAAACCGGGGCTCGAAAAAGCCACGCACGGTTGAGGGCATTGGTTGGCCGCGCCCGCTGAGCGCGCTTGTGACCCCGCCAAGTTTCTGGCGAGTCGGTATTCGACCGGCCGGTTTGGCCTGAATGGGCTCCTCTTCATCCTCGTCAAGCCCAACGTGCAGATCGTCATCGCCACCCCGGCCGGCGCGGGGAGTTGCGGCCGGGGCAGGCCCAGCCCCTCCTGGCGCTGCGGCCGGGGCCGCTGGAATAGCCGGCATAGCTGGGTTTGGAAGGGCGGGTAGATCGGTAGCGAACTGTTCGTACCGGTAGATGTTGTTCATTACGCCGCCGTGGCCCAACCCGTACAGGATATGCATGCATTCGTGCAAGAGTGTCAGGGCACGTTCTTGGGCATTGCCGGTGTCCAGGTAGTGCCGGCAGATCCACATCCGCGGGTTGCCGCTGGAATTATTATAGCTCTCAGCCCAGTTTGTTTCTCTATTGCAGCCGCATCGATAGCGCATTCGCCCGCTCTGCAACAGGTTCGCTATTCCTTGGAAGCGGTTCTCAACCCGCCGAATGCGATTGTGGTGGGCAGGGTTCTGGATATCCAGGTTGAATCGATTCAGCAGGGCTTGTCGGAAAGCAACGGTAAACGGATCTGCCGCGTGGTATAGCGTGGTGCCATGCGTGACGCGCTGGATAAACAGCAAATGGCTGGCACGAAGGGCAAGACTGATTGCATCGTTATCCGGCCCGGTTAACCTCCGCAGGATAGCATCTTGGTTAAAGTTCAGCCACAATGTACACGCCCCACCGGTGGCGCGGGTGATGCAGGTGCGGCACCGGCCGATGTTGACCCGGGCGGGGTCCACGCGCCGCTGGATCGTGAAGCGGTCTGTCGGTGTGATGGATAGCATCTGATCGGGGCCGGCAGATTTGGCCTGTACCTCCTCTTCTTCCTCTTGTTCATCGAGTTGCGCTTGCCGCTGAATGGATTGAGATCTGGTTTGGATCTCTTCTTCTTCCTCGTCAACGGGTACCTGCCGCTGGATCAGTGGGGTAATTTGCCCAGACAGCGGCTTAGTCTGAATGCGTTCGTCGTCGCAGTCGGCGCAGGCGCGCTGGACGACCGGCTCCGGCATCCGCATTACCTGCTCTGCCACCTGGTCGGCTTCCTGCTCGTAGCGGTCACGGGGCTGGTTGACGGCAAGTTTTGCCTGAACAGGGGCCGGACAGGAGTGGCAGATCCCACCAAAGGGACAGCGCGTCGGGCCGGGCAACGTCAGTGGGCAGGATTCGGCAAATCGCTGCGCTGCCTGGTTGCCAAGTGTCTGGGTGGCAAATGGCACGTGCGTGGGTTGCGGTGCCTGGTGGTTGGATCGTGCACTGGCTACCAGCAAGTCGTTGTGATTCTGATTTGTAGCAAACTCGCTCACGCTCTTCCCTCACTTGTCCTATGGAGTGGCGGCCGGCCGCAATTCCACGTCGGGCCGGCGGGTCAGACACCAGATAAAGCGCGCGTAATTGTCGGCATTATCCAGGGCCGCGGAAGCGCTGGCCTGAGGGGCTGGTGTCGTGCAATCAACCGTGCCAAAGTAGGCAAAGTACTGTTCTGGGGCTCCATGTGCGCCGGCCAGATGGGCACACTCATGAATCAGGAGCCAGCGACGTTCCTCCAGCGTGCCGCCGAAAAAGCCCGGGCAGACATGGACGCGATTCCTCTCGTTGGTCATCACGTAACCATCGCGGTTCTGGCACTCGGGGTCTGTGCTTGGTTCGCACCGGAACTCGATATTCCCACTTTGCGCAGAACTGAGGTAGCTATAGATGTCCACCATGTTGTCCTTGACGGCATCATAGACGGACTGCGAGTCGGAGCGAAAGTTGACTCTTAACAGCTCATCGACCCGTGCTCTGTTTCTTGGGTTGAACGAAAGAAACCAGGTTACTGTGGTCCAGGCCATCGACTTGGCTCCAGGAATCGCCTCTGCAATGCTGGTGGGGTCGGCACACTGGCCTGAATGTGCCAGCGTCACCCTCTGGCGCTGCCGTTGGATGGTGGGCTGGATTGCTTGCCTGGGCCCTTGCTGCACCACGTGCGTCAATTCGTGGGCAATCAGCTTTTGGCCGGCGGCCGTCTCCGGAGCGTATTGCCCGGCACCAAATACGATGTCTCGGCCGTATGTGAAAGCCTGGGCATTGACCGACCGGGCCGCCTGGGCTGCACTGGGGTCAGAGTGGATGCGCACTTGGCTGAAATCGCGGCCAAAGCGCGGCTCGAAGAAGCGGCGGCTTGAGGCGCTCAATGGATGGCCTTGATACAAACTGGGAAATTGGTTTGCTGCGTGTACCGGTGCAACCTGGTTGCCGGCCGGTTTGGCCTGGACGACATCCTCTTCTTCCTCTTCCTCACCGACGGGCTCCTGCCGCTGGATCAGTGGGCCAATTTGCCCAGACAGCGGCCTGGTCTGAATCTGCGCGTCGTCGCAGTCGGTGCAGGCGCGCTGGACGGCCGGTTCGGGCATGCGCATTACCTGCTCTGCCACCCGGTCCGCTTCCTGCTCGTAGCGGTCGCCGGGCTGGCTGACGGCAAGTTTTGCCTGCGCAGGGGCCGGGCAGGAGTGGCAGATGCCGCCAAAAGGGCAGCGCGCCGGCCCGGGCAACGTCAGCGGGCAGGATTCGGCGAACCGCTGCGCTGCCTGATTGCCCAACCCCGGCCGGTCCAACTCGGTGTGCGTGCGGGGGCGCGTCAGGCTGCTTTGCTCTGGAACGGCCGCGCGCACCAGTTGGCTGGTCAGCCGCTGTTTTTGGTCAAACATCGTTCTTCCTCAACTCCGTGCCATGCCCGGCTGGGCCGGGTAAAGCATCGGCAATTCGACGGGCCAGCGTGGTTGTCAGGCCATCTTCCCTCAGCGCGCCCAGCGATACGGGCTGGGTTGCAATTTGCTCAATGGCCACCGGGAGGGGGCCGGCCGGCGCTGGCCGGTCTGCTAACAAGTTCTGCAGTTCGACTTCCAGTTGCCAGCGCAGGCGCTCTGCCCCGGCCGGGTCCAAACTCAGATCGGTCAGCACCAATCTGTCAATATGCACCCGCCAGGTCATGGCTGCACCATTCGGTAATAGTCGCCAAACTCGGCCGGGGTCATCATCTTATCCATCTTGCCATATTCGCGGCGGGCGGCGTGCATCACCTGGGCCATGCCGATGGTGCCCTTCTCCGCGGCCGCCAGAAAGGCCGCGTTGAGCGCAATGTTGCGGATGTTGCCACCAGGAATCTCCAAGCGGGCCAGCACGGTGAAATCCAGATCATCCAGCGGCGCGCCGGCCGGGAAAACCTTGTGCCAGATCGCCCGCCGGCCGTCGGCATCCGGGAATGGGAAATCCAGCAGGAAACGCAGTCGCCGCAAAAAAGCGCGGTCCAACGCCGACTTGCGGTTGGTGGCCAGGATGGCCAGCCCACGGTAATCCTCCATCCGCTGAAGTAAATAGTTGACCTCGATATTAGCATAGCGGTCGTGACTATCTTTGACTTCAGTTCGTTTGCCAAACAGGGCGTCGGCCTCGTCAAAAAAGAGAATCGCGCCGCTCTGCTCGGCCGCGTCAAACACCTGCTTCAGATTCTTCTCTGTCTCACCGATGTACTTACTCACCACGCCCGCCAGGTCTATTCGGTAAAGGTCGAGCTGCAGTCCGTTGGCCAGGATTTCAGCCGCCATGGTCTTGCCGGTGCCGCTGGGCCCTGCAAACAGGGCGCTGATACCCCGGCCGCGGCTCAAGTAGACGCCAAACCCCCAGCTTTCGTATACCTGCTGGCGGTGAGCCACTTGCGCGGCCAACTCGCGCAGTTGCAGCAGCAGATCGGCCGGCAACACAATGTCATCCCAGCGGAAGGCTGGCTCAATGCGCCGGGCGAGCTGATCCAGTTGCGGGCCGCTCTGCTGGCGGCACGCCTGCCAGAGGTCGGCCGGGGAGACGGATGCGCCATTCTCAGCAGAGCGCAAAAGGGCCAGGTCGCGGGCGGCCGCCACCGCTCGCACCACTGCCTGCGGACCAAAGTCAAATTGCTGGACAACCTTGTCCAACTGGTCACCCACGCGGTGGGGGGTGCCGGCCAGAGCCTGCTGCCAGAGTTGCTGCTGCTCGGTAGGCGAAGGTTTGGGTACCGCCAATGCCAACAGTTGCCGCTCGGCCGGCCACGCCTTCTCCGAGCCGATCACCAGTACAGCTTCCAGCCGCTCCACCAGCAATTGCGCCGCCGGCTGGAAGGCCGGGTCGGGGTCGGTCAGGTCTAGATAGTAGCCCAGGCCGGAAAGAGCGGCCTCCCGTGCCAACAACGGCAGCAAGCGAGATGTCGGCAGGTTTGCATTCTGCGTCCGGGCCAGGTCCAGTCGGAGCAATCGCAATCCCAGTCGGCCGCAGAGCGCCACGCCCACTGCCTGGCGGCCGGAGTCGCGGCGGCCCATCAGATTGAGCACCAGCGGTCCGGCCGGTTGAGACCCACACCACTGGTGCAGCTTTTCCACCGCTGCCTGGTGCGCTGGTGCCAGCGGCCCGGCCGCGGCCGGTTCCAGCAGCTCGACGATCTGGCTATCCAACCGGTTGATCCCCTGGAGGTAATCGGCCACGCGCCGGTCAATTTGCAGCCGGGCATCGGCTGATCCTGCTGCCATCTCGACCAGCGCAATGCGGCGCAGTGGGGCGGCCGGCAAAAAGCTATTGCGCGCCTGTGCCCGGCTCTCCGCGTCGCGGGCATAGAGGGCCAGCGCCAGGTGCGGGGTGGCGTAGGTCAGGTTGGCCTGATCCTGGGTGTAGGCGTACAATTGGGCAAAGGCGGGGTCCAGATGGGGTGCCAGGCAGAGCAGCAACACTCGCTGCTCAAAAACGGTGAGATCAAGCAGGCGGGCCAGCGCCGATAAAGGAGGCGGGTTGCCGGCCCCCTCCATCCTTTCCACGAGTTTGGTCAACTCGGCTTTAGCCGTTTGCAGCGCGCGAGTGATGGCGGCCGCTTCCTGGTCCTGCCCGTAGAATTGCTGCTCGGCCTCCGGGTCATCTCCCGCCAGTAGCCAATCCGCTTGCTGGTCGCTGACGACGCCCTGGTAGCCACGCAACGGGTCCGGCCGCCACCGGTGCCGCAACCAGAGCACTCGCCGCTGTAACCGCAAGCGCAGCGCGCGCAACTCGCCAGCCAGGTAAGCCTGGTTGGAAGCGGCCCAGTTGCGGGCGGCCGGGCGGGTGGCGGTGGCCGTTTCGCTCACGGTATAGTTATCGTCCTGCTATCAATGCTCTCAGCGCCGTTGACCCGCACCCGCACTGCGTAGGTGCCGGCCGGGAGCGATGGCAGCGCAAAGCTGATGCTGGCCGGGGTCGAGGTGGCATAGTCGTCCGATTGGATGGTCCGGTTGCCGACGATGGCCTGACAGGGTTTGTTCTCCTGGAACAGACGGCTACCGGTGACGGTCACCGTCCCGGCCGCCAGGCTGGCATTGGTCACCCGTGGCACCAGCATCACCACTGCCAGGTTGGAGTGCAATCCGGTGTGGTCAACCGGTGGCTCGCCCAGCTTGACGTCGCGCACCACCTGCACGCCCACCGCGCCCGGTTGCAATTCGGCGTCGTCTGGAATCACCACCTCGATCCGATTGCTTTCAATGGTGGGGTTGGGCGCCGAGACCGTCCCGATCAGCACACGGGTATCCCCATCCACAAAATTACCACCGATCAGCACCAGTGTGTCGCCGATGCGGGCGTACGGCGTGGTGCTTTCCACAGTGGGCGTCTCCTGCCGTTTGACCAGCACCGAATCAATGCGCGGGGAATTCGCGCTGATCACTTTGACGCGTGGACCGGCATCGGGTAGCTCGCCCACCGGCCGCGGGTAGCGGCGCGGCCCCTGGCTTTCGATCTGCACCACGCTCACCGCATACCCGGCCGAGAGGCGGTACGGCACCGTGAGCGCGGTCCACACTTTGGTCAGGTCCTCCAGGCTGAGCGGTTCCAAGTACAGCTTGACCAACTCGAACTGGCCGCGCAAATTCAGGTCGAGCACCGGCTGCCCGCCGCCGGTGACCAATTCTTCGGTGATGATCGGGTAATCGTGCAGCACGCGCATGGCGCTGCCCAGCAGGTAATGGGCCAGCGTTTCGTTGGTAAACCCGCTGTCCCCTTCGCTGGAGGTGCCAAAGGCGGTGAGTAAAAAGTGCAGGTCCAGGCTGAGCGGCGGCCGGCCAAAGGCGGCCGGGTGGCCATGTCCGGGGATCTCCTGGTTTTTGTAATAGTGGTTCTCGGTCACCCGGAACAGGAAGAGGTTGATGCGCGGGTCCTCGGTGTTGTCGTCGGTGGATGGCGTGCTGATGGTGATGGGCACGGTGGTGTCCCCAGATGAAAGGGGCGGAATCTCCATCCGGTCGCGCAACAGGGTTTGTAAGGTGGCGCTCACGCCGCCGATGGCTTGATAGTTGCTCATAGCAGCCCCTCGTCTTGCCAGCCACGCAGGATGGCGTAGCGGTCAAATCCTTGCGGCCGGAGCGGCTGGGCGGGGGTGGGCGGCGTCTCCGGCCGGCTGGCGCGAATCTCTACTGCGCCGATGTGCACTTGCACCGGTTGCGGCCCCGCCGGTTCGCGGGTGGTGACAATTGTGACCGCCGGTTCCGGCGGCGCGGGCCTGACCATCACGGCGGGGGCTGCCGGTTCGGCAGTTGGGAGCACGGGGCGGTCGGGCTCGGCCGGCTGGGCGGGGTGAACGTGAGGCAAGGGGGGCGCGGCAGTCGGCGGTGCAGGCATGGCAAGTTGCGGGGCCGGCACGTCGGCTCCCCGGTGTGCAGATACGGGTGGTTGACTTGGCACGGCCGGAACGGGCGGCGGGGCGGCTGATGGTGTGGGGGCGGCCGATGGTGCTGGGCGCCGCGCGGCCGGTGGGGTTGGCGTAACGCTGGGAGGCCCCGGCCGCTGGGGCGATGGCGCGACGATGCCCCGCGGTGCTGATGGTTCTGGCGCGGCCGGTGGCGGCTGGGTAGGTGAGGCCACTGCTGACAAAGCTGCCAACGCCGGTTTGGCGGTCGGCTGTGGCGTGGACGCGTTGGCTGCCGGCCGGGCAGGGGATGCAATCGGCGGGATCTTGTCCGGCGGCGCAGGCAGATGGGGTGATGATGGGAGTGATGGTAATAGTGCATCCGCGGCCGTCGGCCGGTCAGCGTTTGGTGGATGCGGCCCAGCGGGAGGCCTTGTGGGCGCTGCCAGCCCATCCTGGTCACTGGCAAGCGGGGCAGGGCGCGGAGCGACCGACTGTGGCAAAAAGAGCGGCTGGAAGGGCGGCCGGGCGGCCGCTGTGGGAAGGTTGCCCGCGGCTCGCTGAACCAGGCGGAGTAGATAGTCACTCATGGGGTTCGCTCCTCGCCCAGCGCTTCTGACAGCAAATCCAGATACCGCTGTCGCTTGGCGGCCGTCATCCCCATGATCTCGGCCTCGCTCCAGTGGTAGTAAAAGGCCAGCAGGTGCACCTGCCGATAAAGATGAGCCGAGCGGCCGGCAAGCTCTTCGAACAGAAACGTGGCGGCATCCAGTAGGGCGGAAAACGGCCGCTCACAGGCCGGACAGGTCAGGTCCAGGTGCAGTTCGGCCTGGGGGTCGAGTACCGCCATCTGCGCAGCCAATTGCTGGTGGACCACGGGGGGGAGTTTGCCCGGGTTGGGTTCGATCTGTGACACACAGCGGCGCAGCAGATGTTCAGCGGCAGCGGCTGGATCGCTAGCGCTGGTTGCGACAACCGCCTCCTGATCGGCCCCGGTGGGCAAGCGGTAGCGCACCTGCCAGGTATCTCCGTTGCTGCCGGCGGCAAGCTCGTGCTCCGGCCGGGGATCGCTGTATGGGGGCAGCAGCAGATGGGAGACTTGCAGGTCCATATCCATGGGCTCACCACAGTCCGGGCAGAGCAACACGCACTGCAGCCGCTCCCCGGCCGTCAGGCGGCGCAGATGGAGCAGTAGCGCCTCTCGGTCGCCCACCGTGAGCGAACGAACCAGAGTGGATGGGTCGTGTGCCGTCAAGTCCAGATTGCCCAGCCGGGTGAGGCAGCGGGCCAGCAGCGCGGTAGCGCGCGCGGCCGGAGGCAGCAGGCGGCCGTCCTCCAGCAGGAAAGCTTCATCCGCGCCGGTCAGCGGCCGCAGCCCCGCCTGCCGATGGCACACTCCGTCCAGCCAGAGTCCGCCGGGCAAGGTGACCGTCACGTTAGGCTTCATGCCGGTTCAGTATAGCTTGGCTCCGATGGTTCGGATACGTCGTAGTCGCGCTCCCAGCCCTCGTTCTCCAGCTTGATGGTCTGGATGGCGACCGCGTTGGCGTTGGCGTCCAGATCGGGCAGCGCCTGATACTCGGAAACCCAGCAACGATATACTTTGTAAGATAGCGCAAGCTGCCCGGCCTCGTTATAGACGTCAATGACCAGGTCCTTGCGGAAATCGGCCAGCGAAACCTCGCCACCCAGGCCAGAGCCAAAGTTCCACACCTTGTTGGCCCACTTTTCAAACTCGGTGTCGTGGGTGACGCCGCGTTCCAGGGTGATGGGCTCGTACTCACTCCGGCCGGGTGATTTGCGGCTGCTGCTTGGGTCGCCGCCCTCGCGGTGCTTGACAACTTCGGTGGTACGTTTGAGGGCGCTCACCTTGCTGATGCCGGCCACGTACCGGCCGTCCCACTTGACGCGGAACTTGAAATTCTTGTACGGATCGAACCGACTTGCGTTTACGCTGAATTGTGCCATTTAGCCACCTCCTCAGGACTGGACATTGCCGGCAATCTGGCTGATCTTGATGATGACAAACTCGGCCGGCTTGAGCGGCGCAAAGCCTACCAGGATGTTGACAATCCCCAGGTTGATGTCGTTCTGGGTCGTCGTCTCGCTGTCGCACTTGACAAAGTACGCGTCGCGTGGCGTGGAGCCCTGGAAGGCACCCTGGCGGAAGAGGTTGTGCATAAAAGCGCCCACGTTGAGGCGAATCTGCGCCCAGAGCGGTTCGTCGTTGGGTTCAAAGACCACCCATTGAGTTCCGCGGTACAGGCTTTCCTCAATGAACAGCGCCAGCCGGCGTACCGGCACATACTTCCACTCGGAGGCCAGCCGGTCCGCCCCTTCCAGCGTCCGTGCGCCCCAGAGGACGTTGCCAACCACCGGGAAGGTGCGCAGGCAGTTAACGCCTAGCGGGTTGAGTTGGCCGTTCTCGCCGTCGGTCATCTTGTACGAAAGCTGCCGCACGCCTGACAGGGTTGCGTCCTGCCCGGCCGGAGCTTTCCACACCCCGCGCTGGGCGTCGGTGCGAGCAAAGATGCCGGCCACGACCCCACAGGGGGCGAATTCCTCCAGCCGGTTTTCCTGCAACGGATCGGCCATCAGCACGCGGGGGAAGTAGATGGCGGCATTTTCGTCGCGCAAGTTGAGGTTATCCACACCGCTGGTGCCATCGGTCACGTCGGCCGGGTCGATCCAATCCAAGGGCGAATCCACAATCAACATGGCGCGGCGGATTTTGCAGTAGGCCAGCGCGGCCGCCCAGGTGCTGGCGTCCACGGCCGTGGCGCGCTCAAAGGGCGGGATGCAGAGCAGGTTGAACAGGTCCGCATCTTGCAGAGCCCAGAGTCCCTTGCGCTGATCTGCCAGGCTGGCGAGAGCAATCTGATTAAAACCCACGGCCGAGCCGTCACTGCCATCATTGTTGGCACTGGTGGGGAGGTATTTGCCATTGATGTCCTTGGCGCTCTCGTCCGGCCGGGTGGTGGGGACAGTCCCTTGCACCTGGACCAGGTTCGACTCTCGTTTGAGCACCTTGGTCACAAAGCGGGCATTGGTGCCATCCACGGATAGGTTGCGAAAGGTCTCGGCCGCTTGCACAGTCCCATCCTTGACCTCCTGGATGGTGAGGTTGAACAGGACCGGCGAGGCGTCGTCCTTGTCTTTGGTGTCATAGTCCACGATGGCTTGCAGGTTCTCGCCCCAGTCACCGGGGTTGGCGGCCTCCAGCGTGAGGTTGCCGACGCTGCCGGTGAGCACCAGCGTGGCGGGGGCGGCTCCATTGGCAACTCGCACGATGATGGCGTCGGTGCCGCCGTTGAGAAAATAGTGCTGCACCGCGTAGCCCATTGTGCTCAGCGACCAGAGCCCTCCGAAAATGCGCTGGAACTCGGCAAAGCTTTGCACCCGCGTGGGTTTGTCCGTGGGGCCGCGCAAGGCCCGGCCGATAAACGCCGTGATCGAGGTGGCGACGCCGGTGATGGTGCGGACGCCGCTGGGCACCTCTTCGATATACACGCCAGGGTAAGTGGGTGTGACGGGCATGAGCATACCTCCTTGTTAACTATGGTTACGACGTTGCCGTGCGGCCGACGAGGATGCCGATGGTCACGTCGGTAGCGCCGCCGTTGTTAAAGGCAAACACTTTTTGCGTTGCCCCCAGCAGCGCGGCCGCTCCGGTTCCAATCAAGATGTGCGGGCCATTGAAGGTGACGATATCGCCGCTGCTGTCCACTTCGTAGGTCAGGGTGTCGTATTTGCCATCGGAAGTGTAAAGCAGCAGGAACTGGACCCCGGAATCGTTGGGTTGCACCCTGGCCGTAGCAGAGCCTCCGGCGGTTACGGGCACCTCGATCTTGTCGTACGCTTCTGGCTCGATGGTGCCAGCAAGCGTAATTGATGGCCCGGCCGTTACCTGGGCTTTGAACGACCAACTAATCTTTTCTGACATGTTTTGCCTCCTTTGACTTTTTTGCCAATCCAATCGCTAGCGTAACTTTTCAGCCCAAGGGCCTGGGCGGGGTGAGGTGGAGGGATTTATTTCCTAGATGTGTCCACCCACACCTTTAGGATGAGCAGCTACTAACAATCGTCCTCCACGCCGAGATCATCCAGGTAGGGTGTGATGAATTGAATGAGTTGTTCCAGTTTGTGCAGGTATTGGCGTTTTCTGCTGGGGACGTGGGTGATGTGCCCGCGCCAGGTGACCCGGCCGGCTTCCTCAGCCGTTTCCTCAATCCAGATGCGGACAATGAAGGAATGTGAGTCGGTTTCGAGAACGTTCATAGCAAACGCGGGCTCCCTCGGCATGGGGTCCATAAATGAGTATAGCGGATGGGGGTATGGGTGAGTGTCTGCCGGGCGTCTGGCGCGCCGTCTTTTGGCGTCAGCGAGAGAGCAATGAGGAGATGGGAGGGGCTGGTGCAGGTCGGCCGGGATGAGGGCTGCCGCGCTGGGCGGCCTCCACGGCCCGAATGTCCTTCTGGATTTGCCGTTGCATGTCGGCCAGGGCGTTCTGCATCTGCCGCAGGTGCAAAAGGATGTGACCAAGGTCGTCAGTCTGGGTAACGGCCGTACGGGCAGTGGGTGCGGTCCATTCATCGGCCCGGATTTGTTCGTAAAGGGCGATGGTGCTCTTGGATGGCCCGACCCCCAACTCTTCGTGCAGCGCGGCGACACAGGCCTGGAACTCGCGCAGGGCGGCCGTGCGGTTGCCGGCTTGGTAGTGCAATCGCATCAGTCTGCGCCGTGTGCGCTCGCGCGCTCGATCGCAGCGCAGGATACAAGTACCGTATACCAGGCCGGTCTCGTACAGGTTGTTGGTTTCGCAGTAGCAGAGCAGCTTGTCCAGCATGGCCAGGTACATGGTCTGAAAGCGTTCGCGCTCGAAAAGGCACCACTCCGAGTGCCATCCTTCCAATAACTCGCCTCGATAGAGTTGGACTGCTTCGTGCAAAACGTTCGCGTCCTCAGGCGCAAGGTCGTGTCCGGGTATGCCGTGGGTCTGCGCGTAGGCATCCTCAAAGAGGGCAACATCAAGCCAGCAATTGCCGGCCGGGTTGAATTGGATCCACTCGGGGTCCAATTCCAGCAGGTCTGGTTCAACAGCGGACTGCAATTGCCAGAGCGCCTGTCGGAGATACTTGCGGGAGCGGCCGGTAGAGTTGTTCTCCCACAGCAATGTTGCCAACATTTCGCGGGGATGGGGGCTGTTGCGGAAAATCAATAGATAACAGAATAATTCCTGAACCTTGCGCGCTTCCAACCCGGAAAGGGGCCGCCCGTCGTGCTGCACATCGAGCCTGCCAAACAGCGAGATGCGTAAAGCTTCCATTGTTGCACTCCTATAAAATGTGCCAAATGGATCCCAATCAGGCAATTGAGCGGAGTATGTGACTGTATCGTGCGAAAGCGGGCTGGAAGATGTACCTTGCCGGGAGAAGTCGAACGAAACGGGCAACCGGCGATGGAACACTCCGATGACCAGACTGAGCTTGTTGGTTTACAGTGTAATGCAACCTGGGATAGAAGTCAACCAAGTTTTGGTTAAATAGGCAGAATCACTTACCGGCCGCGCCCAGTCGCCAGCGTTCCCCTTCATCCTGGATGACCCGGTCGAGGATGATCTGGTGAGACTCGGTGAGTTCGACACCCAGCGCTTGGCGGGCGGCCGCACGGTCCCGGCCGCGCAGCGCAGTGATGATGAGTTTGTGCGAATCCTGCATGGTCTGGCCAGCACGGCGCAGCACCATGAAACGTGCCAACCGGTCGTGCAGCCGGCCGATGGTGTCCGCCAGCTCCTGGTTGCCCGAGGCCCTGGCGACGAGGTAGTGAAACCGCCGGTTTTCGTCGGTGTACCGGTCGTATGATTCGTCGTCGTCACCGGTGTAGCCGGCCGGAATGTGTTCCAGTTCGCTCAGTTGCTCGTTGGTGATGCGCTCGGCCGCCAGTTCCACGGCCGCCAGCTCCAGGATTTCCCGCAGGGCCAGAAGATCCCGCAGTTGCTTGAGGGTGAGCTGGGTGACCAGGTAGCCAGAGTGGGGGATGATGGTCACCAGTCCCTCTTGGTACAGCATCTGCAGCGCCTCTCGGATCGGCGTGATGCTGGTGCCATACTGATCCGCAAATCCCCGCACGTTCAGCTTCTCGCCCGGCGGCCGGCTGCCAGTGATGATGGCGCGGCGCAATTCCCGGTAGACCTTGGTTTTTAGTGTGACCTCATCATTTGCTTGTGGCATGGTGTCTGGCTCCCAGTTTCTGCAATTGTAATGAAAATACACTTTTCGTCAAGCTAGATATATTTTAATGTTAAAATGATGTATTTTCCTTGACTGAAGATATCTTTGAAATATAATCGTGGCGTGGCTGCCGGCCGCTGGCGCCGGCCGCCTTGATCCAAGCACGATACATTGGAGAGGTTGAGATGATTGAAACACATGGTCTGCAGATGAACAGCGCCCACTATGCCCGGTTGGGGCCGCAGGAGCGCGAGAAGATCCACCTGGCTACCCTGGAAATCCTCGAACGGATAGGGATAGATGTTCACGACGAGACGGCTCGCCAACGGCTGGTCAAGGGCGGAGCCAAGGCGGATGGCATTCGCATCCGCATTCCCGAGTATGTCGTGGCGCGGGCGCTCAACGTGGTACCCAAGCGGATGACGCTCTATAATCGCAACGGCCGGGTCGCCATCCGCGCCTGGGGGTACAATACATACTACGGTGGTGGGTCGGATTGCCTCAATATCCTCGATCATCGCACGGGCAAGCGCCGCCGGCCGGTGCTGCAGGATGTAAAGGACGCGGTGGCGGTGCAAAACGCCCTGCCGGAACTCGATTTTGTGATGTCCATGGTCTTGCCCACCGATGTGGACCAGAACATCTACGATCGCTATCAGATGGAGGTGATGCTCAACCACACGATCAAGCCAATCGTCTTTGTCTCTCCCGATTTTGAAGGGTGCAAGGCGGCCGTGGAGATGTGCGAAGTGGCGGTCGGCGGAGCGGATGCTTTCCAGCAACGGCCGTTTGCCACTTGTTACATCAACGTCACCTCCGGGCTGGTGGCCAACGAAGAGGCGCTGCAAAAGTGCATCTACTTGGCCGAGAAGGGGTTGCCGATGCTGTACATTCCACTGAACGCGGCCGGGGTCAACTCGCCCGCCACCGCGGCCGGTTGTATGGCATCGATGAACGCTGGCATCCTGCTCGGGGTGGTGTTGTCCCAGTTGGTGCGCGAAGGCACGCCGGTTGCTGTGCCGGGTTGGAACGGCGGGCCATATAATCTCAAGACCATGGTCGGCAACTATGTGTTGGCGGACGAGCAAGGCATCCCTACCGAGATGGGCAAATACTACAACCTGCCGGTCTTTGGCTTGGGCGGTTCGACCGACTCGAAGGTGATTGACCAGCAGTGCGGCCTGGAAGTGGCAATCAGCCTGACGACGGCGCTGCTGCACGGTGCAAACATTGTCCACGATGTCGGCTTTATGGATTCCGGTTTGCAGGCATCGCTCCAGACCCAGGTGATTGCCAACGATTTTATCGGCTTTTTGCGCGCGATGACGGCCGGAGTGGTGGTCAACGACGAGACATTGGCGCTGGACGTGATTGAGGAGTTGGGTCCGCAGGGCGATTATCTGAGCCACGCGCACACCATGAGTTATTTTCGGGAGCCGTACTATTCCAAGTTTGCGGACAAAGGGGTGTATGCCCAATGGCTGGAGAAGGGTGGCAAGACGATGGAGCAAAAGGCGGCCGAAGAGATTGATCGCATTCTGGCCAAGCACGACCCCGAGCCGCTGCCGGCCGATGTGCAGCGGGATATTCGCAAGATTGTGGAGCGCGAGCAGGCCTGGATTGACGGCCGTTCCTGAGAGGTGTAACCATGTCCCACGACAAAGACCTGTTTTTTATGCGCAATCCCTGGGTGTACGACCCAAACCAACAGGCCCCGACCCGGCCGGATACCGAGCTGGGCTTTGACACCCGCGCCCTCCACGCTGGCTGGCGGCCGCTTCAGGACCTACTCAAGTTCCGCTCGTTTGTGCCCCCTATCGTTCCTTCTATGACCTACCCCTACGAGCGGTTTGACAAGATCCCGTACCCGGTTTACGGGCGCACCAAGACTCCCACGGCCGCTTTGCTGGAGGAGCGGCTGGCCTCGCTGGAAGGTGGCGAGGCGGCACTGACGGCCGGCTCCGGCTCCCAGGCGCTCTTCAACCTGATCTTTACCCTGGCCCGGCCAGGCGACAATGTCGTCACCACGCTCAATACCTTTGGCGAGGGGTACAAGCAGGCCGCCACCATCTTTCCAGAGCGCTGCGGGGTGCAGTTCCGCTTTGTGCGGAACCCGGCCGACCCCGATGGCTGGGCTGGCGAAATAGATGCCCGCACCAGGCTGGTGTGGGTGGAGACTCCCAGCAACCCCACGCTCTTTGTCACCGACATCCCCATGGTGGCGGACGTGGCCCATGCCTATGGTGTGCCGCTGATGGTGGACAACACCACTGCCACGGCCGCGCTGCAAAAGCCGATGGAGCTGGGCGCAGACATCGTCCTGCTCTCTATCACCAAGTTTCTTTCCGGCAATGCCACCGTGCTGGGCGGCGCCATCGTTGGCCCGGAAGCGCTGACCGAAGATGTGCGCTGGAATACCACCGAGTTTATCGGTGCCATCATGCAGCCGTTTGACTCCTGGCTGACGCTACAATACCTGGAGACGCTCTCGCTGCGCATGGAGCGACACAGCGCCAACTCGCAAAAGGTAGCCGAATTTCTGTCGGTGCATCCCAAGGTCAGGCACGTTAACCACACCGGGTTGCCGGATCACCCGCAGTACGCGCTGGCCCAGCGACAGATGAAGGGGGCGGGTGGGCTGATGTCGTTTGTGGTTCCCGGCGGCATTCCCGACGCCGCTACTGTGATTGACAGTTTCCGGTTGATCACCCATGCGGTGACCTTTGGCACCAGCCGCACCATCTGCATGCACCCGCCGACGATCACTCACGAGCACATGACGCCGGAAGAGCGCGCGGCCGTGGGGATTGATGATGGTTTGATTCGCCTCTCGGTTGGGTTGGAGGACCCGCAAGATATTATCGCCGACCTCGACCAGGCGCTCGGCCGGCTGTAACGAGTGAGGTTCTGTCAGTGCCGACTTGGTTTACAGGCCAAGCCGGCGCCGAAAGTCGACAATAGTGTGCCGGAGCCCTTCCAGGGCCGGGACGCGCGGCTCCCAATCCAGCAGTTCGCGGGCGCGGGTGATGTCCGGCCGGCGCATCTGCGGGTCATCCTGGGGCAGCGGGTGGTAGGTGATGGCCGATCGGCTGCCGGTCAACTCCTGGATCAATTCGGCAATCTCTTGGATGGTCATCTCGTGCGGGCTGCCGACGTTGACCGGGTCGTTCACGGCGGACATCAGCAGCCGGAAAATACCGTCTACTTCGTCGCTGATGTAGGTCAGGCTGCGGGTCTGCGAGCCATCACCATAGATCGTCAGGGGCTGACCGCGTAGCGCCTGGGTGATAAAGTTGGGCACCGCCCGGCCGTCGTTGATCCGCATGCGCGGCCCATAGGTGTTGAAAATGCGCACGATGCGCGTGTCCACGCCGTGGTAGCGATGGTAGGCCATGGTCATCGCCTCGGCAAACCGCTTGGCCTCATCGTACACGCCGCGCACGCCCACCGGGTTGACATTGCCCCAGTAATCTTCTTGCTGCGGATGGATTAGCGGATCGCCGTACACCTCCGAGGTGGAGGCGAGCAGAAACCGCGCTTTTTTGGCCATCGCCAGCCCCAACGCCTTGTGGGTGCCCAACGCTCCTACTTTGAGGGTTTGGATGGGGAATTTGAGGTAATCGACCGGGCTGGCGGGGGAGGCAAAGTGGAGCACGGCGTCCAGCGGCCCTTCTACAAAGATATAGTCGGTGACGTCGTGCTTGATGAAGGAAAAGTCATCCCGGCCGGCTAGGTGGGCGATGTTGGCCGTGTCGCCGGTCAGTAGGTTATCCATCACCACAACCTGATGCCCTTCCGCCAGAAAACGGTCAGCCAGATGGCTGCCGATAAACCCGGCACCGCCGGTAATCAACACACGCATACTTGCACCTCTTGATGAATGTCGTGCGGGAATTATACCTGCCTTGCTTGATTTGTCATGTGCGCCGGCGGTTGGTATAGTTCTAGGTGCGAGACAAAGACCCAAGGAGGAGCAGATGGATGCATTGGAGCTACGCCACCGGCCGGTCGGCCCCTGGCCGGTGAACGCCTACGCGCTGGTTTGCCCGGTCACGCGACAGAGTGTGTTGATTGACCCCGGCGCGGATCCGGCCGCACTGCTGGAATTGCTGGTGGACTCGTCTCCGGTTGCCATCCTGCTAACACACAGCCACCCCGACCACCTTGGGGCGCTGGATGCAATGCGCGGCCGGCTAGGGGTTCCGGTGATGGCGCATGCCGGCCCCCATTTCGACGGCATGGAATTGCCGGCCGACCGCTGGCTGGCGGATGACGACCGGTTAACGGTGGGGCAGTTTGCCGTGCAGGTGGTTCACACTCCAGGTCACATCGGTGACCTGGTCTGCTACGCTCTCTGGGACGCGGACGGCCGGGGAGACCTGCGGGCTGTTGTCGGCGACGCAATTTTCGAGGGTGGGCCGGGCAAAACCTGGTCGCCAGAGGAGTTTCGCCTCACCTTGCAAACGCTGCGGCAGGTCATTCTGCGCTGGCCCGATGGCGCGGTTTGCTATCCTGGTCACGGACCGCATTTCCGGCTGGGCGCCATCCGGCCGCAAATCGAGCGCTTCCTTGCCCAGGACCACGGTGACTTTTACGGCGACGCGACCTGGGAGATGTGAACCGGCCGGCTAATTCCCCTCTGCCAGCTTGGTTTGCACGCTGGCAATCTTGTCCGCCATCGTCTGCGGCCGGTCGGTGCGCGTGCCAAAGCGAATATTGGTAGAGATGCGTGGCACGCCCATCTCGTGCAGCAGTTGGTGGCAGCGCTTGACGGCCGCAAACACCTCGTCCCACTCCCCTTCCACGTTGGTGCCGTAGGCGTGCAGGTTTGGGGTCAGTCCCGCATCGGACAGGATGCGCTCGCACGCGGCAATATAGTGGGACACGGAGAGGCCCACTCCCATCGGGGTGACACAGATATCAGCGATTACCTTCATTTTTCTGCCAACCATTTCTTGAGCATACGCTCAACTACCTGGCCCATCTGCGGCCCGACGTTGGGGATGCTTTCCAATCCTTTCAACCCCATCATCCGATGCAGCAGCCCCAGTTCTTGCTCCAAATCCTCAACCGCCCAGGCCGCTTTGCGAAAGGCCCACACCCGCTGCGCCGGCTCGCCGTTTAGCTCCAGACGATAGCATTGGTTGGCCAGCTCCTCTGCCACGCGCTTGTTGAGGGTGCGTTTGTCGCCGGGGATGATCGGCCGGGGGATGCGATCCGAGATGTTGGCCTGCCCGCACAGTTCCCCGACGAGTTGTGCGGTCTGTCGCCACCTGCCCCCGGCCGGGCCGTAGCTACCGGCCGGGTAGGAGCGCTGGTACAGGTTCAGCAGGTCAGGGAAGCGGTTGGCCAGCACGCCGAGGAAATAGTCGCGTTGCTGGTCCGCCAGGGTGAGGCCGCCGGCCAGCACAAACCGGCCGCCGTGATCGGCCGTCCAGCGGATCACCGAATCCAGCGTGTTTTTGTCGTCGCTCAGGCCAGGCAACACGGGCATCAGGCAGGTGCCGGTGAGGATGCCGGCTGCACCGATCTGCTCCATGGCGGCAAAGCGCTTGGCGGCCGGTGGGGCCAGCTGCTCCATCTGGCAGACCCGCTCATAGTTGAGTGCATCAGGTGTGGAGAGGATGCTGAAAGCGACCACGGCCGTCGCCCGCTCGTTGATGGCCTGGAGCAAATCCAGATCGCGCAAGACTAGCGGCGACCGCTCCAGCACAAAGACCGGAAAGCCCAGCTCCAGACAAACCTCCAGCATCCGGCGCGAGAGTTGGAATTTACGCTCGGCCGGTTGATAGTCGCCGGTGAAAACCAGGTCCACCGGCGTCCGGCCGAGCGCGCTGCGCAACAGGGTGGGGGCGTTTTCCTTGACCTTGATGAGGTAGGCAAAGTCGTTGACGTCATTGTACGGGTAGTACTTTTCCTCGCGACAATAGCAAAACTCGCAGCCGTGCATGCAGCCAATGTAGGGGTAGGCGCTGTAGCGGCTCCAAAACCAGTGGTCCGGCCGCTTGGATTTGTTCAGAATGGTCTTGGGGCGGTAGGGCACAAAGGTGGCGCGTCGGCTCATGCCGCCTATTATACCCCAGAACCCGGCCGCGCCTTTTGTGAATTCATCACGAGCGGGTTGTTGTTGCTCGGTCGCACGCGCCGTGGTAGAATCCGCGCCATCTTGGAGTACTGTTGGATGGTTGGCGGCTGTTTGGATTTGTGGTATTATGTAACCATAACCGCAGCGTAAAGGAGAATTGTCATGACCAAGTCCCGAACTGAAATGATGGTCAGCCGGTTGCGCGATTTGCAGGCTGGCACTCCAGATGTGGAGGCATCCGCCGTGGTGAGTGTTGACGGGCTGATTATGGCATCGTCGCTGCCGGCCGGGGTTGAGGAAGACCGTGTGTCCGCCATGTCGGCCGCTATGCTCTCGCTCGGCGAGCGGATTGCCAGCGAGTTAGGGCGTGGTATTCTGGACCAGGTGTATATCCGTGGTGATTCCGGCTATGTCATTCTGATGGCGGTTGGAGATGAAGCGGTGCTCACGGTCCTGGCTCGCAAGGATGCCAAGCTGGGGCTGATTTTCCTCGATATGAAGCGCACGGCCGTTGACCTGGCCCAGTTTGTCTAAGTTGGGCGGCCGGAAACCCAGTCACTCTCAGGCCCACATACCCACAGCGTAGTTGAAAACGGTGGGGAGATGCCATCTCCCCACCGTTTTTCTGGTAGAATCTAGCACAAACAGGGTGAGGTAGAAAAATGCCCAAGTACATCTTTTGTACCGGTGGTGTAGTCAGCTCAGTAGGCAAGGGGGTCACGGCCGCCTCCATCGGCCGTATCCTAAAAAGCCGTGGCATCAGCGTCTCTATCCAAAAGCTGGACCCCTATATCAACGTGGACCCAGGGACCATGTCTCCTTATCAGCATGGGGAGGTCTTTGTAACCGACGACGGCGCAGAAACCGATCTTGACCTGGGTCATTACGAACGCTTCATTGACGAGAGTTTGAGCCAGGTCTGCAACGTGACCACCGGGCAGGTGTATGCTTCGGTGATCCGCAAAGAAAGGCGGGGCAAGTTCCTGGGTGGCACCATCCAGGTCATTCCGCACGTGACCGATGAGATCAAGCGCCGGATACGCAAGGTGGGCAGAGCCAGCAAGGCCGAGGTGGTGATTGTGGAGGTGGGCGGCACCACGGGCGATATCGAAAGCCTGCCATTTTTGGAAGCCCTGCGCCAGATGCGTAAAGATATCGGCCGCAAAAAGACCCTCTATGTGCACGTCACCTGGCTACCATTGATTGGCGCGACCGGCGAACTCAAGACCAAGCCCACCCAACACAGCGTGCGCGAACTGCGCAGCATCGGCATCCAGCCTGACGTGATCATTGCGCGGGCGGATCATCCCATCGCCGACGATTTGCTGGAAAAGATAGCGCTCTTTTGTGACGTTGAGAAACAGGCCGTCGTGCCGCTGGTCACCACCGATGTGCTTTACGAGGTCCCGCTGCTGCTGGAAGACTCCGGTCTGGGCAATTACGTGGTTGACCGGTTGAGGTTGGAAGGCGACTTGCCAGACCTGGATGAATGGCGCACGATTGTGCAGCGCATCCGTGCGCCCAAACCGGCCGTCCGGATTGGGCTGGTAGGCAAGTACACGGCGTTGCACGACGCCTATATGAGCGTGCGCGAGGCGCTCAAACACGCCGGTTGGGCTTGCGGCCGGGACATCGAAGTGGAATGGGTCTCTTCGGGCGGCCTGGAGGAAGGCAAAGGGTGGGATTGTCTGGGGACGGTGGACGGCATTGTAGTGCCGGGCGGGTTTGGCCCACGGGGCATTGAAGGTAAGATCATGGCTGCCCGCTGGGCGCGCGAGAACAAGGCTCCCTACCTAGGCCTCTGCCTGGGCATGCAAGTGATGTGCATCGAGCTGGCCCGCACCGTGTTGCAGGATGGAACCCCCAACAGCACCGAGTTTGACGTGGACACCCAACACCCGATCATAGACCTGATGCCAGACCAGCAGCAAGTGGTGGATATGGGCGGCACGATGCGATTGGGGCTGTACCCGTGCCACATGCAGCCTGGCACCCGTGCCGCGGCCGCCTATGGCGTGCCGCGTGTAGACGAACGCCACCGCCACCGCTATGAATTCAATAACTGGTACCGCGACATCCTGCGGCAGAACGGGATGACTTTCAGCGGCCTCTCGCCAGACGGCCGCCTGGTAGAGATTGCGGAAATGGTCGACCATCCTTTTATGCTGGGTAGCCAGTTCCACCCCGAATTCCGCTCCCGGCCGAACCGGCCGCACCCGCTCTTTGTCGCTTTTGTGCAAGCGGCTATTGACCGCGCCGCGGACGGGGAAGAGTAACAGTCACCATGTTTTATGACCAGGCCAAGATCTATGTCAGGGCAGGGGACGGAGGCGACGGCATGATCAGCTTCCGTCGCGAAAAGTACGTCCCGTTGGGCGGCCCCAACGGCGGCGACGGCGGCCGGGGAGCAGATGTAACCCTGGCCGTTGATCCCAGGCTGAACAGCCTGATCTTTTTTCACCGGCAGAGCCATTTTCGCGCCCCGGTCGGTGAGCATGGTGGCACCACCAACAAGACCGGCGCCAGTGGCGAGGCGCTGCTGGTGATGGTGCCGCCCGGTACGGTCGTGCGGGACGCTGACACGGATGAGCTGCTGGCCGACCTCACGGAGCCGGGCCAGCAGGCGGTGGTGGCGGCCGGCGGCCGCGGCGGCCGGGGCAATGCCCGTTTTGCCACCAGCACCAACCAGGCCCCGCGCGTGGCAGAGCGGGGCGAGCCGGGTGAGGAGCGCTGGCTCAACCTGGAACTCAAGCTCATTGCCGACGTGGGCATCATTGGGGTGCCCAACGCGGGCAAGTCCACCCTGCTGGCCGCAGTCAGCGCCGCGCGCCCCAAAATTGCCGATTATCCTTTCACCACCCTCGCGCCAAATCTGGGCGTGGCCCAACTGGACGATTTCGATACCTTGGTGCTGGCAGACATCCCCGGCCTGATTGAAGGCGCCCACACGGGGGCCGGCCTGGGGCACGGCTTTTTGCGGCATGTGGAGCGCACCCGCGTGCTCATTCACCTGCTCGATGGTGCGGGCGAGAACCCGTTGGGCGATTGGGCTAAGATCAACCAGGAGCTGGCGCTCTACAATCCAGAGCTGGCCGCCCGGCCGCAGATCGTGGTGCTCAACAAAATGGACCTGGAGGAAACCTCACTGCTCTGGTGGCCGGAGGTACAGGCGGCCGCCCGACAGCATGGGTTTGAGGCGCTGTCGATTTCGGCCGTCAGCGGGCAGGGGGTGCGGACGATGCTCTATCGCGTCAAGCAGATGCTGGACGAACTGCCAGAGCCGGAACTGGCCGACGAACTACCCGTCATCCGGCCGGCGGAGGACGAAGAGGCCTTTGCGATCGAGCGCGAGATGACCGAAGAGGGGCCGGTCTGGCGGGTCTCAGGGCCCAAGATCGAGCGGGTGGCGGCGATGACCTATTGGGAGTTCTCCGAGGCGGCCGCCCGGTTTCAGCGCCTCCTGGAGCGGATGGGGATTACTGCTGCACTGGAAGACGCGGGCATCGAGCCCGGCGACACGGTGGTGATTGGCGACGAGGTCCTGGAGTGGGGCGAATAGGGATTCTGGGGGGGAGTTTTGACCCGCCGCACTGGGGGCACATCCGGCTGGCACTGGCGGCGCACACGCAACTGGCGTTGGGCCAGGTGCTATGGGTCCCGGCCGGGCAGCCACCGCACAAATCTGGGCAAACACCCACCCATCATCGCGTTGCCATGACCGCGCTGGCGATTGCGGAGCAGCCTGCCTTTGAGTTGTGCCGGCTGGACGTGGACCGGCCGGGGCCGCACTATACGGTCGATCTGCTGGCGCTGCTCCAGGCCCGTTACGGGGTCGGCGCAGCGCTCTGGTTTATCGTCGGGGAAGACTCGCTGCGAGACCTGGGGAGCTGGTACGCGCCCGGCGAGATACTCGGCCGGTGCCGGCTGGCGGTGTACCATCGGCCGGGCGTTGCCGTGGAATGGGGAGCGTTGGAAGAGTTGGTACCGGGGGTGCAGGGGCGGATCGATTGGGTGGATGGTCCGCCCATCGAGTTATCCTCCAGCGCCATCCGCCGGCAAGTTGAGCACGGGGGAGCAATGGATGACTTGGTGCCGCCGGCTGTGGCGGCTTATGTTCGCCAGCACGGCCTGTACGTCGGCTAGCTGGCCGGCCGTTCGACGCGCAGGTAGCAGTAAAAGCGCTCTGCTTGCTTCTCTATCCCCAGAAAGCGGTGGCCGTGGCTGATGCACCAGGCCGGGATGTCGATCTGAATCCCGGGATCGGTGCCAATCACCTCCAGTATCTGCCCGACCATCATCTCTTTCACCTGCTCGGCCGTGCGGTTGACCGGAACCGGGCAGTAGCTGCCGGAGCAATCGAGCGTCAAATGGGGGCGCGTCAGCAAGGCGCTCCCGATGCTAGCGGCCGCGCAGCCGCAGCCGTGACTCCCGGCAGTGCGGGCATTCGTGCTCCACATAGTCCCGGCCGCAGGTCAGGCAGGTGCGCACGGTGGGCTCGTGTTCATCTTCCAGCGAGGCGCTGATCAGCACTACTTCCTGGCCCACCCAATCGCGCAACCATTCCGCCAGGTTGCGGCCGTTGATTTCCAGTTGACCGTTGGCCCCTACCTTTAATTGGCCACGGAGCACCTGCAGGTCCATTTCGTAGGCGGCCGTTGCCAGCTTGAGGATACTGGCTTTTCTCAGAGACATGCTTTTCTCCTCTTCACAGTGGGGCGATTATACTCGCTTCGCCCCCGGCGGTAAAGCGCGTGGAAGCAAGCCGACAGCGACAGTGCCGGTCAGCGCGAACAATCCGGCCGCCACGACAAAAATCGGCCGCAGCCCCCACCAGACCGCCACCGATGCACCCAGCATGGGGCCCAGCGCATTGGCGGCCGCCACGATGGTGGTGTTGACTCCGTACACCGCGCCCTGCCGCCCTTCCGGCACGTGGGTTGCCAGCAGCGCTGCGACCCCGGCCAGAACCCCGGCGGTGAGAAAGCCGGCGACAAGTTGCAGGATAGCCAGTTGCAGCGGGTTTGCCACCAGCGCCTGTGGCAGATAGCTGACCGCGAGCCCGGCGCTGCAAAGGATCAGCAGTTTGCGGTGCCCGATGCGGTCAGAGGCCCGGCCGAGGAGGAACGACCCGATCGCGGCCGCCAGCGCGTTGAGCCCCGAAATGGTGCCGGTGATAGTGGCTAGCCGCTGGGATTCGGCCGCCAACTGCTGGACAAAGAGCGGCAGCATGGGCCCCACCAGGCGGCTGCCCATCCGCTCCACCAGACGGACCGCCAGCACCACCCGCAGCGCATAGGTGCGAACTACCATCAGGACCCCATCCCACAGATGGCTGTCGTTCCGGCCGGCCAGTTGTTCCGGATCGGCCGAGTGCTCGTTCACCAGCCAGTGGACTGCCAGCCCGGCGCTGAACAGGCAGGCGCTGGTCACCCAGAAAGCTGCGCGGTAGCCCATCTGGTCTGCCACCACGCCCCCCAGCAGCGGCCCCAACGACCCGCCCAGGTAGATGCCGGTTTGCAGAATGCCCATCGAGCTGCCCGACCGCTCCCGCGGGGTGGTGGAAGCGACCAGCGCAGTGGCGGCCGGGACGGTGCCGGTCAGCATGCCCTGGATGGCGCGCAGGATCAGCAGTTGCTGCACCGAGCTGGCCAAGCCCATCAGCACAAAGACCAGCGCGCCGCCGAACATGGCGCGTTCGACCATCATCTTCCTGCCGTGGCGGTCCGCCAGCGAGCCCCAGATAGGGGCCATGATGGCCATGGTGATGGCCTGGGCGGAAAACAGCCAGCCGGTCCAGAGTTTGACCTGATTGGGGTCGGTGATTCCCAGGTCCTGGACGTAATAGGCCAGGAAAGGGGTAACCACGGAGAAACCGGCGATGGCGATCAGTTCAGCGGCCGTGAGGACAGCCAAATTGCGCTGCCAACCCGGCACTACTTGTCTCTCCGGATCTGATACAGGTCAAGGTCGCGGGCGATGATGGTGTTGGCAAAGATGGCGGCCGCTTCGTCCAGCACGTCTTTTTCCCGGTAGCGCCGCGAAATGTGGGTCAGGATCAACTGGCGAACGCCGGTTTCGGCCGCCAGTCGCGCCGCGCGGGCGGCCGTCAGGTGTCCAAACTTGCGCGCCAGTTCGTCTTCGTATGCCAGATAGGTCGCTTCGATTACCAGCGTGTCTGCACCGGCAACGGCGTCGAAGAGATTGTCGGTCTCGGCGCAGTCCCCCACGTGGACCAACTTGGTGCCGGGTAACTCTTCGCCCAGTACTTCGTCCGGCCGGATCACCCGACCATCTGGCAGGGTGATGGGTTTCTCCAGGACCAGGTCGCGGCGAACCGGCCCGGCCGGGACCCCCAGTGCCTCCGCCTTTTCCACCAGGAACGGCCGGCGAGCCTTTTCCTCAAAGCAAAAGCCAAAGCAATCCGGCCCGCGGTGAATGACCGGGAAGGCGCTTAATCTAAACTTGTCGTCTTCCATCAGAACGCCGGGTGCAATCTCGAACAGATCAATGGAGACTTCCGGCCGGGCTCCGCGCAGCACCACTTTGTAAAGCAAATCTTCGATGCGGTCCAGCGCCCAGCGGCCGCCCCAAATCTCGATCCGCTCCATCGCCTCCCATCGGCTCAGGGTGGAAACCAGCCCGCCCAGGCCCAGGATGTGATCCAGGTGCCCGTGGGTGATCAGTACCTTATCCAGCCGCTTGAAGCCGATCCCGCTGCGCAAAATCTGACGCTGGGTTCCCTCGCCGCAGTCGATCATAAAGCGGTACTCGCGGTGCATCACCACATGTGCCGGCAACCCGCGATGCGCTGACGGGGCGGCAGCCGAGGTGCCGAGAAACAGCATTTCAAACATGGTATCCGATTCCTTTGATGGCGATTGTGCCACCTCTGGTGGTCTGCTCAACCTGAATGGAGGCCTCCAGCCACTGTTGGATGATGTGGATGTTGGTCAGTGTGTGCTGGGTAATCTGACTGACGGTCAACGTGGAATCGCCGGCCGCCAGCGCCAGTGGCAAGATCAGTTGGTCGGCCAGGTGCGGGTCCACGGCCGCGCCGCTCTCGTGATGCCGGAGCAGCGCCTCGCAGGCCTCTTCCGCCACCGCTTCGGAGGGCTTGCCCCGCTCGCCCAGCGCGGAAAAGCCGGCCGGGCCGCCCTCGTATTCGGCCGTCAGAAAGATACCCGCCCCGGCGGCCGGGCCGCGCTCGCGCAGCGGCTGAACCTGGCCCGGCAGGTCGGCCGAGCGCAGCAAGCTGTTGGCCCGGCTGGCCATCCGCTGGGGGATGTGGGCCGGTAGATTGGTGACGGCCGCCACGCCCGTCACGCGGCTCAAAGCCCCGCGCGTGTGCCAATCCAGCCCGCGCAATTCCCCGGCCGGGTGCACGGTCAGGGTGACCTCACCGCCGCCGGCCGGGTACCAGCCCCAGTTGCGCAGTTCGGCTTCTGCCTGGACTCCCAGATGGCCGACGGCCGGCAGAAACACGTCGCGCAGGTAGTGGAACGGCGGGCTCCACGGCACATGGGTCCCGCCCAGCAGCGTCACCTGCGAAGGCGCGGCTGCCAGGGCCAGCGGGAGCAGTACCGTCTGGGCGATCAGCATGGCAGAGCCGGCGCTGCCGCCCTGGGCTGCCTCGCGAACGTCAAGGCGGTACTCGCCCCCGGCTGGCGGCGCGGTGGGGCGAAAGAGCAGCCGCTGGCTGCCCAGCAAGTCGCCGGTCAGCTCGGCCGCGCAGACGGCGGCCGCGGCGCGCACCGCGGTCAGGTGTTGCGGCCGCAGCCCGGGCTTGCGCCGGCCGGCGCGGATGTGGCTGATCTCCAACGGCCGGCCGGTGAGCGCTGCCAGCGCCAGTGAGGTGCGCAGCACCTGCCCGCCGCCTTCGCCGTGCGAGCCGTCGATCTGCACCGGCCGCATCACTCATCCTCCTGGTCGGCCGGGGGTGCCAGCGCGCGGCGCAGTCCCAGGTAGATCATGCCGGCGCCCGCCCCGCCAAACAGCACGCCAAAGAGGGCGGCCATCAGCCAATCATCCTGCATTAGCAGAGCGCCGGCCGCGCCGCAGCCGGCTGAGAAAAGGATGCCGCCAAAGAGCGTCAGCATCACCTCCGGCCGGGCGAGCAGTTCACGGATGCGCTCCCAGAAGAAAAAGGTGGTCAGGCAGGCAATCCCCAGTTCGGCCAGTTGGATTGCCAGCAGTTCGGGTATCTGCAACCCCAACGCCAGCGGAAAGCCGCCAAACATCAGCCCCCAGATCGCCAGCCCGATGTTGGTGCGGCAGCCTTGCCGGCCGGCCGCGCGCAGGCCGCGCAGCGCAATACCCAGCGCCCCGCCGCCCAGCAGGTGAAAGAGCGACAAGAAAACGAGTGCGATTGGTGGGTTTTCAATCATACGCATCCGCCGGCTACAAAAGATAACGCGGCCACGCAGAGCGCAACGACCGCGGAGAGGATTATACCGGAGAGCGGCAGGGCTGCCAAAGAGGGAGTGCCGAACATCGAGGATACAAGGTTGGTGTCATTGCGAAACCCCGCAGGGGTCGAAGCACCTTGGTCCTGACCGCCAGGTCAGGGATCTCCCGCCAACATGGCCGGAGATGGCTTCGCCGACTGGCGTCGGCTCGCGATGACATAAGCCGCCATGACTCCACTTTTGGATACTTGGTGCCAAAGAGGGGCGGTGCGTCCGGCCGGCTCAGGCCGGCTTGCGGAGCAAGATCAGTGTTTCGTAATAGTCGTCCAGCGAGCGTGGCCGGGCGTTGCGGTTGGCCTTTTGCAGTTGCAGGTCGTGCATCGCCTCGACTTCGAAGCCTGCCTGCCGGCAGCGCTCTGCCAGCAGGTCGGCCGCCGGCACCACGTAGAGCGCCCGGCGGGAGGCGAATTCGTAAAAGGTGCTCTGCTTTCCGCTGACGATCACCGCCATTCCCCCCGGCCGGAGGGTGTGGAACATCTCGCGGAAGGCGGCCGCCATGTCCAGAAAGTAGCGGGCGGTGGGCTCTGCTTTGATGGCCCGCAACGCGTCTCCCTGCAACCACTCCACCAGATGGCGCTCGGCGGCCGTCAGCGCGGCAAGGTTCACCCCGTTCGCTTCCATCGAACCGATCGAATCGTCCACCAGTGCATCCACGTCGCCGGGGTCCAGCATCTCCAGCGCGATGAGCGACAGGGCGCGAGCCTTGGCGTAGCTTTCCCGGCCGCTGGAGGCTGGCAGGTAGGGTGGCGAGGTGACGATCATGTCAAAGGGCCCCAACCCATCAGGCAGGCGACGGGCGTCCCCCTGCAGCACCTGCGCTTCGGCCAGTTGCAGGTTCACCGTTCGGCGCAGCCACTCAAAGGTGGCGGTCACCCGGGCGTAGCGGTGCAGCGAGCGGATGAAAAGCTCCGGAGCGGTTGCCCGCGAGAAGGTGAGTGAAAAGCGGCCGACGCCGGTGCCGAGGAAACGCATCCGCACCCGCCGGGCGATGGCGTCGGATATGAGCACGCGGAACAGCGGCCGGACGGCCGGGTCGCATCCGGTCACGGCCGCCCGCAGAGAGTGCATCTCCCGGCCAAACTGGTCGGCTAATTCGGATGTCATCCTGCGGTTTTTGGTCAGCCAGGCTGGGAAGAGGATGGCGGCTTGATCGGATGGGTTGCCGGCCGCCACGCGCGCCGTTGCCCGTTCCGCTTCCACTGTCAGCAGCGCCGGGTCCAGCCCGGCCGCGGCCAGCTTGACCTGACTGATGAGCACCGAGAGCGGATCCAGGTCCAGCCCGACGCTGGGTATGCCGAGGGCGGCCGCTTCCACCAACGCGGTGCCGCTGCCCACAAAGGGGTCCAGCAGCCGGTGCGGCCCGGGGCCCAACTGCCGCGCACAAAGGTTGATGGCCGAACGGGCCAGGCGGGGGAAAAATTTGGCTTTGTAGTAATGGAGGTCGTGGGCCAGATGGCCTGTCGTGATTTGTGCCTTGAGAGCAGATTCCGCCAGGCTGCGGGAGCGGCGATCCCCAGTTCTGCCCATCAGCGCGGCCAGCATGGCGTCCAGCCCTTCGGTCACTGTGCCGGCCGGTCGCCGCGCCGCCACGTCGGTCAACTCGAACAGGGCGCAGTGGGGCAGGGCGTGAATGGCCAGTTTGCCGGCGGCCGGGCGATAGCCCACCAGCGGCCCGAATTGCTCTGTGTGCTGATCCAACCAGGCGCGGATGCCGGGCGAGTCGTCGGTGAGGGCGCAAATGCGCTGAACGAATGACAGGCGGCAGATCAGTTCTGGTAACAGCGCCAGCGGCCCGCTGCCCAGAAAGGCTTGCGTGCCGGCCGGCCGGGCAAACGAGTCGAGCGCGGCCAGCCCGCCGAACGAGGGCCAGTCATTTTCCAGCGCGGCAATCTGCGGGACCGGCCGGACCCGGCCGGGGATGAATGCCTCCAACTCCAATTGCGCCAACATCAAGTCCCCCTCCAGAGCGATGTTCCCGCGCAGCTTGAAAATGAATTGAGCCTGTTGGTTCACGGGATAAGCAGTTATGCCGGGTCGGCAAAATCCTTGCGAAGCCAATAAAAGGTGTGTCCCGGTGGGTAATCTTCCAGCGCGCCCACCACGCGGTAGCCCTGCTTTTCGTAAAAGCCACGGGCTTGAAAGCTAAAGGTCCGCAGCCAGGCCCGGCCACAGCCCCGGGCAATCGCCTCGGCCTCCAGCAGGGCCAGCATCTTGCGCCCCCAGTTCTGCCCGCGCAACTCTTCCACCAGCCAGAAATCCTGGATCGCCAGCCAGCCCCAGTAGGTCTCCGCCAGCAGCCCGCCAAGCAACCGGCCGTCTGCGTCGCGCAGGTAGATGTCCAGCGATTGGGTGTCAGTCTGCCGCGCCTGCCGGTGGTGGATCGAGGTTTCGTCGTTGAACGCGACGATGCCGGCGTGGATGGCCTCGCGCGCGGCCGGGTCTGGCGTGTCGGTCAGTTCATGCGTCAGGCCGGTTTGCACAGTGGGTCTGGCTCTATGGCAACGGCTCTATCCCAAACCAGGCGACTGCATTGAGGACCAGTTGGGTCTGTGCCCACTCGGGCATCAGGTAGATGGGAAAGCCGACCAGCAACAGTTGGAGTTGATCCAGGCCGTCCTCCTGCACCCCGGCCGCAATCATGTCCCCGGCTACATCGCTGGCCGGGCCGCGCAAAAGGACAGGGATGGTGCCGCTTTCCTCGTCTTCTTCGTATTCAAACACGACTGCATCGATTTCGCCCGCCAGCTCGATCACCTCGCCGGCCGTCAAGCCGTCGGTCAGTTGTGTCTCCCCTTCGGCGACCTCCAGGTCGCGCAGCGGGGCGGTTTCCCCCACGGCCAGCAAGCCCAGCGCAACACCGGTCCAAAACAGCGGCCGGCCCTCGCTCAGGTAGAGGTAGGGGGCGAATTGCGCCTCGTCGCCTTGATAATCGCCGGAGGTCCAGATGACCAGTTTGAAATCGAGCATGTCCTCTAGCTCGATGGGGCCGTCGGCCGAGAGGGTCCAGAGGGTCACGTCATATTCGGAGAGGATGGCCACGATCTCTTCGGCGCTGGTCCGGCCGTCCAGCAATGGCTCGCCCTCGTCGGCCGAGACGACCAGAATGCCGCGACCGCCCAGCACCGGCCCCTCGCCTCCTTCCTCCAGCGTCAGGGTGTAGCTGATCGCCTCGCCGTACCACTCTTCGATCTGGATGCGGTAATCGCCATCGGCCGGGAGCTGTCCTTCAATGCGCTCCGCTTCCCCGGAAAAGGCGTCATCCACCGAGACCAAGGTGTCGCCGTTGGCATCCTGCAAAGTCAGGATCAGGTCGCCCTCACTGCTGGGCTGTACGATGATGGTGATGGCCTGGTTGGCCGAGCCGCTAAAGGTCCACACGGCGACCTCATCGGTGGCCAACTCGGCCTCTACCGTTTCGCCAAATTCGATGGCCTGGCCGGCCGGTTGTTCGTCACCGTCGGCCAGTTCGAGCGTCAGGGTATAGTCCCCGCCCGCCTCCCAAAAGTCGCTCACGCGGATGAAATAGTCGCCGCTGGTGGGCAACTCGTAATCCTGGATCTCTTCTGCGCCGCTGGTGTTGTCATCGGCCGAGGCCAATACCTCGCCGTCCTCATCCTCCAGTTCCAGCACCAGGTCCAGCATCTCGTTTTCTGTCTCGGCGCGGATGGTGACCACGTCCCCGGCCGTGCCGCTCAAGCGCCAGAGGTGTTCTTCGCCTTCGCCCAGGTCGCCAGCGACCGTCTCGCCGTACTCCACGTCGCCCTGTACCCCTTCTGGCAGCGGTTGGTCGTCCTCCTGGTCGCCCTCATCGGCTGGTTCCTCTGCCTCTTGTGGCCTCCAGTCCAGCTCAATCTCTTCGTCGCCCACGCCGGTGGGGCAGAGGGTGACCGCGCCGGCCGTCACGCAATCGAGCAGCTCGCCGCCGGGCAGCCGGCCGAGCACTGCGCCCAACCCCTCCTGGCTGGCGGCCAGCGCCACCAGCGTTTTGTTCCCGTCCCCCTCGTGGAGCAGGAGCAGGCTGATGCCGGACATGTCATAGCTTCCCAGCCCGGCGATCGTTACCTGCCCTTCGGCCGGTTGCTCCTTTTCTGCGCTAGTACCCTGATCGTCCTCGCCGGCCGGCTCGGCATCCAGCTCCAGACTGTCGGTCACCACCTCTTCGGTGCTCAGCGTGCTGGTGATGGTCAGCGTGATGTTGTAGAGCGTCAGCAACTCGGTCACCGGGTCGGATTGGCTGTACAGCCCGGCATAGAACGCGTCCAGGTCAGCGGCCGGTTGCTCAACCAGCGTCAGAGTGCGATCATGTTGGTCGAAAAACTCTTGCAACTCATCCACTTGTTGCAGTTGGCCGGCCCCCAACTCGGGGTTGTTGGTAAAGGCCAACGCCACCCGGTCGCCAAAAAAGAGCGGAAAGTCCTGCAAGTCGTAGCGCCGCTCCGCGCCGGTCAGGAAATCGGCAATCCGCGCGATGAATTGGCTGTTGTCCCTAACTGTGTGATAAGGTTCGACCATAAAAGTCAGGTCGCCCAACGCCAACACGCGCCCTTCGGCCGCCTGGGCTGCCACCACCAGCCCGCCAGCGCGGTCGGTGGCGGATGACCAGGTGTCGCTATCAGCCCGGATGACGGCTGCCTCGTCTGCCGCTGCCAGCGAGTGGGCAGCGTAAAAGACCACCATCTCCAGATCGGCCGTCAGGCCGCCAGACAGGTCGGTCAGCTTGATGTTGCGGAAATTGCCCTCATTGTCGGTTACGTTGTAGAGATAGTCGTCCACAAAGGTGATGCCAAACAGCGCTCCCAGGCTGTTGAGGTGGCGTGCGTCGGACTCGATGCCGGTTATCCAGCCCCACTCATCGGTCAAGTAATCGTAGCGTGTGGGGTCGCCCATCAGCAACAGCCGGCCGCCGCTCTCCACAAAGCGGCGCACGGCCGCGCTCTCTTTTTCATCGTAGCTGGAGAGCGGGGTGGCCACCAGCAAAGCACTGGCCTGGCGCAACTCGACTGCCAGGTCGCCACCGGTCCAGACCTGCAGTTGATGGCCTCGCGCTGCCAGCCGGCCGGCCAGCACGTTCAGCTCTGGCTGTTCCAGCCGGTTTTTGTGGGCCATGTCCACCACTACCACGCCGGTCCCGGCGCTCACGGTCTCGTCGCGAAAATCGGCCGCCGGAGGGGTGGGGATTGTGATCTGTGCCATGTCCGGCCGAACCAGTCCCGGCCGCTCGACCGCCGGGCGGTAAAAGGTTGCATACCGGCCGGCGGTGGGGAGCAACAGCAGCGCCACAAACAGAACAACCAGAGCCAGTGACTTTCGTATGTTCATTCTCGCCTCCCCTTGCTAGCGCGGCAGTTCGATGTAGCGATAATACAGCCCGGGCGGCAACTCGTTTACCGGCCGCCAGTCGGTCTTGCCCTGGAAGAGGAAGGGAGATTCTTCCTCTGGAAAGGTCAGGTCCCAGAGTTCCACTACCTCGTAATTCCGCAAGCCGGCCAGTTCGGCCGCGCGGGCAACGGCCGTGTCGTTGGATGCCAGCCCGTCAATCAGCCCTTTCTCCACCGCCTGCACGCCGGAAAAGATCTCCCCGCGGGAGAGAAAGTCCAGCGATGCCTGTAGCCGCGATCCGCGCCCGGCCGCCACGGCCGTCAAAAAGCTCTCCTTGGCGATCTCCATCTGCTGCACCTGGCCTGCCTGCGTCCCGCCAAACGCCTTGTACGGCCCGGTCGTGAGGACCTGCTCGTCCACGTAGGGCATGGGCGCAGCGTAGCCGATGACGCCGATGTTGCCCACCAGCGAGGTGGGTTTGGCATAGATTTCGTCGGCCGCCACAGCCAGATAGTACGCGCCGCTGGCAGCCATGTAATCGACCGATGCCACCACCGGCAACTCCTCGCGCAGGTCCAGCAGGCTGTAGAAAAGGTTCTCGCTGGAGGTCACCTCGCCGCCCGGGCTGTCAATCAGGAGCACCACCGCCTTGATCGAATGGTCGTCGCGCGCATGATTCAACTGCTGAATCACGATCTCAGTGGTGTAATAGTAGAGGTCGAACCAGACGCGCACCACGCCTACCTTGGGGGCTGGTACCAGCTTGGAAGCCAGCGAGCTGCCTATCCCCAGCGGCAGCACCACAACTAGCAAGAGCAACAGTGCCATCTTGACTATTTTCCCGTTCATGCCGAACCTTCCTTTTGTGGAGTGGGCTGGATAGCTGGCAACAGCATAGCACAAAACAGGGTGCGGCGCAACCGGCTGGCAAGACCGCAACGGGAATGTTATAATCGGGCCATGCGTTTGACCCGACTCAAGCTGGCAAATTTCCGCAATTACGCCCAACTGGATCTCGAGTTGCCGGCCGGTCCGATTCTGTTGCACGGGGCCAACGCGCAAGGCAAAACCACCCTGCTGGAAGCGATCTATTACCTGGCGACCACCAAATCGCCCCACGCCAGCAACGATCGCCAACTGCTCAACTGGTACGCAAACGGGGATGAACACCCGCTGGCGGTCGGCCGGCTGACGGCCTCAGTCCAGCCAGGGAAGCAGCGCCCACGCCAACTGGAGGTCCGGCTGATCCGCGAAACGGGCGGGCGAAACGGCTCTACCTTCCGCCGCGAGGTGCTGGTCAATGGAGTCAAGGTACGTCTGGTGGACCTGCTGGGCAACCTCAACGTGGTGCTTTTTTTACCGGAGGATGTGGCGCTGGTGACCGCTTCGCCGGCCGAGCGCCGCCGATACCTGGACATCACGCTCTGCCAGGTGAGTAGGCCGTATTGCCGGGCGTTATCCCAATACAATAAGGTGCTATCCCAGCGCAATGCGTTGCTGCGGACCCTGCAGGAGCGGGGCGGCCGGCCGGACAATTCGTCACAACTGGCTCCCTGGGACAAAAAGCTGGCCGAACTGGGCGGCCACGTGATGGTGTCCCGGGCGGCGTTAATCGCCGACCTGGAACGGCGCGCCGGCCGGATTCACTACGAGGAGCTGACCGCTGGCGCGGAGTCGCTGCGACTGGACTACTTGCCCCGGCTGCAACCAAACGGCAACGGGGCCCCGTTGCCGGCTGAGGCGATTGACGACCCGGCCGGCTGGCTTTTGGCGCGGTCGGCCGGCGAAGTAGCGGCCGTGCTGCGCGGGGTGCTGGAAGCGACCCGCCCGGCCGAGCTGCAGCGCGGGGTCACGCTGACCGGCCCACACCGTGATGATTTGCGCTTTCTGGTCAACGGCCGGGATCTGGCGGACTATGGCAGCCGGGGGCAGCAACGCACCGCCGTATTGGCGCTCAAGCTGGCAGAGGTGGCCTGGATGGAAGCGCAAACCGGCGAGCGGCCGGTGCTGCTGTTGGACGAGGTGCTGGCCGAGTTGGACCAGGAGCGCCGGGCGTATCTACTGCGCTGCGTGGGCGCAGCCGAGCAGGCGCTGCTCACCTCCACCGACCCGGCCATGTTCACGGCCGAGTTTTTGCATCAGGCCGCGTTGCTGGAGGTGGCAGATGGGCAGGTCCGGCCGCTCCCGCCTGCGGCCGTTGAACCCTTGCCGGCCGCCGCGAGTAGTCAGACAGAATCTGCCAATTTGACGCGAGCGTTGAATGACTGACCGTTGCCAGAACTGCGACCGGCCGTTGCTTAAAAGCGACACCAAGTGTTTCCACTGCGACATGCCTGTGCCCGGCCGGGAGCCGACGATTCAGGCGCTTGAAGCTAGCCAAGTAGACTTGCGCACCGCCGTGCGATATGGGGGGCTGGTCCTGGCATTGATGGTCGTCGGCGCATTGCTGCTCAACTGGATGGGTGCCGGCGTCGAAGCACAGGCCGCCTCCACACCCACGCCGGCCGCACCGGCCGGGTGGCAGGAGTACGTCCCACCGGAGGTCAATTATCGGGTCTGGTTGCCGGCCGATTGGGTGTTGTTCATCCCCGATAACCCGGACTGGAAGGGTGTGCTGGACCGAGCGCCACACCCATTGCCGGGTAGCTTTGGCTCCTTTGCCCCCTCGTCGCCCGAAGAGCGGACCAGTCTGGTGGCCTGGGACCCGGCCGAAAGCGGCCGGCATCCGCTGATGGTCACCGTGGAACTGCACTCCGGCTTGCTGCGCTTTAACCTGGTGGCTTTGCAGGTGGATAATTGGTTCGACGGGGGTAGGCAATTGGACACGACCCGCGCCTCTAGTCTGGTCATCCGCAACAGCGGAGACTCGGCGTTGTTCACCGAACTGGTGTACCCGGTTGGGGGGGATGAGGTTTTACACACCATCATCATGATGATCAAGACCGGCCGAGGGGTCTACGCGGTCACGGTCTCGGCAGCCGAAGAGGATTTCCTGCTCCAGGAAGAAAGCCTGTGGCAAATTCTGGATAGCTTTGCTACGCTGGATGTGCTCCAGTCGATTGACGTCCGGGATAGCTCCGGCGCCTATTGACCGGCCGGGCACCTTGACTCGGCCGTCCCCAACCGTTACAATCCTGCCCTATGAGCAAACAATCATTTAACTATGGCGGCCAGGCCGTGATGGAAGGGGTCATGATGCGTGGCTCCAAGGCCGTGGCAGTGGCTGTGCGCCACCCGGACGGTCACATTGTGGTGCACCGGGAACCGCTCAGTAAGTTCATGTATGACGGCTGGTTGAGCAAAACCCCCTTTGTGCGCGGGCTGACGCTTCTGTGGGACTCGTTGGGTCTGGGTGTGCGCAGCTTGCTCTTTTCCAGCAACGTAGCCATGGAAGCAGAAGAGCTCCAGGGCCAACCCCGGCGTGATAGACTGGCCGCCGGCGAGGTCGCTCCGGCCGAGGTTGACAGTGTGTTTGAGGGACCGCTGGCGTGGGGCATGATGGCGCTGTCCTTTGGATTGGGCATTGCGTTGTTCTTCCTGCTGCCGGCCTTTGCGGCCGGATTGATTGAAGACTGGCTGGGGATTGAATCTGCCCTGTTAGGCAATCTGGTGGAGGGGGTGATCCGCTTGTCGTTGCTGATTGGCTATGTTTGGGTGGTCGGCCGCATCCCCGACATTGCGCGGGTCTTTGCCTATCACGGCGCTGAGCATAAAACGATCATGGCCTACGAGGCTGATGCCGAGTTGGAGCCGGCCGTCGTCGCGCGACACAGCATGTACCACCCGCGCTGTGGAACGGGTTTCTTGCTGATTGTGGTGGTTATCTCGGTGCTGCTGTTCTCGCTGCTGGGCCGGCCACCCCTCGTGTGGCGTCTCATTTCACGCGTGGTGTTGATTCCGGTAGTGGCGGGTATTGCCTACGAATACCTCAGATTCACCGCCCGCAACCAGGGAGTGGCGCTAATCCGTGCGATCACCAGGCCTAACCTTTGGCTGCAGCGGCTCACCACGCGCCAGCCCGATGAGTCGATGCTGGAAGTAGCTATCACGGCACTGCGATACGTGCTGGAAGCGGAGGGCGACGTGGAGATACGCGCCGAGACGCTCTCGATTGGGTGAAAGGTCAGGCGGGACTTCCGCAGCGCGGGCAGAACTTGGATTCGGGGCGCAATTCGCGGCCGCAATGGGCGCAGTAGTGCCCCTGAGGTTGGGGTGGGGCGTCGGCCGTGTCGAGCCTTAATCCGCACTTTTGGCAAAAAACTGCATCGTCGGGCAGCGGGGTATTGCAGCGCGGACAGGGCCTGGTCCCCACATCCAAGCTGCCGGCATCGGCCTGCGTGGCGGCTTGAGCCGCCAGCCGGGCTTCACGCTCGGCAATCCGCGCCTCAATGCTCACGATCCGGGCACACAACTCTGCCAGTTCCGCGTCTTTGATCCGACCGGTCTTGTACATCTCCAGCGTTCGGTTTCCCAGTTCCGAGATGACGGTTTTCATTTGCCGGTTGAGGGTGATGATCTCCACCCGTGTGCGCGGGTTGCGCAAGAGCTTGTCTGCTTCTTCCAGTGCTTTGCCCAGATTGCCACTCACCACATCGGTCAAGCTGTTCATTCCCAATCCTCACTCAGGTGTCACGGTCCTACTGTGATCAAATCTTTGAACCCGTCAAATTCGGCCTCGCCAATGCCGGACACGTTCAGAATATCCTCAATCTGCGCAAAGGGGTGATGCTCTTCCCGGTAGGTTATGATCTTGGCGGCCGTTGCCTCACCCACGCCGGGCAACGCGATCAACTCGGCTGCGGTGGCGGTGTTGATGTTGACGCGCAGGGGAGTCGTTCCGCCGCTACCGGCCGGCAACACGACTGGCTGAATCGCCTCTCTAGTCGCTGGAATGCGCACCTGCTGCCCGTCGCTCAACGGCGCAGCCAGATTGGTCGCATCCAGGTCGGCATCTGCAGTCGGGCCGCCGGCCGCCAACAGGGCGTCCTGCACGCGCGCGCCGGCCGGAACCTGCACCAGGCCCGGCCGCACCACGGCCCCGGTGACGTGCACCGTCAGCGGCCCGGGGGTGGGAGTTGGACTGCGGGTGGGCGTGGGGGGCGGGGGGATGATCTCAATGGGCATACTGTTTGGCTGGCGGCCGAACAGAGAAACCAGGATGACCAGTGCAAGCGCCAAGACCATGGCCAGACTTGCCACGACGGCCGTTTTGGCCGTCTGGCTGCTCCTATCCCGGTCTCCTGGCTCGCCTGTTCCGTTTAGCACTGCCAATCGATCTCTTTCTGTGTTCAAGTACTCCCTTTTACGCACGAATCGGCGGCAGGTTTCGGTCACCGCTGAGTACAGGGTGGCCTAGCGCAGCGTGCGGCCGAAGGGAAACAGGGCCAGTGGAGCCAGCTTGAGGTGTTGCCTGGCGAACGGGATCCCCACAATCGTAATCGCAAGAATCAATGCGTGAAGTAGGTGCGCTATCGCAATCTCCCAACCAAACAGCACCAGCCACATGATGTTGAAGACCAGGTTGAGCGGCCGGCTAGCATCCTCTGTCTGCACGATATCGAGCCCAAAGGGGGCCATAGCCGCAATGCCCAGCTTGATGGACTGGATGCCGAATGGGATGCCAATGATGGTAATGCAAAGGCCCAAGCCCCCCACAATGTAGCCCAGGCCGGTTACCAGCCCTCCAAAGATCAGCCAGATGATGTTGCCCAGAAGATTCATCCTTATTCCCCGAGAATGGTTGGCTAGCGCGAACGGCCGGATTGTTTCTCGACCATTCTTCCATCTGGCAGCAAAACGCTGTCCACAGTGGATGCCTGCTCGATTTGCCGTTCAGTCACGGTGGCACCTGAAAAGTAGACCTTGATCAATTCGGTCCGCGCCAGGTTGGCCCCCGCAAAGATCGCGCCGCTGGCATCCACCCAACGCAAAAACGCACCGCGCAGGTCGGCCTGGGTCAGGTCAGCTTTGCTTAGATTGGTCTTGCTCAGGTACGCCTGGCGCATAGTGGCACGGTTGAGGTTGGCCCCAGTCAGGTCCGCCCAGCCCAGCTTGGCTCCGCACAGGTTGGCCCCTCTCAGATCCGCGCCGATCAGCTTTGCCCCGGTCAGGTTCGCCTCTGAAAGGTCCGCGTTGGTCAGTACTGCCTGGCTCAGGTCAGCCTCGGTGAGATCGGCCAAGCGCAAAATTGCGTTTCGCAGATCGGCCCGGCCGAGGATGGCGCGGGTGAGGTTGGCGTGGGCAAAGTACACCCGGCTCAGATCGCAGTCCGGCAATTCCACCTCCGTCAGGTTCAATCCGCCGAGATTGGGTCGGCCGGGCCGAAGAAGCCAGGGTGGACGAGCGCTTAAACCCAGCCGCCACCCACGTTGCCTGCGGATGCGCTCCAAGACGGCCGGGGCAGGGATTCGGGCCCCAAGTTGGAGTATCTTGATCTGTTCGGTTTGGTCTTCCATGGCCTGCTGTGTTGATCGTGCTGTGCCTGAATTAACCGGCCGGGGCCACAGAAGTCCTGTATAGGCCCGCGACCGCACTTGACATATCATTGTTGCCGCATACAGTATAATGCCTTTTGCGGCCGATTGCAATACATTCGTGCAAGGGTTATTGTGGACGAGGGAAGGGGTCAAAAGTGGGCCCAGTTGGATTCGAACCAACAGCCGACCGGTTATGAGCCGGTTGCTCTGACCATTGAGCTATGGGCCCAGAGGAGCGGGTGAAGGGGATCGAACCCTCACGACCAGCTTGGAAGGCTGGGGCTCTACCATTGAGCTACACCCGCTCGTGTCGGGGCGGCCGGACTTGAACCGGCGACCTCGCGGACCCAAACCGCGCACTCTATCCGATCTGAGCTACGCCCCGAACGCGAAAAGTATAACCTGCCGACAGGGCCGCGTCAAGCCCGTTGGCAAAAGCTACCGGCCGCCGAGATGCATCGGCATGATGACGTGGACAAAATCATCCTTGCCCACTGGCTTGATCACACCGGGGCTGGATTCGCTGGTTGTTTCCAGCGCCACCTGGGGTGTGTCAATCACGCCCAACACTTCGTTTAGATATTTGACGTTGAAGGCGATTTCGATCGAATTGCCGTCAACCAAGGCGTCAATTTCGGTTTCGTTGTCACCCGTCTCGGCCGAGGTGGCGGCTACCACCACGTGGCCAGGCGTCAATCCATCCTCGGGAAAGACTCGCATCCGGGTGGTATGCGCCGACTCACGGGCAATGATGTCGGCCGCCTTGCAGGCCGCGCGCATCTCTCCGGTGCTGATTATTGTTCGCGTGGTGTGGGAGCGAGGGATGATCTGAGCAAAGTCGGGAAAGCTCCCATCAATCAACTGGGTGACCAGCTCAATGTTCTCCAGGCAAAAGATCGCTTGGCCGCGGCCGGTGGGGGTTGTCAGGCTGATTGGCTCCTTCTGTTCGCTCGAAATGCGGTACAACTCTTTGAGTGAGTTGGCCGGGATGATGAGGGTGATGGGAGTCGGAACGGGGTGGTCGAGCGTGGCATAGCTGACCGAAAGGCGGAATCCATCCGCGGCCGCCATGGTGACCTCTTGATCCGCAAAGCGCACCAGCACACCGGTCAGTATCGGCCGGCTTTCGTCGGTCGCGGCCGCAAAAGCGGTCTTGGTAATCATTTCTCGCAACACGTCGGGCGGGAGATGAATGCCGTCTGGCTCGGCCGGCGGGATCAGTGGAAACTCCTGTGCATCAATGCCTTTGATGTTCGCCTCGCTGCGGCCGCAGGCCAGCCGGAGCGTCCGGGTGCGCACGTTCAACTCCATGTTGACCTGGTCGGCAGCAAAAGCGTTAACCATGTCGGTCAGTGTGCGGGCCGGCACGGTAATAGCGCCTTCTTCCTGTACCCGAGCGCCAATCCAACAGGTAATACCCAGCTCGAGATTGGTTGCGGCTAGCTTGAGGCGCGAGTTCTCCGTGGCGATGAGTATGTTGCCCAGGACCGGCAGCGTGCTGCGCGCACTGACCGCCTTACCCACAATGCTCAACCCTTTGGCCAAGTTTTCTTGCAGGCATGTCAGTTTCATCGGTGTTCTCCCACTTGGATTTGTTGACCTGTTCAACAGCACGGCAATTATACGCCAAGACCTGTGGAAGTTCAAATGCAAAAGGCCCCGGCGAATCTCGTGCGACGCCGGGGCCATGGAGGATTTCGTGGCCGGCAATGCTAGCGCGGCTGGTCCGATTGATCGACCCGGTCCGGTACTCCGGGCTGCTCGAACTGTGATGAAGGAGGCGCCGAGGTGGTGGAGGACGGCCGGATTGCCCGATACACCATCCAGAGGCCAAGCGCAATCAGGATGATTGGCCAAAAAGTAAACACCTCGACCAGTGATTCCACCAGGATCAGCACACCAATCCCGGCCATTATTCCACCAGGGATCAGTGCCCACCACTGCTCGCGATCAACCAGGTAAACTAGCAAGAATGGGGCGGCGACGGCAAACATCACGAAAGGGGCGATAAACCAATCTAGGCCTAGTAAACCCAGTGCAATAATCACACACACACAGGCCATTACCCAGGCAGGAATCAGCGCCCACCACTGTGCCCTATCCGTAAAGTAGATGAGCCAGAAGGGAAGGGATACACTGCCAACGATGATAATGGCAGCCACATCTCCGCCCACCAGCACACCTATCCCAACGCCAGTCATGATACAGCCAGGGAATAGCGCCCACCATTGGCTCCGATTGGATAGGTAGATTAGCAGGAAAGGTAGGCCAATGGCGGCCAAGATAGCAGCCCAGACCAATCGGCCCACAATCTCGATCACGCCGAATGTTTCCAGCAGCATGACCAGGCCAAAGAGAATAAGCAGCGCTCCCCAAAGCAGTGACTTGCGGTTGCTGTTCATTTCGCGTCTCCTTGTAACAATGATCTATCCAGTGGCTAGTTCGCTCCCTATTACGCACGAATTGACCACCGGTTGCAATGGGCCTCGGATGAACCCTGTTCCAGGGGGTTCCCCCATGTTATAATGGCGACACCTGTGCGACGAGTGACACAAGAGGGCAAGATGGCCGATCATGCTGAGATAAAAGCGCTGCGCCCCAACGTAGGTTTCATGCTGAAAGAGCCGGCCGGCTACCGGCGGTCGATTCCGATTGAAATCGGCGCGACCCAATTGGCGGCCGATGCACCTCTGATATTCTTGGCCGGGGAGCTTGAACTGACGCGCAACTCGCAGGGGATTTGGGTGGACGGCACGCTCCAATGTGCCGCACCAGTATCCTGTGCTCGTTGCCTAGAGGATTTTGACCAGTCAATCGAGCTGCAATTGCAGGAGATGTTTTATTATCCTCCCTCCAAAGCCCCCTCGGCAACGGAGTACATAATCAGGGAAGATGGGATTCTGGATCTGGTTGAGCCGATTCGGGAGCAGATGGTTTTGAGCGTTCCGATACGCCCCATTTGCCAACCAACTTGCCGTGGCTTGTGCCCACACTGCGGCCGCAATCTGAACGAGGGCGAGTGCGAGTGCCAGGACGAGGAGGTTGACCCCCGGTTGGAAGCCCTGAAATCATTAAAGGAGCGGTTGTCCCGTGAGGATGACGTGGCTTAAAGGGCTTGCTCTGCGGCCGGCTGAGTCTGTTCCAGGCTGCTTGAAGGGTGCCTGATGGGGAGCACCACGTGAAACTCGCTCCCCGGGCAACGGGCAGGGTCGTTGCCCTCGGATTCCACCCAGATCCGCCCCCCGTGGGAATCCACAATGCCCCGGACGATTGACAGGCCAAGCCCTGGGCCTGCTCCCATGAATTTGGTGTTGCTGGAGGAGTGTAGCTGCGGATCGGCCGCGCGGAAGAACTTTTCGAATATCAACTCGTGGTCACGTGGGTCCACTCCCACGCCGGTATCCGAAACGATAATCTCCACCTCGCGGTCCACCCCCAGGTCATCCTGGGTTACCTGGGCGGAAATGTTAATCCGGCCGTTGTCTGGGGTATACTTGATGGCGTTGGACACCAGGTTGTTAAATGCCTGTACCAGGCGTTGAAAGTCGGCCATAATTGGCGGGAGGTTGCGCACTCCCTGTACTGTCAGCGCCAGCTTCCGGTCACGCATGGCCTGTGCCAGGGGGTGGATGGCGGCCCGCAGCACGGCGTCCAGATCGGTCTCGCTAACGTTCAGCGACATGGCATCCACGTCGATCTGTGAGCTGTCTAACATGGCGCTGATGACGCGCTCTAGCTGGTCGGCCGCGCGTGACACGTTGCCCAGTAAATTGCCTGCCTCCCCTTGGGTTAGCAGGTTGCTCTCGTTCATTGCGTCCATGATGTCGGCGTAGCCCTTGATCTGCGTTAGCGGCGTGCGCAACTCGTGGGACGCGATGGTGATAAAGTCGGTCTTGACCTGATCCATGTACTGCAGCCGTTCGTTGGAACGGCGCAGGTCCTGGTTAAGCAATTGGATTTCGGCGTTAAGCTTCTTCATGTCGTCGAACAAACGGGCGTTGGTTAGCGCCACGACCGTTTGCCCGGCCAGGGTCTGCACCAGTTGCAGGTCGTCGGAGCGGTATGGCTCACCGGAGCCTTTTGGCCCCAGCGCCAGCAGCCCAATGGGCAACCCTTCCGGCATGATAGGCATGTAGACATCCATCTGCAGGCTGGCCAGCCATTGGCGTTGTTCGCGGCTCAGCGATCGGAATTCTGGCAGCACGTCAATGTTGTACTGCAGCAGGGGCTGCCGATTTTTCACAAAATAGTTGATCAGAATGCTGTCGCGTGGAAAGGACATGGGGGTATCTGTGGCCGGGCCCATGCCTCCAATGGGCTGGACGACTACACGCCTGTTTTCCTCAGTTATCACCATCACCCGGCCGCGCTGGATCTCCAACACCTCGCTGATGGTCCCAATTGCCACGGTTGCCAGGGTTTCCATGTCCAGGATGTTGCCAATGGCGCGGGCATAGTTCTCTACAATCACGGCCGGGTCGTATTCCTGGTCGATGATAAAGCGGGTGATGAACTTGTCCAGCCAATGGAATACCAACTGGTGCACGGCTGCCAGGGCCACGATCAACACCACGACACCGGTCACAGCCCCGCCTCCAGGCTCGCGATCCAGCAAGCCGCGGGCGGCCAGCACGGCCGCCACCATCACGCCGGTCGTGAGCAAGGTGGAGATGGCGTACCCCATGGCGCGTCGCGCCCAGCCCCGCACGTCGAAAATCCTGTAGCTCACGATACCGTACAACAGCCCACCGCTCCCCAATAGCTGCAGCGCGCCACCCGGCACTGATAGATAGGACTCCCGCATGGCAAATAGCCATTGGCCGATAAAGATGAGCGTCAGCGCGCCGGCCCAATACAGCAAGCGATTGGCGTACAGTGGAAGTCGCGCGCGGGCGGAAGCCAACACGGTGAGGGTGAGGAGTCCCACCGCCACCACCAGCCAGACCGAAAGGAACAACAGCCCGCCCAGATTGAGCAGGGGGTAAGCGATCAAGCGCTGGGCGGCCGTGCCAATCAGCACCTTCTCACCAGGGAGTAGGTCCGCCAGCACCAACAATGCCAGCCAGATGAGGGCACCCACGACGGCCGGCCGCCTGGAGTCCCAATCCCCATAGTCCAGAGTCAGGAACAGCAATGCCATCAGGCTGAGGGCCCAACTGTACATGGCTAGCCGCTGGACCCAGACTGCATTGGGCATTCCGTGGAGCGCGGAAACCAGCACGCCCATGATGACGGAGGCACTCAAAAAGCCGATGAACCAACCCTCTCTGGCCCCGCGCCTATCTCGGAAGTTGATGAGTAGCGCGATGAGAAGGCCAAACCCGGCCGCCATCACCAGCGGATAGAATGAAATGGTCATAGTTCTCCGTTTTCAGAGCGCTCCCCAGAGCTGCCAACGCTAGGCGAATTGTAGCACGGAAAAATGGGAAACGCAACGCGGTCGCACGGAGCGCGAATGTGCGTCAAGCTAGTGTTTCGCCGGCCGCCAGCTCTTCTGCGGACGGGCGTGGGGCGAGCAGCCACGTGAGCGCGGCCGCCAGCGGGATGAGCCCGGCCGCTAGTACGAACGGTAACGCCGGCCGGAACGCGTAAAGGTAACCGGCCGTCCCGGCTGCCAGCATGTTGGCAATCCGAAAGACCGTGGCGCTGCTGGCAAACGCCAGCCCGTGCTGTTCTGGCGGGACCACCCGGGTGGTGATCGAGTCAAAGAATGGCCGGCCGACCATCACCCCGGCGCGGAAAAAGAACCCCAACGCCAGCCAGGCCATTGTGCCGGTGTTCAGTAAGATGAGCAGATAGAGCCAGGCGGCCGCCTGAATTGCCACCAGCGCTTTGCGGGGCGACCGTCGCCCCAGGAACAGCGCCAGCGCCACCTCCCCCAGCGAGGCGGCCGAGCCCAGCAAACCCACCTGCGACACGGTGATCCCCCACTGGGCTTGCAAAAAGTTGGGCGCCAGCGGTACGCTCAGCCAAAGGGCAAACATGATGCCGAGCACCAGCGCCATCAAACCCAGGAAACGGCGATTGTTCATCAAACCGGCATAGCGCCGGCCGTCCGTCACCGGCCGGGGTGCTTGCGGCCGGACCCAGAGCATCATGCAGGTGGAGATGGCAAAAAAGACCGCTGCCAGCGCAAACGGGGCGCGCAGGCCCAGCCGCTCACCCACCAATCCGCCGACGGTGGGCGAGATGACCAGCCCGGCCGAATAGGCCGCAAACACCTGCGTCAGTGCCCGCTCCGGCGTGAGTGACCCCCGGGCCGCGGTCACATAGCTGGTGATGGGCGGCATCACCCAGGCGGAGAAGCCGTACACTACCAGCCCGGCCGCAAAGAGCGCCAGCCAGGTGCTGCCCGCCATCACGGCTACCGCACCCAGCCCCAACAGCCAGCCGCCCAGCATTACCCGGCGGGCACCCCAATGGTCGGTCGCCAGCCCGGCCGGGATCATGGCGCTGGCCTGGGCCAGCGCGTACAGTGCCATGATCATGCCGATTTGCGCGGGCGTGGCCCCCAACTCTTCCAGGTGAAGCGTGACCAGCGATGCGTACAGCCCCTCCCCCAGCGCCCAGGTAAAGAGCGCGGCCGAGATCAGCTTGAGGTCGCGGTTCACACGGCTTGCTCCATCACCCAATCGATCAGCCGCTCCATCCGCTGAACGTGCGACCCTTTCCAAAAGATCTGGCCGCACTCCTGGCAGGTGCGGAACTCGTCGTAGAACTGCCGCGCCTTGGGGTGTATCCGTTCCAGGATGGCTTCCTTGGGTGTGTCCTGCAACAGTCCGTTGCAGCGTAGACAGCGGCGGAACGGCGCAACCAGCCCGTGGAGTTGGTAGCGGCGCATCACCTCTGCCAGTTGTGCCCGCGGATTGGTCTCCCGCAGCCAGTAGCCGTGCGTCACGACCTTGCGCTTGAGTAGCCCGCGGTCCCGCGTCAGCAGGATGCGCCGTTGCTGGCTGGAGATGTGGGCCAGTTCTTCGTCGTGATAATCGTTCCGGTACAAGGTGTCAAAGCCCAGCATCCGCAGGTACGCGGCCAGCCGGCCGAGGTGGGCGTCGAGCACGAACCTGGGCTCGCGCAACGGCTTGGGCCGGACCCGCTCAGCCGGGGCAATGTCCATTGCTTCGAACACCGGATAGACGCTCACCCGGTCGCCATCCTGAACCAGGTAGTCAAAGCCAACCGACTCGCCGTTGACCAGGATCAGGTCGACCTCCGTGTGCGGCACGCCCACCGCCTCGATCAGGTGTTTGACCGACTGGTCCTCACCAAAAGCGTGCGCAAAGGCGACCTGCCGCCGCTCGGCTGGTAGGAAATCGTTCAACTCGGCGTAAAAGCGAAAAAAGGCCTGGTTCATGGGCGCTGGCAGGCTCCGGCCGGTGGTGTGGCCGTCGCCCACCGCTGGCCCGCAATCATACCACAGAATGCGGAAGGCAGGCCGGTTGTTGTGCGCCGCGCGGGGCTGTGCTATACTGTGCTCGTCCTAAGCATTCGCCGCCCCGGACGGCTCATGCCGTCCGGGGAACCGCGATCTGGGCCAACCAGATACCCATGGGTCGGCGGACAGGATGAGGGTCTCAGGCTTTTGAGGAGGTTGATGTGACGATTCGGTACAAGGTTAGCCAAGTCACTTTGAATGGCGAGGTGCGGCCTTGCCCCAAGCAGGTAGCCATGGCAAGCGTCTCCGGTCGCGAGTTCCAGGAGAAGGTTGCCAGGAAAGCGGCCCGCGGGCTGGCGGCCGTGGCGGCCGTGCTGATGGCAGCCCGCGAGGTGTTGCTGGAAGAGTTGCGCGAGGGCCGGGGTGTGCTCCTGCCGGGCATCGGTGCCATCTCCACCTCGCTCAAGGGCGAACTGGACGAGGACCAATGGCTGGTGGTACAGAATGCCCGCCTGCGGGTCAACCTGCGGCCGTCCCCCGACCTGGCGCATGACCTGCACCATCAACTGAGCTTCAAGTACGCGGGCGAGTAGCCTGCGGCCGGTTGCCCCGGTACAATCGAATAACTCGCTCGGACCGAGTCGGTAATTGGGTCCGAGGGAACTACCAGTTGCGTCCGAGCCGATTGCCTGACTGGTGCCGGCCGGGAACTGATTGAGAGGTGCCTGGAATGAGTTACATCAGAGTGTTCACGAATTCTGGTTTTGCTTTGATCATCCTGATGCCGTGGATCAACGAGGTCTTTGACCTGCCGCATTATCTCCTGGGCGCGGAGGCGACCCCGGTGAACTGGGCGGAAAGCCTGTTCGAAAGCGGCATTGCACTGTTTGTCTGCCTGCTGGTAAACTTGGCCATCACGCGGGTGGCCAAAACGGTCACCATCGTGGAAGGCTTTACGGTGGTCTGCCGCGGCTGCAAGGCGGTCAGGGAGGGCGGTCAGTGGGTTGCGCTGGAAGATTATCTGTCCAGCGGTAAATCGGTAGAGCTGAGACAGGGCCTGTGTCCTCAATGCGCTCAAATTCACCCAGGCGAAGTAGGGAAGGATGGCCAGTAACGCGACTGTGAAGGCGGTATCTGACCTGCGCGCGTTGATGCGGCGGATTCTGGTCGCGCCCGTGCCCCTGGATTTGTGGCAGCTACAGATGCTCTTGCTGGCGATCAAAGTCGAGCCGGCCGAAAAAGCGCGCGAGGTGGCCGGCGAGTTCCATAGTATTCTGCGCGACCAGGATTGCAAGATCGCTTCCCGCAGCGCCAGCCGCTGGGGCGCGGTCCTGGAAACCTCTTCCGTGACCAGCGTTGGGCTGCAAGAGATGATCTCTGAACAGGAGGCCCTGCTCAAGCGGCTTTTGTCTAGTGGGGTCACGGCCATGTTGGAGATTGCGGCGGCGGCCAAGAACGTGTAGGCCTGGGAAGTGGAAGCCTCGTTGATGTACTATGACGTGGCGTGGTATCTGTGTGGTGTGCTGTGGGACGTTTCGCATGCCATGCGCGCCGAACTGTCTGTAGAAATGCGGACTGCCTACCTCAACCAGTTGCTTCAACCCGTCTTGAACCCCGGTGTGCCCGACGTTACCAAGTCTGCACTGTTGATCCGGTTATTTCAGGCGATGCTGGCAGCGAGGGTATAATTGTTGTTGGGTGCCGCAGAAGAGGCGGCCGGGCCCCACTGAGAACCGGCCGCGCCTTTAGGTCCGCCGTCAGCCGGCGCAGGATAGCTGATCTGTGTGTGCAATTGGGAATCTTCTGCCATGTCGGAACTGATCCCCCTCGTGCCATCGCTTGACCGATTTAGGCATGCCTTTAACGCGCGGGCGGACAAGGTGCGCTTTCTGGCGTTGCTCTCGCCCACCTGACCGGGGTGACGCACCCGGGGCGCCCGTGCGGTGCAGGAAGCCATCTTGAGCACTCCTACCCCGGCCGAGATCGAACTGTTTATCGTCTGGCTGCCAATGCTGGCAGGGGACACGGCCGGGGTGGCTGCGCAGGCGGCCGGGAGCGCCGGTTGGGGCCAGCGAGCGCACCACTTCTGGGACCCGGGGCGGCTGGCCGGCGCGGCGATTGCGCGTGGCCTGGCTAGGGAGCTGGGCACCATTGCCTGGGATATTTATCTGTTTTACCGACCGGGATGCACCTGGGACGACGAGCCGCCGGAACCGGCCGGCTGGGTACACCAGTTGGAGCGCAGCGTTTGGGCCGACCCCACCCGCTATCGCACCGGCCCGGCATTGATTGCCGCGCTGCGGGAGATGCTGGATCAGGTTGCCGGCCGGGGGCGATGATGGTTTTGCCGGATGTGTTGCAGGCGGGTCTGCGGGTGGTCTTTTGCGGCACGGCCGCCAGCCGTCGCTCGGCCGCGGGAGGCGCGTATTATGCTCACCCAGGCAATCGCTTCTGGCGGGCCCTGCATCAGGTTGGGTTGACGCCAATCCAGTTGCGGCCGGAGCAGTTCCAGCAGGTGCTGCATTACGGCATTGGCCTCACCGATCTGAACAAGGTGCAGAGCGGCGTGGATGCCGAGTTGGACCCGGCCGCCTTTGACCGCGCTGGCCTGACGGAAAAGCTGCTGCGGTATCGGCCGGCTGCGCTGGCCTTTACCAGCATGCATGGGGCGCAGAGCTACTTTCGGCGCAAGCTGGCCTTCGGCCGGCAGATAGAGCCTGTGGGGGATACGATTGTGTGGGTGCTGCCCAGCCCGTCTGGCTCCGCCCGGCCGCACTGGGAGCGGCTCAAGCACCATTGGCACCACCTGGCCGATTACCTCAAATCGCTACAGTAGGCCCAACTCGCGGGCGCGCAGGGCGGCCTGGGTGCGGTCGCGGGCGCCAATCTTGCCCAAAATGCTGGTGACGTAATTTTTTACCGTGCCGTGGGCTAGGCTTAACCGCAGTGCAATTTCACGGTTGGTCAGCCCGTCGGCCACCAGGTGCAAAATCTCAATCTCTCGCTCGGAGAGGGGCTCCGGCAGCGCGTCGGCCGCCGGCCGGGCAGGGGGTGCCAGTCGGGAGAATTCCGCCAGCACCTTGCGGGCCACGGATGGCTCGATCAGCGCTCCGCCGGCCGCCACGGTCCGGATTGCTTCGGCCAGCTCTCCGCCAGACACATCCTTGAGCAGGTACCCCCGCGCCCCGGCCCGCAGGCCGTCAAAAACGTACTCGTCGTCGTCAAAGGTGGTGACGATGATTACCCGGCCGTTGGGCCACCGTTCCATCAGCCGGCGGGTGGCCTCCACGCCGTCCATCACCGGCATGCGCACATCCATCAGCACCACGTCCGGCCGGACGGCCGGGTAGCGGTCCAGCGCCTCCACGCCGGTTCCTGCCTCGCCCACCACGCACAGGTCATCTTCCAGTTCCAGCAACGTGCGCAGCCCGTCGCGCATCAGCCGCTGGTCGTCCACCAACAGGACGCGGATTGGCTCACGCATCGCCTGCCTCCTGCGGTAATGGCAGGGAGAGGCGTAGTTGCACGCCGCCGCCCGGCCGGGGTTCCAGCGAAAGCTCCCCGCCCAGTTGCTCCGCCCTCTCTCGCAGGCCGCGCAGGCCAAAGCTGGCTCCCTGCCCCGGCCCGGCCGCCAGCCCTTGGCCGTCGTCCGCCACCAGCAGCACGACCCGGTTGTGGTGTGCCATCAGCGTCAGCCAGACCTGGCTGGCCCGGGCGTGCTTATGTACGTTGGTCAGCGCCTCCTGAGCGGCCCGGAAGAGGGCCAACCGGTGCGCATCCGGCAAGTCGGGTATCTTATCTGGAAAGTTGCGGTGCACGGTGAGACCGGTGGCCTGTGCAAAACCATCTGCCAGCCGCCGCAGGGCGCGGCGCAGGCGCAGGTCAGCCTCCAGCGGGGCGCGAAGCGTTGCCACGGTGCCCCGCAGCTCGGCCAGCGCTTCTTTGACCTGCTCGCGTACCGTTTCAACCATCCCGGCCGCTCGATCCGGGTCACAGGAGCAGAGTCGCTGAGCGCCTTCCAGTTGCACGGCCGCTACCGTCAGCCGATGTCCCAGGGTGTCGTGCATCTCGCGGGCCAATCGGTTGCGCTCTTCCATGATGGCCATCTCTTCGGCGCGCAGGGCGTATTCCTGCAATTGGAGATGGGCTTCCTGGAGTTCGATGAGAAGCGCCTGGCTCTCGTGGCGGGCTGTGTGGGCACGAACCAGGGCGCTGGCAAAGGCTCCGATGAACGCGTACAACACGCCGTAGAGAAAGAGGGCAACCAAGCCTTCACCCAGGCTAATGCCTACGGCAAAGGATACAGCGGTCACGGCGGTGTAGGCTGCCACCCAGTACATACCCGGACGCACCGACAGGCTCATGATCCCCCACACAATCGGTGTCATGTACAGGACGGGGTGCATCGTCCAGCCAGGTTGCAAGAACATCAGAGCCGCTACCAGAACCCCGTACGTAGCCATAACGATGTGGGATCTCTGGTCGGAACCTTGCCACTTGGGCAAGCGCCACTGCATGAGGGCTAGTGCTGCCAGCAGGATGACGACGACCCAGCGCAACGTAACCGTAGCCGGCGGGTTGAACCTCAATCCAACGACGCCGGCCGCTACCAGGATAACATAGCTGGTAATCTGGAATCCCAGGGTTTCCTGCCGGGTGGTCATCTCTTGAGCCATGGGGGCATTATACAACGAGAAGCGGAAAGCGCGTAATACGAGCGGGCAGGCTGGGGATGAGCCTGGATCGTGATTGGCGCTCCCAGTCAGCCATTCACCAGCCCCGTTCCAGCCGCGCTTTTTCGGCCAGTTCCAGGCTGATTCGTGTCCAGGGCGGCGCATCGGGGTGGGCGATGGCTTCGGCCGTTGTCATCCAGCGCACGGCCGCCACCTCGGCCGGGTCGACGGCGATAGCCGTACCCGATTTCCAGCGACAGAGGAACACTATGTCAACTACCGGATCGCCTTCGGCGACAAAGGCGCTGCTGCGAACATAGGCCATCTCGGCGTGAACCTCCAGGCCAACCTCCTCGGCAATCTCGCGGCGCAGTGTCTCTTCAAGCACGCTGTCGGCGTTGCCGGCCCCTTCGACCTTCCCGCCCGGAAAGCTGAGGCCGCCCGGCGCATACTCTTCTTCCCCGCGAACGACCATCAGATAGCGGCTATCCTTAACGATTGCCCCTTCGACGTTGACGATGTAGGTGTCGGCGATCATGATTCTCTCCGAACGGGCCTGACAGGCCCGAAAACCTGTCAGGCCTGCGTATCTGTCAGGCTTCTTCCGCTTTGCCAAAGAGTTGCCGCTTGTCAAACCATGGCTTGACGAGCAGGAACACGCCCAGGATGATGAGTAAAAATGCGCCCTCGATAGCTTCCAGCCCCAACAACTGCAAGATGCCGCCTATCAGCGAGATGACCCCCAGGAAGGTAGTAAAGCCGCTCATTTTGATCTTGAGAAAGTAACGGGCTGCGTTTAGCCCCAGCATGACGATGCCAACTCCGATGGACCAAAGACCCTTGGGTGCCACCTCCTGCGGCACCATGGCAAAGCCGCCCAGTAGGATGAGCAACAAACCCCAGGCAACCCCTTCGAGTTGCCGGTTCAGGGCAGCCTTTTCTTTGTCGATGACGGCCGGCCGAGCCGTTGGAGCAGCTTCTCGCTGGGGAATAAAGGCCGCGATCAGCAGTGCGATGCCCACCGCCGCCAGAATGATGGGTGGAATAAAGGGCATGTTGGTGTCGCCTACCATAAACATCAACTTGTCGGCTTCCAGTGTTACGTTCAATACGGCCAACAGCGCGGCCAGCGCCAGGCAGATGATCCCCCAGATTAGTCGTGACTTGTTCATTGCAGTCTCCTCGCTTTTATGCTGGCCTCCGCGATCGCTTCATGGATTCGCGGAGTCCCATGGTTTTCAATCATTCCCACTTGAGGCGCCACATGGCGATGGTGCCAAACAGCACGGCCATGCCTACTAGAATACCCACGTTGGGGAGGATGGTGATCAGGCCAGCTCCCTGATTCATTACCTGTACGAAACCATCCAGGGCGTGGGCGTGTGGGGTGAGTTGCGAGAGGTAAAAGATCAATCCCTCTTGATAAAAGGTGGGAAAAACACAACCGCCCACGAGCATCAGCACAAAGCCCAGGATGGTGCCAGCGTTGCCGGCTTGCTTGCTGTTGTGAAAGAGCGAGCCGATCAGCAAGCCCAGCGCGGATGAGGCCAAGCCCATGGCCAAGGTCAGTGCCAGCAGAGCCGCCGGCGAGTTGCCCAGCGGCATCTCAAACAGGGTCCGGCCGACGGTGAACATGATCAACACTTGCAGGACGACAATCACCATGTAGGCCAGCATCTTGCCAAAGATGATAGAGCCCCGGTGCATGGGGGAACTCAGCAGCCGGCGGAAGGAGCCTTGTTCCTTCTCTTGCAGCAGTTTCTCGGCGATAAAGCCCATCAGGAAAAAGGCAAACATCACCGTAAAGCCGGCCATGAGGTAGCTAAAGGGGTTCCAGGTCCCCTCATCTTCCTCGCCTTTCAGGCTCTCGCTTTGCACGGTGATGAGCGGGTTGTCCTCAATTGCCTGCATCTGGGTCCATATAACGCCCAAAGTCTGGGCTTCAAAGCCGTTGAGCTGTTCGGGGGTCAGTTTCTCGGCCAGGCCGGACCGCGACATCACGGTTTGGATGCCGTATTGGATCTCGCCCAGGGAGGCAATGGATGAGGCGGCTTGGTCTACTACTCCGGCCGCGATGCTGGCGGCCCTCTCCTGGATGGGGTCGGCGATCACCTGGATTTGGCTGGGCGTATGATTGTTGACGTTATCGCTAAAACCGGCCGGGATGATGATGGCGGCCGCCCGTTCGCCGTCCGCTACCATTTGGTCGGCCTCGTCCTCCGAGTCCAGTTTCTCGATGTCCAGGATGGCGACCTGTTCCAGTACCTCGAATAGCTGCTGGCCGTAAGGCCCGCGGTCCTCGTTCACCAGATAAGCTTCCACTACCAGCGTGGACTCGCCGCTGGGGGTGGTTTCCCCTACATTGCCCAGAGCCTTTTGGGGGGCACCCTGGATGACGGAGAAGACGATAGGCAGCAGAAAGAGTACGGCCAACGCACCTTTGTCCTTGAAAAGAACTCGCAGGTCTTTGATGGCTACGGTTATGGTATTGCTAAACATTTCTCACCTCGCAAAGTCAGGTTTCACTCTGATTGCCAGTGGGCTAATCAAAGTCAAACTTCCATAGGCCAATGGCGAAAAAGATGACGGTGAATGCGGTCAGGACGCCCATCTCGGGCCCCACGGCTGCCAGGTCCTTGCCACGCAGCAGTAGGTCGTAATACGCTTCAGAGGCCCACGAATGGGGGATCACCTGGCTGATTGTGTTCAAAAAGTCGCCCATCAAAAAGCGGGGCATAAAAGCGCCGCCCAGAGCGCCCATCACCCACAGTGCAACCTGGCTGAGGCCGCTGACCTGACTCTCGGTGCGGGCAAATGCAGCAATGAGCACGCCAAAACTGCTGGAACAGAGCCCAATGAGCAGCGACACCAGGATCAAGGCCACCAAGTCGTTGCCCAATTTCAGTGCGTCGATTCCCAGCAAGGGCAGCACAAAGACGCACACCAGAAAGATGACCAGGATCTGGAGTGAGGTAACCACAAAGTTGGGCACAATCTTGCCGGCCAGCAGTTCAAACCGGCCGATCGGTGCGGCCAATAGGCGGCGGAAGCTACCGACCTTCTTTTCATCGTAAATGGATTGGGCAGTGGTCTGTGCGGTGAGGAAGACAAAGAGGACGATAAAGCCGGGTACGCTGGCCTGGATGCCCAATTCTTCGCCCCCACCCACCAGGTTCACCGGGAAAGTTTGGCTTACCGCTACCAGCGGCTCGGATTTGGAGTGTTCAAACTGGCCGCGGGCTTGTTCCTCCACTACCGGTTCGGAAAAGATGCGTTGCTCTGGCGGGGCCATGGCCATCATCTGGTCCATCTGTCGAAAAGCATCCAACAATTGGGTTTCCAGCGAAAGATCGCTGGCGACACCACTGATGATAGCCTTGATGCCTTCCGTTTGATCCTGACTGGCGTCCGGATCGTGGACCAGCTCCAGGCTGGTCTGTTCGCCAGCCTCAATGTTGGCGGTAAAACCGGCCGGGATGGTGAGCAGGCGCAGGATCTCGCCATCTTGCAACAGTTGCTGTCCTTCAGCCTGGGGGTAGAGTACCACGTTCAAATCGCCGACGGTTTCCAGATTCTGGACCAGTGTTTGGGAAAGCTCGCCGTTGGGGTCCAGATTCACCACCGCCAGGGACAGTTGTTCATCCCCGCCCAGGCCGGAAAAGATGCTGGCAAAGCCCACAATGAAAACCAGCGGCACGAGAAAGAGCAAAGCCAACGAGCCACGGTCTCGTAATAGAATTTTGAGGTCTTTATGCGCGATGCTTAACACGTTCATTGTCATTTCTCCTTGGTTCAGTCCCTTTACTCGCGCAGCTTTTTGCCGGTCAGGTTCAAAAAGACGCTTTCCAGGTTGGGCTCCAAGGTTTGTAGCGAGGTGATGCGGATGTCCTTGCGATTGGTGACATCTAGCACCCCCATGAGTGCTTCCTGGGCCTGATTGGCCTCTACCTTGAGTTGTCCGTCGCTGAGGCTGGCGCTTTTGACGGCCGGCAGGTCTATAATCTCTTGCACGGCTGCGGTCACTGCGGCCGGTGGGGTTTGTGGATCTTCTCCCAGACCGACAGCGTAGCCCAAGCCAACGTAGATGATGCCGCCGCCCAGGCTGCGAATCAGGCCCGTGGGGGTATCCATGGCGATGATTTCGCCGGTATCGATGATTGCGACCCGGTGACAAAGGCGTTGGGCCTCTTCCATGTAGTGAGTGGTGTAGACGATGCTCATGCCGGCGCGGTTGAGCGCTTCCACGCTCTCAAAGATGGCGTTGCGGCTCTGCGGGTCCACACCCACGGTGGGCTCGTCCAGGAAGAGGATTTCCGGCCGGTGCAGCAGCCCGGCCGCGATGTTGACCCGCCGCTTCATGCCGCCGGAATAATTTTCTACCGGCTCGTCGGCCCGGTCGGCCAGTTGCACCATCTCTAGCATGCTTTGCACACGCTCTTTTAGTTCCCTGCCCTTCAGGCCATAGATTCGGCCGAAGAAGTCGAGGTTATCGCGGGCGGAGAGGGTGGGGTAGAGCGCCAGCTCTTGCGGTACCAATCCCACCATGCGCTTGGTGGCGTTGGTATCCTTGTTCAGGTCCAGACCGCCGATTTGGATCTTGCCAGCGCTGGGTGGGAACAGGCCGGTGATCATGGAGATGGTGGTGGTTTTGCCGGCGCCGTTGGGGCCCAGCAGACCAAAGATTTCGCCTTTGGCGACGCTGAACGAGACCCCTTTGACGGCCTTGAAATCACCGTATGACTTTTCCAGATTTTGGACTACCAGAATTGGCTCAGACATGTTTTCCTCCTAACGTCTCCTGTAAATCATTCTGGGGCTGGACGCGATCTCCAGTGCCCACTATGACAACAGGATACCTCCGGCCGGGTCATGTTGGACAGTGCTGGCGGTCACAACCGGGTCACATGACCGCTGCCGTGTTCCGAGGCGCTGTAAACCATGGGAATCGTGAACCTGCGGGAAGCTTGGCGCAGTATACTGCAGCCAGGGTTGCATTGCCCCGGTGCTGGGATGGCAATGGTCTGTTGGTAAAAGCTTTTGTCCGTGATATAATCGGCATCAAGAAAGGCAAAGTAGGAGAAGGGATGGCAAGCGAATCCGCCGTGAGCGCTGCCCAAAAGCGCAAGGCAGCCAAGCTGAATCAAGAAGGACTCGCCCATTATGCCAATTGGGACCTGGAGCAGGCCGTCAACAGCTTCCGCGAAGCGACCAAGGCTGACCCCGACAATGCAGAGTATCACCTGAATCTGGCGCGCGTGTTGGCGCGCGGCGGGGATTACGAAAATGCCATTCGGGCGTTGGGGGACTATATCCGGACCGAACCTGACACCAAGTTGGCCGAGCGCTATGAGCAGCTCTTTGCCAGCGCGCTGGATGACGTGGAAAAAATTCTGATCGACAAGATGCGCCGCTCTCGCGCCGATTTGAGCGTGATTGGCGCTGCGATCCAAATGTGGCTGGAGTACCGCATTGCCATCGGCCGGCAGCCATTGGTGATCCGCAAACCGGAAACGTGGGCGGCCGCGCTGGATTACACAGTACGCAAGGTCAATTTTCATCAGATTACCCGCAAAGAGTTGGCCGATTATTACGATATCAGCGAGAATGCCTTGCGGGCCAGGCACGATGATCTGATCCAGACGCTGGACGTGATGCCGGCCGATTACCGCTATTTCACCGGAAAAGATAACCCGCTGGACAAGCTGGTGGAAGCCGCCCAGATGTTGGAACAGTTGGAAGCACGTTTCCGCGAAGCATGAACTGGGACAATCAATGAGCGACAGGCACAGGGGGTGCTAGGGACCTCTGTGCCTTTTGTTTGGAGCGACATCTTACCAACCTTCAGTAGTATCCCACACTTTTCGAGGAGCCATGGAGTTTCAAAAAAAGCTTGCCCACATCTTGAAGGAGCACCCGGATGCGTTGATCAATCCGCCCCGCCGGGTGATGATCCGGGAGGCAGCGGAGAACAACGAGGCGCTGGTCACTGCCAATGGTGCTCTCAACACCTGGACGCCACCGGAATCCACCGGCCGGAGCCCCAAGGACACCTATATCGTCCGCCGCAAAGAGAGCGAAGCGGAGATTGATTGGGATTCACCCAACAACCTCCCCATGGAGCCGGAGACTTTCGACATGATCATGGAGGATGCGCTCCGGTTGCTGCCCACCAAAAAGCGGCTGTACGTCGCGGATAGGGTGTTGAGCGCGGAAACCTCGTATGCGCTGCCGGTACGGGTAGTGACCTACTGGGCGCTGACGGCCCTGTTTGCGGACAATATGTTCCGGCCGGTACCCGATGACCTGGAGCGGAGCATCTTTGCCGACCGCGGGTTTACGTTGGTTGCCATGCCTTACGACAAGCTGGACCGGGACAAGTACGCCGGCCGGCTGCGCAAGCTGCCTAACGGCAAGACCTCCAACATGGTGGTGGCGATGGACCTGGATCGCCGTCGCGGGATTGTGTTTGGCTCGGCCTACGGTGGGAGCGTCAAAAAGATGATGTTCTCGGTGATGAACTATATGCTCCCGGCCGAAGGAATCCTGCCGCTCCACTGTTCCGCCAACGAAGGGCCGGCCGGGGATATTGCGTTGCTGCTGGGCCTCTCCGGCACCGGCAAGACCACCCTTTCGGCCGACCCCCGACGCGCTCTGTTGGGCGACGACGAGCATGGCTGGAGCGACAATGGCATTGCCAATTTCGAGAACGGCTGCTACGCCAAGCTCATCAACTTGCGAGAGCACAAGGAGCCAGAGATCTGGAATGCGGTGTTGCACGAGGCGCCCTTTTTGGAGCACGGGGCGATTGTGGAAAACGCCATGATGTACCCCGGCGGCCGGTTTGACCTGGACGACGAGCGCCTGACACCCAACTCGCGAGCCTCTTACCCGCTGAGCTTTCTCGCCAACATCAAGACCCCCCCGGTGGGTAGCCATCCCACGACGATCCTTTTCCTGACGGCCGATGCCAACGGCATCCTGCCACCGGTTGCCAAACTCACGGCCGAGCAGGCCATGTTTTGGTTCCTAATGGGTTACACCAGCAAGCTGGCCGGCACCGAAACCGGCATTGTTGATCCAGTGAGCACCTTCTCCCGCTTTTTTGGTGAGCCGTTTATGCCGCGCAGCCCGGATGTGTATGCTTCCATGCTGGGCGAGCGGATGAAGCGCCACGGCTCGCAGGTCTACCTGGTCAACACCGGCTGGAGCGGCGGCCCGTTTGGCGTGGGCGAGCGCATGGACATTGACGTGACCCGCGCCATTGTGCATGCGGCGCTCAGTGGCCAGTTGGACACCGTGGAGTACAATGAAGACCCGCTGTTCCACATCCTGGTTCCGCGTGACTGCCCCGGTGTGCATTGCGAAATCCTTGACCCGCGCAACACCTGGGCCGACAAGGATGCCTTTGACCGGCGCGCCCGCAAACTGGCCAACGATTTTAGCGCCCACTTTGACAAGGCGTACGGCGACAAAGGGATTGCCCCGGCCGTCGCCAGCCAATGCCCTGGCAAGTAGCGTTTCGCAGCCACCGGTTGCCCAGCCCCGACTGCAATCCGTAGCCGGGGCTTTTTTCTCGCTCCAACCCTATGCCCGGCCACTGCCGGCGCGAGGTCGAGCCTCCCGACCACCATCCTGCTAGAACCGGGTCGCTCACAACATTGGAGAGCACATCACCGGTTTGCCGGGTGGACAAATGGCGCAAATTTGGTACAAATTGGACGTCCGAGTCTGGGCAGAGTAAGGAGCATTGATGGTCAAATTGACGTTCCGCGGACAAGAGTTTCAGATCCCGGGCAAGATTACACTGAGAAAAGCGCTGGAAAAGTGCGAGTTGAATCCACACATGGTGCTGGCGGTGCGCCAGGGCAAACTCATCACCGATGACGTGTTGCTGAACGACGGCGACGAGATCAGGCTCGTGGCAGTCATCTCTGGCGGCTAGGTTCTGGAATGAAGTGCAGAAAGTGCGGCGAGATGGCCGCCATCAACATGCGCCAGCACAAGTTGGCCCTGTGCGATTCGCACTTTGTGGAGTGGGTCCAGGCACAGACCGAGCGGTTCATTCACAAGTACCAGATGTTCGGCCGGGAGGAGCGGGTGCTGGTGGCGGTCTCCGGCGGCAAGGATAGCCTTGCGCTGTGGGACGTGTTGCTGGGACTGGGCTACCAGGCCGATGGCCTGTACATTGGCCTGGGGATTGATGGCGGGATCAACTATTCGGATCAGTCGTTGCAGATGATCCGCCAATTCCTGGCCGGCCGGCCCGGTGTCAGGTTGCACGTCGCTGATGTTCCAGGCCTCTATGGGGCCAGTATATCGGATGCATCGCGGCTGACCCGGCGCGGCCAGGCCAAGCCGTGTGCGGTCTGCGGCCTGGTTAAGCGGCATGTGATGAACCGGGTGGCGCGGGAAGAGGGGTATGACGTGCTGGCGACGGGACACAATCTGGACGACGAAGCGGCCGTGCTTTTTGGAAACACGCTGCACTGGCAGGTGGGGTATCTGGCTCGGCAAGCGCCGGTGTTGCCGGCCTCGGCCGATGGGCTGGCGCGCAAGGTCAAGCCGTTTTTCCGCTTTTACGAGCGCGAGACGGCCGCCTACGCCCTCATCCGCGGCATTGAGTACATCTACGACGAATGCCCGTTTGCCGAAGGCGCTACCAGCATCCAACACAAAAACGTGCTCAACGAGATGGAACGCGAGTCGCCGGGAACCAAGCTCCACTTTTTCCTGGGGTTCCTGCGGGCGCGGGATGAAGGTGCGTTTGACGCGGTGATTGACAGCCGGCCGGAGATGAATCCCTGTCGCATCTGCGGACAACCGACCACGGCCGGGGACCAGTGCGCGTTTTGCCGCCTGTGGGACAAGGTCCGCGCCCGGCAATAAAAAAGGCAAAGGAAGGCTTACGATGACCGACGAGCTGCAAGACCAACAAGAGGGAACGGAGTCTGAGGTCGGCCGGACCGAGGCCGAGTTGGACCTCACTACACTGGATGACGAGTTGCTGCCGGAAGGGCATCGCTCCGGCTTTGTGGCGGTCGTCGGCCGGCCCAATGTGGGCAAGAGCACGCTCATGAATGCGTACCTGAGTCAAAAGGTTGCAATTGTCTCTCCCAAGCCGCAGACTACCCGGGTGCGGCAGTTGGGCATTCTCACCGTGCCAGATTACCAGATCGTTTTTGTGGACACGCCCGGCTACCACACCCCCCAGCATAGGTTGGGCGAGTTCATGGTGGAGGCGGCCGCCGGCGCAATCCCAGACGCAGATGTCGTGCTGTTTCTGGTGGACGTGGCCGAGCCTCCCGGTGAGGAAGACCGCCTATTGGCGGAAATGATCGCAAAGGGTCACGGCGATGCCCCGGTGATTCTGGCCATGAACAAGTCGGACCTGCTCAAGCCGGCCGATGTCCGGCCGCACACCGATGCTTACCGCGAGTTGATCCCCAACGCTGCCTGGATGCTCGTCTCGGCCAGCCGGGGGGACAACCAGGATAGGCTCTTGGAAATGGTAGTTGACGTCTTGCCGGAAGGACCGCGCTACTACCCGGCCGATCAGGTCACCGATGCCCGCGTCCGTGACCTGGCGGGCGAGGTGGTGCGGGAACAAATCCTCACGTTGCTGCGCGACGAAGTGCCACACAGCGTGGCCGTCCTGGTGAACGACTACAAGGAGCGGGGGGAAAACCTGGTTTACATCGGCGCGACAATTTACGTGGAAAGGGAGTCGCACAAAGGGATTGTAATCGGGGCCAAGGGCAGCATGCTAAAAAGCATTGGCGCGGCCGCCCGCCAGGAGATGGAGCGGATGCTGGACCTCCACGTCTACCTTGATCTGTGGGTCAAGGTATGGCCCAAGTGGCGCACCAAGCCCGGCGCGCTGAAGCAACTCGGGTACCACTTGCCAAAATAGAACATCCGTGCTATAATTCCAGCGTCAGCGTTGGAGGTAGAACCATGCATGATGACTGGGATAGGCGTGGACAAAGAGCCGGCATTAGCCGCAGGGACTTTTTGGCGGCCGCAGCCATGGTTGGCCTGGCCGGCACAGCCGGGGCGACAGCTTGGCTGGTTGCCCTGGATGGGAACCCAATTCCGGAGGTGACGCCGACGGCTCCGCCCACCACTGCATCCCAATATCCTACAAGAGCTTATGCTCCTCCCATTGCGACTGCGGCCCCACTGCTTGATCTGAGTGGTCAGCTTGCCGCTGTTCAGGGCGACAAGCAACAACTGCAGGCCGCGCTGGACACGGCCGAGGTTGCAACGGGAGCGTTGCAGGGTGAGGTGGAGTCGTACCGGGCACACCTGGCTGAAGTGACGGCTCAACTTCAGGCAGCCTACGGCCGCATCGACGTGTTGGGTGGACTGATTGGGCTTTATTCCCAACTCGATTCGCTGGCCCTGGATGACGTGGTGGAGACCAGCCTGGGTGAAGTGGCTTCGCTGGCGCTGATGATCTCCACCCGCGTGCCGTTGCTGCGTGAGGGGCTGGCTGCGGCCGCCACGGTGTTGAACCGGCTGGAGCTGGCGTTGCCCGCCATCCGGAGCGGACTATCGTGGTTGCGGGAACTGGTCAACCGGCTTGCTGACTCGCTCCAGACGCTGGAGGATGCATTGGAAGAGACGGTGGAGCCGTTGATGCCGCTGGCCCAAAAGCTGGCTGCTTTTGCACACGAAGTGTTGGGTTGGGTGCCGTTTGGGGTGGGGCAGGGCATCGAGCGGGGATTCAACGGGATTGTGGGTGTGCTGACCCATATCCCCGAGTTGGTACGGAGTGTGGGGCCTGCGGTGCTGGAGCCGGTGGGTGAGTGGTTTGACGGCCGCAGTGTAGATCAGGTTGCCATCAAAACCAGCGTCATCGATCCACTGCGCGGCCAAGCACTGGGTCCGGCGTCGGACCTTGCGGACGAGGTGCTTTTTGTGGAAGAACAGCTCCGGGATCGGGTTGCTGCGCCGTTGCAGGACCAACTGGACGCACGTCGGCCGGTCCGCGAACGAGTCACCCAATACCGGCAGCAGTATCGGATTTAAAAAACCCCAGGACTTGCCTGGGGTTTTATTCGATGTTGACCTGCCAACGCTGGCGGGCGGCACCCAACACGGCTAAAACCTGCTGTTTGGTTAGGTGGGTGTCGAACAAAAAGCACCAATCCGGGGGGGCCGGATCCCACCGCACAAATCTGCAGACGCCATACTCAGACAGTTTGCTTTGCACGTCCAGACAACCGCCCCACAATCCCCGGCCGCGAATCAGGAAGGAATTGCCCAGGTCGCCGGACCGGCTTGAACGGTCATATGCATCGGCTACTTTGTCCCAATCGACTTCGTACACGGCACCCTTTTCCTTGCGGCGCTGACTGTATAACGCAGGTAACTGCTCAACCCAGCGGCTTGGGCAGGGTATGGTGGGGCGGTGTGCGGGCGCTCCGCGCTCGCACACCGCCCCCGATAAATGTTCACGCTGCCTGAGCAGTTACAAACCCAAGGCCATTGTAAAGGATTATTCCCTGCCGCGCAAGTAGTTGGTCGGGCTTTTTGGGCGCGAATGCTATTTCTTGCGTTACTAGGGGCGCTTCATGGTTCATGGAATCTTGGCGCGTTCGTCGGTTTTTGCATCCGGGCCGGCCGAACGCAGCCAGTGGCCGATTGCCCAAGCCAATCCGGCGCACAGGGCGGTGAGCAGGTAAAAGTATGCGCGGATGAGCGTTGATTCCGAGTCTCCAATCGGCGAGTCGGGATGCATCAATTGCCGGCCGACGGATAGCTGGAGCGCCATGAATGCAAACTGGATGATGTTGAGCGCGCTGGCGAGCCACGCCGGCCGCGGCCGGAGCCAGATTGTGACCTGGACGATGAGCGCCACTGCCAGGATTCGGAACGCCTTCTGGAAACTGGGGTCGTCCAGGAAGACGCGGCCCCAAGCTGCGCTGGCCGCCCACATGCTGAGCGGCAGGTAGCCGATCCAGAATAGTAGCGCTGCCCGCCCGGCCGCCCGGCTCCAATTGTGGATTCTAATCCGGCGTAGCAGGAGGCCGGCCGCCCCAAGTGTGGCTGCGGCAACAAACGTCAGCATCGCTGCCCACACCATCGCGCCGTGCAGGTAGATGATACGCGCAGTGTCCCCCAGACTTTTCTCGGCCGGGCCCAGCAGCGTGGTGATGAGAATGAGGGCGGGCAGGAGCCAAAGAGCAACCCGGTTGATCTGTTTCATGCCGAGTTGTTACTTCCCCCGGTCAGGATGGTGGCCAACTCGGCGATCAGCTTGCGCATGGCCAGAGAGGCTAGGCCCATCTTGGTGTCCTTGTCCACCAGGGTGACCAGCGCCGCCTCTGCACCTGGAATGGGATGGATGATCATCGCGCCGTTTTGCCCCTCGATGATCAGCCGCTCCAGTTCGCCATGCGCCAGGCGGTCCAGCGCCCCGTTGCCCAGGGCAATGGCGTTGGCGGCCGTAGCGGCGATATTGGGGCTGTGGAGCGGCGAGTCAACCTGCAGATCGGCCGCGGGCGGATAGGAGGCGGCTACAAAGCCGTCCAGGCTGACCAGCACTGCCTGATCGATGCCGTTGACGCGTTCGCAAAGGGTGGAAAGGGCTTCCTGAAGGAGCTCAACTCGATAACGAATGGTCATAAGACAGCCTGCGCAATGAAAAAGAATATACCCAAGTTTACTCGCCGGCGCAACTTCAGGCAAGCGTTTGGCCCAGTTTGTTGGCAAATGCTCAACCCTTTTCCTGTGCCAATGTGGGATGATGGCCGTGGCCGCTCAGGGTCCGAAACACAGGGTTCTGTTTGGGTTCGTTTCCGGCCGTGGTAGAATCCAGGTTCATGGGTTGGATGACGGAGTAAATAATGGAAGGTTGGAGATCGGCGAACTGGAAGATCTGGTTTGCCCGGCTGGCAGTTGGCCTGGTACTGGTCTGGAATTTGACCGCGGCGGTTCCTTTTGCGCTCTCCCCGGCGGCACACGCCCCAGGCTTTGAGGTTTCTGGAGCAGGCGGCGAGGCATTGGTGCGCGGCCTGGGGATCGCGTTTTTGATGTGGCAGGTGCCGTATCTGCCGGTAATCTGGCACCCCGGCCGGCACCGGGCCCTGTTTGCCGTGCTGCTGGCAATGCAGGTGGTTGGGCTGGCCGGCGAAAGTTGGATGATGGCCGGCTTGCCGGCCGGGCACGCATCCTTGCGAGCTATCGGCTGGCGTTTTGTCGCCTTTGATGGCGCCGGGCTGGTGCTGATGGGAATAGCGTACGGGCTCCTGCACCTCCAGCGGCATTCGGCGTCCGGTTGATTCTGTCACGGTATGCTGCTTGCCTGTTGGAAAAACGGCCGGGTGAGTGTGTTGGCCATGGCGGCGGCCTCTTTGACCGACGCCTGCCCGTAAAACGCCCGCTCGATCTCCCGGCTGGCGGTCTCTTCAATGCCGGCCCAGGTGGTCATCACCGGGACAGCGCGCAAGAGGGGAATCGTGTTGACAAAGATGATGCTGTTGGCCGGCGGCTGGTCCGGGTTGAGAAAGGCGGCCGAGTTGGCGACCGATACCAGCGAGGGCACGGTCCGGCCGGAAGCGGACACCAGGGTCTGCCCCTCGACCGAGTTGGCATATTCGATAAAGGTCCAGGCCGCCTCTTTGTCTTTGGTGGCGGCAGCCATACAGTAGCCATCGCTGTGCAGGATGCCGGCTGGCTGCCTGCCCCGGGGCAGGGGAGCTACGTCCCAATCAAAGCTGGTGATGGTGCGGTAGGTGGGGACGCCGCGTCGTGAGTTGAGCAACATCCCCAGCCGGCCGTGCAGAAAGCGGCTTTCGCTGGATTCGGCCGATTCCGCCACCGCGTCCGGCACGACATTTTCCTTCACCTGCAGGTCCACAAACCACTGGAATGCGGACAGCGCGGCCGGGCTGTCCAACGTCAGGCGGGTTGGGTTGGCCGGGTCGTCCACCAGTTCGCCGCCATCTTGCCAGATGAATGGGGCCAGCCGGAACAGGTTGGGCTCCACACCCAGGCCGTACTGGTCGATCCGGCCGTCGCCGTCCGTGTCCACGGTCAAGGCCCGTGCGGCCGCCAGGAACTCGTCTCGCGTCCAGTCGTCGCTGGGGTTGGGCAGCCCGGCCGCGTCAAACAGGCCCCGATTGTAGTACACTACCAGGCTGGACACGTTCTGCGGGATGCACCACAATTGCCCATCCAGCTGGAACGCCTGGATGGTCTCCGGGAAAAAGTTGCTCTCTTGGATGAGATCGCTCCCGGCCAGATAGGGCTCCAGAGGTTCCAGGCCACCCTGGGCGGCAAAGGTGGCAAAGCGGCGGTAGTTGAGCAGCATCACGTCCGGCGGGGCACCCCCGCTAAAGTCGGTCGCCAGGCGGCGGCGATACTCCGACTGGCTGGGGATGTGGCGCAGTTGTACATCGATTGTCGGGTGGTCCGTTTCGAAGGCTGCAACCAGGCTCTCGTAGGCGGCCAGTTCGGCCAGATCACCAAAGATCATAAAGGACACGGTGCGCGGGGGGGGGGCGGCCGTGCAGCCGGCGAGAATCAGCGCTGCCAGCAGCAGGCCCAGGCTGAGAATGGAAAAGGGGCCGCGGAGGGACATCTAATCTCGCTCCAGCAAGTCTGCAATGGAAGGCCCGTGCAGAAAGCTCTTTTGCAGGAGGATGAACAACACAACGACGGGAGCTGTCATCACGGCTGCGGCTGCCATCAGCAAGGGCCAGTTGGTGGCATCCAGTTGTTTGAGGATCTGCAAGCCAACGGGCAGTGTGTAGAGTTCCGGCCGGTAGATGTAGAGGACCGGGCTGACAAAATCGCTCCAGTACAGGGCAAATGCGAGGACCGCAACGCCGATGGCCGTCGGTCGGGCGAGCGGCTGGCCCAGCCGCCACCAGGTGGTCCAGGCGCTGGCTCCGTCCAGTTGGGCGGCTTCAAAAATCTCGGCCGGAACCCGGCGGAAGGTCCAAAAGAAGAGCAGGACGAAGAAGGGGCTGCTGGCGGCAAAAGCGGGCAGGATCAACGCCCATAGAGTGTCAATCAGGCCCAGCCAGCTCAAAATCTGGTAGCGGAACAGCCAGACCGAAGCGCCGGGAACCATGAGCAGGATAACGCTGATTTGCAGCAACCGGCGCTGCAGGCCGGCCGGGAGTTGTGCCATCGCAAACCCGGCCGATGACGCGGTGAGCAGCGTGGCCGGCACGGCGACTGCCACCACGATCAGCGAGTTCTTGATATAGCGTGCCATAGGCAGGATGTGAAAGATCTCCTCGAAATTGCTCCACTGGGCTTCGGCCGGCCACCACTCTATTGTGCGCGGTGGCGGAAGGCCTGGTTGGCGCAGCGCCGCGACAACCATCCAGTACAGCGGAAGTACAAACAGCAGTACTACAACAACGCTCGCTAGGTGCCGCAGGAGTCGCGCCATTTTAGGCATTATCATCCCCCTTAACAGCTACCAGGTTGAGGATGCCCAGCACCAGCAGGGTCAGAATAACGTAGGTAAGCACCAGCAATGCGGCCGCCAGCCCAAAGTCAAACAGGTCAAAGGCAATCTCGTAAACCAGCAACGGGATAAATGTGGTAGCGTAATAGGGACCGCCATAGGTCAGGATAAACGAGGGGGTAAAGGTGTTTTGCAGGCTCATAATCAGGTCGCGGAAAGTGATCAGAAGAAGCCAGGGAGCCAACAGTGGAAGCGTGATTTGCCAGAACGCCTGCCAGCGGGAAGCGCCATCCACTTCGGCCGCTTCGTACAGCGCGCGGGGGATGCTCTGCAGACCGGCAAGCAACACCACAAATCCCTCACCAATCTGAAAGCTGGCCATGATGACGATGGCTAGCCGTGCGGTTGCCGGTTCGGTCAGCCAAGCAGGGGCTGGCAGCCCCAGCAGGCCGAGTGTCATGTTCAACGGCCCGTAGAGGGGGTTAAAAACCCACAGCCAGATGAGCGCATAGGCCGCCTCCGGGATGACCGTGGGCAGATAGACGGCCGCCCGGTACAGGCCGTAGAGCCGGCCTTTTGGTTGTAACAGCAAGGCCAGGGAGAGTCCTGCCAACAGACGAAGCGGCACTGCCAGGAGCAGGAAGATGATCGAGTTACGCAGCGAAAGACGGACCAGCGGGGATTGCAGCAGCCTGACAAAGTTATCCAGCCCCACCCAACTTGGCGGCCGCACCGAGTTGAATTCGGTCAGGGCGATGGCGGCGGTGGCCACCGCGGGCAGCACAAACAGCACGGCCGAGCCTAACAGGTAAGGCAACAGGAAAGCGCGCAGTTGCTTCTGGTAGCTGGTTAGCGGTCGGTGTCTGGTCAACCTGGGTATCATGTGAACGCGGGCAATTGTACCAGCATTTGCCTGATGTCTCTATGGTTTGGCGGCGGCCGGTCAGCGTTTATCGCCGGTTTGTCAGGTGCGGCGCTTTTAGTTTCGGCCCAGATTCGGTATAATTCCAGGCGTTGTGTGCAATTTGCCGGGAAGTGGAATATGGAAAACTCACTAGTTGTCAGTCGTGTCTCCAAGAGCTTTGGACCAACCCGCGCCGTGGATGACCTGTCGTTTGAGGTCAAGACAGGGGAGATCTTTGCCATGCTGGGACCCAATGGGGCCGGTAAGACAACCACCATTCGCATGGCGCTGGATATTCTGCGGCCGGACAGCGGCCGGATTGAAATCCTGGGTGACTCGATCAGCCAGGCCGTCAAGGACCGGATCGGTTATCTGCCAGAGGAGCGCGGCCTGTACCGCGACATCGGGGTGCTGGATTGCCTGGCTTACCTGGGCACGCTCAAGGGGATGAACGGCCGGCAGGCCAGAACCAAAGCGGCCGAAATGCTGGAGCGGGTCGGTTTGGATGATGTTCTGGACAAAAAGGTGAGCGCTCTTAGCCGCGGCATGCAGCAAAAGGCGCAGTTTGTCGCCACTATTTTGCACAGCCCGGACCTGGTCATTATCGATGAGCCCTTTTCCGGCCTGGACCCGGTCAATACGTTGCTCATCAAAGAGCTGATGTACGAGATGAAAGAAAAGGGCACCACGGTTATCATGTCTACCCATATGATGCATCAGGTGGAAGAGATGGCGGATCGCCTGTTGATGGTGGATCACGGCAGCCGGGTGCTGTACGGGCGTGTGGACGAGATCAGGCAGCAGTACGCTCCTCACGCGGTCTATGTGAGCGGGGAAGGGGATTGGGCCAGCCTGCCGGGGGTCGAGTGCGTGGAGTATGATAAAGAAGAGCGAGCCCATCTGGTCTGCCTGGCAGCGGGGGTCTCGGCCGAGGACTTTTTGCGGGCGGCCGCCCAACGGCCGGAGATGCGTATCGCCCGCTTTGAGGTGGCGCTTCCTTCGCTCAGCGACATCTTTATCGACGTGGCGGGAGGCAACGGGGCATGAAGCGATATTGGGTTGTGGCCCGACACGAGTTTCGCACCCAGCTCAAGCGCAAGTCGTTTATCTTTTTTGCCTTTATCTTTCCGCTGTTGATGATCGGCGTCAACATCGGGCTCGGGTACTTGACCATCAGCCAGGCGGAAGAGACGGGCACGTTGGGCCAAGTTGGTTACGTGGACCTGGCCGGCGTGCTGGTTCACGAACTGGACCGGCCGGCCGAGTTCCAGCGATTTGCAGATGAGGCAAGTGCCAACGAGGCGCTGGCAGATGGCGAGATTGGCGCGTATTTTGTGCTGCCGGCCGATTACATGGCTACCGGTGTGGTCAACGCGTATACCTACGAGTTTGTTCCTGCGGGGATTGAAGGGCAGTTGCGGGGATTTATTCGCGCCAACCTGCTGGCTGATCGCGCTCCGCAAGAGGCAGAACGGCTGCAGAACCCGGCCGAGGTTACCATGGCGACCTTGGATGGCAGCCGGGAGCTGACCCAGGATTCCGCCTTTGCCCTGGTCTTCACGCCAATCGTCTTTGCGTTGGTTTTCGGGATGTCTATCACCATGACCTCCAGTTTCTTGATGCAGAACGTGGCACAGGAAAAGGAAACGCGGATGGTAGAGTTGATGATGACCTCTATCACGCCGCTGGAAATGTTGTGGGGTAAAATCCTGGGGCTGGGCGCGCTGGGCTTATTGCAGATCGTCGTCTGGGCGGTAGCCGGTGGCGCCATCTTTTTGGTCAGTCAGGATGCGGGCAGTATGTTTTCCTCGCTGGATTTGCCGGCCTGGCTGATTCTGGTTGGAATCATCTATTTGCTGTTAGGGTACCTTCTTTACGGGAGCATGCTGGCCGGTATTGGCGCTTCCTCCAGTTCGGAACAGGAAGCACAGACCATCTCGGCGATTTTCACGCTGTTGGCAATCTCCCCGATGTTTGCTTTTACTGCGTTGCTCAAAGACCCGAATGGCGCGTTGCCCCTGGCTTTGAGCCTATTTCCCTTTACCTCCCCCACAGCGATGATAATGCGTATTTCGCTGGGGTTGGTGCCGGCCTGGCAGATCGCCGTCAGCGTGGTTCTCCTGGCGGCGGCCGGGGGGGCGGTTGTCTGGCTGGCAGCCTGGGTCTTCCGGGTTGGCCTGCTGATGGTGGGCAAACGGCTCGCTTTCAGAACGCTGATCCAGGTAATCCGGCAGGGGACTGACCCGGTAATCCAGCCCGGGGAAGTGAGCGTGACATGAACAGAATCTGGGCCATTGTCATTCAAGAGCTGGTGGCCAATTTCAAGCGGCGCAGCTATTTGTTGACCGCCCTGGGCGTGCCGCTACTGGCGATCGCCATCGTGCTGGGTGTTATGCTTTTTAGAGGGGATGATGCCGGCAAGCCGGAGGATCCATTGGAGAATTTGCCGGACCTGCCGACTGGTTACGTTGACTTGAGCGGCCGGTTTCCCAGTCCCGGGCAATTTGCGCTTTTTCTCAAGTCGTACGAGGATGCAGACGCCGCCGAGGCGGCGGTGTTGGCCGGGGCAATAGGCAGCTACTATCTGATTCCGGCCGATTACATGCAAACCGGCCAAGTGACTCGCTATTCGCAGCAGTTCAACGTGATCGAATCCGATATGGGTATGGTGGAGTCTTTTCTGGTTATCACGTTGCTGGGCGACGACAACCCGCTGGTGTTGGCCCGGCTGCAATCCCCGGCCGCGGTCACGGAGCATCAATTGAGCCGCACGGGTGAGCTGGTGACCGAGATAGAGGGGGACAGCTTTGACCGCTACTGGCTGGTGTATGGCTTTGCCATGATCATGCTAATGTCCACGATGATGAGCGCCTCTCAGTTGATGCGCAGTGTAATCATTGAAAAAGAAAACCGGATGATTGAGGTGGTGCTCTCATCGCTCCGGCCGACCCAGGTGATGATCGGCAAGGTGTTGGGGCAGGGGGCGGCCGGGTTGATCCAGATCGTGTTGTGGCTGGTTGGCATTGTCGTGATTATCCAGATCACCGACGCCAACATACCGTATCTCGGCGCGGTAGACGTTCCCTCGTCTTTTATTGTGATCATGGTTCTGTACTATCTGGGAGGCTATCTGCTCTTTGCGGCCTTTTCCGGCGGTATCGGCGCTATTTCCCAAAACCTGCGCGAAGGCCCTCAATATGCGGTGGTCTATTCCATCCCGGCCGTCCTGCCTCTGTTTTTTATCACACAAATCCTGGACGCGCCCAACAGCACTTTGGCAATCGTGCTCAGCTTTTTCCCGCTCAGCGCGCCGCTGGGGATGGTGCAGCGCATGGCTATTACCACTGTGCCTGGCTGGCAGGTGGCGGTCAGTTTGGTGCTGCTGTTCCTGGGTGTGGCCGTTGCGCTGTGGTTTTCCGCACGTCTTTTCCGGGTCAACACGTTGCTGGCTGGCCAACTGCCGTCCCGCAAGGAGTTGGTCCGATTATTGGTCCGAGGGTGAACTTGTGAGTCAAAATCGAGAATTGCCGGTCCGGCCGATAGGCGTGATTGCCTCCTTGGCGGCCGGCCTGGATGCGGTGATTCAGGGATGGTGGATTGCGCTGTTCCCTTTCCTGCTGGACCTGTTTCTCTGGTTTGGTCCGCATCTATCGGTGATGCCGGCCGCAGAGCGGGTCTTTGCCCAGTTGCGGGAATGGCTGGGTGACAACCCCGCGCTGGAATTGATGCTCGAGTCGGCCGGCGAGTTGAATCTTTTCAGCACGCTTGGCGTTGCGCCGCTGGGGGTGCCCAGCCTCATGTCGGTCAAACTGCCGCAGGGGACGCCGCTGGGATTGCCGGCCGTCGTCTCGCTGGACAACGAGTTTGCAGGGCTTGTACTGGCGGCGGTCTTTTCACTGGTGGGAGTGCTGGTAGGCGGGGCCTACCTTGGCCTGATTGCGCAGCAGGTGCGGGATGGGGCGCTGGATGGGGTGCGCCTGTTCAAGCTCCTTCCGCGGTACTGGATGTCGATCTTGGTGGTCATCGTTGCCCTGCTGGTGGCGGCCGGGTTGCTATCGCTCCCGATGCTGGTGATTGCGTCGCTGCTGGCTGGCATCAGTGTGTGGCTGGCAACGCTGGTGGTCTGGATTGGCTTTATGCTGTTGCTATGGCTGACCTTCCACCTCTTTTTCACCGTTCACGGGCTGTTGCTCAGTGAGCAATCGCTGCTGACGGCCGTCTGGAACAGCCTGCGGCTGACGGCGTTTAATTCGTTTTCTGCAATGGGATTGGTGGTGCTGGCATTTGCGGTCAGCGCCGGTTTGGATTATCTCTGGAGTCTGCCAAAAGATACTTCTTGGATGTTGCTGGTAGGGATTGCCGGGCACGCGGTCATCAGTAGCGGGGTGGTTGCAGCCACTTTTGTGTTCTACAAGGATCGTTTCCGCTACTGGCAAGAGTTACGCTCGTTTTTGGCCCAGACTGCCCAAGAATCATTAGAGGGGAATGCATGACAGAACAGATTGGTCGCTATGATGCCGAAGACATAACGGTATTAAAGGGTTTGGAGGCGGTGCGCCGCCGGCCGGGAATGTACGTTGGCGGAACGGACGTCCGCGCGCTGCATCACTTGGTGTATGAAGTAGTGGACAACTCGATTGATGAGGCGTTGGTTGGCGCGTGCGACCGCATTGAAGTGGTTATTAACGCGGACAACAGCGTGACGGTCAGCGATAACGGCCGGGGCATTCCTGTCGCGCCGCATCCGATAGAAAAGGTTTCCGCATTGCAGTTGGTCATGACCACCCTGCACGCTGGCGGTAAGTTTGACAGCAGGAGCTACAAAGTGTCTGGGGGTCTGCACGGCGTGGGTGTGTCGGCCGTGAATGCCCTTTCCAAATGGGCCGAAGTGACCGTGCAACGCGATGGTGGAATCTATCAGCAACGATACGAGCTTGGCGTGCCGACCTGCGCGGTGACCAGGGTCAAAAGCAGCAAGACCAAACAAACGGGAACCTCCACCACATTTCTGTACGATGACACCATCTTTGTCGATGTGACCTATCGTTTTGAAACGCTGGCCCAGCGCTTTCGGGAGATGGCCTTTGTCACCAGGGGAGTCTACCTTTACTTTCGTGACGAACGGGTAGAGCCGTGCGCCCGCGAGATGAGCTTTTATTTTGAGGGCGGGATCACTTCATTTGTCCGGTACCTCAATCGTAACCGCGTGACGCTGCATGACGTGGTCCACGTTGAGCGCGAAATGGATGACACGGTGGTTGAGGCGGCGTTGCAGTTTACCGATGGGGTGGCGACCTCGGAATATGCCTTTGCCAACACCATTCACACCATTGATGGCGGAAGTCACCTGACCGGGTTACGGTCGGCCATCACGCGCACGATCAACGATTATGCGCGCAAGAATAACCTGCTAAAGGACAAGGATCCCAATCTGTCGGGCGATGACACGCGTGAAGGTTTGACCGCAATTGTCAGCATCAAACATCCCGACCCCCAATTTGAAAGCCAGACCAAGGTCAAGCTGATGAACGCCGAGGTCAAGGGGCAGGTGGAGGGCGTGGTGGCCGAGGCCCTATCCCAATTCATGGATTCGAATTCGCGCGACGCAAGAAAGATCGTGGCCAAGTGTCTGACCTCGGCGCGGGCGCGGCAGGCCGCCCGCCAGGCGCGCGATCTGGTTATCCGCAAGAGCGCGTTGGAGAGCCTCACGTTGCCGGGCAAGCTGGCGGACTGCTCGGAGCGGGATCCCAACCGTACCGAACTCTTTATCGTGGAGGGAGATTCGGCCGGGGGCAGCGCCAAGCAGGGCCGTGACCGGCATTTTCAGGCTATCTTGCCACTCCGGGGCAAAATCCTCAATACAGAGCGGGCCCGGCTGGACAAGATCCTTGACAATCGGGAAGTAAAGGCCATCATTTCAGCTTTTGGCACCGGCATTGGGGAGAGCTTTGACCTCGGCAATCTGCGCTATAACCGCGTAATTATCCTGTGCGATGCCGATGTGGACGGAAGCCACATTCGGACCTTGCTGCTGACCTTTTTCTTCCGCTACATGCAGCCGCTGATCGAGGATGGGCATCTGTTCATTGCCCAGCCCCCGTTATACCTGGTCAAATCCGGCCGGGAATCGCACTATGCATACACAGAGGGTGAGAAGGACATACTGGTGGGCCAAACGAAAGGAAAGGCCACTATCCAGCGCTACAAAGGGCTGGGGGAAATGAACCCGGAGCAATTGTGGGAGACTACGCTGAATCCGGCCAACCGCACGTTGCTACAGGTAACCATTGAGGACGCGGCCGAGGCAGACCGTACTTTTGACGTGTTGATGGGCTCCAGTGTCCCGCCGCGGCGCCGCTTTATCCAGACCCACGCAACCGAGGTCCAAAACCTGGATGTGTAATCTGGCAGCACTGTTGTTGCGCCGACCCGGAGCACGAGTGCTGCTAGGACCGTTTATCTGGTTTCTCATCCCGTAGAGGGACCCCGATCAACCGTGATTCGTGGGGGATGAAGAGACTGGACAGGCTCATAGCTGCAAACACCGCCGCGCAGATGACGATGGTTCCGACGACTAGCACTGAAATGATGGGATTCATTGTCTTTTCCTCAACTGTTTGCCGACGTCCTTTCTAACGCACAAAGTGAAGAAAAGTTTCACACTTTTGCATCTGATTTGCCCAGAGATGGGGCTGCGCCCGGCCGTTTGCGGCTTCGGTTGCACTGCTTCGTACACGCGCGGCTGACCTTGACATGCCCTATTACGTCTATATAATTGGCTCCAAATGTCAGTTGGGCTTCCATATTCTTGACAAAAAGACAAAATCGAGCGCTGCTTTGATAGCGCTTTTTTGGTTTATTGGAACCCGCCTTGCTTGACGAGCACAGCAGTCCAAAGAAACCGTTGGAAACAGGAGCATATCCGTGGAATCAAAAGGATTCAAGTCCCTCAAGGTCAGCCTGGCATCGCCAGAGCACATACGAGAGTGGAGCTATGGGGAAGTAACCAAGCCGGAAACCATCAACTACCGCCGTTTGCGGCCGGAAAAAGACGGCTTGTTCTGCGAGGCCATTTTTGGGCCAACCAAAGATTGGCAATGCTACTGCGGGAAATACAAAAATATCCGCTACAAAGGGATCATCTGCGACAAGTGTGGAGTCGAGATCACACGCGCTTCTGTCCGGCGTGAGCGAATGGGGCACATCGAACTGGCGGCCCCCGTTGCACACGTCTGGTATACGCGCCGCGTCCCCAGTTATTTGGGGCTATTGCTCAATATCTCTCGGCGCAATTTGGACCGGGTGCTCTATTTCGCCCAGTACATTATCACCCATGTGGATGAGGATGCCCGCAGCCGTGCCGTGGCACGGTTGGAGGAGGAACTGGCGGAGCGCGAGACAAATGCCACGGCCGAACATGAAGAACGCAAGGTGACAATCCGCGCGGCCGTCGAACAAGAGCTGTCTGTCCTGCGCGAACAGATTGTGGAAACTAACAAGCGGTTTGACGCTGAGGTAAATGCGCTCACCGAGCAGATAGTCAAGGTGGCACAAAGCCTGGAGCGCCAGATTGAGGCCAGTTCGGGGGTTCCGACCGAGTTGGGGCTGGTGTTTGAGCCCACCGGGGAGATTATTGCCAAGCCGGGTGAGAAAATCGGCCGGGAGCACCTGGTAGCGGTCCAGGAGGCGTCCAAGCTGCGGCTCAGTGAGGTGCAAGGCGAGGTTGAAGCACAACGCACCCTGGAAGTCCAGGCTCTGGAGGAGCGGATTGCGCAGATTGAAGCGGCCGTCCAGGAGCAGATGGGTGAGGTGGATGAGGAACTGGCGGCCGAGATTTCCCGCTTGCACGCTCAATTACAGGTGGACCGGGATGACTTGATGGAGTTGCGCGCCCTGGAATTCCTGGGCGAGGCCCGCTACCGCCAACTGAGAGGCAAGTGGGGCCAGGTCTTCAAGGCCGATATGGGGGCCGAGGCTTTTTACGACATTTTGAAGAGCATGGACCTAGATGATCTGGCCGATGACCTGTGGACCGAGATCCGCACCACGCGGTCCAAGCAGCGCAAAAAGAAAGCAACCAAGCGGTTGCAAGTGGTGGATGCGCTGCGCAAATCGGGCAACCGGCCGGAATGGATGATCATGACCGTGCTGCCGGTCATCCCGCCCGACCTGCGCCCGATGGTGCAATTGGACGGCGGCCGGTTTGCCACTTCGGACCTCAATGACCTCTACCGGCGCGTGATCAATCGCAACAACCGGCTCAAGCGGTTGTTGGACCTGGGCGCCCCTGACGTTATTGTGCGCAACGAGAAGCGCATGTTGCAGGAGGCGGTAGACAGTCTGATTGATAACAGCCAGCGTGGCAAGGCGCTCTCGCGCCGCGGCCGGCGGGAACTCAAATCCCTTTCTGATATGCTCAAAGGCAAGAAAGGGCGGTTCCGCCGCAATCTATTGGGCAAGCGCGTGGACTATTCCGGCCGTTCGGTCATCGTCATTGGACCCAAGCTCAAGCTGCATCAGTGCGGGCTGCCCAAGACAATGGCGTTGGAACTCTATCGCCCGTTTGTCATATCCAAACTAGTGCAGTATGGCTATGCCTCCAACGTCAAAGGGGCCAAGCGCTCCATTGAGCGGGAAAGGCCCGAGGTTTGGGAGGTGCTGGCGGAGGTAATCAAGGAGCGGCCGGTGTTGCTTAACCGCGCGCCCACGCTGCACCGGTTGGGCATTCAGGCGTTTGAGCCGGTCCTGGTGGAGGGCAAGGCCATCCACATCCATCCACTGGTGTGTGCGGCGTTTAACGCCGACTTTGACGGGGACCAGATGGCAGTCCATGTGCCATTGTCCCACCGGGCAGTGCGCGAGGCACGCGAGTTGATGCTTTCGTCCAAGAACTTGCTCAAGCCGGCCGATGGCTCTCCCATTGTAACCCCCAGCAAGGATATGGTGCTGGGCGTGTACTATATGACCACCCTCTCCAAAGATGAAAGCCTGGCCGGCAGCGGTATGATTTTTTCCGATGCCGACGAGGTCGAGTTGGCTTACAGTCTGGCCAAGCTCCATATTCATGCCCAGATTCAGCTCAACACCGAAACCTATTACGACGAGAATCACAATCGCTATATCGATGGCCAATCGCGCCGGCGGCTGGTTCCCACCTGCCCCGGCCGGGTCATCTTTAACCGCATTTTGCCGCCTGAGCTTCATTTCTACAACCAGACTCTGAACAAGGGCGACCTGCAAAAACTGATTAGCGAGGTCTACCGGGAGGTCGGCGCTGACCAAACCACCGAGGTGGTAGATCGGATCAAGGACATTGGCTTTAGCTTTGCCACTCGTTCCGGTGTGACGATTGCGGTATCGGATCTGGTGGTGCCGGATGAAAAGTATGCCATCCTGGAGGAAGCCACTACCAAGGTCAACGAGGTTGATCGTCAGTTCCGGCGCGGCCTGCTCACGGAAGATGAACAATACAGCCGTACCATTGAGCTGTGGACCCGCGCCAAGGATCAGGTGGAGGATGCGGTGCGAGACGCTATGAACCCCACCGGCCCGGTGGCCATGATGGCCCTCTCTGGCGCGACCAAAGGTGGTTTTGGCCCCATCACCCAGTTGGCAGGCATGCGTGGTTTGATCGCCGATCCTAGCGGCCGGATCATCACGCTGCCCATTCGCTCCAACTTCCGGGAGGGGTTGAGCGCGCTGGAGTACTTTATCTCCACCCACGGCGCTCGCAAAGGTTTGGCAGACACCGCCCTGCGCACGGCCGACGCCGGTTATTTGACCCGGCGGTTGGTGGACGTGGCGCAGGACGTCATCATCATGACCCAGGACTGCGGCACCAACAAGGGTATCTGGGTCCGCTCGGTAGATAACATCGGCAACCAGACATTGGCGGAGCGCATCGCCGGCCGGTTGCCGGCCGGGCCGATCGTGGATCCAGAAACTGGTGAGATTCTGGCCGAAGCCAACCAGATGCTGGACGATGCGTGTTCCGAAGAGATCGAGACGCGCGGCATCACCGAGGTCTATGTTCGGTCGCCAATGGTGTGCGAGTTGCCGCGCGGGCTGTGCGCGAACTGTTACGGCCGCGACCTCGGCCGGGGTGAACTGGTCAAAATCGGCGTGGCCGTCGGGATCATTGCCGCCCAGTCCATTGGCGAGCCCGGCACACAGCTCACGCTGCGGACCTTCCACACCGGCGGTACCGCAGAAGCTCGCGGCGACATTACCCACGGCTTGCCGCGGGTTGAAGAACTCTTTGAAGCACGCAAGCGCCCCCGGGGCGAGGCAGTCCTTACCGAGATCTCGGGTACCTGTGAAATCCGCAAGGTGGATGGCGTCCGTGTCGTATACGTCACCGACAGTGACATTAATCGGGAATCCTTTGACATCCCCGGTAACTGGGGCGTCAAGGTGGAGGATGGACAGGAAGTGGAAGCGGGTGACCTGATTGCTCAGCGTGGCGATAATCAGATCCTGGCTTCTCACGCCGGCCGTGTCCAGCGGGATGGCTTTGACGTGACCCTGGTGTGGGAAGAGAAAGACGTGCGCGAGTGCGAAATCCCGGCCGGCTCTCGCCTGCTGGTGGTGGAAGGCCAGCGGGTAGCGGCGGGCGAGTCTTTGACAGAAGGGGCCAAGAACCCCCACCACGTCCTCAGCATCCTGGGGCGCGAGGCCAGCCAGCAGTATCTCTTGCAGGAGGTTCAACGGGTCTATCGTTTCCAGGGTGTGCCAATCCACGACAAGCATTTTGAGGTCATCATTCGCAAAATGCTCAGCAAGGTGCAGATTGTGGACTCGGGCGACACCATCATGCTGCCCGGCGACACGGTGGAACGGTACGAGTTCGAAAAGCTCAACGAAGAGGTGCGCGCCCGCGGGGGCCGGCCGGCCCGGGCAATCCCGGTGCTGATGGGTGTGACCAAGGCAGCTCTGTCTACCGAGAGTTTCCTCTCGGCCGCTTCCTTCCAGCACACCATCAAGGTGCTGGCTGGCGCTGCTATTGCCGGCAAGGAAGATGCCTTGACTGGCCTCAAGGAGAACGTTATCATCGGCAAGCTGGTCCCGGCCGGTACTGGCTTTGATTATACGGACGAAGCCGGTGCAGGCGAACTGATGTTTGCTGAAGAGGACAGGCCCGAGCCGATGAGCCTGGAAGAGGAAGCTGTTCGCCGGTTTGGGTTGGAAGGTATTGCGGCGAACGTCTAGTGCGGGGTTCGCGGGGCAAGTATCCGAGTTTGAGTAGGGCCGGTTCGTTCAATAGAGCCGGCCCTATTTGCTCACACCGCCTTTCTGCGTACAATTGGGGACTAGAACAATCGCTCTATCTGAGACAGTGCAACCGGGTGGCACGGCGCAGCGAGCGCGAGAGAGACGTATGGAAATAGGTGTCGTAAAACAGATAGACATCAGCCAGGAAATGGAGGTGTCCTACCTCAGCTATGCGATGAGCGTGATTGTTGCTCGCGCCTTGCCCGACGCGCGCGACGGGCTCAAGCCGGTTCACCGCCGCATCCTGTATGCCATGTACGATATGGGCCTGCGGCCGGACGGCCCCTTTAAGAAGAGCGCCCGCATCGTCGGCGAGGTGCTGGGCAAATACCACCCCCATGGGGACGTGGCTGTGTATGATGCCATGGTGCGGATGGCGCAGGAATTTTCCATGCGCTACGTGCTGGTGGACGGGCAAGGTAACTTTGGTTCCGTAGATGGGGATTCCCCAGCCGCCATGCGATATACCGAAGCGCGCATGGCCTCCATGAGCTTGGACCTGCTGCAAGACATTCGCAAGGCCACGGTTGACTTTGGCGAGAATTTCGACGGGTCGCTGCAAGAGCCGCTGGTCCTCCCGGCCGCAGCCCCCAACCTGTTGCTGAATGGGGCCTCCGGCATTGCGGTTGGCATGAGCACCAGCGTCCCCCCGCACAATCTGGGTGAGGTGGTGGATGCGCTAACCTTTTTGCTGGAAAACTGGACCAAGCTAGACGACATCGGTGCCAAGGACCTGATGCAATTCATCAAGGGGCCGGACTTTCCCACCGGCGGCATCATCTACAGCGAGCAGAATGGGGATGGGGATGCCATTGCGGCCGCCTACGCCACCGGCCGGGGGCGAATCACGCTGCGTGCCCGCGTCCACGTGGAGGAGATGTCCCGCAATCGTCATCGCCTGGTCGTCAGTGAGTTGCCCTATCAGGTAAACAAAGCCAGCTTGCTGGAGCGCATTGCCGAATTGTACCGGGAACAGCGTATTGAGGGCATCACCGACCTGCGCGACGAATCAGACCGTAACGGGATGCGGATCATCATCGAGTTGACCCGCACGGTGGACCCCACCGAGACGCTGGCCGCGCTCTTCAAGCTGACGCCCATGCAGACCACGTTCAGCATCATTATGCTGGCGCTGGTCAACGGCGAACCACGCTTGCTGCCGCTGAAAAAGGCGCTGCAAGTTTTCCTGGAACATCGACTGGAGGTGGTCCGCCGGCGCAGTGAGCACGACTTGGTACAGGCCAGGGCCAGGGCACATATTCTTGAGGGCTTTATCATCGCGCTGGACAACCTGGATGAGGTCATCAGCACGATCCGCCGCTCGCGTACGGTCGAAACCGCCCATGCTAACCTCAGGCGCAATTTCAAGTTCAGCGACGAGCAGGCTCAAGCGGTGCTGGATATGCCCCTGCGGCGACTGGCGGCGCTGGAGCGCAAAAAGATTGAAGATGAGTATAAGGAAAAGCTGGAACTAATCCGTTATCTAGAGGCGTTGCTGGCGAGCCCGAAAAAGATGCGGGATGTGATCAAGCACGAGTTGCTGGATCTGAACGAGCGCTTTGGGGACAATCGGAGGACTCAGATCTTCTCCGGCGATCAGAAGCTTTTGACTGCGGATTCCTTACTGCCTGACGAGATGGTTTGGGTGACCCTGATGCAGAATGGCTCCCTGGCGCGCACCACAACCCACGAATTGCCCAAAATCCCGCGCAAGCCGGATCACCTGCCACAGGCATTGGTGGAGGCCAACACCCGCGACACGCTTTACTTGCTGACGGCCGGGGGGCAGGCAGTGTCGCTGCCGGTCCATCAGTTGCCGCAGGCCAGCGAATTGAACGGCGGGACCCATTTTGCCGACCTCACCCGCCTGACCCGGCGGGAGCATGTTTCGGTGGCGCTGGTTTTGCCTCCAGACGCGGCCGGCTACCTCACGCTGGTCACGGTGGGTGGCGTGGTCAAGCGGATTGATCTGAATGACCTTCCCGGCGTGACGGCCGATGTGTTCTCGGTGATGAACGTCGCGGATGATGACATGCTGGGTTGGGGATTGTCGACCTCCGGCGAAGACGAGATTGTGTTGGTCACCGCGTCTGCCCAGGCCATCCGATTCAAGGAAGAGGAGGTCCGCCCGATGGGGCTGGCGGCCGGCGGGGTGATGGGCATCAAGTTGCTGGGGGAGGACGACGGCGTGATTGCGTCGGCCATTGCCCGGCCGGGTGCCGGTTTGCTGGTAGTTGCCGACAATGGCTATGGCAAGTATACTTCCCTTGAGGAATACCCGGTGCAAGGCCGCTATGGGCAGGGCGTCATTGCCATGCGGCTGCCGCGCACAGCGCGGGCATTGGCGGCCGCGGCGCTGGGAACTCCCCAGGATGCAGTCACTATGGTCACCACACGGGGCATAACCAAAAGCCTGCGGCTCAAGGCCGTGCCGGAAACCGCCCGGGCGCGGCAAGGTGAACGTGTGATGTCGCTGGCGGCGCGAGATCAGGTGGCGGGACTTGTTTTCGCCGCGGCACGCCCAGCCGCCAGCACTCAGCCGCCACCGGCCGCGGCCGAAAAGCCAAAGCCGCAGCCAAAAACACGGCGCAAGAGCGCCGCTGGCGGAAAAACAGCCGCCAAACAAACCAAGAGCCGGACCAGTCGTCGAAAGAAAGAGGAAAGCGGGCAAAGCGAGGGTTAGATGGGTTTTCGGGATACATGGAAGAATTGCGAGGGGTGTGGTAGCCAGTACGTGTTTACGGTGGAGGCACAACGGGCTATCCAATATACGGGACAGGGTCAGGAGTATGAGCGCCTGTGCCCTGTGTGCGCTCCGCGCGACGGAGCCGGGGCAGGCCAGCCTCTCATGCGGCTTGATCCGGTGACCGGGCATTGGGTGGGCACCGTCAAGTGGTTTGACACGGAAAAAGGGTACGGTTTTATTGACCGGGGGGATGGGAACGACATCTTTTTCCACAAGAGTGAAATCAGTGGCGCGGCGGCCGAATACGTGGAAGGCCAGTTGGTGACCTATGACGTTGAAGAGACGGAGAAAGGCCCGCAGGCCATCGAAGTTGCACTGTTCGAAGTATGAGGGGGTCTAGCCCAGGCGCTGGACATCCGCCAGCGCCCGGTCATAGCGGTCGATTAGCTGTCCCCAATCGTAGCGCGCGGCGGCTTCCCGCAGGTTGAGTTCCGGCCGGGCGATAGCTTCTCGTAGCAGGGCAAGTAGCCCGTCATCGGTTTGGTAGAGGCAGTCCCCCCATTGCCCGGGCGGGATGTGCTCAGCGTAAGCAAGCCGGTGGGGAAGCACCGGCCGGCAGCCACAGTAGATGGCCTCCACCACCGCTACGCCAAAAAAGTCGTGCAACGCGGTGGACACTACAATGTCGGCCGCGTGAAGCAGGGAGGTGTACGCCTCCCAATCCAGTTCTCCCCACACAACAATCCGGTCCCCTAGCTGCTGGCGCGCACGGTCAAATTCGGCCGGTGCCCGCCGAAAGTTCTTCCCGCACACAGCCACTCGGAACGGCAGCCCCTCGTCGGTCAGCGCGCCCAGGGCGCGGAAAAAGGCAGCCGGGTCCTTGTCATATTCCCAGCGATGGTTCCAAAGGAGCAAGGGAGGTCCGGCCGGCAACTCGGGCGTCCGGCCGGGTGTGTCCAGCCGCCGCAGGTCCAGCCCCAGGGGCAGCACCGATGATCTGTCCTGCAACTGGCTGATCATGTCCAGTTCGCGGTAATCGGGAAAGCGGTTGAGCAGGCCCGGTAGCGCTTGGAACCAGGAATCGAGGTGAAAACGGCTGTTGAAAAAGACCGCGTCGGCTGCCAGCATGGAGGCATAGTTCATAAAGGGGTAATGGAGGTCGCGCTCGCTGTGTTGGCGGTGCAGGGACCCGGTTTCGCGATCGGCCGGCAAGGGATAGGTCAGCTGGTTTTCGTGCATGTACAGCGCCACCGGAACCCCGGCCGACCAGCGGCGCGTCAGCGCTAGAAAGGTAGCCAGGTCCAGCATGTCGGTAGCCAGCAACAGGTCGGGTGGCCGGCCGGTATCCTGTATCCGCTGGTCCGCCATGCGCGCCAGCGTGATGGCGCCGCCGTGCATGCGCCATTTCCACCACCGGCCGGGGAGCGAGAGCACGGTGACGTGGTGGGCGCTGTGGCGGCGGAATCCCTCCGCCCAGGCCTGATGCGATCCGGTGCAGTATGGCTCCAGTAGCCAGATTTCCATGGCTAGCGTGCCTTTTGGTTTGACGACTTGCTCATGTCCCAACTTATACCAGTTCTGCCGACAGACGGCAAGGCTGGGTGCCGAGCAAGCGACCGAAGCTCAGCCAGGTTGGTTGGCATAGGACGGCCGCTGTGCTATAGTACGGTCGGAGTCGAGAGTTTTGGGATCAATCGGTGCGCTTTCAATCAGCCGGCCGGTGGCCGAATGGCTTCCCGCTTTATCCCAGAGGGGGCGTGTTCTTGCCGCTTTCCCGCATGCCTGCAACCTGGTTGCACCCAATGGTGCGCTGGTGGCGCTGGTGACGCCGGCCGTCGGCGATGGCCCGCTCAACATTGTGGTGGAGGCGGATGGTTTGCCTGATCTGGCGGCCGGCGAATTGGCCTGGCTGGATCAGAGGGCGGTGAGCGTGGGGTCGCTGACGGTTGCTCTGGCCCAGGCGCGCGTTTGGGACCCACGGCCGGATTGGCAGGTATTGCGGTCGCAACTGGATACCATCAGAGAGCGACTGCCGGCCGCCCGCGCCGCGGCGCGCTTGCTGGCCCCGGCCGAGAGCCTGCTTGCGCTGTTGGAGCTGGGAAATGGGACTCCCTTGCCCTCTTTTAGTCCGATGCCGCAAATGGCATTGGCGGCAAGCCGGGCGGCCGACGCACTCCGCGACGGTTGGTTGGGCGACGCTGACCGGTTGTTGCAGGGAGCAGCGCAGATGGCCGGGCTGGGCCTGGGGTTGACCCCGGCCGGCGACGATTTTCTGGTCGGCGTGATGCTTTGGGCCTGGCTGGCACACCCGCAACCGGCGCAGATCTGCCAACAGGTAACCCAGGCAGCCGAAACCCGCACCACGCAACTCTCTGCGGCCTGGCTGCGGGCGGCCGCCGGCGGCCTGTGCAGCGCGGCCTGGCACCAATTGCTGCATGCGTTGGCGGGAGGGGCAGAACTCCGGCCGGCAGTAGCCCAGGTACTGGCACACGGCGCGACCTCCGGGGCGGACATGCTGGCCGGGTTCCTCTCGTGGTCAGACATGACCTTAGGTGCTTGACTCACGCCGCTCTTCTCCCTACAATATTGACAACGTGCGCCACCAATGAGCGACGGCGTACGCACAGGGGAAATGCTCTGGCAGATTAGTCTGTACGTTTTGGTAGTGTTGTTCTCAGCCCAGGTCACGGCCGGGCTGGCCGTGTACGCATGGCGGCAGCGCTCGGCGCCCGGGGTGCGTTCCTTTTCGGCGTTGATGTTGACTGCTACCCTCTGGTCGGTGACCGTGCTGCTGGAGATGACCGGCAGCACGACCGAGGTAGCCATTTTTTGGGTTGCCGTGCGCATGTTGAGCGCCAGCAGCATGCCGGTGCTGTGGCTGCTCTTTGTATTGCGTTACACCGGCCGGGGGCAGTGGATGCGCGTCTGGCGGGCGGCGCTGCTGGCCGTCATCCCCTTGTTGACTCAACTGTTTGTCTGGACCAATCCATCGCATGGTTTGATGGCCAGCGAGTTTAGTTTCTCCCAGGCGGGCGCTTTTTTGCTGGCAGAGCATTTCGCCTACGGCCCCTGGTTTTGGGTGCACCTGGCATATTCTTACCTCTTGTACGTGCTTGGGATTGTCCTGCTGGCCGATACCGTTCTTCGTTCCCACAATCTTTACCGCGGCCAGGCCATGGTGTTGCTGCTGGGTGCGTTGCTAGCTGGCGTGGTGACGGCCGTGGAGGCCTTTCGCGTCTTTCCCGAGTTGAAACTGGCGCTGGTGCCATTGGCGTTCCCTATCGCCGGGATTGGTTTCGCCTGGGGCTTGTTGCGCTACCAGTTGTTTGACCTGGTGCCGGTGGCGCGCGAGGTGCTGGTGGAGCGCATGGGGGATGTCATGGTGGTTGTGGATGGGCGAGACCGGGTAGTTGACCTGAACGCGGCCGCCGAGCAGTTGAGTGGTTCTCTACGGCGGGAAGCAATCGGGCGGCCGATTTCCAGTCTGTTGGGGCCGCAGGCCGGCCTGGATGACTATGTGCATGGCGCAGCAGGGGCGCACAACGACCTGGCGGTGGAGCGAGATGGAAGAACACGTTTCTTCGAGGTGCAGGTTGTGCCACTGGAGGACCCACACAGAGGGCTGCTCGGCCGGTTGGTCACGCTGCGCGATGTGACCGGCCGGCGCGAGGTGGAAAGCGTGCTGCAGCGGCGAACCCAGGAGTTGCAGGCGCGCAACGAGGAATTGGATGCGTTTGCTCACACTGTGGCACATGATCTAAAAGGTTCGCTGACCCGGCTCATTGGCTATGCCGATCTGTTGCTGGACAACTGTGACATACCGGATGAGGGGCGAGGCTTTGTGCAGGAAATCGCCAACGGCAGTCAAAAGATGCAAAACATCGTGGACGAGCTGTTGCTGCTGGCACAGGTGCGAGAGGGGGAAGTAAGGTTGACCCCGCTGGACATGACGGGTATCGTAGCAGAGGCGCTCGGCAGGTTGAGCTATCTGATCGAACTCCGGCAGGCAGAAATCGCGCAGCCGGCCGGTTGGCCCGCTGCGTTGGGGTATGCGCCCTGGGTGGAGGAGATCTGGGTCAATTATCTCAGCAATGCCATCCTGCATGGCGGCCGGCCCCCGCGGGTAGAACTGGGCGGCGAGCGGCAAGCCGACGGCCGGGTGCGTTTCTGGGTGCGGGACAATGGCACGGGGGTGTCGGCCGAGGTTCGCTCCCAGCTATTTCTTCCTTTTACGCAATGGCGTCAGGCGCGCGCCCACGGACATGGGCTTGGTCTGTCTATCGTTCATCGGATCATGGAAAAGCTCGGCGGTGAGGTGGGGCTGGAAGACAAACCAGGAAACGGTGCCGAGTTCTATTTTGTGCTGCCAGGGGTTGAGGTGAGCCAGGCAAGCTGATTTGCGCCGGTTGAGGGGGCTATTTGTGAGAATTTTTATACCGGCGCAGATTTTTGGCGCGGCCTTTGCCCTGTTTTTTCCCCATTTTTTACACGCTTGGGATGTACACTAGCGGCCATCAGGTGGAACCCCGGTTCCAGATAATTGAGAATGGGTAACTGCTCAGCCCAAGGGCTTGGGCGTGGTAAGATGGGAGGTGTGCGGGCGCGGAGCGCCCGCACACCTCCCATAAATCTTCACACTGCCTGAGTAGTTACGAAAATGGGAGTTTTCTATGTCTACAGCAGAATGCCCCTCTTGTGGGGCCAACGTCATCATTGACAAGCCCAAAATGGGCAAGATGGTCACCTGTCGGTCGTGCCGCGAGGTGCTCGAAGTCGTCTGGCTGAACCCTGTGGAACTCGATTGGCCCATTGGCGACGAGGACGAGGAGGATTACGAGTACGAAGACGACGAGGAGTACGAGGATCTGGACGATTTGGACGACGACTGGGACGACGATGAAGATGATGATGATGACCAGTAATCGCTAGCGGCCGATACGTTGCGATAATCTTGAGCGTTGGCTATTGGTAGGAGCGGGTTATGGCACTGATTAAGAAGAAGAGTGGCGGCACCAAGGGCAAGCGGCCGGCGCTCAAGAGGAAAAAGCGCAAGAAAGGCTTTTGAATCCGCTGAAAAAGGCAGCGCCCGCATCAAGTGCGGGCGCTTTCTATTTTGGGAAAAGCTCCCAGGCTAGGGGCAAGAGGTCAGCGCGCTACTGGCCCTGCAGTGCCATATAGACTTTTTCGGCCGAGAGTGGTAGCTCTGTGAACCGCACGCCCAGCGCGTTGTAGATGGCGTTGGCGATGGCTGGTGCTGTCTGGACCATTACGTGTTCGCCCACGCCGCGCGCCCCCCACGGGCCATCCTCCAGCGGCGTCTCCACGATGTCGCCGTGGATCTCCTTGGGGATGTCCGCGATGGTGACGATGCGATAATCGACAAAGTTGTTGTTCAGCGGCCGGCCCTTTTCATCAAACTTGATCGCCTCAAAGGCGGAACTCAGGCCGTGCACGGCGCCGCCCTCAATCTGGGTCATGATCAGGTCCGGGTTGATCGCTTTGCCCACGTCATAGGCGCTGGCGATCTTGAGGATGTCGATCTGCCCCGTTTCGGTGTCGATTTCCAGGTCCACCGCCTGCGCTCCCACGGTGTAGTGCACCACCGCGCGCGGGCCCTGGCCGGTTTCGGAGTCCAGGTTGGTAACGTAGGTGGGCATAAACTTGCCCGTGCCGACGATGGGGCCGCCCTTCCAGCCTTCAAAGTTCTCGTTGGGCAGGCCGTACACCACCATGCCCTTGAGTGGCTGCTCTCGCTCCGACTTGAACGATATGACCAGACCATCCTTGATGTCCAGGTCGGCCGGGTCTTCCTGCCAGTGGTCCGCCACCACGGAGATGATTTTGTGCCGCGCTTCCTCGGCGGCTGCTTTGACCGCGTTGCCCATCGACCAGGTGAGACGGCTGGCGACCGTTTGCCATTCATACGGGCTGTACTTGGTGTCCACCGGCGAGGAGACGCGCACCCACTCGTAGGGCACCCCCAGCGCCTCGGCCGCGATTTGGGCGGCCACGGTGAATGACCCTTGTCCCAATTCCTGCCCGCCCACTTCCACATTGACGGTGGCGTCTTCGTTAAAGCGCACGATTGCCGAACTGCCGGGATTGGGGGGCATGGCAGGTGCTTTCCACATGATGGCCAGCCCCTTGCCCCGCTTTTTGTGGGGCGCAGAGGCAGGTTCCTCTTTGTTCCATTTGATGGCTTCGGCCGTCTTGTCAATGCACTGGACCAGGTCCACGGCAGGCATCTCCATGCCGGTGAGGATGATCTGGCCGGACTTGACGCAGTTGCGGCGCCGGAATTCCACCGGGTCCATGCCGATCTTTTGTGCCAGTTGATCCATGATCTGCTCAATGCCCCAGTGAATCTCTGGCATGCCAAAGCCGCGCATGGCGCTGCCGATGGGGGTATTGGTGTAGATGCAGTAGGAATCACCCTTGACGTTGGGGATATAGTACGGGCCGGTGCAAGAATAGCCGGCCGCGCGGGCAATGTTGACGCCGTACTCGTTGGACGACCCGCCGCCAAAGTAGTAGGCCGTCTCCATGGCCAGCAGATTGCCTTCCGCGTCACAGCCGATTTTGGTTTTGGCCACCAGGCTCTGCCGGGCGGTGGTGCAAATAAACTCTTCCTCGCGGGTCATGCGCAGCTTGACCGGGTGGCCCTTGACCGCCCGCGCCATCGCCACGGCGGCCGCCTCCATCGACACACCAGCCTTGCCGCCAAAGCCACCGCCCACGTAAGGCGAGATCACCCGCAGGTTGCCGTGAGGAATGCCCAAACTCTGCGCGATCAGGTCGCGTTGGGCAAAAGGCGATTGAGAGCAGGTCGAGAGGGTCACCTGACCGGATTGCTCCCAGAGGGCAACGGCCACGTGTGGCTCGATGGGGACGTGTTGGATGGGAGGCAGGCGAAAAGTGCCTTCGATGATGGCGGTGCATTGGGGCCAGGCGGTTTCCACCTCCCCACGGCGCAGCTTGAAATGCTCGGAGATGTTGGTGCCGGGCTCGGGAAAGATAAAGTTGACTACCTCATAGTCCCCCAGTTCCGGATGGATGAGGGGGGCACCGGGCTGGATGGCCTCGATGGGGTCAAAGACGGCCGGTAGTTCTTCGTATTCCACTTTCACCAACCGTGCTGCCTCTTCGGCGATTTCTTCTGTGGTGGCGATCACGCCGGCCACTGGGTCTCCCACCATCCGCACCCGGTCCAACGCAAAGATAAAGCGGTCCTTCAGGTAGAGCCCGATGCGCTTGGGAGTGTCCTTGCCGGTAACCACTGCCTTGACGCCAGGCAGCGCCAGCGCCTGGCTGGCATCCACGTTTTTGACGATGGCGTGAGCGTATGGGCTGCGCACCAGCCGGCCGTAGTAAAGACCGGGGCCAAATGGCATGTCGTCGGCAAAAGTGGCGGTGCCGGTAACCTTTTCGTATACGTCGATGCGGGGAACGCTTTTGCCTACTGTGGTGGTCATGATCTGCCTCCTTTGCCGGACTTGCGCGTGTCTGAAGCGCCGGCCGCATCCTGGACTGCCTGAATGATCCGCAAATAGCCGGTGCAACGGCACAGATTGCCCAACAGCGCTTCTTTGATGTCGTCTTCGGTTGGGTCGGGGTTGCGGGTGAGCAAGGCGTGGGCAGAGATGAGCATCCCCGGTGTGCAGAATCCACACTGGACCGCATTATGGTCGATAAAGGCCTGTTGCAGGGCGCTTAGTTCCCCATTGTTTGACAGGCCTTCCACCGTGGTCACCTGGCGGCCGTCTGCCTCTATTGCCAGCATCATACACGAGTTGACCGGCTTGCCGTCCAGCAGCACGGTGCACGCGCCGCATTCGCCCGCTTCGCAACCGTTCTTGGTGCCCATCAGCGCCAGTTTGTCGCGCAACATCTGCAGCAGGGTCATGTGAGGGGGAACGTGGAGGTATTCGGGTGTGCCATTGATTGTTACTGTGATTGAGTGCATGAGTATTCTCCTGACGTGATGCCTGGCTTTACGCTTGCTGCATCGCGCTCCATACCTCGCGCAGCGCCCGCAAAGTCAGGGTGCGCACCATCAACGTCTGGTAGGAGGCCGAAGCCCGCACGTCGGTGATGGGAGAGGCGGTTTTCATGGCTTGCTCGGCCGCAGCGGCAAAGGTCTCTTCGGCCGGTGGGTTGTCGACCAGAATCTTCTCGGCGGCCGGGACCCGCAGTGCGGTTGGCGCTACCGAGCCCAGTGCGATGTGAAAGCGGTATCCGGATTTGGCCGCCGGGTCGGGGTAGGCGACCACGACCACCCCCACCACGGAGAGGTCGCCCAGTTGGTTCCGGCCGAGCTTGAGGTAGCGACCCACGCAGCCGGCCGGGGGTGCGGGAAAGCGGATGGCCGTCAGGAACTCGCCAGGGCCTACCACGGTTTTGCCGGGGCCGACAAAAAAGGCGCCGGCCGGGACCGCACGCTCTCCGCTCGGCCCGCTCAAAACCATCGACCCTTGCAGGGCAATGACGGCCGGGGAGCTATCGGCGCACGGGGAAGCGTTGCAGACGTTGCCGCCGATGGTTGCCCGGTTGCGCAACTGGTAGGATGCCACCGAGCGGGCGGCCTGGGCCAGGGTGGTGTAGTGGGTCTGTACATCGGGGTGCTGGGCCAACTGGTTCATGGTGACAGCCGCCCCCACCGTCAGACCGGTGGTGGGTTCAAAGGTCACCTCCTGCATGCCGGGCAGGTGCTTGACGTCCACCACCCGTTGCGGCCGGAAGGCGTTGTCCCGCATCTGGGGAAAGAGATCGGTACCGCCCATCATCAGACGGACGTTGTCCTTTTGCAGAATTTGGTGCACCTCGGCCGGGGTGGCGGCTCGTAAGTATTCAAAACTTGGAAGACCGGGTCTTGCTAGCAAGTGACTCCTCCAGCCCCGCGACGAGCGCGGGATGTTCCATAAAAAATGGTCGGGGAGAGGGGCTAGCATCGCGGTTCCTCTCCCCGACTGGAAGTAAAAACAGAGTGGGACTAGTTGGCCTTGACCGTCGGTGGCTTGAAGATCAGGAAGATGGCGTTGAGGACAATACCCACTACCGCGCCCGTGGCGATTGCCGGCAGTCCATTGGGGAAGAGGCTACCGACCGTGATGGGCAGAAAGCCGCCAGGATAGCCGATATTGCCGCCAATGCCGATGATCATGATGGTGGCGCCAACCGCCAGCGTGCGGGGATCGAACAGGTTGACCTTGTTCTCCACCATCAAGGCAATACCCTGCATGCCGATGACGCCAAACAGGTAGATGGCCAGGCCGCCGCTGACGGCTATGGGGACCGTTCCCACCAGCGCCTCCAGCTTGCCAACAAAGCCCAGCAGGATGGAAATGACACCGGCCGCCACCAGCACCGGGCCGGAGTAGTTGCGGGTAATGGCCATCAGCGAGTTGTTCTCGCCATAGTTGGTGCCGGCCGTGCTGCCGAACATACCGTTGATAAAGTCGCCGATGCCATCCAGGATCAGGTTAAAGCCAATGTGCTCGTCCAGGTGGTATTTTTCCTTACCCGTCTCCTCGGCAAAGCGGTCCACGTACAGGCTGATCTGGTACAGGTGAGCGGTCGATTCGGGGATGGTGGCAATGGCCATGATGGCGATACTAAAGATGGCGGTTCCAACCATCGCACCGGTAAAGCTAGGGAAGGTGATGTGGGGGACAACGAACCAGCTGGCGGATCCAACCGGGTCAAAGTTGACCAGATCGAACGGGATGGAGATGATGTAGCCCACGATGGCGCCCAGCAAGATCGGGATCATGCCGATAAAACCCTTGTTCTGCAGGTAGACTGAGAACAGGATGGTTGTCACCAGCGTGATCATAGCTACCGTCCAATTCGCGCCGGCCATATCCAGGGCGGCAAAGCCCAGTCCGATACCGATGACGCACGCCACCGAGCCGGTGACGACTGGTGGGAGTACTTTGTCAACGGCGGCCTTGCCTACCGTCTTGATGATATACCCGACAATGATGTTGACGACACCAGTGGCCAAAATGCCAGCCTGCATGGTGCTGATGAGGGCGTCCTCGGCCGGGACACCCCACTCGGCGTTGGTGATGGCCAGGTAAGCGGTCAGGTAGCTAAAGCTGGAGCCATAGAAGAGAGGGATGAATTTGCCGATGCGCCACTTGGAGAGGATAAGAGCCACGATGGTAGCCAAGCCGGCAATGGACAGCACCGTGCTCACATGGAACCCGGTGAACAAGGCGCAGAACACGGTTGCGGGGAACATGGTAAGGGTGTGCTGGAACCCCAGCAAGACTAATTGTCCCCATGGCGGTCGGTCGTTGGGAAGGTAACCTATTACTTTGCTAGTCATTTGAGATCTGTCTCCTTAAAGCAATTGTGGTTGATCCCCACCGGCACTTCGGTCGGCCGGGCAGGGCATAGCAAAACGACCTATCGACGCGTCAGTTTATTGTGTCTTGGACCCCTCACCTCCCTCTCGCGCTGGACCTGCCCAGCCAGAACCCGATGATCACACCCAGGATGGCAATGGTGGCTGCCACCCAGGCACTTTTGTTTTCCGGTCCAAAAATGTCGCTGGCAAGGTCTTGAATTACATCTTTAGCAACGGCCGCAGCGAATTGTGTTTCTGAAGGCGGCCGATAGGTCTCGGCCGGGGCGGCTTGAGCAGCGGTAGCTTTTTCGGCCGGTGGGGCAGGTGCGTGGCGCGCTTGCAGCGCCCTGTTCATCGAGTCCAGACCCTGGCTGATGATGCTCTTGCCCACCGAGTTCGATCAACCGCTGGCCCACGCCAGCGATCTTGCCGCCAATCTGCAGGTCACCCTCGTATTTCATCAGCGTCGTGCCGTCGCCTTGATCCATCAGTTGCACGGCCCCGGTCCCTTTGGCAAACCCGGGTGCGCCTCTACCCTCCACGGCAAGGGCATAACTAACGGGGGGAACCTCATCCGTGACCACTAGCCGGCCGGTAAAACTGCCGGCCACCGGTCCCACCCGAATGTTCATACTTCCCTCGTATTCAGTGTCACTGATTTTTTGCATCGCCTGGGTACCCGGCAACGCGCCGGCCAACACCTCCGGGTCGCGCACCAGGTCCCATACCTCTTCACGAGATCCATTGAAAATGTACTCGCCTTCAAGTTTCATAACACGTATTCTCCTCAAATGTTACGTTTTGGCAACTACCCGGCCCAAATCCCTGGGAGAGGGAAGGGGGTGTGCGGGCGCGGAGCGCCCGCACACCCCCTGAATCTTCTTGCTGCCTGAGTAGGTTCACGTTTTGTGCAATTATCCCGTTACGCCTTGGTCTTTTCCCTGGCCGCCTGCACCAGTTCCCATAGCCGGTTGGGGCTGAGTGGCATTTCCAGAATCTCGAGGTCAATGTCGTGGAAGGCATCCTCAAGCGCCTGGGCAAAAACGGACGGCACCGGAATGGTGCCCGCCTCCCCAACACCCTTGGAACCCAACGGGTTGAGCGGCGATTTGGTCTCCTCGTGCCCCACCTCAATGGATGGCACTTCCATGGCGGAGGGGATCAAATAGTCGGCCAGTGAGGCGTTGAGCAACTGCCCGTTTTCGTCGTAGACCAATTGCTCGTAGTACGAGTTGGCGATGCCTAGCGCCAGGCCGCCGTGTACCTGGCCTTCCACAATGAGCGGGTTGAGTATTGTGCCGCAGTCTTCCACGCAGACGTACCGCTTGATATCAATCATCATCGTTTCAGGGTCTACTTCCAGGATCATGGCGTGAGTCCCATTGGCGGTCGCCCCATACTGCGGGCCAAAATAGTCGGTTGCCTCCAGGCCTGGCTCCGTGCCCGGCTCTACCGCACCGCGCATCGGGTTGGCCAGTGCAGCCAGTTCGCCCAGGCTGATGGCCTGCCGGGGGATATCCGCCACGCGCACCTGTCCATCCACCAGTTCCAATTCCTCCTCCGGCGTCTTGAGCACCTGGCTGGCCAGTTTGAGGACCTTTTTGCGCACCGCCACGGCCGTAGCGTGGATGGCGTTGGCCGCCACCACCGCCCCGCGGCTGGCAAAGGTGCCCGCGCCCCAGTGGAATTCGGCCGTGTCCCCGGTGACCATGTGCACGTCCTTTATGGACACACCCAACTGCTCGGCCACGATCTGGGCAAAGGAGGTAAAGTGCCCTTGCCCCTGAGTGCCGACGCCGGTAGCGACGCTGATCTTGCCGCTGGTTTCCACCGTGATCCGTGCGCCTTCGTACGGGCCGACCCCGGTGGTCTCGATGAAGGAGACGATCCCGATGCCCACGTACTTGCCTTCGGCGCGCAGGCGTGGCTGCTCTTCTTGGATGAACTGCTCGTAACCGACCCGCTGGACGGCCTGATTGAGCGCCTTTTCATAGTCACCGCTGTCCAGCATCAGCGGGGCAAAGGCCTGGTCGATGATCTGATGGTTGTAGGGGAACTTGTCCGGGGCGATAAAGTTGCGTTTGCGGATTTCCACCCGGTCGATCCCCAGTTTGCGGGCGGCGATATCCAGCAACCGTTCCGCCACAAAGATGCCTTGCGGCCGGCCGGCTCCGCGCACCGGCGTGACGATCATCTTGTTGGTGTAGGCCACCCGCACCTCGGTGTAACAGGTGGGAACGTCGTATGCGCCCATGAAGTGGCTCTGCGTGTTGAGCGGGATGGTCATGCCATAGGGGTCGTATGCGCCGGTGTCGTGGACAAAAAGGTCTTTGATGCCCAGGATTTTGCCATCCTTGGTGAGGGCCATTTCGGCATAGTGGACCTGGCCGCGCTCCTGCGTGGTGGCGACAAAGTTTTCCTGGCGGTCTTCGGTCCACTTGACCGGCCGGTTGAGCCGCATGCTGGCCCAGGGGACCAACACCTCTTCGGAGAGGAACATCATGATCTTGGGGCCAAAGCCGCCGCCGACAAAGGGTGCGATGACCCGCACCTGGCTGGCCGAGAGGCCAAACAGGGCGGCCAGGCCGTTGCGGATGGGGATGGGAGCTTGGGTGGTGTCCCACAAGGTCAGGTTCTGGCTCTTTTCGTCCCATTGGGCCACCACGGCACGGTTCTCCATCGCCCCGGCCGCGCCGCGGTCAATCGTAATCCGCCGCGTGATGACCAGGTGTGCTTCCGCTTTGGCCGCTTCGTAATCGCCCTTGCCTTGCCTGATGTGCGCACACAGGTTGGAATCCAGATGTTCGTGGATTACCGCTGCATCCGGTTCCAAAGCTTGCTCCAGGTCTACCACGGCCGGCAGCGGCTCGTACTCTACCCAGATCTGCTCCAGCGCATCCTCTGCCTGGTAGCGGCTTTCGGCAATCACCACCGCTACCGGCTCGCCCACGTACTTGACCTTGCCTTTAGCCAGTGGCACCTGGGTGGCCTGGTGAAAGATGACATCGGGTATCGCGTGTGGCGCAGGGACCAGCAGGGGCATCGGCCGCCAGAGATCCCCCAGGTCATCGGCCGTGTAGATGGAGACCACGCCGGGCATCTCCAGGGCAGCGGACAGGTCAACGCTTTTGATGAGTGCATGGGCGTACATGCTGCGCAAAAAGGCGGCGTGGAGCATCCCGTGCAGGTCCACATCGTCCACAAACAGTGCTTTGCCGGTCAGCAGCCGGGGGTCTTCGTTCCGTCGTAGCCGCTGGCCGATCACTTTGTAGGTCATGATTCACCTCCGGCCGAGAGCTTTTTTGCCGCCAATTGGATGCCTTCCACGATGTGCTGGTAGCCGGTGCAGCGGCACAGGTTCCCGGAGATACCTTCGCGGATCTCTTCCTCGGAGGGGTTGGGGTTTTGTTCCAGAAAGGGGACTAGTGTCATGAGAATGCCGGGGGTGCAAAATCCGCATTGCAGCGCGTGCGTTTCGCGAAAAGCCTCCTGGATGGGGTGCAACTCGTCCGGGGTGCCCAGCGCCTCCACGGTGGTGATCTCTTGGCCGCTGGCCTGCACCGCAAACATCAGGCACGAGCGGACCGGCTGGCCGTCCAACAAGACCGTACAAGCGCCACAGACGCCGTGCTCGCAACCAACATGCGTGCCGGTCAATCCCAGGTCGTGCCGCAAAAAGTCGCTCAATAACAGGCGGGACTCGATAGTGCGTTCGTAGGGGGTTCCGTTAACGGTGATGGTGATGGTGTGATAGTCGCTCATGTTATCCTTCCTTGGCCCGTTCAAAGGCCTGAGTCAGCGCCCGGCCGGCGAGTACCTTGACCAGGTGGCGGCGGAAATCGGCCGAGGCGTGGATGTCACTGCCGGGCTCGACGTCCTCGCGCGCGGCCACCTCGGCCGCTTGCTGGATCGCCTCCGGCGTTGGCTCCTGGCCTGCCAGCAGCTCCCCGGCGTTCTGGGCCAGCACCGGGCCATCGCCCACGCTGAAAAAGACCAGCCGCGCCTGCTGACAGAGCCCGTCGGCGGCCAGCGTCACTACCGCGGCCACGCCCGCCATGGCAAAGTCGTGGTGCCGCCGGGAGACCTCGTCAAAGGCCCAACCGCTGCGCGGGGGCATGGCGGGCAATTCGATCTCCACCAGCAGCTCTTCCGGCTGCAGGACGGTGGTAAAGAGCGCCATCATAAAATCCTGGCCCTGCACCCAGCGTTCGCCGGATTGGCTGCGCAACTTGTAGCGGCCGTTCATCGCCACGCTGACGGCCGGCAACTCGGCCGAGGGGTCCGCGTGGGCGATGCTGCCGCCCAGGGTGCCCCGGCTGCGCACTTGCGGGTAGGCGATCTTGGGCATGGCGGCGCGGAGCACGGGGGCGCGCTCGGCCACCAGTTCCGCGTGTTCGACAGTTGCCTGCCGCGTCATGGCGCCAATTTTCAGGCCTCCGTTGGCATTCGGCCGGAGGTAAAACAGCTCGGGAATCTTGTTCAGATCAACGAGCACGGCCGGTTGCGCCAGCCGAAAGTTCATCACAGGCACCAGGCTTTGGCCGCCGGCCAGGACCTTGGCATCGTAGCCGTGTTCGGCCAGGTAAGCCAGGGCTTCCTCTACGGAGGCCGGCGCCAGATACTTGAATGGTGCTGGCTTCATAGATTATCTCTCCTTGGTAGATAGACGTTCGAACCAGAACGGGGAAGGCTTGCTTTCGCGGCCCGTCCATAGCTGATAGGTGAGTTGCATGTGGCCGAGGTGGAGCGCCGTGTGGTCAATCACGTGCAGCAGGCACCAGCGCACGGGGATGGTCCGGCCGCGCGCCTGGCGTTCGCCGTCCAACTCGGCCGGCGGGAGGATAGCAAGGAGCTGATGGGTTTCCGTTGCCGTGTCATCCAACTGCCGGACAAGCTCCTCGGCCGTCTTGGCCTGAATCGCGAATTCCGCATCTCGGTCTCGGGTTGCGGGCAGGCCGCCCACTACCTCTCCAATCCAAAAGTGCTCCGCACCGGCGATGTGGACCGCCAGCACGGCCAGCGAGTTGGCCGTGGCAAGCGGCCGCCAGTTCAGCGCCTCGGCCGGCAGGTCGGCAATCAACCGGCCGACCTGACTGCGCAGGTCCTCGATCCTTTCCAGGTAGCTGGCTAGTTCTGGGACCATTGCGCCCTCGCCACAAAATCGGCAAATGAGGTGGGCGGCCGCTCCAGCAGCCAGGCCAGCACGCGTGGATTCCCAAACAAGCCGTATTGTGCGTAGTAGCGAAACATCCGGGACAGGGTGTCGACCCGGTACGGGTCCAGCCCGGCCGCCCGCGCGTTTTGCTCCCACTCTTCCACAGTGACGGAGTGTGCGCGGACCGGCCGGCCCAACCGCTGGCTCAGGATGACAGCCAGCTCGGTCTGGGTCATGGGGCCGGTACCAACCAGTTGGTAGGTCGCCCCCGCGTGTTCCGGCCGGGCGAGGACCGTTGCAGCCACTTCTGCCACATCCTGCAGGTCCACCAAACTCAGCCGGGTCTCGGCCGGGTAGGGCACCGGATAGATGCCTTGCTCTGTGATCGAGTCCCGATAGGCCAGCATGTTCTGCATATAGGCGGCCGGTTGCAGGATGGTCCAGCCCAACCCGGATTTGAGCAGTAGCTCCTCAACCCGTAACTTGTGCCAGTGGTGGGGCATCTCCTTGGTGTGCGGGTGAAGCACCGAATGGAAACAGAAATGTTCCACCCCGGCCGAGCGGGCGGCCGCGATGGCCGTCTCACCGATGCCGAGTTCGTCCGGGGTGACGTTGGGACAGATATGGTACACCGCCCGTGTATAGCTCATTGCCTGCCGCATCGTTGCCGGGTGGCGCATGTCCCCGACAACGACTTCGTGGGCGCCCAGTTCTGTGACCGGCCGGGTTTGTTCCGGGCGGTGTACCAACGCTCTAACCTCTTCTCCTCTGGCCGCCAGGGCCTGGATAACCGCCCGGCCGGTCTTGCCTGCAGCGCCCGTAATAAGGATCATGCGTATCCGTGTTGATTAGCCTTCTTTCCAGGCGACGAACCGGCCCCACATCGACTCGGCTTCCATGACCTTTTGCGGGTAGCAGCCAATGTAGTACCGGCCGCTGGGAGTCGTGGCGATGTCGCCGGCCAGGTTCTCTGCGTGGACGATCTTTTTGGGGAACAGATTCAGGTGCGTGTCCTGATAGAATTGGTCCAGCGGGAACATCTCGTCCCAGTCCTTTCCAAACTGCTCAACCAGCTTGCGGTTGGCTTCCTGGAAGGTCTTGGGGTGCCAGAGGCGCTGAATGGTGTTCATGGGATGGTCCTGGCTCACGGCGTCCACGCCCAGCCACTTGATCTTCTTTTCCACACACCAGCGGGCAAAGTCGGGCGAGGGGCCGGGATGCTTGATCATGTAGCGGAACTCGTCCGAATCCGGGCTGTTCCAACCGTACTTGTGCCAGCCAGTCTTGATGAGCAGGATATCGCCCTCTCGAACCTCCACCACGCTCTCGATCATCTGCGGTGTGTAGACGCTGGAATCGCTGACCAGGTGGGAGATGTCGGCGATAGCACCGGGTCCAACCCACTCGTCCAGCGGGACCTGGCCGATGGTCCGCCCGGCCGGCCAAAAGTGTTTCTCGCCGTCCATGTGGGTGGCCAGATGGATGCTGGCATTGCAGATGGAGCCGTTGCGCCCCATGCCAAAGTTCTGCCCGCCAACCCGCTTGTTGTAGGTCACCGTCAGCGGGACATAGTTGGCCCACTGCGGCGTGCGGACGCTGAAGGGGATGGTAAAGTCCAGCATCTCGGCCGAGGCCATGATCTGAAAGAATTCGTCGCTGCTCATCCCGGCCGGCGGTTGCATGGCCGCTACCCGCGCCCAGGCCGCCTCGGTCTCCATGAACGGGATGGGGTGAATCATGATCCAGGCCCGCTGGTTGTTCAGCTTGGCGATCTCGCCGACGATTGCCTCGGCCAGCAGCAGGTGCGCCTTGGGCATCGTGACATGGGTCATCTCATAGTACTCGTCCGGCGGGTACATCTCGTCCCAGCTCTTGCCGTACGCTTGCTGGAGTTTGGCCTCTGCCTTCTTGAATTCGTTGGGATGGATGTAGCGGATGTTGGTGTTCATGGGATGTTCGGCGCAGCCACAGTCCACGCCTACCAGCTTGAACTCCATGTCCAATGCCCATTGGAAAAAGTCGGGCGAGGGGCCGGGGTGGCGAACCAGGAAACCAAATTCTTTGGACTCGACCCCCCCCTGAGCGGCCGGGTTGTGGACGTCCGGCTGGTCCCACGAATACCGGTGATAGCCGGTGTTGATGATCAGGATGTCACCCTTGCGTACATCGGCGCGGGCCGTGATCATCTCCGGGGTGTACAGGCCATAGTCGGACACGGCGTCCGAGATGTCCACCACCACGCCCGGGCCGCACAGGTCGGATAGCGGGATGTCGGAGATCGCCCGGCCGCCAGAGTGGAACGCGGTCTCGCCAACCAGGTGGGTGCCCACCGTGTTGCTCCAGTTCAGTATCTGGCCGTTGGCCCCCGGTCCGCCGCCGTAAGCGCCGGTGACCCGCTTGAAAAAGTGGACTTCCAGTGACTTTTCGCCAGGAAACGGCGGGGTAAAGATGCTGCAGTCCTGGGTCAGGTCGTACAGCCTGGCGCTGTGCAGGATGTTAATAAACTGTTCACGGTCCATCGATTAAATCCTCTCGTTCTCTGATTCAGACGAATGACGATTGACGAACGATGAAAGGGTCAGGGTTTGTGACTTTCGCACGTTGTCAACCAGGTGATCAAAAGCCATAGCGCTCGGCAAAGGCCAGCAGCGCCTCTTCAAACATGGAGACGGGCGGCCGGACCAGACCAGCGCCCACCTGCCCGACGCCGGCCTCTTTGTGGGCCACGCCAGTGTTGACGCGCGGGGTGATCCCTTTTTCCACCACCTTGCGGATATCAATGCCGGTCGGCGTTCCCTGGAACTCGAGGGCCGGGATGGTAAAGAACTTGTGCTTGGCAACGGTGATCTCGTACATCTCAAGGGTGGTGTCCAACGCCAGCTTGGCCGTGCCGCCAACAAAGGTGACGATGGCCGGCGCGGCCGCCATGGCAAACCCACCAATGCCAATGGTTTCCATGATGGTGCTGTCGCCCAGGTCCGGGTTGGCGTCTGCGGCCGTAAAGCCGGGGAAGTACAGCCCTTCCACAGGCGGGGCCGGGGCGGTGAACCAGCGATCACCCAGGCCGCTGATACGGATTCCAAAGTCGGTGCCGTTGCGGGCCAGCGTGCTGACGAGGGTGCTCCCATCGATGTTATGGGCGGCATCGGCCATCGCCTTGCAGGCGGCCATCACCGGGTTGAGCACCGCCAGCGCGTTGTCGCCCAAAAAGCGGATGATCTCCTTGGCGACCTGTTTGTCCTGGGTGACTTGCGCAATGGAGGGGGCCAACGCCCGCATAAAGAGCAGCGAGGCAGCCTTGTTGCGGTTGTGGCACTCATCTCCCATGTGCAGGGCTTCTGCCATCAGGGCGCGCATGTCAATGCCGCCGCAATCTTCCAGGGCGTCGTTGAGTACCGGGGCCATCACATCGTCCATCCAGCGCAGCCGGTCAATCACTTCGTCACTGTACGCGCCGTAGCGCAAAACCTTACCGTATCCCTCGTTGAGGCCGGAGAAGGTGCGTGCCCCGTTTGTCTTGTCCTCCACGATGTAAACCGACATGGAGGGGGAGATCAAGCCGGCCATTGGCCCGGCCGAGTGGTAGTGATGGCAAGGCGCAAATTCGACCTTGCCAGCCTGGACCAGCTTTTCGGCTTCTTCATAGCTCTTGGCGCGTTTTTCAAAGATGAGCGAGCCAACCACCGCGCCGCGCATGGGGCCCGACATGCGGTCCCAGGCAATGGGCGGCCCAGCGTGGGTGAGCAAGTTCTCGTTTTCGCCCCGGCCGGGGATCACGTCTCGCGCTTTGCCCACGCCAATCAACACGGGGCGAGAGTCCATCATCCGGCTTGCGGCTTCCTGATTTGCCTTTTCGATGTCAATCGTCATCAGATACTCCAGTTTTCACTTGTTTGCTTTCATTCGTTCCAGCAGTGCCGCCAATCGCTCATTGCCCCCGGCCGGAGGGCGCCACTCAACCTGAATGGCGGCCGCCCCCTGGTCTTTCAGGCTGGCGGTGAAGGAATCCAGGCCAATGTTGATGCCGGCCAGTGGCTTTTGAATGCTGGTCAACTCGACCGGCTTGCCGGCCGGGCCAGTTTCCGCCTCGCTGGCCGGTCTGTCCAGTGCCTGGATGATCCGGCCGACGTAGCGCACTGCGGCGTCGTTGCTGGTGTCCACCAGCGCGCCGGCCGCCTTGAGTTGCTCGATCTGGCCGTCCATCCCCTGTGGGTCCAGGTCGGTCCCCACCACCACTGCCGCCACCTCCAGGTGCCGGCCGGCCGCCTTGGCGGTCGCAATCGCCTGGGTGATGGCCGGTGCCAGTTCGCCGGCCGGGTTGGGGTGCGAGCCATAGCCCAGCACCACGTCCAGCAGGATCACCGCCACCTGGGGGTCTTTGGACTCCTGTTGCAGCCGCTGGATGCGCAGCGTGTTGTCCATCATGGGGTGCAACCGGCCGACGGTGAACTCGTCCTCGCCCAGGTCCACAATCGTGTTCTCTTCGCTCACCAGCGAATTCTGGAGCACGTTGTGTCCCTTTTTGAGCGGGGCGTTGGAGTAAACGGCCGGCAGATAATCCTGCAAGATGAGCAGGGCCTCGTAGGCCAGCGTGCCGCCGGAGAACAGCCCGCGCAGGTAGCGCTGGCCGGCCGCAAACTTGGGCAGGGGCAATTCGGCCTCGATTTGGGGTGCGCCTTCTTCCGCCAGTTTGACGGCCAGTTCGGCCGCCTGGTCAAAGGTGCGCACAAAGTGCAGGTTGCCCATCCGTTGGGCGGGCGGGGTGTAGCCGACAAAGTCAACTACGATCGGTTTGCCGGCCGCCCGCGCCATGCGCAGCAACTCGTCGGCGACCGTGGCGGCCGGGGGTTTGGAGACCAGCACAATGACTTTGGTTTCCGGGTCACGGCTGAGCAGGTCCAGCCCCTGGCGGGCGGTGATGGCGCCAACCGCCTCGGAGAGGTCGCGGCCGCCGGTTCCCAGGGCGTGGGTCATGCCGCTGCCCAACTGGTGGATGCGGGCGCTGACCTGCTGCAAACCGGTGCCGGAGGCAGCCACCATGCCAATCGGCCCTCTGCGGACCCGGTTGGCAAAGCCCAATCCGATCCCGTTGACGATGGCGGTGCCACAGTCGGGCCCCATCACCAGCAGCCCCTTTTCAGCCGCCGCCTTTTTCAGCGCCACCTCATCCTCTACTGAGACGTTGTCGCTAAATAGGAAGACATGTTTGTTGTGGCGCAGCGCGTCGCGGGCGACGCCGGCCGCGTACCGGCCGGGGGCGGAGATGAGAACCCAGCCTGCCTCCGGCAGCATCTCGGTCGCCGTCTCCAGGCTCTTGGGGAGATAGTCCTGCTCGCCGGTGGCGCGTTTGCGCGTGAGCAGGCTATCCACCTTGCCGAGCGCCTCTTCGGCCGCCGAGTCGTTCTCTGCTTTCAGCACGATAACCAGGTCGTCCGGCTCGGCCGCCTCGGCCGCTGGCACCAACAGGCCGGTCTGGGCCAGGATCTCCTTGTTGGCGTCCGTTCCCATCACGACGCCCGTGTCCAGAATGCCGGGCATACCGCCCAGGGAACTCTGGAGTTGCATCAGGATCACGGAATCGTAATAGGCACCGGACCTGATTTCTACTTTTATTGCTGTCATCTGTTATTCCATTTTCTGCTGTAAAGCTCGATCCTACTTGCCTGTGCGCGGGAAACGTTTTCCGGGCTCAAACCGGGAGCGGGCTGGTTTAAGAATCTCCTGGTAAAGCTCCAGGTTGCGATCCTCCAGGTGGTCAAAGGTTTGCAGGCTTTTGCTGCCCCAGGTGATATAGCGCAAGGGGTCGGGATCGAGTTTGGCCGCAATAATCTCCTCGGTGCCCCGCGCTTGGGCCAATCGCCAGGCAATGGGATTGACGATCATGCTGTGCCCAAAACCGTAATTGCCCAGAGCATCCGGCCCAACCAGGTTGCTAGCCACGACGTAGACGTGGTTATCATACGCGCGGGCGCAATTCGTGATGTACCAGATGTCAAAGCTGCGCTGCAAAGCTGATGGGCGGGCGATGATCTCGGCGCCTTTGATGGCCAGCAGGCGCGATAGCTCGGGGAAATCTCCGTCATAGCAGATGATCATTCCAATGTTACCTAGCGCCGTTTCGAACACGTCCGCGCGATTGCCAACCATCGCCCAACCACCGCCGTCACGGCGTTCCCATGGGGCCGGATGCGTCTTGTCGTAGATGCCGATGATCTCTCCGTCTGGGCCGATCAGAATAGCCGAGTTGTAGATCTCGCCTCGCTCTCGCCCGCGGCGGTAAGATCCCCAGATGACGTGGACGCCCAGCGATTTGGCGGCCGCCTGAACATCACGTGTAATCAGGCCTGGCGCCTCGTCCACCAAGTCCCACAACGCGTCCGATCCCAAGCCGGTCTCGTAGCCGGTTGTCACCGTTTCTGGAAAGACAATCAGCTCAGCCTCGTATTCGCTCGCCGCGCGTTCAAGCCACGTAATCCCCTTGTCGATATTCGCTTGAACATGGTTAGGCGTGACCGAGATCTGCACGCACGCGGCTATGAATTCTTTCATTTTGCTATCTCTTGGGTGTAAACACCAGCCCGTAGACGTCCTCACCATACTGGGTCCGAACCGGTTCCCAACCAGGCGACAGCTCCATGCCCAGCTCGATGCCGTCAATCGAGTCTGCCTTCACCTGGCCCATTGCCTTGATGCCGTTCTCGAATTCGGCCACGCCGATGATGAGAAAGCGTTGATCAAAGCCCCACGGCAGGTTAAAGATCTGGGTAAAGGTGAGTAATCTCGCGTTTCCCTCGGGTGCGATTTCCTCAAACTCCCGATGCATGCAGCCGGCACACCGATCGTGAAACGGGTAGTGAATGTGGCCGCATTGTTTGCACTTGAACGCTTTCAGTTCCATCGCTTTCATCAGTCTACTCTCCTCAAGACAAACGCAAGGACGTTGTTGCCAAAGCCGCCGAAATTGAGGGTCAGCCCTGTCTTGGCATTCTTGACCTGGCGCGCTTTGCCTACCTCGTGGCGCAGTTGCCAGACTACTTCAGCCACCTGGGCAACACCCGTGGCGCCGACTGGATGGCCTCTAGCCTTTAATCCGCCGGATACGTTGATGGGGATTGTGCCGCCCAACTGAGTTCTTGCCGGCCGCAACAGCCTTGCCCCCCTCACCTTTCTTGAAAAAGCCAGCATGTTCGCTTTCCGCGATTTCGAGGATGGTGAACGCATCGTGCAGTTCCGCTAGATCGATATCGCCGGGTTTTGTTTTGGCCATCTCGTAGGCCTGTTGGGCTGCCAGCGTGACCGCGCGCAAGTCGGTGGGATCCTCTCGCTCTTGAAGCGTGTGTGTATCAGTCGCCTGTCCAAAACCGGCAATGAGAATCGGCGGCTTTTTGGCATTCCGAACCATGTCCGCTGCGCACAACACCAAGGCGGCGGCGCCGTCACTCACCGGGCAGGCATCGTAAAGGTGGAGCGGATCAGCGACGGGAGGATTGTTCACCACCGAGTGTGGGCTATCATAGATCCCTTCGCGCGTGATGACCATTTCCACATGGGCGTACGGATTGAGCGTGCCCATCTTTTGGTTCTTGATCGCAACTTGCACCAGGTGTTCGCGGGTTACGCCGTGCTGTTCCATGTACAGACGGGTGAACATACCCGCCATGCCAGGCAGGGTGATCCCATAGAGGTATTCGGCCGTGGGATGGGTCAGCGTGGCGACAAAGTCCGTGGCCCGCCAGCCGGTTACTTGACGCATCTTTTCCCCCCCGACGACCAGGACCACATCATAGTAGCCGGACGCCACCGCCAGCAGACCATTCTTGACGGCCGACCCGCCAGATGCCGGGCCGTTTTCCACACTGTCGGCGGCGGCAGGAAGCAAGCTGAGCCGATCGACCAACCCACTGGCGACCGCCGTCTGATGCTGCAAGATGCCGGCGCCCATGGTAGCAACATAAACCGCATCGACCGATTTGTCGCCCAGCCCTGCATCGTCCAGCGCGTTCAATGATGCATACGCAAGCATATCCATCAGACTGTCTTCGTCGCGACGGCCGAATGGGATCATGCCCGCGCCGATAATTGCTACGTCTCTCATCTTCTATCTCCCTTTCAGCCCGCAGATTTTCTCGTTAATGGTGTCTTCATCAGCCACAATGATTTCTTGGGTCGCGATGTCCATCAATTCCTTGGGCACCGGCCGGTCGCCGACCACCAGGCGCGGCTTGGAGGCGAAATAGAGCTCGCGTGTCAGGCGGTACGAGGTGGCCCCCCCGAGTTCGTGTTGGTAATCGGTTTGCTTTTCGAGGCTGTACTCGATCATCCAGCGCCTGAATCCGATGGGGCTCTCGGCGGTGATCCGGACCTCTTGCTGTCCCAGGTACTCGATGTGGTGTTCCATCTTGGATGCAAAGAGGTGGGCGCCAACCCGCAGACCGCGGTCGATGGCAAGGGTGTGCAGACTGATGCCGACATCCTCGTTCATCATCCGGCCGTTCACCATGCCAACCAGTATGCCATCTATCTGGCCGACGAGGCAGTATTCATTGCGAACCCGGTAGCGATACCACCCCAGGAGTTCCGCATATAGCCGGGCGCCGACGACGTCATAATAATCCCGATCGATGGTCAAGGTCGGACGAACCGCATTGAGCAACGCCGGGACGTCTTCTCTTGTTACCTCGCGAACAACCATCTGTTTTCCGTTCGCGAGGGTGATTACTTTGGGAGGGTATGGCGCCTGATAAACTTCCGGCGCTCTCAATACCGCTTCCAGTTCCATGTCAAGAGCCATTCAAACTCTCCTTTTCTGTATACCTGCAAATGTAACTCATTCTTTGAATCGACGATGTGGGGCACGTCTACCCGCCTGAGCAACGGGGCACTGCACCGGCGAATAGCGCGCCTCAAGCACCTTGTAACACATCTGACCCCACCAGGGCCTTTCGGTCAATGGTTGCAGCGCACAACCCTATTGCTGATAGGGAATTCGCTTTATACCACATGCGGTGGGCCGCGTCAACTTGCTGGTACTGGAGTACTATCCACCATTGGCGACGGAGTAGATTCCTTGGTTGGCCTGCGCTGCCTAAAAGTAACGGCTGAGCTTGTTCAATTGCTCAACGTGCGCCGGGTTGTAGCAATCCCCAAAACGGGTCTGGGGCAGCGCTGCCTTGCGGGCCATCAACTCTTCGTATTCGGCGTCGTCGACGATTGCCACGCACCGGCCGATGCTCGATTCGCCATCCACAAACCGCCACGGAAAAAAGCCCACGGTGACGCGCCGGTTGAGGAGCAAGTCAATCTCGCCGCCCAGGCATTCGGCGTGGATAATGCCGTGGGGGAACATCTCGATGTGCATCAACTGGTACTTGTCGTCGCTAAAGAATTCTTCCAGTGTCTGGCCGAATTTTTCCTGAAAGTGCTTCTCGGCCGCCCGCGCCTGCCGCGGCATCCAGTTGCGGACGATGGTGTTCATCGGGTGGTCGGCGCTGCCACAGTCCACCCCAATCCAGCGCAGCTTTTTGTCCTTGGCCCACACGGCAAAGTCGCGGTCCGGGCCGGGGTGCATCACCATGTAACGAATCTCATCGGCCGTGGGCATGTCCCAACCAAAGTGGTGATAGCCGGTGTGAATGATCAGAATGTCGCCATTCTTGACTTCCACCCGCTCTTCCACCATCTCGGGTGTGTAGACGTCATAGTTGCCGCAGACGTCACTCAGGTCCACCACGGCCGCTTCGTGGATCAGAAAATCCATCTCCAACTCCGCAATGTCCTTGCCGGCCGTAAAAAAGTGGATTTCCCCGTCCAGGTGGGTCCCCAGGTGATTGGAATGGGTGACCAACTGGCCGTTTGCCCCGTTGGGGGCCAGCCGCTTAAAGTACTTGACTTGCAGCGGCTCGTAGGTAGGCCACGGGGGGGTGGCAATGCCCAAGGGAATAGTCAGATCAATAAACTTCATTGCGCTTCAACCTCCAAAATGTGATTGTGATTCGGTTCTAGTCCGCCCAGGCAATCAGCGGTGCTCCGTGTCCAACTTGCTCCCCGACGGCGACCAGCACCTGGCCGATGGTCCCGTCCCGGGGCGAGCGGATGCGATTGTTCATTTTCATGGCTTCAATGACCAGCAACTCGGCACCCGCGCTGACCGTCTGCCCGGCCTGCACGGCGATCTGGACGATGGTGCCCGGCAGTGGGGCGGCAAGCTGGTTTCCGCGGGCCGGCGGCCGGGGCGCGGGCGCAGCCGGCGCAGCGGGCTTGGCTGGTGTGGCGGCTGGCTGTGCAACTGTCGCGGCCGGAGCTGGGGTGGCCGGTAGGGCTTGCTCCTGTTCCGACACGGTGACAGTCAGGGTTTCGCCGTTCACGCGGACCTGCACCTGCTCGAGGCGCGGGTCGCTCAGAATCTCTACTTCGTACGTTTGTCCTTCTAATGTGATGTGGTAGCTTTTCATCAGGCAATTCTCCCCCGGCCGCTTGGCCGGAGCTGACGTTGTCGGTAATAGTCGCCCCACGGCGTGGCCTCCGGCGAGCCGGCGTCGGCGGCCGGTGGACGCCGTTCCAGTTGCGCACGCGCCAGGGCCACAGCAACCGCTGCCGCTCGCCGGCGGATCGAACTATCATCGCTGGCGGCCGGAGGCGGAGTTGGTGCATTGTCCTCAGTAGGTTGGACGGGCTGTTCGGGCTTGTCCTTGGCCAGCGCCGTCAGCAGGTGCATACTGGCGAAAAAGAGGCTCATGGCCACAAACACGACGGCCATGCCAATTACAGTTACTAGCAGAGTGGAGGTCAGGTTGTCCATGGTTGACCGGCCTTATAGCGGGATGTTGCCGTGCTTTTTTGGCGGCAGACTGGCCTGCTTGTCCCGCAACAGGTGCAACGCGGCCGTCAGCTTTTCCCTGGTTTCGCTGGGCAGGATCACATCGTCCACGTGTCCGCTGGCGGCGGCCGCGTACGGGCTGCCAAACTTATCCCGGAATTGCTGCACCAGCTCATCCTTGGCGCCGGCCGGGTCGGCGGCGGCTTTGAGTTCCTTGCGGTACAGGATGCTGACCGCGCCGTCCGCGCCCATCACAGCAATCTCGGCCGTGGGCCAGGCGTACACCAGGTCGGTGCGGATGTACTTGCTGCTCATCACAATGTACGCGCCGCCGTACGCTTTGCGGGTGATGACGGCGATCTTGGGCACGGTGGCTTCGGAGAACGCGTAAACAATCTTGGCCCCGTGCCGGATGATGCCGCTGTGCTCTTGATGGCTGCCGGGCATAAAGCCGGGGCAATCCACAAAGGTGATCACGGGGATATTGAAGCAGTCGCAAAAGCGGACAAAGCGTGCGATTTTGTCTGACGCGTTGATGTCCAGCACGCCGGCCAGGTGAGCAGGCTGGTTGCCGACAATCCCCACTACCGCGCCGTTGAGCCTGGCAAAGCCTACCACCGCGTTGGCGGCAAAGCTGGCGTGCGCCTCAAAAAAGCTGTGACCATCGAATATGCCGTTGATGGCGTCGCGAATGTCATAGGCGACGGTTCCTTCGGCCGGCACCAGCTCGTCTAGTTGCGGGTTGGGGAGTGGGGCGGCCGGGGGAGCCAACGGCGGCGCTTCCACGTTATTCGAGGGCAGGTAGCTGAGCAGTCGCCGCGTTTGAGCCAGCGCGCCGGCCTCATCTTGCGCTACAAAGTGGGCCACGCCACTGATGGAAGCGTGCGAGTGCGCTCCGCCCAATGTGTCAAAGTCCACCACTTCGCCAGTGACCGTTTTGATGACCTCCGGTCCGGTGATGAACATGTGGCTGATGCCTTCGGTCATGATCACAAAGTCGGTCAGGCCGGGCGAGTAGACCGAGCCGCCGGCGCACGGCCCCAGCATTACGCTGATTTGCGGGATAACCCCACTGGCCTGGGTGTTGCGCCAGAAAAGCTCGCTGTATCCCGCCAGGCTCCAAACTCCCTCCTGGATGCGCGCGCCCACCGAGTCGTTGAGCGCCACCAACGGGACGCCCGACCCCATCGCCAGGTCAAGGATTTTGCAGACCTTCTGGGCTTGAATCTCGGAGAAGGAGCCGCCGACGATGGTGAAATCCTGCGCGGCGACGGCAACCCGCCGGCCATCTACCGTGCCAAAGCCGACCACCACGCTGTCACCCGGATAGCGGCTTTCGTCCAGGCCGAAATCGGTGTGGCGGTGGGTGATGTAGGCATCTATTTCGTGAAAGCTGCCGGGGTCAAAAAACGCAGCGATGCGCTCGCGGGCGGTTTGTTTGCCCTTGGCGTGCTGGGAGGCGATACGCTCAACTCCGCCGCCTTGCTGCAACGCTTCACGACGCTGAAATAACTGATTGGACAGTTCAGATTGTGAAGGACTCACGGTCACTCCTATTTAGTTTGGTTCACTAACGGGTAAGCCGGCCGACAGCCAATACATGTAGCCGGCAGGGGAGAACTTGGGGGATCTGATTCTGTGTAGCAGGTTGGTTGTTGAACTATGCACAGCCGGATCGTATTTTTGGCCAAGAATGGTGAGAGTGTGCCTCTCTTGGTTGCGAACGGTGCGCATTATATCCTGCTCCAGTCTGCGCGACAAGTGCAAAACGGTATTGTTGTCGCAGTGATTAATGGCTATCTGTTATTGCGGCCGGGTCGATGTGATGCCTTTACTCCCGCCGGTATGGCTTGAGCAGCGCGGCCGGGTAGGCGGCGTTGCGGCCGGCAATCACCAGCGCCACAATGGTCACAATGTAGGGCAGGGCGAGAAAGGTCTCGTAGGGTACCGGCAGCTGCAGCCCCAGCGCTTGCAGGCGAAGTTGGAGCGCAAAGGTGCCGCCAAAGATCAGCGCGCCGGCCGTGACCTTGAGCGGGTCCCAGTGGCCAAAGATGACCAGTGCCAGTGCCACCCATCCCCGGCCGGAGACAATGCCGTGGGTAAACGCTCCCATTTGAGCCTGGGAGAGGAAGGTACCTCCGGCCGCCATCAGCCCGCCGCCAATGGCGAGCGTGATGTACCGGACGCGATAGACGTTAACGCCGGCCGCGTCGGCCGCCTCTGGGTTTTCTCCCACCGATCTAACCTGGAGGCCAAAGCTGGTGCGGTTGAGCAGCCACCAGGATAGCGGCACAATTACCAGGAAGGCGACATAGGTCATCCAGTGTTGCTGAAAGAGAGTTCCCAGGATGGGTACCCCCGCAAAGGGGGAGAGCTGTTTGAACGGCTCGATCGATGGGGGAATGGCTTGGCCGCCATACTGCAGGCGGAAGCCAAACAGCGCCAGGCCGCCCAGCAGCAGCGTGATCCCCAATCCAGAGACGTGCTGGTTGACACTCAGCGTCACGGAAAGGAGCGCCATCAGCAGGCCAGAGAGCACGCCGCTGATAACGGCCGCTGCCAATCCAATCCATAACGAGCCGGTGACATCAGCCACAAAAAAGCCTACAAACGCGCCAAAGAACATGGTGCCCTCGATGCCCAAATTGAGCACACCACCTCGCTCGACCCATGTTTCACCAATAGCTGCCAGCAGCAACGGGGTTGCAACCCGCAAGGTTGCCGCCACAAGGCCAACCAGAAAAAGCTCCATCACGCCCTCCGGATGCGGTAGTGCTGCAAAAGAAACATCCCCAGCGTGACCAGCAGCATGATTGCCTGGGTCACCTCGCCCAGGTAAATGGGTACCCCCAGCGTATGGCTGACTGTCTGCGCTCCGGTGTCCACCAGGCCAAAGAATAACCCGGCCGCCGCTACCCCCAGCGCGTTTAGCGCCCCCATGGTGGCAATGATGATGCCAGTGTAGCCATAGCCGGGAGAGATCTCCTCGATCAGGTGGAACTGAATCCCGGCCACCTCCGAGACCCCGGCGATGCCGGCGATGCCGCCGCTAATCAGTGCCGCGTAGAGCATAGTCCGTCCCACATTCACCCCGGCAAAGCGGGCCGCCTCCCGTCCCAGCCCCACCGCGCGCATCCGCAGGCCAAATCCGGTCCGTGAGAGAACAAACCAGAGCACGGCAACTGCGGCCATTGCCACCACAAACCCCAGGTGAAGCCGAGACCGTGCTATCAGTTTGGGAAAGTGCGTGGACAGGGCAATCTCGGGTGATTGTGGCCAGCCGGATTGTGGGTCCCGCCAGGGGCCATTGAGCAATGCGCTGATGACGAACAGAACGACCGAATTGAGCAACAGCGTGGTGACCACCTCGTCCACCGCCAGCTTGACCCGCAACAGCGCCGGCACAAGTGCCCAGAGCGCCCCGGCCGCAAATCCGCCCAACAGCATGAGTGGAATGGCAAGGATGGGGGGGAGCCCTCCCAGGGCGGTGCCCAGCCAGGCGGCCGCGGTTGCACCGGCAACCAGTTGCCCCTCCGCGCCAATATTATAATAGCCGGCCGAGAATGCAAAGGTAACCGCCACCCCGGTCAGGATTAGCGGGGTGGCCTTGACCAGTACCTCCAGCGCACTCACCCGGCTGGACAGTGGGGCGATGAGAAAATAGTAGTAGGCCTCCAAGGGGTTGGCCTTCCCCCAGAGGATCAAACCGGAGGTCAGGATAAACGTCAGCAGCAGGGCAAACACCGGAATCAGCGCGCGAAGCCACACCGGTGCGCCGGTCTTTTCGATCTTAAGCCCCAGTAGAGACACCGGCACTCTCCTTCACTGCCCCCGACATCAACAATCCCAGGCGTTCCGCATTGGCCTCGCTGGCTGGGAGCAATCCCACAATTTCGCCTTCATAGATGACTGCAATGCGGTTAGCCAGGGCCAGCACCTCGTCCAGGTCCTCCGAGATGAGGAGCACCGCTGCCCCCCGCGCACGCTGCTGCAAGAGCTGGTGGCGCACGTACTCGGTGGCCCCCACGTCCAATCCCCGTGTTGGCTGGGGGGCGATGACCACCCGCGGCCGGCGTGAGAGAACCCGCGCCAGGATGACCTTTTGCAGGTTGCCCCCGGACAGGGTGCGCGCCCGATGGCCCGGCTGGGCCTTGATCTGGAACTCGTGGATTAGCTTTTCCGCGTGGCGCAGGATGCGCGGCCGATCCAATACTCCGCCATGAAGGAACTCGTTCAGATGCTCTAGCGCCAGGTTCTCAGCCACGGTCAACTCGCCTACTGCCCCGGTGTGCCGGTCTTCCGGGATGCGCCCCACCCCGGCCGCGTTGAAAGCGGTGGGGGTTGCTCCGGTCAGGTTTTTGCCATCCACCAGGATGTGGCCGCCGGTGGGTTGGCGCACCCCGCACAGCGCCTCGGCCAGTTCCCGTTGTCCGTTGCCGCCCACCCCGGCAATGCCCAGTACTTCGCCACTGTGAACGGTCAGGCTAATCCCCTTGAGTGCGGGCAACCCCTGGTCGTCGGCCGCGCGCAACTGCTCCACCTGCAATACAGGCTCTGCGCCAATCTGATCAGTCTGACGCGTCACCCCAAAGGTTTCCCGCCCCACCATCATGCGGGCCAGTTGGGCCTGGGTGGTATCGGTGGTTTCGACCGTGTCCACCACCCGGCCGTCGCGCAGCACCGTCACACGGTCACTGATCTCCGTCACCTCGGCCAGCTTGTGGGAGATAAAGATCACCGAGAGCCCGCTGGCCCGCAACTGGTTCAGCGTATGGAAAAGCACCTCGATCTCTTGTGGGATGAGCACGGCGGTCGGCTCGTCCAGGATGAGCACCCGCGCTTCCCGGTATAGTGCCTTCAGGATCTCCACCCGCTGCTTCTGGCCCACGGACAGATGGCGCACCAGTGCGGCCGGGTTGACGTCCAGGCCATAGCGGGCCGCCGAGTCGGCCACCCGCTTTTTGATGGCCGCCATGTCCAGCCGAAAGCCGTCGGTAAAGCCCAGTACCACGTTTTCGGCTACGCTCATTGGTGGGACCAGGGCAAAGTGCTGCGTCACCATCCCAATGCCCAGCGCGATGGCATCCTTTGGTGATTGGATGCGCGCTGCCTTACCCTCAACCAGGGTTTCACCCGAGTCGGCTCGGTACAGGCCGTACAGAATACGCATCAAGGTTGTCTTGCCCGCTCCGTTTTCGCCCAGCAGGGCATGGATTTCCCCCTGGCGCAATGTGAAATCTATCTCATCATTCGCAGTCACCGGGCCAAAGCGTTTGGTGATGCGCTGCATTTCAACGCTGTGCATATCGCTCCCATCTGCGCGGGTTGAGGCCGCGAAAGCCCCCCTCTCCCCATGTGGGGAGAGGGGGAGGTGGTGTCAGGGATACCGGCGGTCTGATTATTGCGATCCGGCCGGTTGAGCCTCATCGATATTGACGCGGAAGAGGCCAGATTGGATCTCGCCTTCCCGCTGTTTGACCAGGTCCATGATGTTGGATGGGATTTTGCTGTCCAACCCGTGGAACGGAGCCAGGTTGGCGCCACCCTTGGCCATCATGCTAAAGTCCTTCAGGTCCTGGGAGGTGTACGAGCCGGCCTTGACCTGCTCGATGATGTACTGGACCGTCGGGGCCATGTTCCAGACCGGGCTATTGAGCACGCTCTCCGGTCCCAACTCGTTCTGGTCGCTCATGTTGCCAAACGACCACAGTCCGTTCTCCACGGCCGCTTCGATGACGCCAAATCGCTCAGCAAAGAGTATGTCAGCCCCGGCATCAACCTGGGCCAGCGCTGCCTCTTTGGCGGCTGGCGGGTCGAACCAGCTGTTGATAAAGGTCACCAGCACCTTGGCGTTGGGGTTGGTTTCGCGCACGCCATCAATGAATCCGTTCACGATGCGGTTGACCTCTGGGACGGGGTAGCCGCCCACCACGCCGATGACGTTCGATTGGGTCATGCCACCGGCAATGAGGCCACACAGATAGGCGGGCTCGTGGATCCAGTTGTCAAAAACCGACAGGTTGGGCTCGCTGGGCCCGAGGCCGGAGCCAAACACAAACGCGATCTCGGGGTAATCGGCCGCCACGCGGCGTACCGCTTCCTCGTTACCAAAGGCATCACCAAAAATGGCGGCCGGCTTTTTCTGCTCTGCCACTTCCCGGAGTACCCGCTCCATGTCGCCAGCATAACCGATGTCGTCGGTCCACTCGTATTTAATCTCTCCTTTGTCGGCCGCTGCTTGCAGCGCGCTGTGGATCACGCCGTCCCATGGCTCCTCCACGGGGGTGGCAAACGCGGCGTAAAACAGGGGCGGGCCCGCTTCTTCCTTCTCCGGCTCGGCTTTTGTGCCACACTGGGCAGCCAACAGAGCCAAAACAATAATCACCACTAATAGGCTAAAACGCTTTCGGGACATGCCTCTCTTCTCCTTAGCTAATCCAAATCCAGGGTAACCGTCACGACTGTCTGTTCGAGTACGCTTTCTGTCCGTGTCACCTCCTTGTCACTGTTGGGATTTTTCCTTCAACGCTGCCCGAACGCGGTCCTTTGTGGCCGGGAGGTCGCGGATGCGAACCCCCACGGCATCATAAATGGCGTTGATGATCGCCGGGGTGGTGGCCAGCGAGGGCCCTTCGGCAAACCCCTTTGCCCCACGGGGGCCTTCCGGATGCGGCACTTCCACCAGCCGGATAATGATTTCTGGGGCTTGATCGGCCGTGGGCAGGCCGCACTTGTGCAGCGTATCGGTGAGGTTGATGCCATTCTCGACCAGGTAGCTCTCCGAGAGAGCATAACCCAAACCCATTATCACACCCCCCTGGGCTTGCCCCTCCACTGCCCCCAGATTCAACACCTTGCCCAGGTCGTGGGCGGCGATGATGGTCAGCACCTGGACCGCGCCGCTCTTTTCGTCCACTTCCACCACCGCCACGTGGGTGCCGTAGGTGTAACACCAGTGGGTGGGGCGCGACTCAAACTCTGGCCGTCCAAAGCGGCTTACCACCCCTTCCAGCAGTGGGGCCGAGCGGGGCGGCACGTACTGGCGCTCCACCGCCAGTTTTTCGCCCAGGTCGGAAATGGGGATCTGCCGGCCGGAATCGGCATCTTCCAAATGGCCTTCCTTGACGCGGATTTGGGATGGGTGGGCGTCCAACGCTTCGGCAGCGCGGGCAGATACCTCTTCTACCAATGCGCGGCAGGCCATCAGGACTGCGTTGCCGGTCATAAAGGTCTGCCGGGAGGCGGTGGTGGGGCCAGTGGGCGGGGTCAGCGCGGTGTCCGGGCCAATGATTTCGACCTGCCCGGCCGGGACGTCCATCGCGTAGGCTGCCAGGCGGACCAGACCGGCAAAAGCACCCTGTCCGTATTCGTGCTGGCTGGCAAAGACGCGCACCCGGCCGGAGGCATCCAGCTCGGCGATGGCGCCGGCGCTTTCAGCAAAGCCATGCCCAAAGCCGATGTTTTTGACCCCACAGCCGACCCCAACGCCGATGCGCTTGCCCTCGGCCGGTTGCGGCAGATCGAGGTTGGCCAGCGCCTGGCGGGCGGCCAGGATGGTGGGCTTGATGCCCGCCACGCCCTCTTCCAGCACGTGGTCGGCGACCGTGGGCAGGCCGGTGTCCAGCGCGTTGAGTTCGCGGATGTCCAGCGGGTCGATGTTCAGCCGGCGGGCGATCTCGTCCAGATTGCTTTCCATGGCAAAGCCAACCTGGTTGGCCCCAAAACCGCGCATGGCGCCACAGGGGACATTGTTGGTGTACCAGACCGTGCCTTCCAGCCGCACCGCCGGCACGTAATAAGGGCCGCAGGCAAAAACCACCGTGTTTTCCAGTACGTCCACACTCAAGGATGCGTAGGCTCCCCCGTCCAGTGTGATCTCTGCCTCGACTGCCAGCAGCCGGCCGGTGGCATCCGCACCGGTCTTGAACCGCATTTTGGACGGATGCCGCTTGGGGTGGGTGCGCAGGGATTCCGGCCGGGTGAGGGTGATCTTGACCGGCCGCTGGCTGAGCAGTGCGCCCAAGGCCAGGAATTGGTAGATGAGAATGTCCTCCTTGCCGCCAAACGCGCCCCCCATTGGCAGTTGAATGACGCGGATCTTTTCCTCCGGCAGGGCCAGGATGCGCGCCAATTGGGTTCGGTCGTCAAAGGCGCACTGCGTCCCCATTTTGAGCACCACACCGCCATCTTCGGCCGGGATGCCAATGCCGGATTCCGGCTCCAAAAAGGCATGTTCGATGTGGGGGGTGGTGTAGTGATTCTCAACCACCACAGCGCATTCCTGGAAAGCCCTGTCCACGTCCCCGCGCACGATGAGGGCGTGGTGGAGCAGGTTGCCATCCTCGTGCACCTGAGGGGCGCCCGGCCGGGCCGCCTCCTCCGGTGAATAAACTCCCGGCAGGGGGCGATAGTCCACCTTGATCAAATCCAGGGCAGCCTGGGCCTGTTCCACGGTTTCGGCAAAGACGGCCGCCACCGGGTCGCCGTAGAACCGTACTTTGTCGGCCGCGATGGCGGGCTGGTCCAGCTTGAGGATGCCGGCCCGGTTTTGGCCCGGGATGTCCTTGGCCGTCACCACCAGTGCCACTCCCGGTGCGGCTTGCGCTTTGGCCGTGTCGACCGCGAGAATTTCAGCGTGGGGGTGGGCGCCCCAAAGGATCTTGCCGTGGAGCATCCCCTCCAGCACCAGGTCATCGCTGAACTGGGTTGCGCCGGTGGCCAGGTCGATGGCTTCCGGCCGCAGCCGCGGGTTATCCGCCAGTTCATCGGCCAGCAGTATCTCTGGCGCTACGCCGGGGTCGCCGGCCGCCAGCCGGCCGGCCGCATCCTGTATCGCCTCGACGATTTTGACGTACCCGGTGCAGCGACAGAGGTTGCGGTTACGGGTCAATGCTGTTTTGATGTCGGCCGGGCTGGGCTGCGGGTTTTCGTCCAATAGCGCTTTGGAGGCCATCAACATGCCTGAGGTGCAAAAGCCGCACTGGATGGCGCCGTGTTCAACAAAGGCGGCCTGTAGCGGGTGTAGTTTTCCGGCCGGGGCCAATCCTTCGATGGTTTCAACACGCGCGCCTGCCAGCCGGCGGGAGCCCATCTTTACCAGGCAGGCGCGGGTAGCTTTGCCATTCAGGATGACGGTACACGCGCCACAGTGCCCGCTGGAGCAGCCATCCTTGGTGCCGGTCAGGCCCAGGTTGTCGCGCAGAAAACGCAGCAGTGTTGTTTCAGGCGATACGTGGGACCGGATGGGGTGCCCGTTTACGGAAAACTCAACCGTAATAGCATCTGGCATATTTTCTCCTGGTGAGGTCGTTACAGACCGATTGCCCAGGTGGGGGGCTGATTAGTAGAGTGAGCCTGCGCTGCACGAGGCAGACCAGCAGCGTTTGGACAAGTGTTGAGGTAAATGGACCACGCAATCAGTATACTCCAAGTGACAATGGCGTCAAGTCAGAAAGAAGCGTCGTCATGGCTCTGGCGGATGGATAGTGCGCCGGTGGGGCAAATGGCCGCACACAACCCGCAAGACCGGCACTCGGCCTCGTCCAGCGCCATTTCGCGGTTTGACAGCGCTCGTGCCTGGTACGCACAGACGGTGACACACCGGCCGCAGCCGTTGCAGTTTTCAGCGTCAAAGCCAAAAGCCAGCGGCGCATGCGAGCGTGGCTGTTGCAGATAGGGCAGGGCGATGCCTCGCAGATCGGCCAATCGGGTGTGACCGCGCTCCTGTAACCACGGCCGCAGCCGTTCCAGGGTGCGTTCGAACCAGCCCAGCCCCTGTCTCAGAGGAGCGGTGCAAACTCCCACGGCCGTGGCTCCAGCCTGGATCATCTCCACCACGTGTTCAGCCTGACTGATGCCCCCGGTGCCAACCACCGGCACCTGATGACGCAGGCAGATCTCGGCCACAGCGCGCAAAGCGATCGGGCGGATGGGCTCGCCGGTGAGCCACGCATACGCCCCCAACAGCGGCCGGCCGGTTTCCACATCTATCCGCAGCGCGGGGCCAATCGAGTCGATGGCCGTGATGCCGTCAGCGCCAGCCGCCAGGCAGTCGTCGATGACGGCCATCAAATTGGGCCAGTTGGCGCTCACTTTGACCAATATCGGTATCCGGGCGGCGCTTTTTGCAGCCATCACCATGGGGAGCGGATCCTCGGGTTCATACGAAACAACCTCTAGCATATCCGCCCCGGCCTCCGCCAGCGGCCCGGCCAAACGCACTACTTCGGAGGGCGTCATCCCGACGCTGGCGATCAGGACTCCGTCCCGGCCGGCCAGCGATGGGATTTCGTGCTCGATCCATTGCTCCGGCGGCAGATCTGAGCAGAGTTCACAGTTGAGCAAGCCCGACCGCCCAGCCGGCACGATGTGTGGCGTCGGGTTGATGCTGGGCTCGGCCCGGATGGTTTTGGTGACCACCGCCGCTGCCCCGGCCGCGAAGGCGGCCTGGATGCCTTTGGCGCTCCATGAGAGCGGGCCCGAGGCCAGAACGAGCGGGTTTTTCAGCTTGATTCCACAAAGCGTAACTTTGAGATCGACCATTCAACATGCTCCTGTTCGTCGCGGCGGGCCAACCCGTTATGCCGCCTGAACCTTTTGGCCGAAATGCCGGGCAACCAATTTCCCCATTGGCTCTTCTAACATCGCCTGACCCTCTTTAATCAGCACCCGGCCGCGCAGGATTGTGGTGGTGGGCACGCCGGTCACCTCCCATCCTTCGTAAGGAAGGCAGTCGGAGTTCATGTGCAATTCGGCCGACCGCAATACCTGTTTGCGGTTGGGGTCCACTATTACAAGGTCCGCGTCGCTCCCCACAGCGATAATCCCTTTGCGGGGATAAAGGCCAAAAAGGCGTGCCGGCTCTGTGGCCCATATTTCTACAAACCGTTCCAGGGTCAACTTTCCCTTCCCAACTCCCTCCGACAAAATGAGCGGAAGCCTTGTCTCCACGCCGGGTAGGCCTCCCGGCACGCGGGTGAAATCGTCCAGGCGGGCCTCTTTCTGCCTTATTGAATAGGGGCAGTGGTCGGTTGCCAGGATGGAAAGGTCGCCGCGGGACAAGGCCTGCCAGAGGGCTGATTGGTCGGAGGCGCTTTTGATGGGCGGGGCGCAGACGAGATGGGCGGCGCGTGCTGGATCACCGGCATATTCTTGATCGCTGAAAAGCAAATAGTGCGGGCAGGTCTCGCCGCTTACCACCATCCCTTCCCGCCGCGCCCGGCCGATCATCTCTGCGCCCTCGGCCGTGCTGACGTGATGGATGTGCACCCGTGTGCCGATCGCCCGAGCGTACGACAGGACCCGGAAGATGGCCTCACTCTCGCAGATTGGGGGACGGGCGTGCCGGTAATCGGCCAGGCTGGTTCTACCGGCCGCTACCAGGTCCCGCGTCAGATGGTCGGCCAGGAGTCCGTTCTCGGCATGGACCCCCAGCACTCCCCTGGCCCGGGCAACGGCGGTCATCACCTGCAAAAGGTCGGAATCCGGCAGCCGAAAGCCCTCGTAGGCCATGAATACCTTGAAACTGGGAAAGCCCTTTGCCACCAGCCTGGGGACGGCAGCGATTGCTTTTCCCACCTCACCACGGATGTTGAGGTGAAAACTATAGTCGACCGATGCCCTGCCATCGGCGTCAGCCAGCTTTCTGGCAAGAGCGTGTTCGAGTGGCTCTCCATCGCTGGGAATGACAAAATCCAGCACAGTGGTGACGCCGCCAAAAGCGGCCGCCCGGGTGCCAGAGTGTAGGTCATCCAGCGAAACCAGGTCACCTGTGGGCCAGGGAAGGTGCACATGGACGTCCATCCCTCCCGGCAGCACCCATTGTCCTTGCGCGTCGATCACCGTTTCGGCCGGGCCCGACAAGCCCCGGCCCATTGCCACAATCTGCCCCTGATCGATGAGCAAATCTGCCACTAGGCCGTTTGGTGTGACGCAGCGTCCGTTTTTGACCAGTAATTGACTCATCTGGCACTTGTCCTTGTGTGGCCGGGTGATTTGGCGCTGAATTGCCGGGTAGACCGCGGGGATTTCAAACCAGCTTTGACACGCATTGGAGTTGAAATATAATACGGGCAACTGCTCGAGCAGTGATTCACACGATTCCGTTGTCGATGCGAGGAGGTAGTCATGTCACAAGCTTTTGATATTATAGTCCGGCGCGCGCGGATTCGCAAAGCCCCCAATCAGTTAGTGAATATTGGTATCCGGGCGGGGAAAATCGCAGCCATTGAGGAAAGTATTTCGCAGCCGGCCCAGACCGAGATTGATGCGCAAGGTAATTTGGTGACCGAATCGTTTGTCAATCCGCATCTTCACCTGTGCAAAGTGTACACTTTGAAGATGATGGACGAAAAGGCACTAAAGGACTACCATGGCGCTGATATGGGCAAAGCGATGACCGCCATCGAACTGGCGGCGCGGGTAAAGGAAAAATACGACGCGTCGTGGATCGTCGAGAATGTGCGGGTGGCGGTGGCATCGGCCGCGCGTTTTGGCAACACTCATATTCGGGCTTTTGTGGATGTCGACACCAAGGCCCGGCTGGAAGGGATCAAAGCAGTTACACAGGTGCGGGACGAATATAAAGGGGTTGTTGATATCCAGGTGGTGGCCTTCCCGCAGGATGGCGTGGTGCGAGAGCCCGGCGCGGCCGACCTGGTGAGGCAGGCGATGGAGATGGGGGCCGATGTGGTGGGAGGGATTCCCTGGATTGAGTACACGGACGCGGCCGCGCAGCAACATATTGACGAGATGTTTGCCATCGCCAAGGCGTACGACAAACCCATCTCCATGCTGGTGGATGACGCCGGCGACCCCGGCCTGCGCACGCTGGAGATGCTGGCTGTCAAGACCATCCAGGAAGGGTGGCACGGCCGGTCGCTGGCATGCCATGCCCGGGCGATGGAGCTCTATCCCAAGCCGTATTTCCAAAAGGTGGTTGCCCTGCTCAAGTCGGCCGGGATGGGCGTGGTGAGCGATCCCCAGACCGGGCCGCTGCACGCGCGGGTCAAGGAGTTGATAGAAGAGGGGGCGCTGGTCTGCTTGGGCCAGGACGACATCTCGGATGCCTATTACCCGTTCGGCCGGAATAACATGCTGGAGGTCGCGTTCCTGGCGTCGCACCTGCTGTGGATGACCACCGAGACAGAAATGGAAAAGTTGTACGACATGATCACTGTGGACGCGGCGCGGGCCATGGGACTCCCCGATTTTGAGCTCAAGGTGGGAGTTCCGGCCCACCTGGTGGTGCTCAAGCACGCCAGCGTGCTGGAAGCGCTGCGCCATCACGATAAACCCGCCCACGTGATCAGCCACGGCAAACTGGTTGCTGCAAAAGGTTGGGCCTCAGCGGCCGGATCAGAGAGTTGAATCAGGAGCGCGTAGAATGCAACCATTGGCAGGTGTGCGAGTTTTGGACCTGACGCGGGCGATGGCCGGCCCGTATTGCACCATGATGCTGGGCGACCTGGGGGCAGAAGTGATCAAGGTGGAAAACCCGGCCGGCGGCGATGAGAGTCGCACCTGGGGGCCTCCCTTTGTGGCCGGCGAAAGCTCGTATTTTTTGAGCGTGAATCGCAATAAACGGTCGGTGGCCCTGAACCTGCGGACACCGTTCGGCCGGGAGGCGCTGCGCCGGCTGGCGGCCGCCAGCGACGTGCTGGTAGAGAATTTCAAAAAAGGGAGCCTGGACAAACTGGGGGTAGGGTACGACGCGCTGAGTCAGTTCAATCCGCGCCTGATCTGGGCTTCCATCACTGGTTATGGCCCGACCGGCCCCGACGCCGATCTGCCCGGATACGACCTGATGGCCATTGCCGAGGGTGGGGCGATGAGCGTTACCGGCGAGCCGGACGGGCAGCCGATGAAGACGGCGATGCCAATTGTGGACATTACCACTGGGATGTTTACCGCCTATGCGATAGCGGCCGCACTGCGCGCACGCGAGCTGACTGGCCGGGGCCAGCGAGTGGATCTCTCGCTGCTGGAGACCACGATGGCCTGGTTGGCCAACATAGGGAGCATTTACCTAATCGGCGGGCAGGAGCCACGGCGACTGGGTAATACGCATTCGGGCATTGCGCCGTACACTGTATATTCTGCTCGCGATCGGTACTTTGCGTTGGCTGTGGGAAACCAACTGCAGTGGGAGGCTTTCTGCACAGCCATCGGCCGGCTGGATTTGGCGGAGGACCCTCGATTCCGCACCAACGGCGACCGCGTCACCCATAAAGAGGCGCTGAATGCGGAACTGGGCGCGGTGTTTGCCACCCGGGATGCGGCCGACTGGGTCGAATTGCTGCGGCCGGCCGGCATTCCCTGCGCGCTGATCAAAAAGGTGTCCGAGGCGTTTGAATCGCCCCAGGCGCAGGCGCGGCAGATGGTGCATGATGTCGAGCACCCAACGGCCGGGCTCATCAAGCTGGCAGGTTTTCCCTACAAGTTCAGCGACACGCCGGCTTCCATCCGCCGGCCGCCGCCAACCCTGGGTCAGCACACCAAAGAAGTGTTGGTGGATTTACTGGGTTTTACGGAAGCAGAGGTGGAGGCTGGGCTGGCAAGCTAACCGGCAAGAGATGGTGCTGTGTTGTGCGCTCGTTCTTTCACCATGACCGTTCTAGCGTAGGCCAGGCGAAACCCGGCGCGCTCGATGTTGCGCTGTGAGGCAGACCCAGGTGCGGTGATGGTCATTGCCAGGTCGCAACCAATCGTTTGCGCGCGCTGCAACCGAAACTGGAGCAAAGCGGTTTGCACTCCTCGGCGGCGGAAAGCCGGCCGTGTGCTGGCGCTGCCCAACCCTGCCACCCCCTGCTGGACGAACAGAGCGCCGCCTCCGGCCGGCTGGCCATCCAGCCAGGCCAGAAAGCACGTAGCGGTGGCGCTGTGCCAGGAGGGCTCAATGATCCGCATCGCCTCGGGCCGTGACCCATCCCCAGCAAAACCCTCGGCTACCGTTTGCAGCCAGAGTTGGGCTTCATCTGGTCTGGCTTCTCGCACCTGGATGGCGGAGGCAGGAGCGGCGGTCCAGTCCTTCAGCGCCAGAGCCAGCACGTTGAGCGTGCTCTCCGGCCGGTAGCCGCGCTGCTGCAGCAGTGTTTGCAGCGACCGGTGCGCCAGAGGGCAGACTTCAATCCATGGCTGAATGCCCCGCTCGCGAAAAAAAGCTTCTATCTGGTCAATCTCCTCGGCCGTGATGGCGCCCGAGAAGCCAAGCCCGCTGGCTTTGTTCACCGGAAAGCCGGCTCCGGCAAAGATTGCGACCCCGCCGGCAATGGACAGGATGGCACTGTTGGCCTCCGGCCGGAGCTTGGTCAACGCCCTGGCATACGCCACGCCACGCTCGGCGGTGGCCGCCTCGAGTCGGTGTGCAACCTGGAGCAGATCCATCAACCAATTATAACCGAGCAGATCGCAGTTGACAGGGCAGTGCCTTTCTGATAATATCGCCGCCAACTGAATAGAAAATAACTGTGATCAGGAATAGTAGGCTCTCAAACGAGGTACCAGAGAGTTGGCGGTGGTGAAAGTCCGACACCGACGTGAGAGTTGAATGGGCCTGGGAGTTGCGCAGCCGAACAGGTCAGTAGGCTGCGCCGGAGTTGCTACCGTTATCCAGGCAGGGGTATCGTCCCAGGAGGGGCTGTACCCACAAAGTGAGGCTGGCTGTCCTCTTTGCCGTCACCGACGGCTTTTTTGTTTTTTAGGGCAGTTTGCCTAATCAGGGTGGCACCACGGGTTGTGTGAAGACGCTCGTCCCTAACAAGGGACGGGCGTTTTTGTTTATTTAGGTTATGGAGGTGAACAATGTCCGATCAAACTAAATATCTATTGCCGGAAAGCAAGCTTCCCAAGGCGTGGTACAACATTGCGGCCGACACGCCAGAGCCCTTCCCGCCAGTGCTGCATCCGGGCACCCAGCAGCCGATCACGGCCGACGACCTGGCCCCTCTGTTTCCGATGGCGCTGATAGGGCAGGAGGTGAGCCAGGAGCGTTTCATCGAGATTCCGGAACCGGTGCGGGAGGTGTACCGGCTGTGGAGGCCAACTCCGTTGATCCGTGCCCGGCGATTGGAAAAGGAGTTGGATACCCCAGCCCATATTTACTTTAAATTCGAGGGCGCGAGCCCGGTGGGGAGCCACAAGCCCAACACGGCCGTGGCGCAGGCTTTTTACAACAAGGAGCAAGGCGTGCGGCGGCTATCCACCGAGACAGGGGCCGGGCAGTGGGGGAGCGCTCTCTCCTTTGCCTGCTCGCTTTTTGGGATTGACTGCAAGGTGTATATGGTCCGGGTAAGTTATGAGCAAAAGCCGTACCGACGGATGTTGATGGAGACCTACGGGGCAAGGGTAACGCCCAGCCCTTCGCAGGAGACGGCCGCCGGCCGGCGCATCCTGGAAGCCATGCCGGATACCACCGGCTCATTGGGGATTGCCATCAGTGAAGCAGTGGAGGTTGCGGCCATCAGCGAGGACACCAAGTACTCGCTGGGGAGCGTCCTCAACCACGTCCTTCTACACCAGACCGTGATCGGCGAAGAGGCGATTGAACAGATGGAAATGGCAGGGGAATACCCGGATGTGGTGATTGGATGTGTGGGCGGTGGCTCTAATTTTGCCGGGCTGGCCTATCCATTCCTGCGCGAGCGGTTGACCAACGGGGCCAAGACCCGCTTTGTAGCCGTGGAGCCCACCGCCTGTCCCACTATGACCAAGGGGCTTTACACCTACGATTATGGCGATACCGCCAAGCTCACCCCGCTGGTCAAAATGGACACGTTGGGACACACGTTTGTCCCGGCCGGGATTCACGCTGGCGGCCTCCGATACCATGGCATGGCACCCTCACTCTGTGCGTTGCATCACGCTGGCTACATTGAGCCGGTGGCATACCCGCAGAATCCGGTTTTCGCGGCCGCGGTCCAATTTGCACGGGCGGAAGGGATTCTGCCCGCACCCGAAACGGCACATGCCATCCGCGCTGCCATCGACGAGGCGCTGGACGCCAAGTTCAAAGGGGAAAAACGGGTGATCCTCTTTAACCTGAGCGGGCATGGGCATTTTGACCTTTCCGCTTACCAGGCCTACCTGGCAGGTGATTTGGAGGATTTCGAGTATCCCGAGGCCAAAATCCAGGCGGCCTGGAGCGATCTACCGCAACTGGATGCCTAAAGGAGGGACATGGTAGCCAATCCCCCCCGGCCGAGCGGGGGGTTGGCTCTATGGCTTGCTGATGACCAGGTTGTCAAACGCAATCTGGACGCCTGGCTCTTCAAACGAGCCGGCGTCTAGACCAATCAGGCCGGATCGATAAGTGCCGTCCTCCACCTGATTCACTTGCTGATCGTTGACATAAAACGTGAGGGTTGAACCCTGAGCCACAAGCTTGATTCTGTTGGTGCTGGCGCCCTGGTGGATGGCGGGCGATTGCATCCAGTCTTCAATCAGCCAGACCCATTGGCCGCCATCTGCCTCGTCGCGCCGTTTTAGTGCATAGTAGCCATCACCGCTGATGTCGAATAGGTAGTAAGCAGAGGGGTTCTTCATGCGAAAGATAATGCCATAGCTGTTGTTGTCTGGGCCGGCGACCTGCGTGGCATCGACTTCCAGCACAAAATCGCTGAACTGGCGATTCTGTAGTTCTGCCCAGGCAATCAGGTTGGGGGCGTTAACGGCAACGTGAAGTTGCTCCTCTGCATGGCGGGCGCTGGCGTCCAGGTCCGACTCCAGTAGCCAGTTCCCGGTGTCCACCGCAAAGTTGTCCTGATAGAGGACACCGGCCGGGAACTGTTCGGTGCCATTATCGCGGTTGCAATTGACCAGAGCCATCATCAGCATGCAAAAGAGCCACAAGTGGATTCGACGCATGGGATGAACCTCCTTGCTAGTCGCTTTGCCCGGCCGGCTCCGTTGCATAGACCCGCAGGTTGTCAAAGCGAATCTCGATAGCTGCTTCTTCGTATGTGCTGGCGATAAAACCCACGTCGCCGCTGGTCAGCTCGCTGTCGCTGACACTGGTCAATTGCCGGCCGTTGACAAACAGCGTCAGGGTGTCACCATCGCACACGGCGCTCACCTCGTTGGTCGCACCGGCTTCGGTGTTGATCGCCTCGCTTGGGAGCAAGTGAATTCCGTCGCCGGAGAGAATTTTGTAGGTCCCGCCGCCGGCTACCCGCACAATGGCATAATAGCCATCGCTGCTGATGAGAAAGGCGTAGAAATGGTCCATGTCCCGATAGCGGCACAGCAGTCCATAGTTGTTGTTGGCAGAACCGCTGGCTTGCCGGACGTCGACCACGATTTCCAGATTGCTGTAGTCACCGCCGGGGAGAGAGACGGCCGAGGTATTCGGCTGGTGAACGGCGATGAAATACTCGCTGGCTGCCAAGCCGGCCGAGGCCGCTTCTTCCGCATACTCGTCCCAGCCACAGGCGTCATCGTTGAAATTGTCCACCAGCAGTGCCCGATCTGTGCTGCAACGGTCTGGCCCGCCGCGGCAGCCAGCCAGCAAGGGGATCAACAACAGGATGATCAGCCAGCGCGGTGTGTGCATAGGAGCTTACTGGGGCGGCTGGATAGCAATGCCCGAATTCACATCAAAGACCTGGTAGTTCAAGTTGATGACACCGGTCATGCCGCCAAAGTACTGCTCCCACGTGCCCTCTCCTTGTAGGGTGTAGCGGACGATGTAGCCACCGTCAACGGCGGTGTAGATATCCCCGTAGGCAGAGTTGAGGTACCCATTGGGGAGTTGTAGGTCGCTTGTATTGTAGACGTAATGCTTGCAGGGTATTCCGTTGATTGTCTCGTCTGGCATCACCCGTTGGGCATTAGGCACGGAAAAGAGCAGGTCATCCGCACTGAATGGCTGCTGACCGGTAAAGGTTTCTACGTCCTCAACCGGGATCCAGGCCAACGGCCCGACTTTGATCCAGGTTGAGCCTTCAATGACAATGTATTCGAAAGTTGGCAAGGGAAGCCCGGCCGCCGCCAGCCCGGCCAACGTAACCCGGCCGTGGGTGGCCTGTGGGTTGGTAGTGAACTCGCCCCAGTAATCCACCGTGCCGCTTTGCCCATTGCTGTTCAACGTCATCACTGCCGTTTGCCGAAAGCTCGCCAGTCCGCTCAAACCCTGGCTGCCACTGGTCATGCTAAAGAACTCGTTGATGCCGCCCACAGGAGTGCCATCGGACGGCAGGGGCAGGGCGGTTGCGGCTGCGTTAAGGGTAGGGGCCAGCTGAGTCATGGCGGCCTCCATCGTGGGGGCCATTCCGGAGGCCGCGGCTTCCAGCGTGGGAGCCAGGTCTGTAGCGGCCGCTTCCAGCGTTGGGCCGATTTCGGCAACCAAGGTGCCGCCGGTGGCAGCCAGCGTGCCCGCCCCGGCCTGCAGTGTGGGGGCCAAGGCGACAATTGTGCCTACCTCCTTGGCTTTCTCCACCGGACCTCCCAGATTGCAGGCCAGCCCAATTATCCCCAGAGATAGGGCAAACAACAGCAGAACTCGGGTCGGTTGTATATGTGATTTCATACTTTCTCCAAATATCCTCAGCGAACGCTGACCATGGTTGATTAGAAAAGCAAGGCGCTTCTTGCGTGGCGCTCTGGGCAGGTTGCGGGCAGTATATCACGTTGCCTTTGCTTGTCAAGCTTGGCGCGGCCGGACGAAATCGGCAAAAGGTGTTGACAACCGACGGCTAGCGTGATATACTATACCCCAGTATAGTAGTTGAGAAAGGAAGACAATGCAGCCGATTCCAGACGAGGTCAAAGCAGATTTGCAGGTTCGCTTGCGCCGGATTGAGGGGCAGGTGCGGGGTGTCCAGCGGATGCTGGATGAAAACCGTGATTGCCAGGAGGTGCTGCAGCAGCTGGCGGCCGTGCGGTCGGCGTTCCAGAATGCCAGCCTGGTGTTTGCTCGCAGTTATGCCTTGCAATGCCTGCATGACCCCGAAGCCGGTCTCGGCGATGAGCAACTAGTTGAGCAGTTGATGGCTGTGTTGTCCAAAGTGTAATCAATAGGAGATGGCGATGGCTTTGTTAGATGACAAGATAAAGCAAGAAGTGAAGCAAGCATTGGGCGAACTGCCCAATCCTGTGCGCCTGGTGATGTTTACACAGGAGTTTGAATGCCAGTTTTGCCGCGAGACGCACCAGTTGATGGAAGAGGTGGCAGGCTTGCACGACCAGATCAGCGTGGAAGTGCTGAATTTTGTGGTTGATAAGGATAAAGCCAGCGAATATGGGGTTGACAAAATTCCGGCCGTGGTGGTGGTTGGCCAAAAGGACTATGGCATCCGCTTCTTTGGCATCCCCTCTGGCTACGAGTTTGGCTCCTTGATCGAATCCATTCGACTGGTGAGTGCTGGCGAGTCGCAGCTTTCTCCGGATGGGCTGGAGTTTGTGCAGGGTCTTGATCAGCCGGTTCACATTCAGGTGTATGTTACCCCAACCTGCCCCTACTGCCCGCAGGCCGTGGTGCTGGGGTTTAACTTGGCGGTTGCCAGCGATCTGATCACGGCCGAAATGGTAGAGGCAACCGAGTTCCCGCATCTGGCACAAAAATACCAAGTCATGGGTGTGCCCCGGTCAGTCATCAACGAGGATTTCCACATCGAAGGGGCGGCTCCCGAGCCGATGGTGCTGGACAAGATCCGCGAAGCGTTGGCGGCCGGAGGCTAACATGGCAGGAAAAAAGCAGGTCAAAATCCAGGCCCTTTGGCGCGGCGGCATCGCTTTTGAAGGTGTCAACGAGGAAGGTCAGGCGGTGTTCATGGATTCACCCATAGCCGAGGGCGGCCCGCAGGGGCCGTCCCCCATGCAACTGCTGCTGATGAGCTTGGCCGGGTGCACAGCGATGGACGTCATCAGCATCCTGCAGAAGAAGCGGCAGGAGGTGACCAGCTTTGAGATCAATGTGATTGGTGATCGCGCACCGGATCACCCCAAGTATTACGAGGACATCGAACTGGAGTTTGTGGTCCGCGGCCGCAACATTGACCCGCAGGCCGTGGCGCGGGCGATCGAGTTGTCCGAGACCAAGTATTGCTCGGCCTCTGCCAACCTCCGGCCGAAATCCAACATCGTTACGCGTTTGCGGGTAGAGGAAGAGGGCTAAGCATGGTAGTTACGGTCAAATGGTTGGAGGGCAAGCAGTTTGTTGGCGTGGATAGCACCGGCCATTCGGTGGTGCTCTCTTCCCCGGCCGATGGGATTGGCATGAAGCCATCCGACTTGCTGTTGGTGGCTCTGGCGGGTTGCGCTGCGTATGATGTGGTGGAAATCCTGGGCAAGAAGCGGCAAGAGCTGCGCAAGCTGACGATTGAGGTGAGCGGTGAGCAGGAGCCGGACCCGCCGTGGACCTTTCGGCGCATCCACACCGTTTACCGGCTGAGCGGCAAGCTGGACCCGAAAGCGGTGGAGCAGGCAATTGAACTGTCGGCCGAGAAGTACTGTTCGGTTGCTGCCACCGTGCGCGGCACGGCCGAACTGACCTGGGAGTACGCGATCGAGTAGCAGGTCGGACCAGGAATGATACGCCCACCGGCGAAATGCAGGTGGGCGTTTTTTATTTGCGCGCCCGGAGATTTGTAGCTATAATCTTGGTGTCGTCTCTACACTAATGAGGTTGATGATGGCAGAGAACGTGGAAACCTACCGGCCGGATCAATACGAGCGCCCGTCTGTTACCGCTGATGTGGCGATTTTCACCTTGCGCAACCAGGACCTGCAGGTACTGTTGGTCAAGCGGGCGCACTGGCCATACGAGGGGTTCTGGGCTTTGCCTGGCGGATTCGTGCAGATGGACGAGTCACTGGAAGAATCGGCGCTGCGCGAACTGGAAGAAGAGACTGGTGTGGCGGATGTCTATCTGGAGCAGTTGTACACGTTTGGCAATCCCGGCCGCGACCCGCGCACCCGTGTCATCACGGTAGCTTACATGGCGGTTGTCTCCGCCGACCAGATTGACCCCCGGGCAGGGGATGACGCCACCGAAGCTTGCTGGTGGTCCATGTACGAACTGCCGCCACAGTTGGCCTTTGACCACGCCGAGATTCTCACCTACGCACTCCAGCGGCTGCGCTACAAACTGGAGTACACGGCCGTGGGGTTTGAAATCCTGCCACAACAGTTCACCCTGGCCGAACTCCAGACGGCCTACGAGATTATTTTGGGCGAAACGCTGGACAAAGCCAATTTCCGTAAGAAACTGGCCAAGGGGAAGGTCGTAGAGCGGATTGGCCGCTATCGCCAGACGGCCGGCCGGCCGGCGGCACTTTACCGTTACCGCGAGGATGCGGTTGCCGAGGTCAAGGCGCGGCGGCTGTTTCCATGAATTTGTTCTTGACACGGTTGCTCAATGGAGTATACTTTGTGTGAGATTTACAATTAAGAGAGTTTGACTCTCTCTTTTTCGGTTCAATTAGTGTGATATGTACACTTTCGGAGGTGTGGAAATGGATGCTGAAGCATTGCTCAAGGGCAGCCGGCCGTTCGTGGAGTGGGCGGTCGCCTGGCACAATCAGTTGGACCGCATGCCACTGGACGAATTGATCACCGACCCGTCGCATGCCGCGATCATCTCGGTGGACGTGATACAGGGCTTTTGCAGTCAGGGGCCGCTTGCCAGCGACCGGGTAGGAGCGATTGTCGCCCCCATTGTCCGGCTTTTTTGGGCGGCGCACGCGCGCGGAGTGCGCCATTTTGTCCTCACGCAGGACCACCACCCGGCCGACGCGGTTGAGTTTGGCAGCTATGGCCCGCACTGTATGTCCGGCACGGCCGAGGCGGAGCCCGTGCCCGAGTTCCTCGAACTGCCGTTCTTTGATCAGTTTGTAACCATCCACAAAAACTCGATCAGCTCTTCGGTCGGCACCGAGCTGGATGCATGGCTGGATCAACATGCGGTGGTGGATACCTTTGTGGTGGTCGGAGATTGCACCGATCTGTGCACCTATCAATTGGCAATGCACCTGCGGCTGCGCGCCAATGCCCGCCAGCAAAAGGACGTGCGCGTGGTGCTGCCGGCCGATTGCGTGGATACCTACGACTTGCCGGTGAGCGTGGCAGAGCAGATCGGAGCCGTTCCGCACGACGGCGACCTGCTGCACCTTATCTTTTTGTACAGCATGATGCTCAACGGCGTGCAGGTGGTTGCCAGGATTGACGGCTGACCGGAAGGAAATCAAGATGGACAAGATAGCGGATCAAATCACCGCGTGGATGCGTGGCAAGGTGGCCGAGTTGGGTGCCAAAGGGTTTGTGGTTGGCCTTAGCGGGGGGATCGACTCCGCCTGCACGGCCGCGCTGGCGCAGCGGGCGGCCGGCCGTGAGGTGCTGGGAGTGCTGATGCCGTGCCATTCCAATCCGGTGGACGCAGAGTATGGCCGCCTGCTGGCGGAAACCCTTGAGATTGAAACCACAACGGTAGACCTGGCGTTGGCCTTTGATGCGCTGGTGGCGATGCTGCCTTTGGCCGGGCGGATGGCCGTCGCCAACATCAAGCCGCGCTTGCGGATGACCACGCTCTACTATCTGGCGGCCGCCCGCAACTATCTTGTGGCCGGGACCGGAAACAAGAGCGAGCTGATGGTGGGTTATTTTACCAAGTACGGCGATGGCGGGGTGGACCTGGAGCCGCTGGGCGACCTGTACAAGGAACAGGTCCGGGAGTTGGCCCGCGAACTGGGAGTGCCACAACCAATTATTGACCGGCCGCCGACGGCCGGGCTGTGGGATGGGCAGACGGATGAAGGTGAGATGGGGTTGACCTATGTCGCGCTGGACGCTACCCTGCGGGCAATTGAAGCCGGCGACATGGCCGGCGTTGAGCCGGCCGTTCTGGCCCGGGTGCAACACATGATCGCCATCTCGGAGCACAAGCGGCAGGTGCCGCCACTGTGCAAGTTGGGTTAGGCGCGCTGCACGCGGATGCGCTAGTAGTAGCGCGTGTCGGACACGGCGATCATCAGGATGACAAAGGCGATGTAGATCACAACGGCCGCCAGAATCAGCAGCACGGCCACCCCGCCGGTTCCCAGCCCAATCCAGGACCACAGTCGCGTGCGCTTGGTGTCCACCGATTGGGCAGCTGCCAACAACCCGATTGCGCCCATAGCCAGCGGGGCCAGTGGCAGGCAGTACCAAATCATGTTGCAGGTCAGACAACTGAACAGCATCAACAGACCGCTTGCCAGTGCGGCCAGAGCGGTCAAATCGTACGCGTTGCCCCGAAAGGTCGCGGTTGGCCGCTCTCCCGCGGTGGCATCTTGCTGAACCGTTGGCTCCAATTGGGTGGCATCGTCCATGGTCTACCCTCCATTCGGCGCGCTGCTGCGCCAGCACGTATTGAATACTGCGCCCGAGCCGGCCGATAAGCCGGGTTCTGTCCCCCGGCCGTGGCCGGGGTGACGGTCATCTATCTGCGCGGCCTACCCGAAGGTCGACGGGGGCGAGCAACTCCCGCCCCGCTGCGGCGAACCGCAAGCAGGGTTCCCTTCTGCTTGGCCTTGCTCCCGGTGGGGGTTGCCTGGCCGGTCGTGTCGCCACGGCCGCCGGTGCGCTCTTACCACACCGTTTCACCCTCGCCCGCCTGAGCGGGCAATACGCCTCTCTGTTGCCCTCTTCCGACGGATCGCTCCGCCTGGCCGTTAGCCAGCACCGTGCTCTGTGGAGCCCGGACTTTCCTCATCCCGCGCACAGGCGCAGGATGCGACCGTCTGGCCGACTCGGACGCTGAATGGAGGGTAGCACAGCGCGGCGGCCGTGTCAAGCATCATTTCCGGCGTTCGGACGAAAATTCGGATAATTTCAGGTGCGCTGCCACCCCCTCTCCTTCTCTGCCGCTAATGCGAATTACCGGCCGTCGTCATTCCATGTCCGAACTCTGGTCTGAACCTCAGCCATTTTCAACGGACGTTGTTACGGAGTGGTGTCGAGTTGGATGGTGATAAATGCGGTCTGGTTGGGATAAACCCAGACGAGTTCGCGTCGTACTGCATCCCCGTAGCGGAACGCAAGTTCGTAGAGACCCGGTTCCAGGTCCGGCGTGGTAAAGTTTTCCTGCCAGTCGTCGTCGGGGTTGACGCTGCCATCGGCGTAGGTGTAAATGGTCCGGCCGACAAAGCGTGTTGGGTCGTCGGCGCGGCGCAGCGAGAGCGGGGCCTGCTGCACCTGGCTGCCATCGGGCCAGAGCAACTGTCCGGCAATGGTTCCCCAGCCGGGAAACGGTCGGAGCCAGAGTTCCGGGTTGCGGGTAGCGTCAAAGCTGTTGGCCCCCACCCGGACCTCAAAGTGGAGATGGGCCCCGCCGTTGGCGACGCCGGTCCCGCCCACCAGTCCGATCAGATCCCCGGCCGTCACCGGCTGTCCCTCGGTCACCAGTACCTGGGCCAGATGGCCGTAGAGGGTGTACAGGTATTGGCCGCGGTACAGCTGGTCGTGCCGGATGATGACCAAATTGCCGTAATAGTTGGTCTGCGGGCCGAACGTCACCTGATCATCGCGCCCGGCCGTCACCACCGTGCCCGCCCCGGCCGCCAGCACTGGTACGTTGACCGGGTTGATGAATTCAACCCCGTGGTGGGTGGGCAGCGTGCCCCCGCGGGTGGAGCCATACGGATAGACCCGGTCGGTCCAGTTGGCGTACTCGGCCGGAATCGGCCGTTCCAGCCAGTAGTGGTCCAGGGTGGCCCCGCTGGCGCTGGCGTCCCCTTGTGGCGGCAGGGTATAAGTTGGGATAGGGGTCGCAACCCGGGTGGGGCGCGCTGTCGGCGTCGTTGTGTCTGTCGCTGGGATGGGGGACGGGAGGGCGGTGAGAAAGGGAGTGGGGGAGGGGGTAAAGGTTGCCAGCGGTGCGTAGGCGGCCGCAGCCGGGGTGAACGTCGGCGGGAGCGTGGGGGAAAGCTGCAGCCCGGCCGGTCCCTGGGGCGGCAATTCCGCCCCTCCCTGGTCCATCGGGCGTGCGGCGCGGGTTTGCACAGCCAGGGGGCCAACTGTGGCAACCAGCACCAAAAGCAGACCGGCCGCCATCAGCAGCAGCGGCAGTCGCCATCTGCTGCTTTTCACGCGCTGGCCTCAATTGCTGTCAACCGGCTCTGGTGGGTTGAATTCCTGTTGATCGCTGTCATCTTGTCATCCCGCCAACCGCCTGGGTCGGCGGCCCAGATTATACCTGCAACGTTGGGCGGTGTCCAAGGTTGACGGCCGGGATGGGTGTGATAGGATAGCCTCATGGAACCCTTTTCGCGCGACTTTTTCCATCGGGAGACGGACCGGGTGGCCCGCGATCTGCTGGGGGCATACCTGATACGCAGGGCGGATGGGGAACTGCTGTCCGGCCGGATTGTGGAGGCGGAGGCCTATTTTGGCCCGCAGGATGGCGCCTCCCATGCCCGCAGCGGCCTCACGCCGCGTACCAGCATCATGTTTGGTCCGCTGGGGCATGCTTATGTCTACTTTACCTATGGCGTGCACTGGATGCTGAACGTGGTGGCGCGACGTAACCATCCGGCCGGCGCAGTGTTGTTACGGGCAGTGGAGCCGCTGCAAGGATTGGCGGGTATGCGCCAGCGGCGCAACGGGCGCCCCGACCATCAGTTGACCAACGGCCCGGCCAAACTCTGCCAGGCTTTGGCGGTGACCGGCGAACTGAACGGGGTTGACCTGTGTGACCCCCGCAGCGTATTGTGGTTGGCGGCCGGTCCGGCCGTGCCCGATAGTGAGGTCGAGCGCGGTCCGCGCGTCGGCATCCAATCCGCGCCGGAGTTGTGGCGCAGCCGGCCGCTTCGCTTTTGGGTCCGCGGCAACCGGTTTGTGTCCAAGTAGAAGGAGGTAGCGATGGGTTTACTGGATGGCAAGACAGCCTTGGTGTTTGGGGTAGCCAACAAGTATTCGCTGGCCTGGGCAATTGCTGAGGCCCTGGCGGCCGAAGGGGCCGAGGTTGGGTTCAGCTATTCGATGGACAAGCTGGAGCGGCGGGTCCGGCCGTTGGCGGAAGGCCTGGGGGCGCGGCTGATTGAAAAGTGTGATGTGACCAGTGACGCGGAAATTGAAGCGGTCTTTGCCCATGCGGCCGAGACATACGGCAAGTTGGATATCCTGGTCCATGCCATCGCCTTTGCCGAAACCGAGGACCTGAATGGCCTGTTTCTTAATACCTCCCGGACGGGCTTTCAGACCGCGATGGACATCAGCGTCTACTCGCTGGTGGCGCTGGCGCGGGCCGCCCAACCGCTGATGACCGAAGGCGGTGCGATCATCACCCTGAGCTATTACGGCGCGGAGAAGGTAGTACCGCACTATAACGTGATGGGCGTTGCCAAAGCCGCGCTGGAGGCCAGCGTTCGCTACCTGGCCTCCGAGCTGGGGCAGGAGAGCATTCGGGTCAACGCCATCAGCGCCGGGCCGGTCAAAACGCTGTCGGCCGGGGCGTTTATGGGATTCCGGGACATGCTGCGCTACGTGGGTGAGCGCGCCCCGCTGCGCCGCAACGTCACGGGAGAAGAGGTGGCCAAAACCGCGCTTTACCTGCTGAGTGACCTGAGCAGCGGCGTAACCGGTGAAACTTTGTATGTGGACGCGGGCTACAATATTCTAGGCATGATGGAGCCGGTGGAGGAGCCGGAATGACGGTGGTCAACCATCAAATTGAATTCCAAACCGGCGGTGATGCAGAGATGCAAGATATCACTGGGGCGGTACGGGAAGTAGTGGCGGCCAGTGGGTTGCGGGATGGCATCGTGACTATCTTTTGCCCCGGCTCGACCAGCGCGGTGACGACCATCGAATTCGAGGCCGGCGCGCTGGCTGACCTGCGGCAACTGTTCGATGAGATCATACCGGCCGACCGGGAGTACCAGCACAACCTGCGATGGGGCGATGGCAACGGGCACAGCCACGTGCGGGCGGCCCTACTGGGGCCCAGTTTGACGGTGCCGCTGGTGGGCGGCCGGCTGACGCTGGGCACCTGGCAGCAGATCATCCATGTTGACTTTGATAACCGGCCGCGCCGTCGCCAGTTGCTGGTCCAGGTGCTGGGCGAGTAGATTTCTTGACATGCCTTTTCTCCTTGGTATAATGTTGGCCGCTGACATTCCTCGGTAGCTCAATCGGCGGAGCGGCCGGCTGTTAACCGGTAGGTTGTAGGTTCGAGTCCTACCCGAGGAGCCTGATCATCAGGAGGAGAAGAATGCAAACCGGCCGGCAGGAGCTGCTTGGCCGGTTTCTTTTTCTCCTTGACCTCCGCACCACTCGCGCGTAAAATGTGCAGGCAGGTGAGTTGACAATGACTGCCGAGATCGCAACTGTACTGGGTATCCTGCTCGTCTCCATCGTGCTGTTTATCTCCGAGCGCCTGCGGCCGGACCTGATCGCGGTGATGGTGCTGCTGGCGGTCATCCTCACCGGGCAGGTTGTGCCACAGGAGGCGTTTGCCAGCCTGGGCAACCCGGCCGTGGTCACCGTAGCGGCGATTTTTGTGATCAGCGAGGGGCTGTTCCGGAGCGGCGTGGCGCATGCCATCGGCCGGCGGATTGCGGCGGTGGCTGGAGCAGATCAGGTGCGTCTGACGGTCATCATCATGCTGACGGTGGGAGCCATGTCTTCCTTTATGAACAACGTGGGGGCGACGGCGGTGCTGTTGCCGGCCGTGGTGGGTATCTGTCGGCACACCAAGATTCCACCCTCCAAACTGCTGATGCCGCTGGCCTTTGGCTCTTTGGGCGGTGGTATGCTGACTCTGATTGGGACCCCATCAAACCTGCTGGTCAACGCCGGTTTGGCTGTTCGTGGGCTGGCCCCGCTTCAGATGTTTGATTTCACCCCGCTGGGCCTGGTCATTCTTTTGCTGGGAATTGGATACATGGTTACTCTCGGCCGGCGGTTGCTCCCCTCACCATCCCCTTCTACCCTTTTTTCAGGGCAAAACGGCGAACTGACCGAGACTTATCAGTTAGGCGAGCGGTTGTTCCGCATTCGCATCCCGGCCGGTTCGCGGCTCATCGGCCGGACGCTGGCCCAAAGCACGCTGCGGGACGAATGGAACCTGAACGTTGTAGCGGTGGAGCATGAGGGGGTGGAGGTGCTGAACCCGCCGCCAAACACGGTGCTCTTTAAAGGAGACGTGCTGTTGCTGGAAGGCAGGCTCGACGAGTTCCGCGCGAGAGACGTGGAACCCTATCTGGAAATCCTGCCCGAACGGGAGTGGCATGATACTGATCTGGAGTCCTCGCGAATAGGGATTGCCGAGGTGGTTGTGGCCCCGCGATCCCTATATGCCGGCAAGACGCTGCGCGAAATGAACTTTCGGGAAAAGTACGGCTTGAGTGTGGTTGGGATCTGGCGCGGGACTCGCCCCATCCGCACCGGATTGGGGAACATCCCGCTTCAGGTTGGTGACGCCCTGCTGCTGCAAGGTGACTGGTCCCGATTTGAACTTTTGGAGCGGGAGCCGCACTTTGTGTTCCTGGAGGGCGCGGAAAGCACGGCCGAGGAGCGATTGCGGCCGGGGAAGGCCCCGTTGGCATTGGGCGCGCTGGGTCTAATGCTGCTTGTTGTATTGGCCGGCTGGTTCGAGTTGCCCACGGCCGCGGTGCTGGCCGGCACGGTGATGCTGCTGGCTGGCGTGTTGAAAATGGAAGAGGCGCAACACGCCATCGAACTAAAGGCGATTTTTATCATCGCTTCCATGATCCCATTGGGGCTGGCTATGGAAAAGAGCGGCACTGCTCAGTTCCTGGCGCATTGGATGGTGCAAATCTTTGGCCGAATGGGAGAAGTCGGCGTACTGGCCGGTGTAGCTCTTTTTGCAGGCCTGGCGGTACAGGTGATGTCCAACGCCACTACAGCCGTGCTGGTCACTCCCATTGCGCTCAACGCAGCGCAGCAACTGGGGGCTAACCCGCAAGCCTTTGCCATGGCGGTTGCACTGGCGGCTTCGGCCGCCTTTCTCACCCCCATTGCACATCAGTCACACCTGCTGGTGATGGCGGCCGGTGGCTACCGCTTTGCCGACTATACCCGGGTGGGGCTTGGAGTGTGGCTGATCACGCTGCTGGCGATAGTTCTGTTGGTGCCGCTTTTCTTTCCCCTTTTCCCGTAACGCTGCAACTTGGGTGCCCGTTGCCCGTACAGATTGGCAAGTGAAAAACAGGAGATGATGATGAACAAACAACAAGCGGATGCGGTCGTCGGCGGGACCTTTTTGATTGGATTGGGCCTGCTGTTCCTCTTAAACTGGTTTTGGCCGGGAATTTTGCTGCTGATCGGCGTAACGGCGTTGGTGGACCAATGGTTCAAGGGCCGGCCGGCCAAAGGGCTCATAACACTGCTGCTGTTTGGCGGACTGGCGCTGGTGCTGTCTGTGGGGGTTGGCCTGCAAATTGTATTTCCGATCGCTCTGATTACGCTGGGGCTGGTGGGACTCGTGGATGCGCTGATCAAGCGGTGAATTGCCCTTTTTGCGCCACGGCAAAACCGATGATACAATGGAATCCTCCTGTAAGGGACAGGAGGATTTTCTCTTTTGGGAAGGACCATGCTGGCAAAAAGACCCTGGCGAATACCGAATTGGCGTGTCTGGCTTTTATGGGTAGTTCTGGCAGCCGGGCTGCTGATGCTGACGGGCAACACCGAGCCGCTGGCGGTGGCGAGCGCGGAAGGAGCCATCAGCCTTTCCGGCCGGGTGGTGGACCTGCAGGGCGAGCCGGTTCGTGGGGTAGTGTTGCACGTGATTCTCAATGGGCAGGGCGCTGAGTCGGGTGAGCATGAAGCGGAGTCGCCGGAGACGCAGCCGGATGGCAGCTTTGTCATCGACCTGCCGGCCGGCGATGTGGCAAGCATCAAGTTGGAGTTGTTGCGGTCGCACTTTCACTCCACAACTTGGGAAGCCAGCCCGGAAGAGGTAGCGCAACTCAACGAGAATGGGTCCTTCCGGCTGGATGATGTGACGATGGAACGGCGTGTGACGGCCGGTTTCTGGGTTGCCAGCCTGACCTTTGCCGGCATCCTGCTGCTCATCGCGCTGGAAAAGCTGCACAACACCATGGCTGCCCTGTTGGGCGTAGCCATTGTCCTGGGGTGTAGCTTTGTGGGCGGCGCTATCACGCCGGACCTGTTTATTTTCGATTTTGAGCGGGCGCTGGAATACGTCAATTTTGACGTCATCTTTTTGGTGATGGGGATGATGATCGTCGTCAGCGTCATCGAAGAGACCGGCATCTTTCAGTGGCTTGCTTACCAGTCCTACCGGCTGTCCCGCGGCCGGGCCTGGCTGCTGGTGACTATTCTGATGATTATCACGTCGATAGCGTCTGCGTTGCTGGATAATGTGACTACGATGTTGTTGATGACCCCGATGACCATCCAGATTGCGTTGGCGCTGGGCATTAACCCACTCACGCTGCTGATCCCAGAGGTGCTGGCCTCCAACGTGGGCGGGATCAGCACGCTGATCGGCACCCCCACCAACATCCTGATTGGCTCTTATGCCGGACTGAGCTTTAACGACTTTGTCCGCAACCTGACTCCGGGGGTGTTGATGGCGCAGGTAGCGCTGACGGTCTATGTTCTGCTGCGATACCGGAAGGAGTTTTTTGTGCGCGGCAGCGGGCTCTCACAGTCGCTGTTGGACATGCTGCGCGAGAGCGGTCAAATCACCAAGCCGGGAAAGCTGAAAAAAGCAGGGGTGGTGTTTGCCGTCATGATCGTCTTCTTTGTGATGGGGGAAAGTATTCACCTGGTTCCGGCCGTGACCGCCATTTTGGGTGCTGTGGCCATGCTGTTGTGGGTGGAGCCGGATGTGGAAGAGATGCTTAAAGTGGTGGACTGGACGACGTTGATGTTCTTCATCGCGCTGTTCATAGTGGTGGGCGCTACTCAAGAGGTGGGGCTGATCAGCATGATTGCGGTGGGGATCAGCAACGTGGTGGGTGACAGCCTCTCCACCAGCGTCCTGGTGATGGTCTGGGCGGCCGCCCTTCTCTCTGGCGTGATCGCCAATATCCCCTTTACGGCCGCCATGTTGCCGGTGGTCAGCTTTCTCACCCGCACGGTGCCCGGCGCATCCAGTAACGTGCTCTTTTACGGGCTCTCCATTGGCTCGGCCATGGGCGGCAACAGCTCGCTGATTGGCGCATCCGCCAACCTGGTGACGGCCGGCATTGCGGAACGGGCCGGATATAAAATCAGCTACATGCATTTTCTCAAGATCGGCATGCCGGCCATGGTCATCACGGTGGGTGTTGGCGTGCTGTGGCTGTTCATTCACTTCTTATAGAGGGTTAGGCGATGAACAAGATTCTCTGTGCCACCCGCGGTGGCGAAGCGAGTTACCGGACTCAGGATGCCGTCAATGCCAAGGCAAAAGAGCAGGGCGCTGTGGTGCTCTTTTTGTACGTGGTAGATGTGGAATTTTTACGGCGAACGCCTACCGGCACCCGGCCGGACGTGATGCAGCAAGAGATGGAGCGGATGGGCAACTTTTTGCTGGCGATGGCGTGTGAGCGGGCGACCAAAGCCGGGGTAGAGGCGCACCCCGTATTGCGCCATGGTTCGCTGGCTGATGCGTTGTGCGAAACGGCCGTGGATGAGCAGGTAACGTTGATTGCATTTGGCCGGCCGGCTGGCGGCGATGAAAGCGTTTTTCAGCTTGCCAGCCTGGAAAAGTTGGCCCAACGGATCGAGGGGGAGACCGGCGTGCCAACGCTGATTATTTAGAGGAGTGTGATGTACCGACGAATTCTGGTCCCGCTGGACGGGTCGCCTACGGCCGAAAAAGTGTTACCCATTGCCCTGGACGAGGCCAAGATCCACAACGCCACGGTGGTGTTGATGCGCGTTATCCCCCCGTTGCGTGGCACATTGATGGTGCCTCTCAAGTTGCAGGAGCAATTGAACCAGCAAGCCCAATCGTTCACCGAAGAGTACCTGCTGAGTGTTGCTCAAAAGCTACGGGACGAGGGGCTGGCAGTTGAAACGGAAATTCAGGCGGGACAACCGGCCGAGTGCATTTTGGATTTTGCGGAAAGCAGCGGCTGTGACCTGATCATCATCGGTTCGCGGGGCGAGACTGGCGCGATGCGCTGGCGATTCGGCGGCGTTGCCAACAAGATCGTCCGCGCGCTTACGTCGATGCCGGTGCTGGTGGTGACCACCTAACCGGCCGCCGTCGCGCGTTACAGATCCGCCAGGTCTACCGGCGCCAGATCCGGGTTTTGGCAGGGAGCCCGGCCGATCTTGGCCATATCTACCCAGTCCCCGTTGATTTTGACCCGCACCACGTCGGCGGTAAAGTCGGTGTTGGTCCCCATCCCGCTGTCGTTGGACATCAGTGACGAGCCGACTCCGTAGATATCGGCCGGAACCCCAAGCTTTTCAAAGCGCTCGATCTTGTCCGGGTTGAACCCGCCTGTGACAACGATGCGGACGCCGCGGCAATACGCTTGCGCCTGCCTCACCCAGTCGGCCGGCAAGTCCCAACCCTGCCAGGCGTTGTCCAACGCTTCGCGTACGGTGAAGACCAGCCGCGGCACCACACCCAGGTCCAGCTTGGGGTCCCCCAGTGGCGGCACGTTGACGTCCCGCACACTGCCGCCGGTGTCCAGTCGCACTCCGTAGAGGACGTACTTGCGCGCTTGTTGCTCGTCGCCCGCGTCCTTCAATCGCCGGTATTCGTCGAACATGGCTTTGAGCGTGCGCAGCGAGTTCGGACACCGAGTCGTTTTCGAAATCTACCAGCGCGATACGGGGGATTTCCGCCGGCCGGAAGCGGGCAAAGGCCAGCATGGCCGACGAGATGTCGCCCAAAAAGCAGGCGATGGCGGCGTGGGCCACCGTCCCGCCGCCGTGACCGCCCCACCATTCTCCCTGCGCGTCGGTGCTCACGAATGAACCGGGCTGCTCGCCCCGGTCGAGCGCGTACCGCTGGACCGCGATGTCGTAGGCGTAGCCATCGGCCGCCTGGACCTCGTGCACGTCAAAACGGGCCGGGAAAAAGAGCACCGGCTTGCCGCGCGCGGCTACCAGAACCTGGTACACGTTGGTGGCAATCCGGCTGGCCCGGCCGAGGATACCCAGCATTGGCGTCTCCAGCAATGCAAAATCCCGGTAGCGGCCGCGAACCTTGATGACCGGCTGAACGCGGGCCGGGTTGCCGTCATAATGCACCGTCACCCCGTCGTGAACCGCTTCCACCTCTAGCTTGTGCCAGGTTTCCGCGAACCGGCCGCCGTCAAAGTAGCCGGTGCAGTGGCGCAGCATGGCCAGCGCTTTGTCCACGCCGACTACGATGGTGGTCCCCGGCCGGCGGGTGAAGAACTGCACCTCTACCTCAATGTCGCCCAGCTTGACCTGATCCAGCGGGCGGCCCACGTCGCGGGCGTAACGCGGGACCGACCAATCCGGGGTCGCGGCTACTCCCTCCAGCATGGCGATGATGTTCTCAAAGTACTTGTCCGAATACCACCCCCGTTGCATGCGTTCGATGTCCAGTTTAAAGGTCACGTTGGTCAGGCGTTGCCGGTTGAAAATGCTCATGGCTGTCCTCTCGTGGGTCGCTTCTCCTTGGCCTTGGCACGGCCGGCATCAATTCTAACAGGCTTGACCCGGCGCGTCGACCCTTGCGGCCTGAGGCGTGCACTCAAATGTTGCGAGTGACCCGACTCTAGCAGGATGGTGAAAGGGGGGTAGGAGTTTAATCCCCACTCCCTCAAAATCACCATGTCGATGACGATTCAACTGGTATGGATCGAACTCTCGTCCGAAGGTCAGTTGCGGCCGCCGGCCGTTGCGGATATACTGCCGCTGTGCGATGGTGATTGGTGTGACGCAGAAAAAACAGCGCTTTTCCTATTCCAAAGACTCGGCCGTGGCCAGGCGCTGCGCCCGCTGCGGCAGCTATCCCTGCCGCTGCCCCCGCCCCAGGAGCCTACCACCCGAGCAACAGACCGCTTGCATCCAGCGGGACCGCAAGGGGCGCGGTGGCAAGACGGTCACCGTGGTGAGCGATTTGCAGTTGACGCCGGAGGATCTGGCCGAGCTGGGCAAGCAGTTGAAAAAGCTGTGTGGCTCCGGCGGCACGGTCAAGGATGGCAATATCGAAGTACAGGGGGATCATCGCGATAGGATCGCGGCCGAGATGCAGCGGTTGGGTTACAAGGTCAAGCTGGTGGGTGGGTAGAGCGCCGGAGCGCCGGCCGCTAGGCCGCGCCGTCCAGCGCCAGTTGTATCTCTTCTCGGATGGATGGGTCTGGTTCCCCGCTCAAAGCCTGTGCCAGCGCCGTGCGGGCCCGGCCGGTGCCAATTTGCCCCAACGCCCAGGCCGCGTGCCCGCGCACCAGTGGGCCGGGGTCAGTCAGCGCTTGCTTCAGTGGGGGCGCTGCTTCCGGCGCAGCCCAATTGCCCAGCGCCACCGCCACGTTGCGCAACAAGCGCTCCCGGCCGATGTGCCCAATCGGCGTGTCCCCAAACTGCTGCTGGAAGAGTGATTCGGCAAGGCGGATGAGGTCCAGCAAGGGAGGGGCCAACTGTTGGCGTCCAGTCGGCTGGGCAAACCGGTTCCACGGGCAGACCTGCTGGCAGTCGTCGCAGCCAAAGACCCGGTTGCCCACCAGTGGCCTGAGTTCGCGTGGGATGGGCCCTTTGAGTGCCGTGGTCAGGTAGGAGATGCAGCGGCGGCAGTCCAGCGTGTGCGGCCGGATGAATGCGTTGCTGGGGCAGGCGTCCTGGCAGCGGGCGCAGGTGCCGCACGAGGGGGTCCGGCCGGGGGTATCCGGCTCCAGCGGCAGGGGGAGCATCAGCACGCCCAAAAAGAGCCAGGAGCCGCGCTGCGGCTGGATGAGGTGGCAGTTTTTGCCGATAAAGCCCAGTCCGGCCGCCAGCGCGTGGTCGCGTTCCAGCAGCGGGCCGGTGTCCACGTAGGCCCGGCTGCGGCCAGACCGGCCGGTCTGCTCCTGCACAAAGCTCCCCAGCGCTTCCAGTTTGGGCAGCATCACGTGGTGGTAATCCGGCCCCTGTGCGTAGGCCGAAATCCGGCCGTGGGATGGCCACTCGGCCTCGGCCGGGGGCGGCCCGGGCCAGTAGTGCAGCCCCACCACCAGCAGCGACTCGACCTCGGGCTGGATGACGCGCAGGTCGCGCCGGCGCGCTAGCCGATCCGGCCGGGCGAGATAGCTCTGTTCGCCATGGTAGCCGGCTGCCAGCCAGTCCAGGTATTGAGGTAGGTGCTCGCCTGGCGCGGCCGGAGCGATGCCGGCCGCATCGAACCCAAGCTCCAGCGCCTGTGTTTTGATTCGTTCCGCCAGTGCGTGCATGCAGCCATTATACTGCAAACGAAGGGCGTGGGGCAGGGCAATTGCATCTTGGCCAACTGCTCCCACAATTGGTGGAAAAGTGGGGGGGGTACTGGCTGGGCGCGGGGCAGACCATTGGGTTTCATATTTGGATGTGGTACAATTTATGTGGTTTTAATGATAGTAATAAATGTATCGCGTTGAGCTATTTCTGGGGCGGGCCAAGCCCAACTCTGGGATTGATTGTTCAACAGCGCAAACGCAAATTGACCATAGGGCCCAAGTGCGAGCTTTCACAGTGCCTCAGTGGGAAAGATGATGAGGAGTTCAAGATGGAACCGGTAGTTCAGGTTGCGATGCCTAAACGGGATCAGATGCAGACGGCCGACTTTCTGGCCGAACAGGACCCGGCCGGCCGGCGGTTGATCGTTCGTCACCCCCACGTCTGGCGGCCGCCTACCGACCTGTACGAGACGGAAGGAGCCTACATTGCCTGCATCGAAGTTGCCGGTATGAAGGGTGGACAGCTTTCTGTTTCGATTGCCGACACCGTGTTGACTGTGACCGGGGTGCGTCAAAATGCCAGCCCGCGCGGGGCCTATCATCAGTTGGAGATACAATACGGGGAGTTTCGCACCCAGGTGCGGGTTCCCACGTCGGTGGATGAGGAGAAAATCGAAGCCGCCTATGCCGACGGCTTTTTGACCGTGGTGATGCCCAAGCGCGGCACGCACCACGTCAAAGTCAACCCGGCCGATACTCCTCTTGAGGATTAAGTTGCAATGCCTGATGAACTGCAGGAAGAAATGAAACCGGCCGTCGAGGTCAAACTGGAAGAGATTGCAGGGAAACCCGACCCGACGGAGGGCGAGGAGGGGCACACAATCCCATCCGAGCTGGCTATCCTGCCGCTGCGCGGGACCGTGGTTTACCCCCTGACGGCCGTCCCGCTGAACATTGGCCAGCCGCGCTCCATCCGGCTGGTGGATGACGCTGTGGCCGGCGGCCGGATAATCGGGCTCGTGGCCAGCAAGGACCCAGAACTGGACGAGCCCGGCCCGGACGAGATCTATACCTATGGGACGGCCGCGGCCGTTCACCGCCTGTTCCGCGCCCCAGATGGCACCATCCGGCTGTTGGTCCAGGGTTTGGAGCGCATCCGTGTCAGCGAATGGATTGGCACCGAGCCATACCTCCAGGCCAAGGTCGAGTTGGTGCCGGAAGAGATCGAGGAGACGGTGGAAGTGGAGGCGCTGATGCGCAACGTGCTGGATCAGTTCCGCCGCCTGGCCGAACTGGTGCCCAGCATCCCCAGCGAACTGCTGACGGCCGCGTTAAACGTAGAAGACCCGCGCCAGTTGGTGTACGCCATTGCCACCTACATCCGCATGGAGCTGGAGGACGCCCAGGAAATCCTGGAGATGGATAACGTCACGGAAAAGCTGCGCCGCCTGATGGGTATCCTGGGCAAAGAGTTGGAGGTGCTGGAGCTGGGGCGCAAGATTCAGAACGAAGCCCAGAGCGAGATGGAGAAGATGCAGCGCGAGTACTTTTTGCGCGAACAGCTCAAGGCGATCCGGCGCGAGTTGGGCGAGGAAGACGAACAGCAGGTTGAGGTCAACGAGTTCCGCAAAAAGATTGACGAGGCCGGCATGCCGGAGGAAGCGGAGAAAGAGGCCCGCCGCGAACTGGACCGGCTCTCCAAGCTGCCCACGGCCGCGGCCGAGTACGGCGTCATCCGCACCTACCTGGACTGGCTCACCAGCCTGCCCTGGCAGGTGAGCAGCGAAGACAATCTGGACATCGACCACGCCCGCCAGGTGCTGGACGAGGACCACTATGGGCTGGAGGACATCAAGGAGCGCATTCTGGAGTACCTGGCCGTGCGCAAGCTGCGCCAGGAACGCAAGGCAGAGCAGGAAGAGGACCAGGAGGGCGCGTACGTGGACACCATCCGGCGTGAGCGGGAAGGGGTGATCCTGTGTTTTGTCGGGCCGCCCGGCGTGGGCAAAACCTCGCTGGGGCAATCCATCGCCCGGGCCATCGGCCGCAAGTTCATCCGCCAGTCCCTGGGCGGCGTGCGGGACGAGGCCGAAATCCGCGGCCACCGCCGGACCTACATCGGCGCACTGCCCGGCCGCATCGTTCAAGCCATCCGACGGGTGGGCACCAACAACCCGGTCTTTATGCTCGACGAGATCGACAAGCTGGGGATGGACTACCGTGGCGACCCGTCGTCTGCGTTGCTGGAGGTGCTGGACCCGGAGCAAAACCGCGAGTTCCGCGACCATTACCTGGATGTGCCCTTTGACCTGTCCCAGGTGATGTTTATCACCACCGGCCAACATGCTGGAGCCTATCCCAGGGCCGCTGCGCGACCGGATGGAAATCCTGCAGCTTGCCGGCTACACGGATATGGAAAAGGTCAACATCGCTCAGGGGTTCCTGGTGCCGCGCCAGATCCGCGAAAATGGCCTCCGGCCGGGCGAGGTAGCGTTCAGCGAGGAGGCCATTGCCCTGATTGTGCACGACTATACCCGCGAGGCCGGGGTGCGCAACCTGGAGCGGCAACTGGGCACCATCTGCCGCAAGGTGGCGGTCAAGGTGGCGAATGGCTCGGCCGGGATTGTTGCGGTGGAGCCGGATGACGTGCGCGAATACCTTGGGCCGCGCAAGTTCTTTGAAGAGGTGGCAGAGCGCACCCAGATCCCCGGTGTGGCGACCGGCCTGGCCTGGACCCCCACCGGCGGCAGCATCCTGTTTGTGGAGGCCTCCCAGATGCCGGGCAGCAAAGGGTTTACCCTGACTGGACAACTGGGCGACGTGATGAAGGAGTCGGCGCAGGCCGCGTTGACCCTGGTCCGCGCCAAGGCGTCCGAATGGGGCCTGCCGGAGGATTATTTCGCCAAGCGCGACATCCACATCCACGTCCCGGCCGGCTCCACGCCCAAGGATGGTCCCTCGGCCGGGGTGACGATGGTGACGGCGCTCGCCTCGCTGCTCACCGGCCGTTTGGTGCGGCCGGACGTCGGCATGACCGGCGAGGTTACCCTGCGGGGTCAGGTCATGCCCATTGGCGGGGTCAAGGAAAAGGTGCTGGCCGCCCATCGCGCCGGGCTCAAGGAGGTGATCCTGCCCAAGCGCAACGAGAATGACCTGGAAGAAGTGCCGGAGGAGATCCGCCGGGAGGTGAGGTTTACCTTTACCGAGCGGGTGGAAGAGGTGATTGAAGCCGCCCTGTGCGGCAATGACAAGGAGCAACCCGACGATGCCTCATGTGCTGATAGTTGACGACGACCGCGCCACCGTCCGCTTGTTGACCATGTTGCTCGAATTGGATGGCTATGAGGTCAGCCAGTCCCCCGTGCCGGACACGGCGCTGGAGATGGCTCGCTCCCGGCCGGTGGATGCCTTTGTGATCGACGGCCATCTGGTCGGCGCTTCCGGGTTGGACCTGGTGCGCCAAATCAGGCTGCAGGAGCACCTGAGCGGGACCAAGGTGGTGGTGACCTCGGGCAAGGACCTGGCGGAGCAATCGCAGGCGGCCGGGGCGGACCTGTTCCTGCTCAAGCCCTTCTCGCCCACCGAGTTGTCGGATGGGTTGCGGGAGCTGCTTGGCTAGCCCGGCCGGACCATCAAGGCTAAACAGTTGATTGTTGGTAACTGCTCAAGCAGCGTGAAGATTTTTGGGGTGTGTGCGGGCGCGGAGCGCCCGCACACACCCCACTTTACCCCATCCAAGCCTTTGGGCTGAACAGTTACGATTATTGGAGGTAACCGCACAGACTTGCGGTTATCACTTTTGGAGGTAATTACAGAGAATAACAGTGAGTAGAAAAGGAAAACGTACCCACTTGCAGTGGAGAAAAGTAGATTTACACATTCACACGCCCGCTTCCAGCGATTATCAGGAAGAGAGCGTGACCTATTTGGATATTTTGCAGACGGCCGCCACGCGCGGCGTGGACATTCTGGCAATCACCGACCACAATACGGTGGCCGGGATCAAGCAGATTCGGCAGGAGGTCGGCGAGCTGGAATTGCTGGAGCGGCTGGGGCGCATTCAGCCAGAAGAGCAGTGGCGGCTGGACGAATACCGTCGTTTTGGGGAGCGGCTGCTGATTTTGCCTGGCTTTGAGTTGACCGCCACGTTGGGCTTTCACATTTTGGCCATCTTTGCCCCCGAGACCAGCGTTCGCGACTTGGAATACCTGTTGCTCAGCCTGCGCGTCCCGCCGGATGAGCTGGACCTGGGAAGCTCCACCGTGGGGGCAATGACCGACGTGGTCACGGCTTACCGGATGATCCGCGAGGCCGGCGGGCTGGTGATTGCCGCCCACGCCAACTCGTCCCACGGGGTGGCGATGCGCGGCTTTGATTTTGGCGGTCAGACCAAGATCGCGTACACGCAGGACCACAATTTGCACGCGTTGGAGGTGACCGACCTGGAGAAGCGCGGCCGCTTTACCACCGCCCGCTTTTTTGACGGCCGCAAGCCAGAATACCCGCGCCGCATGCGCTGCATCCAGGGCTCGGACGCGCACCGGCTGACCAGCCACCCCAGCAACCGCAAGAATTTGGGGGTGGGGGAGCGGATGACCGAAATCTCGCTGCCCGAGGTTTCGTTTGAGGCGCTGCTGGAGGCGTTTGAGGGGAACGATTTTTCCCGCACCCGGCCGTATCGCGCCAGTCAGGCGCCGGTGGATTACGTGCAGCAGGCCCGCGAGGAAGGGCCCAGCATCCTGCAGTCCTTCCACGATAGCGCCACCAAGCAGGGCGGCCGGCTCTTTGCCGTGATTGCCGATGTGTGCGCCTTTGCCAACACCAATGGCGGCACCATCTACGTGGGGGTGAGCAGCAATGCGAAAAAGCCCCCGGCCGGCATCCAGGACGCGCACCAGGTGATGAGCACGCTGCTAGCCGAGATCGAGGAAAAGATCGCGCCCGAGGTGGAGGTGCAGGCAGACCTGCAGGAGACCCGCGGGGCTCCGGTGGTGCGGCTGGTGGTCCCGCGCGGCGACGACCCGCCTTACGCCATCGACGACAACAAGATTTACGTGCGCGACGAGGCCGAAACCAGCATGGCGGTGCGGGACGAGATTGTGGCGCTGGTGCGCCGCGCTTTGCAAGCGGAAATGGCCACGGCCAAAACCGCCGCCCCGGCCGCTCCGGCCGCCGAGCCAGCAGCCGAGGCAGCGCCAGAGCCGGGCAAGGTCAAACGGCCGCGCACCGGGGTCGAGATCGTCCAGTCGGACACCCGCAAAGGGGATACCTTTCACAATATGCGCGACCTGCGCAACGGCAACGTCGTCAAGAACGTGACCCGCAAATCGGCTCGCAAGTTGTGGCACTATGCCATCACGCAGAAGGAAGACCACCCAGTCAAGCCGGCCGAAGTGGACTGGCACGGCAACATTGCCCTGCTCAACGTCCACAAGGCGGGCGGCGTCACCCGGTACGACCTGGCGCAGCGGGAAGGGGAGCAGGTATACCTCTTTTACGGCGTTACCGAGGATGGCATGAGCGACGAGTGGCTCCGGCTGCTCCCGCCAGAGGGATAGAGGCGCGTCCTTAACTCTGGAGGGCGATGGGACACTGGTTGATGTTGGTTATGGCCCCCACCCCCAGCCCCTCCCCCACAGTCGGGGGAGGGGAGAAGAATCTGGGGGAGATTGCAGGCGCACAGTGCCCGCAATCTCCCCCACTCACTTTCCCCCTTCCCTTGGGAAGGGGGGCAGGGGGGATGGGGATTGCCAAACATGACATGGCACACCGCAGGTCTTTGGTTGTTTCGCAGGTCGGCCGAGTGTCATGATTCGAGTTGGCGTGCTGACCATCAGCGACCGGGCCTCGGCCGGGGTGTACCCGGATGCCAGCGGCCCGCTCATCCAGCGCATGGTGGCGGAGCGGCTGAACGGCGACGTGGCGCTGGTTGCTACCATCCCCGATGATCGGGAGACCATCCAACAGACGCTGATCGAGTGGGCCAACTCCGGCCGGCTGGACCTGATCCTCACCACCGGCGGCACCGGCCTGGCCCCGCGCGACGTGACCCCCGAGGTGACCAAGGCGGTGGTGGAGCGGGAGACGCCCGGCATTGCCGAGGCGATGCGGCTGGCGAGCTTGCAGGTGACCCCCTTTGCGATGCTCTCGCGGGCGGCGGCCGGCATCCGCGGCCGGACGCTGATCGTCAACCTGCCCGGCAGCCCCAAGGCGGTGCGGGAGAACCTGGAAGCGATTCTGCCGGCGCTGCCCCACGGGCTGGAACTGCTGGCCGGCGGCGGGGGCGACGAATCACACCGCTTCCGGCCGGGCGGTGACGGCGTTACCGTCTGAGCCGGTCGCTGAACTCCTTGCGGAACTTGCCAAGCTTGGGGGCGATCACGAACTGGCAGTATCCCTGATCGCTGTTTTTTCGATAGTACTCCCGGTGATACTCCTCGGCCGGGTAAAAGACTGCCAGCGGCGCTAGCTCGGTCACAATCGGGTTTTGCCAGACCCGCTCGGCCGCCAGTTCCGCCATCAGCCCCTCGGCGACCGCTTTTTGCTCGGCCGTGTGATACAGAATGACGGAGCGGTACTGCGTCCCCGCGTCCGCCCCCTGCCGGTTGAGCGTCGTCGGGTCGTGGATGCTGAAAAAGACCTGCAGCAGTTCCCGGTAGCTGATCTCGGCCGGGTCAAAGCTCAGTTGCACCACCTCTGCGTGGCCGGTTGTGCCGCTGGTGACCTGCTTGTAGCTGGGGTTGGGGGTGGAGCCGCCGGCATAGCCCGAGGTCACGCTGACCACGCCGCGCAAATCTGCGTAAACCGCTTCCAGACACCAGAAGCAGCCGCCGCCCAGCGTGGCGAGTTCGTATCCATTGTTCGTTGGTTCGGTCATGGTCCCTCATAGAGCATCCCGCTGGCGCGGTCGCCCCCGGGATGTTGGATTGGGGCCAATTATACCAGGAACGCGGGGCAGCGCGGCCGTCTCGCTCCAGAAGAGCGGGTCCACCGCCGAGCAGATGACGCACTGGCCGAGCTGGTGGACGATGTGCGGCGTCCGGCCGGTGAGGTAGGGCAACAGGCTGCCAAAGGAGCAGACGGCGTGCCCGCCTTGATTTTCCGCCACCAGCAGCTACCACCACTGCGCGTCCCGCGCCACGGTGGCGTTAGTAGGAAAGAGCAGGTAATCCGGGTTGATGGACAGGGTGGCCTTCCTTTGGTTGATGGTTGTTACACACGCGGCCTGGCCGGCTGTGCAGATCGAGGTTCCAGTATAAATTACGAACCTCAAAGAGCATACCGACGAAAACACTAAACCGAAGGCAAGGTCAGCTGCAAGCGCTGGTTGGGCGGCTAGTAGGCGAGACAAAACTCATTGTCGCCTGAATTGAGCCGCATGGCGCTCAATGATTTCAACCGCCCGCGCCACACCGCTTTCGGCGCGGATTTTTTCACCAAACTGGGCGGCACGGGTTCGCAGGTCAGAATCAATTATTGCTGTTCGGATCCCTCCGGCTAGTTTTTCAGCCGTGAGTGATCTTAATTTAGGCACCGGAGGCCCAACGCCTGATTTCACTACTTGTTCTGCCCAAGCGTATTGGTCGGCCGCTACAGGCGTAATTATGCTTGGCACGCCCGCCCGGAGGTTCGCGCCCGTGCTTCCAGCGCCGCCATGATGCACCACCGCCGCCATCCGCGGGAATAGCCAATCGTGGGGGACATTTTCCGCATACAATACATTCGGGGATTCCGCCCCGCGCGCGAGGCCGCCCCAGCCTGTGAGGATGATTCCGCGTTGCCGGCTGATTTCCAAGGCCCGCAACACCACGCGCACTTTTTCTTCGCCGTCGCCGGCATTCATACTTCCAAAGCCAATATAGACCGGCGGCGGACCGCTTTCCAGAAAGCGCACGAGTTCGGCCGGAGGCTGCCAGGCGGGGGGAGCATTTAAAAACCAGTAACCCGAAAGATGATGGTGTTCATCCCAATCCGGCGGCTTGGGGAGGAAGGTCGGGCTGAAGCAGCAAAGGATTGGTATTTGCCGGCGGCGGGCGTGGGCATACATTTCACCATAGGAGCGCCAGGGCCTTAGCCCAAGTTTTTTTCGCCACTGATTGGTCAGGGGCGCGCCAACCACGGTCCAAACCAACTGGAGCATGGCAAAATGCGTCAGTCGGTTGTAGCCGGCGCCAAGGGAAAAGCGAAATGGCCCAAGAAAGAAAGAGGGAAAGGCGCGCGTCGGTGTAAAGGGGAATAGATGTACGATGGCCGAGGGCAGATTGATTTTCTCCGCCGCCTCCAAGGCCCCGACGCCCGTGCTCGTTTGCACCACAAAATCCGCCGTCTGGGCGACTTGCCAAAACTCGTCATGCGCTCCTAGCGCGCGCCTCAGCCCCTCGCGCATGACGCCAAACACGCGGAGCGGGTTGCCGCCTCTCTGCATGAACGCTTGCATTTCGGGATGGTTCAAAATCTCTTGCGGGTTAAAGTGCACTGGTTGTACCTCTACGCCATAGGCCTGAATCCAGTCCGTAAACGTATGAGAGGTAACCAGCGTAACGCGATGCCCCGCTTGCTGCAAGCCTATCGCCAGCGCGATAAGCGGTTGAACATCCCCCCGACTGCCTAAAGTGTAAATAGCGATATGCATGGCTTGTTTATTCGAAGAGAGCCGCCCAACAGGTTATTCACCAGCTTGGCGTTTTGGCTCCGAGCGCCGCTTTACCCGATCCAAACCTGGCAATTCGCGCCGCGTACTCTCTTGGCGAAGCCAAGTCTGGTGCAATTTGGGTTAGGCGACCGAAAGCCTGCGACTTTTCCACTGAGATAGGATGGCATTCTGCAATCCTTAGCTTACATTTCGCACATTAAGAACCGAATAGAGAGCAACGAAGCATGCCGTCACAGGCCTATGGGCTGCGTACACTGGACGCGCTGCGCAAGATCGAGAGGCAATTCAGCCTCTCTGTGTGACGGTGAGGGTGAATGGCTCTGGTTTCCGGCCCGTGGGCGCACTTCACCCTCTCCAGTGGCCCGGACCTAGCAGCTAACCGGCTGCCTCGCAGGCGGTGGCATCGCCAGTCGTGGCCGTCCCCAACGCAGGTCAATCTGATGCAGCACACGCCGGATTGCACTCAGGCTGAACTGGCCCTTCACCTTCATAGTCAGGGCCGAGACCACCATCGCCACGGTCCAAAAGGTGGCTTGGAACCCTTCCTGTTCAGGGCTGGTTTGCATGATCTGCTGGATGGTGTCTTTCACTTCCTGGGTGATCTTGCGGGGTCGGCCACTGCGCGATTCATCATACAGGCCGGACGGTCCGAGTTGATTGAACCGGTGGAGCCAGAAACGAACCGTGGCCCGGCTGACCTCAAAGGTGTCGGCAATCTCAGGCACTTTCTTATGTCGTATGGACAACAAGACCATCCGGGTGCGCTGGCTCACTCGTCCCACTTCCTGACGCACCATCCGCTCAAGTTCTTGACGTTCCTGATCCGTTGGTTGTCTGGCGTAAATCATCTTGCACCTCCAGGACTGGTATACCACCATCGCCAAAAAAGTGCAAGAAACTTTGTGTTAGTTACTTAGACCCTTAGCGAGCCGCGGAATCCCCTGGCGGAATAGTATGATTGCGCACCGTTGTGATATACGAAGACATTGCCGTAGCGTCGATCACAAAAGAGGGCTCCCCCGAGTTTTCTAATATCAGAAGGTGTTTTCACCCAGCTCGACGTTTTCGTGTCGAAATTCCCAAGTTTCTGTAACTCTCGATATTGTTCTTCCGCTAAAATCTCGATGCCCATGGCAGCTGCCATATCCATAGCGGTATCCTTTGGTTTAAATTCATTTCTTGACTCCAACGCTTCGCGATCGTAACAAAGACTTCTGCGGCCTTTAGGACTTTCTGCTGAGCAATCATATAAAATGTATTCTCCCGTCGTTTTATCATAACCAACAACATCCGGTTCACCACCGGTTCTTTCCATTTCATTCAGCGACCACAGTTTTTCAGTATTAGCTTCCAGTTTTGCTTCTACTTGAGCCCATTCAAGACCTTTATGGCGGTTCATGTTTTTCTCAAAACGGGCTTTCAATGCTTTGAGTAGTTCTTCATGTTGTTCTGGTGACAACTCTTTTTTACTGCTGTTAATGTTGCTCATACTTTTATATTATCTCCGGGGTATAGGTGTGTCAATCGTATCATTGCCTGAATTTATTTCGATAGTGGTCAAGTAATAAGTGATAGGTTGTGACGGATAATGAAGAGCCTTGTAACGATTTCGTGCATCAAGTCTGACCTTGAAAAAGACAAGGTCTTGCGGACGAAGCGGGCATTGGATTGTCTCAGGGTGCTTTACCCCAAAAACTGTACCACCAAGTACTGTGATTTGTTGACCTCCTCTGGCAGGTGTAAGATCATAGAACCCAGAGGAGGAGAACGTGGGAAGACGATACACAGCGAAATTCAAGTTCCAAGTGGTACGTGAGTTGTTGAACGGAGAGAAAACGGCTGCCCAAGTGGCCAAGGTGTACGGCATCCATCCGAACACAGCCAATGCATGGAAGAACACCTTTCTGGAGAAGGGCGCCGAGGTTTTCTCCCAAGACAGCCTCATTGCCGAGTATGAACGCCGGATCGCGGAGTTGGAGCAACTGCTAGGGAAGAAGGAACTGGAGATCGCGCTTTCACCTGCACTGCGCGCAGGCGCAAGTGTAAAAAACTTCTTGGGACGGCCGAGATGAGCACGGAGCAGAAGGTGGCCCTGGTGAAAGAAGCCCATCAGACCTACGGGCTCAATCGGGCGCTGGAAGCGATCGACCTGCCCAAGTCGAGCTGGTACTATCACCCAGTACTGGAAGCCAAGCTGGTGACGCCGACCGGCTTGGTCTTCTCGCTGATGACCGAGTCTATCGAGAACCCGGCTGAAAATCCCACCAAACAGGATTGCGAACTCAAAGCCTTCCCCTGGCACTGCCCGCCAGGGCATGTGTACCGTCTGGCGGAACGTTTGAAGCACCGCTGGCCTCGTCTGTCCATCTGTCTCCTCCTGGATGGGTTATTTGCCGGCGGCCCAACCTTCTCGATCTGCGAACGGAATCACTGGAAGTACCTCATTGTACTGCAAGAGGATGACATTCCTTACATCAACGTTGAATTCAGAGCGCTGAGCCCGTAAACTTGACAGATCCTCACGATCTCCTCATCCGGCCGGGCACCCCATGCCGCGGCCGAACGGTTACAGTATAGCAGGAAAAAGGCGCGAAATCAACCAGTTTTTTTCAGGCGAGCGTCCAGATCGTGCGGGGTGGAGATCGCTACGCCGACCAAAGCCGGCGGGCGATGACAGGGCGGCGGCGTGGCGCTGCGCCCCGGCCGCGCTCTAGTTGGAGGGGCACAGCGGCGTGATCTTGTCCAGCTCCCGCACGGCCGAGAGCCAGAAGAACTCGTGGCTGTCGCTAAAGTAGTAGGTGCTGGTGCCGTTGGGCAGCAGGACGACCACGTTGCCGCTGATCCCCAACATCTCGGCCGTCCAGAACTCGCACTCAAAGCCGTCACTCTCCGCGTACCGGGTAGCCCAGAAAGCATTGTTGTACTGGCGCCCCTGGTCGATCCTCACCCCCCGGTCGTCGGGGTCGCGCTGCAGGGCGGCGGCCAGCAGGTCGGGCTGCAACACCTGGACGCCGTCAATCCGGCCGCCGTCCACGTTGAGCAGGGTGGTGATCTTGGCGATGTCGTCCGCCACCCACCACTGCCCGTAGCCGCCCTCCGGCTGCCCCTGCCAGTTGTTATCTTCTGTGCGCATGGTGGTGTGCGCGCCGGGGCCCACGCCCAGCGGCCGGTAGACCTCGTCGACCACAAACTGGTAGAGTTCGGCGGCCGGGCCTTCCACGCTTTGCAGGTAGTTGTGCAGCGCCCGGCCCAGGATAAAGGTGTCGCAGGTGCGGTAGACCCAGCGCGTGCCCGGCTCTTCGCGGTGCGGCCAGTCCAAGGCGGCCGCCATCCGCCGGTCGTACGGCTGCATCTGAAAGTATTGCGCCATCTGCGGGCCGTCATCGTCCGTCATGTACCCCGCCGCCTGATAGTTGCCGGTCGCCATGTCCAGCGTGTGGTCAAAGGTGACCCGCTGCCAGTCACCCCGGCTATCGGCCGCTTCGGGCAGATAATCCCGTATCAGCAGGTCGGCGACCCCCGGGCCGTATTTCTGCGCCAGGCGCATCAGCGCCACGCTGACAAAGGCCGACTTGGCGGTGGAATAGGATGAGGCGCGCATCGCCTCGCAGTAGCTGTACTGCCCATAGCGGGTCCGGCAGCCCCCCACATAGTTCACCCCATTGGCGACCACGCCATACCAGGTCATGTTCTCCGGGTCTACGCGCTGGCCAAAGGCGGCCAGGTCGACCCCGGGGTAGTCTTGCGCCAGTTGCTCGATGGGTTGGGTGGGAAACCGGCCGGCCAGCTCGCGCTCGAAATCGGCGCGGACCTGCTCCGCCCCGGCAACCGGTTCGCGGTGATAGACTGCCTCCAGCAGCCCCCACAGGTTCGCCCGGCCGTAGCTGGCGGTCTCTTGCGTCACCTGGTACCAGACCCTGGACACCCCTTGGTCGTTGAAGACAAAGGTCATGGTACCGTTAAAGGTAGCGTTGCCCCCCTTTAAGATCAAGGCGAACGGGAAGGAAGCGCGGGTGTCCCCTCCATCCCCGTCTTCTCGCCAGGCGCGCCCTGGTTCCAGCAGCAGGTTCCATTCCGGGTGTGTGGTAATGATCAGCCCGCGCTGCGCCGGGATCAGATAAGTATCGTGTTGCACAAAGGCCAGGTCAAACTCGGGCAGGTGTGCATAGGCCGGCCCAAAATCGGCTTGCAGGACCTGCATGGCGCCGTGCTCCGCTTCGCCCAACAGCTCCAGCCGGCCCTCAAAGAAGTGGGCGGGCGGGGCCGCGCCGGCCGGCATGGCCAGGGCGCTTTCGTCCACCGGTGACGCAAAGGCAAAGCCGCGCGTCAAGTCGTCGTAAGAGAGCAGGTGGCGTTCCACGCGGCCGGCGGGCATGGTGGGCGGCTGCGTGGCGGCCGGGGGCATGGGTGTAGTCTCCCCGCACGCCGCCAGCCAGGCTGTTATCGCCAGTAACCAGACAAGGTGTTTGCGACCGTTGAGCATGCTTCCCTCGATGACACGGCGGGATTGCCGCGCCGTGCATCCACTTTACCTTCCGGCCGCGGCGCAAGTTCAACTCAGTCCAGAACCAGATCAGGATGATGCAAATAGTCCTGCACCTGTTGGTAGAACCGGCCGACGTGCACCCCATCCATCAGTGCGTGGTGCACCTGCACGTCCAACGGCATCCTCAGCGACTCGCCATCCTGAAAGAACTTGCCCCAGGCAAAGCGCGGCACGGAATCGGCCGGTTGCAGGTGCATCGGATGCTGAAAGCTGGTGAACGACACCCAGGGGATGGCGGTCATAAAGAGATAGTCGTCGCGCCCCGCTTCGTCCGCCAGCCCCGGATGCGCTTGCACGTAGGCGATCCGCTCGGTCGCTCCGGCCGCAAACGTGGCAAAGTCATCCAGATAGTCGGCCGTGCAAAAGCTGAACAGCTCCCCTTCTGTCAGAACGGTAAACGAGGGGTGTACGGCCTCGTGCTCGACCACCGCCCCCGGCCGGAGGCGATAGCGGAACTCGGGGATCGCGTTGGCGGCCCGCGCCAGCGCGTACACGATCCCCACGGTGATGGAAAAACCACGCCCCCTGACGGCCGGGTAGAACGTGGTCAGGTCCACGTTGGCGCACAGGCCAAAGTGCGGGTGATCGTAGGTGCTGAAATGTTCATACTGCTGGCGTCGCGGCCAGCTTTGCAGGTCGATATAGCGCATGTTTCACCTCTCCAGTAGCTCTCTCTTGCGTGTTGCTGAAGGAACAGTGCCAATTTTGAACCGCAGAGCACGCAGAGACCGCTTTTCTCCCTTGGTCTTCCTGGTCGGAAAATTCCACCATCACGGGCGCGGCCGGTCTAGCCGCCGGCCACTCGGTCCACCCAGGCACGGACGGCCGGGTGGTGGGCCGCCCACGCCTCCCAGACAGAGCGGGCCCAGCGCGTCACCAGCGTGGCGTGCTCGGCCGGGGTCCCGGCCTGCACCACATCCAGCACGGTGATAGCGCCGCGCTCGGCCGGCGGCTCCAGCCAGGCAAACTCTCCCTTGTGCCGCTCCACGGCCCGCTGCATCAGCCGGGTAGACCGCTCAAAGCTGTAATCCCGTTCCAGCGTGCAGCAGAGGGCGATCAGGTGGACGTTGGCCGACTGGATGGTCTGCGGGGTGGGGCGGCCGGGGTGCTGGACCGCATAGGCGTCCACCGTCAGCCGGTGAACCCGCCAGTAGTTGGCGTCGCTGTATTCGCGGGCCAGGATCTCGCCAAAAACCGCCCAGCAGCCCGGCGAGGCGGCGTCCGGGTAGCGAAAAGTTGGGCCATCGCTGGCGGACACCAGCGCCCGGCAGCCAATGCAGGGGATGAGTGGCGGTGAACTGTCCACCCGGTGGTGCTCCTTATGGCAGGTAGATGGTCTTCAGATCGGCCAGCAGCCAGTTGCGCTCTTCCGGGTCGGCGATCTGGCCGGCCGACTGGCGCGCCAGCGCCAGGTAGGCCTCGGTCTGTTCGCGGTCACCGGCGACGGCCGCAGCGCGGGCCAGGCCCTCGTAGGCATAGTCGGTGTAAAAGGGGGCGGGTTCGCCCTGCTGGCTGGCCTCCAGCGCGAGCTGGCCGTACCGGCCGGCGTTCTGGGCCCGGCCCAGCAGCGCATAGACGCGAGAGGCCTGCCAGTAGCCGGCCGACAGGTTGAGCGGGGTGCAATCATCCCGCTGGCTCCAGTGCCAGAGCGACGCCAGCGCCAGTTGGATCATCTGCTGCTCCTCGGCCGGGGTACGGTCGCTCCTGTCGATCAACTCCCAGGCCTGGTTAAAACAGGCGGCCGCAAAGTAGCGGTGAGCAGCCTGCAGTCAAAATCGGGTTGCTTGGTCATCTTGGTCTCCTTTGGCTTGCGGGACCGTCTCCGGCAAGACTGTAGCAGGCGAGAGTAGCTGTGTCAAGAGCTTCCGGTCAGGTCCAGCGCCACCGCCGCCAGCAGGACCAGCGCCTTTTTCAGCGCCCGCTCATCCAGATCAAAGATAGCGCTATGAGCTGCCAGCACCGCTTCCCGCCCCGTCCGGTCGTGGTGGCTGATCCCGTGCAGGTCGGCGCCGGTCGCCAGATAGGTTGCCCGGCCGCCGCGCGCCTGCACCCGCGCCATCATGGCGGTAAAATCCTCGCTGCCGCCCCGCTGGGTGGGTTCCAGCGGGACAAAGCCGCCCAGTTGCGCGGCGACCGCCTCTACCTGCGTTGCCAGCTCCGGGTCGCTGCTGGCGGTTCCGGCCGCGCCCATCGGCCGGATCTCCAGCTCGCAATCATACATTGCGGCGGCGGTTTGTAGCACCCGCACCGCGCTTTTGTACATATAGTCGCTCAGTGCGTCGTCCGCGCCGCGGGTCTCCATCACCAGATGCGCCTGGGCGGGAATGATGTTGCGGCCGCTGCCGGCCGCCAGCCGGCCGACGTTGAGGCGGGTCATGCCGCTGCCGTGCTGCGGGATGGCGTACAGGTTGAGCACCGCCGCGGCGGCCGCCAGCAATGCATTCTTGCCGGCCTCTGGCGAGCCGCCGGCGTGGGCTGCCCGGCCGGTGAGGATGGCGTCAAACTTACGGGTGGCCAGAAAGCCACTCCGGCCGGCCACCAGTTCGCCGAGCGCCCAGCCGGTGACAAAGTGGTGCGCCAGCAAATAGTCCAGATCATCCACCACGCCGGCCGCGACCATCGATTGGGCACCGCGCACCCCCTCTTCGGCCGGTTGAAAGATGAGCTTGACGGTCCCGCAGAGCCGCTCCTTTAGCGCGGCCAGCAGCGCCGCCAGCCCTAGCCCGACGGTGGTGTGGGCGTCGTGGCCGCAAGCGTGGGCCGCCTCCGGGTTGACCGAGGCCCAACTCTCCCGTGCCGGCCTGTGGTCTGGGTTGTCGCTCTCCTGCAGGTCGAGCGCGTCCATGTCAAAGCGCAGCCCGACGGCCGGGCTATCCCCGCCGCGCAGCGTGCCCACCACGCCGGTAAACCCGCCGCGCACGGCCGGCAGAAAGGTTGGGTCGCCCGCCTGGGCGGCCGCCCGCTCCCAGCGCGCCTCCAGCACCTCCGGGGGTGGCACCCCCATCCGCGCCGACACGTCAATCACCTGCCGGCCGAGTTGCACCTCCCACCCCAGCTCGGCCAGCCGCCGGGCGACCAGCGAGGCGGTGCGGAACTCGCACCAGCCGGTCTCGGCGTGGCGGTGGAAATCGCGCCGGTCGGCGATTAGTTGCGGCTCCAATTGGTCTGCAAGCAGGGATAATTGCTCGATCATGGTTTTACCTCGGTAAAATCTTTACACTGCCTGGGAAGTTGCCAAAAAGCTTACCACAAAGACCACAAAGAAGCACAGTAACTACTCAGCCCAAATCCTTGGGAGAGGGAAGGTGGGGGGTGTGCGGGCGCGGAGCGCCCGCACACCCCCCACAAATCTTCTTACTGCCTGAGCAGTTACGAAGCACAAAGGGTTTTGCCTTTGTGCCCTTTGTGGTTTTCCGGGCTACCTCTACCGGGAAAGCTGCCGGCCGGTGAGGGTCCACAGCACGATCTCTGGCGGGCAGAGCAAGCGGGCGCGTGGGGCGGCGCCGCCCTCCATGCCGATGCCGCGCGAAACGTAAAGGGCCATAGGTTCCCGGCCGTCCCGTGGCAGGTCGTATGCGCCCATCTCGAACCGCTTGCGATAGATGCTGCTGGTGACGACCGCGCCGTAGAGCGGCAGTCGGATCTGCCCGCCATGGGTGTGGCCGGAGAGTTGCAGTGACACCCCGGCCTCGGCCGCCTGGGGTGCCAGATCGGGCGAGTGGTAGAGGAGCACGGCCGGGACATCCGGCCGGACTGCCTGCAGCGCGGCGGCCATGCTTGGGCCGTCGACGGCCGGGTTGTGGCTGCAACTCAGCCCCACCAGCGCCAGCGGGCGACCGTCGTGTTGCGCGGTGACCGCCTCGCCGCGCAGCCAGCGCAGGTTGGGCAGCCCGTCCAGTACGGCCGCGGCCGTTTCCGGCAGGTCCACCAGGGGGCTGCCGCTGACGGCGTAAACGCCCAGTGGCGCCTGCCACCGGCCGATCAATTCGCGCGCCTGGGCGATAGCCTGGGGGTCGCGGTTGTAAGAGAGGTTGAGCAGGTCGCCGGTGAAGCAGATCAGGTCGGGGGCCAGTTGCGCGGTCAGCCGCTCCAAGGCTTGCTCGCGCCGGCCGGTGCGCTCCAGGTGCAGGTCGCTGAGGTGCAGCAGGCGCAGCGGTTTGGCATCGGCCGGCCAGTGGGACAAGGCCAGCGTGCGCTCGGTGACCCCCAGCCGCATCGGCTCAAGCCAGGTGCCGTACCAGGCGAGCAGGCTCAGCCCGCCCATCGCGCACCACAGCAGCCAGGCGATGCCCGGCCAGGCCAGCAGCCCGGTCAACGCCAGCCGGGCCAACTCCAGCGCCAGCAGCGGCGGCCGGACCGGGCCAAAGGAGCGGCCGGTGCGCGGCAGCCCGACCAGCAGCGCCCAGTCCAGCAGGGCAAAGGCGAACCAGCCGGCCGCCAGCCAGGGTGAACGCCACAACCAGCCTGCACCGGCCGCCAGCGATGCCAGGATCAGCAACATCAACCAGGTGGGCAACGTTTCCAGCGCGGCCGGGGCCATCAGCGCGCGGTGCAACAGGGAGGTGGGGTCTGTGCCGGTCAGTTTCACAGCTGTGGGGTTGGGTGTGTGTCCCGTCGGGGAAGTAATGAGGGGCTGGCGGGCTAGCATCCGGCCGGTTAGTAACTGTTGTTGGGCACCAGGCAGATAAAGCGCAACAGCGATGTGCCGCGGTTGGCAAACTGGTGCATTTCCATGCCGGGCACAAAGATGACTGTACCGGGTTCGATGGGTGTCTCGCCCTGCTCGCGGCGGACCACGCCCTTACCGGCCAGCACAAAGATCTCGTGTTCCCATTCGTGTTGGTGGTAGGGACTGGCCCGGCCGAGCTCGACCTCGAACACGCGCATGGCAAAGTTGGGTGCGCCGTCCTGTTTGCTGATGACCCAGCGCACGGTGACGCCGGGTACGTTTTCGACCTCTGCGGCCGGGGTGTTGGTGTAGTGTTCAACCTTCATTGGTTTGTCTCCTGTATGATTCGTTCTGGGTGGCAATAGGCGCGCATGCGGCGCGGCCGGAGGTAACCGACCAGCGTGATACCCCATTGCGCTGCCCGGCGGGTGGCTAGACTGGTGGGGGTGGAAAGCGAGGCGACCAGTGGGACCCGCATGCGGTACGCCTTTTTGACCATCTCGGAGCTGATGCGGCCGGTGGTGATCAGGATGTGGCCGGCCGGGTCCACGCCTTCCAGCAGGCAACGGCCGGCCAGCTTGTCGAGCGTGTTGTGCCGGCCGATGTCCTCAGTCAGCATCAGGAGCTTGTCTGCTGTGCCCAATCCGGCCCCGTGGGTCCCCCCCGCTTCCCGATGCAGGTTACTGCCTTCCTGCAGTTGGCGCACGAGTTCCGCCAGTTGTTCCGGCCTGACAAGTAGGTCGGTTTCCAACGCCGGCATCTCGGCCGCCTTGGCCTCATAGGTCACCCCCTTGCCGCAGCCGGAGGTGAAAATGCGCCGGGTGGGCAGCGCAGCCCCCTTGTCCTTCAGCCAGACGTCCACGCAGGTCTGGTTGGTGGGGGAGCGGGTGACGCTGAGCAGGTCGGCCGGGTCGTTTATTATCCCCTCGGTGAAAAGGTAGCCGGCCGCCAGATGCTCCTGCTCGGTGGGGGTGGCCATCATGGTCACAAACTCTTTGCCGTTTACAAAGATGCAGACAAACGATTCGGTGATGATGAGGCCGGCCGCGGTGGACCAGCGGCCGTGGTTCCAGTCGTGGTAGTGGGTAGGTTCTGTTCCTTTCTCGGGCTTTTCTGCGGTCATGGTTTGCAAAACTTTCAGTCCCCCGAAATATCCATACTGCTTGAGCGATTGCCAGTCGGAAAGGAAAAGCCCTGGTCGTCCTGACCAGGGCTGTCATGCGGTCGGTGGGATTTGAACCCACACAGCCTATCGGCCACTAGGCCCTCAACCTAGCGCGTCTGCCAATTCCGCCACGACCGCGCTGGCGAAGCTATTATACTGTTTGGGTTTCCCTTGTCAACCTTGGGTGAATCCTTTACAATCATGCCACCTGAGCCGTTGGTGTGCCATGGACCAGCAGTTGATAGAAATACCGCTTTTCCCACTCCACGCTGTCCTCTTTCCGGGGATGCCTTTGCCGCTGCACGTTTTTGAGGAGCGGTACAAGCTGATGATCCAGGAGTGCATGGGCCGGGGCCGGCCGTTTGGCGTGGTGCTGATCAAAAGCGGCCGGGAGGTGGGCGACCCGGCCGAGCCTCATGCCGTCGGCACGTCGGCTATCATCACCCAGACCAGCCGGGCAGAGGGTGGCCGTCTCAACATCGTGACGGTGGGGTATCAACGCTTTCGGATTCGCACCCTGCTGAAGGACCGGCCGTTTCTCAGCGGATTGGTAGAGGTGTTGCCGCCAACGGCCGACGAGTCTGCCGAAGCCTACCTCCAAGCGGGCAAGCTCCGGCCGCAGCTGATACAGTACCTGGCCTTGCTCTCCCAGGTGACCGAGTTCCCGCTGGAGCGGGTGGAAGTGCCGGAAAAGCCAATTCTGCTTGCCTTCCTGACCGGCATTTTGTTGCAGGTGCCACTGATGGACAAGCAACGCTTACTGGCGGCCGAGACCATTCCGGCGATGCTGGGATTGGAGCACTGGATGGTACTGCGCGAGAGCTACTTATTGCAGGCCAACATTGGCACAGAATACACGCTAGAAGGAGGCGGGCTTAACTTCTCCGCCAATTGATACGATCTGATGGTGTTGCCTGTCACCGCCGCCCGCTCGTGGCTCCCGCCACGGGAGATTGTCACCGTTACCCGGAAAGCGATTCAAGCCTTCTCGGCCCATCGGGTTAACCGGATGGCGGCCGCCCTGGCCTACTACACGCTCTTTTCGCTTTTTCCCCTGCTGCTGCTGCTGCTTGCGCTGATTGGTTTTGCGCTGGATGTTGGCTGGCCCATTGCGTTGCAGGCCCGCACCTATCTGATCCAGGCGACCGCCGATCTGCTCCCGGCCGCGGGGGATTTTGTGTTCGGCGCCATCAAGTCCATTCAAAAGGCGCGGGGTACTTCCGGGTTGATTGGTGCGCTGGCCTTGCTGTGGTCGGCCTCCAACGTGCTCAACCATCTGCACGCTGCTCTGGACCAGATTTGGGGCTTTGAGGGCATCCCAGGTTTGCGGCTCACCGTCCGGCGTCGCCTGGCTTCCATCGGCATCATCCTCAGTCTGGGTTTGCTGCTGGTGGCAGCGCAAGCGCTCAAGAGCATTACCTTCATCATCACCAATGTCACCGACCAGGTTCCCGGCGGGTCGCACTTGTACAGCGTGGCAACATGGGTCTTTCCCATGATCGTGGCGGTTTTGGCCTTTGGGGCTATCTTTCGCGTCTTTCCTTCTGTTTCGATCTCCTGGTATGATGTCTGGCCGGGAGCGGTATTGGCTGGCATCGGCTGGGAGTCGCTCAAAACGCTGTTTGGCCTGTACGCGGTCGAATTTGCCAACTGGCAGGCGGTTTATGGCCCCATCGCCAGCGTCATCGCGCTGCTGACCTGGTTGTACTTTTCGTTCACCATCATGTTGTTCGGCGCCGAGTTTTCGGCCGCCTACGCTGCCCGCTTGCGGCTGGCACCAGAAGCAGCAGAGGTGCAGCCCGATCGCGCGGTGGCGGAGGGGGAGCAGGTAGTCGCCCTGGCCGAGGTGGAAACCGAGGGGGTCCAGGCTACCAAGCGACAGAAGAGCCGTACCCGCCCAAGCCTGACGGCCGGGACGGCGGCCGGCGTGATTGGCGCGGTGGCGGCCGTGGGGATTGGTGTGGGTGTGTTGTTGGGCGGCAACCGGCGGAACAAGTCGGCCGGAAATAGTCAAAGAGGAAACAGAGGATGAGAATTGTAGTGGATGCGATGGGCAGTGACACCTATCCGGTGCCCGACGTGGCAGGCGCAGTGCAGGCCGTCCGCGAGCTGGAGCCCGGCGGCGAAATCATCCTGGTGGGTGACCGGGAGCAAGTAGAAGCCGAACTGCGCAAGTACGACACGGCCGGCTTGCCGCTGTCGGTGGTGCACGCCAGCCAGATCATTGAGATGACCGACAAGCCGGCCCAGGCGGTCAAGTCCCGGCCGGATTCATCCGTGGTGGTGGGCATGGACCTGATCAGAGCGGGCCAAGCCGACGCATTTGTTTCGGCCGGGAACACCGGCGGGGTGCTGGCCGGGGCGCTCTTCCGGCTGGGCCGCATCCGCGGCATCCGCCGGCCGGCGCTGGCTACCCCGTTCCCGCTGCCCACCGGCCTGACTTTGTTGATGGACGGCGGGGCCAACGCGGACTGCAAGCCGGAATATCTGTACCAATTTGCGCTTATGGGGAGCGCCTACATGGAGCGGGTAATGAGCAGGGAACGGCCGCGGATCGCCACCCTGTCTAACGGAGAAGAGGCCGGCAAAGGTAATATGCTGGTCAAGGAGACTTTTTACCTGCTCAAGAACTCGCCGCTCAACTTTGTGGGCAACGTGGAGCCCAAAGAGTTTATGGCCGGCGCGGCCGATGTAGTGGTGACCGACGGCTTTACCGGCAACCTGGTCGTCAAACAGACAGAGGCGTCCATCAAGCTGCTCTTTAACATGATCCGCACCGAAATCAAGTCCGGCCCGCTGACTACCCTGGGCGGGCTGCTGGCCAAGCCGGCTTTTGCCAAGATCGCCGAACATCTGGACCCGTTCCGGGTGGGCGGGGCGATTTTGCTGGGGGTTGAAGGAGTGGTGATTATCGGCCACGGCCGCTCGAACGATTTTGCCATCAAGAACGCCATCGCCCAGGCCAAAAAGGCGGTGGCAGGTCAGGTGATTGATGCCATCCGGCGGGGCCTGACCGCTTATTCCCCGACACTGGAAAGGAGCGACGCATGAACCAACTGGCTCAACCGCGCGTGGTTGTCACCGGCCTGGGGGCAATCACCCCCCTGGCGCTCAACGTGCGCGAAACTTGGGAGGGCTTGCTCGCCGGCCGGTCTGGCGTGGGCCCCATCACGCAGTTTGATGCTTCCGACCTCCCCTGCCGCATTGCGGCCGAGGTCAAGGATTTCAAGGCAAAGGATTACATTGATTTTAAAGAAGCCCGGCGGATGTCGCGGGTCTCGCAGCTCACCGTGGCGGCGGCCCAAGAGGCATTAACGGATGCCGGGTTGTCCTCGCCGGTGCCCAACCCGGAACGGACCGGGGTGTTGATTGGGACCGGCATGGGCGGGTTTGAACAGGCTGACGATGCGTTGCAAGCTTATCGAGAGAAGGGTTTCCGGGCAGTCAGCCCGTTTGCGTTGATTGCTTCGGTGCCCAATATGCCATCGTATCATGTCAGCCTGATGATCCAGGCGACGGGGCCATTGAGCACGGTGGTGGCTGCCTGCGCCACTGGGACCCAGGCAATCGGCGAGGCGGCCGATTGGATCCGCCGCGGCCGGGCTGACGTGGTGGTGACCGGCGGCGCAGAGGGCTTGATCCACCTTGGGGCGATGGCAGGCTTTGCCGCCATGCGGGGCCTGTCGTTGCGCAACGATGAGCCGGAGCGGGCCAGCCGGCCGTTTGATGCCGATCGCGACGGATTTGTTGTCGGGGAGGGGGCCGGTGTGGTGGTGTTGGAACGACTGGACCAAGCGCAGGCGCGCGGCGCTCGCATTTATGCTGAGGTGTTGGGACATGCTTCCTCGGCCGATGCGTTTCATTCGGCCGCGCCAGACCCGGATGGGGCCGGGGCGATCCGCGCCATGCAGTGGGCGTTGCGGGATGCCGGTCTCACGCCGGACGCAGTGGATTACATCAACTCGCATGGCAGTTCTACCCCGCTCAACGATGAGATCGAGACCAAGGCCATCAAGACCCTTTTTGGTGAACACGCCTACGAGCTGGCGGTCAATTCCACCAAATCGATGATGGGGCATCTGATGGGGGCGGCCGGGGCGGTAGAGGCGATTGCTGTTATCCTTTCTCTGGCCGAAGGTGTGTTGCACCCGACCATCAACTATGAAACGCCGGACCCGGCCTGCGACCTGGACTATGTGCCCAATCAGCCGCGCTGGACGCCGGTTACTGTGGCACTATCAAACTCCTTTGGACTGGGTGGGCAAAATGCCTGCCTGGTGCTAGGCAAGAATTCCTTCTAGGCGGTTGACATGCAAATTGTACGCGATGAGGCGCTGGTTAAGCGCCGTAGCAAGATAGCCCGGATTACCAGCATGGCTGGGTTGGGTATTTTGATAGCTGGAATGGCTTTTATGTGGCTGGCCCCTCGCTGGGATGTGCCGATGCAGTTGGTGCTGTACGCTCCGTTGCTGGCACTGCTGGTGGGCTTTATCCTGTCCCAGGTGGGGATCTATTACACCAACCGCTGGGGGCGCTCCCCCCGGCCGGATGAGATCATTGACCAGAGTCTAAAAGGGCTGGGCAAGGAGAACAAGCTGTATCACTACACCCGGCTCGCTTCTCATCTGCTGCTCATGCCCGGCGGACCGGTGGTGATTGTGCCGCGCAACGAGATGGGCGCGTTCACCGTGGATGGTGAAAAGTGGAAGCAAAAGCTCACCGCGTGGCGGGTGTTGAGCTTTTTGGGCCGGGAAGGAGTTGGCAACCCCACCAAGGATGCGCTGTATCAGGCCGACCGGATCAAGCAATTCCTGGTGAAAAACGCGCCCGAACTGGAGGATGTGCCCGTGCAGGCTGTGATTGTGTTTCTGTCTGACCGGGTGGTTCTCAACGTGGGCGAAACCAGCGTACCGGTGGTGCGAGCGACCAAGCTGAAAGGTTTTGTGCGCTCGGAAGCGGGGAGGGGTAAGCCACTCCCGAAGCCCGTTTTCAACCAGGTGCAGGCGTTATTCGACACCGCGGCCGGGGTCGATGCGGCCTAGAGACTGGTTGGTTGATCGGCGGGGAAAACCACCAGCACCGGCCGTCTGGTGTTTAGCAGGATGGCCCGAGTGACGTTGGGCAGCATCACCCGGCTGATGGGCGGTTGAGCCCAAGCTGATCCCAGCACGATCAGGTCATAGTCCCCTTCCTGAGCGGTGCGCAACAACTCCCGGTCTGCCACGCCGTGGACCAGCTTGATCTCGGCCGAGACGCCTGCCCGGCTCAGAGTGCCGGCCGCTTGCCTCAGGGCACGGGCGGCCGGTGTGTCTGTCTCCAGGAACTCGACCAAGGTCTGGTGGACCTCTTCCAGCCCGGCGTACATCAGCGGAGGGGCAGCGTCCACGTGCAGCAACGTCACCTGCGCGCCGACGGCCGTGGCAATCAACGTTGACCAGCGGGCCATCTCGGCCGTGAACCCATTTCCACCAATCCCCACCAGGATTTTGCGGATGTCCGGCCGGCCGCGCCGCACGATCAGAACCGAGGTCGTGGCTTTGTTTGCCACCTTGGCGGCAACCGAGCCGCCCAGTGCTTTTTCCCAACCTTTGCGCCTGCGATATCCAACCACCACCAGATCATAGCGGCCGTGCTGGGCGTGTTGGGCAAACTGCTGCACGGAGGGGCCAATTCCTTCCAGCGCGTTGGGCGTCAATTCAAAGGGGGCCAGAGCTTGCCGGGCTTCACTCAACGACTGGTCGACCCTGGACCTGTTTTTACCGGCCGCCAGCAAAGTGGTCTCCGCGCCCAATGCAGCCGCCAGCCGGCCTCCCAGACTGACCCCGGCCAGTGCGTTCTTGGACCCATCGGTGCACAGCAAAATCTTCATCAACTTACCTTCAATGGATATGTGTGCCGGTGATCAGGCTGATGACCAGGATGATGGCGCCCAGTAGGGGAAGAAAGGCAAAGGCCAGGCGCAGTCGCGGGCCGCTCACGTAGCGGGTAGCTTGCGCTCCCATTTGTGCGCCTATAGCCGCTCCGGTGTGCATCACCAGCGCCATCAGCACGTCTACATTCCCTTTGAGTGCGTGTGTGAGTGTGCCATACCCGGCCGAGAACACGATCTCGAACAGGTCCGTGCCTACCGCGACGTGGGTGGGTATCCCCAGCACGTAAACCAGTGCCGGCATACGGACAAAGCCGCCGCCGACCCCCAGCATGCCCGCCAGCAGCCCGGTCACAAAACCGGTCAGCAAGATCAACCAGATGGATATCGACTCGATGCCCGAAGCCGGCAATCGCACCATGGGTGGCAGGCGCAGCCGCTGAATGCGTTGCGTCAAGATCGCCAGCGAGCTGGCTTCCTGGGCCGGAAACGTCTCATCGGTGACTGCCCGAGTGGTGCGCAGGCCTTCCCAAAACATGACCGCGGCGATGCCCAGCAGCAAGGCCAGGTAGACGCCGTAAAGCACGGTTTCCAGCGTGCCGGGGGCCAACCGCTTCAGATACTCAATGATCTGTGCGCCTGCCTCAATACCGGCCGCGGTGCCGGCGATCATCAGGGTGCCCAGTTTCAGATCGACGTGGCCCAGCGCGCGATGGCGGCGGGCGGCGACGATGGATTTTCCGGTCATGTGGGCCAGGTCGGTGCCAACCACGAAATTACCCGGCACGCCCAGCAGCAGCATCAGCGGCCCGGCCAGAAATCCACCCCCAACGCCGAAAAAGCCGCCCAGCAGGCCGACCAGAAAGCCAATGCCAGCCAGAAGCAAGGGTGCGACGGTTACGCCAGATACCGGAAAGAACATCTCGGCCGCTCAGTCAAATCGTTCCAGTCTTAACCGGTTAAGCAGGAAGGAGGTCACTTCCTCCAGCATGACCCCCTGACCGACGATCAGCAGCAGCGCGATGATGGCATACAGCCCCAGATTATCCTGAAAGAGCTGTTTAAGAGGGTTGCTTAACAGGTGAAAGGCAATGGCCGCGTAACCGACCACCAATGCGCCGTATAATACCAATTCGATGGCAACAGCCCGGACGACCTTGCGCAGTTCGTTCGGCCGGGATAACAGGGTTGATGGGCCTGAGGCTGGTGCCAGCGAGGCAGGCTGTCCGATGACGATGACCACTGGCAGGGCAAAGCGGAGGATCTGGTGGGTGGCGTCGGGGTCAGCCAGCGTGGGCGAGCTTGCAGGCGCAGGCGTGGCAAGTGACCCGCCGTGTGCACCAATGATGGCAATGGTATGTTCACCAAGGCCGATTTCCGCCTGGATCTCTTGTTCAAGCGAACCCGAGCGAACCTTGACCTCGCCGGCCGGTTCGACATCCGCTTTCTGAGGAGGCGCTATGTGCAGGATGGTCGGTTCAATGCCCAGTTGGGCAGCAAGTTCTCGGCCGGTGCGGACGATGTGGGATTCCGAGTGCGGTGTGCGGGTGCACACCAGAGCCTTGTGCCACCCGGCCGGGCAGTTACGCACAATGGCTACCGGCACCGAGCACAAGCGAGCCAGGTATTCGCCTGTTTCAACCTGTGGAATAGCGATGGTGGGTGGGTCACTGCCCACCACAACCAGGTCGTAACTCCCATCCTGAATCTCGGCAAGCACCTGCTGGTAGAAATCGCCACGCCGCACCTTGACCTCTGGTGGCAGTCCATCTGTCCCCAGCGCGTCGCTGCCAGCAACCACGTGGAGCGATGTAAGGGAGCCACCAGTCTTGCCAATTGCCTGTTGTGCAAAGCATACGGCCTGATCCCAGTAGGGGGAGCTGGTGTGGACAGCTAGTAGCCGCATCTCTCTCAGCGCCTTGGCGGAAGGAGGGGAGGGCCGGCTGCCCAGGCAGCCGGCCCCAATTCACTGGTTCTCAGCTATTCATAAACTCGTCAATGGCGGCCTTGGAGATGCGGAAAGCGGAGCCCAATTTCTTGGCCTTCAGGCTGCCGTCATCGATCATGGCGACGATGTCGTCCTCAGACACCTGCAAGTAGGCGGCCGCTTGTGCTGTGGTCATAATATCCGCCGCGGGGCCGCCGGCCGGCTCGGCCGGTAGCGCAGCCTGCGCGGGTTGCGCGGGTTGTTGGCCGGGCATCATGCTCTGCGCCATCTGCTGGGAGATTGCCATGCCGGCTCCCAGCCCGGCGCCCATGCCGGCCAGGCCGCCGCCCTCTTGCTTGGCGGCCTCCAGGGTTGCCTTGGCGGTCTGCATAGCCTGGAATCCCTGCACCCGGCCGGCGCTCACCAGCCCCATCTCGGCTAGCACCTCCAATTGGTTGGGCGCTGGCTTGAGCGAGTTGATCACCATCGCTTTGAGGGTCACACCCCACTGCTCAAACTGTTCGGCCGCCTTGGCCCGCACCGCGCCGCGGACCTCTTCGGTCATCCCGGCCAGGTCAAGGACGGAGAGCTTGAGTTCGCCCAGGACGTCCTGCAGTTTCTCCAGGATCACCCCGCGCAGCATATTCTCGATTTCCTGGGTGCTGAACCGCGCCCCGGTGCCCACGATCTTGGCGATGAACATCTGGGGGTTGGAGACCTGGATGGTGTAGGTGCCAAAGCCCTGTAGCGCGGCCGCGCCAAACTCGGGGTCGCGGACGATGACCGGTTGCTGCGTCCCCCAGCCCAGGTTGAGGAACTCGCGCAGGCTGACAAAGTAGACCTCGGCCGGGAATGGGGTTCGGTCGCTGAACGCCTTGCCAATCAAGTCAACGACCAGGGGAATGTTGGCGGTGGTGAGGGTGTGTCGGCCGGCGCCAAAGGTGTCCAGTGCCTGCCCGTCGCGAACAAACACGGCCGACTGGCTCTCTCGCACGATCAACTGCGAGCCGATGCGAAAGTCCCCGGGGCCGCGCTGCGGGATGCGGTGGACCATTTCCTGCCGCATCTCATCCGTGTATTCGATAACATCAAAGATTCGTGCCATGCTGTTTTCTCCCAAATGGTGCTATTGGCCCTGCCATCACTGGCTGGTGCCCACTTCTTCCCGCCGGCGGAAAGCTTCCATCGTTGCGCCGGCGGCTTTGTTCAACGCGCGGACCGCGGCCGACATGCCTTGCCCGCTGTCAACAGCGGCCTGGATTTCGTCGAGCGCTGCCCCTACCTCCTGCACGTGTTCGAAGAGCTGGTTGTCGTATTCGTAGATTCTTGCCAGTTCCTCTGAATTGATTTTGACCTTGTCGAACAGGCCTGCGTAGCCATAGCTGGCCGTTCGGATCGAGTCGGCAAAGGTGGTGAGGGTGGTGTGGGCGCGCTCCATGTCATCCAGGAATAGCAGGCCCTGCCCGCTGAGCATCTGTTGCTGCAGGTCGCTCAGGCGGCGCTGTTGCTCTCCAATCCGGCCGCTGAGTGTTTCGCGCAGCAGCTTGTCGGCCGCGCGATAGTCGTTGCGTTCCATAAAGTCTCCCAGGCCGGGTATCTTTTCGGCCAGCTTGGCCAGGGCCGATTTGGAACCGCTAATCTTTTGGAAAAAATCCGACATGTTTGTCTCCTTTGGGTAACTAGTTCAAGAAATACTCTGTACCACAATAAGGGCAGCGAATGACCCCTTTGCCCGCCAGGCTCAACTCTCCGCCGCAGTGCTTGCAGCGCGTCTCGCCGCGCAGTTGAGATGCCTGCTGGCTAAAGAGGGTCCCTTCGTCCCAATTGATATAACCGGTAAACAGCCCTTTGCCGACCAGGTCGTAAAGCCACTCTTTCACCTGGTCGTAGGTGCCTCCTAGCTCCAGGGCCAAGTCGCCCAGGCTGACTTCGCCCTGCGCCTTGACGACGCTGAGTAGTTTGCGCTGCTGGGCCACCTCGGCCATTGCTTTTTCTTCCCGGCCGCCCTGGACGAGCAGGAAAACGCCACTGCCCACCAGCGGCGCGGCAACGATGAGGGCAAAGATGATGCCCATCGCCCGGCCGCCGCCAGTGAGCCCTTCAGCCACTGCCAGCCAGACGGCCGCTGCCAGGCACAACAGGATGCCTGCACCGATCAATATTATACCAATGATTTTGCCACTGCTTTTCATTTTATCCAAACCCCACACTTCCGCCGCCGCCTCCGCCGCCGGAGCTAAATCCCCCACCACTCCAACCCCCACCGCCACCTCCAGAACTCTGCGGCCGGCTGACCAGGGTGCTGCCGGCCGTGTTCAACATCGACGTCAGTCCGGCGCTGATCCCGGAAAGCCCGCCAGCCATGCCCTTGCTCATGCCGTCCAGGGATGGAGCCCGGCCGCCGCGTCCCTGGCTGGGGGAGATGCGCCTGTCTGCTCCCTGCGGCCCCATCCACACCGGATAGTACCAGATTGGTATTGGAGTGCTGGGCACGGCCGCGAATTTGTTGATCCAACTGCGCTCAATGCCAAAGGCTATGGCATAGGGCAAAAAGCGGTCAAACTGGTCGCTGGCCTCCTCCAGGTTGGCATAGCGTTCGATCTCCTGCAAATAGCGCTTGAAAGCCTTCCACTTGGCAGATTCCTCCGCCCCGTGGCGGGTTTTCACAGGCATGGCCTGCCCGGTGATGATCAATACCACGGCCGCAATGCCGACGGCAATAAACGGGCAGATGATGGCCCCCGTCGCCTCGGCCAATAGGCTAAAGGCGAGAAAGCCCACCCCGGCCGTTACCACCAACAGCCCAATACCCATTCCGGCGTACCGGCCGCGCACCGTATCCGGGTCTGTGCGGAAGAATTTGCGCTGCACCGTCTCCTTGTACAGGCCGCGTTGGATCTTGGGAATGGCGGTGTAAAACTTGTTTTTCAAATCGGACATCGAGCGCTGGGACTTGTTGCCAAATACCTTGTCCATGATCGATTTCTCATATGGGAGCAGGTCGTTCCACGACTTTTCAGTGCGGCGAAACTCAAACTCGGAGCCGCCACCCAGCCCCAACAACCCCCGGCCGGCGCTGGTTTCCACCATCTCCAGGTATCCGCGCCGGGCCAGGTCAACCAGGCTGGAGGTCACATCCTGGACATCGGCGCGCTCGTCCACCAGCGTGCCCGCTACTCCCGGCGGGAGGTCCGACGGGGGCTCGGCGAGATAGTCCGCCACCAGCCCCACCTGTGGGTCGCGGCCGCGAAGGTACCAGAGCAGCAGCACGCCCAGTACCCCACCCAGCAACAGCAGGATGCCCAATCCGACGAACAAAAGGTTGAAAATCTCGGCTCTTTCCTGGCTCTGTTGCCAACTCGGCTTTTCAGCCTGAATCAATCCGGGTGCAAAGGCAACCCCAATCTCCATCTCTTGCCCGGCCGGGAGCCCCTCAGAGGCGGCAAAGGTAACTGTGTTGTCTTCTACCTGCGCCTGGGCCTTGGTCCCGTAGGCGACCATGTCGCCAAATTCCACGCCGGCCGGAAAGCGGACCGTCACCCTAGCCGCGTTGATGGCAAAGCTGTGATCGGCCGGGATAGCCTTCCAAAAGACGCTGTCCCCTTCATCGGGGTTAATGCGCACGCCCCCCTTGACCGTGTAGCGGAACGAGAAGGTGAGCTTGCTGCGCGAGGTTGGGGGAAAGTACCAGTAAACGACCAACTCGTTGCCGTCGCGGTCCACGGTGTACGTGTATTCGCTTTCCGTGCTGGATTGGGTGTACTGGTGGTTCTCCTCCCAGACCTCTACATCCTGGATGCCGTCTGCTTTATCCATCGGGATGGTGCGGTACCCGTAACGAAAGGTCCCGCTGGTAAAGACGATGGTTTGCAGCTCCTCTACCAGCATGTCGCCGTTCTGCAGCACAGTGATGTCTACGTTGTACCGCTCCCAGTAAAGCGTTTTGCTCTGCGCCTGAGCCATAGATGGGATCAGGAGAGCAACAGCAAGCAGGATCAGTACACCCCCGCGCAATCCGCGTTTTTGGCTGTTTGTCATTGTTTCCTCCGCCAACCGGGCACCCTTGCCCACACAACTGGCCCGATTATAAGCCAACAGCAGGCGGGCGGCAAGCGCAACTCCTGACAGTTGGCCGACGCGGGCCGGCCGGGCAGCAAATGGTCTGGCCATCGGACGAAAGTTCGGACAACGCCAGGCCACATGTCGTCTGGAAGGTGTTTTTTGAGGGGGTGTGGGCTCGCTTAGCGAGCCCACACCCCCCACTTTCTCAGTGGCCAATGCACAATTCTGGCTGCCGTTGTTCCATGTCCGAACTCTGGTCTGAACCTCAGAATGGTGGGGTGACAGGCCGTGGGAACCTGTGATAAAATCCGGGCAGTTATGTTGAGGGACAGGTCTGTTACCAGGCTTTGGGCGTTGAGCCTTGTGGCGCTCCCGCTGGCAATCTTTGGCCAATGGCAGTTGGACCAACGTGTTGCCGGTGGCAGTGTGGGCTGGGCTCTGCTGGGCGCGGCCGCATTGCTTTTTGTGGCCGGTACGTTGGCCAGTGGCCAGGTTGCCCGGCGAGTGCACACGGATGACGCGGCCGGCTGCCGGCCGTGGAAACCTATGCCGGTGGTCCTGGGTGCGGCCGCCAGCCTGGGCAGTTACGCTTTCTTTGCCGACAACCGCTTGACAATGGTAGGGTTTGTGTTGTGGCAGGGAGGGCTGCTGCTCTTTGTTTCGGGCGTGGTTGGGCTCGACTGGTTGCCCCGAACATTGACGCGAAGCGCCGGCCGGCCTCGGTTGCGTTTGCCCCGGTTCTCGTTCCCATCGATGGTGATCGTGGCGTTGATGGCGGTTGGGGCGGTTTTCCGGCTGTGGGAGATTGGCACACTTCCGGCCGAGCCCGGAGTGGACCTGCCACTGATTCTGCTCAACGTGGAAAAAGTACTCGATGGCGAGTGGCCGATCTTCTTTACCCTGCACCCCGGCCGGGAGGGGCTGTACATGTACTTGGCGGCCGGCCATGTTCGACTGTTTGGGTTGAGTTATCCGGCGTTGCGCACGGTCAGCGCGCTCATTGGGGTGGCGACCATTCCAGTTGCTTACTGGGCCGGCCGGCGGCTTTTCAGCCGCAACGTTGGGGTAGTGGCGGCCGGTTTGCTGGCGGTCAGTCGCTGGCATATCATCCTCAGCAGGACCGGCTTGCGGTTTGTGCTGATGCCGTTGTTTAGTCTGTTGCTGGTGGCTGTGTTGGACCGGGCCATCAAGAGCCGCCGGCCGGGACATTGGGTGTGGGTGGGTTTGGTTCTAGGGTGGGGGTTCCACACGTACAATGCCTGGTGGGTGATGCCGGCCGTGGTGGCAGGCGGTCTGCTGCTCCAGCGTTTGGCAGACAGGGACTGGCGCTGGCAAGACCTGGCCCTATTGGGTCTGGCATTGGCGCTGGCGGTCATGGTCATGGTCCCGCTGATCCGGTTTGCCCACGACGATCCACAGATGTTTAGCATGCGCATAGCCACCCGCGTCACGTCCCGAGAGCAACCCTTGCCTGAGGATTTATTAGGCGTTGCCGTGCAAAACTTTGCCCGGACTGTGCAGATGTTTAATTACACCGGCGATGGGGTGGCACACATCAACGTGGCGCTCAAACGACAACTGGGGCTGGTCAGCGGCGCCCTGTTTGTGCTTGGGGCGGCTTTCTGGCTAGCGCGCTGGCGCGAGCATGGGTTAGCGCTGTTGGTGTTGTGTGTCACCAGCCTGCCCACAGCCCTGGCTCTGGCGTTCCCACACGAGGTGCCCAACGCCGGCCGGGCCAGCGGGGCGATTGGGCTTGCGTGCCTTGCTGCTGCGATTCCTCTGGTCACCTGCTGGGATCATCTGCGCACAACTTTGGCCGTCGGGGGGCGGGCGCGAATGTTGGTGCTGGGGGTGCTGGTTGCTGCTGCGCTTGCCCTGCTGACGGCCGAGGGGCTGGAGAGCCGGGACGACTATTTTGTGCGCTATCGTTGGGCTTTACCGGGGGGTAACTACCCCGTATCTACCCGGCTGGCCGAAGCCATTGGCTCATTCGGTGTTGGCGCCAAGGTTTACCTCAAAGCGTATCCTTATTGGTACGACGGCAATGCCCTGTGCACCCAACTCCGACTGGCGGGCATTGCGTGGGAGAATGAACTGACCGATGACCTGTCGCCCGAACTAATGAACCAACTTGATCTGGATGGGCCAACCGCCTTTGTCCTCCACCCGGCCGATATGGCAGCTGTGAACTTGCTGAATGACGTGTTGGACCGGCCGGTGCAGTATGTTTACCACGACCACAATGGTGCTCCTGCGTTTCTGGTCCTGGTCGCCGAAGACAAAAAAAGAGCCCTGCCATAACAGCAGAGCTCTTTTGCGTCTGGTAAGCTTGATGCTACTAGATGGCGTTGATGATATTGCTGAAAACGTTGCCGATGGCGGGTCCCAGCAAAGCCAGGATAACGATAACGACAACTGCAACCAAAACAAGAATCAATGCATATTCGACCAGACCCTGTCCGTCCTCACGAGGAAGATACAACATCGCCTTTCACCTCCTTTCCATTATTTTTTCAGGTACCCTAGATCAAGCCAAGGTTATTTTTTAGTAAGTGCCGACATTATAGTTCAATGTGGTCCGCTTGGCAAGTGGACCCAAGTACCAGTTTAGTACCAGTTTCGTAACTATCAGCTTAAGGGCTTGGGTCGAGAAGGAGGGGGGTGTGCGGGCGCGGAGCGCCCGCACACCCCCCAATAAAGGCATTCCTGCCTGAGCAGCTACCCAGTTTCGTGCCAACTAGATCACCGTTTCATCGGGGATAATGGCATTTTTGGGGATAACCACAATACCGTCGCGAATAGTATAGTGGTCCGCCTCGGTGTCATCGGCCGGGGTGTGGGCGCGGATGCGGACGTTGCGGCCAATACGTGCATTTTTGTCAATGATGGCGCGCTCGACAATGCTGTTTTCGCCGATACCAATATCCGGCCGCTTTCTGCGCCGGTTTTCCTCTCTCGCCTCGGTCGTTTCGTAATAGTCGGCTCCCATCATGACCACCTGGCGCAACTGCGCTCCCGGGCGGATGATGCTGCGCAGCCCAATCACAGCCTCCGTGATGATTGCTCTTTCCAGGCGGCCACCGTCTGCCAGCAATACCCGAACCAGTTGACAATAGTCCACTCGGGAACCCGGGAGATAGCGAGGGCGGCTGTAAATGGGATTCTCAGAGTCGAAAAGGTTAAAGGCTGGCTCCAGGTCGGTGAGGGCCAGGTTGGCGGTGAAGAACGATTCGATGGTACCGATATCTTCCCAGTATCCCTCAAAGGGGTAGGCAAAAACCCGGCCGGCTTGGATTGCGGCCGGGATAATGTGCTTGCCAAAATCAGAGGCCGTGGTTTCCTTCAGAATCCACTGGAGGAAGGGCTCGGTAAAGAGGTAGATGCCCATAGAGGCCATGAACGGTTTGTCGGAGCCAGGTACGCTGACCAGCTCCTTGAGTTCGGCCTCTGTTTTTGGTTTCTCTGCAAAGGTGGCGATCCGGCCGTTGGGATCCAATTTCAAAATCCCGTAGCGTGAAGCTTCCCTGGCCGGGACCGGCTGGACCGCGATAGTGACGTCAGCTTGCTTGACCTTGTGAAGTTCATAAAACGGCCGGTAATCCATCCGGTACAGGTGGTCGCCGGAGAGAATGAGGACGTCGCTGGTCCGCGTGGCGTGGATTTCCATCGTCTGTTTGCGTACCGCATCGGCCGTTCCCTCATACCAATCTGTGCTCTCTGGGGTCTGTTCCGCTGCCAGGATTTGCACAAAGCCGCCGGAAAAGCGGTCAAAGTTGTACGATTGGGTAATGTGCCGATGAAGCGAGACCGAGTTAAACTGAGTGAGGATGCAAATCTTGCGAATACTCGAGTTGATACAGTTGCTGATGGGGATATCAACCAACCGGTACTTGCCCGCGATAGGGACGGCCGGCTTGGCTCGCAACTTGGTGAGCGGAAAAAGCCGAGTCCCGGCACCGCCGCCCAGAATCAGTCCCAGGACGTCTTTCATGAGATGCTGTGTCATGATTGGATCCTTCCGATTGCAGATTGCTCTATGCCACTATTGTACTGGTAAATTGGCCTGAAGGCGACTCTTCACAAAGTGAAGTATCCAAGCGCTTGACCGGCCGGGGAGCGGTGGGTACAATCAACGCAACTTGCCGCTCAGGACTGTTCTGGAGGAAAAATGACCACAACGAGCACCGACGATCAATTGGCCAGTGACATCAGTTCATTGGAAAGGCGGGTGGCGCAGTTACAGCCCCAGGCTCAACTCAACAGCCTGCGGGACCGCGTGGAGGATCTGGGCACCACTGCAGAAGGGCTGGAACAGCGGGTTCAGAGCCTGCGCGCCCGCGGGTATGTTTATGAGCGTGGCCTGGAGGCTGAGGCCGGCGAACTGAGAAAACGGTGGTCGCAAATGCGCTTGGGCATCTTGCGCCAGATCAACACCCAGGCGCAGCAGTTGCAGCGTGACGTGAAACCGCTTGAGGATCAACTGGGACAACTGGTGGCTCGGGCCAGGCATCCAGCCTCTGCCCGGCCGCTGCACACGCGGCTGGAAAGCGCGGTGCGCCTGTTTGAGGAAAAGGCCTCGGCCGCGCAAAATACCATCTCGGGCATGTTTGATGAGTTTGGCAACAAGGTGTTCCAGTTCACCAGTCGCCTGGACAAGATCGATTGGATGTTGAAACAGTTGGCAGAGGCTTCCTTCAAGTTACTGCCCACCGAAGGGGGGCTGGCGGCCGTCAAGGCAGGCTGGGTCAAGGGGCGCAAGGAGCAGGACGATGACCCTCAGGGGGTTTTGTACTTGACTGACCAGCGGTTGATCCTGGAGCAGAAGCAGGAAATCGTCACCAAAAAGGTTCTGTTCATCGCCAAGGAAAAGGAATCTGTTCAGCAGTTGTTGTGGGAGGTTCCAGTCGTCCAGGTGGACCGCGCCCAGCCTAGCAAAAAGGGGTTGTTTGGCAAGGATGACTATCTGGAGATTGACTTCAAGCCCGGGGCACCGCTGAATTCGGTCAACCTGCACCTGTTTGGACAGGATGGCGATACATGGCAGGGGTTGCTCGGCCGGGCACAAGCCAGGGAGTTTGATCAGGACCGCGCGGTGGAAGTGGACCAGGCTGAGGCGGAGAAGGCCAAAGCTGCTCCTACCCAGTGTCCCAGTTGCGGTGGCCCAATCACCGACCCGGTGTTGCGGGGCATGGATACACTGACCTGCAAGTTTTGCGGGCACGTCATCAGGCTATAGGCCAAAAAACCGCTGGCATCCTTCTGCTGCGTATGCAGCTACGAAAAAGGCCGGTCTGAGACCGGCCTTTTTTCTACCCGCGCAATTCACACTGGTAAATTGCTCCTGCCGGTGTTATACTGGCTGCATGGCTGATCGATTCGATCATACCATTTATCTTTCTCCGTTTGCCTGGCGCTATGGCTCGGCCGAGATGCGCGCCATCTGGTCCGAAGAGCACAAGCGGCGACTGTGGCGCAGAGTTTGGGTGGCGCTGGCGGACGCACAGCAGGCGGCCGGGCTGGTGACGGCCGAGCAGGTGGCCGACCTGCGGGCGCACGCCGACCAGGTGGACATCGGCCGGGCGCACGCGATTGAGGCAGAGATCCATCACGACCTGATGGCCGAGGTGCGCGCCTTTGCGGAACAGTGCCAGATTGGTGGGGGCATTATTCACCTGGGGGCTACCAGCGCGGACATCGAGGACAATGCCGATGCGTTGGCGTTGTGGCAGGCGCTGGGCTTGGTTCTCAGCAAGCTATCGGCCGTGCTGGAGGCACTGGCGGGGCAGATCGAGCGCTGGGCGGATTTGCCGGCCATCGCCTGGACCCATCTCCAACCGGCCGAGCCGACCACCTTGGGCTACCGGCTTGCGCAATACGGCCAGGACCTGTTGCAGGACCGAGACGAACTGCACCGGGTGCGAGGTGGGATTCGTGGCAAGGGGCTCAAAGGGGCCGTGGGAACCTCGGCCTCCTACGCCCAACTGCTGGCCGGCAGCGCGATGACCCCGGCCGAGTTGGAAGCGCGGGTGATGGCCTCGCTGGGGCTGGAGCCGTTCCCCGTGACCACGCAGACCTATCCGCGCAAGCAGGATTGGCTGGTGTTGAATGCGTTGGCCGGACTGGCAGGCAGCCTGTACAAATTCGCCTTTGACCTGCGCCTGCTCCAGTCGCCCCCGCTGGGTGAGTGGGCCGAACCATTCGGCCGGAGGCAGGTGGGTTCCTCTGCCATGCCGTTCAAACGCAATCCGGTCAATGCGGAGAATATGGACAGTTTGGCCCGGCTGGTGGCTGTGTTGCCGCGTGTGGCCTGGGACAATGCCGCTCATTCGCTGCTGGAGCGCACATTGGACGATTCGGCTAACCGGCGCGCGGTGTTGCCGGAGGCGTTTTTGGCGACCGATGAGTTGCTGTGTCGGGCCGGCCGGTTGGTGCGCGATCTGCAAGTGAACGAGGCAGCCGTGGCCCGCAACCTGGCCACCTACGGCACGTTTGCCGCCAGTGAGCGGTTGTTGATGGAGTTGGTTCGTGCCGGGGCGGACCGGCAAGCGATGCACGAGTTGATCCGCGAGCACAGTCTGGCGGCCTGGGCGGCGGTGACGGCCGGCAAGCAGAACCCGCTGCCGGAGGGCCTGGCGGCCGACCCCAATGTGTTGCAATTCCTCCCGGCCGACCGGGTGTTGGCGCTGATGGACGCAGCCGGGTACGTCGGTGATGCGTCCGCGCGCGCCCGCGCGCTGGCAAAACGGATTCGTGAACCGTAACATGCAGGTCATCCTCACGCACGAAAACGCCGATTTTGACGCCATTTCGTCCATGCTAGCGGCGCACAAGCTCTACCCGGACGCTGTCCCGGTGTTGCCGCGCCGCATCAATCGCAACGTGCTCAATTTCATCACCCTGTACTGGGATGCGTTGCCTTTTGTCCGTCACGAGGACCTCGGCCGGCGCCGGCGAGTCAATCAGGTGATCTTGGTTGATACGCAAGGATTGGCTTCTGTGCGGGGCATGACCAAGAACCCCGCGGTATGGGTAATTGACCATCATCCCCCAGATGATGACCTGAATCCCGATTGGCGCTTTGAAGGTGACCCGGTGGGCGCAGCCACCACCTTGCTGGTGGAGCGCTTTGCCAACGCGGGCGTGCGCCTCACCCCCATCGAGGCGACGCTGCTGTTGCTGGGGATTTACGAAGATACCGGCTCGTTGACCTATAACGCCACCACCGCCCGCGACGTGAGCTGTGCGGCCTGGCTGCTGGAGCAGCGGGCGGATTTGGGCTTGCTGGTTCGCTTCCTCTACCACCCGCTCTCCGATGAGCAGAAGGCATTATACGAGAAACTGCAGCAGGCGGCCGAGACCCACCAGTTTGACGGCCAGTCGGTGGTAATTGCCACGGCCGCGGCCGAGGGCTATGTGGACGAGATCTCCACGCTGGCGCACAAGATGCGCGACCTGTTCGAGCCAACCGCGCTCTTTTTGCTGGTCGAACTGGAGCATCACATCCAGTTGGTGGCGCGCAGCACCACCGATTCCATCGACGTGGGGCAGATTGCGGCTCATTTTGGTGGAGGCGGGCACGACCGGGCGGCCGCTGCCATCGTCAAAGATATCTCATTAGAGGTGGCCCGTCAGGAACTGCTGGCGGTGCTGCCGCGCTTTGTCGGGCCGGTGACCACTGTGGCGCAAATTATGTCCCACGGCGTGGAGACCGTCGCGCCGGATGCTACCATCAACGAGGTCAACCAGCGGGTGCTGCGTCTGGGATATGAAGGCTACCCGGTGGTGGAAGGCGGCCGGATCATTGGCCTGCTCACCCGACGGGACGTGGACCGGGCCCTGCAGCACAAACTGGGCAACGCGGCCGTGCGCCGCTTTATGTCACCGGGCGAGGTCAGTGTCCGGCCGGAGGAACTCGGTCACGACTTTGCAGCACCGGATGATGGAGCATGGCTGGGGTCAGATTCCGGTGGTTGCGCCGCAGGACGGCCGGGTGATCGGCGTTGTCACGCGCACCGATGTGATCAAGCTCTGGCAGCCTCAGCCGGTCAGCACGGAACGCGAGCAGATGCGCGCCCGGTTGACGCGGGCTCTGCCGCCGCCAGCCCTCAAGCTGGTCCACCAGATCAGCCAGTCTGCGCAACAGATGGGGGTGCAGCTCTTTTTTGTGGGCGGGTTGGTGCGTGATATTATGCTGGGTATCTCCAACATGGACCTGGATATGGTGGTGGAAGGGGATGCGATTGCGCTGGCCCGCCGCCTGGAAAGGAACCTGGGCGGCCGGGTGCGGACGCACGCGCGCTTTGGTACCGCCAAGTGGATCCTGGACGACAGCTTCTGGATTCAGTTCACCAATGGGGCCAATGGCGACCAGACTCTGCCCAAGGCGATCGATTTTGTCACCGCGCGCAGCGAATTTTACGAGCACCCCACCGCGCTGCCTGAGGTGACACACGGTTCCATCAAATTGGACCTCCACCGGCGCGACTTTACCATCAATACGCTGGCGATCCGGCTCAACCCGGACCGCTTTGGCGAGTTGCTGGACTTTTACGGGGGCAAGCGTGACCTGGAGAGCGGCCGGGTGCGCGTGTTACACAGCCTGAGCTTTATCGATGACCCGACCCGTATTCTGCGGGCGGTGCGTTTTGAGCAACGACTTGGCTTTCGCATCGAGTCGCGCACGGAGGAGCTGCTCCACCAGTCTGTTTCGTTGCTGGACAGGGTGACCGGCGACCGTATCCGCCACGAGTTGGAACTGTTGCTGCGCGAGCCCAAGCCCGAATTGGGCTTTGCCCGGCTGGCAGAGTTGGGTGTGCTGGGACAGATTCATCCGGGGCTGGTGTTTGACGAGTGGACCCACGATTGTTTTATCTGCCTGCGGCCGATGCTGGACGATCACGTGTGGGTGCCCAAACGGAACGATGACCTGGTCGAGTTTACCTACTTTGGGCTGCTGACCTTCCGTATGAGCCTGTCGGCGCTGGAGATGTTCGAGCGCCGGCTGCGGGTGCAGCGCATCACGGCCGAACACATCCGGCTGCTGCACGCGCTCAAGGGCGAATTCGGCCGACTGGCCCGCGCGCAGACCCCCAGTCAAGTGTATCGCCTGCTGGACGGATACCCGTTGCGAGTACTGCTGATTGCTTACGTGGCGGCCGGGGAACCGCTGGTGTGTGACCTGATCCACCAGTATGTCCACCGCTGGCGGCAGGTTCGGACCTCGGTCACCGGCCGCGATCTAAAGGCGCTGGGGGTTCCGCCCGGCCCACGTTACAGCGATTTGCTGGACGAGTTGTTGCACGCGCGGCTGGACGGCCGGATCAACACCGACGAAGAGGAGCGAGAGTACCTGCACCGCTTGCTGCGTGATCGGTGAGTCCGGCAAGCAGGCGTTAATCCGCTCCGGCCGGGTGTTCCGCCTTTAACTCGTGCGGCCAGGCGATAAAGCCCAGTTGTGCCAATCGGATAAAGAAGGACTGTGGGTCCGAGCCGCGCGTCTCGTACGGCCAGGCCACAATGCCGCCATCCATAAAGCGCACATTGGTGTATCCCATGCCTTCCAACATGCGTTGCGCCTCGTAACTCTGCGAGCCGACGCTACAGAACGTCACGATCTCTGCGTTCGTGTCGGAGGTCAACTGGTGCACCCGGTCCTGGAGCCGTTCCAGTGGGATCCACTGGACCCGCGGGTCGGTGATAAAGCGCTCGTTGTACTCGGGCTGGGTGCGCACATCTAGCCAGATGAAATCGTCACCGCGATCTGCTTTCTCCTTGACCTCCTTGGGGGTGTAAGACTTGGCAAGGCCGGCCAGTTTGTTGCAAATCACGTTGGCCGCGTGCTGGCTCAGGTCAATGGCAGTGGAGAAGGGTGGGGCGTAACCATGGTCCAGGTTGGTGATATCGTCGATCTTGGCGCCATACATGATGGCGCTGGACATCATGTCGATCCGTTTGACCACTTCGCCAGAGCCTACGGCCTGCACGCCCAACAATCGGCGGGTCTTGCGGTCGGCCACCATCTTGAGCAAGACGATGCGCGGCTCGGTGTAGAAATGGGCACAGTCGGGAGCGGGCGTCAGGCTGGTCACCACGTCAAAGCCAGCCTTGCGCGCCTGTGATTCGGTCAGGCCGGTCTTGCCGGCGCTATAGTCAAACATCTTCATAACCCCGGTGCCAATGACGCCGGGGAATTGAACTGTGTTGCCGGTGATGATGTTGGTGCCAATTACCCGGCCGTGGCGGTTGGCCACCGAGCCCATCGGCGAGAACACCTTTTCGCCGGTGATCAGGTGTAGGTTCTCAACACAGTCACCGCCGGCGTAAATGTCCGGGTCGCTGGTCTGCAAATATTCATTCACGGCAATGGCACCGGTGACGCCGATCTCCAGGCCAGCATCCACCGCCAGCTTGGTGTTGGCCCGCACGCCAATTGCCAGCAACACCATCTCGGCGTCGAATTCGGCCTTGTCGGTGTACACGCGCCGGACGTTCCCCTGCTCATCCCCCTCAAACCGGAGCACTGCCTCGCCGGAGTGGATGTGGACGCCGTTCTTCTCCATGTGTTTCATCAAGAAGGTGCTGGTTTCAAAATCCAGCAGCGCGTGGAGCAGCAGCGGGTTGCGGTCAATGATATGAACGTTAACACCGTTGACCGCCAATGCCTCGGTGACCTCCATGCCGATCAGGCCACCACCGATGATGGCCGCATTGCGCACATGTCCGGAAGTCACCGCTTCTTTGATGGCTACTGCGTGATCGGGGTGGTTGAGCCGGAACACATAGTTAAGGTCCGAACCTTCAATGGGAATTCGCGACGGCATTCCGCCGGTAGCCAGCACCAACTTGTCATAAGGGATGATCTCGTGCTCGCCGCTTTCTAGGCGCACCACCTCCACCGTCTTGGCCTGCCGATCAATGGCGACCGCCTCGGTGCGGTTCATCATGTGCGTGCACTTGACCCGTTCAAAAAAGCCGGGTGTATAGGGCGTGCCCATTGGGGTGCAATACAAGTCGCCAATGTTCTCGAACTTGCCCTCAATGTAGTACGGCAACCCGCAGCCAGAATAGGAGAGGGTATTGCCGCGTTCAATGATGGTAATTTCGGCTTCCGGGTCCAGCCGATGGGCGCGCGCGGCCGCCTTGGGCCCGGCCGCTACACCACCGATGACTACGATTTTGAGATTGCTCATGTGCGCTTTTTCCTTTGTTATGAAATCGGCCTCTGGCGGCGGCCGCGCGGCGCACCGCCAAGTCGGAACTATCAGATTTTAATCAACGATTCCCTATACCAAAACTGCGATCTGGTTTCCATCGTCCCGTGTGTGGCGGGCTTCTGTGCCACTAGTTTCCAGATGAGGTGCTTACAGTTTAAACAGCAGTCCTATTTTAGTCAAGCACCAGGGCAATTGGATAGTATACAATGTCAGGTGACACCCCTGATATATCTCAAGCATACGCAGCGTACAAACACGTTTGTTGCCTCGGTTTCCCGGCCGGGCTATACTCAGCGCAGGAGGATAGACATGAAATCACTATCTACTTTTTCCATTGTGGCTTACGATCCTCAGGTCAATGAATGGGGTGTTGCGGTGCAGTCCAAGTTTCTGGCGGCCGCGGCCGTGGTCTCCTGGGCGCAGGCGGGCGCGGGGGTGGTGGCTACCCAGTCCTACGCCAACACCTCCTTTGGCCCCACCGGTCTGGCGTTGATGGGGGACGGGTTGAGCGCGCAGGAAACGCTGGATCGGCTGATTGCCGCAGATGATGGCCGTGACCGGCGGCAGGTGGGGCTGGTGGATGCCCAGGGCCGGCCGGCGACTTTTACCGGCAGCGGCTGTCATGACTGGGCCGGCGGTCTGACCGGAACCCATTACGCGGTACAGGGCAATATCCTGGTCAGTGGAGCGACGGTGGAAGCGATGGCACGCGGGTTTGAGATGGCCGATGGAGAGTTGGCTGATCGGCTGGTGGCGGCACTGGCGGCTGGCCAGTCGGCCGGGGGTGATCGGCGCGGTCAGCAATCGGCCGGGGTGCTGGTGGTGCGCGCCGGCGGCGGGTATGGCGGCCACACGGACCGCTACCTCGACCTGCGCGTGGACGACGACCCCCGGCCGATCGAGCGCTTGCAGGCGCTGGTGGACCTGCACCACCTCTTTTTCAAGCCGCCACAGCCGGGTGAGATGGTCGTCATTGAGGGCGAGGTAGCCCGCCAGGTGCAGCAGGTGTTGCGCTGGAGCGGGTATTACGACGGCCCGCTGACCGGTTCCTACGATCCAGCCACCCGTCAGGCGCTCGGCGCGCTGGTCGGCAACGAGAACTTTGAGGAGCGGTTTGACGAAGCGGGCGGCCGGATCAGCGGGCAGGTGCTGGACGTGCTGCGGACCAAATTTACCCCGGAGGGAGCATGAGCCGACTGGATAGTTTTCGCGCCTATCGCGACCGGATGAACGCGCGCGTTTTCGAGGTCGACCATCTGGGCATCAAACGCTTTTTCAACCTGGACACCAACGCCTACCGCGACGGCGCACTGGACGCCGGGACAAAGGAGTTGCTTGGGCTGGTCGCCTCGGCCGTGTTGCGCTGCAACGATTGTATTGATTACCACCTGATCCAATGCGTGGAGGCCGGCTGGAGCGACGAGGAGTTGCACGATGCGTTGAACGTGGCGCTGATCGTCGGCGGGAGCATTGTCATCCCGCACCTGCGCCACGCGGTGGAGACCATTGATCTGCTGCGTCAGGAGCGCGGGGAGCGGTAGCGGCCGTCAGAGCGGCCGGGCCGTTTCGGCCTGAAACCAGCCCGTCCCCCATTCGTCGGTTAGCCAGCGGCCGCGCAGCAACCGCAACTCCCACGGCCGGGGCGCTTTGTCCCTCTCCGGCAGCCGGGCGGTGACGAAATCCTCGCCGTCGCTCAAGAAAAAGCCAGGGCCGCCGGTCCAGCCCGGCAGCCGATAACCGGCCACCGTCACCCGCTGCCCGCTGCTCTCCGAAAGCTGGCCCAACGGCGTGTGCTGGGGCAGGCGACCGGCCGCCAACTCCAGCGGGGTCACGCTCACGGGCAGGCCCAGCAGATGGCGCTCCCAGGTGTAGCGCTGTTCAGCCGTCTCCGGCTCGACGGCCGGGCGGGAAAAGCCAAAGGTCATCTGCAGCGCGCTGCCGGCCCGCTGAATCTCGCTGGCCTCGTCCAGCGTCCCCTGCCGGCTCTCGGCCAGCCCACCCAGCGCCCCGCACTGGATCAGGTGGGTGACCTCCTTGGCCTGCAAATCGACCCGCGCCAGCAGGTCGCGCAGGTCGGCAAACGGCCGCTGTTCCCTTTCCGCCACAATGGCCTGCACGGCCGAGCGGCGCAGGTCGCGCACCTGACCCAGCCCCATCCAGAGCGTGGCTTGGTCCCCCTCCCACGCCAGGGTAAAGCGCCGGCCGGAATGGTTGACGTGCGGCGGCCGGACCGCAATCCCCAGTCGCCGGGCCTCGGCCATGTAGATGGCCGGGTGGTGGTAGCCGCCATAGTGCGCCAGCCGGGCGCACAAGAACGCGGCCGGCCAGTGTGTTTTGAGGTAGGCGGAGCGGTAGCTGACGTCGGCATAGGCGGTGGCATGTCCCTGGTTAAAGCCATAGCCAGCAAAGGCAGCCACCTGCCGCCAGAGTGTCTCGGCTTGGTCGGCCGAGAGGCATGGCTGGCAGCCGGTCACAAACCCTTCGCGTAGGGCTTCCATCTCCTCCGGCCGGAACTTGGACATCCCCCGCCGCAGGTGATCGGCCTGTTCCCAACTCAGCCCGGCAATCTCCCGCGCCACCCGCAGAATCTGCTCCTGGAAGATCAGCACACCCTTGGTGGGGCCGAGGATCGGCTCCAGCGATGGATGCAGGTAATGGACCGGCTCTTCGCCCCGGTAGCGGCGCACAAAGGTTTTGGCCATCCCGCCGGTGCTGGGGCCGGGTTTGAAAAAGGCGTTGGCGACCGCCAGGTCGCGCACTGTGTGCGCCCGCAGTTGGCGCAGGGTACGTTGCGACCCGGCCGATTCGCACTGGAAAACCCCAATCGTCTCGCCGCGCTCCAACGTTGCCTGGGTGGGTGGGTCATCTGGCGGGATCTCTGCCAGCCGGAACGCGGGGTCGTGGTGACGGCGCACCAGCGCGGCCGTCTCTGCCAGCACAGTCAGCGCGCGGATGCCCAGCAGGTCCACTTTGGGCAGGCCGATGGCCTCCACGTCCCGGTGGTCGAACTGGGTGATGAGAAAGCCCTTGGGCGCCCATTGAACCGGCACCCAGTCGGTCAGCCGGCCGGGGGTGAGGGTGAGCCCGCCGGCGTGGACGCTAAGGTGGTGTGGTTGCCCGACCAGCGTGTAGGCCATCTGCACCATCTCCCGCAAGCGCGGATTGGGGATTTCCGCCAGCAGGTCGTCCACCGTCCGCCGGTCGCGGCGGCGCGGGTCCGGGTGCCAGCGGCGAGGCAGCAGCGCGGCCAGCGCGTCGGTCTGCTCCTCCGGTAGCCCGTAGGCCTTGGCCGTCTCGCGCACGGCCGATTTGGGCTGCAAGGTGTTGACCGTGCCCACCAGCGCAACGCGGTCAGCGCCGTAGGTCTGGCGCACGTAATCCAGCACCTCGTCTCGGCGACGGCTACAAAAGTCCAGGTCGATGTCCGGCGGGTCGGCGCGGGCCGGGCTGAGAAAGCGCTCAAAGAGCAGGTCGTGAGCCACCGGGTCTACCGTGGTGATGCTGGTGCAATAGGCGACCAGCGAGTTGGCGACGCTGCCGCGGGTGCTGACCGGGATCTCTGCCTGGCGCGCGTAGCGCACAATGTCCGCTACCACCAAAAAGAGCGGGGTGTAGCCGTGCCGATCGATGGCTTCCAGTTCGCGCTGCAACCGGTCGCTGATGGCCGGGTCGGGCTGCAGACCGTAGCGCTGCTGCCGGCCGGCCTCGGCCTGCTCCTGCAGCGCGCGTTCCGGCGTTTGTCCCGCTGGCAAATCCAGCGCCGGCCAGATCGGCCGGCCGTCGGGCAGGGCGGGCAGGCAGCGGGCGGCGATCTCCCCGGTTTGCGCCAGCGCCCCGGGAAAGGCGGCAAAGCGCTCGGCCATCTCGGCCGGGGAGAGCCAATGCACGGTCACGGCCGGGTCGCCGCCGTCGGGCAACGCCTCCGGCGGGACCGAGTCGAGCGGGCAGTTGTGGTCGATGGCGGCCAGCAGGCGCAGCTGGGCGCGGTCGGCCGGGGCCAAACAATAGACCGGCTGGACGGCTACCGTGGGCAGCCCGAGCCGCTCCCCCAGCCCGACGATCTCGCGGGCGATGGCCTGGTCGGCCGGGTAGTGTAATTCCAGCGCCAGGCAGGTGTTCTCCTCACCGTAGATGCCGGCCAGCCGGCCGGCGATGCGGGACGCAGCCGGCCGGTCGCCATCCGCTAGCGCGTGATACAGCCATCCGCGCCGGCCGCCGCTCAGGCAGATGAGCCCCTCGTGGTGCTCGCGCAAATCGTCCCAGTTCAGACCCAGCGCGGCCCGCTCCTCCCGGTCTGGGTGTCCCTGGATGTGTGACGAGAGGCGGCACAGCGAGCGGTAACCGGCCGGTCCGCGGGCCAGCAACGTCAACTGCCCGGCCGGGCCGGACTGGACGCCGCCGTTGGGCGGCCCGACTGTCACCACCATGCCCAACACCGGTTGCACGCCGGCCGCCCGGCAGGCCTGCTGGAACTGGACCGCCCCGTACAGCGCGTTGGTGTCGGTCAGTGCCAGGTGGGTCAGCCCGTCGGCCGCGGCGCGCGATGCCAGCGCCTCCACCGGGGCGGTGCCGCCCAGTAGGGTGTAGTGGGAGTGGACCCGCAGATGGATCAAGTTGGCTGTCTTACCCATCCGCCCGACTGAGTATCACCCGCTCGCTGGCTTGCACGCCGCGGAAGAGGGTGGCATCCTCTAGCACCCGGCCGAGGGGGTTGACCGGGCTGTAGGCGCGCGGCTTTTCGTCGCTGCTGACCGGCGTAGGGCCGAAAAAGATGCAAAAAGCACGGCCGACAGGCCAGTAGCCCAGTTCGCCGACCGCCATTTCGGCGCGGGCGTCCGGCTCTGGCCCGGCCGTGACCGGAATCTCGAAATAGATTTCGTCGCCCCAGGTGTTGGCCGTTCCTTCGATGGGCAGCGCATCCCAGATCAATTGCGCCGTGGGCCCGGCGTTGAGTTCGGCCGGGAGGGTTAGCGTGCCAACTGTGATGGTGATTGTGTGCATGGTCGCGCTCCTTCACTCCCAGAGTGATAGTTGGCCGGATGGCTGTGTCAACTGCCGGCCGGCCACGCCCAACAAGCGCACCGGCCGGCCATGCTGCCAGGCGCGTTCCAGCAGGGTCAGTGCTGCCCGATAGATGGCTTTTTCGTCGCTGATGGGGACGGGCAGCGCCATCTGCCGGCCGAGGGTGGTGAAATCGGCGTAGCGCAGCTTGACCGCCACCGTGCCGGCCGCCAGCCCGCGGCGTTGTAAATCGGCCGCCACCCGCTGGCACATCTTCCACAGGTGCCGTTTGAGCGCGGGCAGGTCGGCGATGTCGCGGGCAAAGGTGCGCTCCTGGCTGGTGGATTTGGCGGTGTATTCGGTGACCACCGGCCGGCGGTCGAGCCCGTTCGCCTGGCGGGCCATCGCCCGGCCGTGTTTGCCAAACAGGTTGCTCAGGTCAACTTCCGCCATCTGGGCCAGTTGGCCCACCTCTTCCACCCCCAATTCGGCCAGCTTGTGCGCGGTGACCGGACCCACGCCCCACAGCACGCGCACCGGCAGCGGGGCCAAAAAAGCGGCCTCTTCGCCCGGCCGGACCACCGTCAGCCCGCCTGGTTTGTCCCGGTCGGAGGCGACTTTGGCGACCAGCTTGTTGGTTGCCACCCCTAGCGACGCGGACAGCCCGACCTCATCCCGAACGCGGGCCTGAATCTGGCGGGCGATCTCCGCGCCCTCTTCCCATTGCTCCACCTGGTCGGTCAGTTCAAAACAGGCCTCGTCCACGCTCATCTGCTCCAGCAGGGGGGAGGCTGCGCGGAGGATGGCCATCACCTGCCGGGAGTAGTCGCGATACAGGCGGTGGCGGGGCGGCAGCACGATGGCCTGCGGGCAGAGCGCCAGCGCCCGGTGCATGGGCATAGCGGAGCGAATGCCAAACGCGCGGGCAGGGTAGGAGGCGGCCGCAACCACGCCGCGCTCCTCCGGCCGGCCGCCGATCACCAGCGGTTTGCCCTCCAGTTCCGGGTTTTCCAACACCTCCACGGCCGCAAAAAAGGCGTCCAGGTCCAGGTGGACGACCAGGCGGGGCCGCGCGGGGCCGGCCTCTTTGCCTAGCGGCTTTTCCATTCGTCGATTGCCCAGCGGCGCCACGCCAGTTCGAACTGGTCGAACGGCTGGTTGCTGACGGTGCCGATCCAGCTTTCCAGCGAGTTGGCCGTTTTGAGTGCCTCCATTAGCGCCGGCAGAGCTTGCCGGCCGTGCTGTTGCACCAGATAGTCGACCACAATCACCGGATAGGTGAGCATGGCAAAGCCCTGCTCCGGCGATGGCTCTTCCTCCGGCGGGGCCCACAGCGTGTTCAATGGAATCCAGTCCGGATCGTTGGGCGTGGCGGGGAGCCGCAACACAAAGTCATCGGGCAGTTCGAGCATGTCGCCCAGCCACTGGTCCAGGTCAACACCCAGGCTTTCCACTTGCCACAGCACGATCCCCAAAAAGAACAGAAAGGGGTCGTCCGAGGTAAACTGGGTCAGGTCGTAGTGCCGATCGATGATCAGCGAAACCAGGTTCCAACTCGCTTCCAGCGCGATGTCGGCCGGACGGCCGCTGCCGGAGATGTCGGTTTCTCGCAGAGATGGCGAGGTGAGAAAGATGTCGGCCCCAATGTCGGGATACGGGGCAACCGAACTGATGGGGGAGGTGGTGATCGGCGCGATCAGTGCGACCGTGTACCGGTCTGTGCTGGTGATGCCAAAGTTGGTGGTGATCTCCCGGTAGGATTGCGCAAGGGTTTCCATGATGCCATCGACGAACGGCTCATCCAGTTCGTGATAGATGATGGTAAAGCTTCCCTTGCTGCGGGTCTGCTGCGGGCCCAAGAGGGTCTCGTCCGGTTGGGACGGGAACCAGGGGCCGGATAGCGTCGTGCCTTCGTTCGACTGCCGGAAGTAGTAGATCGATCCCCACACGCCGCCGGGCTGAATGCTGGCGATAGCCCAGCCCGGCCGGTAACGGACCTCGGCGATCTCTGGGGTGACAGTCCAATAGACCTGACCGTTGGCCGCCCAGGGGTCGCCGCCGATGTCCAGCCGGTCGATCAAGCCGGATGGCTGTGACTGGCCAAAGGTACCCGATCGACTCAACTGGCTCCATGCCGCAACGTCCGAGTCGGAAATCACCAGCAGCCAGCCAAAGTAGTCGGGCAGGGCGGTGACCGCGGCGACCGTCTCCGGCCGGAAGGCATCTGCGACCGCCTGCTGCGGGTCCCTGCCCTGTTCCAATGCGTGGATCAGATCCACCACGGCCGGGAGGCCATCGCGAGCAGCGGCTTTTTCTAGCCAGAGGGTGGCAGGTATTGGCACGTCCAACTCTAAAAGGTGGTGGGTCAGCCAGACGGTTGCCATGACAAACCCCAGCCGGCCGCGCGCCGTCAGGCTCTGGAGGTGTGGCTGCAGGTAGAGGTCATCGGCCAGGTGCCGGCCGAGCGAGGCCAGAATGAGCGGCTCCGGGCTGCCATCGCCCGGCCAGCGCACCCGCAGCGGCGAGGCGATGGTATAGCCCTTTTCGCCTTCACGCTGGGCGTAATAGTGGTAGCCGAGCGGGTCCATTGTAACCGTGGTCTGGGGAATTTGGGCCGGGCACGGCAGGGTAGCGCAAAAGCGGGCGACAAAGCTTTCCAGCCGGCCGGCGAGTGCAGTGGCTTGTTCGCGGTCAAACGGGTGAAAAATCACCTGGATGTGCTGTGCTGTGATTTTTTCGGTCTCGCCCAGCTCGGTTGATGCCCAGTCGGTGTGCACCCAGCGTTCGTCCCGCAACTGATAGAACCAGGTCAGCCGGTAGCATTGGTCGGACCAGTCCAGTTCCACTTCTGCCCTGGCTGCCTCCTCACCGATTATTTCCAGGTCGGCCAGCCGGACGGCCGGGGGCGGGTCCATCTGCCTGAGTGCTTCAAACCAGGCGTCGGCCGGTGGCTGGGGATTGGTGCGGTGAGAGGCATAGTCCTGTATCCGCTCGAAGGTCTCCTGGTCGCCGCTGTGCATGGAAGAAAGCTCCAGTTGGACGACGGCATCGATCCGTTCTTTCACGTCCGGGTTGGGCAGTGGATCGCCCTCGCCGCCCAGCTTCCACAGGATGGCGACTGCGCCGCCGGCAATAGTCACCAGTGCTACCAGCAGCCAGAGCCAGCGGGGGAGCTTGCGGTGCGGCCGGTCGGGCTCCGCGTCCCGAGTTGGGCGGTCGTCCGGTGGCAGCGTTTCGTATTCAACGATCCAGTCAAAGTCGCTCATATCATGGCGGATACTACTTGGCCCACCTTGGGAGAGGGAAGGTGGGGGGTGTGCGGGCGCGGAGCGCCCGCACACCCCCCACAATTCTTCTCACTGCCTGAGTAGTTATTCATGGCGTGTCCGATTTTTCACGGAGCCAATTGTGCCAGGCTTTTTCAAATTCGGCCAGCGATTGGCCGGTCACCGAGACTACCCAGTCGGTCATGGACAGGCTTTCCTTGGATGCTTGCAACATGACAGAAATTTTTTCCCGGCCGTAGGTTTCCAGTACATAGTCTATCACCAATCTGGCCTGGGTGTAGGCTCTGCCCCAATCACTTTCCGAAACCGCGGGCTGCGACCAAAAATCGTCGAGCGGCAGCCAGCGGGCTGTGTCAGCTTGAGTAGGCTCCTCATCCCAGCGCGGCCCGGGCTCGTATTCTGAAAGCTGCACCAGTTGGTCCACCTGCCAGGCGCGCAGCGAATAGACGAGCGTCCAGTTGCCAAGTGCCGCATCCGGTTCCGGCTCACCCAGCAAGTAGCCTACTGCCCAAAAGGCTGCGTTGACGGCCAATTCGGTTGGCTCTTGCCAGTTGGTGGGTGAAACCAGGGGCACTATATTGGTTGCCGAAGGCAGGTTGTCGCCGGCCGGGTCAAAGGTGGGGATCAATACATAGGTCGGCTGGGGATAGGTGGCAATATTGAAGTTCGCGACCGTCTCCCGGTGCGCCAGCGTCAATTGGTCCACGACCTCTTGCAGGTAGGGCTCGTCCCAGTCCCAGTAGGTGATGCTGAACAGGTCGGTGGCCAGGGTGTGGGATAGCCCGGTGAGCTCCTCGTAGGGGTTGCCCGGCTCCCATCCACCGTCCACCGGCCGGAAGAAGTAGGTAGTGAACTGCCAATCCATATTTTGCTCAACGCTGACGATGGCCCATTTGCGCATGTAACGAACATCGCTGGCCACTGGCGCAACCAGCGCATACGGTCCCTGGCTGGCAACGGTCCACGGAGTGGTACTCCAATCCAGTGCCTGCCCCCACGAACTGGCCTGCATGTATCCGGCCGTGGTCAAGCTGCTGGCTCGGATCAGGTTTCGCGTCATGATCAGCCAGGCAAAGTGGTCCGGCATCACGGTCACATCCGCCAGGGTTTCCGGCCGGAAAGAGCTGAGCAGCGCTTGCGGTACCGGCAATCCGGCCGCCAGGTCGGAGATCAGGGATAGCGCGCCCGCCTGCCCATCCATTGCCACCGCCTGGTCCAGCCAGTTGGTGGCGGGCAGAGGGTCGGCGCCCAGTAGATCATGCGCCAGCCAATAGGTTGTCAGTTCCAGCGCCGCCTTTTGTGGCTGGTCTAGTGGTCGGGTGACATGGCGCAGGTAGAGGTCCTCGGCCAGGTGCCGGCCGATGGAGGCCAACACCAGCGGCTCTGGCTGGTGGTCGGCCGGCCAGCGAACGCGCAGCGGGGCGGGAATCCGGTAGCTTAACGCACCATCAGCTCCCACGTGATACTGGGGCCAGTAGCGGTTGAATTTTAGGGTGGCGGTGAACGGCTCGGCCGGGCAGGGGAGCAGTTGGCAAAAGCTGCTGATGAAGGACTTTACCCGGCCGGCCAGCGCCACCGCCTCGGCCGAGTAATCCTGGTGGTACTCGATCTTGAGGTGCGGGCTGGAGAGCGAACTGGTTGGGCCCAACTCCACGTCCTGCCAGTCGGTGTGCAGCCAGCGCTCGCCCTGCAGTCGGTAGAACCAGGTCAGATGGTAGGGGACATCATTCCAGGTTAGCCGGACATCTGCCCGGGCCGAATCAGCGTCCAGCAAGCTGAATCCGAGCAACTCGATCGGACCGGCCGGTCCGCCAGCGCGCCGGCCGGCAAACCAGGGCTCCGGGGCTGGTTGCGGCCGGGTGCGGTTGGTGGAAGCATCCTGCACTCGAGCGTAGAGCGTTTCGTCGCCGCTGAGCAGGGCACTGATCTCCATGCGTACGGCCGCTTCAAGCCGCTCTTGAGGGGGGTCGGGGTTGGGCAGCGGGTTGTCTTTGCCGCCCAGCGTCCAGAGGAAGATCAGTGCGCCCAGCCCGGCCGCTGCCACCACCAGGGCGGGCCACAGCCAGCGGGGGCGACGCCGGTTTTGTGAAGGGGGTGTTGGGTTGGGGGTGGAAAGGGAATCGGGGGGAAGCGTCTCGTATTCGACGATCCAGTCAAAATCGGCGCTCATCCGTCGGGTGGCAGCACGGTGGCCTTGAGCAACTCGCGGGCCAGCGCCAGCGCGCCGGCCGGAGTGGATAGCTCTCCGGCCGCCTGAGCCTCGGCAATGGCCTGCAACAACTGGCCCACCAGCGGACCGGCCGGGAGCCGAAGCGCTTCGATCAATTGGCGGCCGTTGAGCAGTGGCGGCGGCGCAACTGTCTCGTCGTAATGATTGACATAATGGTCGAGTAGGATGGCGACGGTCGCGACCCGCTGTTCCCATTCGACTGAATCCGGCGGCCCGCCCTTGGCCAGCCCATCCGCCAGGCAGAGCAGGCAGATGTCCAGGCCGGCCACCCGGGTATCGCGGAAAAAGCGATAGATGGCGCGCCGCGAGGGGGGAAAGGCGGTCTTGGCCAGCCAGGCTGGCCGCATGTGATGGCGCACCATGACCGCCAACTGGCGTATCTCGTGGGTGCTGAACGCAAACGAGCGTCCCCAGTCGTGCGCCGCCCCTTCGCCGCTCTGTTCGTGGCCAAAAAAGCGGATCCGGCCGTCCGGATCGACGGTGCGGGTTTGCGGTTTGCCTGCATCGTGCAGCAGCGCGCCCAGGAACAGGAGTATCCGGCCGGTGCGGTCGCCGGAGGTCGGCCGTGCCAGGTGACTTTCCAGCGCCGGCCGGAAGGGGGACAGGCTATCCCACGCCGGGGCAGTGGGGTCGCTTGCGGCCGGGGGGGCGGGGGCGAGCAGCGCATCCAGATGCTCCACCACCAGCAGCGTGTGGGTGAAGACATCGGTGGTGTGCGGCAGCGATTGCGTCACCCCCTTCATGGGCGGCAGGAACGGCGCGATGTGCGGTAGCAGCTCTAGCTCGTCCAGCGTGTGCAGCGAATCGGCCGGGCGCGGCGCAACCAGCAGGCGGCAAAACTCGTCCCGTATCCGCTCGGGGGAAACGACCGGCAACTGGTCGGCCGCGGCGCGGATCAATGTTGCGGTCTCGGGCGCGATGCGAAAGCCGAGTTCGGCCGCCTGGCGCACAGCGCGCACCCCACGAATCGGGTCGTTCAGGATGGCGTTGGGACCAACGGCCCTCACCAACCCGGCCGCCAGGTCATCCTGGCCGTCCAGCAGGTCGATGATATTGGCGACAGCGGCCGAGCCGGCCGGGAGCGCCAGCGTGTTGATGGTCAGGTCGCGGTCTCGCAAGTCCTCGTCCAGCGAGTCGCCGCGCAGCCGGGCAAAGTCGATCACCGCGTCGGGCAGGATGACCCGCGCCGTGCCGCGTTCGGCGTCCAGCAGGTAAAAAGCGCCGCCCAGAGCATCTGTTACCTTGCGGGCCAGGCTGACAGCGTCCCCGGCGACGGCAAAGTCGAGGTCGTGGCTGGTGCGACCCAGTAGCGCATCCCGCAACGCCCCTCCCACCAGGTAGACCGGGTGTGGGGAGCTGGCGAGCAGCGGCCGAAGGGTGTCCATCAGATCAGCCAGAGGAAGGTCCGCCTGCAGACGAGGTTCGTCGTCTGGGGTCACAAACCGGATGTCTGGGCGCTCCTTTGGGCGGTTGTGCCGGGCGACCTGCCGTGCTTCCAGGGGCGTGCGGCCGCTGCCTGCCACCCGGCCGGCGATCAGCGCGATCCAGCGCCCTGCGTAAGGCCGCAGATCGGGCATCTCACTCCAGCGCGTTGGGGCCCAGCAGCCGCTCAATCAGGTCGGCCGTGGGCGTGGCAATGTAGGGCAGGTTGCGGTACATCTCGTCAATGTCCAGCCCGTACCCAATCACGAATTCCTCCGGAATGTCAAAGCCAACATAGTCAAGCGGGACCTCAAATTCGCGGCGCGATGGCTTGTTGAGCAGGGTGCAGATGCGCAGAGAAGCCGGGTGCCGCTCGCTGAGCAGCCGGAGCAGGTAGTGGATGGTGCCGCCGCGGTCCACAATGTCCTCCACCAACAGCACGTGCCGGCCGATGATCGGCGCTTTCAGGTCCAGCAACAGGCGCACCACGCCGCGCGAGTCCAGCCCGCCACCGTAAGCCGAGGTAGCCATAAAGTCCACCTCGTGGGGGATGGTGATGTGTTTGGTGAGGTCGGAGAGGAACATGTAAGCGCCTTTGAGGACGCACACCAGCAGCGGCCGGGATTCTGGGCCATAGTCTGCGCTGATTTGTGCACCCAGCTCGGAAATCCGTTTTTCGAGTTCGGCTTCGCCAATCAGTATTTTTTCGACATCGTTGTGCAGCGACATCGGCTAGTCTCCGCCGTAGGCTTCGGGCTTGAGCGCGGCAATGTAGGGCAGGGTGCGGTATTTGTCCGCATAGTCCAGCCCGTAGCCAACTACCCAATGGTCCGGAATTTCAAATCCCAGGTAGTCGAGGTGGACGTCCACGCGGCGGCGGTCCGGCTTGCTGAGCAGCACGCAGGTCCGCAGGCTGGCAGGTTGCCGCGCCTCCAGCAGGTTTTGCAGGTAGCGCAGGGTGTAGCCGGTGTCCACGATATCTTCCACAATGATGACGTGCTTGTCCCGGATAAACGTGCGCAGGTCCATGATGATGCGCACCTCGCCCGAGGCGGTGGCGGTAGCGCCATAGCTGGAGAGCGACATAAAGTCGACCGCGTGTGGCACGGTTAGGTTGCGGGATAGGTCGGCCAGAAAGATAAAGGCTCCTTTCAGGATGCCGATCAGGAGCACCTCCTTGCCTTGATAATCCTTCGAAATCTGTTCGGCTATAGTATGAATGGCGCGGTCAATTTCCTCTTCTGAGGCAATGACCTGGGCAATATCGGCCGGGATGGTCTGATGGTTCATCCTTTGCTCTCCTGCGCATTGCGGGCCGGCCGGACCTGATGGCAGGCGCGGCAACGGGCTTCGTATTTTTCGCTGGCGCCTACCACGATCACCGGGTCATCGTAGGCAGCCGGTTCGCCGTCCACCAGCCGTTGGGTCCGGCTTGCATCGTCGCCGCAGAGCACGCAGATTGCCTGCAACTTTTCTATCGATTCTGCCTGGGCCATCAGGATCGGCATGGGGCCGAATGGCTCCCCTCGGAAATCCATATCCAGCCCGGCCATAATCACCCGCTTGCCGGCCTCTGCCAATTCCTGACAAACATCTGCAATTTCCCAGTCAAAGAACTGGACCTCGTCAATGCCAATGACGGTAGTGTCCTCCTTGACCAGCGGAAGGATGTCCTTGGCCTCCGGCACGGGTTGCGCCTGAAAATGCATTCCATTGTGCGAGGTGACCCGTTCCACTCCAAACCGGTCGTCCAGGCTGGGTTTGAAAACTTGAACCTGTTGCTTGGCAATTTCTGCCCGGCGCAAGCGACGAATCAACTCTTCTGTTTTGCCGCTGAACATGCTACCGCAGATAATCTCGAGTTTTCCAGATGCATGTGGTGCCATTCGCCCTCCTCAGTAAAACAACAGAGGCAGATGCGACTATCGCACCTGCCTCCAAGTTGACCTTAGATCATTGCCGTCTGTCAGGCAATGGGCTATTTGAGATAGTTGCCTGCCCGCAGCCGCTTTTTCACGTCGATGAGCGACTTTTGTCCGAATCCCGGCAAGGCCAGCAGCGCGTCGTCACCTTCATCCAGCCGCGCGAGGAGGTCGGCAATCTGTTCGATGCCTGCTTCCTGCAAGACCTTGACGGTCCGGCCGCCCAACTCGAGGGTGGAAATAGAAATCTCGCCCGAGGAAATGGCTTCCCGCCGAGCGTCGATTTCGGACTGGATTTGCTCTCGCTTCTCCAGTCGCTGGTAAAAGCGGTCTACCTGCCCCTCGGTGTCCACAATGCGCTGCTCGCCCGTAAAGAAGGGGTGACAGGCGTTGCAGACGTCGGTGCGGATGACCTGAGCGGTGGAGCCCACCGACCAGCTGTTCCCACAACTGCAGACTACCTTGGCATCGGGATAGTATTTGGGGTGAATGTCTGCTTTCATGGCCTAAAGCTCCGGATAAACGTTAATGAACTTCCGGCCGCCGTGCTTTTCCTCGAATTTCACAAAGCCTTCCGCCGTGGCAAAGATCGTGTAATCGCGACCCATGCCGACGTTCTCGCCGGGGTGAAACTTGGTGCCCCGCTGGCGCACGATGATGTTGCCGGGAATAACAAACTCGCCGCCAAACTTTTTCACGCCCAGCCGCTTGGATTTGCTGTCGCGGCCGTTGCGGGTTGAGCCACCACCTTTTTTGTGTGCCATGCTAGCTCTCCTCTCCCGTCACAATCTGGTCAATGCGCAACCGGGTGTACTGCTGGCGATGCCCCTGCCGCACGCGGTACCGGATTTTGGGTTTGTACTTGAGGATGTCGATCTTTTTGCCTTTGAGTTGATTGACCACCGTCGCCTGCACCGTAGCGCCGGCAACGTGCGGCGTGCCAATCATGGTATTTTCACCATTGGCCACCAGCAAGACCTGTTCCAGGCTGATGGTCTCTCCCACTCCATAGGGGAGTTTTTCGGTCTGGATGATCTGCCCTACCTCGGCGCGGTACTGGCGACCACCACTTTCAACTATTGCGTACACTTTTGCCTCCGCAGCCACTTCCCCAAATGGGGACCGCTTTCCCTGAATGGGTGTCCAAACAAACCGATACCCCAACCAGGGGCTGGGGCTCGCGAGGGAAGATTATAACAGGAGGGAGAGTGTTGTCAACCACCGGCCGGGCGGTTAACAGCGTTTTGAGCAATGTGTGCGGCTATTTGGGGCTGATCTGCACCACAGCCGGCACAGGTACGTAGCTGGGAATGGCAATTTGCTTCTCATTGTAAGCCATTATCAGGCCGGTGGATGTGCCGCCATCCAGGTTCAAGGCTATCTCCAGGTCGAGATCCGATTGGAGCAGGTAGGTTGCAAGCCCGTGCAGGGTAAAGGTGCCGTTTGGGCAGACGATCACCAGAATCCGGCCGGCGCGATCCTGCGCAGTCACCGTCCGGCGCGAGGGCATGCCGTCCTCTTCTGGAAAGCCCAGCACGCCGCCCGGCTGGATGAGGACGGGAAACGACTGGACGGCCGCCTGCAACGGCTCGGCCGGGTCGTAGGGCTGGTTTTCCAGCCAGCGTACCTCGACCCCGGCGGCAGTGACTGCCAGCATGCCGGCAAAACCGCCGTAACTGGACCCGTGTGCCACGCCATTGGCCACCAGCAGGCCGGTGGCCGTGTGATCGGGCGTGAAGTAGCCCGCGTTGAACGTGACGGCCGCGCCAGTCTGTGCGGCCCACTCTTGTACCATGCGGGGCTCTCCTGGCGCGTAGGCAATCTCGAAGTGATAACTGGCCGGGTCAACGCGCAGCAGATGCACCACCTCGATTACGTCGCCGGCCGCGTTGCTCACCCGCCAGGTGCGCTGTTCCAGCCCGGCCGCCACCTCCTGCCAACCACTGTCGGGCGGGGGTGTGACAGTTGGCGGAGCCGGCGTGAGAGTCGCCGGCCGGGTCGCTGTCGCGGCAGCGGGTGGTGGGGCAAAGGGAGTGGGCGGCTGGCCGCTGCACGCCAAACCGGCCGCCAGCATCAAGCCCGCTAACAGAAAGAGCCAACGCCTGGTTATCAAGCCGGTTCGGGCCTTTTGCCAAAAATGCGGGCCAGCAAAACTCCAAGCAGATACAGGCTGAACAATGGGGCCATCACGATGAGCATGTTCAGCGGGTCGGGGGTGGGGGTGATGACGGCCGCCAAAACTGCGCTGATGACGGCCGCAATCCGCCAGCCACGCCGGAGTTGGTCGGCCGTTACCAGCCCAAAGCGGGCCAGCAGCATCACAAACAGCGGGGTCTCAAACGCTACGCCGATCCAGATCAGGATGTTGAGGACGAATTTGAGGTACTCGCTGATGGTCCACTGTGCGGTGACCGCATCACCGCCAAAGGTGGCAAAATAGGTCAGCGCCACGGGCAGCATTAAAAAGTAGGCAAACGACACCCCGCCCGCAAACAGGACGATCACGGCCGGGAACGCCCCCCAGCGCAGCAGGCGGAAGGCTTTTCGTTCGTTGTCGCTCTCAAAGGCGGGCGCTACAAACAGGAGCACTTCGTAGATGATGACTGGCATGGTGACCAGCACCCCGGCCGTCACCACCAGGTTAAAGTAGGCCATAAACATCTCTGGCGGCCGGATAAAGATCAACTCGATCTCTCCGGCCGGGTAGCGCAGGACGTCCAGTAGTTTGTCCGCAAACACGCTTGCCAGGATGGCGGCAAGTATAAAGACCCCAGCGGTGACCAGCAGCCGGCGGCGCAACTCTTCCAGGTGCTCCGCGGCCGCGTACATCAGGTTGATGAGCGAGAAAATGGGGCTGCGCCGCGATTGCCAAATGCGGCGGGCCTGTTCCATAGAAATGGTGGGCAAGCCGCGCTGTGCGTTAGAAAGGTTGGTGAGAGCCAGCCAGAGTGCCTCCGCACCGGCCGGGAGTTTGGATGGCCCAATGATGATGATAGCCAGGAAGACGATCAGGATGGTGCTGGCCGAGTTCATGCGGTGGCTACTCCTCTTCTTCCAGGTCAGGTTCGGCCGCCAGGGGCGCGGGCGGCACCATGGTCACCTTGGAGCGCAGCCCATGCTGGATTTCCTGTACGTTGGCCTTGGCCTCCTGGATAGGCTGGGTGAGGTTTTGCCCAATCTGGTTGATCTCCCGGGTCATCTCTTTGATGGGGTTGGTTACGTTGGGCAGATCCACGGCCGCGTTCATCGATTTCCGCACTTCCATCACCTGCTGGTTGACCTCGGTCGTGATGCCTGTCAGGCGTCGATATGCCTGGCCCAGCCAGCGGCCCATCTCGTTGATGCGGTCCGGCCCAAAAATGAGGATCATGAGGAGCAGGATGAGAACCAGCTCCATTGTGCCAATGCCCAATACGGTCATATGCCAGATACCTTTCCTGTGCCGCGCTCGGCAGCACGAGGATTATAACACTGACGGGCGTTGACTCCAAGGTAGAGCGTGCCCAACCGCGCACCACCGAGATTTGCCAACTGGGGAGGATGGTTTAGAATAGCCTCCATGTTAAAGCGCCAAATCGGCCAGCGCCGCCGTCTCTTCTGGAGCCTCATCGCGATCGTTGTTGTGGAGCTGTTTCTGATTGCGGCCGCCCTCTCTGTCAAGCCGGCGCTGCGCGCGATTCCCGGCCGGTACCGGTCCAGGCTGCCGGAGTTTGTCCAGCAACTGGCGGCCGAGCCGCACCCACTGACCTTGCCCACGCCGGATTTGGCAGTGACCTTTGCCCTGCCCACCTTTCCGGTGACACCTCCGACTGCGACCGGCACCCCTCTGTCGCCCAGCCGGACCCCCCTGGCGCAGGCCCCCACGCGGGAAGGTTCGCCGGAGCCCACGGCGACGCCCAGCCCCACGCTGCAGCCCAGCCCCACCTTTACCCCGCACAACGTCCCCGGCCCAGCACAGGCGGCGCGCAGCACCCCGGCCGACCTGGAGCGGGCGGCCGTGTTGCTCTCCGGTTTTCAGCACGAATACCAGTTGTGGAACAATTGCGGTCCGGCCACGCTGGCGATGACGATGAGCTTCTACGGCTGGACCGGCGACCAGCGGAACGCGGCCGCCTTTCTCAAGCCGGACCAGGAGGACAAAAATGTCACCCCGGCCGAGATGGTGGACTTTATCCAGCAGCAGGGCTACCAGGCAATCCTGCGCTACGGCGGCAACGTCCATCTCATCCAGAGACTGCTGCTGGCCGGTTTTCCGGTGCTGGTGGAGAAGGGGTTTGACCCGGAGCCGGACCGGTTGGGCTGGATGGGGCATTACCTGCTCGTCACCGGCTACAATGAGTTTGACCGGGCTTTTATTACCATGGACTCGTATCTGGGGCCCAATCAAAACGAACCCTATCCCCGCTTTGATGATTTCTGGCGCCATTTTAACCGGGCGTACATCGTCATCTACCGGCCGGAACAAGAGGCTGACCTGGCGGCCGTGCTGGGCGACGACATGAACGCCACCGTGAATTTGTGGAACACACTCGCCATCGCCATCGACGAGGTGAATGATAACCCGCAGGATGCCTATGCCTGGTTCAACCTGGGGAGCAGTTACGCCAGTGTGGAACTGTGGTCCGACGCGGCCGGTGCGTACGACCAGGCCCGCTTGCTGGGCCTGCCCTGGCGAATGCTCTGGTACCAGTTTGACCCTTACCGGGCCTACTATCAGGTCGGCCGGTACGACGACGTGCTGGCGCTGGCGGAAGCGACCCTGGCGACCACGCTGGAGGTCGAGGAGACCTTTTATTTCAAGGGGGTGGCGTTGCAGGCGTTGGGCAATCTGGAAGGGGCCCGCCAGGCTTACCAGCAGGCACTGGACTTTAACCCCAACTATATGGCCGCACGCCAGGCCATCTCTTCCCTGCCGGCCGGGGGGTAGCCAGCGGCCGGCGGTCACGGGGTAGCCATGCGGGACCGGAAACTCGCCCTCAACACGCTGATCGTCATCCTGGCCTATGCCGGCGACAAGGCGCTGGCGGTGGTGCGGGACTGGATTATCGGCCGGCGGTTTGGCGCTGGTTACGAGTACGATGCCTTTACGGCCGCCATTCAGACCCCGGAATTGCTCTTCACCCTGATTGCCGGCGGGGCCTTGGTGGCGGCCTTTATCCCCGTCTTGTCGGAATACCTCACCGGCCGGCCGCGCGAGGAGAGTTGGCGGCTGGCCAGCGCGGTACTCAACATCGTGGTGCTGATTTTGCTGGCGGTGGGGCTGGTGGTGGGGCTCAACGCCCAATTCATCAGCGAACGCTGGCTGGTGCCCGACTTTGGCGCTGCCAAGCAGGCGCTCACCGCCAGCCTGCTGCAAATTGTGCTGCTGCAGACCTTTATCTTTGGCGCGGCCGGGGTCGTGATGGGCGTGCTGCACGCGCACCAGCACTTTTTCCTGCCGGCCATTGCCCCCATCTTTTATAACCTGGGCCAGATTTTTGGCGCGCTGGTGCTGGCCCCCCGGCTGGGCATCACTGGCTTGACCTGGGGAATGGTGCTGGGGGCGGCCGGTTACCTGCTAATCCAGACCCCGGCGTTGCTCCGGTTCGGGGCGCGCTATTTTCCCACGCTGGGGTTGCGGATGGACGGTGTGCGGCGAGTCGGGTGGCTCATGCTGCCGCGGCTGGCCTCGCTCGGCCTGGTAGAACTGGCGGACGTTTTTTTCGTGCGGCTGGGCTCTCGCCTTCCGGACGGCCATCTGAGCGCCTATTTCTGGGGCTGGCGGCTGATGCAGTTGCCGGAGACGCTCTTTGGCACGGCCGTGGCCCAGGTCTTTTTTCCCACCTTTGCGGAGCTGGCCAGCGCGGGTGATTGGGATGGTTTCCGGCGCAAAATCAATGCGGCCCTGCGAGTGGTGCTCACGTTGACGGTGCCGTCGGCCGCGCTGCTGATTTTGTTGGGCGACTGGCTGGTTTCGCTCATCGGCGGGGCGTTTGATGCCCAGGCGGTATCGTTGGTCCACGCGGCCTTGGTGGTTTTTAGCGTCCGGCTGGTAGGGGAGGCGCTGCTGGAGATTGGCGCGCGGCTCTTTTACGCCCAGCAGGACACGGTGACCCCCATGCTGGCGGCTGCGCTGGGACAGAGCATCAGCATTGGTTTGGGCTATGCATTGATTGGATCGCTGGGCCACCGTGGGCTGGCGGCCGCCACCACGGTGGGCTTTTGGGTGGAGTCCGGCCTGCTGCTGTGGTTGGCGCAACGCCGGCTGGGCGGCGTGCTCGATCGGGCGGTGCTAACTGCCACCGGCCGGGCGATGGTAGGCACCGGGCTGCTCTGGCTTGTGGTCTGGGGGTTGAGCGCGCTGCTGCCGTTTGGCGACGGCCGTTTGGCCACGGCGATCTCGGTGGCCGTGGCCGGCGCGCTGGGCGTGGCAGTGTACGTGCTGGTGCTGCTGCTCCTGCGCAGCCCCGAGCTGCGCGCCATCCCCGGCCTGGTTCGGCCCCGGCCGTCGCAGGAGTAGTTCGGGGTGGAGTTGGATCGGCCGGTGGAATTGGTGCTGCGGGGGCTTGCCCAGCCGGACCGGCTGGATCGGGTTCTGCGGCGGAATTTCCCGCGCTGGGGCCGGCGGGCGGTTGCGGCGCTGATCAACGGCCGGCAGGTGCTGGTCAACGGGCAGGTGGTCTGGCTGGCCTCCTGGCAGGTGCGGGATGGCGACCGTGTGGAAATTCTGGCCCCTCCGGCCGACAAGCCGCTCCCCCCGGTTGCTTTCGACGACGCCTGGATTGTTGTGCAGGACGACGAGTTGATTGCGGTGAACAAGCCGGCCGGACTGCTCGCTCACAGTGTCCGCCCCGGCCGGCCCTCTGGCCTGCTGGAACTGGCCCGGCCGCGATTTGGGGAGGTGACGCTTTTCCATCGCCTCGACCGCGACACCTCCGGCGTGGTGCTCCTAGCGCGCCCCGGTCCCGTCAACCGCTATCTCGACGCGGCTTTCAAGGCTGGCACGGTGACCAAAGAGTATCTGGCGCTGGTCCCGGCCGGCGGCCGACTGGCGGCTGAAGGGACCATCGAATTGCGCATCGGCCGGCACCCCCGGCGGCGGGATATGATGGCGGTCGCCGAGCGCGGCGGCCGGCGGGCGGTAACCCGCTACCGGGTGCTTGGTCAGGCTGAGGGGGTGCAATTGGTGACGCTTTGGCCACAGACCGGCCGGACTCACCAGTTGCGCGTTCATCTGGCCGCGCTGGGTGCGCCCATCCTGGGAGACCGGCTATACGGCCGGCAAGGAGAAGCGGCCGGGAGGCTGATGTTGCACGCCCGCCGGATCGCGCTGCCAGAGTCAAACGAAACACCGGGGCGGGCTTTTGCCGCCCCGCTTCCGGATGACTTGACGGCCGAACTGCCGCGGCCGCTGCTCACGCTAATCCTCTAGGCCCTGGGCGCGGGCGTTTTGCCCCAGCGGATCAGCTCCTGGACCACGTTCTGCAACAGCGTGTCCATCTGTGCGCTGACGGCCAGGGAGAGTTTCAGTCCAATCTCAAGGCTGGCCGGCTGGACCCCCCACAGGACGATGTGGGGCGGATCTATCCCTTTCAGTTTGGCGGCAAACAGCATGTCCGAGACGCCAATCTGGTGCGGTGACATTTTGATCGAGAGGAAGGATGGCACCTCTTCTCCCTCCAGGCGCAGCAGGGTGCCGGGCTCTGCGCCCGTCTCTACCGCGTCCACGATCAGCAGGTTCTGCACCCCCTCCAGATAGTAGAGCAGGTCCATGCCCAACGTGCCGCCATCCAGCGTCTGTACTCCAGGCGGGAGCTGGTATTCTGCGTTGAGCCTTTCCACCACGCGCACGCCAACCCCTTCGTCCGAGAGCAGGATGTTGCCGACGCCGAGGATCAGTGTGTTGATTTGAGGTGGATCGATCATCAACAACGAGGGGCGCGATAGCCTCGCGCCCCTCTCATAGTGGTTGCTAAATCGGCGAGCCTAGCAGGAGCTGCCTGCTTTCACCGTCACCTGCGTGATCTCCTTGCCGGTGGCATCCATGACGTGGACGCCGCAGGCCATGCACGGATCAAAGCTGTGGATGGTGCGCAACACCTCCAGCGGTTTCTCAGGATCGGCAATGGGTGTGCCAATCAGCGCTGCCTCGTAGGGTCCAGGAGCGCCGGCCGCGTCGCGCGGCGACGAGTTCCAGGTGGAGGGGACGACGGCCTGGTAGTTAAAGATCATCTTGTCCTTGATGTGGATCCAGTGGCCCAGGGCGCCGCGGGGGGCTTCGGTAAAGCCCCACCCCTTGGCCTCGGCCGGCCAGTCGTCGGGGTTCCACGGCCCTGCGTGGATGTCCAGATCGCCGGCCGCCATGCTGGCTATCAACTCGCCGGTCCAGTCGGCCAGTTTCTCTGCCACCAGCACGGTCTCAATGCAGCGGGCGGCCGTCCGGCCGAGGGTGGAAAAGAGCACCTCCGGCCCCACACCCAGTGTCTCCAGCACCGAGTTGACCACCTCCTGCACCCGCTGGTGCCCAGAAGCATAGGCCACCAGCATGCGGGCCAGCGGGCCGACTTCCATTGGCATGTCGGCCAGGCGCGGTGCCTTCATCCAGGTGTACTTGGCGTCAGTGTCGAGGAAATCGTAGGGCGGTTTCGGGCCGGTGTATTTCGGCCGGGTTTCGCCATCCCACGGGTGCAGCCCCTTGCTTTCATCGTCGTACTCGTACCAGGCGTGCGATGACGTACTCGGCGATCTCTTTCTGATCCACCGGGTGGACGGTGCTCAGGTCCCGGTTCAGGATGACGCCCGCAGGCAGCCAGGGTGTGCCGCTGGCATCGGCAAAGTCGCCGTAGGACAGAAAATTACCAATGCCCTCGCCGTAGCCGGCCCATTCAAGGTAGAAGGGGGCGACCGCCAGCACATCGGGCAGGTAGACCTTGTCCACAAACTCCTTGGCCTTGGCAAAGAGCCCCTGCAGGAAGGCGAGGCTGTCGGCGTTGAGCGCGGCCTGGCTGGTGGGGTCCACCGGCGTGGACATGCCGCCCACCAGGTAGGTCTGCAGGTTGGGGTTTTTCCCGCCCAGCAAGGCGTGGGCTCGAATCACGTCGCGCTGCCAATCCAGCGCTTCCAGGTAGTGGGCCACCGCCATCAGGTTGGCTTCCGGCGGTAGCTTGTAGGCCGAGTGGCCCCAGTAGGCGTTGGCAAACGGCCCCAGTTGGCCGCTGGCGACGAACGCCGCTATCCGGTCCTGGACGCCCTGGAAGTAGTCGGCGCTGGACTTGGGCCAGTCCGAGATGGATTGGGCGAGCTGGGAGGTAGCGGCCGGGTCGGCCTCCAGCGCGCTGACAATGTCAACCCAGTCCAATGCGTGCAGGTGGTAAAAATGGACCACATGGTCCTGCACGTACTGAATCCCTTCAATGATGTTGCGCAGGATGCGGGCGTTGTTGGGAACCTGAATCCCGAGGGCATCTTCGACTGCTCGCACGGAGCAGAGTGCGTGTACGGTCGTTCAGACACCGCAGATGCGCTGGGTGAACGTCCAGGCCTCGCGCGGGTCTCGCCCTTTCAGAATCAGTTCAATGCCGCGCCACATGGTGCTGGAAGCCCAGGCATCGGTCACCACGCCGTCGTTAACCTCAACTTCTACTCTGAGATGTCCCTCAATTCGGGTGATGGGGTCAATTGCAATTTTGGCCATTGCTATCTCCTCAAATGCTTTAGTGATGTTCAGGGAAGAGGGTAAAGTTGCGGGCCACGAGGTCGTAAACCAGGTACGCGCCTGCAAAAAACCCTACGCTTATCGCAATCTCAATCCAGGATGGCACATAGGTTGCCCAGGCTGGCACCGCCAGCCCAATCCAACTCACAATCAGCCGGTTCAGGAAGAGCCCCAGGACGACAAAGACGCTGGCCCAAAAGACGCCGTCGCTGCGCTTGCCCAGGCCGGTAAACAGGATTGCCAGCGGGACAATGACCGCAACGACGAGTTCGGCCCAGATGAGCAGGCTGTAAGCGCCATCTGTGAACAGCCGGCCGAGGTCGCCCTCCGCCAGCCAGCCGATGACCGTGATGGCGAGGTAGATGGAGATCAGGATTCGGATCAGCTTGCCCATCTTGGTTAGCAGCGTCTTGTCGAGTTTGTGCCCTACCCTTTTCCAGGTGAGGGTGATGACCACGGCCGCCATCGCCAGGCCGCCAAACACCGCTTGCAGCAGGTATTGCAGGCCCAACAGGGGGGTCCACCAGATGGGGTGCAGCTTGTTGGGCATCATCAGAAATAGGTGGCCGATGGAGGACTGATGAAGGCTGGAAATCACCACGCCAAGGCCGGCAATGATGAGCATGGCCCGCTGCAAAAAGCGCAACGGTGCCTGGATGTTCCATTTCTCCAAGAAGATGGGCGCGATCTCTAACGCGAGGATCAGTGTGTAAAGGAGGACGGCCATTGCGACCTCCCAGAGGAACGAGTGGTAGTTCATCCGGTTGGGGATGAGGTAGCTGTAGAACTGGTCCCACCGGCCGAGATCGACGATGAGGATGATGGCGACCAGCGTGTAGCACAAGAAGCCAAGCATCACGGCCGGGCGGACCACGGCGTGATACCGTCGGTCGTCAAAGTAGTGGCCGATAAACGAGGTGGTAAAGGCGGCGCCGCCGATTGGGATGAGAAAGACGTCCAGCGTGATCCAGAGCCCCCAAGGGTAGCTGTCACTCAAGTTGGTGGTGGGCCCAAGTCCGACGACGAGCCGGTAAATTGCCAGCCCAACCCCGAGCAGGGTTAGCAACCCGAGCACAATGTAGCTGGCGGGAAGGCCGGATTTTTTCTGCGTCAGGGTGGTCATTCTGTCGCCTCCTTCCTCTTCAGGTAGCGGATGCCTGCCAGCAAGATGGGCACACCCACGATCAGGCCGGGCAAAACCACGCTCCCCATTCTTTCGCTCAGGCCCGGCATGGGCTCGTCGCCCAGTTCCGGAAGCCCGATCTTTTCAAAGGGGACGTGGGAGAGGTAGAGGACGGAGGTGCCGCCAGCGTCGTGCAAGCCGTAGATGTGGTTGACGTACCTGTCAGGCTCGGCCGCCAGCCGTCTTTCGGCTTCGGTTATCAGTTCGTCGCGGGTGCCCCAGATGAGCGCGCCCACCGGGCACCACTCGGCGCAGTTGGGCCCGTCGCCCACCGCCAGCCGGTCGCTGCAAAAGGTGCACTTGACAATCTTGGGCAGGACCTCGTCCCACTCGTAGCGGGGAACGCGGAAGGGGCAGGCGACCATGCAGTAGCGACAGCCAATGCAGCGTTTGGCATCGTACACGACCGGGCCGTTCTCCGCCTTTTCCAGGGCGCGGGCGGGGCAGGCGCTGACGCAGGCGGGGTGCAGGCAGTGCATGCATTGATGTTTGACAAAAGAGCGCTCGGATTCGCCCTCGTAGATCTGGATCAAGGTCCAGGTGTCGCCGGAAAGTTCCTGCGGCGCGTCGTATAAACCGGTGAGGTCTGTTTCCACCGTGGTCTGGTTCCACTCCCGGCAGGCTGTCTGGCAGGCCCGGCAACCAATGCACAGGGTGGTATCGTAGAGCATGGCGGCATGGTTCCCGGCGTCACTGTCCCCGCCGGCCGCGGCTTCTCCTGCGGCCGGCAAGCCCAGCACGAGTGCTCCCCCCAGACCGGCACCGGTCAGTTTGAGGAACTCTTTGCGGTTCAATGACATGGCAATTACTCCTCGCCCGGTGCTTCTTCCGGCCGGGAAAGCTGTTTGTAGGCTGCCACGGCGGCTGCGCCAATTGCCAGCCCGGCCGCGCCACCAATCAGCCCAGCGCTGACCGGCGAGATGTCCTGTTCCGGTTGCTCCACGGAGGGGTAGGTGGCGGGCGGCGCAAAATCGTGGATTTCCACCGTGTTGTACGCACCCAACTCCCAAAAGCCCGGCTCGGAGCAGCCAATGCAGCCGTGCCCGGCCTGCACGGGCCAACTCACCCCTTCGTTCCAGCGGACGGCCGGGCAGTTGTGGAAGCTGATGGGGCCCTTGCAGCCCATCTGGTACAGGCACCAGCCCTGGCGGTGGCCTTGGTCACCCCACTCGCGGACAAACTCGCCGGCGTCAAAGTGACCGCGCCGTTCGCAATTGTCGTGGATGCGGTGGCCGTAGGCAAACAGCGGCCGGTGGAGGTCATCCATCGCCGGCAGCTCGCCAAAGGTGAGAAAGTGGACCACAGTGGCCGTGAGGTTGACCGCGTTCATTGGGCAGCCAGGCAGGTTGAGGACCGGCTTATCTTTGACCAGCTCCATCACCGAAGCCGCGCCGGTGGGGTTGGGGGATGCCTTGGGGATGCCACCAAAGGCGGCGCAGTTGCCTACCGCTACCACCGCAATTGCCCCGGCCGCTGCCTCCGCCAGGATGTCCACCGACGACCGGCCGCCGATGGTGCAGTAGATGCCGTCTTCTGCGACAGGAATGGCCCCTTCCACCACCAGCAGGTAGCCGCCGGCCTGGATGGTGTGTCCCTTGGCCTCCTCGGCCAGATGGCCGGAGGCGGCCATGATGGTCTCGTGATAGTCCACCGAGAGCACATCCAGCACCACGTCGGCCGCGCTGGGACGCGATGAGCGCAGAAATGATTCTGAGCAGCCGGCGCAATCCTGAAACTCGAGCCAGATGACTGGCGTGCGCTTGGGTGCCTCTAGCGCAGCGACGATCTTGGGTTTGACGGTGTGCGGCAGCGCCAGCACCCCCGTCATCACACTGCAAAACTTGAGGAATTCGCGCCGCGAGATTCCCCTTGCCTTGATGCTTGCATGCAAGTCAGAATCAATCATCACTCGATACCCTCCTCCATTTTTATTGCTCGCTACTGTCAAGCACATCTCCACCCGGCCTGGCGCCGGCTGAGGATGGAGACGCAGACTCACGCAGGGCAGTATAGCATATGATTCAAAAAAGGTGTATAGAAATTACTTATGGGTAACAATAGAACAATCGGATATTTTGAGGGTGAACCATAAGGGTTACTTGTAAAGGGGCAGGAGGAGACGGCCAGCTTTCTCCGCTGAGGGCTGGTCAGGTGGGGCCCGGAACTAGATCAGGTTTATCTGCGAGCCATCTGGCCCTTTGATGACCTCAATGCGGGCGGGGAAGGCTTCTTTCAGTTCGTCGATGTGGGTGATGACCAGCACCTTGGCGAAATCTGGCCGGATGGTGTTGATCGCCTCGATCAACCGTTGGCGGCCCTCCGGGTCCTGGCTGCCGAACCCCTCGTCGACCACCAGCGTCTGCAGCCGGGCGCCAGCCCGCTGGGCCAGCAGCCGGGAGAGCGCAATGCGGATAGCAAAGTTGACCCGAAACGCCTCGCCGCCGGAATACATTTCATACGGCCGTTCGCCGGCATTGTCCGCAATGTGGATGTCCAGCGTCTCCGCCAGCGCATCGCGGCTTTTGAGTTGCCGCTGGGTGCTAAAGGTCACCCGCATCTCGCCCCCGGTCAGCCGGTCGAGTAGTTGATTGGCGCTTTCCTCAATCGCCGGCAGCGCCTGATCGATCAGCAGAGCTTGCACGCCGTTCCGGCCGAAAGCCCGTTCGAGCGTCTTGAGTTGGCCGATGGTTTGCGCGACCTCTTTGCGTTGGTCCGCCAGGCGGGTGCGCTGTTCGCGCGACTGGGCCAGCGCGTGCAGGGCCTGCTCGGCCGCGCCAATGGACTTGCTGGCCACCACCTCCTGCTCACGCAACTGATTGAGTTCGCGCTCAGCCAGGATCAACTCCGCGGCCGGGGCAGGTCCCAACTGCTCCAGTTCCACCTGCGCCTCGGCCCGTTGTTTTTCCAATGTTTCAGTCTGCGCCTGCTGCTCGGTGATCTGGCGGTCCAGGTCCTGCAAGCTGGCCTCCAGCGGCCGGAGCGCGGCCCGCGCTTCCCCCAATCTCTGGTGGGCATCCTGCGCCGGGGCCAACTCGTCGGCCGCCTTGCGGGCGGCCGCGTGCGCCTCAGCGTCATACTCCAGGGCGGCTTGCGCTGTGTCCAACTCGGCCAGTTGCGCCTGGGCTTCCGGCGCGATGGTTCCCTCGGCCAGTCGGGCTTCCACCGCCGCCAGCCGCGGCTGGTGTGTCCCCTCCCATTCTGCCAGCGCCCGGTCCAGTTCGTTCAGTTGGGTTTGGGCGGCCGTCTCGGTCCGCTCGGCCGATCGCAACGCGCGCTCTACCTCGGCCAGCTTTTCCAGACCGATCCGCACGCCCTTCAACTCGTCATCCAGCAGCTTGAGTTGGTTATCATTCTCGCGGAACTGGTCGGCCAGCCTCTGCCCTTCCTCTTCGATTTGGGCGATGACGGCCGCGCGGTGATCCAGCGTCAACTCCTGATCGCACAACGGGCAGCGGCCGCCCTCCTCCGCCTGCAACTGGACCTGGCGCCCCTTGAGCTTTTGCATCTCTTGCTTCAGCCGCGGCTGGTCCCCCTTGATGGCCCCCATCTCGCTCTGCAACTCGCCCAGCCGCGCCTGGAGGCCCTCCCGGCCGGCTAACTGCTGGCGCAGCGCGGCGACCTCTGCCTGTGCGGCTTTTAACTTGCCCGCGATGACCTCACGCTGTTGGCCGCGCTCGGCCGCCTGGGCGCGCATCTCCTGCAATTGGGCCTGCTCCTGCCCCAGCCGGCTGCGTTCCCGCTCAACGGTCACCACGGCCTGCTGGCGCTGTGTGTTGATTCGGTTCCAGTTGGCCGATTTGGCCTCCCACGCCTGGAGATCGGCGGCCGCACGTTGCCAGGCAGCGTAGGCTTCCTCGATCTTTTCGGCCTGATCCAGGATGGTCTGGAAACCGTCCCGCTCGGCCTGCCGCTGGGCGCGGGTCGCCGCCAGGCGCTCCTGCGCACCGCGGGCCTGGGTTAGGCCGTTGGACAGCGTCTGGATCAGCGCCCGGTACCGGCCGACGGCCGCCTCGTACGCCTGGATGGATTGAACCAGTTGCTCCTGTGCCTGCCGCTGCCTGGCGGCGGCCGCGTGCTCTGCCTTGGCAGCCTCCAGTCGCTTCTGTCGTTCCGGCTCCTGTTCCAACTCGGCCGCGATCTCGGCCAGGCGGGCCGCGACGGCCGCCAGCTCTTTCTCCAACTCCTTGCGCCGGTCGGCCGCCTCCTCCCGGTAGCTCTCCCAGTGGCTCACCCCCAGCAGGTCGCCCAGGATGCGCTTGCGCTCCCCCGGCCGTTTGACGGTGAACTCGTCGGCCCGGCCCTGCAGCAAAAAGCTGGCGTTGGTGAACGTTTCATAGTTCATGCGCAGAATCTCTTCCAGCCGGGCCTGGGTTTGCGTCTGAGTCGATTCGGTGAGCGATTTCCAGTGAAGCATCCCGTGAGTAGCGGGGTTGCCATCGTCGACGGCCAATTGCAATTCCAGCAGGCCGGTCTTGCCGGCCGGCTGCAAGCGCAGCACGCGGTAGGTCTGCCCTTCCAGCATCAGGTCCAGTTGCACCCGCGCCGCCTCCCCGTGCGCAATGGCCTGCCGGTTGACGACGTCGTCCCGGCCGGGGGCGCGGCATTTGCCAAACAGCACCCAGGTGATGGCGTCCAGCAGCGACGACTTGCCCGCGCCGTTCTCACCGGCGATGCAAGCGAGTTGCAGCCCGGTAAAATCCAGTTCAACCGGCCGCCGGTAGGATAGGAAATTCTCCAACTCAAGCCTGATTGGAATCATGTGCTGACCCCCTGGTCCACGGTCCGTATGATCTCCTGCCCCAGCGCCTGCAACTGCTCGGCCTCGGCCGGGTCGGTCCCCTCGGCCTTCCAGTACAGCGCCAGCAGCTCGGCCGGTGCGAGGGTTTCCACCCCGGCCGTGTCCGGCAGGCGGGCGCGGTTCTCGGTCTGCCGGTTCTTGACCAGCCTGGCTTCCAGCGCTGGGGCCAGCGCCCGCTGGATGGCGGCGTCGTCGATCTGCGTCTCCCAATCGGCCGGGTAGCTGATCTGCAGCCGGACGATGGCCCCTTCCAGCTTTTCCGGCCGGGGCAGGCTGGCGAGTATCTCGTCGGTGGCGGTCTCGGCCCGCTGCGGGGCTACCGCCAGGTCCACGAACGGCCGGGTCTTGAGCGGCACAAACTCCCACTCGGTTTTGCCCCGGCTGACCTCCGCCAGCACAAAGCCTTTGGCCTCCTTGGCCTCGCCAAAGTCAATCCGCTCGATGGAGCCGGGATAGACCACCGGGGGATGGCCGTCCGGGTTGAGGTTTTGGTGCTTGTGGATGTGGCCCAGCGCCACGTAATCCAGCCGCTCGTCCCGCACCAGCGCCTGCCCCAGTACCAGTTCGTTGCCCAGCATCACCATCCGCTCGCTGCCGTACTTGGCTCCGTGGACGCTGGCGTGGGCGCTCAGCACGGTGGGCAGGTCCGGGTCGGCCTTGGCCAACAGCTGATCAACGATTTCGGTCACCCGGTCCTCAATTGCCAGGAACACGTCTTCCAGCGACTTGCCGGCCGTGTCGCCGCGGGCGATCAGGTGGGAGCGGGGCACCCAGGGGATGGTGATGAGTTGGAGAGGGACGTTCAATTCGGCCGGCCCGTAGCAGCGCAGGCGGTCGGCGATGTGGACGTTGGGCACGGCCAGCGTGTCAAACTCGGCCAGCGTGTGGGCCCGGCCGGCGGCCGGGGAGACGTCGTGGTTGCCCACCAGCAGCACGGCCGGGATGCCGGCCTGGCTGAGGCGCATGATCCGCCGGCCCCACTCGCGCTGAAAGGTGGGGTGGGGGTTGCGATCCTTGTAGGCGTCGCCGGCAAACAGCACCAGGTCCACCTGCTCTTCGATGGCCGTCTCCACAATGGTGTCCAGCGACTTGAGAAAGTCGGTGACGCGGACCGGCAACAGCGTGTCCGGGTCGTACCGGCCGTAGTTGGCCATGTCGATGTGGGCGTCGGCAAAGTGTGCTATTCGAACGGGCATGGGTTTCCCTCAAAGGTCATAGACCGAACAACTCCTCGTTCGTTTGGTTCAGGTCGGGCAGCTCTCCGCCAAAGCGCCGGCCGGCCTTGGTCGCCTCCCAGAACTCTTTGTCGTAGCGGCGCGACTGGACCGGGATGGGCATCCGCACCCCCCAGCCCAGCAGCAGCACTTCTTCCTTTTCCCGCAGGCGGGCCAGCATGCCGCGCAGCTTGTCCCGGCCGCTCAACCCGGTGAGCACCGAGCGGATGTCGTCCTCGTCCCCCAGCCAGCCGGTGATCCGGGTACCAAGCTGGGACATCACCTCGTCGTCGATGCCGCTCGGCCGCTGGTCGATGATCAGCAGGGTGACGTTGTACTTGCGCAACTCGCGGGCGATGGTGCCAAAGGCGGTCTGGGTGGACAGGCGCGGATTGAGCAGCTTGTGTGCCTCCTCCACCACAATCACCAGTGGCCGGGGGGCGGCCGGCGCGTGGCCGGAGCGGAACTGCTCGGTCTTTTCCACCCAGCGCTCGCGGATGCGGCGGGTGAGGATGTTGGTGACCAGCAGATAGTCCAGGTCGCTCTCGTATTTGCCAAAGCTCAGCACGACGTGCCGGCCGTTTTCCAGCCGGTCCACAATCGCCTGTACCGCGTCCACGGCCGGCTCGGTCACAATGTACTCCTTGTCCGCAATTCGTTTCAGGCGGCGATGGAGCGCCTCGGCCGAACCGGGGTGGATGCCGGCCGATTGGGCCCAGCCGGCCGGGCTGTTGGGTGCCGCTATGCTCTTGCCCTCGTCGGTGGTGATGGTTGCGCCCGCTTCCAGCGCAACAAAGCGCTCAAACCAGCGGTCGCCCCAGTCGCGTCGCAGCGCGTTGAACACATCGGCGGCCGTCTCGGTCAGATTGAGCGCCTCTGCCAGCAGCATCACGTCCGATGTCCGGATTTCGCGCATCCCCAGCTCCAGGGTGAAATCCGGGTTTTTGCCCCGCACCTGGGTCCCCTTGCCCAGCGCGGCGATCTGCACCTTGGGCCCAAATAGCGATTGGAGCCCCAACACCGGCCGGTCGTTCTCGTCGGTGTCGTCAAAGCCATACTCGTTGTGCATATCAAACACCAGCACCGAGGCCATCTTTTTGTCGGCCTCACCGGCCTTGATGAACCCGGCCAGCATCAGCCGGGCCAGAAAGCTTTTGCCGGTGCCGGTAGCGCCAAAAATGCCGCTGGAACGCTTGACAAAGCGGGCCAGGTCCAGCCGCACGGGGTGGTTTTGCTCCAGCGTGTACCCAACAACGAATTGCCCCGGCTCGTCCTTGCCAAAAATCTCGGCCACGTCGCCGGCATCCGCCATCCGCACCGGTGCGTGGTGGGCGGGCACGGTCTTGACCGGCCGGGGTGCCGGCCGGTCGATCAGCCCGGCGTCGATCTGCCCCTGCCAGTGGAGGTTCTCCCGTGGGTCGTCCGGGCCGCGGTCCAGCATCAGCGTGGAGTAAACCTCCATGGTGGTGAACAGGGTATTGCCGTACAGCAGGTTTGCCAGCGCCGGGTCGAGCCGGTCGGTCTTTTCGTCGGCAAAGCGCGGGTCGGTGGCCCCCAACTCCAGGTCGGTGACCAGCCCGTAAAAGCGCCAGTTGGCGCTGTCGCAGACCACAAAGCTGCCTTCCTGCAACTGATGGGCTGGCACGGTCAGCCGCACCCGCAGCCCGTCCCGCAGGTTGCCGCCCACGATGTAGCCGATGGGTTCGTGTTCGGTCATGACTGCACCTCCAGCCCCGGCAGCGCGTCGCCCAGCGCTTCCAGCAATGGGAGCAGCGTGGCATAGTCGTCACGCAATTGGGCGATCAGCTCCCCGGCCGCCCGCAAGGTCCACGCGTCGTCGTTTCCGCGGGCTGCGTAGGCCTGGGCGATGTGCGCCACCATCAACTGCTCCACCGGCACGTCGAGCTGGCGCTGGCGCAGCACCAGCCGAAAGTATCCCAGTTGCTCGGTAAAGGCGCGCACTTCGTCGGGCGAGCAGAGCATAATGTGTTCCAGGGTCAGCGGCGGCCGGGGCGGGACCCGCCGGTGGATCGTGCCGCCGGAGTCGCGGTAGCCGGCCGCCAGCACGCTCATCTCGATGGGGGTGCGGCGCTGCAACTGGTCCTGCCACTGCTCGGCCGCCATGTCGGTGACCGCCAGTTGCTTGACCATCAGGTCGTCGGACACGACCATGTCGTACACCAGGCCAAAGATCGCCAGCCCGGTCCCGGTTGCGACCCGCACCAGCGCGCCAAAGCTCACTTCGTCCGTTTCGCTCATCCGGCAGCCCAGCACAAAGCTGGTGGCGTTGGCCCGCAGCAGCCGGCCGACCGGGATTGCGGTTGCGGTTTCTGCCATCATCCCTCCTGTGACCATTGCATGAAAACCAGCGGCAGGATCGTGTGCCGGGCCGGCAGCCGCCGGGCCAGAATCAGGCCGGCTATCTCGTCCGCCAGCGCGCGGCGCTCGGCCGGCTGCGCAAAGTCCCACTGGTGGACAAACCGGTCAAGCATGTCGCCCAGCGCCTCAGTGCCGGAGATCGGCCGGTTCATGCCGATGGGGAAATAGACCCCCTCTTTTTGCAGGCTGCGCGAGACCAGTTCCTGGTAGATGTGCTGGATCGCCTCGTCGGTGCGCAGGGAATCGGTGTAGGTGTAAAACTCGCGGCCGTGGACGTCGTCCGGTTGCGGGTTGGCCGGGTTGTAGTTGCACGCGGGGATGTCCGGGTCGATGGGCGGCACCGTGTGCGTCGCCCACGGCATCCCGAACTCGCCCCAATCGTCCAGCGCCGCAATGCATTCGCGGTGCGAGTAGTGGTCGCCCAGCGAGTGAAGATAGGTGGCAAAGGCCTCCAGCGAGCCGGCCTCCAGCCCGGTGGTGATGACCGCCGGCCGGGTGTAGAGACAGCGTGCGTTCATCACGGTCAGATCGCCCGGTATGCCCCAGGCGTACGCCTCGTAGCCCACCAGTTGGTCGGTCAGCCCCCAGCCCCAGTCGTGCAGCGCGCCCAATTCGTCCGGCGTGTTGTGGGGAAAGTGAAAGAAGGGGGAGTAGGGGCCAAAGCGGGAGGTGGTGCAGCTATCCGGGTCCTTGACGGCGCTCCATTGAGGCCAGATCTGGCGTGAGTGCGGCCGGGTGCCGCAGATGATGTCGGCGTCCGGCTCTGGATAGAACGCGCCGCTGCAGTTGGTATAGCTGACCGGGTTGCCTGCGCCCAGCACCTCCGAGTCCACCAGTTGATTCCAGAGCCGGATGGTCTTGCTGTCGGTGACGGTAAAGCCGGCCGCCAGCGCCAGCACGTAGGTCAGGTCGTCGTGGATGGTGCTGATCTCCTCGGCCCCCGGCAAGCCGGTGTACGGGTCGCGGAAGGTGAGCGGCTCCTCGGCAAAGGCCCACACCAGGGCTACGGCGGCGACCAGTGCCATCACGAGAGAGATGGCGAGAGGAATAATGCGAGAGGATTTCACCTGTTCACTCCTTTATCCGGCCGTCAATGATTTGAGCACCGACTTGGCCGACTGCTCCGGCCGCAGGCCGCGGGCCAGCATGGCGGCCGCCAGTATGTTTTCCAGTTCGCGCCGCTGCTCCTGGGTAACCACCGCCACCTCGTGGGCGCGGGCCAGCACGTACGGGTAGCGGCCGGGGGCACGGCACTGCTCCCAGACGGCCGCGTGCAACTGGCCTAGCCGCAGCGGGTCGCGGGCCACCCAGCAGGGCGTCTCGACGCGGGCGATGACCGGGTCATCATCCTGCCCCACGTTGAGGTAAAAGAACGCGATCTCGAATTCGGGGTCCAGCGGGGACAGATACTTGCGGTTGAAGGGGGAGTCGCTGACAAAGAGCGCCGATCGCTGACCGGGTTTCAACCGGACGCGGAAAAACGAACGGTCGGGCATCTCCTTGAAGGCAGCCAGGTTTGCCTGGGTGATCTGGTTATCGTCCAGCGGGGCCAGAGCCAGTAGGTCGGCGACGCCCCTGCTCCCCGGCCGGTCCACATAGCCTGCCAGCAGCACGCCAGCCTGCCGTGCGCGCCACAGTTGCTTGATAAACCAGTCCAACAACTCTTTCTGTGGGTCGGGCTGCAGAATCCAGAGCAGCAGCGGGCTATCCATCAGCGCGACCGCGGGGCTGTTCTGCGCGGCGCTCAACTCGACCAGCTTTTCCAGCTCGCGCTGGTCACGCTCCCGGCTGATGTCGGCCACTTCCAGCGCCTCGGCTTTTTCGTCGTCGCGCAGTCGGTTGCCGTAAAACAGTTCGGGAAAAGTCCGCGTGACCGGCGCCAGTCCGCTGTCCGGCCGCAGGTGAATGGCCCCCACATTGACCAGCGCATAATGGGCAATACCGTGCCGGTCGGGAAAGATCTGCGAACCGTCGGTGGCGATGACGTGCTCGATCGAGGGCAGGTCGGCCGGCGGGTCAAAGGCGGCGTTGATCGGCTCGCCGGCCGGGACGGCACCCCGCCAAAGCCCTCCCAGTTTTTCCCGTGCCGTTCCCGCTTTTTTTGCCAGCAAGTCCAACTGCTCCGAGTATGCCTCCAGCCGGCCGAGCGCATCCCGCGCTAGCGTGCGATACTCGGCGTGTTGCGTGGCCAGCGCCTCGGCCGCGCTGTCGATCTCGGTGATAAGCTCGTGCAGTTCCAGTGCCATCTATCGGTTCCCGTTCCAATACCATTTTGGGTTCAGCCAGGGGACCAGCGCGTAGGCCACCCCGGCCTCAAAGCTGCGCTGGCGGGTCATCAGCATGCAGGTCAGAATACCGATGGCCCCTTCCTCGTGGTTGGTTTGCTCCCGGCCGGTCAGTTCGTCCATCAGCGGGCCCAGCTCTTCCCCGGCCGACACGGCGGCCGAGACGGCCGGCGGCAAGGGCATGCGCACCGAACTGCCAATCCCCTGCCGGCCGTGGCGATCCACCGCCACCACCCAGCCGGTGAGATAGAGTTGGCCGTTGATGGGGTGCACGCCCCCTTCCAGCCCCAGCCCCAGATCGGCATCCAATGTTGCCATGGCGGACGCCGCCCGGCTGTGTGCCCCGGCGATGCATTCGTCGTCGCTCAACGGCATGGCGCTGACCCCGCTGTCCACCGCCACGCCCTGCACCTCGGCCGTGGGCCAGGTTCGGGCGACAATGGCGCGGACGGCCGCGATCTTGACCGGATTTTGCGTGCCTACAGCTACCTTCATCTTGGTTTCCCCACCACTAGTCTATCAGAAAAACCTTTGGCGACCAAATGTTCTGCAAGTCGAAAAGAATTGAACCACAGACTACTCTGATCTCTCGTTGAGCGCGCCGGGTTGATTGCTGTTTCTCAGCGTGCTCGGCGATCTCTGAGGTGAATACTGAGCCGATGGTAAAAAAAGCCCCGCCAACAGGGAAAGGATGGGCGGGGCTCAGCAACAGGGAAGGGTGAAGCAGTGCTATTCGAGGATCGAACGCCCTTCCCAGAATGCTTGCCGGTTCAACTCTACGTACTTGGGCGGCACCCGCCGCTCGATCACGTTTAGCCAGGTTTCGGGAGCCATGTCCAGATGGCTGGAGAGCGCACCCAACACGATGGTGTTGACCATTCGGGCGTTGCCCAGCCGCTCCGCAATCCCCAACGCATCCACCCGGATCACCTTGCCGGCCCGCGACTTGAGCGAAGCGCTGATCTCCTCCGCGCTGGGATAGGTAAAGCCGCCGCTGCTCACCGACATGGGCACCAGCTTTTGGGTGTTGGTGACCACGATGCCGGCCGGCTTGAGCCAGTCGATAAAACGGGCCGCTTCCAGAATCTCAAAGCTGATCAGATAGTCGATGGTCCCCTTTTCGCCCATCGGCGAGCCGACCCGCTCGCTCCAGCGGACGTGGCTCTCCACCACGCCGCCGCGCTGGGAAAAGCCGTGAATTTCCGATTTTTTGGCGTCCCACCCGGCCGCCAGCCCCACCTCGGCCGCAATGTCCGACGCGGTCAGGATCCCCTGGCCGCCAACCCCAACAAACAGAAAGTTGACGCTAGACATGGCTCACCTCCGGCCGGTAGATGGCGTTGCGCGGGCAGACCTGCAAGCAGACCTCGCAGCCGGTGCACAACAGCGGGTCGATCTCGGCTTTCGGCCGTTGCGTCTTTTCGTCCAACTCTTCGCTCTTGAGGATGGACGGGCAGCCCACCCGGAAGCAGAGGGTGCAGCCATTGCACGCTTCCAGGTCCACCGTGACCACCGTGCTCCGCTTCCAGCCTTCGTTCATTACGCACTCGCCGTCCACAATCACCACGGCCGGGCCATCCTGGTAGGCTACGGCCTCGCGGATGGCCTGGTCCACCTCTTGCACCTGCATCGAGTCCACCTTGCGGACCCATGCCACACCCAGCCCTTTGACTACGGCCTCGATGTCGATCTGTTGGGCCTGGTTCTGCCGTTGTGCCGCCACTCCGCTGCCGGGGTTGCCCTGCCCGCCGGTCATACCGGTGGTGTGGTTGTCCAGGATGATGGTGGTGGTGGGCACCCGGTTGTAGATGCTATTGGCCAGCGCCGGCAGGCCGGTGTGAAAAAAGGTGCTATCTCCTATCACCGCCACCGACTTTTGCTCATTGCCCGCCTGGCGGATGCCGTGGGCCATCCCAATGCTGGCTCCCATGCTGATGCAAGTTTCCATCGAGTTGAACGGCGGAAGCACCCCGATGGTGTAACAGCCAATGTCGCCGGTCACCAGCAGCTTTTGCTTTTTGGTGCTGAAAAAGGTAGCCCGGTGGGGGCAGCCGGGGCAGAGCGCCGGGATGCGGGGAGGAGCCTTGACCGGGATCGTTGCGGGAAGTTCGGCCGCGGCCGCCACCTGCAGTCCGGCCGCCAGCGCGGCCGCCCGCACGTTTTCCAGCGTAAACTCGCCGGTCAGCGTAAAAAACTGTTTGCCAATCACTGCAACCCCCATCGCCCGGATCTGCTCCTCCCAGAAGGGGTCCAACTCCTCCGCCACCACCACCGTCTCTACCTGGGCGCAAAAGTCGCGGATCATCTGTTTGGGAATAGGATAGCTCATGCCCAGCTTGAGGAACGAGTAGCCGGCAAAGACCTCGCGGGCGTGCTGATAAGCAATCCCGCCGGTGATGACGCCGATCTTTTTGTCGCCCCATTCGATCCGGTTGAGCGGGCAACTCTCGGCGTAGGCTTCCAGCTTGCGCATCCGCTCCTCCACTTGGGGGTGAAGCAGCCGGGCGTGGGCCGGAATGACGACATAGTTTTGCGGCCGGGGCTCAAACTTGGGCAGCGGTCCGGGCATCTCCCGCTCGCCGGGCATCTCTACCTCCACGGCCGATTTGCTGTGCGAAACACGCGTGGTGGTGCGCAGCAGGACGATGGTGTTGAACTGCTCGCTCAGCTTAAAAGCAAAGCGGGCAAAATCCTTGGCTTCCTGCGAGTCGGCCGGGTCGAGCGAGGGGAATTTGCCAAAGCGGGCAAAGTGGCGGTTGTCCTGTTCGTTTTGGCTGCTCCAAGTGCCGGGGTCGTCGGCGCTCACCAGCACCAGCCCGCCGTTGACGCCGGTATAGCTGACCGACATCAGGCTGTCGGACGCCACGTTGACCCCCACGTGTTTCATGACCGCCAACGCCCGCACGCCGGCAAAACTGGCTCCAATGGTGGTGTCCAGCGCGACTTTTTCGTTGCTGGCCCACTCGGCCGTCAGCCCGCTGTAGGTGCTCAGGTTCTCCAGAATCTCGGTGGAGGGGGTGCCGGGATAGGCGGAGGCAAAACGGACGCCCGCCTCCCACGCTCCCAGTGCAATGGCCTCATTGCCGGAAAGCAAACGCTTCATAACACACTCCTCTCAAATGGGGATGCAAGCCCGGTATTCCCAGCACCGGGTTCCCTTCCAGATTACGCCAGATTGTAGCTGAAATCAATCGGCCGGCAACAGTGGCAAAAATCGGCCGTTTGCGGGATGAATGTAACCGGGGTCAGCGGTCGCGCGGCGCCTCGGCCGCCTTGCACTCGTCGTACAGGTGGTCCAACCCGATCTTGATCTGCCGTTGCAGCAGCTCTTTTGCGGTCTCCAGATGTGGCAAGGGCGGCGGGAAGAGGGGCAGAAACTCGGAAATCAGGGTGGATGTGTCCGCCCGCGGCCGGCCGGCGCGGAACAGTTCGGTCACCCGTTCGCGAGCCTGGCGCACGTAATTTGCCACCGCTGTCGCCGCCGCCGGGCCGCACAGGACCCCGCGGCCGGGCACGATGGTTTCCACCTCTGGCTCGCCGGCCAGCAGGGATTCCAGTGCAGCCAGCCATTCCTGCGTGTTCGCGTCAGCCAACACGGGATGGGCATCGACTACCAACGAGTCGCCGGCAAAGAGAACCTTTTCCGTTGCCAGGTAAACCCACAGACTGCCGGCCGTGGCGCTGGGCTTGTGGATCAGCGTCACCCGGCGGCCGCCGAGCCGGAGTTGCGCCTGATCGGTAAACGAAACCTGCGGATGGGACACGGCCGTGCCGTTGAGTTCTTTGCGCGTCAGGCCAAAACGGCTGGAAAGGCTGTCGAGCACGGCGGTGGGAAAGCGGGCCTCGTAACCCGCCAGCGTCATCTGGGTTCGCTCCTGGACCACCACGCGGGTGCGAAAGTGGTAGGCAGCAAAAGCCCGGTCGGAGTGATGGTCTGTCAGGATGAGGTAGCGCACCGACTGGCCGGTCCGGTCGCGCAGCCGCGCCAGCCAATCGTAGGCGTCGGCGGGGATGGTGGGGGCATCAATGCAGATTAGCCCTTCGTCGGTGGCGATGGCGCCCACGTTGACGCCGGGGTAGTTGGTTTCGACAAAGACGTTCGGTGCGATCTCTTGCATGGGTAATCCTGGGTTCAAGATTAGGAGCGCTGCGCCAGCAGCAGCCGTTTGGCGCGGTCGAGTGCCTGTTCCACCCGCTTTTCGTCGGCGGCCGGGCCGCCTCCCTGAGCCATCTCCGGCCGGCCTCCGCCGGCCGTGCTGCCCAGCACCCGCAGCGCGGTTTTGAGCAGTATCACCATGTCGCGGTCCACATCGGCCGCGCGGGAAAACAGGATGTGCGATTTGGTCCCCGCCAATCCAAAGAGCGCCACCACGCCCGGTTGCTCGGTTAGCGTTTTGGCCAGCCAGTTGACCTCGTTGCGGTCTCGCTCGGCAAAGACGGCCGTGACCACCCGCAGTTTGCCGTGGACCTCGGCCGAGCGGAGCAATTCCTGCGCCTCGTATTCCAGCAGTTGTGCGCTGGCTTTGCGCATCTCGCTGCGCAGGGCTTTGGCCTCGTCGCGCAGCCGGCCGATGGCGTCCGGAATCTCCCAGTAGCCAGTGGTAAACTCGGCCGCCAGGTGGTTGAACAGGTCGTTCTTGAAGCGATAGTCGGCCAACGCCCGCCGGCCGCAGAGGAACTCGACCCGCACTCCCTTGCCGCGGTTCTCCACTCGGCTGATCTTGATCAGGCCGATCTCGCCGGTTTGGCGGACGTGGGTGCCGCCGCAGGCGGAAAGGTCGAATTTCTCCACCTCCACGATGCGCACCGGACCGTCAACCTGGGGCGGCTTGCGCAAAGGGAGTTTGGCCACCTGTTCGGGGGTCAGCACCGTAGCGCGGACCTGCCGGTTGGCGTAGATGACCTCGTTGGCCAGGTTTTCCACCCGCTCCAGTTGTGCTGGTGTCAGTTCGGGCAGGTTGAGGTCAATGGTGGAGGCGGCCGCGCCCAGGTGAAAGCCCACCGTCTCCGCCTTGGCGACTTTGAGGAACGCGCCGGAAAGGATGTGCTGACCGGTGTGCTGCTGCATGTGGTCGAATCGGCGCGGCCAGTCAATCTCGCCGCGCACCTGATTCTCCCACAACTCGTCGGCCAGCAAGTGGAGGATGGCATCATCTTCCTCGCGGACAAAGACGTCCGCCACGGCAATGCCGTTCAGCGTGCCGAGGTCGTTGGGCTGGCCGCCGGAAGTGGGGTAAAAGTAGGTCTTGTCCAGCACCACCGCCAGCTTGTCCCCGTGGCGCACATGCTCCACCACCTGGGCGTCAAAGATGGCTACGTAAGGGTCATCGTAATACAGTCGTTCGGTCATAAGTTTTATGCGCCAGAGCGCTTTTGATGAATTAAGGTTTGGCTAAACTACCGAATTATAACAGACTTGCTCAGGCGGCCGGAAACTCGACCAGCTCCCGGCCGTGCAGCTTGTCCGTGATCCGCTCCACCACCAGTTGCAGGTGGGCCGGGTTGTGAGCAAAGTCCAAACTGTCGGTGGGGACGGTCAGCACCGGACAGAGGGTGAAATCGGCGATCCACTCCTCGTATAGCTGGTTGAGCTGCGCCAGGTAGCCGGGGTCCATGTTCAGCTCAAACTCCCGGCCGCGCTCCGCGATCCGCGCCTGCAACGCCGGCACCGATGCCCGCAAGTAGATGACCAGGTCGGGCGGGGGCAGGATGTTGATGACCGATTCGTACAACTGGCGGTAAACGCGATAGTCCCGGCCGCTCATGTTTTCTTGCAGGTAGAGGTTGCGGGCAAAGATCTCGGCGTCCTCATACACGCTGCGATCCTGCACCACGCTGTTCGGCCGGTCCAGTAGTTCGCGGTGGTGCGCCAGCCGGCGGGAGAGGAAAAAGACCTGCGAGTGAAAGCTCCAGCGGGGCATGTCGCGGTAAAAGTCGGCCAGATATGGGTTTTCCTCTACCGATTCCAGGAACGGCTCCCAACCCAATTGCCGGCCGAGGCTGTGGGTGAGGGTGGTTTTGCCGGCCGCAATGTTGCCGGCGATGACGACAAAGTGCTTCATGCCCCCTCCCCCGATACCTTGGGCGACTCGCGCCAGCTCCGTTCCTGGTTGTGCTGCATCTTGCTCAGATATGCAGCCTCCAGGTCAACCCCGGCATAGTTGGCCAGCTTGAGCAGGTAGGCCATCACGTCCGCCAGTTCCGATTCCAGCCCGGCGCGGTGTTTGGCGATGGCGGCCTGGCGCGCCTCGACGGCCGGCTTGCCCTCGGCCTTGAGCGTGGCCTCGGTCAGCCAGAGCTTGGCGTACTCGCTGCCCAGCTCGCCCAGCTCCTCGCTCAGGCAGAGGTAGTTAAAGTAGGGGTCGGGGTCAAAGTTCTTGGCTCGGTCCAGGTGGACGTGAAAGCGCTGAAAGTCGGCCAGCGGCCGGCCCTTGCTCAACAACTCGTCCGGCTGGCGGGCGGCGGCCAACTGGGGCAGTTCCCGCTGGAAGGTGCCCTCTTGCAGCGCGCTGCGGATGCGGTCCACCACCTGTTGGAAATCGGCCGGGTTGGTCACAAAGTTCAACTGGTTGGTGTTGATGGTCAGCAGCGGGCTGTCCTGATAGGCGGCAAAGTACTGCTCGTAGGCCTGGCGCAGCGAGTCGAGATAGTTGGGGTCCATGTTGCGCTCGTACGGCCGGTCGCGGAACACAATCCGCCCCATCAGCACGTCCGTGTCGGCCTGCAGGTAGACCACTAGGTCCGGCACCGGAATCTGTTCCGCCAGCGCGGCGTGCAGCCGCTGGTACATCTCCCACTCGTCCCCCGCCAGGTTGAGCCGGGCAAAGAGCCAGTCCTTGGCAAACATGTAATCGGAGATCAGCGCGCCATCCGCCAGCAGTTGCGGCACCCCCTGTTGCTGCTGCCGGTAGCGGCTGAGCAGGAAGAACATCTGGGTCTGAAAAGCATAGCGGGCGCGGTCGGCGTAAAAGTTGGAGAGGAATGGATTTTCTTCAAAGACCTCCAGCAGCAGACAACTGCCAAAGTGGTCCTTGAGCATGCGGGCCAGCGTGGTTTTACCCACGCCAATAACCCCCTCAATGGCAATGTACCAGTTGCGCGTTTGTCCAGCCAAGGGCAGCCTCCGGGTTGAAATCCACCGCAAGGATACCGCGGCCGCGGCAAAAGTCAAGCACAATTTTGGGACGCGGCCGGCCGAACCCACCAGGCTAGTGGGGTTTACCCCCCCCCGGCCGGCGGCTAGGCGATGGCCCGGGCTGCGATGTAGCCCCACGCGATGACAAAGATGAGCGGGTACCACAGGTCGGGTGAGGCGATTGGGACCAGCTTGCTTCCCTGTGCCATGCGAGGGGGCAGCCCAATAGGCAGCGGTCCGTCGTACCCCTTTTCCTGATACTGCTTTTGGAAATAGTCCCACTGTTTCAGGATCGCGTTCCTGGCATAGAGCAGGTGGATGTATGCGGTGATCGAGATTGCGATCCCAACCAGGGAGAGGACCACAGTCAGCCACGCCAGGGCCGGCGCCGTGATGATTTGGGCCAGGGCCGCGAACAGGAATCCCTGGATCAGCAGGAACCAGTTGGTCCGGTTGTTCTGAAAGCTGTTCTCGTCCTGAATGAGGGACCGAATCCGGTCTACGTCTTTGCGGGCTAAGGAATTGTGTTCTTGTGGGTCGTCCATAATCCGTTGTTCACCTCGACATGATTGACTGATCGCGTGACAGGCAATGCTGTCACAGCCCTTTGGCCACCAGTGGCAGGTATACGGGCAGCACCGTGCGCACGCACCAGACCCGGTAGGTCCGGTCGCAGGAGTTGACTCTGCCCACGGACTTCCACGGGCCGGCGGCCGTCGCCGGCTCGCTCCAGCCAAAGGTCAGGTACATCAGGCTGCCGTGATCGTCCGGGCTGTTGCTGGTCCACGCCTGGCAGTTACCCACCCCGGCCGAATCAACCCCGTCCGGCAGCCAGTAGCCGGTGCGCATCCAGCCCATCACGCCGGAGGGCGGCCCGGAGCCACTGTCTGCACCCACCATGCCCCGGCCGGTGTCGTAGGTCAGGTTGGAGGTGTCCATCAGCTCCCACAGGGAAGCCATCCGGTAACCATCCAGGCAGGCGGTCAGCGCTCCGATCCCGTCGTGGGCGGTGTTGGTGAGGTAAAAGCTACCGGAGGTGGTCGTGATCCACGAAGGGGAAGTGGTTGTTGGGGACTGGATTGGTCCGGCCGTTGCGCCCAGGCCGGCGGCCGTGACCATCAGCGCCAGCGCCAGCAGCAGCGGCCCCCAGCGCCCCAGCGCAATTTGGATGATAATCTCGCGCTTGTCGGCCATCTCAGTCCTCAACGCACCAAACGCGCCGGGTCGAATTGCAGGGCCACACGATGGGGAACGGCTCCCAGGGGGAGATGACGGTTGCCGCATCGGTCCAGGCGGCGTTCAGCATCACGACGCTGCCGTAATGGTCCGCGCTATTGCTGGTCCAGGCCATGCAGTTGCTCACGCCGGGCGCGTCCGGGTCGCCGTTGGGTTCCCAGTAGCCGGTGCGAATCCAGCCGGACACGTACGAGACCGGCCCCTGGCCGGAATCCGCTCCGGTGAACCCCCGGCCGGTGTCGTAGATCAGGTTGGAGACGTCCAGCAGCTCCCACAGCGAAGCCATGTGATAGCCGCTGTCGCAGGCCGTCAATGCCTGGTCGCCCTGGTAACCGCTGTCAGGGGTGATGTAGAAATGGCGGCCGGCGCCGCCTTGCAGGGTCGCCGCGGCCGAGGGAGCGCGGGCTGGCTCCGCCCAGGCGGCCGAGCCGGTTAACAGCAGCGTCAGCACCAGCAGTATTGGCAGCCGCAGGCCCAGGCTGTCCAGCGAGATGCGAATGGTGATTCAGGTTTCGTTCATGTCGATCCTCCTTTGGTTTGGGCGACTGAGGCCAACAGGGTCGTCGCAAACACTATACAACAGAACCAGGGTCTGGACAAGCCAAAAACCCGCTCGCTCCTCTGCACACCGACCGGGGTGGGGGGCAGCGCCAACGTAGGCTATAATGGGGGCGGAAAAGCGCGGCCGGCCTGCAACCCTGGCGGGTAGGTCGCGTATAAGGGGGTGATTGTGAGCTGGACCGAATAACTCGAGTTGGAGATCATCACGTGAGCGACGAGGCGACCTGGGTCGAACTGGCCCGGGCAGGCGATCGAGAGGCATTTTCAAATTTGGTAGAGGCGTTTCAGTCACCGGTTTATAACCTCACTTACCGGATGCTGGGCAATTCCGACGAAGCGGAAGAGGCGGCGCAGGAAACCTTCCTGCGGGTGTACACCCGGCTCGACCGCTACGACCCGGCCTACAAATTCAGCACCTGGGTGCTTTCCATCGCCTCCCATTACTGTATCGACCGGCTGCGCAAACGCCGCCTCACCTGGCTTTCGCTGGACGAACCGCTCCCGGCCGAATATGCTCCGGCCCTTTCCAGCAGCAAACCGGGGCCGGAGGCGTCGCTGGTGCAGGGCGAGGTGGAAACCCAGGTGCAGGGACTGCTGGACAATTTGCAGCCGGACTATCGCGCAGCGGTGGTGCTGCGCTATTGGTACGATATGTCGTACGAAGAGATTGCCGAGACCATGGACACGACAGTGAGCGCGGTGAAATCCCGTCTCTTCCGGGCCCGGAAGATGTTGGCGACGGTCGCCCTGGCGGCCGGCGTCAGCCCAAACTAAGCGATGTGAGGGACAAGATGACTCACGAAGAAGCAGTTGCACTGATGATGGAAAAGCTGGATGGCCTGCTGGCCCCGGCCGATGCGCAGCGGCTGGATGGCCACCTGGCAACCTGCACGGGCTGTTACGCCGAGTGGCAGGCGCTGCGGATGGTGGACGAGTTGCTGGTCGGTGCGCCCATGCTGGCGGCCCCGGCCGGGTTTGCCCAGCGGGTCCAGTTGCGGTTGGATCAACCATCCCTGCGGCGGACGCTGGGCGCGCTCTTTGCCCTCAGCCTGGGCAGCGTGGTGGCGTTGGGGCTGGTGGCGGTCCCGGCCGCAGGCGCGCTGGCCGCACTCTGGTTGGCCGTCACGCAGCCGGCCGAGTTTGCCGGGCTGCTGGTCTGGCTCCACCAACTGGTCGCCGTCAGCGGCACGCTGGTCAGCGGCCTGTGGACTGCAACCCGCCTCTTCCTGGGGCAACTGGCCGCTAACCCGGCCGCCTGGGGCTGGGCGTTTTCCGCCGCCCTGGCGATTGGCCTGTGGGCGCACCTGGCGCGGCCGGCCGGCCGGATTCACGTGAGCAACGGCAACGGATAAGAGAGATTACACAGACGGAGTATTGCGATGAAACGGACGAAACTGTTAATCATGCTTGGGGTGATGATGCTATTGCTGCTGGCAGTGCCGGCCGGAACTGTCCTGGCCGCGCCGGCCGGTGACATCTTGAGCACCCCGTTTGACCGGATCATCACCGGCGACAACTATACCCTGCGCGACGGCGAAGTAGAAGAAGGGAACGTGGTCGTCCTGGGTGGTTCGGTCGAGATCGAAGCGGGCGCCAGATTGGAAGGCGACCTGATGGTCATGGGCGGCTCGGTCGAGATCGCTGGCTTGGTTGAGGGCAACGTGGTTGTGATGGGCGGCAACGTCGACCTGCTCGGCAGCGCGGTCATCGAAGGCGATTTTGCGCTCGTCGGTGGCAACGCTTCCATCGATCAGGAGGCCGTGATCGAGGGCGACACGGCGACCAACCCGCAGGGGGACTGGTTTCCCTTTGCCTGGGAGTTTGAGCGGGATGGTGACGGGCTGGAGTTGCCGCGCGTGCCTGAGATTCCCACGCCGCCGCGGGTGCCTGAAATACCCGCACTACCGAGGGTGGTGTACCATTACCGGCCGAGCTTTGCCAGCAAAGTGGGCGGCGCCTTTCTCTCTGCCCTTGGCATGGGGGTGGTGGCGTTGCTGGTGGTGCTTTTTTGGCCCAAGCAGTCCGACCGGGTGCGCGGCGTCCTGCTCCGCGAGCCGGCTACCAGCGGGTTGGTGGGTTTTCTCACCTTCCTGGCGGCCGGGCTGATCACGCCGGTGCTGGTGGTGATCTCGTTGGTGCTGCTGCTGATCTGCATTGGCCTGTTGGGCTTTCCGCTGATCGCGCTGATGTGGTTGGCAGTGGTCCTGGCTGTGCTGTTTGGCTATGCGGCCGCTGGCCTGCTGGTCGGCCGGTGGGTCGGCCGGCGGCTGGGGTTGCAAGGGATGACCCCCATGCTGGAGGCGGCACTGGGCGTGTTCACGGTCAAGCTGGCGCTGGGCATCGTCCAGGCCGTCCCGCTGATTGGTATTGGGGCTGGGTTGCTCGAGTTCGTGGTGGTGTGTGTGGCCCTGGGCGCGGTCGTGCTCACCCGCTTTGGCACGCGCGACTATCAGCAAGGGCAGCCCATTCTCCCGCGGCGGCCAAGTGCTCCTGCGCCGCCGGCCGCGCCGGTAGCACCAGTAGCGCCGGCCGGTGGTGACGAAGGTGAGCGGTTCGCCGCGCCACCGCTGGAAATTGAAGGGCCTTTCCCGGAGGAGTAATCCACCTCCTGACCGAACGGGGCTGTGCACATCACAGCCCCGTTTTCTATTGCCAAATCCCCTTTCCTTGTTAGACTTGCCCCATGGAAAGACCTTTGATTTTGCTCACCAACGACGATGGATACGACTCTCCTGGCCTGCTGGCATTGGCGGACCGGCTGGAGGCGCTGGGTGAATTGCTGATTGTGGCCCCGGCCGTGCAGCAATCGGGCATGGGCCGGGCGTGGCTACCGGGCGCTACCGGTGCCATCTTTCAGCGCCAGGTGCCGGTGAACGGCCGGCTGCATCTGGCCTACGCGGTGGATGGCTCCCCGTCACAGTCGGTGGCGCATGCCTTGCTGGAGCTGGCTCCCCGCCGGCCGGCGCTGGCCGTGTCGGGCATCAACTATGGCGAAAACGTGGGCACGGCCGTCACCGCCTCTGGTACGGTGGGTGCGGCGATGCAAGCGGCCATCAGCAGCATCCCCAGCATCGCCGTCAGCCTGGAGATGGACAAGGCGTTTTATCACACCAACTCGGACCAGATCGATTTTGGAGTGGCGGCGCATTTTGGTTGCCGGTTTGCCCGTCGCCTGCTGGGGACGCCGCTGCCGCCGGATGTGGACCTGCTCAAGATCGACGTGCCGCGTGATGCCACGCCGGACACTCCCTGGCAGATGGCGCGGCAGTCGCGCCGCCGCTATTTCGTCACCACTTCTATCGAGCGCGAGGCGCTGGATGCACCGGCCAGGGTGGATTACACGATTGACCCCAGCGCCAGCGAGCCGGGCAGCGACTCGCACACGCTGGCTTTCGGCCGGCGGGTGGCGGTCACCCCGCTGAGTTTTGACCTCACTTCCCGCACTGACCTGGACCTGCTGGGAAAGCTGCTGGCTGATGGTTCCCATCCCGCTGCAACCTGATTGCTGCTTGCGCGGCGAACTGACCTGCATCCAACCCTTGCGCCCGGCCGACCTGCCGGAGATGCTGGCCTGGGAGCGGTATGCTGCCCCTTTGCTGCAGGAGTACAACCTGCCATTCACCACCCCGGCCGAAGGGGAAGCCTGGCTGAACGCGAGGGCGGAGCGGCGCTGGGTGTACGCCATCCGCAACCGGGCGGGGATGTTGGTGGGGCAAATCAGCTTGCGGCAGGTCGAGTTGTGCCGTTCATCCCGGCTGGGGATTGCGATGGGCGCGCAGCACACCGGCCGGGGCTACGGCCGGGATGCGCTGGTCACCCTGTTGGACTATTATTTCGGCGAATTGCGTTTTGCAGAGATGCGGCTGGACGTGAGCGGGCCCAACTTGCGGGCCCGCCGGCTGTATCAGACGTTGGGTTTCCGGCCGATGGGGCACTTTTGGTTGGACGCGCCGGCCGGGGCAGCGCCCACGGGGGTGGACCGCGCCCATCTGCGCGGGAGCAAATTGCGCTACTATGAGATGCGGCTGCGGGCTAGGGAGTGGGCCGGCTTGCGGGCCAGTCCAGCGTGAGGTCCCCCCAGACCTGCGCTAGCCGGTCAGCCCGGTCGAACCCCAGGATCGTAGCCACCTGCTGCCGCCGGCCGTCGTCATCCTCCACCCAATAGCTGACCCGCAACGCCGGCCGCGGCCGCCAGCCGTGGATGGCTCTGCCCAGCTCCACCCGCTCGATCGCTTCCGGCCGGAAGAATTGGTACCACCAGCCCCAGTCATTGGGTTGCGATTTCCCCAGCAGGAGCAGCCGGCCGGTTTTTTGTCGGGCCATCAGGATGTGTTCCCGGCTGCGTGGTGTGGTATAGAAGGCCGGGTGGTTGGCCAGGCAGCGGACTTGGTTCCGCACGGCAAAGGGCCCGCTGGCGTGGACCGGCACCTGGCTGTCGGTGGGCAACTGGGCCGGCTCATCCGCAGGCGCGGGGCGGCCGGACGGCCGGAACAGCACGTACCCTGTGCGCCTGCCGGCCGCCAGGAGCAGCATGCCGGCGATGCCCACTGCCAGCAGCGCTGCGCTCCACATCGGTTGGCCCTGCTGCACGGTCAGCAGCGCGCCGACCAGCGAGGCGGCCGTCAGCGCCACGTCGATGCGCAGCCCAAACAGCGTGTGTCGGCTTGAAAGATAGGCCGCTTGCAACAATATGCCCAGCAACCTCACTGGTCGCTCTCCCGCAGCACAGCCAGCATCTGGTCGTGGATGCGGCCGTTGCTGGCGACGATCCGCCGGCCGGTGGGATGATCGTCGTCACCCCCAATAAAGTCGGTCACCCGGCCGCCGGCCTCCCGCACCAGCAGCGTGCCGGCCGCTACGTCCCAGGGGAACAACCCCATCTCCCAGTAGCCGTCCAGCCGGCCGCAGGCCACGTAGGCCAGGTCCAGCGACGCTGCGCCCGCCCGGCGGATTCCCTGGCAGCGCCGGATAAAGCGGGCCAGATGGGCGACGTTGTTGTCGGCAGCCGTCCGGCGATCGTAGGCAAAGCCGGTTGCCAGCAGCGCCTGGTCCAGCTCTGCGGTGGGGCTGACCCTGATGGGCGTTCCGTTGAGTCGCGCGCCGCGCCCGGCCGCGGCCGTGAACAACTCGTCGCGCGTCGGATCATAGATCACACCCACCAGCCCGTGGCCCTGGTGCATCAGCCCCATGCTGACCGCAAAGACCGGGAAGCCGTGAACAAAGTTGGTGGTCCCGTCCAGCGGGTCCACCAGCCAGTTAAAGGGCGAGTCCCCCGGTTCTGCGTCCCCCTGTTCTTCGGCATAGATGTGGTGGTCGGGGAACTGATCCCGCAGGGCGGTCACAATGATCTCTTCTGCCCGCCGGTCGTACTCGGTGACCAGGTTGACCTCCCCTTTGAACTCCACCCGGCCGGCGTGCCCCCATCCCTGGCGTAGTTCTGCGCCCGCCGCGCGGGCAATCTGAACCGCGCTGGCGAGGATCGTGTCGGTGTCAATCATTGGTAAAAAGAGCTCCCCCCGCTGGAAATGACGGGGGGAGCGAAAGGAGGTAAGATGGCCACCCGGCCGGCCAAGTCAGTTATCGTTTTCGGAGAAAGGTCGGCAGATCCAGGTCAAACGGATCGACCGTCCGGCGCTGCGGTTCGCTTTGCAAGACGGCCGAACTGACACTTACCTCGCGGACTGGTACTGCATTGCGCGGCAGAGAGCGCGACTGAGCCGCCGGCCGGACCACCTGTCGCACAGGGACCGTGTGGTCAAAGCCGGTGGCGATGACGGTGATGCGTAACTGGTCGTGCAACCGGTCATCGATCACCGCACCAAAGATGAGGTTCACATCGGGGTGCGCGGCCTCCTTGATGATGGAGGCTGCCTGGTTGACCTCAAACAGGCTCATGTCTGGCCCGCCGGTCACGTTGAACAGGATGCCGCGCGCACCGTCAATTGAGATGTCCAGTAAGCGGTTGTTCATCGCCTGCTCGGCCGCAATCCGCGCCCGGTCGTCACCCTCGCCAACGCCCACCGCCATCAGTGCCGCGCCCCCTTCGGACATGATGGTCTTGACGTCAGCAAAGTCCAGGTTGATGAGGCCCGGAACCGTGATCAGTTCCGAAATCCCCTGGATGCCCTGGCGCAGCACGTCGTCGGCCAGCTTGAACGCCGTGGAGAGCGAGACCCGGCGATCAGTCAATTCCAGCAAGCGGTCGTTTGGGATGACGATGAGCGTGTCTGCTTGCTCTTTGAGCTTTTCAATGCCCTGCTCCGCAACCTGCGACCGGCGCGATCCTTCAAATGTAAAGGGCCTGGTGACGACGCCGATCGTCAACGCTCCCACCTCACGGGCAATGCGGGCCACAACTGGGCCGGCCCCGGTGCCGGTGCCGCCGCCCATTCCGGCCGTCACAAACACCATGTCTGAGCCATTGAGCGCTTCGTACAACTCGTCGGCCGATTCCTCGGCCGCCTTTTCGCCGATTTCCGAATTGCCCCCCGACCCCAACCCGCGCGTGAGCTTGTCGCCAATGCGCACCATGGTGGAGGACTTGGAAAGCATCAGTGCCTGGCCGTCGGTGTTGATGGAGATAAAGTCCACACCCAGCAGCTTTTCCTCGATCATCCGGTTGACGGCGTTGCATCCGCCGCCACCCACGCCAACGACTCTGATTTGGGCGAAATTCTCGACTTGCGGTGCACGTTGCATGGTTCCCTCTCGCTGTACTACAATAATGTTGCTTTCTGGCCCGGCCGCGGGTCGTATCGGGAGGCAAATTGCTCCAATACATCCCGCTGGATCAACCATTTGTTGGAAAAGCGGATGGCAGGAATCTTGCCCTGCCGGATCAACCGTCGCACCGACTCGGGGTGGATGTTCAGCCGCTGTCCGGCTTGCTGAACGTCCATATATTGCTCCAAAAGCTCGTCTTTGGTCATAAGATAGCGACTAATTTGTTGAACTGTCCAACAGGTCAACGATAAGATACAACAAAATGGTAAATATGTCAAGTTTTTGCTATAATCCATGGAAACTTTCCTACTCAGCCCAATGAATTGGGTGGCGTGTCTCGCAAAAGGACCGGGGTCATCCATGCAAAGGAGGATGGCGATGATGGAAAAACAGCGTCGTTGGGGGCAGTTTTACACCGCGCCGGAGGTGGTGGACCTGGTATTGGGGTTCTGTCTGCGCCGGCCGGATGACCGCTTGTTGGACCCCAGTTGCGGTGAGGGTGCTTTTCTGGCACGCGCGTCCAGCTACCAGCGCTGGCTGGCCAATTCGGGCCTAAAGGACCCCGGCCGGACGTTGTGGGGGGTGGAGATCGATACCGAAGCGGTGGCGGCCGCGCGGGAGAGGCTGGCGGCCGACGGGGACGAATTCTACCCCCATCTATTGGTGCGCGACTTTTTTTCGCTGCGCCCCGGTGAGGACCCGGAGCTGCCGGAAACGTTTGATTGTGTGGTGGGTAACCCGCCCTATACCCGCTCCGAATGGCTGGGGCAGGTGGAGGGCGATCCCGGTTACAAGCAATCTTTGATGGACAACGCCACGGCCGGATCGGACGGTAAGCCGATAGCTAGATTGAGCCGGCGCGCTGGTCTGCACGCGTATTTTCTGGTCCACGCCGCCAAGTTCCTGCGGCCGGGTGGGCGTTTTGGCTTTGTGGTCTCCAACTCCTGGCTGGACGTGGACTATGGCGCAGGGCTGAAGCAATTCCTGCTGGATCGGTTCAAGATTGTGTCGATCATCGAATCGGCCGTCGAACACTGGTTTAGCGATGCACGGGTGAATACCTGCCTGCTGATTCTGGAAAGGTGTGACGATCCGCCTGGCCGGAATCTGAATCGGGTCCGTTTTGCCCGCCTGCGCCGGCCGCTGGCCGAGTTTATTGAGTTGGACCCGGATGGCCCCGGACGGGCGGTGGAGGTGGAAGGCTTGATCATGCGGCTGATGCCGCCCCGCACCCGGCTGGCCGGCGACGTGTCGGTTCGGGTAGTGTTCCAGGAAGAGCTGTCGGCCGGTGACAAGTGGGGGGCCTACCTTCGCGCACCAGAGGTTTTCTTTTCCACCCGCAGCCGGCCGACCGCAACCAACCTGGGCGAATTGGTCAGTTTGCGACGCGGACAGACCACCGGCGCCAACCCGTTCTTTTATCTAGGCCGGCAGCAGGTGGCACGCTGGACGGTGGAACCCGAATATCTGCGGCCGCTGCTCAAGTCTCCCAAAGAGGTGGGGACAATCCGCGTGGGGCCGGCCGATCTGCCGCAGAGGGCGTTGGTGGTGCCGGATAGCCGCGCGGCGTTGCAAGGGACCAACGCTTTGCACTATGTCGAGTGGGGGGAAAGCCAGGGGTACCACCGCCGGCCGACCTGCGCACGCCGGCCGGTCTGGTTTAGCCTGCCCATGCACGGCGGACCCGGCCCGCATCTCGCCTGGCCCAAAGGGATTTGGAACCGCCACTTTGTGCTGCTGCTGGATGGCGACGTGGTGGTGGACCAGCAGTTTTACGAATTGACGGCCGAACCCCATCTGGTCCGGCCGCTGGCGGCGGTGCTCAACAGCAGTTGGGTTGCGCTGCAGACCGAGCTGCTGGGGCGGAGTAATTTTGGCGAGGGGGTGCTCTGGCTGGCGGGTTACGAGTTGCTCACGCTGTCGGTGCCGGACTTGCGGCCGCTTTCCCCGGCCGAACTGGGGCAACTCGAGTCTGCTCTGGATAAACTGGTGGACGCACCGCTGCTTCCCATCAGTGAACAGGTAGCCCAACCTGCCCGGCAGGCACTGGATGCAATCGTGTTTGACCTGTTGGGCCTGGAAGTGGGCGAGCGCACGGCCGTGGTGGAGGCGGCCGTGGAGTTGGCTGATACCCGCATCCGGCGCGCGACGGCCGGTTGACCGGCGTTCCCCGCAATGATACAATCCTCGCCATGAGCCTTTACGGGCAGACCTACAATGCGCTGAAGGAGCTGTACGGTGAGCCAACCTGGCGGCCGCACCTGCCGCCGGTGGATGAGTTGGTCAACACGATTCTCAGCCAGAACACCAACGACGTCAACCGGGATGTGGCCTTTGAACAGATGCGCACCCGGTTCCCTACCTGGGAGTTGGTGCGGGACGCGCCGCTGGAGGCGCTGATTGAGGCGATTCGCCCGGCCGGGCTGGCGCAGCAAAAAGCCCCGCGCATTCAAAATGCGCTGCGAGAGTTGACCAAACAGAGGGGCGAGATCACCTTGGACTTTGTGGCGCAGATGCCGTTGGAAGAGGCGCGGGTGTGGTTGCTTGCGCTCCCCGGCGTTGGTCCCAAGACGGCCGCGATAGTGTTGTTGTTTGCGCTCGGCCGGCCGGCATTCCCGGTGGATACGCATGTTCATCGCGTCACCGGCCGGTTGGGGCTGATCCCACCCGGCATGTCGGCCGATAAGGCACATCAGCACCTGGAACAGCTTGCCCCGCCGGAGCATTACTACGCATTGCACCTCAACCTCATCCGCCACGGCCGGGAGGTGTGCCACGCCCGCAAGCCCAACTGTGCCGCCTGCGCGCTGCGCCCATTTTGCACCTATTTCCGCAACCTGGAGACCATTGAATGACGGACATGGTTACCCACACTACTACCGATGATCACTCCCACCTGGCGTTGCTGTACCAGGTCAGCCAGACGCTGGGATCCTCGTTGGACTTGGCGCAGGTGCTCAACCAGGTGATGGACGCCATTATCCAACTCACCGGGGCCGAGCGCGGCTTTTTGATGCTGATGGATTGGGAGACCGGCCGGCTGACGCTGAAAGCCGGCCGCAACGTCGATCGGGAGACCATCGAGAGCAAGGGGATGGAGATCAGTCGGACCGTCATCCAGCGCGTGGTGGAGACCGATGAGCCGATCGTGACCAGCAACGCGCAAGAGGACCCGCGCTTTGCCCAACAGGCCAGCGTGATTGGATTTTCGTTGCGCTCCATCATGTGTGCCCCGCTCCGCGCCCGCGGCAAGATCATCGGTGCGGTTTACGTGGATAACCGCGTCCACACCGGCATCTTTTCCGGCGACGACCTGGCCACGCTGACCGCCTTTGCTAATCAGGCGGCGATGGCGATTGAGAATGCCCGCTTGTTCACCACCACCGACCAGGCGCTGGCGGCTCGCGTGGACGAACTTTCGATGCTCCAGCGCGTGGACCGGGAACTGAACACTTCGCTGGACTTTGACCGCGTGATGGGCCTGGCGTTGGGATGGGCCGTGCGCGTGGCGGGTGCAGACGGGGGCACACTGGCCTTGCTGGATCAAGAGGAAGGGGTGATGCGGGTGGTTTCCCGCCAGGGAGGCGAGGGTGCACCGGAGACCATTCCCCTGGATCACCCGGTGGTGGCACGGGTGTTGGCCACTGAGGAGCCGGTGCTGACCAACGCGCCGCTGCCGGCACAGAGCGTGGATGGGACCCCGGCCGCTGCCCAGGTTGCAGTGCCGGTCACGCGGGAGGGACGGGTCATCGGGTTGATTTCGTTGGAAAGCCATCGCTCGGGCATCTTTACCAGCGAGACAGTGGCATTTCTAAGCCGGCTAGCCGACCGCGCCGCCTTTGCCATTGAGAACGCCCGGCTGTACGATGCGGTCCGGGCAGCCAACGAGGCCAAATCGGCCTTTATTTCGGTGGTTTCCCACGAGTTGCGTATTCCCATGACCTCCATCAAGGGATACACCGATATGCTTTTGACCGGCGCGGTGGGGGCGGTGACGAACATGCAGCGCGAATTTTTGGGCATCATCCGGCGCAACGTGGAGCGGATGACCATTCTGGTGAGCGATTTGTCAGACATCAACCGGATTGAGAGCGGCCGGTTGCGGCTGGAGCTGGCGCGGTTGGAATTGGCGGACGCTGTGGGGGAGGCGCTGGATGGCCTGCAGAATCGGTTTGACGAGAAACAGCAGCCTGTGACGGTATCGCTGCCGGCCGACCTGCCCCCCATCTGGGCGGACCGGTCGCGGGTCATCCAGATTGCATCCAACTTGCTCAGCAACGCCAGCAAGTACAGCCCGGAGGGCCGGCCGGTGACGGTCACGGCCGGGCGGGTGGTGCAGGACGGGCAGCGCTTTGTGCGCCTGGCGGTCGCGGACCGGGGAATTGGCATCACGCCGGAGGATCAGGCCCGCCTCTTTGGCCAGTTTTTCCGCTCCGAAGACCCGGCCGTGCGCACCGAAACGGGCTGGGGCCTGGGCCTGTCGATCGTCAAGATGTTGGCAGAAGCGCAGGGCGGCGCTGTGGCCGTGGAGAGTGTCTACGGCCAGGGCAGCACCTTCTCTGTTCTGCTGCCGGTGGCAGAGGAAACATGAGCGAAAGTCCGCCTCCGGTCAAGTTGATCCTGAGCTTTAGCATCCGGCCGGGCACGCAGCAGGTTTATTACCAATTCATGATCAGCCAATTCATCCCGGCCATCCAGGGAATGGGCATGCAACTGGCGGATGCCTGGCACACCGTCTACGGGGATTACCCCGGCCGGATCAGCGGTTTTGTAGGGCTCAATCTGGACGAGTTGCGCCGCGTGCTGAACGGCCCGGAGTGGCAAGAGCTGGAAAAGCGGTTGGAAGAGTATGTGACCGACTATTCCTGGAAGATTATTCCGCTGAAAGAGGGCTTTCAGTTGTGAGCGCCAGGCGCCTGCCTGCAACCCGGTTCCCGCTGCTGGTTTACCAGCGCGTGTACGACATGTGGTTCTGGCCGGCGCTGTTGGTATTTGCAGGGACGGTGGCGTTGCTGGTGTTGCAGCCGCCGCTGCTGGGCGATGTGGTGTGGGCCTTTGTGCCTGTCACGCTGATTACGGCCGGGCTGGCATTTTACGCCTTGCTGGCTCGTTTTGCCACTGTGCAGGCTCACCCCAAAGCCCTGCGCATCCGAACCCATTTTTTCCCGCTGGTGATTTCCTACGGCCGGCTCAATGTTATCCGCACGACCCCGTTTAAGGTTCACTATCCGCCGGACAAGCTGTCGTGGTCGCAACGGCGCGTGGTGGAAAAGCTGTATGGCCACACCTGCATTCTGGTCGAGTTGCGCGGCTACCCCGTCTCCCGACTCATGCTGCGGTTGTTGGTCAACCGCTTTCTGCTGCCGCCCAATATGGATGGGCTGGTTCTGTTGGTGCAGGATTGGCTGCAATTGAGCAACGAGATCGAGGGGGCTCGCGCCGAGTGGGTTAACCGGCGCTTTTCGCGGCGCAAGGAGCGCACGGTCCAGCGCGTGCTGCGCAAATGAGCTACCGGCCGGTTAACAGCGTTTTCAGCTCTCCCACCTCGTCAATAGTGTAGCGCGCCCGGCTTGCCGCCCGCCGGGTGGCGTTTCCCCTGACGATTAGAGCCGCATCCCACCCGGCCGCACGGCTCCCTTCCACATCCGCCAGCGGGCTGTCCCCCACGTAGAGCAATTGCTCCGGCCGGCACCCCGATTGTTGTTCTGCCAACCGAAAGATGGCCGGGTCCGGCTTGGCCAGCCCCACCGTGGCGGAAACGAGGGTGAACTCGAAAAAATGGTCGATGCCCAGGTGCCGGAGCACGCGGGGCAGGGTGGGGGACCAATTGGAGAGCAGGCCCAGGCGGTAGCCGGCCGAGCGCAAGCTATCCAGTGTTCCGGCCGCGCCGTCGATCAGTTGGTGGTAGTCCCCGCCATCAAACTGGGGATAGAAAACCCCGGCCGCCTGCAAGGCGCGAGGGCCGGGTGCAAACCCGTCACCAGGGGGCTGGCTGTGCCCGCTGGCCGCTCCGGCGAGTGCGCTGGCAAAAGCGTGGTTCCAAAAGTCGGTGACCGCTTGCTGACTGTTTGCACGGTCTTGAATCCGGCCGTCCATCACCTCCTGCCAGACGGTACGCATACCCTGCCGCACCGCCGCCCGTTCCACCAGCAACCCGTGGTCGGCTGCCACGGCCGCCAGACCCTGGCACACTCGGTCCCAATCCGCGCTGACCAGTGTTCCGCCAGCGTCGAACACAATCATCTCGTAGTGTGGGGTTTTTTCTTCCAATGGGATCTGCCTTGAGCTGGGTGGCTGGCGGCCGGGAATCAGGTTGCGTCTAGTTCGCTGCGCACCGTCTGGTACAGAATCTCCGCCTTGAGTTCCGCGTGGGTGTAACACGGGGCCTTCATCCGATCAGCCAACTGTTGTGCAAGACCCTGGTCAAAGGCGATGTGTTCCATGTTGATCACGATGGAGCGAATCTGCCCTTCGTGGAACAGGCCGGCTACCTGGTAGGCCTCAGCTTGTGGCGGGATGTCGGTCATGCTGACGTTGCCCGCGCCATCGGTCAGCAGAATCACCAGAGGCGTCACGTCAGGGTGGAGCCGCTTTTCCTGGTTAACCACCTGAAGCGCCAGCGTCAGGCCGGCCGCCAGCGGCGTTTTGCCGCCTACGGGGATGTCGGCCAGCGCCTTGCGCGCCAGGTCCACCGAATTGGTGGGGGGCAGCACCAGCGTAGCCTCGTTCTTCTGAAAGACAATCAGCCCTACCCGGTCGCGCCGCTGATAGGCGTCGGTCAGCAGGGAGAAGATAGCCCCTTTGGTGGCCTCCATTCGCTCGGCTACCGCCATGCTCCAACTGGCGTCCACCACAAACAGCACCAGATTGGCTGCTCGCCGGACGCGCACCTTTTTTTGCAGGTCGCTGGTGCGCAGGGCCAGGGCCACCTCGGAGCGGTCGCGATGGATCTGGTGTGGGGCGGCCGCGCGGAACGTGGCGTCGAAAGCCACATCGCTGGTGTCGCCGTTGGCCGGCCTGGACTGAACGTACCGGCCGCGTTTGCGCTCGGTGCGGGTCTGGCTGCGCCGGCCGGCCGCGCTGCGCGTCAGCCTATCTAGCGGCGTATCCAACCGTCGCGCCTGAAAGGTTTCCCCCATATCAATCTGATCCCCGCCTTCCCACCACTGTCCCCGCTGCGGAGTGGCGGGAATTACCTGACGGGAAGGGTTGATGGCCCGCTGGGATTCTGGCTGGCTGCTGTCATCCTCTACGGGGAGCGTTTTTTTTTATCCGGGGTTGGCTCGGCGCTCTCGTCTATCTCCACGCCACTCTCCTGGCGATATTCGGCGCGGGCGGCTTCCAGTTGATTTTGCAGATCGGCCGTGCTGATCTCGGTTTTTTGGAACGGCTGTCGCTTGAGCCTGTGCGGGAGGGCAAGCTCGGCCGCCAGTAGAATGTCCTGGTCGTCAATCGCGGTCCGGCCTTCAAAGGCCGCGTGGGCGCGGGCCGCCTTTAGGATCACCAGGTCTGCCCGGTGGCCGTCCACGTTCATGCTCCCCGTCAGTGTGGCAATGGTGGAGAGGTCGTGCTGGCTGTAGCTCACCTGGCTCACCAGTTGCCGCGCGCGGGCAATCTCCTCCGAGAGCACCCTGTCCTTGGGCTGCCATTCGGTGTAAAAGCTATCCGGGTCGGACTCAAAGGCCATATTGCGCTCCAGGATCGCAATCCGGTCGGCGACGCGGCGCAGACCCTGGATGTCCACGCACAGCGCAAAACGGTCCAGCAGTTGCGGCCGCAGGTCACCTTCTTCTGGATTCATGGTGCCCACCAGGATAAAGCGGGCCGGGTGCGAGAACGAAATACCCTCGCGCTCTACCATGTTGATGCCCATGGCGGCCGAGTCGAGCAGCAGGTCGACCACATGGTCATCCAGCAGGTTGACTTCGTCCACGTACAGCAGGCCGCGGTTGGCGGCCGCCAGAACGCCGGGGTCAAAGTGACGCTCGCCTCGCTGGATCGCTTTTTCGATGTCCAGCGTGCCTACCACGCGGTCTTCTGTCGCGCTCACCGGCAGGTCCACAAAGGGGGTGCGGTGAGTGGTCACCGGCAACTGCTCGCCGGCCGCGACCCGGTCGCGGCAATCGTCGCATAGCCGGTCCGGCCGTTGGGGATCGCAGTTAAAGCGGCAACCGTCCACTACCTCGATCTTTGGCAGCAACGCCGCCAGGGCGCGGGCGGCCGTGGATTTGGCCGTGCCGCGCTCACCCCGGATGAGCACCCCTCCAATGCGCGGATTGATGGCGTTGAGGATGAGCGAGCGGGTCATGCGCTCCTGACCCACGATGGCGGTAAACGGGAATACTCGGCGTGCGTTTGGCATCAATACTCCAAAAAGTGTCTTGTTTATCGCCGGGAATTATACCGCAAAAGGAACCTTTGCGAAATGGCGGCCGGGCAGGTTGCGCGCCGGACAAAGATTGGTACACTGGGGCCATCAGGAGGCGCAACGCGGCTAATGAAGAACAGTGACGAGTTTGCGGCATACGAGATGGCATGTGTCCGGCAGGCGGCCGGTCGGCCGGAGATCGCGGTCCGGCCGCTGGAACGGCCGGGCGGTCTGCGCAGCCGGACCTACCTTGTGGGCGGGCCGGCCGGCGGCACCTTTGTCAAGTGCCTGGATGCGGGCTATCACTACCCGGCCCACTTTTTCCCCACGCTGGACCACGAGGCTGATGGCTACCGTCTCTTTGCGCCTCTGGATGATGGCCTGGCGGCCGTGCCGCAGGTGCATTTCTATCAATCCTTCCCCGGCCCGGATGGCAAAGAGTTGCAGGTGCTGGGGATTTCCAACCTGGACAACACCTGCACGCCGCGCGAGGTCTATCTGAACCCGGCCGTGCCGCTGGCGCGCAAAGAGCATGTGGCAGCGCTCTGCGGCCGGCACCTGGCCCGACTGGTCTCTCCTGCGTTCCAGGCCAGCCTGGACCGGACGGCCGGGATGGCTGCCATCCGCGCGTTGACCGACCGGGTGCTGGATCACCCGCGGCGCGACGAGATTGTGGCCGCGCCGGAGAACCACGAGGCGCTTCCCTGGGCCTATCAGAACAAGGTGATGGGCGAGGTGAACGTGCTGTTGCCCTGCTGGCTGGAGATGGCGGCCGAACACGCAGCACCGGAGACGCAAGCCCGACTGGCGCAGATCGGCCGGGTGTTTGCCGACCGGCAGGTTGTCGAGGCTCTGTCGCCGGGGCGGAGTTCGGACCGGATTGTCTTTTCGCCGGGCGACCGGCATGACGGCAATACCTTGCTGGTGATGGCTGGGGAGCAGGTGGAGCGGCTGTACGAGGTGGACCTGGAGTTCTGGGGGCTGGAGACGATCGGCCGGCTGGTGGGGCGCTACGGCGCGATCCAGTTGGCGGCCGTGCGCGAAAAGTGGCCCCGCTGGGAGGTGATAGACCCGACCGCCCGGGAGATATTGCAGGTCCACTACCCACGGGTTTTGAGTACCTTCCTCTACCACTTTGTCCTGGGTGACGGCAGCGACTCGGCCGAGATGGCGTTGCGGGCGGTCAGTGTGGGGCTGGCGCACTTTTACGCGGCCATGCTGTGGGTGTACGTGGCTGCGCTCTTTCCGCCGGGGGCACCGGCTTTTGTGGATGACGCGCTGCACTATCTGCGCGCTCCGGGCGAGTTCCTCTCCTTGGCGGCCCAGTATGCCGAGGCCAGGACCGGCCGGGAGGCCGAGATGGTGTTGGAATCGACGGGTGGGGTGTGGGCTGCCATGCAGCCGCTGGTTGAATTGGTTCAGGGCCAACTGGCCGATTAGTCGCTCATTTCAACAGGACCGGGCTGTCGGCCGCGACGCCGACCATGGACCACGGCCCGGCCCACGTGATGCGCACATCCACCAACTGTCCCAGCAGGTCCCGGCGATCCACAAAAAAGACCAATTTGTTACCCCGCGTCCGGCCGCGCCAGCGCCCCTTCTGCTGGCTTTCCACCAGCACCTCTACTTCTTGATGGAGGAATTGCTGGTTGATCTCTCCAACGATCCCCTCCTGCTGTCTGTCCAACGCCAGCCGGCGGCGCTCTTTTTCTTCGGCCGGGATGTCGTCTTTCATTGTGCGGGCGGAGAGGGTGTTCGGCCGGGGGGAGTAGCGCGCAATGTGGACCTTGTCCAGCCCGAGTTCGGCCAGCAGGTCATAGGTGCGCTGAAACTGCTGGGCGGTTTCACCAGGGAACCCAACGATTACGTCCGAGTGGATGGAAACACCGGGGATGGCGGCACGGATGCGGCCGATCAGCCGGCGGTAGTCGTCGGCCGTGTAGCCCCGGCTCATTGCTTGTAGCACCTCATCGTCGCCCGCCTGGATGGGAACTTCGATATGCTCGCACACCTTGGGTAGCTCGGCCACGGTGGCCAGCAGTTCATCGGTCATCCACCTGGGATGGCTGGTGAGGAAGCGGATGCGAACCAGGCCGTCGATTGCGTGCAGTTGCCGCAGCAACGCCGACAGCGTGGTGGCGGGGTCCAGGTCCAGCCCGTAGCGGTCTATAATCTGCCCCAGCAGAGTGATCTCTCTGACGCCGCGGGCCGCCAGGGAGCGGGCTTCCGCCAAGATCTCGGCCGGAGGGCGGCTTTGCTCTGCGCCGCGCCGGTTGGGGATGACGCAATAGGAGCAAGCGTAGGAACAGCCCAACACCACCGGCAGGTGTGCCGCCACCAGCTTGCCCGCTTCGCTGGGCGGGAGGGCCAGTTCGCCGTTCTGCATGGCCTCCTGGCGGGCGCGGGTAGCCAATTCCAGATCGGCCGCTTGCCGCTCCAGCAGGTAGTGAATCAATGGGTTGGGGTCGGAGGGCGGCATAAAGACGTCCACGAAGGGAAAGCGGGCCTGCAAGGTGGCCGTCGGATTTTTGACCCCCACCAGGCAACCCATCAGCGCGACCACGGTTTCCGGCCGGGCTTCCTTGACCGGCCGCAAGTTCAGCAGCCGGTTCACTGCCCGGTCTTCCGGTTGCTGTCGCACCACGCAGGTGTTGACCACGATGACCTGCGCTTCTTCGGCCCGGCCGGCCGGCCGGTACCCCAGCCGTTCCAGTTCGGCCGCCAGCCGACGGGAGTCCGCCACGTTCATCTGGCAGCCATAGGTGGTGATGTGATAATCCATCTGTGTCACATTTCGTAATTCTGCAGCAACTGCTCAACCCGAGGGCTTGGCCATGGAAAGACGGGGTGTGTGCGGGCAACGCCCGCACACACCCCGCAAAACTTTCTGAACAGCTATATTTTGCAGACAAAAGTCTAGCATATTCAGGGTGTTCGTCAAGCCAAGCGCGGTTCAAACCAGGGGGCGGGCATTGCCCGTGTCAGGAAGCATGCATTGGCCGCGGAGATAGAGTGGGTGTGGGCTCGCGCCACGAGCCCACACCCACTCATATTTACCTTGCAGACGACAATGGGATACCAGAAGCCAAGCGGGGCGACCAAGGGCTGCCCCGTGGGATGCTCGTTTTTGCCTGCGCTATTCGCTGGTCATGATGAACAGCGGCTGCATCTCAAAGCTCTTGTAGTGCGGCCGCAACCGATCGGTGTTGTAATGCTTGGCCACGTTGACCAGCTTTTTGCTGCTGGTTACCACGTCCACCGGCATGTCGTCGTAGCGGCCGTTTTTCAGCACCACCAACCGGCCGTGAATCCCTTTGAGGATCAGGTCCAGCGCCAGGTTACCGTAGGCCATTGGAACGACAGAGTCAATTGCGTCCGGGTCGCCGCCGCGCACCAGGTAGCCCAGTTTTTGGGTGATGGTCTTGATGGGTTTGCCATTGTTAAAGGTTGGCGAGAGCTCCTTCAGATTGGCGGAGACCAGGTCTCCCACGCCACCCAGCTTCATGTGACCGTAGGCATCCTTGACGGTATCCTGGAAAACCATCTCGCCGCCCTCAAACATGGCCCCTTCCGAAACCAGCACGACCGAGTATTTGCTGGGAGCCTTGGCCCGGTCCTCGGTCAGCAGCTCGGTCAGCCGCTCGATGTTGTATCTGTATTCCGGGATGACGCACCGGTTGGCCGCGCCAGCCATGGTGGGCAGCATGGCAGTAAAGCCGGCGTAGCGGCCAAAGACCTCCACCACCAAAAAGCGTTCGTGGGACCCGGCCGAAGTGCGCAGGTTGTGGGTCATCTGGATGGTGCGGGTGACGCAGGTGCTGAACCCGATGCAGTAATCGGTGCCGGGAACGTCGTTGTCCATCGTCTTTGGGATGGCCACCACCTTGACCCCCTCCTTGTACAACCGGACGCCATAGCTAAGGGTGTCGTCACCGCCGATGGGAATGAGATAGTCGATCCCCAGGAAATCCAGGTTCTTCAGCACCTCTTCCGTCAGGTCATTGACGGGTTCGGTGTATTTGTCCTTCAGGTGATTCGGCACGTCCGCCTGAGGCACATGACTGGGTCGAGTGCGGGAGGTGTGCAAAAAGGTGCCGCCGGTCCGGCCGGATCGGTTGACGATCTCTTCGGTCAGCACTTGATAGTTGTCGCTGTTGTCTGCCTTTTTGTCGCGTACAATGTTGACGGCGCCTGCCCAACCGCGACGGATACCAATCACCCGGTAGCCCTCGCGCACGGCGCGGATGGTGACGGCGCGGATGGCCGGGTTGAGGCCGGGGACGTCGCCGCCGCCGGTGAGGATTCCGATGACCCCTTTTACTGTGTTGTCTGCCACTGTCTGCCTCCGTAAACGGGTATGGTGACTGCTGTTGGTAGCGCGGGTGTGCCAGATTTCAGAGCACTGCGCACTACCTCTGGATATTGTACACACCGGGGGGAAATGTCAAGACCCACTACGCCGGCCGGGGCGATGCAATCCCGCCGTGCCGGATCGGATAGCACGCCGTGCTACCCTGGTTAGCATGGCGTGCCAATCAGACTATCCCGCCGTGCTAATCCATTTATCTCGACGTGCCACGTTGGCCAGCACGACGGGCTGGCGCGATCAGGCAGCCGTGCTGCACGTTGTGTGGTCTTGGTCAGCGCGGGGAGTTGGCCTGAGGCGTTACTTGAGGTAGTACCTGCTCGAGCAGGTTGCGTGCCTCGCGGGCTCCTATCCCGGTGAGGTCAAAGCGGTGCTTGCCGCCGGCCGCCTCGACGATTCGGGCCCATTGCGCAGTGCAGAGCGGTGTGGGGTGTCTTGCATCAGCCACTTTGCCCCGCGTTTTCGAAGAATCTAGCGTGACAGCTCCCACACGCCGGTCACGGCATCCTTGACGACCACCCACGCGGTGATGTTGAACTCGCCAGAAAGCGTGTCTTTTCCCACCAGCGTGCCTGTGAAGTGCATCTTGGAGCCGTCCGGGCTCTCTGCCTCGAAGGTCAGGACACCTTCTCGAAAGGTAGCTTCGCTCCAATAGTCATACGCGGCCCCGTCGTCGCCCACCTGATGAATCTCGATCTTGTACCGGTCCAGTTTGTCGGGATCAAACGCGGTCAGGACAATCGTCAGCGGCCGGTCGGCATTGAGGTTGGGATCCTCCTCGATGGCCGCGGCTGCTATCTCGCGGGCTTGGGCCTCGCTTTCAGCCAGGCCAGAGGTTGTCAAAAACCAGACCATTCCATCCTCAACGTACTGGATGGCATTCATGGCCTGCTCTACTCGCCAGATCCCCTCCCAGGTTCCGGACAGGTCGGGCTGTTCGTAGATCACCTTGACGCGGCGAAAGTCATTGTAATAAGCCACATTATTCGTTAGATTTTCGATGCCGAATCCCAGATCATTCACGCCAACTTGAAGCGGGATGGTGAATTGCACATCATTTTGGCCTGCACTTTGTTTAATTTCCACGGCCTGCGTCCCGGCGTATTCGGTGACCTTGAAGGCATTTGGAGTCATGTTGATGCCCACGAGTAGCTTGCCGCGGTACGCTTCGCTGGCCCGGGCGGTGTCGGCTTCGTCGAGTTCCAGCACCTCAGGCAGGGGTTTCCAGGTGGAATCGCCGGTGGCCGGGTTGAATTCTACCAGGTACGAGAACCCATACGGCGGGAAAGCGCCTTCACCAGCTTTGCCATCCAGCAATTTGCTGTATTCTGCGCTGATGGTTGCCCAGTTTACCAGTGCTGTTTTGGCGAGGTAATGAATCTCCGGGTAAACACGGACGCCGTTCTTGGCAATGTCCTGGGCGTTCTCGCCAGAGGAATATGGATGAAATGTCCCGTTCTCGAAACTGATGTAACGATCAGCCTGACCGGGGTAGTTGGGGTCAGCCACCCAAAGGCGGTTGCCCTCGATCCTGTAGGCGACCAGGGCATGGCCCCGGCGTTCCTGCGCGCCCTGGACTTCTTCGTAGCGCCCTATGGAAACGTACTGCGGTTCGCCGGTCAGCTTCATGGCATAGGCGAGCGAGTACCAGGCCAGCGCATCGTTGGCGGTGTTCCACAACCGCAAGATGCCCTTCCCCATGTCGCCATCCCATTGTTTCCTTTGCACCACGGAGGCCCAGCGGTAGCCCCACGAATCGTCATTCTGGAAATCGATGGTTCCGTAGCCGTGATTGTTATTGTCGTACCGGCCGTAAAGCCGGCGTTCGCCTGCCCCCAGCCATTTTTCATAGTAATACCACATGGCTGTCAGAGACTGTCCGGCGCAGTGGCCGCTCTGTGCGATGTACGAACCATAGTTTACGAATTGCCAGTCGTCCACACCGGGGACAAAGCCGGTATCGACGTTGGTGTCTGTCAACTCGGAAAATGGGACCTTGCTGACTACAAAGTCGGAGAAGTGAGAGGTGAGCAAGGTGGCTTTTTCAGTGGTTAGTTCCAGCAACGGGATGCCTTCCAGCGCGCCGGTTCTTTCGTCGTAATAGAAGGCCATGGCAAACTCGTCGGGCGATATCTGAATTGGCACTTCCACTGTCATCGCATCGGCCGCAAACTCGCCGCCGTTGTCGACGTGGATCAGTGGGGTAATCGGATTGAAATCGGGGCCAAATTGGTGACCGTCGATTGGCCGGGTTGAAATGGTGAATCTGACAGTGTCCGAATACGCTCCAGTTGGAACAGTGATGGTCAGGCCGTCCACTGGGCTATCGGGTCCCTGGATGGTCAGGTTACCTCCGGCCGCCGTGATCGTCTCTGACATGACCTTGACCCGTTTGCCCAAGGCCAGGTTGTTGCTGCGACCAGGCAGGCCCTGCCACAGGAAAAGGCCGCCGGCCGCCAGGGCCGCGAGTGCGCTGAGGATCACCACACAGCCAAGACAAGTGAGGCAGGATTTCTGCCTGCGTTTGGGTGGCGGGACACGTGCCGGCGGCAATGGTGGGGCAGAAACGTGCGGCTGGGCAACAGGACCGAGCTGCGAGGTCTGGGGCGGTGAAAACAGCGGCGGCGCGACGGCCGGTTGAACGGTATGACCGCAAGCGCCACAAAACTGTGCCGCGGGGTTTAGCGCCGCGCCGCAATGGAAACAGAAGCGAGGAGTTTGGTTCATTGTTATATGACCTGCTGCGGCAGTATTTGCCTGAGTAGTTTGCGCGCCTCGTGGGCGGACATACCGGTCAAGTCAAAGCGGTGCTTGCCTCCGGCCGCTTCTACCATCAATTCGGTGCGCGATGGCTCATCGTCGTCACCCGTCTGGTTCACGCGCACGCGCTTGACCGTTCCGTAAGGGATGAAAAAGCTGCCCGGGTTGCTGGCGATGATGGCATCCACGGGCATGCTGTGATACGGTCGGCAGATCTGCTCCAGCCAGCCCATCTGCGCTCCCCACTGCCCTAAAAAGCCCTTTCCCTGGCTTTTGGCCTCCTGCCGGGCGGCAACGACCGCTTCCTTCATCATCTGCTGGGTGAAGGAGGCAAAGACCATCCGGCCGGGTGTCAGGATCAGGTTGAAGGTCTCTGACCCCATCCCCAGAAAGCCCTTGCCCCGCCGCAGGCCGGGGATGATGCCATAGATCGGCTCGGCCGGGGCGGCTGGCGCGGCCGGTTGGGGTGGGGCGGGTGCCGTTGCTTGGGAGGTAGGTGCCGGGGCGGCCGGCAGCGGCTGAACTGCCTGCCCACACTGGCCGCAAAACCGGGCGCCGGCCGAAACGGGTGTGCCACAGTGAATGCAAAATCGGGGTGTTGTGCTCATGGTTTGTCCTGATTGGGTCTGATAGGTAGTTTGCGCGGGTTGCCGCCGGCCGCTATTCTTGACGATTCTTTTCCCAGGTTTCCTGCAGCATGGTTCGGATTACCTCCAGCGGTAGTTGCGCCAGCCGTTTGAAGCGGATGCAGCTTTTGCCGCAGTTCAGATGGCCCAGTTGCTCCCTGTGCGCCGCCACCACATCGGTGTTGAGGTACAGGCTGAGGTACGCCTTTTGAGAGGCCAGCGCAGCCAGGAAATCCCCGGCCGCCTGGTAGGTGGGCATGCGATACAGCATCGACTCTTCGGCCGCGGGAACCGTCTCCAGGATCAGGGCGCGCAGCACACGGATCGCCTCTCGCCTTTCGGCCGACAGGCCTTGCAGGTATTCATCTACATCAGGGGCGTTGGATTGCATCGGTTCTCCTCGGTGTTGTCGGGCCGCCTCACTGGGCCGCCACGCTGAAATAGGCATAACTCGAGTAGAGGCTTTTGTTCCCCCAACCATCCACTGCCCGCACCTGCCAGCGATAGAAATGGCCGCAGGGTGCCCAGGCGGTGGTAAACGTGTCCAAGGCCAGGCCGGAGCTGTATGGGTTGTAGGGGCCATCCTGCCCCCCGGCCGATTGCTCCAACGTCCACTCGTAGCGAATGACGGTGCTCGCGTCGCTGGAGGGCAGCCAGGAGAGCGTGACGTTGGGGTTACAGGTGAGCGCCGTGTGGCCCAAGGGCGCAATCGGGGTCGGCACCGTGGGGGGCATCTGTTCCGGGTAGGGCTCCCACTGGATGGTGATCTGCCGCTCAATGACCTGCTCTCCGACCAGCACGCGCAAGGTATAGGTGGTCTGTCGGCGCGGGCAGACCTGGGCTGTGCTATGGCCCGGAACCCCTATCCCTGGCTCCTTGCCAAATTCGCCGCCGTAAAGGTAGACCGCCTCCACGTGGTCCACTTCCCACCGCAAGGTGGTGCAGGATGCCGTGTACAGGTAGATTGCATCCGACCAGAACATCACCCGTGGGGCTGGGGTGGCGGTAGGCGTTGGGCTGGGGGAGGGGGTCCAGGTTGGTTGCCGGGTTGGGGTGGCGCTGGGTGATGGGGTCAAGGTAGGCGTGGCGGTAGGGGTAAAGGTTGGTGGCAAGGGATAGGTGGCGGTAGGCGATGGCGTGGGGCCTTTGGATGGATCGATGATGATGCCCGAAGCGGCCGGTGGGTCCTCCACGTTGCCCGCACCGTCGGTGGCGGAGGCCAGCACCAGGTACCGGCCGGGACCGCCGCCAAACGCATCGCCGGCCGGCTCGCCCTCCGGCTGCTCCGGCAACCCGCTGGGCTGCAGCGTAAAGGGGCCGGTGTAGACCTGCCAGGTGGAACCGCCGTCCAGGCTATACTCAATCATCGCAATGCCACTGGGATCGGTGCTGTTGAGCGTCACCACTACCTGGTCGTAAAACCCACCGTCAGGCGCGGTGATTCCCGTCAACTGGATGATGGTCTTGGGTGGGACCAGGTCGCGGGTCGGCCGGCCGAGCAGCGCACAGCGGCCCGGCCGGTCCGTAAAGGCGGCCGCCATGCCGCGCTCGGCGTCAAATTGGGTGGGCAGCGGCCGCCACTCGGTGCTGCCCGCTTCCTGCCAGTGGATTGCCAGCGTGGCCGGATCCAGATCACCGGCCCCGGCCGGGTTCCACGGCAATTGCACCGCCACCGGAGGGTCAAAGCGGGCCACCGGATTGCCGGCCGCATCAAACGCAGAGAGCACGCAGCCTTGCCCGATGCCGGCCAGCGAGTTGCTGGGAGGCGGGTCCGGCGCCCAGGAGTAGTTGACCGTGCCGCCGGGGGGCACGGAGCCATCCTTGGCGCAGAGCGAGGTGAGCGCGCCAGGGTCTGCACCGCCCACATCACCGGCTGGGGCTATCTGGCCGCCGCCGTCGGCCGGCATCACGGCCGAAGCGCCCAGCGGATGGATCCAGAGATAGTGGCTGATACTGGGGGGGTGGCCGTATGTGGCGCCTTGCGCGTCCACAAACGACCCTGCCAGGGCCCAGGGGTCGGCCGGGTAAGTGGGGCTGGGGACAAAGCCGTAAGGGTCCACCACTTCGTCCAGCGCAAACACCCCGTCGCCATCGCGGTCAAAGCGGACCTCAAAGTGGAGGTGATGGCCGGTGCTCCAGCCTGTGTTGCCCATGGTGCCCAGGCGGGTCCCAGCGGCAATCGGCTGCCCTTCCATCCCCACCATCGCATAGTAATACTGGTCGGGGTGGAGATGCCAGTAAGTCGTGCGAAACACCCCCACGCCGGGAACGGTGTGGCGGATGCGGACGTAGAGCGCCCCGGACGAGTGTTCGCCAACCGAGTCGATGATCCCGTCGGCGGCCGCAAAGAGGGGAGTGGTGGGCTGCCGCCGAACGTAGGGTGAATAGTCGTAACCGGGATGGCCACTGTAGTAGTCAAAATCGCTCAGCGTGCCATCAAAGAGCAGTAGATTGCCACCAATGGGGGGCTGGGCCGGTTCGCGGCCAAAGCCGCTCATGGAGGCCGGGTAGATGGGGTACAGGTGGTCGAAGAAGCTGTTGATCCGGCCGCCGGCCGCGATGCGCTGGTTGGCGCGTCGGAACTGCTCGGCCGTGCCGCCAAAGCTCTCGTTTCCGCCATCGTATGGGAAGGGGAGATCGAGGAAGGCGATGGATTGGATGGTCCGGCCGGGGGGCGGGGCAGGGGGCTGGCCCGCTGCGGGCGTGGCTGCCCCCACCGGCCGGGGCGGGATGGTGGCCAACGGTAACTCGTCGCACTCGAATGGGTCGTCCAACGGAGTTGGGGCGCCGGCCGGCCCGGCGGCAGGGGTGGACTGCAATTTGACGGCGCGGATCACCACAAAGCTGGCGGCACTTGCCAGCAGGATCAGTGCCACTGCGCCGGCCGCCAGCACAACCAGGGCCAGCGCGGGCCGGTTAGTGAGTAAATCTATCCAACGGTTTTTGGGAGCCATTTGCTGTTCCTTTTCGACTCAATCCAATTGGAACACAGGCAAAGCGGGCAGGGCCGTTACAGGCTAATGGCACGATAGACCAACATGCCGGCGCTGCCATAGATGTCGGTGGGGTACTCGCGCCAGACTGTGTACGCAGACTGAAAGCGGGGGTCGCGAAGCAGGGTGTTCCGGCCGTATACCTCCAGGATGACGATGAACGCCGGCCGTTCGTCCAGCACCAGGTCGGCGGAGACCGCATAGTTGATGACGTAGGCGTCGTCAGGGAGCGGGTAATATTCCTTGGCCTCCGGCGTGATCAGCCCAACCAGATCGAGCACCGGTGCGCCGGTGTACCAACCCAACGCGCCGATGTCGCCGGCCGCCAGCTTGCCGCCGCTGGCCTGCACCTCGTCCCGCACGTCCAGTGCTGCCTGTTGGTAGAGCGTCTCCAGTTCTATCCAGGCCATCTCTGGGGCCAGCCGGTCGGGTGGCCCCGGCGGATGGAGGGTCCAGGCGTTGAGGGAAGAAGCCACGGCCAGCAGGATGGCGACGGTGGTCAGCGCGGCCGGGAGCCGCTTGGCGCGCTTGCCCAGTTCGGCCGCCAGCGCCCACGCCCCGGTCAGAATACCCAGCATCCAAAACGGGACCGGCGGGCTGAGGTACCAGCGAAAGATGAGCGGGTTGGCAATGGCATAGACGGCCGCGTACAGGATGGGGTAGGCAAAGATAGGCCAGGCACGGGCGTGCTGCCGGGTGGCGCGCAGTGCTCCGATGGCAAACAGTCCGCCGTAAAGCAGCAGCCCAATCAGAATCCACCGGCCGCCAAACAGCAGGTGTTCGTGAAAGGGGGTCCCCAGGTGTTGTAGCAGCCGGACCAGCCCGGCTTCGGCCGGCAGGCGGTAGGCGACGGTTTTGGCGGCCATGCTGTGTGGCAGCGGGCTGCCAAAGGTCAGTGCGGCGAAGATCAGCCAGGGGAGCAGTGTGCCAGCAAAGAGAAGGGCCGGCCCCCAGGGAAAGCGCGTCCGTTGCGTCGGCTTGCGCAGGTTGAGCAGCCAGCGCAGCCCCATTGCGCCAAACAGGGGCACGGCCGCGACCAACACGTCCGGCCGGGTGAGCGTGCCCAGCGCCAGGGCCAGCGCGGCCCAGCGGTCCCGGCCGGCCAGATAGGCGGCAAATGCGGCCAACAGTAAGGTGATAACCAGCGAGGTCTCCAATCCGCCGACGGCAAAGGTGACGCTGAAAGGCGCGATGGCCCACAGCAGGGCAGCCCCTAGCCCCACCTCCCGGCGGCCGGTTAGCCGTTGGCCGATCCAAAAGACCAGCACCACGCCCACCGCGTCGAATAGGGCGTTGAGCAGCCAGGCCAGGCGCGGCAGGTCGGAGGTGCCCAGCACGGCAGAGAGGCCGGCCAGCAGCCCGGTGTAAAGCGGGGTGGTGGTGCCCAGCACCGGCTCGCCGGGGTTGTAGACCAGCCCATAGCCGGCCGTCAGGTTTCGGGCGTAGCGGAAGGTGATGTATGCGTCGTCAACGATGCGTGGCCCGGGGAGCAGCCGTGCCAAGAAGGCCAATAGCGCCGGGACCAGTGCCAGCCAGTTCAAGCTGCCTTTTTCAACGCGGCCGCGATCCTGTGCATGGTGTTGGGGAGGGGGGATTGTGGATCCTCCAGCGAAAGCGGCGTTCCCTTGGCCAGAGCGCGGGACTGGTTGGTGTCGTAAGGGATGACAAAGCTAATCGGCCGCCGCAAGGCGCGCTCAACGGCTGTTTTGGGCAGCCCCGGCCGGTCGGAGGGGTGGTTGAGCAGCAGGTGGACCTTTTTGCCACTGATGCCCAGCTCCACCAGGATGCGCAGCGTGCCGGTCACCGATTGGACCGAGGCAATGTCTGGTGTGAGGACAATGATAATCAGGTCGGACACCTTGAGTGCCCCAACTGCCATCGGGTTGAGCACAGGCGGTGCATCGATGATGACAAACTCGGCGCGATCGCTCAGTCTGTCGGCGATGGTCATCATCTGCTTTTCTGAAAGGCTGGCATTGTAGGTGGGGGCGATGGGTGCGGCCAGTAGGTTGATGCCGGATGGGTGGTTGATGACCAGCGCGCGAATCATTTCGTGCGTAAGCCTGTTCTGATCCCGCAACTGGGACCAGTTGCGCTTGGGCTGAATGCGGAGCTGCAGCGCGATGTGGCCCGAGTTGGGGCTGAGGTCGACCAGAGTGATGTTGGGCGTGTTCTGCGTTCGCAGCGCGGCTGCCAGGTTAGTGGCCATGGTGGTGACCCCCACACCGCCCCGCAGGCTGATCAAAGTGACCACCCGGCCGGATTGCACCTTTTGGGAGATACTGAGCATTTGATCAACTTTGGCGGCCAGGTCCTTGGGCGAAACCGGCTTGGACATAAAGTCGTTGGCTCCACTCTGGAGGGCTACTTCGCGGTCCACCGGTTGCGAGCGTGCGGTGAGGATGAGCAGCGGCAGGTCTACAGTGGCCGGATGGGAGCGCAGTTGCTTGCACACCTCGTGACCGCTCATATCTGGCATCATCACATCCACAATCGCCAGGTCTGGCGGGCTGCCGGTTGCCAGTTCAATGCCTTTCTTGCCATGGTTGGCCAGAATGGTTTCGTGGCCAGCTCTCTCCAGCATCAGCCCCAGCATTTTCAAAAGCTGGGCGTCGTCGTCAATTACCAGAATCTTTGCCATCGGCTGTCATCCTCTCGCAGGTGTTTGAAAAGGTGGGCTATTCCAGAGTCACGCAGAGTGCCTCAATCCGTTCCTTGTTAACCAGAAATACCGGCCCGGTGAAGTTGATTTCGGGCGAGTGAGCAAAGTAGGCGGTGGCATCAAAAACGGGAATAAAGCGGCCGGTGGCCTGCACCAGTATCTCGCGCGGCGACGCTTTGGCCTCTGTTTCCACCTGTCCGCGGATTTCAAAGGAAGGGACGGTCAGAAAGGTGTTTTTGGGCACCAGCTTGAGAAAGACCCCTGCGCCTTTGGGGGCAGCGCCATCCTCGCGACGCGGAAGGAGGATGAAAAGGATGTTCTCCTTGCGGACAGCCGCCATTTCGTAATGGGCAATGATCTCGCCAGGGGTGTTGGTGCGGGATATGTAGGCTTCTTCCAGTTCCAGGTACGAGTTGAGGGGGTCCATGAGGAGGGCATGCAGCCCCCCGGCCGGGACCGCTACGCGGCAGGAAATCCGGTAATCAACGGTAAAGAAATCGGCGGTAATGGTGGTTCTTGTATAAGCAAATTTCATGTCAGACACTCCCTAACCTGCATATCAAATGGACAACGGCCCGTGCGGCATTAGGCATTACATCTCCGGCACCTTGAGTGGGAGGGCAAAGCGAAACAGCGCGCCTGCCTTGGGCATATTCTCCACCCAGATTCGGCCTTGCATGGCCTCCACCGCCATTTTACAAAAGGCCAGCCCCAATCCCACTCCGCTGCGTCGCTTGTCAGAATCCAACTGGGCGTACTTTTCAAAAACCCGTTCGCGGTGTTCCTTGGGGATGCCAGGTCCCTGGTCTGCCACATTGAACAGAATCCAACTGCCGTTTACCTGCGTCCAGATGCCAATTCGGCCGCCGTCGGGGCTAAATTTGATGGCGTTAAACAGTAGGTTGTTGATCACGCGAGCCAGCAGTTCGTGGTCCAGTAGCACCAACGCCTCCGGTTGGTCCGCTTTTACGTCAATTTTCACCTGATCAGCTTGCAGGAGCGGCTTGACGGCCTCCACTGATTCCAAGATGATTTGGGGGATGGATACGGGCTGCAGTTCCACCGGCATCTGGCCTGTTTCGAGCCGCTCCACATCCAGCATGGCTTCCATCATCGTCATGATGCGTTGGCTGGAGAGGAGGGAACTGGTCAGCAGCGACTTGCGGGTATCCAGGGTCAGCGCGTCGCCGCGGTCCCGGATGAGGTGAAGGCCACCGATGATGGAACTGAGCGGTCCGCGCATGTCGTGGACCATCATGCACGTGAGGTTGTGCTTGGCGGCTTCCAATTGGCGCAACTGCTGATAGCTGGCCTGCACCTGATCATTTAGCTTTTTGGTCTTGAGTAGGGATTTGATGCGGATGAGCAATTCCTGCCGGTCTGGTGGCTTGCGAATAAATTCATCGGCCCCTACTTCCAGTGCCTTGAGTTTGTCATCTCGGTCGGTCAGGGCGGTGAGGATGATGACGGGGGTCATACGGGTGGTGGGGTCCTCTTTGAGGCGGCGGCAGACGGTGTAACCGTCCATCTTGGGCATCATCACATCCAGCAATACAAGGTCGGGCCGTAGTTCCCGCGTGAGTACCAGGCCCTCTTCACCGTCGGCCGCCGACGCGACTTCATAGCCGCCCAGCGAAAGGGACTGCTTGAGAATCTCGACGATGATGCGGTCGTCGTCAACGACGAGAATGGTATCCTTTCGGGTGTTCTCGTTCTCTGCTTCCATCCTGCCGGCTGTTGGCTACAGGCTGGGTGGCTGAAACTGCGTCCGATACAGGTCGACCGCGTGGAGTATTTGTTGGCGAGCTACCTCCACCGGCTCCCAGCCAATGGGCTTTGTCCGTTCGCCTTCCAGGTCTTTATAGACCTCAAAAAAGTGAGACACCTCTCGCAGGTAGTGTTGGGGGATGTCAGAAATGTCCTTGTAGCCGGTAAAGAGCGGGTCTGTGGATGGCACGGCAAGGATTTTGTCATCCGGCAGCCCCTTGTCCATCATGCGAAAGATGCCGATCGGCCGGGCCTCAATGATGCACCCAGGGAAGGTGGGTTCGTTGATCATTACCAACGCGTCCAGTGGATCACCATCTTCGTAGTAGGTGCGCGGGATGAGGCCATAGTCGCCTGGGTAGACCAGCGAGGAGTACAGGACCCGATCCAGTTTGATGATGCCGGCCGCTTTGTGATACTCGTATTTGTTTCGCGATCCCTTGGGGATTTCCACAATCACATAGATGGTATCTGGAGCTTTGGGGCCCGGAGGGAGTTCATGCCATAGGTTCATCGTGTTCGTCTTCCAGTCTCCAAATCGTCGTTTGCCCGTATTGGCAGCCCGCAGGGTAGCTGATGATTGAAGATGGCTGCAATTCCTGGTATTGTACGGATGATGTGCGAAAACGCCAAATGTTGCCCGGCCGTGCAGCGAGTTCGGTCGGGCAGCCATGCGTCAAATGGCGGATGGTCAAATGCAGTCTGGGCATGGCTGCATCCCGATCACACGCTGCGCACCGGCCGTTTGCCTTGCGGTAGGTCCTGTGGCCCTGGTTGGGATGGGCGCGGTAGATGCTGCGTGCCAGCATGGCTGCTGGGATCCAGGAGGGATGCCAGTTGGTGGAGAAGGCGAGAGTCAAAGTCGGCCGCGCCACATGCATCGCACACCCAGGCGTGGACGTTGGGCACCACAATGAGATACGAACCAACCTGCTGGGACCAGGTTGCCTGTTGGCGCTGCGGATGGCCGACGTGGCATTGCGTGCAGATCATGGACATGGTCACTCGCTATTGGCCAAGGCGGTCCCATTGGCCAGGTCGAAGGTGCTGTGGGGAACGGAGCCCCAGTCTTCCACTGGCCAATAGATTACCCAGGCCCGGCCGATCAGGTTATCGCGGGGCAACAGGCCCCAGTTGTGCGAGTCGCTCGAATTGTTGCGGTTGTCCCCCAGCACAAAGAATTCGTTGGGGCCCAACGTCCAGTTCCCTGAATAGTTGCCCTGTTGAGCGATGTATGGTTCTTCAACCGGGCGGCCGTTGATGGCGATGATGCCGTTCTGAATGACCACGTTATCGCCGGGCACTCCGATGACGCGCTTGATAAAGTCGCGGCTGGGATCGTGGGGGTACTGAAAGACCACGACATCGCCACGCTGGGGTTCCTTGAGCTGGTAGATCAGCTTGTTGATGATGATGTACTGATCGTCGTGCAGGTTGGGCTCCATGCTACTGCCATCGATGCGGAAGCGGCCGGTAGCAGCGTTGACGGCCCAAAAGATAAGAATGGTCAACAACAATGTTTCGACGATCTCGCGCAGCAATGACCTGGAGTCGGTGCGTTTCTCGCGCAACGCGTCGTATTCTGCCTCAAGTAAAGTGGTCGTAGCGTTCTCCATCGTGCGTTTCCAGGATTATAGTGCAGAAAATGGGCAGAAGCAACCCTGCTGGTCCCAATCTCCAATCGGCCGGTGGGGCGAGGAGCGCGGCAAAGCTTGACACGGTGGGTCGATTTGCTATAATTTCGTCCGCTAACGTTGCGGGGTAGAGCAGAGGCAGCTCGTCGGGCTCATAACCCGGAGGTCGTGGGTTCGAATCCCACCCCCGCTACCTAGAGCACACTGACGACCGCCAGGCTTCCATAATCGGGCAGCCTGGCGGTTGTCGTTTCCAGGAGACCTCAAGCAAGGAGGTTTTTTCGATGAAACGACGACCGTCAGGCTTCTCCATTTCCAAGGCTGCCTTTGGGTTCGAGCAATACAAGGCGGCCGAGGGGCTCAGCCCCAAATCGCTGATCAACTATCGGCAACATCTGCGATTGTGGCAAAAGCACGCGGGGGACGTGGACATCGGCGAGGTGACGTCGCAGGATATCATCGCCTTCCTGGCCTGGCTGCGGACCGAGTACCGGCCCAATCGGCTGACGGGGGACCGGAGCCCGCTGGCGCCCAAGACCATTCGCAACATCTGGGTGACCCTCTCCTCGTTCTACAGCTGGGCGGCGGCCGAGTTTGGGCTGGAGAACCCGGTGCAGGGGGTGCCGGCGCCCCGCTTCCAGGAGGCGACGGTGGAGCCGTTCTCCAGGGACGATGTGGAGGCGCTGCTGAAGGGGTGCCGGGAGTGCCGCAGAGCCAGAACGGCCGATCGGAGACGATACACGATGCAGCGACACACCGGCCGGCGCGACGAGGCGATCATCCTGACCCTGCTCGACACGGGGCTGCGGGCCACGGAGCTGTGCTCGCTGCGGATCGGCGACGCGGACCTGAAGACCGGTCGGGTGGAGGTGAGACACGGGGTTCGCGGTGGCGCCAAGGGGGGCAAGGGGCGGACAGTCTTTCTGGGCAAGACGGCCC
>CAVPPE010000004.1:0-1001241 GCA_963707345.1 uncultured Chloroflexia bacterium
GCGTCGCCAGCTCCTATCATCAGCTACTCCAACGCCCGCTAAAATATGTCTACTGCCTTCCGCGCACCAGCAGAACCCCAATGCCAAAGGCAACCAGCACAATCATCACGGCCGGCACCGCGCCCACCACCAGCCCCGCCCAACTGCCGGGAAGGGAGACAGGCCCCACCTGCAACTGGTCTGCCTGCCCCCCGGAAAAATCGAGCGTCGGAGTTGGCAGCGGGGTCGCGGTGGGTGTTGGCTGCGGCGGCGAGGTGGGCGTGGGCGTCAGCGTGGGCAGGGGCGTGGGCAGGACGGCCGGCAACTCCAGCGGCCGGCTCAATAGTTCGGCCGCTCCAATCCATTCATCCTCGCCGCTGTCACTTTCTCGCAGGAGGCTGCCCGCCAACAACCACTCCCAGGCGATTGCCCGCCCCGGCCGCAGCGACCAGAGAATCCGGCGTCAATTGGGAGAGTCCTCTCGGCGAGGTCACCCTCCACTGCAACCCAGCGTTCGCCTTCCCACACCCGGTGCTGAAGGGTGAACTGCTCTTCGTCGCCTGCTGAGGCTGCTGCGCCGAACCAGCCACCGCCTCCCATCACCCCCAGCGCGTGAACCCGGCCGGCTTCATCGACCACCAACCCCAAACGGCTATCCAAGACTCTGCATCTCTGGGACCGGATTCATGCGTGACCAGTTCTGCCCTCCGTCCATCGACCAGCGATGCTGGTATGCCATCCGCCCATTCGTCTCTGACCAGACCAGGTGGACTTCCAGCGCCCCGGCCGTCGCCAGGCTGGGCCAGTCCACCGCGCCGCTGGCAGCTTCGTAAGGCTCCGACCAGCTCTCTCCCCGGTTCTCGGATCGCGCGTAATAGACGGCACCATCAGACACGGACCCTGGCGGCGGCAATACGCTCCAGGCCACATGAATGGTGCCATCCCCGGCCGCGACAACGACCGGATGGTCCACGGATGCCCATCCCGCGCCCGCACCATCGGCTATCTTGACCGGCTCAGACCAAGTCTCCCCTCCATCCAAAGAGTTAGTGTAATAGATTCCACGTCCTTCGTTGACGGGCACCGCAAAAACAACGTGAACAACGCCATCCCGGCCGATCGCCACGGCTGGCGAGCTTGCAATTGGCTGGTCCGGTGACAGCGGTTGCACTTCGGCCCAGTTGGTGGGGTTGATGGCAGAATCGGCCACCGCCCGACTGTACATGATCTCGCCGGATTGCCCGCCGCTCCAAACCAGGTGAAGACGTCCCGCCGCATCCACGGCCAGCGCCGGCATGTCCGCCTTTTCGTCCGCGGGTGTGAGAAGGGTTACCGGCCGGGGATAGCGTTGCGGGTCCAGCACATCCCAACGCGCGTAAACGAGCGCTCGGCCGGGCCCATCCGGGTCCTCTTCGGCCGGCTGGCTCCAGACCACGTGAAACCGCCCCTCGACAAAGGGGTCACCGGCAACGGCCGGGCTGCGCAAGTCAACCGGGATTTCGACGTGGGCTGGGGAGACATACACCGGCGTGCTCCACGCCGAGGTGGGGGCAGGGGTCGGGTTGACAAAAAGCTCCGCGGCCGAAGCTTCCGGCACCTGTGTCAACAGCCAAATCTCCCCGCCTCCGGCCTGGTCACATCCGACCAGAAACAGATGTCCCTCGTTCGACAATGCCGGCTGTTCGCATCCCAACTCGACCGCTCGCCCCGTCTCCGGGTCCTCAAACCCGGCCGGCAGCACCAGTGGTTCCGACCATTCGGCACCATCCCAGGCAAGCAGGACATCCCCGCCTTCCATTTCCAGCTGAATCAAAAATCGCCCTTCCTCCACCTGGATCGTCTGCTTTACCGGCGCACATTGAGCGACGGGCAAGGTTCGCGGAGTGTCCCAACTTGCGCCGTAATCAATGGATATCTGGTGATTCAACTCGCAGCTTTCGCCATCGCTTGCTTGCCACAGCAGGTGAACAGTTCCGGCCGTGGTAGTCACCAGCCCCGCCAGGCCTGTCGGCAGATCATCGGCCGTCTCTTCCGGTCCCGACTGGCTGGCTGATCTCTGGCTCCAGATCCACTACTTCCCGCGCCTCGCCCCAGGCCAGCCCACCATTGGCGGATTCAATTTGCAGGATCGCTCCCAGGCGCGGGTCGTTCCAGGCCACGTAAACCCCACTGTTCTCCCCGGCCGCCACCGCGAGATAAAGATCGCCGGGAGCCAGCAGTCGGAAGTAGATGCTCTGGTAAAGCGCAACCGGCTGTGACCAGAAAAGCTCGCCACTGCCCAACTGGCGATAGTAAATCCCGGCCGGTGCAAGCTCCGAGTGCGCCGTTCGCAGATAGACCAGGTGAAGCCGCCCGTCCGGGCCAACCGTGACATCATAATCCAGCGCCGATTCGGACAACAGTGCGCGCTCTGTCCACGCTGCAAACTCGGCGAACCGATCGGCCGGCACACTGCTGGCGTACAGGTTGTCCTCGTCATCCTTCCAGAAAGCGTGGACCCGGCCGGCAGCGTCCGCAACCAGGCGTGGGGTGAACTGTGGCGTGGGTTGCTCGGCCCGCAGCGTGGGATAGTAAAAGCGCGTACTGAATGGCAATTCGGCCGCGACCGGGCTGGTCCAGTCGGTTCCATCGCCCGACGTGTAGACAGCGCCATCAAAAGCATCGCGCCAGACAACGTGGATGCGGCCGGTGGCATCCACCACGACCACCGGTTCACTGGCTGCCCCGGAGCGCGAAAGATTGACCGGGGTGCTCCAGATATCCTCCGTCCCTTCCTGAGCAGCAACCCGCGTGCCAGACCCGGCCAGCAGGGCAAAGCCAAGCGCGATGCTTGCTATGAGAATCGCGGTCACAAGCCGTTTTTCAAATCTCATGGAGATATCAGCGTGGTGCAATTTTCGTACGTGAACTCGTGTATCCTGCGAGGCCCAGGCAGGCTCCGCCGGTCTGACATCTCATCCCCGTTGTGGAGGTGTCAGCTCTCGGCGGAACCAATTGATGTAGGCTTGATGAAAGCCGGTCCGGGAACCTAGTTCCTCAACAAGCCATTGTCGGCCAAGTCAGAAGGTGTCCTGCTTTCGCAATCACCCACCCGACCGGCCGCCTGGGATTACCTGTCAGTCGCCGCGAAACAGGGCCGCGGTCTTCTCGATGGATACCATAGGATGGAAAACTGACACCAGTCCCGGCGTCAGTTTCTCGCCCCCTTCATTACATCAGGCCAGGCGTCACCATTGCCCGCAAAGTAGTAACCTACGCGCCAGCGCGTCTGAATGTACTGGGGAGCGGACGGGTCATCCTCGATCTTGCGGCGCAGGTAACGAATATAAACGCTCAGATATCCTTCCTCGTCCTTGTATTCCGGCCCCCACACGTTGACGAGCAATTCATCCTTGGGCACAACCCGCCCCTTCTGGCAGATCAGGTACAGTAGCAGCCGCAACTCGGTGGGCGACAGGGAGACCATCTTGCCATCCTTGACCACCGTCCCGTCGGTGAGGTCCACCCGCAAGGTACCATCATCATACGCCGAGTGCCAGCCATTGTTAGCCCGAGCGCCCGTACGGCGAAGGACAGTCTGGACGCGCGCTTTCAGTTCTTCCAGGTTGCACGGCTTGGTCACATAGTCGTCAGCACCAAGAGACAGGCCTTTGACCACGTCCTCCCGGCCGGCCTTGCAAGTCAACATAATAATCGGCGTGTCGCACACAAACCGCAGCCGCTGGCAGGTCGCCCAGCCATCCATTTCGGGCATCATGACATCCAGCAGAATGAGGTCAGGGCGGGTCTCATAGGCGCGCCGGAGCCCTTCCTTCCCCCCGTTCGCAGTCACTACCGCGAACCCTTCTCGCTCCAGCCAGACCCGCAACAGGGTGAGCAGGCCAACGTCATCGTCGATTACCAGGATTCTCTCGCCCATCTTGCTCCCATGAAAACCTGCGCTGCACTAACCCAAACCAATCCGGCGCCTGCTCCTTGCCGCAGATACCTCTAGCAGTTTAACAGATTATCGTATTCATCAGGTATAAGAAAGGTCAACAAAAAAAGGGAAAACAAAAAGCCTCTTCCACAGAATGAAAGAGGCTCTGGCAGTCAGTCCGGCGTTTAGCTACGACACGGTTCCACTCCTTCAAAGCGATCATAGCCCACAAACTGGCGCACGATAATCCCATTTTTCTGTTCCACGTAACACTGGTCGTTTTTCTTGTAAGGCCGAGAGCGAGTGAAGATAATGGATTGGCCGTCACAATAATCGAACAGGACGCTATTGAGGAACTCCGCACCATTGTCCGTGTCGAGCGCCAATAGCGGGAAGGGGAGTTGCTCCTCAGCCTGGCACACAGCCTGCAACACAATTTGTTGATCACGAAACAGGAGCGCCATACATTCGGTCCAGCCGGTCACCACATCGGTCATCACCAACGTGTGCAGATAGCTGCCACGCACATCGCCTCCGCAGTGTGACACCAGGTCAGCTTCCATAAAGCCGGGCTTGGCTCCCTCCCACTCGGCGAAAGTGCGAATCGGGACTTGACCTTTGAGCAAGGAAGACCGACTTGCCCCGCTCATATCACCTTCCCAGACCACCTGGCGAACCTCGGCTAACAATCGATCCTGACTGCGCCCCAGAAAGGGAATGAGACTGACAGATTGGGTGAAAGCGGGGTATCATATATCCATTGAACAGAGAATCCAGCAGGAGAAAACAATGGCCCTGTACCGCCCGCATAGTTTCGAGATTCCGGAAGAAACCGCCCTGGTCGCTAAAAAGGCTTTTCCGAAAGGGAATGTGTACCTCACCATGCGCGACCAATTAGGCCCTGTGTATACTGACGCTGACTTTGCCAGCTTGTTTTCATGGCGAGGGCAACCAGCCGAACCCCCAGGCCTACTCGCCATGGTGACAGTGATGCAATTCATGGAGGGAGTGACTGACCGACAGGCAGCTGAAGCCGTGCGGGCTCGAATCGATTGGAAATATGCTTTGGGGCTATCCCTGACCGACCCCGGTTTTCACTACTCCGTTTTGAGCGAGTTTCGGGGGCGCTTGCTGGAGGGAGAACAGGAAGCGGACCTGTTGGAAAGATTACTGGAACGGCTAAAGGAGGTCGGCCTGTTGAAAGCGGGCGGTCAGCAACGGACTGACTCCACGCACGTGCTAGCCGCAGTTCGGGACCTGAACCGGTTGGAGTGTGTGGGAGAGACCTTGCGCCAGGTACTGGAGGATCTAGCGCAGGTGGCCCCGGATTGGCTGTTAGAGCAAATCACCCCTGATTGGTTTGATCGTTATGGTGCCCGTATTGAAGCCTATCGATTACCCAAAGAGCAAGCTGAGAGGGAGGCGCTACTCTTGCAGATCGGGCGGGATGGGTCAACGCTGCTATCCGCTATCTACGGGCAGGAAGCCCCAGGGTGGCTACGGGAGTTACCGTCGGTGGGTACCATGATTCGGGTTTGGATACAGCAGTATTATGTGGAAGAGGGAGAGCTCCGGTGGCGGGACAAAAACAATCTACCCCCAGCCAAACTGCTGATTGTTTCTCCCTACGATGTTGAAAGCCGCAACCGGACCAAGCGAACCAACAATTGGTCAGGCTATGCAGTCCATCTGACTGAAACTTGTGATGCTGCTGGTCCTATTGCTGAATGTCTGTGCCGGCAAAGTAATACCCACCGCCACGGATGGTGTGGATAAATTCAGGGGTTGTTGGATCCTTCTCGATCTTTTTCCGCAACCGATACACATACTGCTTGACCAGGTGCAGCGCGCCGATCTCTTCGGCGCCCCAGACCCTGGCCAGGATGGCATCGGTGCTAAACACTTTGCCCGGATGGCGCGTGAGCAGGCGGAGGATCTCAAACTCCTTTGGGGTCAGGTGGATGACCCGGCCGTCGATCACCAGTTCGCGCCGGTCGCAATCCAGCATCACCGATTCCGCCGGGAACAGCACCTGCCTCCCCGTTTCCGTTCGGTCGCCTGCCCGCCGCAGACACGCCATTAACCGGCTGATCAATTCGGTGCTGTTGAAGGGCTTGATGATGTAATCGTCAGCCCCGGTGCAAAAGCCCTGCACAACGTCCTCGATCGCACCGCGAGCGGTAATGTAGATGATCGGCACGTCGGTCAACTCGCGCAGGCGACGGCAGGCTTCAAACCCGTCGACATTGGGCATCATCACGTCCAGCAGGATCGCGTCCGGATGTGTTCGTAGGCGGTGCGCAAACCGCTCATAGCATCATCAGCGGTGATCACGTCAAAGCCTTCTGCTGTCAGCACAACTTGCAGCAACTCTCTGGCTTCGAGTTCATCATCTATGACCAGTACTCGATGTCGATGGCTCATTCCTACCTCTTGACGCTACCTACCACACTTGTGACCTTGCCCCGGCCGCCGGGTCACTATCGTGAGCCAATAGTATTATAAAGGTTTCTTAATGTCAAGCTTGTCATAAGACAAGGATTGGCAGATGTCATCCCAGGCGGTATAATGGCCGCGCTTACATAGTCTCAACCAGGTGGGTGGAATCATGGTTTTCAGCAGAGATAGTCTGACAATCGATGCGGCCGCAGTAGCCCAGGATATCATCGGCAGGCTGCAACGCGACGTGCGGCAAACGTTGCGCCGCTCCGGCGCGGTGGTGGGCATCAGCGGCGGCGTGGATTCGTCGGTCGTGCTTGCCCTCTGCGTCCGCGCATTTGGCCCCAGGCGGGTGATCGGCATCATGATGCCCGAAACCGACTCGAGCGCTGACAGCGTCACCCTGGCCCAACAACTGGCTGCCAGGTTCGAGGTTGAGACGGTGATGGAGGAGATGAGCGATGCCCTGGTTGGCCTGGGATGCTACGCCCGCCGGGATGAAGCGATCCGACGTGTTTTTCCCGAATACGCGGCCGGCTACAAAGCCAAGATCACCCTGCCTGGCGATGTGCTGAACAGCGATGCGCTCAACGTCTTTTACCTGACGGTCATCTCCCCGGCCGGGGAAGAGCAATCCAAGCGGCTCAACTTGCAGGACTATTTGCAGATCGTCGCTGCATCCAATTTCAAGCAGCGCAGCCGCATGGCGATGCTCTACTATCACGCCGAACTGCGCAACTATGCCGTGATCGGCACGCCCAACAAGAACGAGCACGACCAGGGCTTTTTTGTCAAATGGGGCGACGGCGGCTACGACGTGGCTCCCATCCGCCACCTGTACAAGACGCAGGTCTACCAACTGGCCGAATACCTGGACGTTCCGCCGGAAATCCGCCAGGCGGTTCCAACCACGGATACCTACAGCGCCCACTCATCCCAGGAAGAGTTCTTTTTCCGCCTTCCCTTTGAGACGATGGACCTGCTATGGTACGCGCAGGAACACGAGGTACCAGTGCCTGAAGTGGCCCAGGTGATGGGGCTCACCGAGGAGCAGGTTTTGCGGGCCTTTGCCGACCTGGAGCGCAAGCGGCGTGCAACCGAGTATTTGCGGACGCCGCCCATCGACTACTCGGAGCCGCTCACCGAGTAGCTGCCGCCGCCGGCCCTACCGATCCGCGTATCCGCGGGGGTGGTCTTTGTGCCAGCGCCAGGCGCTCTCGACGATTGCGCCCAGGTCCGGATAGCGCGGCTTCCAACCCAACTCTCGCCGGATCGTTTCGCTGCCGGCGATCAAGGTGGCCGGGTCGCCGGGGCGGCGCGGGCCGATCCCGGCCGGGATGGGATGGCCGGTCACCTGCCGGGCGGTCTCGACCACCTCGCGAACGGAGAACCCCTCGCCGTTGCCCAGGTTGTACACCCGGCTGCCCTGCTCCAGCGCGTGCAGCGCCAGGATGTGCGCCTGGGCCAGGTCGAGCACGTGGATATAGTCGCGGACGCAGGTGCCGTCGCGGGTGGGATAATCGTCGCCGTTGATGGTCACCTGATCCCGCTGCCCCAGCGCCACCTGTAGCACGATCGGAATGAGGTGGGTCTCCGGGTCGTGGTCCTCGCCCCGCCCGGCCGATGCCCCGGCGGCGTTAAAGTAGCGCAGCGCGGCGTAGCGCAGGCCGTGAATGCCGATCCAGCCAGTGCAGCATCCGCTCCAGGATGTGTTTGGATTCGCCGTACGGGCTGCCCGGCACGATGCGTTCGTCCTCGGCAATCGGGATGCGCTCCGGCCGGTCAAAGAGGTTGGCGGTCGACGAAAGGATAAAGCGGCGCACACCGTGCTCCACCGCGCTCTGCAGCAGGTTGAGGCCGTTGGTGACATTGTCGCCCAGGTAGAGAAAGGGTTTTGCGACCGACTCGCCGACCAGCGTGTTGGAGGCAAAGTGCATCACCGCTTCCGGCCGGTGCTCGCGCAAAAACCGCATCCAGCGCCGGCCGGTCGGCCAGCTCGCCCTGCACAAAAGCGGCCGCCGGATGGACCGCGGCCCGATGCCCCTGCGAAAGGTTGTCAAACACCACCACCGATTCCCCGGCCGCGATCAACTCCTCGACCACAACGCTGCCGATGTACCCCGCCCCTCCGGTCACCAGAATCTTCATAGCAAATCTCCTTGCGTGGCCACTCATTCGCAGGCCGACAAATCGCTGGCCGCTGGGCAGGCCTCGCCCTGCATGGTTTCAGTCAAGACAAATTCTACCAGATTTACCCTAGCCGGGGTGGTCCGATGTCAAGTGGCCTTGCCATCACAATGGATGCGACAGCGTCCAGGTCCAGATTCCGCCCGCGCATCTGGGCTGCATCCGCGGCATCCTGCGTCAACTGGCCCGCCAACTCGGCGCTCAACAGCGCCGCCTTGGAGCGGGTCTGGTGCTCCAGGGCAGGATGGTCAAGCAGAAAGGCCAACAGTTCCAAGGCCCTTTCCCAATCTCCCGCATTGCACCAGATTTGAGCAACGCTCATCAACACATCCAGGGCCAGTGCCGGCTCTTGAATCTCCAGCGCGGCCGCGAGAGCCCGCCGATAGTATCCCAGCGCCTCCCGATCCAGGCCCAGGGCCAACGTGACCGTCCCCAGGCTATTGAGCGTAAAACCCTGGCTGCGTCGGTCGCCAGCTTCGGCCAGGATGTCCAGGCTTTCCTGCAGCAATCGCCGGGCCTCGCCAAACTCTCCCATCCGGCCGGCGACGTCGCCCAGGCTTTTCAGGGCACTGGCAATGCCCCAACGATACCCTATCTGCTGGCAGATGGCGAGCGTCTCCATCCTCAACTGCTTGGCCTCGGCATACTCTTCTCGAATATAGGCCAGCGTGCTGAGGTTGTGCAAGCAAGCGGCTATCCCCCTGGGGTTATCCAGTTGCCGGCCGAGCGCCAGGCTCTCCTCGAACCAGCGCTGGGCCTCATCGTAAGCGCCCTGCCGGCCGGCCAGCCCGCCCAGGCTACCCAGGGAAGCCGAAATGCCCCACTGGTCGCCGAGTTGACGGCGCAGCGCCAGACCTTGCTCATAGAATTGGCGTGCCTCATCGAGTTGCCCCTGCCGGGCAGCAACATCCCCCAACCCATCCAAGCAGTGGGCCTCGCCATAAGGGTCGCCCAGCTCCCGATAGAGCGTGAGCCCCTCCAAAAACAGCTCCCTGGCCCGGCCGTATTCGCTGCTGGCGTGGTAGGAAAGGGCAGCCAGGGTATACAGCGCAAACGCCGTTTCAAGTCTGGCACTGCTCGGGCGCAAGATTTCCAGGCTCTTCTCCAGCGCCCGTTGAGCCCGTTCGTACTCGCCCAGTTGGTGCAGAAAGCTGCCAAGCCAAGCCAGAACGGCCGCCTGCGTCACCTCCCGGCCATCGCCCTCCAGCATCGCCCGGGCCTGCTCCAGAATTTCCGCCCCCTCCTGATGCCAGCCGCGGATGGTGTAAAACATCCCCAGGCTGGTCAACGACCGGCCGATGACCTGCGCGTTCCTCTGCGCCACCGCCTGTTTCCACGCCGCCCGGAGGTTATCGATCTCGGCCGCGATGGCCACGAGCGCCTGCGCCTGCCCGGCACCCCGCAGATCTGGCTCCCATGCGTGAAGAAACTCGGCAAAATACTCACAGTGCGCGACAATTGCCGCCTTCTTCCGCTCTGGAAACGCATCAAGCTTTTCGGCTGCGAATTGCTGCAGTAGCCGGTGCAGATTGTAGCGGCCGCTGTCATCCCGCCGCACGAGCGATTTATCCATCAAGCCCATCAATCGCAAGTGACGTCGCGCCTGCCACCTGGCTGGCAGCTCCCTCATCAAAGCCACCGTGAAACACGGAAAGGTTTCCCCAGCAACAGTTGCTCGTCAGCATTCAACAACTGCCATGAATGCTCAAAAACGGCGTGCAGGCTGGCGTGCCGTGCCGGCACGTTGCGGGCGGAGGCCCTAAGCGCATCCAGATTCCGCTCGATGTTCGCCGCGACCTCCTCCGGCGTGCGCAGGCGCATCCAGGCGGCCGCCAGCTCCACCGCCAGCGGCATCCCCTCTACCAGCCGGCAGATGCGGGCCACAGCGGGCGCCCGTTGCTCCCCAAGGTCGAACCGCCGCTCCACCCGGCGGGCCCGCTCCACAAAGAGCGCCACGGAACTGCACGCTTGCCATGAACCCTCCAACCCCTCGGCCGGATAGTCCAGTCCCTCCAGTTCGTACACCCACTCCTCGCGCAGGTTCAGCCGTTCGCGGGAAGTGAGCAACAGGGTGACGCCCGGAGCATGATGCAAGATACGGGCCAAAAAATCGGCTGCCTCCAGCAGGTGCTCCATGTTGTCCAGCACCAGCAGCAACTCCTTCTCACGCAGCATGTCCAGCAATTGCTGTTCGGGGTCGGCGCTGTCGTGAAACCGATAATTTAGCGCCGCCGCCAGGGTGAAAACCAGGTGCTCGGCCGCGTCCAGCGCGGCCAACGGAACAAAGGCGACGCCGTCGCAGTAGAGGCCAACCTGGTCTATTGCCACCTGCAGCGCCAGATGGGTCTTGCCGATACCACCTTGCCCCACCAACGTCAGCAGACGGCAATCGGGGTCGGCCAGCAAACTCGCCAGGTCGGCCAAATCCGCCTCCCGCCCGATGAGCGCGCTGGGCAGTGGGGGCAGCGGCGCGAGCCGGCTGCGAGCCAGCGCAACGGGCTGCTCGCCATCCGAATCCGCGATTTGTCGATGGAGCGCAGTCGTCTCGGCCGTCGGCTCCGCGCCCAACTCCTCGGCCAGGATGCGCCGGCAAGCTCGGTACTGCGCCAGCGCTGCGCTGCGTCGGCCGTCGAGCGCCAGCAGACGCATCAACTGACGGTGCGTCTCTTCGCGCCACGGCTCAACCTCTACCTGTCGGTATGCTATCTCGATGGCTCGTTTGACCTGCCCGCGCCGCTCGTGATACTCCAGCAGATGAGACAACGCTTCCATCATCTGGCGGTGCAGGTGTTCCCGCTGCACAATCGCCCACTCTTCAAAGGCGTTGCTGTCACCCAGAAAAAAGTCGCTCAGGAACCGGCCGCGGTACAGGTCAGTCATCGCCTCCAGCCGCCGGATGCACGGCAAGCAGCATTCGATCCGGCGGTGGCGGTGGTTTCGGGTTGCCCGATGCAGTGCCGCAAACTCGGCCGCGTCAAGCGAATGATCGGAACGGGGATTGAACTGGACCGTCTCGCGGTCCACCAGCAGGAAAGGCAAGGCCTGGTCCGGCCGGCTCAAGGCGCGGTTCAATTGCGAAAGCGCCTGGCGCAGGCTCTGGCGGGCTTTGGCACTGGTGCTATCCGGCCACAGGAACCCGGCCAGGGCATCCCGCCGGTGGGAACGGCTCGACTCGACCGCCAGAAAGGCCAACAGGGCACGGGTCTTGTCGGTGCCAAATTCGGTGATCGGTTGATTGTCTAGCGTTACCTGAAACGTACCAAACAGTGTGATCGATAGACGAGCCATATTGGTGTGAGATCAGGTTGGAATCCGCGTGCGGCAGGCAATGGAACCGGGCTGATTGTATAGCGATTAGAGCGCAGGTGCAACAAAAACGATGGCTTTTCCCATCTTTTGACGTTTCTTTGACGCTGACGGCCTAGAATGAGCCGGTGAGAGAAAGGACACCGATGACCAGACAGGCGGGATACCACTCCTACATGCTGCGCATCTGGCAGACGAGCAACGGCGAAAAGAGCGTCTGGAGCGCCTCGCTGCAAAAGCCCGGCACGGACGAGCGGCTGGGGTTTGCCAGCTTGGAGGCGCTGTTCTGCTTTTTGCGGAATGAGGCCGCCGGCACGCAGACATCGGGAGAGGATACAGACCCAACCGAGATCAGGTGAACGAGAAAAGCATAGCCATAGGAGAAAAAAAGGATGACACACAAGACAAGGGTCGCACATTGGCATTGGGCAACGGTAACCCTGGGGACAGGAATCTTGATAGCGCTGGGGCTGCTGACGGCCGCGGCCGGTGCGCTCAGCGCAGACCCACCCCAGCTGTTGAAAGACGTCAACCCGGTGGGGCAAGGCTCGAACCCGGCCTCCATGGCTGTGATGGATGGCGGCCCGAACGACGGCTGGCTCTTTTTTGCGGCCGACGATGGTCCCCATGGCGCCGAGTTGTGGAAAAGCGACGGCACACGGAACGGCACCCTGCTGGTGAGGGACATCCGCACCGGCCGGCAGGGCTCCAGTCCAAATTACCTGGCCTCGGTCAACGGAACGGTCTTTTTCTCGGCCGATGACGGCAGCCTGGGAACCGAGCTATGGAAGAGTGATGGCACCGAAGCTGGCACAGAGTTGGTGCAGGACATCGTCAGTGGGCCAACCAGCTCCAGCCCCAGTTATTTGACGCCCATGGGCGACGAGATCTTTTTCTCGGCCCACGACGGCAGCCACGGCCGGGAACTGTGGAAAAGCGATGGAACCCCGGTCGGGACAGTGCTTGTCAGCGACATCTACTCTGGAACCGGCCACTCTGGGCCATACGATTTGACCGTGGCGGGTGGCAAGCTGTTCTTCGCCGCCAACGATGGAAGCCTGGGCAAGGAGTTGTGGGTCAGCGACGGCACACCCGGTGGCACGGTGATGGTGAAGGATATCTACACCGGGACCGGCAACTCCAATCCGGACCACCTGACTGCGCTTGGCAGCCTGCTCTTGTTCCGCGCCAACGATGGCGTGCACGGGATCGAGTTGTGGGTCAGCGATGGAACCGAGGGGGGCACGATGATGGTCAAGGACATCAATCCGGACGCCGATGGCTCCTATCCCAGCAGCCTGGTGGCGGTGGGCAACACCCTCTTTTTCAGCGCCGACAATGGCACCGAAGGCCAGGAGTTGTGGAAAAGCGACGGCAGCGAAGGGAATACCATGCGGGTAAAGGACATCTATCCCGGCCCGGACGGCTCCTATCCAAGCTATCTGACGGCCGTCGGCAATCGGGTCTTTTTCGTGGCTGACAATGGATCCAATGGCCAGGAGTTGTGGGCGAGCGACGGCACCGAAGGGCACACGGCGCTGGTCAGAGACCTCACGGTGGGGACAGACAACACGTACATGGGCCAGCTCACCGAGATGGGCGGGGTGCTCTACTTTGTGGCTGAGACAGGGGCTTACGGTGAGGAGCTGTGGCGGTCGGATGGAAGCTATGCCGGGACAAATCTGCTGCGCGACATCTACCCCGGCCGGGAAAGCGCCTTTCCAGAAAGCCTGTTTGCGGCCGGCAACACCCTCTTTTTCGGCGCCGACGACGGCAGCCGCGGGCAGGAACTCTGGAAAAGCGACGGGACCTCGCTGGGGACCATTGGTGTCTGCGACATCAACAGTTGGACCGAATCGAGCCACGCCCAAGACTTGACTGCACGCGGTCCCAGCTTTTTCTTCAGCGCCACCGATGGGAGCCGCGGCCAGGAGCTGTGGTTGAGCAACGGCACGGAAGCGGGCACTGCGCTGGTCAAGGATATCAGCCCCGGCCTGGCTGACTCGTCCCCCTCCCACCTGACCCTGGTCGGCAACACGCTCTTTTTTGTGGCCGAGCAGTTCGCCACTGGCCAGGAGTTGTGGCGCAGCGACGGCACCCCGGCCGGCACGCTGATGGTGCGCGACATCATCAGTGGGTCGACCAGTTCCGAGCCGCAAGAGCTGACGGCCGTGGACGACACGCTTTTCTTTGTCGCCGGCACTGGTGCGGCCGGGATCGAATTGTGGTCCAGCGATGGGACCGAGGGGGGCACGACCATTGTCCGGGATATTGCCCCCGGGAGCGATAGTTCAGACCCCAGCAGCCTGGCAACCATGAATGGCACCCTCTTTTTTGCGGCAAACGATAGCGTGTCCGGTGAAGAGCTGTGGAAAAGCGACGGCACCGAGGGAGGCACCGTCATGGTGCGGGACATCCACACCGGCACCAGCAGCAACCCAACCTACCTGACGCCGGTCGGCAACACGCTCTACTTTTTTGCCAAAGATGCGGACCACGGCCGGGAACTGTGGAAAAGCGACGGCAGCCAGGCGGGCACCGTACTGGTGCGCGACATCACCACCGGCACTTTGCACACCACCCCCAGTGGGCTGGTCGGTGTTGGGGACACCCTCTTCTTTGGCGCCAGCGACGGCGTCCACGGCCGCGAGCTGTGGAAGAGCGATGGCACTCCGGCCGGCACCATCCTGCTGGCCGACATCAAAAGCGGGGACGCCAGTTCCTATCCGGACAAGTTGACGGCCGTCGGCAACCGCCTCTTCTTCTCGGCCGATGATGGCGTCCACGGTCACGAGTTGTGGGTCAGCGACGGCACCCCGGCCGGCACCTATCTGGTGCGTGACATCTATCCCGGCGACGTCGATTCCGACCCCAGCTGCCTGACGGCCGCCGCGGGACGGCTCTATTTCCAGGCCACCGACCCGACTCATGGCTCCGAACTCTGGGTGAGCGACGGCACCATCACCGGGACGGTCATGCTCAGCGACCTGCAGGGTGGCGAGGGGCATTCCGCCCCTTGCGATCTCCTCTTTGCAGGCGGCACGCTGTATTTCACGGCCGACGACGGCCCGCACGGGAAAGAGATCTGGGTATTGGAGTTGCTGGGGCAGCACGTTTACCTGCCCCTGATCGTACGCTAGCCTGAAAGCGGCCGGCGCACCGCGGACTGATTAGGAATCATGGATGGGAGAATTGGGATGAAAAAGGGAGAATTGAGATCAACGTTGGCCCGCATGGGTCTATGCCTGTACCTGGTTTTGAGCACGGTTGGCCTGGCGCCGGCCGCGGCCGCCCGGCCGCCGTCGGACGCCAATCAACCGCAGTCCGCGCCGGTCGCCCCGGAGATGGATGTCAGTCGGGCACCCGATGAAATCGTTGCACGATCCTTTTCGATGACGCTGCCCTGCCTGGCAGATAGCTGGATATCCGAAGGCCTGCCCACGGAGAATTACGGCGCTGCCGACAGCTTGAGCGTTGGCGAGAGCGAGTACCTCAGCTCGGAAGCGATCGCGCTCGTCTATTTCAACCTCGACGCGCTTCCGGCCGGTAGCCAGGTCGTCAGCGCCACCCTGCTGCTGGCCCCCGCCAATCTTCAGACAGCACCCTTTTTCTTTCAGCCAGAGGCGATCATCAGCAGTTGGAGCGAATACGGCGTGACCTGGGCCACCAGGCCCAACGCAGCGCATGTTGGCGACCCGATCGTGCAGTATGATCCACTCGCAATCAACGAGATCAACGTCACCAATATCCTGCTGGCATGGCAGCTCGGCTGGTACGGGAATTACGGCATCCAGATCCGGGCCACCGCCGACAACGTCGGCTTTCGAGAATTCCACGCCCGCTCCACCGATTCGCCACCCCAACTGGTGGTCTACTACACAATGAAGGAGACCCTCATCGCCACCCAGGACACCTGGGTCGACGAGAGCCGGCCGCTGACGAACTATGGCAGTTCCAGCGCCCTGAACGTAAGCCGCACCGCACTGGGGGACGACTGGCACACGCTGGTCGAGTTTGACCTTTCCGGGCTGCCCGAAAACGCCGCAATGACCCGCGCAACCCTCAGGATGTACTCGGAATTCAACCGCCTGCCAGATGGGGACCAGGCTCAGGGGACAACGGAGCCAAGCCTGGTGGATGAATTGATGGTGGACGCCATTGTGGCGGATTGGGATGAGATGACCGCGACCTGGCAGAACCGGCCGCCGTCCCAGTACATGGACGATCCGGCCGCTACCTATGATGGGAACAACAATTGGACCGACCTGGATGTGACCAAGATCGCGCAAGGCTGGACATCCGGCCTGGTCGAGCCACACGGCATCCTGGTGCGGGTGGCACCCTCAATCCCGTCCGGCCTCTTTCCATTCCAGTCACGCAGTACCGCGCGCCCGCCCCAACTGATCATCGAGTATGGTGAAGCACCGCCCGTCTGTAACCCCATCACCGGGGTGACTGTGAACGGCGCCACCGAGGGGATCACGCACACGGTCTACAACTTTGTGGCCCAGACCAGCCCGCCGGATGCTGACCCGGCCGATGAGATTACCTGGGTTGCGACCGACCAATTGTCGCCGGATCAAGGCACGATTGCCCAGATGGTCTGGGACCACGCGGGGGTCAAGAATATCACGGTGACGGTGGAGCACTGCGGCGGGACGACCATGGGCTATCACACCATCACCATCCAGGAACCACCAGCAGGTTGCGAGGAGCCCATCACCAACTTTGCCATCCAGGGGCCAACCCTGGCGGCGCTTGGGCAAGAGACCCGCTTCGAGGGCCGATCCTCGCCCTTGGACCTGACCACCCCGGTCACGTACACCTATGATGCGACCGGCCAGCGCTTTGAGATGACCGTATCAAACAGCTATACCCAGGCGGTGCTCTACACCTGGGATCGGCTGGGTACCAAGGCAATCACCATGACGGCCGAAAACTGCGGCGGCGCGCTGGTCGCCCATCACACCGTCGAGGTGCTGAGAGCCAGCGACCTGCCAGACCTTGCCATCACCAGCGCCTGGTTGGACGTGCAAGCCGGCAAGGTCTGGTATGTGATCGCCAATCAAGGGCAGACCACCGCCCCGGCCGGCCATCGGGTGGCGGTCCTACGGGATGGGGTCCAGGTGGCCTGGAAGACGATCAACGAGCCGCTGGCCCCAGGGGCTGTGCGGGCCTGGTCGATCACCCATTCCTGGTCCTGTGCGGGCGATACCGCCCAGGTCGAACTGGTTGCAGACAGCCTGCAACAGATCCCCGAGGTGAACGAGAGCAACAATACCTGGAGCGACACCTGGGCCTGCGACCAGAGTGTGCCCACCTTTGTGAATGGGCCGCAGGTGACGGATACCTGGGAAGATTCGGCTGATCTGTACTGGCGGACGAGCGAGCCGACCACCTGCCGGGTTGAGTATGGCACCCAGGCCTACATCGCGCCGGATTCCCAACTCGATCCGCACTTGACAGCGCTTCACAACTTTACCCTGGTGGGCCTGGCGGCCGATACAGTCTACCACGCACGGGTGTACTGCGAGGACCCGGCCGGCAACGGCGTGTTGAGCGAGGATTTTCTGTTCGAGACCCAGCCACCGCTGACCGATCCGCCCGATTTCTCCGATCTTCGGTTGCTGGTCTATCCCAGCACCCTTTACAATTTCTACGAAATCCGCGCCACCCTGCCGGCCGCCGAACTGCCCGGGACCAGCCACGTCGAGTTCTACCTGGACGGAGAGGGGGTTGGCCTGGACTACTGGCCCGAGGTCCCACCAGGGCGCGACCCCTATTATTCCGCCTTTATCTCGCCCCATGCGCTCGGCTTTACGTGGGACGAGTTCTTCCAGCAGCACACGATCCGGGCGGTTGGCGTTTCGTCCAGCGGCCGGGAGTCGACGCTGACCAAATTCGTCACCCCAGGCGAGCCGCCCAGAAAGGTCGAGTTGGACATCCTCTATCCGTCCGAGAACGGGAGCCTTTTCTTTGAGACGCTGCCGGTCTGGGAGCAGGTGAATGTGCAGGTCTATGCCGCCCAGTTTGAATGGAACTGCACGTGGTCCGGTTTCTCAGAGGGGTTACCGCCCGGCCTGGACCCGGTCAAGTGCGACGATGTGGAGCGTGACGTGAGCCACGTCACCGTCTACGTGGACGGACAGCCCTCCGGTGTGTTTTTCCCCGCGGCCGGCGAGACGCTGTTCCCCGTGCAAACAAGCTTTGCCGGGTTGGACGTCGGACCGCATACGCTGCGGGCCGTGGCCGTCACGGACGATATCCTGCCCACGGAAATATCGCAGAACTTTTTCCTGCAGCATGGCGAGCGCTCGATCGACGTCCAGCGAACGGTAACGCGCGAGGATCATTACCTGCGCGTGACCCTGATGCTCACCAACGACGGCAACTTTGAAGAGAGAATCGAGGTGATTGAGGACAGTTTGCTCGGTTTGCAGCCGCTGCCAAACGAGGACCCCAACGGCCTGGGGACAGTCTGGGAGTGGAATCTGGTGAATGACGATGGTCATGCCAACGTCGAGTCTGTGATCAGGTTCTACCCCGCGCCGGGAGGCGCCTCTGCTCTGGTCCTGGCGCCGGGCGAGAGCTTTTCGTTCGACTATCTGGCAGTTCCCATCCTGCGCCACGAGGAGGTGGGGGTGACCATCGGCCATCGGCCGGTTCAGGTCTATGCTTATCGAGCAGGCGTGCTGCAACCATTTGCTTACGACCGGCCGGCGACTGGGGTCTACGACCCGGCGGTGGGTCCGGTTTCGCTGCAGCAGGCGGTGCTCAACGCGGCCGGGCAGGCGGACTATTTGATCGTCACCCATCCCCTCCGGGTCATGGACCAGTATGGCAGCACTACTCCCAATCAGATGTCCCAGTTGCTGCAAAACATGGGCAAGCTGGCCTATCTCAAGAATGGCGTGATGGGCTTTGTCACCGAGTATGAAAAAGAGGTGCTGGACAATCTGGTCGAGCCGGACGGCGCCTGGGCCGAGGCGATGCACCCGGATTTTCAAGAGACGGACAAGGGGTTCCTGCTGATCGTTGGAGAGACCGAGGTGGTGCCTGCCTATTACATCGGCCCCGACTCGTTTGACCTGGATGATGACCATGACGACTATGGGGTACGCGACAGCGACCTGGTTTATGCCAACACGGCCGGCCAGACCCACCGGCCGGAGTTGGTGGTCGGCCGGATGCTGGGCGACGGACCGGTGGAGCTGGCCAACAACCTGGAAAACGTCATCAACTCCTACCTGCAACTGCCCGGCTATGGATTTGACCGCTCGCACGCCTTTATCATGAGCGGGTGGGGTAATGATAACAGCACCTTTTACCATGCTGCCAACCGCGCCTACGGGGTCTGGTGGCCCCAGACCGAGGATCTGCCCTACCTCATCCATGCCCGCGAGTGGACCAGCAGCACTTTGCTCTGGCAAGAGATCAAGCCCAATTTGGCGGATCGCGACATCATCCTGTGGTTTGGCCATGGCAACGTGGATAGATTTACCCCCTTTACTACCGATCGGGTGGATGATGCCAGCTTTAGCTTGGGAAACTCGACGCCGGTGGTGATGGCCGCCAGTTGCCTCACCGGCAACTATGAGGCACCTTCAGATGACTATGGCATCGCCGAAGCCTTTTTGAACAAGGGGGCCGGCGTCTATATCGGATCGACCGAGATTTCGTTCAGCCGCGCAAACAATGCCGCTTTTCGCCGTTTTTCGGAATACTGGAACGAGTGGGAATCGGCCGGCGTGGTGTTGAACCACGTCAAGCGGGCCATTTGGGACAAGGACGGATGGTACGAATCCTTTAGCTACTGGGCATTCGAGCAGAACCTGTACGGCGACCCCAAGCACGGGATGTTGGAGGGTGTCTGGACCCCGCCCGATTCCGACGGTTTGCGCGGCGTCGATTCCGTTGAGCAGGTGGAAGGTCTCACCAAGTTCACCGTGACGGTGCCAGAACCCAGGCTCACACGGGTTGACGACTATGTCGAGGTTGAGATACCGGGCGGCCTGACGCTGGTGGAATTTGGCGCCTACGAAGTGCCGCTCTGGACGGTCTCGCTCGAGTTCCGGCCGGGCGACCGGGTGCAGAATGTGCGCCTGTTGAGCCGTGACGACCCGCTGGCGCTGCACAATCTAAACCTGGCGGTAGTGGACACAACCACATCAACCCTCAACGCGCCTCGCGCGGCGCTCCCGGCCGAGGTGACTGGCTGGTATCCCGCCCTGGATCGAGTCTTTGACTGGTCACTGGAAGAACAGGCCGATGGCAGCACCCGGCTCGAAATCGTCATCTATCCCTTTTACTACAACTCGGGCAACGGCGACGCAATCTACCACCAGAGACACGCGTTCGAGATCGAAACCATCCAGACCGCGGTCAAGATCAAGGACCTGCGGGTGGAGGAAGCGGGTATATGACCTGGATGATTGGGTCTGGGCCAACCTGGTGGTGGACAACACCGGCGTGATGACCGACGTGATCGTCCAGGCCAGCGTACGCGATCTCGCCACCGGGGACCTGATTGACGGACTGCCGCTGACCTCGCTGCACAATCTGACCGGCATCGGCTCGCTGGACCTCTATTGGGACAGTGCTGGCCTGCCGTTTGGCCATTACCAGATGATGGTCGAGTTGCGCGACACGCAAGGCAACCTGCTGGGCACCGCGGTTGACGATTTCCAACTGGGGATCGTGGCGGGTGAAGTCACCTCGCTTGAGGCGAGCCAGACCGCGTACACTGGCGGCGAGTCGATCCTGCTCTCCATGACCTTTGTCAACACCGGCACGGTGCCCATCACGGGGACCGGGGTGATCGAGGTTCTGGGGACCGAGGCCTTGACGACCCCCTACCGCATTACCGCGCCGATCAACGGGCTGGCTCCCGGGGCATCGGTGCAGATCAGCGGTTACCTGGAGGCATCGGCATTGGACCGTGCGTATTCGGTGGTTGCCCACGCCAAATACTATTCGCAGGTATCGGAAGCCGCCAACCTGACGCTCAACCGCATTTCGTTCATCTACCTGCCGCTGATCACCGCGGCCGGACCGTAACCCACGGTTCGTTCAGCAGAGAACCGATCAAAAGAGCACTGGCGTCTGCCAGTGCTCTTTACATAACCGGCCTGCGTTTACCCCTTGACAGTGAAGGGGGGTATGATACCATCCTGCCACAATTGAATAGCGGAAAGCTCATCCAGAGGGGTGGAGGGACCGGCCCTGTGAAACCCCGGCAACCAGAGTCACAACCAACTCCAGGTGCCAATTCCGCCAGAAGATCGTTTCTGGAAGATGAGAGGTCTTGGCAGACATCAGCCTCTTCTTTCGGAAGAGGCTTTTTGTTTCATCACCCACACCGGGCAGCCTCTCATCTCCAACCAGCATTTGGAGGTCATCGATGTCGAATACCAATCGCTTGTCAACCCGCGCGGTGCACGCCGGCGAGGCGCGCCCCCAGCCCCACCACGCGCTCACCACGCCGGTCTTTCAGACCAGCACCTTTACCTTTACCGACACGGCCGACCTGATTGCCTACAAGCAGCGGGCCGACGGCCGGCTGGAGTACGGCCGCTACGGCAACCCCACCGTGGCGGCGGCCGAGCGCAAACTGGCCGACCTGGACGGCGGCGCGGCCGCGCTGCTCTTTTCCAGCGGCATGGCAGCCATCTCGCTGACGCTGCTCACCTTTCTGTCGGCCGGCGACCACCTGGTGATGACCGACGACTGCTACCGGCGCACCCGCCAGTTCGCCAGCCAGTTCCTGCCCAACTTGGGCGTAGAGTGCACCGTCGTCCCGGTCAACGACTGGGCCGCGCTGGAGGCGGGCCATCCGGCCGAACACCCGCCTCCTCTTCTCCGAATCGCCGACCAACCCCTACCTGCAGGTGGTGGACATACCGCGGCTGGTCGAGATCGGCCGGCGACACCGCCTGCTGACCGTCATCGACAGCACCTTTGCCACGCCCATCAACCAGCGGCCGCTGGAGATGGGGATCGACCTGGTGATCCACAGCGCCACCAAATACCTGGGCGGGCACAACGACCTGCTGGCAGGGGTCGTGGTGGGGCCGCAGGACCTGATCGCCGAACTGGTCGAGACCCAGAACATGATCGGCGCCATCGCCGACCCCAACAGCGCCTACCTGTTGCTGCGCGGCCTCAAAACGCTCAAGCTGCGCGTCAGCCAGCAAAACGAGACTGCGTTGCAGGTAGCCCGCTTTCTGGAAAACCAGCCCGGCGTCGAGCGGGTCTATTACCCCGGCCTGCCCAGCCACCCGCAACACGAGATCGCCCGCCAGCAGATGGCCGGATTTGGCGGCGTGGTGAGCTTTGAACTGGCAGGGGGACCTGGCATCGACCGGCCGGTTTGTGGATGCGTTGAAAATCCCCGCCATCGGGCCCAGCCTGGGCGGCGTGGAGAGCCTGGTCATTCAAGTGGCGGTCGCCACCTACTATGAGCTTTCGCCTCAGGAGCGGGCGGAAATCGGCATTTCGGACACGCTGGTGCGGCTGGCGGTGGGCGTGGAAGACCCTGACGATCTGATCGCCGACCTGGCGCAAGCGCTGGCCAGCATCTGATGGAATCTGGCACGCGCGTGTTGACAGATCAACGAAAAGCGGGTAGGATTGCGCCCATTGACAAGGATAGCTAGCCGGACCATGAACCTGCAGCAGACAAGCAACACACTCTATTTCTACTTTTATTATGCCGCCACCCCGGTCGGGAGTGGGTTGCTTCACAACGCACAGCGGGAGAGGGACAGTTAGCTAGCGATTACCCAGGACGGCAAAAGGCGTGGAGCACCAACTCCACGCCTTTTTTGTTACCTGGAAACGGAGGTAGTCGATGACCTGTCGCGGAATTCGCGGTGCGATTACTGTGACCAACAACGACGAGGAAAGCATCCTGGCGGCCACGCGCCGCCTGCTGGAGGCGATGCTGGGTGCCAACGGCGTCCAGGTGCCGGAGCTGGCCAGCGCCATCTTTACCGCCACGGCCGACCTGGATGCCGCCTACCCCGCTCGCGCCGCCCGCGATCTGGGTTGGAGCGAGACCCCCCTGCTCTGCATGCAGGAGATGGCGGTGATTGGCAGCCTGCCCCGCTGCATCCGGGTGCTGCTCCACTGGAACACGACGCGGGCCGCAAGCGAGATTCGGCACGTTTACCTGGAGGACGCCCGCGCGCTGCGGCCGGACCTGGTGGAGGTAAACCAATGACCACAGTCGCATTTCAAGGAGTTGCCGGGGCCTACTCCGAGCAGGCCATCCGCCAGTACTTTGGCCCACAGGTGACCACCCTGCCCCGGCCGGACCTATCCGACGTCTTTTTTGCAGTGGAGAACAACCAGGCCGAGTTTGGCATGCTGCCGGTCGAAAACGCCATCGCCGGCTCGGTCAACCAGGCCTACGAACTGCTGATGGAACACGACCTGCGCATCCACGCCGAGGTCATCCTGCGGGTGCGCCACATGCTGCTGGCGCTGCCCGGCACGCAACTGGCGGAACTGAAAGAGGTGCGATCCCACCCCCAGGCCCTGGCCCAGTGCCAGCGCTACCTGGAACGGCACGGGCTGCGGCCGGAGCCCACCTTTGACACGGCCGGCAGCGCCCGCGACCTGGCCGAAAGCGGCGAGCGCGACACAGCCGCCATCGCCAGCGAACTGGCGGCCGAATTGTATGGCCTGGAAATCGTCGACCGGGCCATCGAGGATCACCCCTTCAACTACACCCGCTTTTTCGTGCTGGCACCCCACCACCCTCCACGCGCCCAGCGCAACAAAACCTCGCTGCTCTTCACCACCCCGCACAACCCGGGCGCGCTGTACGATTGCCTGGGCGAGTTTGCCCAGCGCCGGATCAACCTCACCAAGATCGAATCCCGGCCGCGGCTCAACCGGCCGTGGCAGTACATCTTTTACCTCGATTTTGAGGGGCACTGCCAGGACCCCGACTGCGAAGCCGCCATCATGGGACTGCTGCGGCGCTGTTCGTTCGTCAAGCTGCTGGGTTCGTACCCGGCCGCCACCACACCCGCTATCGGATCAGAATCGGAGGCCGCAAAATGATCGTCATCATGAAACCAGGGGCAACCCAGGACCAGGTCACCAACGTGACCGTGCGCATCGAGCAGATGGGATGCCAGTCGCACATCTCGCAGGGAAAGGAGCGCACCATCATCGGCGTCATCGGCAACGGCCGGCCGCTGGACCGCGAGCAGATTGAGCGCATGGACGGGGTCGAGCGCACCGTGCCGATCCTGCGCCCATTCAAGCTTGCCAGCCGCGACTTTCACCCGCAGGACACGGTCGTCCAGGTCAACGGCATTGCGGTTGGCGGGCCGCAACTGGTGGTGATGGCCGGCCCCTGCGCGGTGGAGAGCCGCGAGCAACTGCTGGAGGCGGCCCACGCCGGTCAAGGAGGCCGGCGGCCACATGCTGCGCGGCGGGGCCTTCAAACCGCGCACCTCGCCCTACAGCTTTCAGGGGCTGGGCGAGGAAGGGCTGCGCCTGCTGGCGGCCGTCCGCGCCGAGACCGGCCTGCCCATCGTCACCGAGGTGATCGCGCCGCAACTGGTGCCGCTGGTCAGCACCTACGCCGACATCCTGCAGATCGGCGCCCGCAACATGCAGAACTATGCCCTGCTGCACGCGGTCGGCGAAGCGCAGCGGCCGGTGCTGCTCAAGCGGGGCATGATGTCCACCATCGAGGAGCTGCTGATGGCGGCCGAGTACATCCTCTCGCACGGCAACCAGCGCGTCATGCTGTGCGAGCGGGGCATCCGCACCTTTGAGCCCTACACCCGCAACACGCTCGACATCAGCGCCGTGCCGCTGCTCAAGCAGCTCACCCACCTGCCGGTGCTGGTCGATCCCAGCCACGGCACCGGCAAGTGGGAGCTGGTGGCAGCCGGTCTCGCGGGCGGCCGTGGCGGCCGGGGCGGATGGCCTGATCATCGAGGTCCACCCCCGCCCGGAAGAGGCGCTCTCCGACGGCGCCCAGTCGCTCAAACCGGCCCGCTTTGCCGCGCTGATGGCCAGCCTGCGGCCGATCGCCAGCGCGGTGGGGCGGACGCTGTGAAGCCACTGGCGGATTGCCAGGTCACCATCGTCGGGCTGGGGCTGATGGGCGGCTCGCTGGCCGGCGCGCTGCGCGGCCGCTGCCGCTCCGTCACCGGCGTCGACCGGCAGCCAGCGACGGTCGAGCTGGCGCTGGCGCGCGGCCTGATCGACCAGGGCACCGCCGACCTGGCGGCCGGCGTGGCGCAGGCCGACGTGGTGGTGCTGGCCACCCCGGTGCGGACCATCGTGCAACTGGTGGGCGAGATTGGCCCACTGCTGCCGACCGGCTGCCTGCTGATGGACCTGGGCAGCACCAAGGCGGCCGATCACCGCCGCCATGGAAACGCTGCCGGCGCACGTCCAGCCGCTGGGCGGCCACCCGATGTGCGGCAAGGAGTTGGCCGGCATCGCGGCCGCCGACCCTGCCATCTACCGCGGTGCCAGTTTCATCCTCTGCCCGCTGGCACGGACCTCGCCGGAGGCGCTGGCGCTGGGGCAGGAGCTGGCCCGCACGGCCGGCGCCATCCGCTGCTGCTGCCGGCCGACCGGCACGACTGGCTGGTGGCGACCGTCAGCCACCTGCCCTACCTGCTGGCCTGCGCCCTGGTCGCCACCGCCGACGCCACCACCTCGGCCGATCCGGCCGCCTGGGAGATCGTCGCCGGCGGCTTTCGCGACACCTCGCGCGTGGCGGGCAGCGACGTGACGATGATGATCGACATCCTGCTGACCAACCGCACCGAAATCCTGAATGCGGTCCGGGCTTTCCAGGCCCAACTCGACCATCTCGCACGGCTGGTGGAACAGGCCGGCCCGGCCGAGATCGAGGCGGCGCTGGGCCCAATCCGGGCCGACGCGCAAGGAGATGTTCCCGTGAGCCAGTTGATCGTCCACCCGGCCGACGGACCGCTGCGCGGCCGGGCCCGCGTCCCCGGCGACAAGTCCATCTCCCACCGGGCGCTGCTGCTGGGCGCGCTGGCCGAGGGCGAGAGCCACCTGCGCAACTGGCTGCCGGCCGGCGACTGCCAGGCCACGCTGCGCTGCTTGCGGGCGCTGGGCGTGGAGATCGATGCGCACGGCGACGCGGACGCGGGCGAACTGGTCATCCACGGCCGGGGGCTGCACGGCCTGCGCGCAGCCGGCCGAACCGCTGGACTGCGTCCGCTCGGGCACGACCATGCGCCTGCTGGCCGGGCTGCTGGCCGGGCAGCGTTTCGACAGCCTGCTGACCGGCGACCCCCAACTGCTGCGCCGGCCGATGCGCCGGATGGTCGAGCCGCTGCGCCGGATGGGGGCCGAGATCGCGGATCAGGACGGGCACGGCCCGCTGGCGATCCGCGGCCGGCCGCTCACCGGCTGCGACCAGACACTGCCGGTGGCCAGCGCCCAGGTCAAGAGCGCCCTGCTGCTGGCCGGTCTGTACGCCGAGGGGCCCACGACCGTCCGCCTGCCCGGCCCGGCCCGCGACCACACCGAGCGCATGTTGCAGGCGCAGATGGCCGGCCGGGATGGGAACTGGCCTTCGACGCCCGCTCCTGCAGACTGCGGCCGGCCGAAACGCGCCAGCTCGCGCCGCTGGACGCTCACGGTCCCCGGCGACCTTTCCTCGGCCGCCTTTCTGCTGGCGGCCGGGGCGCTGGTGCCGGGTTCACAGATCACCATCCAGGCGGTGGGGGTCAACCCCACCCGCACCGGCCTGCTGGACGTGCTGCGGGCGATGGGGGCCGACGTCGCCCTGAGCAACCTGCGGGAAGAGGGGAACGAGCCGGTGGCCGACCTGACGGTGCGGTTCGCCCCCCTGCGGGCGGCCGAGGTCGGAGGGCGAGATCGTCGTGCGGATGATCGACGAGTTCCCGATCCTGGCGGTGGCTCGCCACCCAGGCACAGGGGACCACGGTGGTGCGCGACGCGGCCGAGCTGCGGGTCAAGGAGACGGACCGCATCGCCACCATGGCGGCCGAACTGGGCAAGATGGGCGCGGCCATCGAGCCGCGGCCGGACGGGTTTGCGGTCCACGGCCCCCGGCCGCTGCGCGCGGCCGCCGTCCACAGCCACGGCGACCACCGGCTGGGCATGGCACTGGCGGTCGCCGGCCTCATCGCCCGGGGCACGACCGTGGTGCAGGAGGCAGACTGCATCGCCGATTCGTTTCCCGGCTTTGCCGGCACGCTGGAGGGGCTGCGATGATCGACGGGAAGACCCAACTGGTCGGGCTGATCGGCTGGCCGGTGGCGCACAGCCTCTCCCCGGCGATGCACAACGCCGCCTTTGCGGCGCTGGACCTGAACTGGCGCTACCTTCCCTTGCCGGTGCCGCCCGGGCAGCTCGCACCGGCCGTGCGCGGGCTGGCGGCGCTCGGTTTTCGCGGCGCCAACGTCACCGTGCCGCACAAGCAAGCTGTCCGGCCGCTGCTCGACGTCGCCAGCTCCGAGGTCGAGGCGACCGGCGCGTGCAACACACTGGTCTGCTCCCGCGTCGGTCCCCGCAGGGGACAGCGACCATCACCGGCCACAACACCGACCTTGCCGGCGTGCTCGGCGCGCTGCGCGACGGGGCCATCGATCCGGCGGCACTTCGGTCGGCCGTTGTGGTTGGCGCGGGCGGGGCGGCCAGGGCGGTCGTCGCCGCGCTGCTGGCGGCCGGGCCGGCGCGGGTGACGGTGCTCAACCGCACCCTGGCCCACGCGGAAGGGCTGGTGGCCGCGCTGGCCGCCGGCCGGGAGGATGCAGTGCATCTGGCCGCCCGGCCGCTGACCCCGGAAACGCTGATCGAATCCACCCGCGCGGCCGACCTGCTGGTGAACGCCACCACCGTGGGGATGGAGCCGGCCACCGGGCGCTCGATCTGGCCGGACGATGTGCCGCTGCCGGGCCATCTGGCCGTGCTCGACCTGGTCTACGCGCCGCTGGAGACCCACCTGCTGCGCCAGGCAAAGAGGTCAGGCGCGCGGCCGCTGGACGGGCTGGGCATGCTGGTCTGGCAGGGCGCGGCCGCCTTTGAACTGTGGACCGGCCGGGGCCCGGTCGAGGAGATTGCCGCGTTGATGCGGCGCGCCTGTGAAGAGGCACTGAGGAGGTGACCATGTTGCGATTTTTGACAGCCGGCGAGTCACACGGCCCGTGTCTGACCGCCATCGTGGAGGGCTTGCCGGCCGGGCTGCCCGTGGACCCGGAGGCCATCAACCACGAACTGGCCCGCCGCCAGGGCGGCTACGGCCGGGGGGGACGGATGGCGATCGAGCAGGACCGGGTCGAAATCCTGGGCGGCGTGCTCTACGGGCAAACCATCGGCGCGCCGGTCGCGCTGCGCATCCCCAACCGGGACTGGGAAAACTGGCAACCGCGCTGGGCGGCCGGGCTGCCGCCGCTGACCGTGCCGCGGCCGGGACATGCTGACTATGCCGGCATGATCAAGTATAATCTGGATGATGCACGCCTGGTTTTGGAAAGGGCCAGCGCCCGGGAGACGGCCAGCCGGGTCGCCGCCGGGTCGCTGGCAAAGCAGTTACTGGCAGCCTGCGGCGTCGCCGTTGGCAGTTACGTGGTGGAGATTGGCGCGGTGACCGCTACCATCCCTGACCTGCCGCCGGCCGAATTGTGGGCGCTGGCGGAGGCCAGCCCGGTCCGCTGCCCCGACCCGGCCGCTTCCGAGCGCATCTGCGCCGCCATCGATGCTGCGCGGGCGGCCGGCGACTCGCTGGGCGGCGTGTTTTGCGTCACGGCAACCGGCGTGCCGGCCGGGCTGGGCAGCTACGTCCAGTGGGACCGGCGGCTCGACGCCCGCCTGGGGGCGGCGCTGCTGTCCATCCCGGCCGTCAAAGGGGTCGAGATTGGCCCCGCATTCGAGAACGCGCGCCGGCCGGGGACCCAGGTCCACGACGGATTCGAGCCGGGCCGGCCGGTTGGGCGGATCGTCAAATCGCGCCGGCGGGATCGAGGGCGGCATCAGCAACGGCCAGCCGGTGGTCCTGCGGGCGGCGATGAAGCCGATCCCCACCACCGTCACGCCGCAGCGCTCGGTCGACCTGGCCAGCGGGCAGCCGGCCGACGACCCAGTACCAGCGCTCCGACGTGTGCGCCGTGCCGGCCGCGGCCGTCGTCGGCGAGGCGATGGTCGCCTGGGTGCTGGCGGACGCACTGATGGAGAAATTCGGCGGCGACAGCCTGCACGAACTACAGACACGAATCAGCACAAGGGAGACACGATGAGCAACGTTTTCAACGAATACCGATGGCGTGGTTTGGTTTACGATTGCACCACCGGGCTGCCGGAGGTGCTGGCAGAGGAAAAGGTCACCGCCTACATCGGCTTTGACCCCTCCTCCGACAGCCTGCAGGTGGGCAATTTACTGGCCCTGATGGGTCTGGCCCGCCTGCAACGCTTTGGGCACACCCCGATTGCCGTTGCCGGCGGCGGGACCGGGATGATCGGCGACCCGAGCGGCAAATCCCAGGAACGCCAACTGCTGGGACTGGACCAGGTGCAGGCCAACGTGGAAGCGATCAAGGGGCAACTGGCCCGCTTCCTGGACTTTGAGGCCAGGGGCAATCCGGCCCGCATCGTCAACAACGCCGACTGGCTGACCCGCCTTTCGCTGATGGAGTTCCTGCGCGACGTCGGCAAGCACTTTACCGTCAACTATATGACCGCCAAGGACTCGGTCAAATCGAGGCTGGACCAGGAAGAGGGGATTTCGTACACCGAGTTCAGTTACATGCTGCTGCAGGCCTACGATTTCCTGCACCTCTTTGACCACTATGGCTGCACGGTGCAAGCCGGCGGCAGCGATCAGTGGGGCAACATCACGGCCGGCGTCGAACTGATCCGCCGGTCCCGCGGGCAGCGCGCCTTTGGGCTGGTCTTTCCACTGATCACCAGCGCCGATGGGGTCAAGCTGGGCAAGACCGAGCAGGGCACCATCTACCTGGATGCCAAGCGCACCTCGCCGTACCGCTTTTACCAGTTCTGGCTCAACCAGGATGATGCGGACGTGATACCTTACCTGCGCTACTTTACCTGGCTGGGCCGGCCGGAGATCGATGACCTGGAGCGGCAGGTGATCGAGCGGCCCGAAGCGCGCCAGGCGCAGCGCACGCTGGCACAGGAGATGACCCGCGTGCTGCACGGCGAAACCGCGCTGGCGAGGGCGGAGAAAGCCTCCGAGGTGCTGTTTGGCGGTGATCTGGCCGGGTTGGAGGCCGAGGACATCCAGGAGATTTTCGCCGACGTCCCCTCCAGCACGCTCCCCAGGCTGGAACTGACGGGCGACGGACTGCCGGCGGTCGACCTGCTGGCAAGCACCGGCGTGACCCGCTCCAAAGGCGAGGCGCGCCGCCTGATCGAAGGCGGCGGGGTGTACGTCAACAACCTGCGCGTCGATGACGCCGATGCACGGCTCACCACGGCCGACAGCATCGACGGCCGGTTCGTGGTCCTGCGCCGCGGCCGCAAATCCTACCACCTGGTCCGGCTGCTGGATTGAGGCAAGACCGCCGGCAATGGGCAACCTGATCCTGACCGGCTTTATGGGCACGGGCAAGACCTCCGTCGGCCGGGAGGTGGCGCGGCAACTCGGCCGGCAGTTGGTGGACATGGACGCCGAGATCGAGGCGCGGGCAGGTATGCCCATCGCCCGCATCTTTGCCGAACAGGGGGAGGCTGCCTTCCGCCGGATGGAGTCCGAGCTGGTCGAGGAGCTGTGCTCGCAAGCGGCCGACCCAGCCCGGCCGCCGCTGGTGATCGCCACCGGCGGCGGGACGCTGGTGGACGGCCACAACCGGGAGCGGATGATGGGAATCGGAACCGTGGTCTGCCTGACCTGCCCGGCCGAGGAGATCCTGCGCCGGCTGGAGAACAGCAACCAGCGGCCGCTGCTGGCGGTGGATGATCCGCAGAGCCAGATTGAGCACCTGCTGGCCGCCCGCTCGGAAGCGTACGCCGCCATCCCCTGGCAGGTGGAGACCGCCGGCCGCTCGCTGGAACAGGTGGCGGACGCCGTGCTCGCCTTTGCCCGGGTTTCGACCCTTGCCGGTGCGCCACCCCGGCGGCGTCTATCCCATCCACCTGGGCGACGGGCTGCTGGCCCAGGCGGGCAGCGCGTTGCGCGCGGCCGGCGCGCCGGCCGGCAGCCAGGTCGCGCTGGTCTCCAACCCGGTCGTCGCGCCTCTGTATGGCGACCAGGTGCAGCAGGCCTTGCGGGCGGCCGGACTGCACCCATTCCCCTGCACCGTCCCCGACGGCGAGGCGCACAAGACCCTGGCCACCGTGGCCGACCTGTACCGCCAGTTGCTGGCCGGCCAGCTCGGCCGGGGCGACACGGTGTTGGCATTGGGCGGTGGCGTGACCGGCGACCTGGCCGGCTTTGCGGCCGCCACCTTTATGCGCGGCGTCCGCTTTGCCCAGCTTCCCACTACCCTGCTGGCGATGGTCGACGCCAGCGTGGGTGGCAAAACGGGCGTCGACCTGCCGGAGGGCAAGAACCTGGTCGGCGCGTTCTGGCAGCCGGCGATGGTGCTGGTGGACCCGGCCGTGCTGGCGACTCTGCCGGCCGAGGAACTGCGCGCCGGTGCGGCCGAAACCATCAAGCACGGTGTGATTGGCGATCCGGTGCTGTTTGCCGCACTGGAGAGGGGACCCGGGCCGGTCACCGATTGGCGGCCGCTGATCGAGCGGGCGCTGCGGGTCAAAATCGAGGTGGTGCAGGCCGACCCGCTGGAAGCCGGCCGGCGCGCGGTGCTCAACCTGGGGCACACGGTGGGACACGCGCTGGAGCAACTGAGCGATTTCGCGCTGCGCCACGGCGAGGCGGTAGCCATCGGCATGATGGCGGCGGCCCATCTGGCGGTGGAACTCGGCCGGGCGGACCGGGCGCTGCCCGGCCGGATTGAGGGGGCGCTGGCGGCCTGGGCGGCCGCCGGCCGGCCCGTGCGCTGCCCGCCGTTCCCGGCCGAGGCCATCTGGGGTGCGATGGCGCACGACAAAAAGCGGCGCGGCCGCGCGCTGCGCTGGGTCCTGCCTGAGGGAATCGGCCGGGCCGTGCTGGTGGATGACGTGCCCCAGGCGGCCGTATTTTCGGCCCTCAAGCAGATCGGAGTACAAGTATCATGACTGATCGCCCATTGAGAATCCTGGTCCTGCATGGCCCCAACCTCAACCTGCTCGGCCGGCGCGAGCCGCAGGTCTACGGCCGGGTCACGCTGGAGGAGATCAACGCCCAATTGGAAGCGTTGGCCGGCCGGCGCGGCGCTGAGCTGCGCATCCAGCAATCCAACCACGAGGGCGCGCTGATCGACGCCCTGCACCAGGCGTTGGGTTGGGCGGATGGTGTGCTGATCAATCCGGGCGGCTACACCCACACCAGCGTGGCGCTGCGCGATGCGCTGGCGGCCGTTGGGCTGCCGGCCGTTGAGGTGCACCTTTCCAACATCCACGCCCGCGAACCGTTCCGCCGCCGCTCGCTGGTCGCGCCGGCCTGCCAGGGACAGATCAGCGGCTTTGGCTGGCGCAGCTACACACTGGGGCTGGAAGCCTTGCTGGACCACCTCCAAGACGGGTGAAGATCACGCCGCACCCGAGTGGACAAACCACACACAAGATGCTAAAATAGCACAAGATTATAGCATAATATGTGCTTTTTAGGAGGTCCATTATGACCTGGACAGTTCATTCAACCGATCTACGGCGGCGCGTGCGAGAGGTACTGGAGCGGGTGCGCCTCCGGCGCGAACCGGCTGTCATCCACAGCTACAACCTGCCCCAGGCAGTCATCATCCCATACGAGGATTTCGAGGCGTACCAGGAGTGGCGAGAGCGGCGAGAAGAGCAGGCCGTTTGGCTGGCGGAACTGCGCGCCATTGCTCAAGAGGTCAGCACCCGCGCCGCGCTGGATCCGGCAGACGCTGATGCGCTCATCGCGGAAGCCAAACGCGAGACACGCACGGGATGATGCGCGTTGTTTTGGACACCAACTTGCTGGTCAGCTACCTGCTCGTCCACCGGCCGCCGATCGCAACCCCGATTGACGTGCACCTGACCAACGGCAAGTTGGTTCTCATCACTGCGCAGACGCTGCTGGAGGAGTTGGACCGGGTGTTGCACTATCCTCGATTGAGCCGCTACTACTCGGATCAAGAACGGCGGCGGTTTGTTGCCCTGGTTGCGGCCGTGAGCGAGATCGTCGAACTGCCGGAAGCCGTTCCACGCATCTGCCGCGACCCGGCCGATGATTTTGTGATCGCCTGTGCCGTGGCCGGCCGGGTGGATGCGATTGTGAGTGGCGACCAAGACTTGCTCGTGCTGGGACAAGTGGGCCGCATCCCGATCCTCACCGCCGCGCAGTGCCTGACCAGGCTGGAAGTAAACCAAGCCAGTGAGGTCAGCGGATGAAACCGGCCGACCGTCTGATCAACCTGCCACCCTACCCGTTTGCCCGCTGGTCCCGGCAGGTGGAAGAGGCCCGCGCCAGAGGGCTGGACATCATCCGGCTGGACATCGGCAACCCGGATCTGGCACCCCCACCGGCCGTGATTCAGGCTTTGACCCAGTCCGTGCAAGCCCCGGACACGCATGGCTACCCCAGCTATCGCGGCCTGCCGGCGCTGCGCCAGGCGATTGCGGGCTACTACCAGCGCCGTTTCGACGTGGCGCTGGATCCCGACACGCAAGTGCTGCCGCTGCTGGGGTCGAAAGAGGGGATCGTAAACCTGGCGCTGGCGACACTCAACCCAGGTGACCTGGCACTGGTCCCAGAACTGGGCTATGCGCCGTACGCGCTGGGTGCCGCGCTGGCAGGCGCGGCCGTACACACAGTTCCACTCCGGCCGGAGCACGGTTATCTTCCGGACTTTGAATCGATCCCGCCGGCCGTTGCCGGCCGGGCCAGTCTGCTCTGGCTCAACTATCCCAACAATCCCACCGGCGCGACGGCCGACCTGGAGCTACTGGCGCGGGCGGTTGCCTTTGCCCGGAGTCACAACCTGCTGTTGTGCCATGACGCGCCTTATTGCGACGTGACCTATGACGGCGTCGCCGCACCGAGCATGCTGCAGGTACCCGGCGCGGTCGCAAGTGGCGGTCGAGTTCAACTCGCTCTCCAAAACGTGGAACATGGCTGGCTGGCGGGTGGGGATGGCGGTGGGCAACCGGGAGGCACTGGCCGCGCTGGCCCAGGTCAAATCCAACGTTGACTCGGGCATCTTCCGGCCGGTGCAGGAGGCGGCCATCCAGGCGTTGGGGCTAGGCCCGGCCTGGATCGCCCAGCGCAACGACATCTACCGGAAGCGCATAGCGCTGCTGGTGGAAGGGCTGGCCGCGGCCGGCATGCCGGTATCCCCACCCCGCGCGACGTTGTACCTGTGGGTTCCCATCCCGGCCGGCTGGAGCTCGTCAGAGGCGTTTGCACTACAACTGTTGCAGCAGACCGGCGTGGCGCTGGCCCCCGGCACCTTCTTTGGCCCGGCTGGGGAGCGGCACCTGCGCATTTCGGTCACCGCGCCGGCCGAGCAGTTGCAGGAAGCGATGCTGCGGCTGGGACAGTTTGTGCGGCGCGAAGAGCGTTACCGATCAGCCGGATAGCCGGTCCAGCGCGCGGTCAATCGCCTGCCGCACAACAACCGGATCGGCCGGTAGCTCGATTGGCGGGTTGGCATAGCGCGGAGTGACCTCCGGCAGCGTCCCATCGTGGTAACCAACCTTGAAACCGGTGAACTTGAGTCCATGGGCGGTCGAGATGACCACCACCCGATGTTCCGGCCGGATTTCGCCCCGCGCCACCAGCTTGAACAGCGCCGACAACGCCACCCCGGTCTGCGGGCAACTGTAGAGTCCGGCACGGTCGGCGCGGGCGGCCGCGTCGGCCAATTCATCCTCGCTGGCCTGCTCCACTACCCCTTCAAATGAGCGCAGCACCTTGACCGCTCGCTCATAGCTGACCGGCGCGCCGATCTGGATGGCGCTGGCCTGGGTCTTGGTCGCCGTCACCGGCCGATAGTCCTCAAAACCGGTCAGGTAGCTCAGGTAAAGCGGATTGGCGTTGGCCGCCTGGGCGCAGGCAATGCGCGGCAGGCGGCGCGCGTCGATCAGGCCCAGCGCTTGCATCATCAGCAGCCCTTTGCCCAGCGCGCTGACGTTGCCCAGGTTGCCGGCCGGGATGATGATCCAGTCCGGTACCTCCCAATCAAACTGCTGGACAATCTCGACCCCGATCGTTTTTTGCCCCTCAATGCGCAGCGAGTTCATCGAGTTGGCCAGGTAGATGCTCTGGTCGGCCGTCACCTGCTTGACGATGTGCATGCAGCCATCGAAATCGGTGTCCAGCGCCAGCACCAGCGCCCCGTTGGCGATGGGTTGGGCCAACTGAGCAGTGGAAACCTTGCCCCGCGGCAGAAAGACGATGGCAGGGATGCCGGCCGCGGCCGCGTAAGCGGACAGCGCGGCCGAGGTATCGCCGGTCGAAGCGCAAGCCACCGCCCGGACCGGTTTGCCATCGGCCATCATCTGCCGCACCACCGAGACCAGCACCGTCATCCCCAGGTCCTTGAACGAACCGGTATGGCTGTTGCCGCACAGCTTGACCCACAGGTCCGGCACGCCGATCTCCTTGCCGAGGCGTTCCGCCCAAAAGCAATTCGAGTGCCCTTCGTAGGTAGAGACAATGTTCTCGTCTGCCACCACCGGGCAGACCCATTCCTTTTTGCCCCACACCCCGCTGCCATACGGCCATTCGTTGGTGCGGACGCGGCTGTCGAACAGTGCCTTCCACCCGGCCGGGCTGCGGTCCCCCAGCGCCGTCAGGTCGTGTTCCACGTCCAGCAGCCCGCCGCACTCCTCACACTGGTAAATCACCCGGTCGATGGGGTACTGGCGGCCGCATCCCCGCACGCATTCCAGCCAGCAATGGTAGGCCACGATCACCCTCCTACAACGTGGGTCTCGGCCCGGTGAATCGGCCGGAAACCCTGACGCGCCAATTCATCCGATGGGATGGATGCCTCATCCGGCTTGTCCGACAGCGCAAAGAGGAGCGCCCCGCGCTCGCGCCACGCCAGCGCCTTTTCCCGCACCTCTTGGGTGATCACAATCTCGCCGGCCAACAGCTCCCCGGCCGAGGCGGTGTCGGGCATCCAGCCCATCGCTCCCACCGTGACCCGAAACTCGTTGTAGCGAAACGCCTTGAACGGGGTTGGGTCGCCCCGCTGGACGAAGCCATAGACACTCTGATGCAAATCGCGCAGGCGTGGCCGGCAGTTCGGCCCGCCGGCCGTCCACTGCGGCGATGAATTGCGCAAAGCTCTCCATCCGGCCGGCGCGCACCTCCTCCACCAGCGGCTCCAACCGGAACAGGCCGCCCCCCAGCATCAGGCAGATGTAGGCGAGATAGTCCTGGTTGTCGGCCGTGAACGGGTGGAACGCCTGCTGGTTGAGCAGATCATAGGCGGCCTGGAATCCGCGCGGGTCGAACTCATCCCCCAGCAGCTCGGCCACCGTTAGCCGCACGGCCTGGACGCGGGCCCGATCAATGACCTGATCGTTCCGCCCCCGCGCACCGAGCAGCGTTTTGTCCAGGTCCACCACCACCGCAGTGCGCTCGTCGGCCGGAAATCCGCGATCCCGGCCGTAGGCCTCGAAATCGGCCAGCGCCGCCCAGCGGTTGGCCAGATACAGCGTCTGCCCGTCCCGCTCGGCCAGTTCAACCCGGGCCGGCTCGGCCGTCTCGGCCGCGATGAACGCCAGGCCGGGCCACCCCCCGGCGCGGGCCACGTTGGCAAAGGCAATCCCATCGTTCATGCGCGTGTCCCCCACGTAGATCAGCCGCTGGATGGGCACGCCAGGCAGCCGGCGCGATTGGGCCGCCTGCAACAGGAGCGCGATCACGCGGCCGTAGGCCAACTCGCTCTTGCGCGGAATGACGCCGGCCGGCAGATCGGCCTGCTCCCGGAGGGCATCCAGCGGCGGGAGTTGGCCATCGGCCGGCACCAGATTGCGATAGACGATCCGATCGCCCAGCAGGTCAGAGATCGAACTACGCCCGTACGCCTTCATCGAACATACCCTTCAGCCACCAGCAATTCGGCGTTGAGGATCGACCCGCCGGCCGCGCCGCGCAGTGTGTTGTGCGAGACGCTGACCAGGCGCAGATCGAGCACCGGGCAGGGCCGCACCCGCCCCACTGTGACCGCCATCCCGCCCCCGGCGTCCCGGTCGCGCCGGGGCTGCGGCCGGTCGGGTTCCGTGCGGACCAGGATCGGCCGAGAGGGCGCGCTGGGCAACCCGGCTACCACGGCCGGGGCGCGAAACGCGCGCAATACGTCCTCCGCCTCGTCGGGCGACGGCCGGCGCTCAAACCCCAGCGAGAGGCAGACCGTGTGCCCGTCCAGCACCGGCACCCGGTTGGCCTGGGCGCTGACCGCCAGCCCGGCCGGGCGGCATTCGCCATTCTGCACGCTTCCCAACAGCAAATCCAGTTCGCGTGCTATTTTTTCCTCTTCACCCTCGATGTAGGGCACCACGTTTCCCAAAATATCAAGTGAAGCCACGCCTGGATAGCCAGCCCCGGAGATCGCTTGCAGCGAAACGGCCGATACTCGCGTCAGCCCAAATGCCTGCTGCAGCGGCTTGAGCGGGAGCGCAATCCCGCTGGTGGTGCAGTTGGGGCTGGTCACGATCAGGCCGGGCCAACCGCGGCCGGCACGCTGCCGCTCGATCAATGCCAGATGGTCGGCGTTCACCTCCGGGATGAGCAGCGGCACGTCGGGCTCGTAGCGGTGGGCAGAAGCGTTGGAGCAGACGGCGATCCCGGCCTGGGCAAAGCGGGGTTCGACCTCGCGGGCCACCCCGGCCGGCAGCGCGGAAAAGGCAATCCGCACCGGCAGCGCCGGATCGAGCGGGCTGACGATCATGCGCTGAACGGCCGGGGGCGGATCGCCGGGGATCACCCAGTTGCAGACCTCGCCGTACGGCCGGCCGGCGCTGCGCTCCGAGCCCGCCACCGCCACCAGTTCAAACCAGGGGTGCTCGGCCAGCAACTGGACAAAGCGCTGGCCCACGGCTCCGGTCGCACCCAGGACTACAACTGGGAGCCTGTTTTCCGGCTTCACGGTGTACCTCCCATCGCCTGACGACCAGGGCACGGGTCCTGCCAGCCATTCTTGAGGATCACCTCTTCGTGAATCTGCCGCACGGCCTCGGCCGCGGCGTCGGCACCGATCACCAGCGAGATACTGCAATCGGACGAGCCTTGCGCAATAGCGATCACGTTGATGTCCCCCTGGCTGAGCGCGCCAAAGATACGGGCGGCGATCCCCGGCGTTTCCCGCATGCCGGCCCCGACCGCGGTGACGATCACGACGTCGTCCAGCGACCAGACCCGGTCCACATCCCGGCGGGCCAGCTCGAGCGCCATCTCCCGCTCGATGGCATGGACCACCGGCGGCACGGTCTCGGCCGGGATGACAAACGAGATCGACTGCTCGGACGACGCCTGGGAGATCATCAGCACGCTGGCTCCCTGGCTGGCGACGGCCGCAAAGGTACGGGCGGCAATGCCGGGCACTCCCATCATGCCACGCCCTTCTACCGTCACCATGCTCAGCCCGTGGATGGCGGTCACCGCCTTGACCGCGCCCGGCGTGGGCCTGGGTTCGCGCACGATGCAGGTCCCTGGGCAGGCCGGGTTGAAGGTGTTCTTGACCCACAGCGGGATGTTGCGCTCCACCACCGGCCGGATGGTGCGCGGGTGCAACACCTTGGCCCCAAAGTAGGCCAGTTCGCCCACCTCGCTGTAGGAAAGGAGCGGGATCACCCGCGCCTCGGGCACGACCCGCGGATCGGCCGTCATCACGCCGTCCACGTCGGTCCAGGTCCACACCTCATCCGCATCCAGGCAATCACCCAGGATGGCCGCGCTATAGTCGCTGCCGCCACGCCCCAGCGTGGTGGTGACGCCGGTTCGGGTAGCGCCGATAAAGCCGGTCACCACCGGGATAATCCCCTCGTTCAGCAACGGACCCAATCGGCCGGCGACCCGCTCGCGGGTCTCATCCATCAGCGGGGCCGCGTTCTGAAACGTCTCGTCGGTCACGATCAACTCGGTCGCGTCGACCGCTTCGCTCTTGACGCCGCGGGCCTGCAGCAGAGCCGCCACCACCCGCGCATTGATCCGCTCGCCCAGCGAGGTGATGGCGTCCATCGCCCGCGGCGTCACCTCGCCCAGGACATGGACGCTGGCGCAGAAAGCGGCAAACTCGTCCAGATAGCGATCCACGGCCGCCAGCAATCCGGCCCGCTGGTCATCGGCCGGGATCAGCGTGTCCACCGTCCGGTAGTGGCGCATCCGCAGCTCGGCCACGATGGCGCGATAGGTCTGGTCATCGCCGGCCGCGGCGCGTCGGGCTCCGCTGGTCAGCGCATCGGTCACGCCGCTCATGGCAGAAACGACCACCGCCAGCTTGCCCCACTCGCGGGCGCAACCCAGCGTGAGATCGGCCGCCTGGGCGATGGCCTCTGCGCTGCCGACCGACGTCCCACCAAACTTGATCACCACCGTTCCCATGGCTAACCCGTGCAACAATGAATACCGGCCAGACGCGCCCTAAAAGAGCCCCTCATCCCGCAGGATGCTCCACCCGTACATATCTCCGGCCGGGGGCATATTGTACTGGACGCGCATTTCGCGCACCTCCTGCCGGACTTCGTCGATGAGGTTTTGCCGCCGGCGGTGGGCGCTCTGCGCTGCCAGTAGCCGGTTGAGCGCAAACAGGTAAGCCTTGGCGCCGGCCACAAAGGTATCCGGGTCAGCGCCCCGACCCAGAAAGACCCGTTTTTCGGCCTTGCCTTCCTGACCATTCGCCACCTCGCCCTCAATGCGGACCGTCACCTTGGCCAGCGCATCCATGCCCACGGTGAGCGCCTCCACCGAGAACTCGAGCAGTTTGTTGGGCACCTGGACCACTGCGTCGATTGCCTTGAACGCGGCGTCAAAAGGTCCATTGCCATGAGCGGTCGCCCAGACCACCTCCTCCGGGCCCTGCAAACGGACCGCCGCCACTGGCAACGCGTTGGTGCCGCAGGTCACCTGGACCTCTTCCAGCTCGTAGGTCTCTTGCAGGAAGACGCTGGTCTCCCCGCTGACAATCCCCTCCAGATCGCGGATCTCCAGGTCCGGCTTCTTTTTGGCCACATCGCGAAAGCGCTGGTAGACCCGCTCGAACTCGACGTCATCCAGGCTATACCCCAGCTCCTCCAGGCGGCGGCGCAACCCCTCCCGGCCGGTCAGCAGCGGAACCCGGTTGTCAGCCTCCAGAATGCCGATATCGCGCGGGTCCAGCACCTCGGCCGCCGTCTGCCCGCGCAGCACACCATCCTCATACAGGCCCGAGGTGTAGGCAAATGCCTTGTCGCCCACAATGGCCTGGTTCGACTGGATCGCCACCCCGGTCAGGTAGCTGACCAGGCGGCTGGTGGCGTGGATCAGGCGCGTGTTGATGCCGGTGGTCAACCCCAGCACCTCGCCCCGGGTGTGGAGCATCATCACGATCTCCTCCAGCCGGGCGTTGCCCGCCCGCTCGCCAACCCCGTTCACGGCGCATTCCGCCTGGCGAGCGCCGGCCAGCAGCGCTTCCATCGTGTTGGCGGTCGCCATGCCCAGGTCGTTGTGGCAGTGGACCGAGATGATCGCCCGGTCCACGTTGGGGACATTGGCCCGGATTCCGCGAATGAGCGCGCCCCACTCGGAGGGGGTGTAAAAGCCAATCGCATCCGGGATGTTGACGGTGGAGGCACCCGCCTCGATCACGGCCGCCAGCACCTGATGGAGATAGTCGCGGTCCGCGCGGCAGGCATCGGCCGCATAGTACTGCACCTCGTCCACATAGCGGCGGGCGTACCGCACCGCCTCGACCGCCATCGCCAGCGCATTCTCGCGGGTGGTCTTGAGCTTGCCCTCGATGTACGAATCGGAGACGCCCAACCCAACCTGGACACACGGCCGGGCCGCCTTTTTGAGCACCGCCACGGCCAGGTCGATGTCCTGTTCGCGGGCGCGGGCCAGCGCACAGACCGCACTCTCGCGAATGGTATCGGCAAGCTGCCGCACCGCCTGATAATCGCGTGGTGATGCGCTGGGATAGCCGGCCTGGATGATATCGACCCCCATTTGCTCCAGGAGCCGAGCGATCTCCAGGCGCTCCTCAATGTTGAGCGCCACGCCGGGAGATTGGCGCCCTCCGTACAACGTGGCATCCAAGATTTTTACGCGTTCCATGATCTTCTCCTTTCCTTTGTTTTTCCAATTCGCCCTACCTGCCCGCTCATGCGTCGAGCAGGGCATACTCCAGGCTATCGGCCAGCGCCTGCCAGCTCGCCTCGATGATGTTGGTCGAACTGCCCACGGTGCTCCAGGCCCGCCGGCCGTCGGCCGAATCGATCAGCACCCGGGTCTGGGCGGCCGTGCCGGCCCCGCCGTCCAGGATGCGCACCTTGTAGTCAACCAGATGCACGTGCGCCAGGCCGGGATAAATGGGCAGCAGCGCCTTGCGCACGGCCGCGTCCAGCGCGTTGACCGGCCCGTTCCCGTCGGCGGCGGTGTGAATCTCCTGATCGCCAACCCGAACCTTGACTGTCGCCTCGGCCGCCATGTTTCCATTGTGGTGGCCGCGCACCAGCACGTGAAAGTCGAGCAACTCAAAAGGCGGCCGGTAGCCCGGCCGGGCCCGGCGTATCAACAACTCAACCGAGCCCTCGGCGCTCTCGAATTGAAAACCCTGGCTCTCCAACTGCTTGATGTGCTCCAACAGTTGGCGCGACTCTTCACCTTCGTCGGACAGCTCCAGCGCGTACTCTTGCGCCTTGAAGAGGATATTGCTCTTCCCCGCCAGCTCGGAAACCACCACCCGCGTCCGGTTGCCAACCCGGCCGGGCTCGATGTGCTGGTAGCTAGCCTCGCACTTGGCCAATGCATTGACGTGCATCCCCCCTTTGTGGGCAAACGCACTCTGTCCCACGTAAGGCTGGTGGGGGTTCAGGCTGAGGTTCGCCAATTCGCTCACGTAGCGGGCCGCCTCGGTCAGGCTGTTCAACTGGTCGTCGCTCACGCAATTATACCCCATCTTGAGCACCAGGGATGGAATGATGGAGCACAGGTTGGCATTGCCACACCGCTCACCATACCCGTTGATGGTGCCCTGCACGTGCCGCGCACCCATCTCTACCGCCACCAGCGAATTGGCGACCGCCATCTCCCCATCATTGTGGGCATGGATGCCCAGCGGGGCGCCCACCGCTTTGCCGACCTCGGCGACGATGGTCGCCACGGCCGAGGGCAACATGCCGCCGTTGGTATCGCACAGGACCAGGACATCCGCCCCGGCCTCGGCCGCTGCCACCAGCGTCTGCAGAGCATAACCGGGGTCGGCCATGTAGCCATCAAAAAAGTGCTCCGCATCGTAGATCACTTCGCGCCCCATCCGCTTGAGGTAGGCCACGCTATCCGCAATCATGCGTAGGTTCTCCTCCAGCGTGGTGCGCAGCACCTGGCTGACGTGCAGATCCCAACTCTTGCCGAACACCGCCACGGCCGGCGTCCCGGCCGCCAGCAGAGCGCGGATGTTGGGGTCCTCTGCCGCCGCCAGGTCCGCCCGCCGGGTGCTGCCAAAGGCGGTCACCCTGGCGTGCTGCAGCGACAGTTCGGGGGCGCGCTCAAAAAAGGCCTTGTCCTTGGGGTTGGAACCGGGCCAGCCGCCCTCGATGTAATCCACGCCCAACTGGTCCAGCCGGCGGGCGATTTTGAGCTTGTCATCGACCGAGAAGGAAATCCCCTCGCGCTGCGCGCCATCTCGCAAGGTGGTGTCGTACAGGCACACTTTCATCGATTCGCCTCCTCACTCGACCGGCGTCAGCCAGCCATGGTGATCGGGCACCCGGCCTTCCACGATCCCGAAAAAGCGGGCCATCAGCCGGGCGGTGATCGGCCCCGGGCAACCTTCCCCTACCGTCACGCCGTCAACCGAACGGACCGGGGTGATCTCGGCCGCGGTGCCGGTGAAAAAGAGCTCATCTGCCAGGTAGAGTAGTTCGCGCGGGATCGCCTCCTGGCGCACCTGCAGCCCCAGCTCGGCCGCCAGCGTGATGACGCAGCGTCGGGTGATCCCGTCGAGGATCGAACTGGCCAGCGGCGGGGTGAGCAGCCGGCCGTGGCGGACCACAAAGATATTCTCGCCGCTCCCCTCGCTGACCAGGCCATTGACGTCCAGCGCGATCCCCTCGGCAAAGCCACGGTCCACCGCCTCCATGACCACAAATTGCGAATTGACGTATTGCCCGCCGATCTTGGCGGCGGCCGGATAGGTGCCGGGCGCCATGCGTCGCCAGGAGCTGACCCCCACGTCCACCCCGCTGGCGGCCGCGTCATCGCCCAGGTACTTGCCCATCGGCAGCGTGATGATGCTAACGTGGGTCGGGCAGGTTCGGCCGTCGACGCCAATCGTGCCCAGGCCGCGAAAGGCGACCGGCCGGATATAGCAATCGGCCTGCCCATTGGCCTTTACGGTCTCGATGATCGCCTCGCGAATCTGCTGGCGGGTAAAGGGGATTGGCAGGCGGAACACTTTGGCCGAGGTCCAGAGCCGCTGCAGATGCTCGTCCAGGCAAAAGATAGCCGAGCCGCCCGGCCGCATGGCTCGCATAGGCGCGGATGCCCTCAAAGACGCTGGAGCCGTAATGGACCACGTGCGCCGCCACGTGCAGCGTCGCCTGCTCCCAGGGGACCAACTCGCCATCGTGCCAGACCCACTCTGTTGGTTGGATTGCCATCGTTACCTCCTCGTCATGCCTCTTGCTCCAGCGCCCCTACCACCAGGTCGCCCATCTGCTCGGTCGTCACCGCCGGCCGGTCACCGGCCGCCAGGTCCGCGGTGCGATGGCCGGCCTGCAGCACGTCGGCGACGGCCGCCTCCACCGCCAGCGCCTCCCGCTCCAGCCCCAGCGCGTGCCGCAACAGCATGGCCGCGCTGAGGATCGCCGCCAACGGGTTGGCCACGCCCCGGCCGGCGATGTCCGGCGCCGAACCGTGAATGGGCTCAAAGAGGCCGAAACTCCCCTCCGCCAGCGACGCCGAAGGCAGCATCCCCATCGAGCCGGCCAGCACCGAGGCCTCGTCGCTCAAGATATCGCCAAACATATTGCCAGTCAGGATGACGTCCAGGTCGCGCGGCCGGCGGATCAGGTGCATGGCGGCCGCATCCACCAGCATGTGTTCCAGTTGGACATCCGGATACTGGCGGGCCACCTCCACCACCACCATCCGCCAGAGGCGCGAGCTGGCCAGCACATTGGCCTTGTCCACCGAAGTGACCTTTTTGCGGCGCAGGCGGGCCACCCGGAAGGCGACGTGGGCAATCCGCTCGACCTCCGGCCGGGTGTAGACCATGGTGTCCACCGCCCGTTCGCGCCCCTCCATGCGCGGCTCGCCAAAATAGATACCGCCGGTCAGTTCCCGCACCACGATGAAATCCACGCCGCTGACGATCTCCGGCCGCAAGGGAGAGGCGGCCGTCAGTGCGGGGTGCAGCCAGACCGGCCGCAGGTTGGCGAACAGCCCCAACGACTTGCGCAGGGCCAGCAGCGCCTGCTCCGGCCGGACCGCAGCCTGCGGATCGTCGTACTTGGGATCGCCCACCGCACCCAGCAGCACCGCGTCGGCCGAGCGGCACAGGTCGAGCGTGGCCGCGGGCAGCGGCACGCCGGTCTCATCCATCGCCGCCCCACCGATCAGCGCGCGGGTCAAGTTGAAGCGGTGCCCAAGGCGGCCGCCCACAGCCAGCAGCACCTTTTCGGCCTCGGCCGTGACCTCCGGGCCAATGCCATCCCCCGGCAGGACCGCGATCTGCCACTCCGATTGTCCCATCAGGCTTTCTCCTCTCTGGGATACCGTTGCGCCCATGTCACATCCCCGGCCGTCCGCGTGTCCACCGGCGCCGGATGGCTCTGCTCATAGGCCTCAACCTGCAACTCGTGCTGGAGTAGGTATCCCAGCGGGTCCACCCCCCGCAGCAGGCAGCTTTTGCTGAACGGGTCAATCGGAAAGGGAACGCGCCGGCCGTCCGGCAAAACCACTACCTGCGCTGGCAGGTCGATCGTCAACTCGGTGTCCGGCTCCTCCGCCAGCAAGCTAAACAGTTGGCGGTGAGTTTCGCGATCCACAGCTACCGGCAGCAGGCCGTTCTTCAGGGCGTTGTTGCGGAAAATGTCGGCAAACGAGGTGCTGACGATGGCGCAAAAGCCGAAATCCAGCAGCGCCCAGGGAGCGTGCTCGCGGCTGGAGCCACAGCCAAAGTTGTCGCCGGCCAGCAGGATGGTCGCGCCTTGCGCCCCCGGCCGGTTGAGAGCAAAGTCGGGCCGGGGCACGCCAGCGGAGTCGTAGCGCCAGTCGGCAAACAGGTTTGCGCCCAGGCCGGATTTGACCGTGGTTTTGAGAAAGCGGGCCGGGATGATCTGGTCGGTGTCGATGTTTTCGGCCGGCAGGGGGATCACCCGGCCGGTCAGGATGTTGAATGGTTTCATTTCAGCCCTCCCAATCCAACGTGCGGGGATCGGCAACTGCGCCGCTGACGGCCGCAGCCGCGGCCGTCAGCGGGCTGGCCAGGAAGGTGCGGCTCCCTTTGCCCTGCCGGCCCTCAAAGTTGCGGTTGCTGGTGCTCACCGCGTACTCGCCCGGCCGGAGCTGGTCGCCGTTCATGGCGATGCACATGCTGCAGCCCGGCTCGCGCCACTCGGCCCCGGCGGCGGCAAAGATGCGATCCAACCCCTCCGCCTCCGCCTGCCTCTTGACACCCTCCGACCCCGGCACCACCAGCGCCCGCACACCCGGCGCGACCCGCCGGCCGCGCAGCAGTTCGGCCGCCTGGCGCAGGTCGGAGAGCCGGCCGTTGGTGCAACTGCCGATAAAGACCGCGTCCACTCTCTGGCCGAGCAGCGGCCGGCCGGGCGGCACATCCATGTAGGCGAGCGCCTTTGCCATCGCCTGCCGCTGCGACAGGTCAGGGATGCCGGCCGGGTCCGGGACCGGCGCGGTCACCGGGATCGCCATGCCGGGGTTGGTGCCGTAGGTGATCATCGGCTCCAGCGCGCTGGCGTCCAGCGTCACCGTTCGGTCATGGCTGGCCCCTTCGTCGCTGGGCAGTTGGCGCCAGCGCGCCAGGGCAGACTCCCAGTCCACGCCCTGCGGGGCGGCCGGCCGGCCGGCCAGATAGTTGAAAGCGGTCTCATCCGGCGCAATCATCCCCGCCCGCGCCCCGGCCTCGATGCTCATATTGCAGACGGTCATTCGCTCGTCCATCGACAGCGCCCGGACGGCCGGGCCAGCGTACTCGAAAACGTGGCCGGTGCCGCCACCCACCCCAATCCGGGCGATGAGCGCCAGAATCAGGTCCTTGGCGGTTACGCCGCGCCCCAGCCGGCCGTCCACCTTTACCAAAAATGAGCGCGGCTTGTGCTGGAGCAGGCATTGCGATGCCAGCACGTGCTCCACCTCGCTGGTGCCAATGCCAAAGGCCAGCGCCCCAAACGCTCCGTGGGTGGCAGTGTGGCTATCGCCGCAGACGATGGTCATGCCTGGTTGCGTGAGGCCCAGCTCCGGCCCGATGACGTGGACGATGCCCCGCGTGGCGCTATCCATACCGTGCAGCGGCACACCAAATTCGGCACAGTTGACCTCCAGTTGGGCAATCTGGCGGGCAGCCATCTCATCAACCACCGCCCCGGCCGTGGGGGTGCTGTGGTCCAGCGTGGCAACCGTCTGCCCCGGCCGGCGGACCGGCCGGCCGCGCTCCCGCAACCCCTGGAAGGCCTGCGGCGAGGTGACCTCGTGGACCAGGTGCAGGTCGATGTACAGCACGGCCGGGCTGTCCGGCTCGTGGGCCACCAGGTGGTCATCCCAGATCTTGTCCAGCAGCGTGCGCGGTTGATTATGCGCCATCCTTTGCCCCTCCCTTCTCTGCCTCGCGCCGGGCAGCGATCAGGCGGTTGAGCGCAAACATGTAGGCCTTGGCGCTGGCGACCACAATGTCGGTGTCGGAGCCCCGGCCGCTAAAGACCCGCCGCTCGTAACCGTTCTCCTTGACCGGCTCCTGGGCCTGGATGCGGATCGTCACCCGGCCGACCGCGTCCATCCCCTCAGTGATTGCCTGGACGGAGAATTCGATCAGCTCGTTGGGCTCGCCGATGACCCGGTTGATGGCCCGGTAAACAGCGTCCACCGGGCCGGTGCCGTGGTCGGCGTCGCAGTACAGCTGCCCGTCGGCCGAGCGAATGCGCACCGTTGCTGTCGGGATGCTCTGGTCGCCGCAGGTCACCTGCACCTGCTCCAGGTGGAACGCCTCCTCGAAAAAGGTCTGTACCTCGTCGGCGACGATCGCTTCCAGGTCGCGCGTCTCGACCGTCTTTTTCTTGTCAGCGACCTCCAAAAAGCGCTGGTAGACCTTTTCGAACTGCCCTTCACCCAGCGTGTAGCCCAGCTCCAGCAGCCGGTGGCGCAGCCCGGCCCGGCCGGAGCGGGCCGAAAGCACAATCTCCGAATCCGGCACGCCCACATCCCGCGGGTTGATGATCTCGTAGGTGGTCCGCTCTTTCAACACCCCATCCTGGTGGATGCCAGACGAATGGGCAAAAGCGTTGGCCCCCACGATGGCCTTGTTCGGTTGGACCGGGATGCCGGTCAACTGACTGACCAGGCGGCTGACGGGGTAGATGCGCTGCGGGTTGACGCCCGTGGTCAGGTTGAGCCGGTCATGCCGGGTGCGGAGCGCCATCACCACCTCTTCCAGCGAGGTGTTGCCGGCCCGCTCGCCGATCCCGTTGACGGTCACCTCTACCTGGCGCGCGCCGTTGACCAGGCCGGCCAGCGAGTTGGCCGTCGCCAGCCCCAGGTCGTTGTGGCAGTGGACCGAGACGGTGGCCTGGTGGATGTTGGGCACCTGCTCGCATGATTCCCCGGATCAGGCCGCCAAACTCGTCCGGCGTGGTGTAGCCGGTGGTGTCCGGGATGTTGACCACGGTGGCCCCGGCCGCGATGACCGCCTCCAGCACCTGATACAGGTAGGCCGGATCGGCCCGGCCGGCGTCTTCGACGTAGTATTGGACATCGTCGACAAACTGCCGGGCATACTGCACGGCCGTCACGCCCCGCTCCAGCGCCTCGGCGCGGCTCATGCGCAGCTTGTACTGCAGATGCACGTCGGAGACGCCCAGGCCGGTGTGAATCCGCGGCCGGGCAGCGCCCTCCAGCGCCTCGGCCGCCACCGTCAATGTCCTGCTCGTTGGCCCGGGTCAGCCCGCAGACGACACAGTTGCGCAACTCGCGCCCAGATCCGCTGCACCGCCCGGAAATCGCCGGGCGACGAGATGGGAAAGCCGGCTTCGATCACGTCCACCCCCATCTCTTCCAGCACGTGGGCAATCTCGACCTTTTCGTTGACGTTGAGCGCCGCCCCCGGCGACTGCTCCCCATCTCGCAAGGTGGTATCAAATAGGATAACCTGATTGGATGGCATGCTATTCGGCATATGCTCTATCTTTCCTTCCTGCTCCCCGCCACAAGCCAGTTACCGGCGGCCGGCAGCTAGACAACCTTGGGGTTCAGCCAGGGCATCATCGCCCGCAACCTGCCCCCCACGACCTCAATCGGGTGTTCCCGCTCGCGCTGGCGCATGGTGTTGAAAAACGGCCGGCCGGCCTGATTTTCCAGAATCCAGGAGCGAGCATAGCTGCCATCCTGCACCTCAGTCAGAATCCGGCGCATCTCCTCTCGCGTCTCCTGGGTGACAATGCGCCGGCCGCCGGTATAGTCGCCGTGCTCGGCCGTGTCGCTGACCGAATAGCGCATGTAGTTGAGCCCGCCCTGCTGGATCAGGTCCACGATCAGCTTCATCTCGTGCAGGCACTCGAAATAGGCAATCTCGGGCTGGTAGCCGGCCTCGACCAAGGTCTCAAAGCCCGCCTTGATGAGTTCCGAGACGCCGCCGCACAGCACGGCCTGCTCGCCAAAAAGGTCGGTCTCGGTCTCCTCGGCAAAGGTGGTCTCGATGACGCCGGCCCGCGTGCAACCGATCCCTTTGGCGTAGGCCAGCGCCATCTGCTTGGCCCGGCCGGTGGCATCCTGGTGCACCGCCAGCAGCGCCGGGATGCCGCCGCCCTCCTGGTAAACCTCGCGCAGGCGATGGCCCGGCCCCTTGGGAGCCACCATGCAGACGTCGACATCGGCCGGCGGCACAATCTGGTGATAACGGATGTTGAATCCGTGGGCGAACATGAGGGTATCACCCGCTTTGAGGCCCGGCGCAATCGCCTGGCGGTACAGCGCCGGTTGGGCCGGGTCGGGCACCAGCATCATCACCACGTCCGCCCAGGCAGCCGCCTCGGCCGGTGGCATGACTGTAAGCCCGGCCTGTCCGGCCGCGGCCCACGAACGCCCGTCCGGCCGGAGCCCCACCGCCACCTGACAGCCGCTGTCCTTCAGGTTTAGCGCGTGGGCATGCCCCTGGCTGCCATAGCCAATGACCGCGATCCGCTTGCCCTTCAGCAGGCCCAAATCCGCATCCGCGTCGTAGTAAAGGTTTGCCATGGTTCTTCTCCCTTGAATCTGATCTGGCCCGATTCAGGCCACGGTTCCATTGCCGGCGCGCACCATCGCCACCCGGCCGGTGCGTGCCATCTCCTCAATACCATACGGCTGGAGCAACCCGATCAGCGAGTTGACCCGATCCTCCGGGCCGGTCATCTCCACCGTCAGCGCCTTGCTGCCCACATCCACCACCCGGCCGCGAAAGATATTCGCCAGCTCGACGATCTCGGAACGGGTGCTAGCATCCGTCCGCACCTTGATGAGCGCCAACTCGCGGAACACGGTCGCGCGGTCGCTCACGTCTTCCACTTCGGTGACGTTGATCAGCTTGGAAAGTTGCTTGACAACCTGCTGGCCGACCCGGTCATCCCCATTGAGGACGATCGTCATCCGCGAGATGCCGGCCGTTTCGCTGTGCCCCACCGTCAGGCTCTCGATGTTATAGTTGCGACGGCGGAACAGGCTCGCCACCCGGTTGAGCACGCCCGGTTTGTTCTCCATCAAAGCGACCAGTGTGTATTTCATCGCTGCCTCCTCATCGGGATTCGCCCGCGGCCGACGGCCGGCGGATCATGTCGTGGACCGGTGCGCCCGGCGCCACCATCGGATAGACGTTTTCTTCCTGCTCTACGCGAAAGTCAATCAGCATGGGGCCTTCAGCCGCCATCGCCTCGGCAATCACCGGGGCCACATCCGCCTTTTGCCGCACCGTCCGGCCGGGGATGCCATACGCCTCGGCCACCTTGGCAAAGTCGGGGCCCAGCAGCGGCGTGCCCGAATAGCGCCCCTCGAAAAAGAACTGCTGCCATTGGCGCACCATGCCCAGATAGCCATTGTTCAGAATCGCGATCTTGAGGGGGAGCTTTTCTTGCACCACCGTCGCCAGCTCTTGAATGTTCATCTGAAAGCCGCCATCCCCCACCGTCACCCAGACCGGCTGATCGGGAAACGCCATCTGCGCGCCGATGGCGGCCGGCAGCGCAAAACCCATCGTCCCCAGCCCGCCCGATGAGAGCAGCCCGCGCCGGCGATGGTGGACGAAATACTGCGCCTCCCACATCTGGTTTTGCCCCACGTCCGAAACCATCAGCGCCTCGCCCTGGGTAGCGTGCCAGAGCTGGCGAATCACGTATTGAGGCACCAGCGCATCGGTCTCTTTGCCGACAATGTCCCGCTGTGCCGATTCGCTGCGCCACTCGTCGATCCGCGCCAGCCATTCGGTGTGGCTTCCGTCCGGCGCGAGCGGGACGAGGGCCGGCAGCACCTGCTTTCAGATCGCCAATCACCGCCAGGTCAACCGGAACGTTCTTGCCGATCTCGGCCGGGTCCACATCCACGTGAATGATCTTGGCCTGCCGTCCGAACTGGTTCACCGGCCCCGTCAACCGGTCGTCAAAGCGGGAGCCCAGCGAGATGATCAGGTCGGCCTCGCTGAGCGCCAGGTTGGTGTAGGCTTCGCCGTGCATCCCCGCCATCCCCAGGCAGAGCGGGTGCGTTTCGTTCATCGCCCCAATGCCCAGCAGCGTAGTGACCACCGGCACGTTGGCCTTTTCCGCCAGCCGGAGCAGATCATCCTCTGCGCTGGCCAGCACCACGCCGTGCCCGGCAATGATCAGCGGCCGTTCGGCGGCTGCAATCAGCTCGGCCATGCCCTGGACATCGCCGCTCAGATCCCCGGCCGGCAGCCGATAGCCGGGCAGGTGGACCTCATCCGGGTACACGTAATCGACCTCGGCCGCCTGGGCATCCTTGGCAATGTCAATCAGCACCGGGCCCGGCCGGCCGGTGCGAGCGATGTAAAACGCCTCGCGGATAGCCGTGGGCAGCTCGCGCACATCGGTCACCAGGTAGTTGTGTTTGGTGATCGGCAGGGTGATGGCAGTGATATCCACTTCCTGAAAAGCATCGGTCCCGATCACCGGCGAAGCTACCTGCCCGGTGATGGCGACCACCGGGGACGAATCCATGTAGGCGGTAGCCAGCCCGGTGACCAGGTTGGTGGCCCCAGGGCCGGAGGTGGCCACACAGACCCCTACCCGGCCGCTGGCGCGGGCATACCCATCGGCCGCGTGGGCGGCCGCCTGCTCGTGGCGCGTCAGCACGTGGTGGATGGGATAATCCGGCAGCGCGTGATACAGGTGAATCACCGCCCCACCCGAAATACCAAAGACGACCTGCACTCCCTCCCGCACCAGGCTCTCCCAGACGACTTGTGCTCCTGTCAATCTCATCTTCAACTCGCTCCTTTCTGTGCAGCGCTTCCCTCGCCGCTTTTTATCGAAAGACCGCCCCACTCCCGGCCGAAGTGACCAGTTGCGCGTACCGGCGCAGGTAACCGGTCCGGACGGCCGGCTCCCACGGCGGCAACCCCGCCAGGCGGCGGGCAATCTCTTCCACAGGCAGTTCCAGCGTGAGCCGGCGCTGGGGAATGTCAATCGAGATGATGTCGCCGTTCCGAACTGCGGCCAGTGGGCCGCGCTCGGCCGCCTCCGGCGAGATGTGACCGATGGCCGCGCCACGGGTGGCCCCCGAAAAGCGGCCGTCGGTCAGCAATGCCACCCGGTCATCCATCCCCATACCGGAGAGCAGCGAGGTCGGGGTGAGCATCTCGCGCATGCCAGGGCCGCCCTTGGGCCCTTCGTAGCGGATGACCAACACATCTCCGGTTTCAAACGCCCCCGCCATGATGGCGGCGGTGGCCTCTTCTTCGGAGCCAAAAACGCGGGCCGGCCCACGATGCTGCCGCATCTCGGGGGCGACCACCGCCTGCTTGACCACCGCCCCTTCGGGTGCCAGATTACCAAAGAGGATCGCCAGGCCGCCGGTTGCGGCATAGGGTGCCTCCACCGGCCGGATGACCGATGCGTCCTGCACCCGTGCCGACGCCAGGTTTTCCGCCACGGTCCGGCCGGTCACGGTGGGGACACCGCCGTCCAGCAGGCCCGCGTCCAGCAGTGGGCGCATGACGGCCGGGATCCCTCCGGCCGCGTCCAGGTCTTCCATGTGATGCCCCCCAGCGGCCGGGCTCATCCGGCACAGATGGGGGGTCTGGTCGCTGAACCGATTCAACTCTGGCAGGGGAATCTCAACCCCCGCCTCGTGCGCAACGGCCAGCAGGTGGAGAACCGAGTTGGTGGAGCCGCCCAGCGCCATGTCCACAATGAACGCATTGCGGAAAGCGGCCGCCGTCAGGATATCCAGCGGCCGGAGGTCACGGTCCAGCAGCGCCATGATCTGCACGCCGGCCTGCTTGGCCAGCGCAATCCGCCCGGCGCTGACGGCCGGGATGGTCCCGTTGCCGGGCAGCCCCATCCCCAGCGCCTCGGTCAGGCAGTTCATGGTGTTGGCGGTAAACATCCCCGCGCACGAGCCGCAGCCAGGGCATGCAGCCCGCTCCAGCCGTTCCAGCTCGGCCGGGGGCATCTCCCCGCGCGCCACCGCCCCGACCGCCATAAAGACGTCCGCCAGATCGACCGCCCGGCCGTCCAAGCGGCCAGCCAGCATCGGCCCGCCGCTGACCACCAGCGCCGGCCGGTTGAGCCGGGCGGCCGCCATCAGCATGCCGGGGATGATCTTGTCACAATTAGGAATCAGCACCAGCGCATCAAAGGCGTGCGCCCGCACCACCACCTCCACCGAGTCGGCAATCAACTCCCGGCTCGCCAACGAGTACTTCATGCCCTCGTGGTTCATCGCCAGCCCGTCGCACACGCCGATCGTGTTGACCTCAAAAGGAACACCGCCCGCCATGCGGACCCCCGCCTTGACCGCCTCTGCCAGCGGCCGCAGCCCGGTGTGGCCCGGAATCGCCTCGTTGTACGAACTGACGACGCCGATAAACGGCCGGTCCATCTCGTCATCGGTGCACCCCAGGGCTCTCAGTAGCGCCCGGTGGGGTGCCCTTTCGGGGCCTCGTTTTAGTGCATCGCTCTGCCTCTCTACCATCTCTCCCTCATTCCTCGTGGCGGAAATAAAAAAGCCTCCCGGTTGGGAGGCTTTTTGCTTTAAATAGATGTGTGCGAAAAAGCTACGCGGCACCTCTCCCAACCACCGTCTCCTGAACACGCAGGAGGATAACCATAACCAGAAGAATGGTTACAATTGTGATGGTAAGAGTAAGCGCCAGCGGCTGCACTGTGATTTTCAATCCTTCTCTGTCAGCTCCAGATTGGGGCGGATGGTAGCATACGGAAGTCATTCTGTCAAGCAAATTGCGGCCGGGCAAGCAACATGCGCGCCTCCCGGATCTGCACTCGAACGGCGGCCGGGGCCGTTCCGCCCACCCCCTCCCGCGCCGCAACCGAACGGGCAAAATCCAACTGCTGGTACACATCTTTGGAGATGGCGGGATGGATTGCCTGAAACTCGGCCAGGTCAAGTTGACTCAGCGTGACCCCCAACTCGCATGCCCGCTGGACCATCCGGCCGACCAGGTGGTGACTCTGGCGGAAGGGCACCCCTTTCTGCACCAGGTAATCGGCCAGATCGGTCGCCAGGATCGAGCCACAGTCCTCTGACAAGGCGGACGCCATGCGCTCGCCGTTTGGGCTCAGGGTGCGGATCACACCGGCCGCAATCGGCAGTTCCTGCCACAAGGTATCGACTACATCAAAGAGCGCTTCCTTGTCCTCTTGCAGGTCCTTGTTGTACGTGGAGGGCAACCCCTTGAGTGCGGTCATCATCCCGGTGAGTTGGCCGATCACCCGGCCGCTCTTGCCGCGCATCAACTCAAGCGCATCCGGGTTCTTTTTCTGCGGCATCAGGCTGGAGCCAGTGGCGTAAGCATCATCCAGCTCCACAAACCCGAACGCCGGACTGGACCAGATAACCAGGTCTTCCGCCAGGCCGCTGAGATGGACCTGCAACAGCGCCGCCCAGGAGAGGAACTCGACCGCAAAATCGCGATCGCACACCGCGTCCATGCTGTTCCGGGTAACGCTGTGAAACCCCAGTTCGGCCGCCAGGCTGTGTCGGTCAATGCCATACGGATTGCCGGCCAGTGCCCCCGATCCGAGCGGCAGCGTCGCCGTGCGCTGCGCCAGTCCCGCCAACCGCTCGCGGTCGCGCTGGAGCTTCCAGAAAAAGGACATCAGCCAGTGGCTGAAGAGCACCGGCTGCGCCGGCTGCAAGTGGGTATAGCCGGGCATGACCAGGTCCAGATGGCCGTCCGCCTTGTCGGCGATGGCGGTCTGTAGCTCAATCAGCATGGCCTCCAGCGCGGGTAGCACGCCCAGCAGGTAAAGCCGCAGGTCGGTCGCCACCTGATCATTGCGGGAGCGGCCCGTGTGCAGCTTGCCGCCGGCCGGGCCAACGATCTCGGTCAGGCGTCGCTCCACGGCCGTGTGGATATCCTCGTCAGTCAGTTGGAAGGAAAAGGTATCCCCGGACAGTTCGGTTTTCACCTGCTCCAGCCCGGCGACGATCTGATTGGCCTCCTCCTGTGTCAAAAGCCCCGCCCGAGCCAGCCCTCGCGCCCAGGCAATGCTGCCACGGACATCGACCTCTCCCAGACGCCGGTCAAAGGACAGGCTGGCATTGAACTCAAACATCAGCTCATCTGTGGCCTTGGCAAACCGGCCGCCCCATAGCGTCATCGCGCCTCCTTTCATGTGCGGTAATGCGCATTGATGGTTACATACTCGTGCGTCAGGTCGCAGGTCCAGACCGTCACTTGCTGGTCGCCCAGCCCCAGATCCAGCCGGACCTGAAATTCAGGTTGCGAAAAGATGGCGTGCGCGTCGGGCTCGCGGTAATCCAACGGCACGCCGGCCGCGAACAGCCTGAGCTGACTCTCCGCCGTTCCAATCGAGAGCACAATCCGGTTTGGATCCAGCGGCACACCGGCCCGGCCGGCGGCCGCCAGGATGCGCCCCCAGTTGGGGTCCCCGCCAGCGATGGCGGTCTTGACCAGCGGGGACGTGGCGACCGTGTTGGCGACTTGGAGCGCATCCCCTTCACTGCGTGCGCCGGTCACCAACAGCTCAACCAGCCTGGTGGCTCCTTCGCCGTCGCGCACGATCATCCTGGCGAGTTCGGCGCACACCTGGCTGAGAGCCTGACTGAACGCTGCCACCGAAGGCGGGTCGTGTAATGCCACGCTGCTCGCGCCGTTGGCCAGCAGCAAGACCGCATCGTTGGTGCTCGTGTCGCCGTCCACCGAGATGCGGTTAAAGCTCTGCTCCACGGCCGCAGTCAGGCAGTCCTGCAACAGCGCAGCAGGCACGGCCGCATCGGTGGCGAACACCCCCAGCATGGTAGCCATGTTCGGATGGATCATCCCGGCTCCTTTAGCCATCCCCGCGATGGTGACCACGCCGCCCGGCAACTCGACCTGAACGGCAATCTGTTTGGGATGGGTGTCGGTGGTCATGATCGCGCGGGCGGCGGCCGCACCGCCGCCGGCCGCCAGCCTGCCGGCCGCGTCTGTGATCCCTCGCTGCAATTTACCCAGGTCCGGCAGCACCCCGATGACGCCGGTCGAGAGGACCAACACCTGTGCCGGATCACAGGCGATTTGTTCCGCCGCCAGCCGTTGCATTTCGCGGGCGGCCGCCATCCCCAGCTCGCCGGTGCAGGCATTGGCGTTCCCGGAGTTGACGACCACGCCGCGAATGCGGGAGCGCCCGGCCGCCAGCGTCTCCCGGCTCACGATGACCGGCGCTGCCACGATCTGATTGCGGGTAAAGACACCAGCGGCCGTGCAGTCGCGCTCCGATGCCAGCAGCGCGAGGTCCAGTTCCCCGGCCGGTTTGAGGCTGCAGGCGGCCGCGGCGGCCCGGAACCCTTTGGGGCTGGTGACAGAGCCATCGGTCACAAAGTTCATCTTGGGCTAATCCCGTTTGAACTTGGAATAGTCAGGCGCTGTGTAGCGTGTTTTGCCGCCGTTGCTGACCTCCATCATCGCCTGCACCTTCATCTGCAGCCCAAACAGGTTGATAAACCCGGCCGCATCCTGCTGATTATACACATCGTCCTGTCCAAAGGTGGCAAAATCCTCGCGATACAGGCTGTGGGGGCTGTACCGGCCGGCGACGATGACGTTCCCCTTGTACAGCTTGAGCTTGACCCACCCGCTGATCGTCTTTTGCGTCTCGCTGATAAAGTTCTGCAGCGCCTCCCGCAACGTGTGATACCACTTGCCAAAGTAAACCAGCTCGGCGTAGCGCAACGCGACCTGCTCCTTAAAGTGCGCCGTGTCCCGATCCAGGCAAAGCGATTCCAGTTCGCGGTGGGCAGCATACAGCAGCGTGCCGCCGGGCGTCTCGTAGATGCCGCGGGATTTCATCCCCACCAATCGGTTTTCCACCAGGTCCACCCGGCCGACCCCGTGTTTGGCACCCAGCGCGTTGAGCTTTTCAATCAGCGCGGCCGGGCCCAGATGCACGCCGTTCACCGAAATCGGCACACCCGCCTCGAAGACGATCTCCACCACTTCAGGTTCGTCGGGCGCATCCTCCGGTGACACAGTGGTGACGTAGGTTTGCGCCTTGGGCGACTGGGCCGGGTCTTCCAGTTCGCTGCCTTCGTGTGACATGTGCCACAGGTTTCGGTCGCGGCTATAGTTGGACTTGGTGCTGGCTTCCACCGGGATATTGCGGGCCTGGGCATAAGCCAGCGCGTCGTCCCGGGATCGAATCGACCACTCGCGCCACGGCGCAATCACCTTGAGCGTTGGGTTGAGCGCCTTGTAGGTCAACTCGAAGCGGACCTGGTCGTTCCCTTTGCCGGTGCAGCCGTGAGCCACCGCGTCGGCTCCCTCCGCCTCGGCTATCGCAACCTGCCACTTGGCGATCAGAGGCCGGGCAATTGAGCTTCCCAGCAAGTACTGTCGCTCGTAAATCGCACCCGATTGCAGCATCGGAAAGAGAAAATCCTGCGCAAACTCGTCCCGCAGATCTTCAATGATGCACTTGCTTGCCCCGCTGGCGGCCGCTTTGGCCGGCAGGCCGGATAGTTCCTCTCCCTGACCGACGTTGGCGCAGAAACAGACCACTTCACAGCCATAATTCTCCCGCAGCCAGGGGACAATGATGGACGTATCCAGTCCACCCGAATAAGCCAATACCACCTTGTTGATTTTGCTCGACATGACAAACTCCTTGAATCGACTATCAAACGTTACTGGTTCGGCAACGTGACGTGCAGCGCCACGGCCGTCTCGTCACACCGTTCCTTGATCGGGCAGATCTGGCAGTCGCGCCAGATCTTTTCCGGAAAAAAGTGCCGCTCGGTCACCACAAAACCCAGCCGCCGAAACAACGGGACCACGCGGGTGAGGGCAAAGAGCGCGGGGATGCCCCGCTCCTGTGCCTGGGCAATCAATGCCTCCACGATGGATCGTCCCCAGCCGTTTCCCTGGACGCGATCCGAGACGATCAGCGAGCGGACCTCAGCCAGTTCCGGCGTGTAGAACAGCAGCGAGCCACAGGCCAGCAGTTCGCCCGCCTCCTCGCCCACCACCCAGTTGTGGATGCTGTTGCCAATCTCTTCCATCGTGCGGGGCAGCACCTGGCCCCGCCGGGCGTGTTCGTTCACCAGCGCGGCGATGGCCGGCAGATCGGCGAGTGTGGCTATCCGGACGGCCATGGTCACAGTTCCTGCAAACAGCCGGCGATGGTCTCCACCGCATCGTCGATCTGTTCCTGAGTGATGGTCAGCGGCGGGCAGAGCCGGAGCACGTTTTCGCCAGCGTTGATGACGATCAGCCCCTGCCCGGCCGCAGCGCCAATCAGCGGCTTGACAGGCACGGAGAGCTCCATCCCAACCAGCAGGCCGGCCCCGCGCACCTCAACGACCTTGGCCGACTGCAGAGCGGTGAGCCGGTTGATGAGATGGGTGCCGTTGGCCCGCACGGCCGCCAGGAAATTGGGCTGGCTGACGCGGTCGAAAACCACACAGGCGGCGCGGCAGACCAGTGGCCCGGCCGCAAAGGTGCTGCCATGGTCACCCGGTTTCATGACCTGCGCCACCGCTTCGGTCACTAATGCCGCTCCGATGGGCAGGCCGCCGGCCAGCGGCTTGGCCAGCGTCATGATGTCCGGCGTCACGCCATAAGCCTGATGCGCCCACAGATGGCCGGTCCGCCCCAGCCCGCACTGGACCTCGTCAAAGATCAAAAGCGCGTTGTGCTGGTCGCACAACTGGCGCAAACCGCGGAGAAAGCCAGGCTCGGCCGGGCGGACGCCCCCTTCCCCCTGCACCGGCTCCACAATTACCGCGCAGGTCTCGGCCGTGATGCATTCACTGGCGGCCGCCAGATTGTTGAACGGCGCAAAGCTCACCCCCGGCATCAGGGGGGCAAAGGGCTCGCGGTATTGGGGCCTGGCGGTTGCCGACAGCGCCCCCACCGTCCGGCCGTGAAAGCCCCCCTCAAAGGCCAGGATGCCGGTCTTGCCAGCGCGGCCGGTTTCGCGGGCCCACTTGCGGGCAAACTTGAGGGCCGCCTCGTTGGCCTCGCTCCCCGAGTTGCAGAAAAAGACCCGGTCGGCGAACGAATTATCCACCAGGCGTTGCGCCAGCTCGACGTGCGGCGCGGTGTGAAAAAGGTTGCTGACGTGAACCAGGGTGCGGGCCTGCTCGGCCACCGCCTGGGCCCACTCCTCGTCGGCATGCCCCAGCGCGTTGACGGCGATCCCGGCCGCGAAATCCAGATAGCGCTTCCCCTGCACATCAAACAGGTACACACCCCGGCCGTGGGTATAAAGGACCGGCGAGCGCAGATAGGTTGGCACGATCAGTCGAGACTCGGCCTGGATGATCTCTTCAGCGTTCATGCTGCCTCCCTGATGGTGAATGTAGTGCCGCCCTGAGCCAGGCCGGCAAGGTTGACGATGCGGGCGCACTCCACGCCCTGCGACACGGCCGCCAGCGCGGCCTGCACTTTGGGCACCATCCCGTCGCGGATGACGCCACTGTCGAGTAACTCGGTCGCCCGGCCGGGGGTCAGTTGGGGAACGACTCGGTCCTGGCAAATCACCCCGGGCACGTCGGAGACAAAATCGAGCAGGCTGGCGTTGAGCGCGGCCGCCAGCGCCGCGGCCGCCGAATCGGCGTTAACGTTGTAAACCCGCCCGTCCACCCCCAGCGAGATGGGGGAGACGACCGGCGTGACCCCCTGTTCGACCAGGTGGGCGATGACCTCGCACCGTACCCAAACGATCTCGCCCACAAAGCCCAGATCGGCCGTTGGGTGAGCTTTTTTCTTGCACCGCAGCAGCCCCCGGTCCACCCCACTGAGACCCAGCGCATCCAGCCCGGCCGCCAGCAGCGCCGCCACGATCTGCTTATTGACCTTGCCGGAAAGCACCATCTGCGCCACCGACAACGAGCCGGCGTCGGTCACGCGCAGCCCATCCACCTTGGCCGTGGTCAGCCCCAGGCGGGCCTGCAACTCTGCAATGTCCCGGCCGCCGCCGTGGACGATCACCACCGGCCCGCGTTCGGCCGCCACCGCCCTGGCCAGTTCAGGGAGAAACCCCGGCGCATCCAACTCGTTGCCGCCAATTTTGATGACGTGCATGGCAAACTCCTTCACGCTAATGCAGCCCGGCCGTCTCTGGCAGACCAAACATCAGGTTCATGTTCTGGACCGCCTGCCCGGCCGCCCCCTTGACCAGGTTGTCGATGGCTGAGGTGATGATCAACGTGTCATCGACCTGGGACAACGCAATCACGCAGCGGTTGGTGTGGACAACGTGAGCCAGGGTAGCCAGTCCTCCGGCCGGGAGCAGGCGAACGAACAACTCGCCGGCGAGCGTCTCCTCGTACAGCGACCGCACGGCGGCCGGCTCCCATCCCGGCCGCAACGGAACGTAAATGGTCGAGAGGATGCCGCGCGGCACGGGCAGCAGGTGAGGCGAAAACAGCAGCCTGGGCGGGGATGCACTCCAGAGCGCAAACGCCTGCTCCATCTCTGGCAGGTGCCGGTGGGCCCGGCCGATGTTGTACGGGCTCAGATTGTTGGCTACTTCCACAAAATGCGTCTGCTGCTTGGGGCTCCGGCCGGCCCCGGAAACGCCCGACTTGCTGTCGGCGATGATGGGCCCGGCCGCGCAGGCGCCGGCCGCCAGCAGCGGTTGCAGCGGGAGCAGGATGCTGGTGGGATAGCAACCGGGATTGGCGACCAGGCGTGCGGCCGGCAGGCTGGAGCGGGCGAACTCGGTCAGGCCGTAGACCGCCTCCGGCAACAGATGCGGCGCCGGGTGCTCCAAACCGTACCAGTGGGCATAGACCGCCGCATCGCGCAGGCGAAAATCGGCGCTCAGATCGATGACCCGCGCGCCCGCCTCCAGGGCAGATAGCGCGGTGCGGGCGGCCGCCCCGTGCGGGAGGCAGAGAAACGCCACCTCCACCTGGGCAGGGTCAGCCGCCTCGGCCGGGACCAACGGAAAGTCAGGCGCGGCCGGGAAAACGGCCGAGAGGGACGAGCCGGCGTTGGACTCGGAGGTCGCAAAGACAACCTCGGCGGCCGAGTGATCGGCCAATAACTTGACGAGTTCCAATCCCGTATAGCCAGCGGCTCCGTAAACTCCTACCTTGACCACTGTCACCTCCGTCAACTGGATAAAAAAAAGCCGCCAGACCCATGGTTCGGTCTGGCGGCTCCTGCGTACAGAGCAATCAATCGCTTATCAACACCCAGGCAACCTCAAGCACCAGACCTGATATCCGGTGCGACGACGAGAACGTAGTTGGTTGATCTGCGAAGCCGTGTTCATATTGGGCGGCATTATATCAGGAATCAACCTCGTGTCAACCTGGATTATCACTGGTGTGTTGTTGTCCAATGAATTTGTCACCCATTAACTGTTCAGCGAAAATGTCACCCCATGAACGACAGGTGTGTGACATTGACAGTAAAAGATCAAAAACGGCAGATGCTGATCGCAGAAGTGGATGCTGGTCGGCTGTACCGGGATATTGCGGCGCGCTATCGCATCGCAGCCCTTCCAGCCCTCAGGGAACTGGCTTTTACGCTGATGAGCAACCCATCTAATCCAGTTTCATTCAACAAACTCAAAGACCAGTTCCGCCTGGGCAGTGTCAACACCATCAAGGACTATATCGGTTACATGGAGAACAGCTGGCTGATCTTTACCGTGAATCTGTACGACTACTCGGTGAAACGCCAGCAGATAGCTCCCAAAAAGATCTATTGCATCGATACCGGTCTGGCGAACACGGTCGGATTCCGTTTTTCGCCCAACACCGGCCGATTGCTGGAAAACCTGGTCTTCCTGGCCTTGCGCCGGCAAACATCAACTATATACTACTACACCTCCCCGGAGGGATTGGAAGTGGATTTCTATCTTCCCGAGGAGCGCCAACTGATCCAGGTCGCGCAGCATCTGGCGAATCCAGCGACTCGCGAGCGGGAGATCCGGGCATTGGAATCTGCGCTGCGGCATCTTCCAGTGCAGCATGCTACGATTCTGTGTGATGCCAACGAGGACAGCCTGGAGATCAGCGGTGTGCCGCTGAAGATCCGCTCGATTGCCGAATGGCTGATCGACGTGTAGCACCAATCGCGTCGCAGGAAGCAAAGACCCCGCGATATTTCGCAAGCGCGACGAGTTCGCAAAGCCTGGCGGGTCACATGCACGGGGACCAGGCAGCGATCCACATCACCGGCGCTGACGCCTCCCACCGACTGAAAGCACGCGCTCGTCAGGTGCCTATCGCCCCATAACCAAAGTGCGGATCCACCGCTACTGTACTATCAACAACAAACTCCCAGGCCACATCCGTCTGAACGTTGACAAAGACCCGATGCCCATCAGGCGACCGAAGGTCCAGCGCCACGCCCCAGGGGGTGGTATGGCAGGTCCTGAGACCCGGCCAAACAGCACCCGAGCGGGCTGCCCCAGGTTGGGGCCATAGTAGATAAGCCAGAAGTAGAGCCGCTCCAGGGTCACTGACTGCTCCTGGAGTGGGAGTGGCAGTAGGCGTAGGAGTCAGGATGGCGGTCGGCGTTCGGCTGGCGGTTGGGGTTGCAAACGTCGTTGGGGTAGGCGTGGGACAGACCGCCTGGACTGGGAAACCCTCGATCCTGCCCATGACCTTGTTCTGCAAATAGAGCGTGGCGGTCAGGTTGGAAACATGGTAGGTGGAAAAGACACGCAGGTGAACCACACCGACCAGGTTCACCGAGACGACCGCGTTGAAGGTCCGGACCACCCCACTCGCAGCTCCCGACCATAGCGGCCGGCAGGTTGCCACCAGAGCTGTTATCAAGCAGGCCGCTATCTGTGCAAAATTGCCAGATCGCCACGCCGCCACAACCACAGAAGCAAAACAGCCCTGGTAGATGTCCAGGGCTGTTGTCCTCGAGCGGGAGCGACGGGATTCGCTCACTCACGCGTATAGAGATCGTGACCTTCCTACCCCAGCGAATCGCTTGCCTACACCTGCTCCACCCTGATCGCTCACGACTACAAGACCCCTCTCTCTAGCAAGGTCACAAATGCCGCCGGCGGCAGGACGACAATACCTTTATACTCACCCAGATCAAGCAGATGCTTGTCACCACTTATGATGTATTGAGCCGTCCCTTCAACCGCGCATTCCAAATAACGATTGTCGCTCTGGTCTTCCTTGACCACGTCCAGTACCACCGTGGGCTCAACTATCACCGCTTGGCTTGACAGCAGTTCCAGGAAGCGCTGAATCGACCCTTCATCCCGCGTGTGGCGCTTGACAATCCTTGGATACCTGAGAACTCGGCCTATCTCGTCGATTATTAAGGCCGATACCAATACATCGAACTGGTTCTGTTCCCACAGCTCCATGATCCGTTTAGGGTTGCCTTGGGTGCTGATCAGGGAGCTGACATAGATGTTGGCGTCCAGTACGACCTTCATGGGTGGCTATGTGCCCTCTTGTGACCGTACTGCCTGCTGGGCTCGCAACACTTCCTGCATCACCTCATCGGGATCCGCCTCACCACTGGCATCCTGAAACTCTCTAACCAGGTCAAAGAATTCCATTCTACGCCGCTTCCATAACTCGTAAACCTCGATGGGAACCACCGCCGCAGCCGGCCGGCCGTGGCGGCTAATGATATATGCATCACTCTGGTATTGAACGCTCTCCACGATTTCGCTCAGTTTCTCTCTTGCCTTGGTCACACCCAACACTGTTTCCATTGCCTCTATCATCCTCACAAACTTCTGTTGATAGTTTAAATTTTGTACATTCTGCATATTACTTAATAAATTGTAAATCTTTAAAAGCTTTTCGTCAATATCGAATGTGCATCCCTTGAGAGTACCCCCCGTTGGAGACGGTTTTGTGCTAACTGGTACGGCCAAGTCTCCAACATGCTCCTGTTTTTGACCAATGCGGCCGCCAGAGCGTTCACCGTAAGGAATGCACGCCAAAACGATCACTCAAATTGGCCAACATGGGAACAGTGAGTCTTGGAAGTCTTGTGGCGTTGGAGAACGGAAGAAAAATTAAAAGAGGATCCGGATTATCCACTATGGGACAAACCTAAAGCTCCTGCAGGGTCCAAAAAAACCAAAGAACCCTCTTGATAAGAGGGCTCTTCATGTCCTAGAGCATATTACTATAGGCGGGAGCGACTCCCGTCGCTCCCTGACGCGGATACTTGAGGTCAGATTCTTGCCCTGGGCGCTTACGCCGCTCAATCGGCATCAGCGGTAGACATCGCGACGATGCCCTACTTTTATGATCGTCACCGTGACGATATCATCCTCGATCAAATACAAAATACGATAGTTTCCCTGTCTGATGCGGTACTTTTCATCACCACTGAGCTTTTCCGCGCCCACCGGCCGTGGATCATTAGCCAGACCGTCGATACGCTTCAGTATACGCTGAACATCTTTCTTAGAAATCGGGTGAAGATCTTTGGCAACAGACTGCTTGAAAACAATTCTATAGCTTGCCATGAGCCTGCAAGTCCTGGAGCAGGCTTTCATAACTGATCACCGGCTCATTGGCACGTTCACGAAAGGCATCCAGATCCTCAGCATCCTCAGCCAGCCGCTCCCGAATCATCTCATTGATGAGTTCGGACATCGAGCTATCAGTCACGGCTGCCTTCAGCCGCAACGCCTGGTGAAGTTCTTGATCAAGATAGACCGTCGTGCGCTTGGTTAGGACAGTCATACTATACCTCCATATCTGTGCTAGTACGGACATTATAGCATTATAGCGTCACAACGTCAAGATGGCATGTTCTGTCCAGAAGTGTTGCTTTCGCGGCCATAACCTAGATAGCAAGAACGGCACACCCAACAGGATTGAGGTTGATCTGGAAGTGTGTTGCAGGAGAACGGAAACGACGCCGAGGGAGGATTCCTACTAGAGGATGATCCCCAAATTCATGAAGGACCCTATAACAAACAAAGAACCCCGTAACCCCAAAAAAACCTGTCTTACAGAATAAATCAGGAGCATCCAGTAACTGCTGGTAAAATCAACGGTCTTGTTGTCAACGCGAAACGGAGACCCATGCTTTGGTTTATTATGATCCAAATGTTCTCAACACTTCTCCAGTGGGTAGGGCTTGCAGAGCCATCTGAACAAGAGAAGGATCTGGAAATCTTACTGCGAAGACAGTTAGCCATTCTTCAGCGAAAGGTTGACACACCCATCCGCGTTTCACGAGCTGAGAAGCTGAACCTAGCACAACTGGGCGCCGTGGTCAGGCAACTATCACTGCCCGACGATTGGCGGACTGAACTGAAAACTCTGCTGCATGGTGAACTGGCGACGACAAGGGCCACAAGAGGGCAGTTGGAAGCGGAACTGCGCCGCGCCCAGGATTTGCATATCCGGGGCGAATTTGGTGATGATCTGAGCGTCTATTCGGCCGCCACCGATTGGTTCAAAGGCGAGCTAGCGGTTCTTCCCCCGGCCGAACATTGACAGACTTGATGCCCAAGACATCGAGAATGCGGCCGAGGCGTTGGAGATGCTGGCCCGGGTCTGGGATGACGCTGACCTGGACGAGCGGCGCGAGCTGCTCTTTACGCTTTTTCAGGATGTCCGCGCCAATCCCTTAATGGAACGGATCACCCAATTGGTCCCCTACCCGGCCTATGTGCCGCTGCTGCGGCTGGTGGATGGCTTAATCGAGAGCGACTCTGGCGTTTTTGCCGTCGCCTTTCCACCTGGGGAAGGCCGCGGGCATTTCCCCGACCGGATCACCCAACTACCGGACCCATTGCCGGACCCGGCCGACTTCCCGGCCGGCTTTTCCGTGACGTTGCCCGAGCTGCCACCCGCAGCCGCAGCGACCCACGTCTCGCCCGGCTGCTGCAACGCCGGCGCAAGGTTGGGTTGGATTCCGGGCTTGTGTTGGAACGCCCCCATCCCCTGGCGCCCGCCACGCGCTTGGATCCCCGCCAATGGCCGAACTATGAATTGCGTCGAGAAGCATTTCCGCTTGATCCACCGGCGTTCCCGGCCGGGGATGGTGAATTGGCCGTTCTGATCACCCCTTTTGTATTCGCTCTGGCACTCGATCACCGGGAGGCGCTGGTCAGTGAGGCCGCCCGCGTTCTGGATCCTCAGGGCTACTGGTTGTTGACCGAGCCGGACCCGGCCGCCATGCCGGCGTACTGGCTCTACAAGCTCCTCCCGGCCGCACGCCAGTTCGATCTGGAGCGGCATCTGTCGGCCGGAGGGCTCTACCAGTTGCTGCAGGCATACGGCTTTGCTCCGACGCTGGAGAGGCAGATCTGGCAGCAGTCCGTAACGGCGTCGATTCTCATGGATTGGGTTGAACGGCGCCAGTTCTTCCCTCAATTGGCTGCGTTGACCGATATAGACTGCCAGGCTGGGCTGGATAAGCTTGGGAGAATATCCGAGGACCTGCCGCCGTCGCAAGTGGTGGTCTTGAGCACCTTGGCCAGATGTCATACTCGGCCGCCTGGTTGATGCCTGCTGCAACAATCCCAACTCTCGTTCACGATTGGTGAATAGCAAGCGGAGATGGGTAGGGTAGAATGGGATGATCATGACGGCCTCCGGATTAAGGCGATTGCCTTGATCACATCCCAAAACCAGAGGCTTGGTAGACTTTCGTCGTTAACTGAAATTCCAAGTTCGGCGAAGGAGTAGAGATCACCGACTGCGATCCCATCCAAGGGATTGGAGGGTTACTCGTCCGGGTCGCGATGCGCAATGGCGTCCTCATCCACCCAGGTCATTCTCTTACGGCCGGGAACCTTTCTCGTTGGTCCTGGCTTGTAGGTGGAGCATGATTTGGGACTATAGCAAAAGGTTTCCAACCGGTAGCGCTTTTTCTGGGGCTCCCATTGGTCGATGATCATCGTCACCGGCATCCGGCAACCCCCAGATGCATCCTCCACATTGAGTGTCGTAGGTGCGTGCTGCGAGACGGCGATGACCGCGAGCGCGATACGTCTCCAGGTCAGGAGGCGCCCCCTGCCAGGAAGGCGGTGAAGTAAACCTGCCTATCCGATCAGTAGATTCTCGAGTGTTTCTTTCTGGAAGCCGGGTAGCTCCTGCTGCTCGATCAAGAATCTCTGCACATCGTCCACCACGCGATCCCAATCCAACTGTTCCAATCTTTCCAGCACCTGTGATTTCCAGTTGTCGGGGGTGATGATACCCTTTTCCCAACCGGATTGGGCCAGCGCGTTGTTCAGCATATCGATATTGGGCGGTGGCCATTGCTCTTGGCTTAAATACCAATAAAGATCATACCAGTCACGCCCTTTGACATATTCTCGCTGGAAAACCGCGTGGAGCTTGCCGGCAAAAAGCGATGCCCGGTCATGATGCTGCAGATGAACAGCAACATGACGCTGCACCAGGCTCGTGTCAAGTTGCGCCTTCGCTGGTGGATTCGTATCAATCTCCAGTTTTATCGCTAGAACTTCTGCTTCATGTGGTGAGATGCCCAACTGATGGGTGAGTCCACGAAAGCGCACAAATGCACTGTGAACTATGTGTTTTTCATTCAGTTTTATCTCTACGCTATATGCCTCGGCTGTCAGATCACGATCGATCGCCGCGAGATACTTGCGGAAATCGTATTGTAAGGGCTGCCGTTCCAGTGCGAAATCCAAATCCTCGGAGAAGCGGGGCAGGTGATAGAGCAATCGCAAAGCTGTTCCCCCATGAAAAGCCAGCGGGATCATAGCGCCAGCGCGCTGCAAGCTTTGCAGTATCCGCATTTGGAGATACTCGCGCACGATTGCCCTTTGCGCTTCCGAGGTGAACGCCTCGGCGATTTGCTGTTTCAGATAAGGAATCATAGCGGCGTGTATTCCGTCAGTTCTTCTTCCACGACTTGAAGAATGTGTGGCAGGGCGCGTTTGAGTTTAGGTTTGCCCACCTGCTCAGCACAGGCTCTCAATTGCCCTGTGTCAAGTTGGTCGAGATTCTGCAACCGCAATGCCCGAATATAGTCGGCATTGTCTGCATCCGGGGTCAAGTAAATCAGATCGAGCAGCGCCTTTTCCGGTGTCGCTACATATGCCCATTGCGTCTTGGTCACCTGGCGATATTGAAAGCCAAAGAACAACGCTGGTTGGATGTGTTGAAAGCTGAAATGACCATAAAGATTCCGCCAGGTACCCGGCCGACCGGTTGTCACACTGGTCACCACGGCGACATGCTCGGGAATGAGATCGAAATAGGACAGAGCGGTATGGAGGCTGATGTAGGAGCCGCGCACCAGGTGATTGGCAATGACATAGCTGTGAGGTTGTTCAGGCTGGTATGGTTGCGCCGCTGTGTAAAGCCCACGTCGAAGCTGGACGATCTTTCCGACCCGCACCCAATCCGCCAACTGCCGCTGCACCTGTTGCGGGTTATCGGCTCCTGCGTAGAGATGCCCGCTTTCAAATAGGTGTAGGTTCGCCAGTTGTTGCACCACCTGTTGGAAATACATGACTCGATTATAACCAGAAACGTCAATTAATGCAACAAAAAAATAAGCCTGCCTACAGGATGACTTGTTCAAACCGGGCGGTCATCTGCCCCTGCATTTCCTCAGGCTGGGAGGGCAGTCGAGGGATTGAGGCACTACTCATCCGGGCCGCGATGCGCAGTAGCGTCCTCGTCTACCCAGTCTTCCTCCTCCCAGGTCATCCCCTTGCGGCCGGGAACCTTCCTCGTTGGCCCTGGCTTGTAGATTGAACACGATTTGGGACCGTAGCAAAAGGTTTCCAAACGATAGAGCTTTTTCTGGGGCTGCCACTGGTCGATGATCATGGTCACCGGCATCCGGCAACCCCAGGTGCAGCCCTTGCATTGAGTGTCGTAGGTGCGTGCTGCCAGGCGGCGATGACCGCGAGCGCGATACGTCTCCAGGTCAGGCGGCACTCCCTGCCAGGGAGGCGGTGAAGTAACCGTTCCAGAAGCCCGTATCAAGACCTTGAGTTTACTGGCCCGATAGAGCTCAACCAACTCCCTTGACGGATCCGCAACTGGAACCGCCTCTCCGGAGACTTGGTCACCAAACCGGAACTCGTGTTTCGACTGAGCGGCTTTGCCTATCCCAACCGAAAACTCGCGTTCTTCGTCACCAATGATTCCCTTGATGCGCAGACAGTAGCCAGCGTAGCTGTGGTGGCGTTCGTCGAATGAGCGAGTGAGATGTATACGCGGCTGAACAGAGATGATTTGGCCAGACCACCTGATCTTATCCATTGAAATACTCCTGTGAGTGCTACGCTTCTCCACTGGTCGTCATTAATCAGGACACAATCCGTCTGTCATTTGTTGATAGAGTTGAGCTTGGCGACCGTAAGGATCGGTTGCTAACTCCTTTTCTTCGGTGGTCATTTGCTCCAAAAAGGAATAGGCGTCCTGTATCGTCTGAATTACCTTGGCAGGGGTTGGTAGCCTGTCGCGCCGCAACAGACGATTCAAGTCTGCCCAATCGTGCTTTCCAGTTGACAGATCAGCGAGGAAGGCTATCGGGTCAAAAGCGAATCGAGTCTCCCAGCATTTCATGACAGCTATCCGCCGAACTAAATCACGATCGTAAGGTTGGTGAGCCAATAGGTACAGATCGTAGAGGTCTCGCACACGGGTGCGCTGAACCGCGGCCCGAACTTTTTCGCCAATCATTTCATGCAGGTCCAGGGCTGGGACACTTGCCGGTTGGAATTCCATCCAGTCAAAGTAACGCTCGCGGAGTAGCGGCGTCGGTCGGATGGGCATCAATGGTTTGGCACGAAAACTGATCTTTACACCAAAACGACTCGCTGCTGCCCAATCGTGGCGACAGGCGACTTCCGCCCCACAAGAATCCTGGGCCGCATAATAATCTGGGCTGGGAATTGAGAAGGTGAGGCCATAGCGAGTCTGCTCATGCAACGAAGCAACCAGATCCAAGATTAACGCCTCAGGCTCTACATTGCTGACACAAGAGAAGTCCAGGTCAAGGCTAAACCGGCCCGTGTTGCCCAGGAAAAGCTTTCGAATAGCAGTCCCTCCTTTGAAAGCCAAGTTACTCAGAAGACCATTCTCAGATAAGATATGAAGCACATAGGCAAGTACGATCTCCCGTTCAGCGATATCGAGATCGACACCGGCATCGGCCGCATACCACTGCACTAGCCGTTTTTCAATCATCGCACTTCCATGTCGTCTCTCAATGCCCCAGAGGGCAGGTTGTTCACAACGCGCCACACAGAGTCGTATTCTCCGCCGGTATCCCAATGACTCAGGCGACCCAAATAGGTGGTATTCCTGCCGATCGCAGCCAAGAGCCGGCCTCGAGAAGGGGTATCTATCGGTAGTTTGAGCAGGTCAACGAGGTAACCCAGACGCTGGATAAGCGATTGGGTTTCGATGCGGAGAGCGTAATCGACCAGTTTGGCCCAATCAAGTTGCTGCCTTCCTCGCCAAAGCATGGCAGCTACTTCGGGTATGCCTCCAGCATAGGCCGGCCGATCCAATGCATCCACCACGGTCTTGACCGGATCAGCCATCATGACCTGACTGCCATACGCATCCACCTCAATTGCGCCAAAGAACTTGTGAGCCGGCTGCGCAACTAGACGATACGATTTACCGCGAACTGTCAGCAATCGCCGCGCCTTTCGCGCCATGGTAGCTATATAGACAGTGGCCGAGGCTTGGGTGGATAAACCATGGAAAAAGGCCGCTGTGGCGAATGAGAAATAATAAGGGGATACCAACACACTCCCGATAAATAGGGGGTTGGTGTCAGGAAAGGCGTGCTCACCGCGTTCGGCTGGGATAAGCTCGTATTTCCCTGCCTGGATTGGGGCCAACCAACGATGATGAGAAAGACGGTGGAGCACCTGTCGAGCGTGATCGTAGGAACAATCCAGGATTTTCATAGCCTGCTGGATTGTGACCACCGATTGTTTTTCCCATTCAAGATATAGAATGAGCCTGGCCTCCAGAGGCGAGAGCGAACGAGACATGTCTACCCAATACAGCGCTTAAATTGATCTCGATTTGTTACGAAATCTATATCAAAACAGGACTGACTTAAGAAGATTATACCAGGTAGCCTGTCAACTGCAAAGCAATCTGCGGCACTGTATCTTTCCCGGACTTTGTTGAAAAACTGGGAATGGGGTAAAAAAGGACACAGAGCTGTGTGCGGGAGGTAAACCATGTCAATGCAGACACCATTTCCAGCCGAGATACCCGAAGAGACACGCCGTCTTGTCGAACCTCTGTTAAGCGAAAAAAGTGTGTATCGATTGATCGGTGCTGAGATCAACGAGATCATCCAGGATGAGGATTTCATCGAGATGTACGCTGATGAAGGGCGCCCAGCGGTGAACCCGGTGATCTTGGCGCTGGTGTCGGTGTTTCAGTTCATTGCGAAGCTACCTGACAGATTGGCAGCGGAGGCAGTGGTGATGCGCATGGATTGGAAATTTGCGCTACGTCAGGAGTTGACCTGGAGAGGGTTTCACTACTCCGACTTGTGCAACTTTCGCAAGCGGCTCCTGGCACATGGGAAGGAGAGGGTGGTGTTTGAGCGGCTGGCTGAGATCCGCGCGATTATCAAGCGTATGGGCAAGCGTTGGGATCATGGTTTCTTTGCCAGCGACGAAGAGTATTTCCAGCAGCGGCTGGAGCTGCAGCAGGAGCTGGAACAGCTTTCTCCAGTCCCTGACGACGATCTAGAGCGGGCGGCCGATCTGCTGGAGCATTTTGCTGACCATTGGGAGGATCTGAAAGACGACCCGAGCGGCCAGCACGAATTGGTGAAACTCATTGTCGAGCGCGTGTATATCGATGGCAAGTCAGTAGTAGCAATGACCCTACGCTCGAATTATCACCTTGTATTGGGCCATAAAGTAAATGGGCCAACCGATTTCACGGTTGACCCATTAGCATACACGAGCGGGAGCGACGGGATTCGAACCCGCGATCTCCGGCTTGACAGGCCGGCATGTTAACCGCTACACTACGCCCCCAATGCGGGCAAAATGTTATCATACCCCACCTGTGGTGTCAAGCCTCGATTGCCGAACCAGATGATTGCCCCAGGAACAATCCCACTCATATCGTTCGATCCCCGGCCGGATTGCCAACAGGTCTCCTCATGGTAAAATTGTGCCACGTATCCTGCGCTAAGGAGAACACGAATGCAACAAGACCTATGGCGACTTCGTCACCAGAAACGATGGACCATCAACGAGTTAGCCAATGAATCCGGCGTACCCGGTCTCTCCATCCACGAATACGAACAGGGCAAGCCGATCCGTGATGCAGACCTTCCCAAACTTGCCAGCGCGCTGGGTGTGCCAGAAAACACGATCAAGGTTTATTCCTCCCCCAAGCCCAGCAAACCGGCCGGAGGCAAGCAAAAGCGAACCCGGCCTTTCCCGCAAGATTCCCTGTCCAGGCCAGCAACCCAGAACCAGATTGACCATCTGATAGCCCTCGCGGAGAAGCTTGGGCAATCTCGCGCCGATCTGGAGACTGACATCGGAAAGTCATTAGAGAAGATGTCCGGGAAGGAAATCAAGACGTGGTTGACGCAATTCACTGTACGGATCAAAGAGCGCAAAGAACAGATCGACGGTGACTTGAGCGGCCTCAAGAGGTGGCGAGCCCACCTTCCTGAGGGCGTGGATTCCTTTGAACTGGAATATCTCCTGGAGAAAAAGCAAGCTGCGGTAGAAATCACCTTCACCCTGTTTGATGGCAGTCGCTTTTCCGGCCGGATTGTGGGTTTCAGCCCTTATAATATCACCCTTCTCACCAACCAGAACGAGGAAACAACCTTACAGAAACTGGCAATCGCCTACTACACCACCCCGGCCGGCAAGGAGCCCATGGAATGAGCCTGGGAGATCATCTGAGATACCTGCGCGCCATGCGAGGCGGCCCGGACACCCGCACCATTGCTGAAGGGATCGGGCTGGAGCGCCCCTGGCTAATCAACGAAATCGAGGTACGGTACCGCGAGGTGGGCGATGACGAAACCGTAGCCAGACTGGCTGATTACTATGGCCGGCCGGTGGATGAGTTACTCTGGCACCGCCAACGGAGCCGCAAACTGCTCAGCCAGCACGTTGCGGCCGCCATCCAAGAGGGGCGCACGGTATCCCTTCAATTGCGCTCCGGCGAGGCGCTGCAAGGCGTGCCAAAATGGTGGGATTTGGGCGCTATTGGGCTGGTGCGGGATGGTGAACAGGATTTGACCGTCGTGCAACGGCACGCGGTAATAGACTGGGGCTAGATCACGCAGGCCGCAGGTGATCTCGCCACCGCGCGAGGATATCAGCGGTGCTTGGAAAAGCCAGCTCGGGCAAGTCGCCTGGCGCAAAATAGGCCACCTTGTCCACATCATCACCGGCCGTGGCGGTCCCGCCTGTCAGACATCCCCGGTACACAATCACGATCTCGGCTCCCTCGACGTGTGCCTTGCCGTAATACAAGTCGAACAAACTGGTGACCTCCACCTGCAGCCCGGTTTCCTCCCTGCATTCACGAACAACAGCGTCGCGCGGATCCTCACCACAGTCCACGAATCCGCCGGGTAAGGTCCATTTCCCCTTTGCCGGGTTCCAGGCGCGCCGGGTCAGCAGCACCCGGCCGTCTTGTTCGATCAGAACGATGGCCGCCACCTTGGGGTCACAGAAGTGAACGAAATCGCACTGGGAACAGGCCGGCCGGAGCTTGCCGTACAGGTCTCTCTGCGCTAAAGGGGCAGCACAGACAGGGCAATAGTTTATTGGAAATTGCCGGGCCATCATCAGCGCCTCACCAGCCAAAGCGCCGGGCAAGCAACGTGGCAGCCAACAAGCCGGCCGCTGCCAGCACCAGGCCTACCCGCGCCAGTGCCAGCCAATCGACCGGTTCGCTGGTAGGTACGTCTGATGGGGCAAGCTCGGCCACCGGCGACGGAACCGGCGTGGTATCAACCGGCTCCATCGTTGGCTCGGGTGAAGACTCTTCGGCCGGGGCCTGCATAGCCAGGGGCGCCGGTTCATCCGTGGCCAAAGGAGTGGGGGATTCCTCTTGCGCTTCGGCCGGCTCACCCGCGCTGGCGCCAGCCAAGGGCTCCTCGGGTGAAATGGTGGCCGCCATATCGGATTCGGCCACGACCGGCTCACTGGTGGCGGTCGGCATCGGCGTCGGCTGGGCAGCCAAACCCTCAACTGTTGCCTCCACCACTAGCTCTACCTCCCTGGTTACTTCGATGAGAGCCTTTGCAGATTCCTCCGGCACGGCCTGGGCCGCGGGCACTTCGATAAGTAACTCGGGCTCGGCCGCCCTGTTCATCTGTTCGATGTCAACCATCTCGGCGGCCGGGGCCAGGGTAGCCATGGAAACTACCTCTGGTGCAGCAGGCAGCCCGACCCCCAGGAACATGTCGCCGGCAAAAAGCACAATCATCAGAACGGTGGCAACTGCGGTAGCCGCCCGCAGAACCGGATAGGCATACACACGACGCGGCTTTACCTTTCCATAGACGGCCGGGTCGAGGGTAAAGAAACGGGGCAAGCGCACGGCCGGAGCGGAGCGTAGCAGTTGCACCGTGCGATGCAACTCGTCATACTCGGCCCTCAGGGTTGGATTTGCAGTCAGTTGCTTTTGCAGGTGCTCAGCTTCCCGTGGGGAAAGCGCACCATCAATAAAAGCCGAAAGCGCCTCCCGCTGCCGCGCATCTTTTCCTTTCCTACCTTTTGCAAACCAATTCATCGTTTTTCCAATAACCCTGGCGGTCAATCGGTACCAAGACGATAGCGGGAAGGCAAAAGTTCCCCTTTCGCCCGCAGGCAATCGCGCAGCTTGGCCCGCGCCCTGCTCAGGCGCGATTTGACCGTGCCGAGCGACACGCCCATCATCGTCGTGATCTCCTCATAGCTGTAACCCTGCACGTCGGACAGCACCGCCGTCATCCGCTGGTCATCCGGCAACGTAGAAAGACAATGCTGGATGGCAGCTGCCACTTCGGCGCGCTGCGTGTGTGCCTCGGGTGTCTCGGTTTTGGCGGTCAGCGAAGGATTGGCATCCTCCTCCACCACATACAGCGCTTCCAGCGAGGTCTGCGGCCGGCGTTTGCGCCGCCGCAATTCATCGTAACAGGCATTGGTCACAATCCGCATCAGCCAGGCCTTGAACGAGCCACCACGGAAACGGCGGATGTGACGATAGGCTGAGATGAATGCCTCCTGAGTGGCATCGGCCGCCGAGTCCGGCTCTCCCATCACACGGTAGGCCAAGTTGTACACCTGAGACTGGTAGTGCAATACCAGGGTGTTGAACGCCTGCACATCGCCCTGTTGGGCTTCTTTGATCAGCGCCGTTTCGTCCATAGCGGGTTGACGGATAAAACAATCTCCCGTATACTATTGCCCGAGCCGAAGTGGCGGAACTGGCAGACGCGCACGACTCAAACTCGTGTGAGCTATGCTCATGTGGGTTCGATTCCCACCTTCGGCATCTGCGCCGGATTATAAACCGGCACGGGCAAAGGAGCAAGTGGGTTGGGCGTCTCTGGCTGGAGACGCCCCTTTCTTTTGAAAAAGCAGTGAAAGCGACCGTCACCTTTATCTTGATTGGGCTTGCGGCTGGCCTGGGGCTAGGCCTGCTCTTTGGCTGGGTAGTTTGGCCAGTGGAGTACTATGATGCCGACGTGGCTGCCTTTCACCCCAAATACAAGCTGGAATACGCGGCCATGGTGGGGGCATCCTACGAACTGGACGGCAACTGGGAGTTGGCGGCCGCCCGCCTGCAAGCGCTCCAAGAGGAGGACACGGGGGCCTGGCTGCGTGATAGCATCCATCGCGCTATTGCCGAGGGCCAGGATCCCACCATGATCCGGCACCTCATCACCTTGGCCGACCCCTTGGGTGTGAAATCCGAGTTGATGAAACCGTTTGAGGGTAGCCAGTGAACGGCCGAGTGAATGGGTTAATCCTCTTCCTGGTCGCGCTGGCGATCGGCACTGCGCTGGGGTTGCTTTACACCTGGGGGATTTCGCCGGTCAAATTCTACAACACCGCGCCCAGCCAATTGCGCGCGGATCTCAAAGAGGAATACGTCCTGCTCATCTGCAACACCTATTCGGCCGATCGGGACTGGGCGGCCGCGGAGCAACGTCTGGCAACCCTAAACGAGCCCAACATCGCCGATGCGCTCTCTCGATTGACCGGCCGGGCGATTGCCGAAGGCAAGCCGATCGCAGAAATACGCAGTTTGGCCACCGTTGCAGACCGTCTGGGCGTGAGCAATCCTGCCTTTGCCCCATTCATCTCCTACACCGCCCCGGCCACGCCCACCCCCGTTGCCGAGCGAGCGACCTTTACGCCGACCCCGTTGCCGTCGCCGACCGACACCCCCACGCCCGAGCCCACCAGTCCCGCGACCGCCACGCCAACTCCATCCCCCTCTCCCACCCGCCAGTTGAGCTATCGGCTGCTCACCCAGCAGCGCATCTGTGACGCCGACCGGCCGGAGCCAATGCTGCAAATCATTGTCCGGGCTGCTGACGGCAGCGATGTAGCAGGCGAAGAAGTGCTAATCTCCTGGGGCGACCTAACCTTCAGTATCTTTACCGGCTTCAAGCCGGAACTCGGCCGGGGGTATGCCGATGCGATCATGCAGCCCGGCGTTTCCTACAGCGTGCAGCTCGCGGCCGGCAGCGAACAGGTAAGCGGCATCCAGACCGCACCCTGTAACAGCCGGGCCGGGGAGCGACTCTACTCCACCCGCCTGGTTTTCGAAAAAACCTCCCCGTAGCCATATCGACCACAAGGCCCCAACGTTAGTATGACCGTGGTCTCATTGACACCTACGGGCTCACTTGCTATGCTTGGGCCATACTATTTTCTAACCTTTGAGAACAGTTTTCAATGTTGAGACGGATTCTTTTGTTGGCCACGAGCCGCCACACGATCCTTGGAGCGGTGGCTATACTGGCAACAGCATTGGTGCTGGTAACCGGATTGCGGGCATTTGCCGCGCCCCATGACACCGCGGCCGGCCCAGCACTGCTCCATGACCTGGATACCCCTCAGGGTAATCCATCCCTTAACTCCCCAGCCGTGTCCCGCTCTCGCAACGTTGCGGTACACACAGCCCTGCTAAATCAAAGCGAAATCCTCACTCTCAACCTTTTTAGCGACGTCAACCTGACGGCCGTGCGCGACCAGCTTGAAACCTCATTCCAGGGCCACACCACCTGGACCGGCCGGATTGCAGACACCCCCTTCAGCGAAGTCACGCTGGTGAACGTGGGGGAGGTTGTGATTGGCAACATCTCGCTGCCAGATGCGTTCTATCAGATTCGCTACCTGGGCAACGGCACCCACGTCGTCCAGCAGGCCAATCAGGATGGTTTTGCTCCAGAGGCAGCGGCTATCGCGCCAGACGTGCCCCCAACCAGCTCCGCTGCGGGCACGAACGCGCCCGCAGCGGACAATGGCGCGACAATCGATGTGCTGGTGATCTATACCACGGCAGCACGGCAGGCGGCCGGGGGCACTTTGGCCATGCAGGCATTGATCAGCCTGATAGTGAACTCGACCAACCAGAGTTTTGCCAACAGCCAGGTCAACCCGCGCGTCCGGCTGGTGCACGCGGCCGAGGTTGCCTATCCAGAAACTGGCGATGTACTGCTGGACCTGACACGCTTCCAGAACCCGTCCGATGGCTATGCGGACAGTGTTCATACGCTGCGCAACACGTATCGGGCCGACCTGGTTTCGATTCTGACCCACAACGCCGGCAACTATTGCGGCATCAGCTACTTGATGAGTCCGGTCTCTTCCTATTTCGAGGCCTATGCGTTCAACCTAACCCAATGGCAGTGCGCTTCCAGCAATTACAGCTACGCCCACGAGGTGGGGCACAACCTGGGCAGTCAACACGATCACGCCAACGCCTCCGGACCGGCCGGGGCCTACCCCTACTCCTACGGCTACCAAGCACCTAACGGGGCCTTCCGCACCATCATGGCCTACCGCGACGGCTGCCCGGCCGGCTGCCCACGCATCAACTACTGGTCAAACCCCAACATTTCGTATGCTGGCCAACCCACCGGAGTCAGCAACTGGGCAGATAACCGGCGCTCGATCAACGACACCGCCTACACCGTCGCCAACTTCCGACAGAGTTTGCCCCCGCCGGCCGCGCTGACGGTTGACCCGTCCTTCGGCCAGGTGAGCAGTTACTTTGCCTTTGCCGGGGTGCAGTTCACTCCCTCCCAGATGGCAACGGTCTCGGTCAACGGCTACGTGCTCTCCAACTCGATCCCCGTCGAGCCCGACGGCACCATCGAATTCCAACTGGCCACCGACCAGGCTGACGAGGGCGCGTATTTTGTCACCGTCACGGCCGGGCAAAGCAACGACACGGCCGGCTTTTTCCTCAACTCCGATGCGCCACTCAACCCGCCCAGCGGCAGCGGCCCTACCCTCAACGTCCCGGCCGGCATCGCCCTGACCGAATTTGTCTATCTTCCGGCCGTGCTGCGCTAGCGGCTGGCTCGACACCTCTCCTCCCCAAAAACCGCCCTCGCACGAGGGCGGTTTGTTTTACACTCTTTTTACAACCCGACCGCAGTTCCGTTGCACCCTGCAGGCATAATACGGACAAATCGGAACCTGGAGGATTACCATGAAAAAGATGATCTTGATTGCAATTGGTTTGATGGCCATTATTGGGCTCGTCGGAGTGGGCGTGGCGGCCGCCGAAGGCGAGGTAGAGGTGGCCGGCCGCGGACTGCACCATGGCCACATCCTGGCGATCAACGGCGTGGAACTGACAGTAGAAACGCGCCAGGGCATTCTCAGCCTGCTGACGGACGAAAACACCCGCTATCGCATCCCGGGCGTGGCAGAGCCGGGTCTGGATAACCTGGCGGTTGGGGACCATATCGCGGTTGCCGGCCGGCGAACAGAAGACGGCGCTTTGCTGGCTCGCCTGGTAGTGCGCATCCCGGCGCGGCAGGAGATTGGCCAGCTGTGCGGCGAGTTGACCGCCAAAGGGGACAACTGGCTTGAGATTACCCGGCTGGATGGCACGCCGATCACCGCGCTGGTGACCGATCAGACCCGCTACCACATCCCGGGCGTGGCAGAGCCAGGGCTAGACGATTTGTCTGCAGGCGAGCCGGTCTTCTCCCGCGGGCTGTGGAACGACGCCGGCGAACTGGTGGCGCAACTGGTCGGCCGGGTGCCGGATGGGGTGGAAAACACCATTACCGGCCGGGTGACGGCCGTGAACGAGCCAACCATCGAACTGCTGACGCGCCAGGGGCCAGCCTTGGTCATCACCAGCGAAAACACCCTGTTCCGCGTGCCGGGTGTGGAGCAAGCCAGCCTGGTCGACATCCAGGTGAACCACACCCTCACGGCCGGTGGCATCCGCCAGGAGGACGGATTGCACGCTGCCGTCGTCGCGATCCACCCGGAGCGCCCACAACGGGCCGCCCGGCGGGGCGTCGTCAGCGCCAACGACGGCGCGACCATTGCTCTGGAGACGCCCAACGGACAGATCACGGTCCACGTTACCGCGAACACCCGCATCCGGGTGGCCGGCGTGGAAAATCCCACCATGGCCGATATTCAAGTCGGCTTTCAGGCAACGGTAGCCGGACGGCTCAAAGCTGACAACTCTATCGAAGCGTGGGGCATCGGTGCCCGGCCGGCCCCGGCCGCGGACAGATACGCGTCGCCTACGAACTGACCCCACGCCTCTCCCTCCCTATCCCCTGCCGGACATGAGTCTGGCGGGGGATTTTCTTTTTCCGATAAAACTTGCCGCTACACCTGCTTTATGCTAGACTGTGGCGGTGACTGCTCGAGCAACCCACCGATTGGGACCGGGCATGTGCGGCTGGCAACTGCAACAACGGCCGAGTGTGCGCCTTAGGCCAACCAGGGGCCGGGCAGGTTCCTGGTCAGACGCCACGAAAGGATGGGAAAACGATGCCTGAAAAAATCCTGGTCGTAGACGACAACATGGAAACCAGAAAAATGGTCAGTCTGGTTCTGCGGCGCTCTGGTTATACCGTACTGGACGCCGAGGACGGGAAAGAAGCGCTGGCCATCGCCCAGAAAGAGTTGCCGGACCTCATCCTGCTAGACATCATGATGCCTGACATGGATGGCCTGGAAGTCACCCGCCGCCTGCGCGCCCATGCTCCCACCGCCCACGTGCCCATCATCATCTTTACCGCCAAGGCCGGGCTGGATGACGAATTGAAGGGCTTTGAGGCCGGAGCAGACGACTATTTGACCAAGCTTGCCTCGCCGCCAGAGTTGATTGCCCGCATCCGGGCAGTACTGGCTCGCGCCAGCAAAACATTGCGCGGCCGGATGCTGGCCGTACTGGGGGCACGCGGCGGGCTGGGGGCCACCACCGTGGCGCTCAACCTGGGAGTCGCCGTCCACCAGATGGCGCGCGAAGAGGTGATCGTGGCAGAGTGCCGGCCGGGGCAAGGCACCATTGGCCTTACCCTGGGATACGAGCAACCGCAGGGGTTGAACAAACTCTTGCAGTCCAACCCGGCTTCGCTCAACGCCGCCACGGTGGAAGCCGAATTGCTCCGCCACAGCTCCGGCATCCGCCTGCTGCCGGCCTCTTACCGGCCGACCGACGCCCGCTACTTGATGATGACCAGTGCCTTCAAGGCGGTGGTCACCCCGCTCCCCCAACTGGCCCGGTACACCTTTCTGGATTTGGGGCCCTCCCTGCCGCCGGCCGCGCTGGAACTGCTCAAGCTGTGCGACGAAATGGTGATCCTGGTGGACCCGGTGCCGCTCACCATCACCAAAACCAAGGCGTTGGTGGAGGATATGCGGGCCGAGGGCGTCCGCATGAACCGAATCTACTTCGTGCTGGTCAATCGTGGCGGGTCCAGCCTGCAACTCTCCTGGCACCAGGTCGAGGAGCAACTGGGTGAAACGTTGGCGACCGTTATCACCCCGGCCGCCGAGATGGCCTTCCAGGCGGCGCAGCATCGCCGGCCGATGATTACGCTCCAGCCGGAAAGCACCACCGCACAGCAATTCAACCAACTGGCTGCGACCGTGCTTGGCCGCGCCAAGTAGCCCTGCCAAAAGGACTGGAGACATGAGCCGCGTTCTCAACATCGCCCACCGTGGGGCGCGCAGCCTGGCCCCGGAAAACACATTGGCGGCCGCCCGCAAAGCGCTGGAAATCGGGGCCGATTTGTGGGAAACTGACGTGCTGGTCACGGCCGATGGCCATCTGGTGCTGATGCACGATGACTCGCTGGCCCGTACCACCGATGTCGAAATGGCCTTTCCCGGCCGCGCGCCGTGGACCGTGACCACCTTTACGCTGGCCGAAATCCGCCAATTGGACCCCGGAACCCACTTTATCGAAACCGACCCCTTCGAGCAAATTGCGGCCGGGGCGGTCACGCCCGGCGAGCAGCTTGGCCTGATCTGCCAGCGGGTGCCGACCGTGCAGCAAGCTCTCACCTTTACCCAGCAGGCCGACTGGCGCATCAACCTGGAACTGAAACCTATCCCTGCGCCGCTGGAAAGTTTTCCCATCGTGGAGCGCACCCTGGCGGCCATCGACGAGAGCGGGATCGGCCCCAGCCGGGTGGCGATCTCATCGTTCAACCATCAGTGGCTGCGGGAGTTGCGTCAGCTCCGGCCGGAGATCACGGTGCAGGCACTGGTCGGCGACCTTGCCATCGGCCCCGAACCGGAGTTTGACACCTACAACGCCTGGGCCCAAATGGTGGATGAGGCCCAGATTGCGACGGCGCTGGCGCAGGGTGTGAGGGTTAATCTGTACACGGTAAACCAGGAAACCGAGATGCGCCGCTTTATTGCTGCCGGCGTATCTGGCCTGTTTACCGACTTTCCCCAGCGATTGAAAAAGGTGCTGGCCGAAGGGTAGCCCGGCCGGTCACCCGCCAGCCCGCCGCTCGCGCCAGGCCAGCCAGCCCACCTCCGTCACGGCCGAGAGCATGGTCGCGGCCGCCCCAATAGCCACGCCGGTGCAAAAGCTCACCCGCGGGCCGGCCACAGCGACCAGCGCGGTGGCCGCCAGCCCGGCCGCCACGGCCGTCCGCATGTCCCTGGTCCGACCCTGCCCAATAGCCGTGCCGCGGAACCGCGCTTGCAAGCTCTGCAACAACGGCAGCACGGCCGTCAGCCGCAGCGCCTGGAGCACCAGCGGCTCAATCTCTGGCGTCAACTCGAACATCAGACCCAGCACCGGATGCACCAGCGGAGTAAAGACGATCAGCACCAGGATTCCCGCCAAGGTTAGCCCGACCCCCCATACAAACCGGCGCACCCGCTGCAACGACTTGGGGGTTTTGCCTTTGGCGATGGCAACCTGCTCCAGCCCCATGGTCACCCCAAACGGGAGTAACACCACGCTCCAGGCTACTGACCAGGCAGCCAGGGAGCGCTGTGGCAGTAGTGCGGCCGCAATGCCGGCGCTCAACAGCGGCCGGCCGACCTGCCGCAGGATCATCATCACCGCCAGGGGTTGGTAAAAGCCCAGCAGCCAGCGCCAGGTAAAGGAGGGCTCGGCCGGTTCGGCCGGGAGCTGGCGGACAATGGCAATCGCCGGCGCGGTGACAAACAGCGCCTCCGCAATCACCGCCACCTGCATCGCAATCGCGCTGACCAGCAGCATCCGGTCGGGCATCAGCCGGCCGCCGACCACTAGCGCCCCCCACAGACCGAGCAGCCGCACCACCGTCGCCATCGTCACCACTGGCGTACGGTCATGGGCGATGAGCACCCCCTGCAAGGTGCGCCGCCAGGCTACCGGGAAGGACCAGATAGACATGACCACCAACGCCGGGCGGGCCACCTCGGCCACGGCCGGGGGGATGTTCATTACATCCAGCACCAGCCAGCCGTACAGCGGGGTGAGTGAAACCAGGAAGCCAAGCGCCACCACGGCCGCGCTGATCGCCAGCATAAAGCGGAACAGCCGGCCGAAGGCAGCCCGGCTCTTGGAAAGCGCGGTGGAGGCCGACACCAGCATGATGACCGGCGCTTCAATCACCAGCGCAATGCCAAACATCACGTTGTAGGCCGCCAGCGTCACTTCGGCGTCGGCCGCGCGGGAGAGCGCCGTGTTCACAATCAGCGGCTCCAGCGTCATCATCGAGCTGCTCAAGGCCAAGGGGATGAAAAAGGTCAACAGATGGCTGTAGCTGGGAAGGGCAAGGTTGGAGGTGTGGGGCACGGTCCGTGTTTTCATCGGCAGCATGGTAACCCATCCCGGCCGTTTGTCAAGGAATTGTGACCAAGGTTCGGACCAGAGTTCGGACGCGGAATGACGCCAGCCAGAACCTCACATTGGCCGCTGAGAAAGAGAGGGGGTGGGGGTTAAACCCCCACCCCCTCAAAATCACCTCACAGACGACCAACCGCTTGGCATTGTCCCTGTTCTCGTCGGAAGGCCAAATTGGTGCCCGGCCGGCAGTCTGATAGAATAGGCACCGAGTAGGAGAACCCAATGACAGAATACCCAATCATCAAAGCAGCGGCCGTGCAGATGGACCCCCAACTGGGCGACCTGGCCGGAAACCGCGTGGCGATTCTGAACTGGCTGCGGGAGGCGGCTGGGATCGGGGCAAAGTTGATCGTCTTTCCGGAATGCGCGCTAAGCGGTTACGTCTTTGACAGCCTGGAGGAAGCCAGCCAGGCGGCCGAACCGATCCCTGGCCCCACCACCCAGGCAGTGGCGGCCGCCTGCGCCGAGTTGAACGTGACGGCCGTGCTGGGCATACTGGAAAAGGCCGGTGACTACCTTTACAATACCTCCGTCATCACCGGCCCGGCCGGGCTGATAACCACCTACCGCAAAACTCACCTGCCGGTGCTGGGGGTGGATCGCTTTGTCCGGCCGGGCGCTGCGCTGGACGTGGTGCGGACTCCGGCCGGCGTGCTGGGGCCGGCCATCTGCTACGACCTGCGCTTCCCGGAGGTGACGCGGGTGCTGGCGCTCATGGGGGCCGAAATCGTCACCCACATCACCAACTGGCCGGCCGCTTCGGCCGATTTTCCCGATTTCGTCACCAGAGCGGCCGCCCGCGCCAGCGGGGTTTTTCTCATCTCGGCCGACCGGGTGGGAACCGAGCGGGGCACCACCTTTCTCGGCCGGAGCCAGATCATCCCACCCAGCGGCCGGCCGCTGGCGGAGGCTGACGATCACAGCGAAACGATCATTACGGCCGAGCTCGAGTTGGAACTTGCGCACCGCAAAAAGGTGGTCCACATTCCCGGCGTATTTGAACTCGACTCGTTTGGCGACCGACGGCCGGAACTTTACGGCCGGTTGCTGGAGAAGTAACGGTGCGGTTGGGAGCGGTCATCTCGACGGCCGGGGGCCTGCACCACGTTTTCCAGCGCGCCCGGGAAGCCACCTGCGACTCGCTGATGCTGTTCAGCAAGAACAACCGACAGTGGCACGCCCGGCCGATCAGTGACGAAGATTTGGCACTCTGGCGGGAGGCGCGAGAGGCGCACCCGGAACTGTGGCCCCTCGCCGGCCACGCCTCCTACCTCATCAACATCGCCTCCCCGGATGACACGCTGTGGGAAAAATCAGTCCGGGCGCTCAGGATCGAGCTGGAGCGCTGCGTGCGGCTGGGAGTCCCCACCCTCACCTTTCACCCCGGTTCGCACACCGGCTCCGGGGAAGAGGCGGGACTGGCACGGATTGCGGCCGCACTGAGCCGGCTGCACCGGGAGATGCCGGCTGCGCCCACAACGCTCTGCCTGGAAACGATGGCTGGGCAGGGAACCAACCTGGGCTGCAGTTTTGAACAATTGGCCTGGGTGCTGAAAAAGACAGAAGATGGCGAGCGACTAGGCATCTGTTTTGACCCCTGCCACGTCTTTGCGGCCGGGTACGACCTGCGCACGCCGGAAGCGTACGCCGCCACCATGGAGGCATTCGACCGGATTATCGGGCTGGACCGTTTGCACTGCTTTCACATGAACGACAGCCTGCATGAACTGGGCAGCAACAAGGACCGCCACGCCCACATCGGCGAGGGGCACCTGGGGCTGAAGAGCTTTGCCAACCTGCTCAACGACCGGCGCTTTGCCGAGCACCCGGCCCACCTGGAAACCCCCACCTGGCGCAAAGACGAGGAACCCGGCGAGAAGCTGAATATGGACGTGGCCAACCTGGCAACGTTGAGAGATCTGATCCAAGGAGAGAGGGACGATGGCTAAAACGCGCTCTGTGTACATCTGCTCAAGTTGCGGCCGGCACAGTGCCCGCATGATGGGGCGCTGCCCTGGCTGTGGGGAGTGGGGCACGCTGGAAGAGACATTGGTCGAAGAAGAAGTATCCGGCCGCAGCCGGCCGGCCAGCCCCTATCGCACGCAGCCACAGCGCTTGGCGGAGGTGAGCACAGACGGGTTGGATCGGCTGCCGCTGCCCATCGACGAATTCTCCCGCGTGCTGGGCGGCGGCATTGTGCCTGGCTCGCTGGTGCTCGTCAGCGGCGACCCCGGCATTGGCAAGAGCACGCTGCTGCTGCAGATGGCGGCGCTGATGGCCCAGACGGCCGGGCCGGTACTGTACGTCTCGGGCGAGGAGTCTAGCCACCAGATCAAGATGCGGGCCACCCGGCTAGGGCTGGCGGCCGATGACCTCTTCCTGCTCACCGAAACCAACCTGGAAACCATCCTGGGCCATCTGCAAAACATCGCGCCGCGCATCCTGATTGTAGATTCGATCCAGACCACCTACCTCAGCGAACTCGAGTCGGCACCCGGCAATATCAGCCAGATTCGAGCGTGTGCCGGCCGGCTGCAAGAGGTAGCCAAGTCCAGCGGCGTGGCGGTCTTTTTGGTGGGGCACGTCACCAAAGAAGGGATCATTGCCGGTCCGCGGGTGCTGGAACACATCGTGGACACGGTGCTTTACCTGGAAGGGGACCGGTTCCACACCTACCGGTTGCTGCGGGCGGTGAAGAACCGCTTTGGCGCAACCTCCGAGGTGGGCGTGTTTGAGATGCAAAACCAGGGGATGGCGGAGGTGACCAATCCATCGGAGGCATTCCTGGCGGAGCGGTTGGTGAACGCGGCCGGCTCGGCCATTGCGGTGACGATGGAGGGAACCCGGCCGTTGCTGGTGGAGGTGCAGGCGCTCACCAGCCCAACCAGCTTTACCAACCCACGTCGGACGGCCAATGGAGTGGACTTTAACCGGCTGCTGCTGCTGACGGCCGTGCTCAGCAAGCGGGTGGGGTTACGGCTCCACGACCAGGATGTATTTATCAATATCGTGGGTGGCTTACAGGTTGGGGAACCGGCCGCCGACCTGGCAACCGCGGTAGCCATCGCCTCCAGCAGACGGGACCAGCCGGTGGCGGCCGATATTGCGCTGATAGGTGAAGTGGGATTGTCGGGCGAACTGCGGGCGGTGGGGCAACTCAACGCGCGGCTCAACGAAGCCGCCAAGTTGGGCTTCCGCCGCTGTATTGTGCCAAAGACAACGCGCCAGCCGGCCGACGGCCAGCCGGCCGGGATTCAAATCATTGGAGCGCGCTCGCTCCAGGAAGCTGTCGAGTTGGTCCTGTTGGCCAACGGGTAATGGGCAAAAAGCACACGGCACGCCCAGCGCTTTCCGCCCATTGACCCGTCAACGCGAACATCATCTACTTGATGACGACGACAGCGCCTTCGGCTTCCAGCTTGGCCTTGGCGTCTTCCGCCAGTTCTTTGCTGACCGCCTCGAGTAGAATGCTCTCGCCGCCCTCGGCCGCTTCCACCGCATCCTTGGCTTCCTTCAAGCCCAGCGGGGTCACGGCGCGGACAGCCTTGATCACATTGATCTTTTTGGGGCCGATCTCCTTGAGGACGACGTTAAACTCGGTCTTTTCCTCTTCCTCTTCCACGGCCGCCGCGGCCATCGGGCCGGCCGCCATCATTGCCATGGGGGCAGCCGCACTGACGCCCCACTTTTCTTCCAACATCTTGGTGAGTTCGGCCGCTTCCAGCAGCGTCAACTCGGAAAGCTGTTCAACTATTTTGGCCAGATCTGCCATTTCAAATCTCCTTAAAATTGTACGTTTTTAGTTTAACTGGGAAGCTTATGCTTCCGCAACAGCTTGGGCGTCCTTTTCCGCATAGGCGTTGAGGACATTAACGACCTGTCGTACGCCACTGGCGACGACGCTGGCCAGGTTACGTGCTGGGCCACTGAGCATCCCAATGAGTTGTGCACGCACCACTTCCAGCGGGGGCAGTTCGGCAAGCGCCACCACATCCTGTGGGGACAGAAAGCGGTTGCCCATGATGCCGCCCTTGAGAACCAGCAATTCCTGATCTTTGCCAAATTCCTTTAGGGCTTTGGCAATAGCCGGCACATCCTGGTAGCAAAAGCTCACAGCCACCGGTCCAGCCAACATCTCCTCTGGGACGGGAATACCCGCCCGCTCCAGTGCCAGCTTGAACAGTGTCAGCTTGACCACGCTGTAAGAGCCGTTGGAGTCGCGCATGGCAGAGCGCAACCGGCCGAGCGCAGGAGTATTCAGCCCCCGGTACTCGGTGACGATTATCGCCCGACTGCCATTAATTGCTTCCACGTATTGGGCCAGCAATTCCTGTTTGCGTTCCTTCGTAATAGCCAATCTTGTCTCACCTCCTTCAAAAGAAAAAGTCTTTCTCTCACCTACCGAGAGAAAGACTTTTTGCGGCCGCATAGGCCGAAAAGTAGTCCACCTCGGCAGGCATATTTAAGCATTACGCACCTGCTGTCTTGGGTAGAAGAACCAGTTGTCCGCAGGGCAACTAGATGTCTATAGAGCCATCTCCATCGAAGTCAGCGCCGTTGTATCCAGGCGAATGCCGGGCCCCATGGTCGTAGTCAGGGTGGCACGGCGGATGTAGGTACCCTTGGCTGCCGATGGGCGCGCTTTTTTGATAGCGTCCATCACTGCCGCCAGGTTGTCCAGCAACTTGTCTGGTGGGAAGCTAATCTTGCCAATGGGGATGTGAAGGTTGGCGGTCTTGTCCACACGAAACTCGATGCGGCCGGCCTTGGCTTCCTCAATCAGCCGTGGCAGATCCTCGCCCGGCGCAACGGTGCCCGCTTTGGGGTTGGGCATCAGGCCACGGGGGCCCAACACGCGCCCCAACCGGCCGACCTTGCCCATCATCGAGGGCACAGCCATCGCCACATCAAACTCAAACCAACCATCCTGAATCTTTTTGATCAGGTCGTCATCGGCAATGTAATCAGCGCCGGCCTGCTCGGCCGTGCGCGCGTCATCGCCCTCGGCAAAGACCAGCACGCGCACCGTCTTGCCCAAGCCGTGCGGCAACACAACCACCGACCGCACCTGCTGGTCCGCGTGCCGGGGGTCAACTCCCAGCCGCATGTGAACTTCGACCGTCTCGTCAAACTTGGCCGCCTTGAAATCCTTGGCCAACTTGATGGCCTCCATTGGACCGTACTGCTGTTGCCGATCCAATAATGCCAGCGCTTCCTGATATCGTTTTCCGTGTTTAGGCATTTCAAACTCCTTGTGGTGTTGACGGGCAAAACCCTCCCACTGATTCCTTAGTCAAGAACGGTAATCCCCATGCTGCGGGCGGTACCTTCAATCTGGAGCAGCGCGCCTTCCAGATCAACGGCGTTCAGGTCCTTCATTTTGACCTCAGCAATCTCGCGCAACTGGGCGCGCGTGATGGTGCCAACCTTGTCCTGGTTGGGCACGGCCGACCCCTTGGGCACACCGGCCGCCTTGCGCAGCAGGTCAGGCGTTGGCGGGGTCTTGAGGACAAAGGTGAAAGAACTATCCTGATAAATAGTGATCTCGGCCGGGATGATATCGCCAACGCGGGTGGATGTCCGCGCGTTATACTCCTTGCAGAACTGCATCAGATTGATACCGTGCTGCGCCAGCGCCGGACCGATCGGCGGCGCCGGGTTGGCCTTGCCGGCCGCAATCTGCAACTTGACTATCGCTTTGACCTTTTTAGCCATTCAAATCATCTCCTTGGTGGTAATGGCGGGCTGTTCACCCTCCCACTAATCTCAACACCGAAACGGTGTTCATCACATCTTTTCGACCTGCAAAAAGTCCAATTCCACGGGGGTTTCGCGACCAAAGAAGGAGACAAACACCCTTACCTTGGCCCGATCCATGTCGATTTCCTGCACCGTTCCCATAAAGTCGGCAAACGGCCCGTCGGTAATCCGCACCTTTTGCCCAATTTTGTAGGTTACTTTGACCCGCGGGGCGTCTGCTTCCATGCGCCGCATGATTGCCTGGACTTCTTCCGGCCGCAACGGGGTGGGTGCATTCCCCATCCCGACAAAACCGGTCACGCCAGGCGTGTTGCGCACCACGTACCACGAATCTTCATCCATGAGCATCTGGACCAGGATATAACCAGGGAAAACACGCCGCTCGACCGTGCGCCGCCGACCCTCCTTGACCTCAATTTCCTCCTCGGTCGGAACAACCACGTCAAAGATCTTGTCCTGCATCCCCATGGTTTCGATCCGCTGTTCCAGGTTATGGCTTACCTTGTTTTCGTACCCGGAATAGCAATGAATCACAAACCACCGCCGGCCGTCGTCGTCTTCCGGCTCCAACTCTAGTTCGGGTTCCGGTTCTGGCTCTGGTTCTGGTTCTACTTCCTCTTCCACCGCCACCTCTTGCTCCGCAACGGCAGGGGAAACCACAACCTCACCTAACAATGGGTTGGCAAGTAGCTCCTCATCGTCCTCCGGCACCAGCAGAGGGTTGATAGAAAGATCGAAATCGTCCATGCCTTTGACCCTTCACCAATCCTATTAGGACAAAAACAGTTGGAATAACTGCGAGAACACCCAGTCTAGCAATCCCAAAAAGACCGCAAAAGCGAGAGTCACACCCAACACAATGTAGGTGAGATTGAGCGCTTCATCCCGCGTTGGCCAAGTCACCTTTTTCAACTCGCCGCGCGTCTCCCGCAGGTAGCGGATGACACCCAACTCCCGTCTGACGTTTTTCTTGTCTTGTCCTTTTGACACGACTACTCTCCTCAATGACACAAGAGTACTTCCATACACTCAAGACACCGTCCGTGGACGGTGTCTTGCAAACACAATTGCATGTCTGGCAGGCGAGGCAGGACTTGAACCCGCAGCCTACGGTTTTGGAGACCGTTGCTCTGCCAATTGAGCTACTCGCCTACTCTGCACAAGGCTTGCTAGCCCCTTGCGGGCAAGATTATACCAAAACCTTTCAAAACCACAAGACTCGCCTGTCGCCATCAAAATCCCGCCAGCCGGTGGGGCCACTCAACCCGACCGCAGGGGCCGGCCGCGCCACAATCCACCTACGGGATCAACACGATGGGGATCGGCGTGAAGGTGAGAACAAAGACCGCCAGGGCGATAATAGCGATCAGCTTGCGCTTGCCATCCAGCGGCGTTGTGTTGTCTAAAGGTTGTGCGTGCATCCGGCCGAAGAACAGGACCAGCCCGGCCCACAACCACCAGCCATTCCACAAAAAGCCCAAACCAACCAGGGCCAGCAGAACCGGCACGTACAGGTAGCGGGCCTTGTTCCCCAGCAGCGCGTAAGCCACGTGGCCGCCGTCCAGCGTGCCCACCGGCAGCAGGTTGAGTGCAGTGACCAGGATGCCGGCCCAGCCTGCAAACGCCAACGGGTGGATCATCACATCCACCCCACCACCGGGCAGGACCTGGCCAAAGACCAGGTATTTGACCGCCAGGTAGATCAGTGAATTACCTTCCATGAAACAAACCTGGTCGGGCGGACATGACCCCAGAGGCTCGACTGGAGAAAGCGCCAACCCCACGAGCAAAACCGGCAGGGCTACAATCAAACCGGCCAGCGGCCCGGCCGCGCCGATGTCCAGCAAAGCGCGCCGATCACGCATTGGGGCCTTGATGTTGATCACCGCCCCGAACGTGCCCAGCAAGCTCAGCGGCATGGGAATGAAATAGGGCAACGTCGCAGGAATGCCATGATAGCGAGCGGCAAAATAGTGTCCAAATTCATGGGTCAGCAAGATGCCCAGCAAACCAACCGCCAGCGGCCAGCCGCTCAAGATATCGGCCAGCAGGTTACCCGTATCTTGCTGCACCCCGGCCATCAACACCGTCACCACGGTCATCAGGAAAAGCACCACATTGACCCACGGCCGGCCGGTGCTGACCTCCGGCGTCGCCAGCGGGGGCATCGCCACCAGCACATCCTGTCCCTCCAACTGACGGATAACAGGAATCAGCCCGTGGGGATCGAGCCGGGCCCGCAATTTGGGGCCAGCTTCTCCGGCCGGGACCAGCAGCCGGCCGCGGAACCGCACCGCGCCCGGCCGGGGAAACCCGGTGGTTATATCTTCCACGGCGAATAAATCGCCAATCTCGGCGAGTAGTTGTTTTGTCAGATCAGGATTGTCCATAAGCTAGGCAAGAAAAGGCGGGAGTGGATGGGAGTTCGAACCCACCGTGGCCTGCTCCGCGCAACCCACCACCGGTTTTGAAGACCGGGCGCACCACCGGGCACGAACCACTCCCGCGTAGCGATCACTGCTCACAGGGCAATGTGGCACCATTATACTAGAACCAATGATGGTGACAACCTGCGCGGCCGGATTTACACTCTTTTTACACCTGGGGCACAGCCGGACAACCTTCCACTGGCATGATGAGAACATGCCGGCCGCGGCCGGAATTCGCCCCTCGCGGGAGACGAGCCACAGATCTGGCGGCCGGCGTTCTTGATGGTCAATGCAATACAAAGGAGGCACACTATGCAAACACAAACCAAGCGGCGATGGATCATCCTGTCGTTTACCCTCACGGGGGTCCTGTTGATCGCGCTGCTGACCGCCATGCTGGCCAGCGCTGGCGAGGCAAACGACAGTCAGGCCCCGGCCGCGCCCACCGCTGGGATCATCAGCGGCCGGGTCACCAATCCGGAAGGAGGCGCTCCGCCGGCCGGGGCGCGGGTCAAGCTCTGGCAGCCCGATGGCACCCTGGCCGGCCAGGCTTTGGTGGACGAAGCCAGCGGTCAATTCACCCTTGGCCCGGCGCCAAACGGCAACTATGTTCTTCGCGCCGTGCCCCCGGAACTATCGTCCCTCACCCCCTCCCTGCCTCGGCCGATCCACGTCACCGGCGGGCCGCTGAACGCGGGAACGCTGGCCCTCACCCACCCCAGCCTGAGTGGCACGGTCACCGCCCCGGACGGGTTGACCCCGGCCGCGGCCTGGGTTGGCGTCTACCGGGCGGACGGGGTGCTGGTGGAAAGCGATTGGGCCCCGGCCGGGGAGTATCGGCTCGGCGGAGTGATAACTGGGACCTATCTGATCAAAGCCAAACCGACCGCCGATGATCCTTATTGGTGGTCGGACCCGGTCCCGCATACCATCACTCCCAACATGCCCCAGACGCTGGACCTGCTGCTGCGGCCGGCCAACGTATACGGCCGGGTAGAAAGCCCCACCGGCGCTCCCGTCATGGATGCAGTGGCGCACGTCTTCCGACTGGATGCGCCCGGCCACTCCCGCGACGACAGCAACGCCAGCGGTTTCTTCGCCATTGGTGACCTGGCAGACGGCATCTATCTGCTGCAGGTGGAACCCCCTTACTGGCGCAGCGACCTGCTGCCCACCCGGCCGGTGACCTTTTCCGTCCCGCCCACCCAAACAGACCTGGGCACCCTGCAATTGCGCTCCTCACCCAAAGTCGTCCACGGGGCGGTGCTGACCAACCTGGGCAACCCGGTCGCGCACGCCGAGGTTCTGGCCAAAAAGGTCAATGCCATCGGGGAGGCAACTACCTTGACCGCGGCCGATGGAAGCTATCAACTCCGCCTCAGCGCCGGCACCTGGGCGCTCACCGTCCGGCCGGTCAGCGGTACCCTCCCGGCCGAGTGGGTCTATCCGTTGCCCCCGCAACTGGTGCACTTTGCCTACGATGACGAGGCCGAGATCAAAGCGGTCAACTTTAAGGTGCTGACGGCCGACAGCAACGTCATCGGATCGGTCCAGCTCCCCGGTGGCGGCACGCCCACCTTTACCGTCACGGTCCAGTTGCGCAACAGCGAAGGCGTTGGGGCGGGACAGATCATCAGCCCGGACGGCAGCTTTGACGTTGCCCTTCCTCACGGCGCCTATCAGCCCTACGTCCTCTCGGCCGATCGCCAATATGCAGGGCCACCGCTACCGGCGATCCAGGTGCCCCCCTCCTCCACCCTGGACCTGGGGGCCATCACCCTGATTCCGCGCGACGCGTTGATTACCGGCACCGTTACGGATGAAGATGGGGCCGGAGTGGTTGGGGTACGCGTCTCCGGCTGGACGCGCGGGCACATCTACGGCGAGGCGACCACAGGGCCCGATGGAAGCTATACCATGGCGGTGATTTCCGGGACCTGGAAGGTCAGCGCCAGCCCATCACCCGCGTTGCCGTACATCTTTACCGGGACCTCGCAACTGGTCACGGTTGTCAGCGGCGCTACGGCCGCTGAAGTGGATTTTCAACTGGCCACGGCCGATGCAACCATCGTCGGCCAGTTGGTCCTGGAAGATGGCACACCGGCGATGGAAGCGGCCGGTTGGGCCAGCGCATCGGCCGGCGGAGTCGCCATCAACGGCGCTCCCGTGGAGCAGGGAACGTTTACCATCCCTGTGCCGGCCGGCAACTATGCCGTGGGCGTCACGCTGGCGGCCGACACCCCCTATCTGGCTCCCAGCACCCCGACGGCCGTCTCCCTCGGTTCGGGCGAGACAGCCGCCATCATCGTCATCGTCCGGCCGAAGGACGCCACCATCCTTGGCGCGCTGTGGGCTCCGCGCCAGGGGGAGGTCGTCAGCGGAGTTGCGGCCCGGGTGGCTGCCTGGAGCGACTGGGCGATGCAGGGCACGGCCGTGGACCCCGGCAATGGGGGTTTCCGGCTGGACGTGAGTGCGGATCTGTGGCACCTGGGCTACCTGGTGGACCCGGCCGCGGACTTTGTCCAGTTGACCCATCGCAAATACATTCCCCTCCAGTCCGGTCAGATTGTGCAGGTGGGCTTGCCAGTGGCAGAAAAAGACAGCACGATTCGGGGCCTGGTTCTTGACCCAGCAGGTGATCCCTATAACCGGGCCATCGTCGTTGCCGACGGCACTGGCCGGGGCGTAGAAGAAGTGACGCTCAAGACGCGGGTCGGTGCAGACGGCCGGTTCCAACTGCAAGTGCCTTACGGAGTGTACAACTTGCGGGCCATTGGAGGGACGGAAAGCGGCTATCTCAATCCGGCCATCAAACGGCTCGTGGTTCCGCCCAACACCGTGCTGCCAGGGCTCGTGCTCCAATTCCACGAGGCAGACGCGATCATCAGCGGCACAGTGACGCTGGATGGGCTCCCGGCCGCCAGCGGTACTGCGCTGGTCTGGGGCTGGACGCCGGATGGGAGTTACAGCAAAAGCCACGCCGAGCTGGGCGATATGTACACGCTGGCCGCTATCTCCAACACCACCTGGCACGTAGGCGGAGTGTACGAGACGGCGACCGCGTTCTGGGCCGGCCGGGAAGAGGTCATCCTGACCGGAGGCAATGCAACCCAGGACCTGGTGCTGACCGGCCCCCATCCCAAACCCGCTCCGGTAGCCGTCACGTGGGACGCGGCCGATCCACAGTTCGTTGCTCTGGCTGACGGCACCGCCATCTTTCTGCCGGCCGGTTCCCTGCCGGTCAGCGGCACAGTCACGCTACACATCATCCCCATTGCCGCCCTGCCCCACCAGCCCCACGCCAACATCTACAAATACGGCTGGGCATTCGAGGCCGTTGACAGCGCTGGGCAACCCATCACCAGCCATTTCAATCAGAATGTGGTGGTAGCCTTCCAGTATGACAAAGCCGAGTTGGCCCAATGGGGCATCGAAGAGAAATGGATCAAGCCCGCCTACTTTTCCACCAGCACCAATAGCTGGACCTTCCCGGACAGCTACGTGGTGGATACGGCCGGCAACCGGGTGATCATGCAGATCGACCACTTTACCGATTTTGCCCTGGTTGTCGCCGGGGATATGATGCACACCGTCTACCTTCCGGCCGTGCTTCGCTAATCATCCGACAGCAAAAGAGGCCGGCGAAATAATCGTCGGCCTCTTGCCATGCTTGCACGACGAGTGCCAATAGAAGCTACCGGCCGGCCATTGCCAGCCAGCGGCCGTAAAAAAAGGTCTCTTGGCAATGTCCTACTCTCCCAGGGGGCTGCCCCCCAAGTACCATCGGCGCAGGTGGGCTTAACTACCGGGTTCGGTATGGAGCCGGGTGTACCCCCACCGCTATCGTCACCAAGAGACCTTGATTCACTATTTAATTATCAATCGAACAGAATTAGCCAAAACTCCAAGTTCTCCGTATCACACAAGTTAAGCCCTCGACCGTTAGTACGGCTTGGCTGAACGCATTGCTGCGCTTACACCTGCCGCCTATCAAACTGGTGGTCTTCCAGCGGTCTTACCCTGTTTCCAGATGAGAGATCTTATCTTGGGGCGAGTTTCCCACTTAGATGCTTTCAGCGGTTATCTCTGCCAGACGTAGCTACCCAGCGATGCTCCTGGCGGAACAACTGGCACACTAGCGGTCTGTCCATCCCGGTCCTCTCGTACTAGGGACAGCTCCCCTCAAATCTCTTGCGCCCACAGCGGATAGAGACCGACCTGTCTCACGACGGTCTGAACCCAGCTCACGTACCGCTTTAATGGGCGAACAGCCCAACCCTTGGGACCTTATCCAGCCCCAGGATGCGATGAGCCGACATCGAGGTGCCGAGCCAGGTCGTCGATGTGAACTCTTGGACCTGACTAGCCTGTTATCCCCGGGGTAGCTTTTATCCGGTAAGCCACGGCCCTTCCACTCGGAACCGTGGGATCACTAAGCCCGACTTTCGTCTCTGCTCGAGGTGTATCTCTTGCAGTCAAGCTCCCTTGTGCCTTTACACTCTGCGGCTGGTTTCCATTCAGCCTGAGGGAACCTTTGGGCGCCTCCGTTACCTTTTCGGAGGCGACCGCCCCAGTCAAACTGCCCACCTGGCACTGTCCCCACGCCGGTTAACGGTCGCAGGTTAGGGTCAAAACTTGATCAGGCTGGTATTTCAACGGTGACTCCACCGAGGCTGGCGCCCCAGCTTCATAGTCTCCCAGCTATACTACACAAACCAAGCCCTAACTCAATACCAAGCTGCAGTAAAGCTCCACGGGGTCTTTTTGTCCTGCTGCGGGTAACGCGCATCTTTACACGTACTTCAATTTCGCCGGGTCCCTCGTTGAGACAGTGCCCCACTTGTTACGCCATTCGTGCGGGTCGGAACTTACCCGACAAGGAATTTCGCTACCTTAGGACCGTTATAGTTACGGCCGCCGTTCACCGGGGCTTCAGTTCAGAGCTTTGCTTTCGCTAACCCCTCCCTTTAACCTTCCGGCACTGGGCAGGCGTCAGCCCCTATACATCAGCTTGCGCTTTAGCAGAGACCTGTGTTTTTGTTAAACAGTCAGCAGGGCCATTTCTCTGCGACCTCCCGGAGCTCAACGATTGTATCACCCTAGGAGGCCCTCCTTATCCCGAAGTTACGGAGGAAATTTGCCTAGTTCCTTAACGAGGGTTCTCCCGTTCCCCTTGGTATACTCTACCCACCTACCAGTGTCGGTTTGCGGTACGGACACGTAGGACTCGCTAGAGGCTTTTCTCGGCAGTTTGGCTCAACCACTTCTGGCCCGAAGGCACCGCCATCACGGATCAGACTCCGAGAGCGGATTTACCTACTCTCATCATTGTCCTAGCCGCTTAGCACCTGAATCCAATAACAGGCTGGCCTACCATCCTGCGTCCCCTCATCGCTCAAACACCCTGACGTGGTTCCGGAATATTAACCGGATGTCCATCACCTACGCCTTTCGGCCTCGGCTAAGGCCCGACTAACCCGACGCGGATTGACCTTCCGTCGGAAACCTTAGGTTTACGGGGAATACGGTTCTCACGTATTTTACGCTACTCATGTCGGCATTCTCACTTCCACCCACTGCACCGCTCCTCACGGTACGGCTTCAACGCTGGTGGAACGCTCCCCTACCATCCCAGTTTACACTGAGATCCGCAGCTTCGGTGGCAGACTTGAGCCCCGTTACATTTTCCGCGCAGGATCGTTTGACCAGTGAGCTATTACGCACTCTTTAAAGGGTGGCTGCTTCTAAGCCAACCTCCTGGCTGTCCGTACAATCCCACATCGTTTCCCACTTAGTCTGCACTTGGGGACCTTAGCTGGCGGTCTGGGCTGTTTCCCTCTCGACTATGAAACTCATCTCACATAGTCCGACTGCCGTGCTCTCAAGTACCGGCATTCGGAGTTTGGTTGGGTTTGGTAAGCGATAAGCCCCCTAGCCCATCCAGTGCTCTACCTCCGGCACTAAACACACGACGCTAGCCCTAAAGCTATTTCGGGGAGAACAAGCTATCTCCAAGTTCGTTTGGCATATCACCTCTACCCACAGCTCATCCCACACTTTTGCAACAGTGAAAGGTTCGGCCCTCCACGAGAGTTTAGTCTCGCTTCAGCCTGGCCATGGGTAGCTCACCTGGTTTCGTGTCTAATCCTTGCAACTCCGGCCTTGCGGCCGCGCCCTATTCAGACTCGCTTTCGCTGCGGCTCCGGGTGTCACTCCCTTAACCTGGCTACAAAGATTAACTCGCCGACTCATTCTCCAAAAGGCACGCCGTCACACATTCCCTCCCGAAGGAGGGCATAGTGCTCCGACTGTTTGTAAGCACACGGTTTCAGGTTCTATTTCACTCCCCTTACTGGGGTTCTTTTCACCTTTCCCTCACGGTACTTGTCCACTATCGGTCGCTAGAAGTATTTAGCCTTGGGAGGTGGGCCTCCCTGCTTCCCACGGGATTAGCGTGCCCCGTGGTACTCAGGATCACCAGCAGGAGCCTAGTCTGTTTTCGCGTACGGGACTATCACCCCCTACGGTTGGTCTTTCCAGTGCCATTCCACTAACAGCTAGATTTGTAACTCCTATATGCCAGGTCCTACAACCCCGCGGCCGCCGAAGCGACAGCGGTTTGGGCTACTCCCCTTTCGCTCGCCACTACTCAGGGAATGATCTCTTTTCCTGGAGGTACTAAGATGTTTCAGTTCCCTCCGTTCCCCCCGTTGGGTCTATGTGTTCAACCCAACGGTGCCAGGGCATTCCCCCTGGCGGGTTTCCCCATTCGGACATCCCCGGATATAACGTCTGCACACGACTCCCCGAGGCTTATCGCAGTGTACCACGTCCTTCATCGGCTTCTAGCGCCAAGGCATCCACCGTGTGCCCTTAGTAGCTTAACACACGCGTGATACGGAGAATTTGAAGTTCTCACATTCTTCTGTTCAATTGTTAAAGTACACTCTAGCATTAGTTGCTAGCGAGTGGGTCCGCAGACCCACTCGCAAACCACCAACACTCACAAAAAGAGGCCTGACGTATCCGCCGGGCCTCTACAGGTACCGACTGAATACACCTTTTAACTTCTGGCAACCAAGTTGCTGCTTACCTCGTTCAAACACCTCTCCATGGGACGCTCAGCATGGAGATGAGGGGACTCGAACCCCTGACCTCCTCCGTGCAAAGGAGGCGCTCTCCCATCTGAGCTACATCCCCTTGAATGGGCCTGACTAGACTCGAACTAGTGACCTCTCCCTTATCAGAGGAACGCTCTAACCGGCTGAGCTACAGGCCCAACTGCATTGTAAAGTGCCCACACCTTAACAACTCAAAAGTGATAGGAAACCACCAAATACTTGGAAACGGTGTTTTGGAGTAGACTTCAAGTCCTCAGACTTTCAATCATTCACTCCCTAGAAAGGAGGTGATCCAGCCGCACCTTCCGGTACAGCTACCTTGTTACGACTTCGTCCCAGTCACCAGTCCCACCTTCGACAGCTGCCTCCTTTCGGTTAGCCCACCGGCTTCAGGTGTTACCAGCTCCCATGACGTGACGGGCGGTGTGTACAAGCCCCGGGAACGTATTCACCGCACTATTGCTGACGCGCGGTTACTAGCAACTCCAACTTCATGCAGGCGAGTTGCAGCCTACAATCTGAACTGAGACCGGCTTTTTAGGATTGGCTCCACCTCGCGGTTTCGCGACCCATTGTACCGGCCATTGTAGCGTGTGTGTAGCCCAGGATATAAAGGCCATGCTGACTTGACGTCGTCCCCACCTTCCTCCCAGTTGAGCCGGGCAGTCCCGTTAGACACATGTAACTAACGGTAAGGGTTGCGCTCGTTACAGGACTTAACCTAACACCTCACGGCACGAGCTGACGACAGCCATGCAACACCTGTGCACGCTCCCCGAAGGGTCGGTCACCTTTCGGATCCCTACCACGTGCATGTCAAACCCTGGTAAGGTTCTTCGTGTAGCCTCGAATTAAACCACACGCTCCGCTGCTTGTGCGGGGCCCCGTCAATTCCTTTGAGTTTTAACCTTGCGGTCGTAATCCCCAGGCGGGAGACTTAACGCGTTAGCTACGGCACAGAGAGTTAATACTCCCCACACCTAGTCTCCATCGTTTACGGCTAGGACTACCGGGGTTTCTAATCCCGTTTGCTCCCCTAGCTTTCGCGTCTTAGCGTCAGGATCGGTCCAGAGAGCCGCCTTCGCCACTGGTGTTCCTCCGGATATCTACGCATTTCACCACTACACCCGGAATTCCACTCTCCTCTACCGCCCTCAAGTGTGGCAGTTTCGAACGACCTCTCCCAGTTGAGCCAGGAGCTTTCACGTCCGACTTGCCATACCACCTGCACGCGCTTTACGCCCAATAAATCCGGATAACGCTTGCGTCCTACGTCTTACCGCGGCTGCTGGCACGTAGTTAGCCGACGCTTATTCCTAGAGTACCGTCCTTTCTCTTCCTCTAGAAAAGGATTTTACAACCCGAAGGCCTTCATCATCCACGCGGCGTTGCTGCATCAGGCTTTCGCCCATTGTGCAATATTCCTCACTGCTGCCTCCCGTAGGAGTCTGGCCCGTGTATCAGTGCCAGTGTGGGGGGTCACGCTCTCACGCCCCCTACCCGTCTTCGCCTTGGTAGGCCGTTACCCTACCAACAAGCTGATGGGCCGCAGGCCCCTCCCAAAGCGCCGGAACTTTAATCTCCAGGTATCAAAACCAAGAGATCACATGGGGTATTAGCTATCGTTTCCAATAGTTATCCCCCTCTTCGGGGCAGGTCACCAACGTGTTACTCACCCGTTCGCCACTCTCACCTCAGACGAATCCAAGGATCCCGTTCGACTTGCATGTGTTAAGCACGCCGCCAGCGTTCATCCTGAGCCAGGATCAAACTCTCCGTAAGTTATCCTCTTCTACGATTTAGTTCGTAGATGAATTTGACTTAGAGCCCAAGTTTGACTTGTTTCCTATCACTTTTCAGTTGTTAAGGTCCTGATAGCGGCGGAAAGTATAGCAGCCCAGTTTGGTTTGTCAAGGGCTGTTACACACTTTCCGTCAGAAAAAGGCACCAGCCCTGGGGCCAATGCCTCTTCCAAGTAAACTCTAGTTTGTTTGATGATTCCCCATGAGGGGCTTGCATCACCTTGCTTGCCAAGGCAATATTATTCTAGCAGACGGGTAGTATCATGTCAAGTGAAGTGGTAAGGTATTTTTCGACCTTGCTGCTCAATCCATTGCTGATCTTCCTTCCAGCGCCCGAGTCAACGTCACCTCATCAACGTACTCCAGATCCCCACCGACAGGTAGACCGCGAGCCAATCGACTGACCAGGATTTGCGTTGACGCTAACTGCCGCTGTAGGTACATGGCAGTTGCTTCGCCCTCCAGCGTAGGATTGGTGGCGATGATCACTTCGGCCGCCCCACCCTTACTCACCCGGCCGAGCAACTCGACGATTTTGAGATCCTCCGGGCCCACTCCCTCAATAGGAGATATGGCACCATGCAGGACATGATAAAGCCCGCGGTAGACCCCAGTCCTTTCGATGGCTAATACGTCAAGGGGCTCCTCAACCACGCAAATGAGCCCGCAATCCCGGCCGGCATCCTGGCAGATGCGGCATGGCTGCTCTTCCGTGATGTTGTAGCATACCTCGCAGAATCGGGTCCGCGCCCGCAATTCCTGCAACGCGCTGGCCAAATTGACCGGCTGCTCCTCGGCCGAGCGCAAGAGAAAATACGTCAGCCGAGACGCGGTCTTGGGGCCGATGCCCGGCAGCTTGGAAAATTCCTCAATCAGCCGGATTACCGGCTCGGGAACGGCATTGGTCGTCATCAGAAACCCAAATCCTCCAGGCCCGGGAGATTTAGCCCGGCCGTCAGGCCACCCATTCTTGTGGCTGCCAATTCTTTCGACTGCTCAACCGCCTGGTTAAAGCCTGCCACCAGCATGTCCTGCAAAAGTTCTTGCTCCTCTGGATCAAGTAGTTCGGGCGCGATTTCCACGCTCTCAACCCGCTGATCTCCGGTAATGACAATGGTGACCGCACCCCCCCCGGCCGTGACCGTCAACCGCTCGTCGGTCAGCAAGGCCTGGGTTGCGGCCATCTCCGCTTGCATGTCACGCAACTGCGCCATCATATCTTGTGCGCCCTTTGCCGATGGCGCCCTCATGCCAGGTGGTCGTCGCTTTTTTCTTGCCATGTGTCCTATCCTGTTTCAATAATCTGCGAGTTCAAATCCTCGACCCCAAAACGACGCAGTTCCTCGATATCTTCGTGGGCCAAAGCGGCGGTTTCGTCTTCCGCTTCATCTGGCTGGTAGCCGAGGGGGTCAACGCACCGAATGCTCATTGCGACACCCATCAACTCGGACAACGCTTCCTCAACAGCCCGACGATTGTTGTCCGCCCTCATCTTTTCACGGAGAACATCGGATTCGAAACCCAGAATCACCGTGTACCCCTCAACGGCCAATATCTGCCCGGAGTTGAGTAGCGCTTCAACCGGGTATTTTTTGTGCCTCCGCAACAGGTTGCGCAACTCATTTCGACGGGCCAGGAGCGTTGATAACGAGATCTCTGCCGATGAGTCTGGAGAGCCGTCAGGCACTGTCTGGGATGGCACCTTCTCGGCCGGCTTTGCATGACCGGATTTGGGCCGGGCAACAGTTGACGGTGGGAGATACGATTCCCGTCTGGCTTCCACGCTCTCAACGAATGTCAGCTCCAACGGGAGTTGGGGCTGCCAGCCACCCTTTCCCTCTACAACGGCGGCGCCAAACCGCCGTATCCCTGCGACCAGTTCGCCGAATTCTAAACCGTCCGAATGCGCCTGCATCGACTCGTGCAAGCTCTCTGGGATCGTGGATGGAACACTACCCCCTATTTTGAGGAACAAGACGCCGCGCAAATAGTCCACCAACTGGCGTGAGAACTGCTGCGGATCGGTGCCCGCCTCCACGGCCCGCTGGATGACGGTCAGACCGGCCGCGGTCTCGTTGCCAACCCAGGCATCGACGAGTTGCCCCACCGCTTCATTGCTGGCGGTCCCCAACACGGCCTGCGCCTGTTCCAGTGTAATGCCCCCCGACTGGCTCGAGAACAACTGATCCAACAGGCTCTCCGCATCCCGCAGCGCGCCGGTTGCCTGACGGGCGATAAGGTCCAGCGCGGCCGGCTCTGCCGTCACCCCTTCGTGCTCCAACAGGCTCTCCAGGCGAGAGATGATTTGCGGCAGGGGAATCCGCCGAAACTCAAACCGCTGGCAGCGCGACAGGACGGTGGCAGGTATCTTGTGGGCTTCGGTGGTGGCCAGCACAAATATCGCATGGGGCGGCGGCTCTTCCAGCGTCTTGAGTAGGGCGTTGAACGCGGCCGTGGAGAGCATGTGCACTTCATCAATGATGTATACCTTGAAACGACCTTCGTTGGGAGAAAATCCGATCTTTTCACGCAGGTCGCGCACATCATCAACACCCGTGTTGGAGGCCGCGTCGATCTCGATCAGGTCCAGGAAACGGCCGTCGTTGATTGCCTTGCAGATATGGCACTGATTGCACGGCCGGTCGACCTGCTCATCCGCCAGGCAGTTAACCGCCTTGGCCAGCAAGCGAGCGGTGGTGGTTTTGCCGGTGCCGCGCGGCCCAGCAAAGAGATACGCATGCCCCACCCGGCCGAGGGATAACATATTGCGCAGGGTGGTCGTGACATGCTCCTGGCCTACGACCTCATCAAAGGTCACCGGCCGCCATTTGCGGTACAGTACCTGGCTCATTTGGGTTGCCCTACCTTTGGGCACAAGTGTAACATTGTCGGCCGGACTGCGCAAACAGCCGCGGCCCCAGTTTTAGCGGCCGCGCAGTCGGGGATCGGCTATCTGATGCAGCCCACGGGCGATCAGATAGAAGGATGCTGCAAACAACGATAGCGCCAGCGACGATGGCAAGAACACGTGCCAGGTCACCCCAGAGGTGATAAAAGTCTGGTAGGAAAAGCTGGTGTAGATAATGCTGCCCCAGTTTAGGTAGGCGCGGTTGAAACCAAAGAAGGAGATGAACCCATCGGCGACTACGGCCCCGACTACTGATATCATCATGTACAGCGCAGCCAGCGGGAGCATGTGCGGCAGCATATGGCGCAGGATAATGTGGCCCGCCCCTCCTCCGGCAACCCGCGATGCCTGAATGAACGGCCGGTTGATCAGCCCAAGCGCGTATGACCGCATGACAATGGCAGCCCCGCCCAGGCCTGCAACCAACCCGTAAATCAACCCGTAGCCGGCCGTGCCGATATCCTGAAAGATCACCCCAAAAATGACCATAAAGAGCGGCGCTGGCAACAATAAGAACACATCCGCAATCTGCATGCAGAGGGCATCCACCAGCCGGCCGAAGTAAGCCGCCACCGCTCCCACGGCCGTGCTGACGACGGCCGTGGCGAGCGCGGCCGTGATACCTATCACAAAAGCCGGCGTGGTTGCTGCTAGCAGCATGCTTAGCACATCGTGGCCCAGCGCATCCGTGCCCAGCAAGTGGGTGAACGATGGGGTATGGTACGGATTGTTTGGCTGAGGCAGCCAACTGGGGGGTGACGGATGAGGAGCAACGGCAAAATCAAACCCGATCTTGGGGTCGTAAACATCCGCTGACCAGATAGTAGCCCGCAGAATGGGATGGGCAATCGCCATCAGCCCAAAAACGGTCAGCAGGCCCACCCCCACCAACGAGAGCCGGTTCTCGGCAAACAGATGCCAGCCCTCCCGCAGACGACGGCCGTTGGCGGCCATCTGCTGCTGCCACCGCTGCCAGCGGGAAAAGCGGGTGACAGGTTGCATTGCAGGGGAGGCGTCTTCAACCAGCGCTCGTTGCTCGTCAGCCAGTTGGTATTGGATTCGCTGGCAGGTATCGCGGGCGGCCGCCATGCGCGGCAACATGGCCTGCTTGACACTTTCTCTTCCCTGCCACTGAGCCAGGTGACGAATCACCTTGCTCAGACCGGCACAGATCTGGGCCACTCCCTGACTGGTCGGCCGGTCCTCCGGATAGATGGATAACAATACAACTCCAACCCGGTCGCAGAGTACCTCCAGTAGCAAATCATCGGATGATTCCGGCCGTCGAAAGCGAACCGCGACCCCCAACTCGGGATACAGCCTATCCACCATCAATCGGCGCGCGTCATCGGGCACCTTTAACCAGGATGGCGCCGCGTTCTCCACCAGGTCAAACCCGGCGAAAACTTGATCCAGTACCCCCACCCAGCTCCAACCAGATTTCGCCATGGCTATATCTCCCCCTGATAGCGGATGCGTGGGTCTAGTAGCGCGTGAAGTGTGTCCAAGATAATGCGGGCGACAACCGCCAGCACGCCCACAATAAAGAGCGCCCCCATCACCAGCGGCAGGTCCTGCAAATAGAGCGCCGTGTAAAAAGCCCACCCCATCCCTTGGAAAGTAATGGCGCCGGGCTGAATGCCACGCAGACCCACGATGCGGTCGCTGAAACTAAACGAATGCTCGATAATCACCAGCCCGGTAAGCAGGTACGGCAAACTGATGACGAACCGACTCAACACCGGCAACCAGGCATTCCGGGCTGCGTGCCTATCCCGCACAACCCGCTCCGGCACTCCTTTGGCGCGGGCCGTGGTGATGTACTCCTCTTTGAGTGTATCCGTCATGTTGGTGCGCATGATGAGCATGGTTTCCCCAAACGAGATCAGCACGTAGGTCAAGAAAGGCAATGCAAAATGGGAGACAGTGTCCAGCGCATAAGCACTAAAACCGAATAAATACCAACTCGCCACCCATGCAGCCAACAACACCATTGTCGCCACCAGGGATGGCACCAGAACCCGCGACCAGCGACGTATCCCGGCGCGGATGGCGAAAACCAACAACCCAATCGCAGCCATTCCCAGCAGCAAATCCCACATAACTTTGGACGGCGGCCATGGTGCCGTCCGCCAAAGCGTCGTGCTCTGCATGGGGATCAGTAGAGCGCGGTACAGTTGCAATCGCCGGCCGAGAAAATAGACCGCCAGGAATGCCAGCCATGCGGGGAAGGATGTATAGAGCACGATTGAGCCCAGCGTCGTAAGGGATGAAACCGGCCCTCTGCGCCAGGCAGTGACCTTGCCCAGCCACACTCCTAGAGAAAACGAGACCAACGTACCAGGGACAAAAACCATGAGCGTGGCGGGCATAACCCCCTTTAAAATATCCCACACGGGCGCTCCGCTCATTGACCTTCCCAGGCCACCATCGACGAAACTGCGCAGCCAGTTAAGATATTGCTGCCACAGCGGTAAATTCAGGCCCAATTGTTCACGCATTTCTTGCCTTTGTTCCGGCGCGAGGAAAAAACTGAACTGAGTTACCCAGTCACCCGGAATCAAAACATTGGCCAAAAAAAAGATGACGGCTTGAAAGATAAATAGCGTGATGATGCCCCACACCAGACGTCGCAAGAGGTATTTCACCACAGGCTTGCTCCTTTGATCAGGTCATGCTTCAAAAGGGACTCCTTACATATACTTGTGACCACCGCACTCGGGTTCACAATCGGCTCAAATCATCGCCAGTATTCAAACGCCAGATGCGGCACGTGTCCCTTCCTTGCCAGGCCAGAGTTGACAAGCGCTTGCCGCCCGGCCGCCGTGCGCGCAAACACCAGCCGCCCGCCACCCACATATTGCCGCCAAAAGCCAGCAAACACCTCCGCCCGGCCGCGGTGTGACGCCAGGACGGATGGCACGCGGTGGTAAGCCCTGATGTTCATGTCCGTGGGTAATATGCGACGCAGCAAGAACCACACCGGCCGCAGGGACAACACACGGAGTCGGGTACCATCCCGCTCGACCAGGTATCGGGCACCATCCAGCGGGCCCAATAACTCTGTGAACGATTTGCAAAAGGTATCCACGTCCTCGACGGATGCCTTGTCCAGGTAGACCTCATATCCGCCGGATTCCGTCTCAATTATCCGAACATCGGCCGCACCCAGGTCGGTCGAAGCCAAACCCGCCGCTTTGAGGGCAGCCAACAGAGCGCTCCCCATGTCCTGCAAACCATCGGCGGCCGGCTGCTCCACCAGACTGCCACGAAAAATCCGCAGCGCGGAACGCCCATTGACCGCTGCCACCAGTCCGGCCGCGCCCCCCAACAGCCCTAGCAACAGAACTTGGGGGGCACCCAGACCAGCACCGGACAGGGTTGCGGTAGCATACCAGGCCGGTACAGCAACGGCCGCCGCCACAAGCACGAGTCGGCCGGTCACCCCCTTCAGCGAACGCTCAACCGTCTGCACCGTTCGAAAACGAACTGCTTGTGGCTGATGTATTTCAATCGCACTGGTTGCTGCATTCTCGTAACCCTCCCCAACCCGCCAGGCTTGGCGGACCAGATCGCGTTGGGAGACGGCTGCCAGCGAACGCCGTGTGTACCGATCCAGCCGCAACTTGCCAAAGGACTCGGTTTCCCACTCGCGCGCCAGATCAGGGTCCACGTGCGCCACACCACGCACGATTCGGCCGGCCACCCGTCTCCCCATCCGCGGCGCGCCCATCTTCTCAGCATGCCCATCGGTATGCCCAGTAATCACTCCCCAGCTATGCGCGTGACGAGCCACGAACCGACGTAGGTCCGCCTCCCCCTTTTCAAAGTCGGGGCTCACGCAGACTACATCCCAGTTGTGAGTCACCTTTTTGGGTTGGTTTGGGTCCAGCCGCAAACCGCGGCCGCGAATCTGTTGCACACCAGTGCGAGTCGTCACCGAGGTCAAATCAATCAGCGTATTCAAGCTCAGTGCGTCCCAGCCCTCCCCAAAAATACCTCGCGTCCCCACCAGGCAGCGTGTTACCCCACGCTCAAACAGCCCCGTGATGAGCCCGACGTAAACACGCGGCGACCAATCCCGGCCGCCCCCGGCCAGTTCCATAACCCACGGAGACGGGGTCGGCCGCCAATCCCAGGATATCGCTGCATGGTATTCCCGTGCCCACCGTTGTACTTCCGCTTCAATGGCCACTCGGTTGTCAGCATCCACCAAAACAACCTTGCCCGTCACCAGAACCGGGTCCAACGTGTTGGTCTCCGGATCGGCAATCAGGTGATGGAAAACACGGACCGCACTCCCGGCATCCGCATCCAGCACGCCTTTCAAACGGCGGGCACGTACACTTAACCGCTCAAAGTCGGTGATCACCACCGCCCGCAACTGCTCTCCCAGTTCACCCAGCTCTGCACGCAATATCGTCGCAACCGCCCGATCTTTTGACTCGGACAGCGCCAGCAGCAGGTCCCCAACCGAGCGCTGGTGGCGGATTCCGCTTTCAGTGATGCTAATGCCAAACGGTGTTAACGCCTCTTTCAGTTGGTAAAAAAGCGCCTGGTGAGCCGGATCCGCACTCGTTTTCAGCACCTCCAGGCCAAAGGCTTCCAAAAGTGTCAGCCAATCATCCATGGAAAGGGTCTCAAGCATTTCGTCCATCAGGGGGATGTCGGCCGGGAGCAATTGGTCTCGTGTCAGCAGGTATTTGGTAGCCGCCAGTGCCAGATCAGGCTCGCGCAAGTAAAAGTCTGTGAACGGCTCGGTCACGCAATCCGAGTTGGCGGGCCGGATCACCAAGCGACGGACCCAGTCCCAAAACGGCTCTGTTTCTGTGATGCGCTCAACGGCCGCCTCAAAATGGCCCTGTATCTCATTCAGGTAGGCCATCTCTCGCCGGGACGGCTGGCAGAAATAGACCAAATCCCGAAAGGGAGCCAGATTGCCCTCTTTGATGACGGCCGGCGTTGGGACCTCAAAATCCACATCGCCCAGCAGGTCCGAATAGTTCTCGTATCCGACCTCGTTCACCAGATCCGGCAGTGTGGCAGTGAGTCCAATTACCCGCACCTCCGGCAGCGCCCGAATCAGTTCGCGCAGAATAAAAGCCCAATAATCGAGCAGGTGATGGCACTCGTCCAGCACCAGGGTGCCCGTCCCCAGCGACACAATCCGATCAATCAATGCTTGCGCATTGGCGTGGAGCAACCGCCGGCCGTCAACCGCATTCTCCCTCAACAAATCCCGCTTGATCCGCCGGTAGCGCTTGGCAACCTCACGACGGAATGCAACCCGGTTGGCCTCGCGCAGTGTGTCAATGCGTTGTTGCGCCTCCTCCTGGGTCTGCACCCGGCCGCTGGACCGCAGGTCATCAATCCAGCGCTCAACAGCAACCTGCTCCACAAAGGCCAGATTCTCGCCCGGTGTGGAAAGCGATTGGTAAGTAAAAAAGTTCAACTCGCGCAGACAGGATGTATCCAGGCTCGTATGTCGCCCGACCCACTCTGGATCGGGGGTGAACATGCTTACTTTTTCCTGCCACTGCTTCTGTATAGTGGTGGTAGGCGCAAACACAACGGATGGGCAGCCAAAGCGCCGGATGAGTTCCAGCCCCACAATCGTTTTACCCGACCCTGGCGGGGCTACCAGGTGGTATTTGTGGTCACGGCCGGCCTGATGCGCAACCACATCCAGCGCCATCTGCTGATATTTACGGAACGGGAACCGAAACGAGAGGGCACCGAAAACTGAAGAGTGATCTGTCGCTGGAGCGTCCATCGCAGCCGGAGTGTATCACAAGCCTCACACGCCGCCAACCGGCCGCGCCCTTGTGGTCCGCCCCTGTGGATTGGGTACAATTGCCCTGCAATTCTTTGTAATTCGGCCCGGACCTGGTGCAATTGAACCACAGTGGCCGTTACGGCATATTCTTGGCAGATAGTGACCTGGTTTCAGGCAGTTATCCATGGACAAATCCTCACAGATCGCGACGAGGCTAAAAGTACGCCTGCTGCCCGCGCTGATCGGGCTGCTGCTGGTCATGCAATTGATCGACCCCTACCGTGGTTGGGTGATCCTGCTGGTAGGGCTGGGGGGAACCTGGCTGGCCTGCTACCTATGGGCGCGGTCGCTGGCGCGCGGGCTGCACCTGGAACGCCAGATGCGCTTTGGCTGGGCGCAGGTCGGCGATCAACTGGAGGAGCGCTTTACCCTGGTCAACACCGGTTGGGCGGCCGCGGTCTGGGTGGAAGTGGTAGACCACTCTACCCTGCCCGACTATGCTGGCGGCCGGGTCACGGCTGTGGGGGCCAGAAGCGCCAATCGTTGGTCTACCAAAGGTATCTGCACGCGGCGGGGGCTGTTCTCGCTGGGGCCAACCAGCCTACTCACCGGAGACCCGCTGGGTATTTTTGAGGTCAGGCTGCACCATCCTGCCTGGACAGACCTGATGGTCACCCCGCCGGCCGTGGCCTTGCCAACCATCCAGGTTGCGCCGGGCGGCCGGGCGGGAGAGGGTCGGCCCCGCAGCTATGCGCCTGAATGGACGGTGAGCGCGGCCGGCGTGCGGGATTATGCGCCCGGCGACAGCGTAAGCTGGATTCATTGGCCCACCAGCGCCCGGCACGACTCGCTGTTGGTGAGGCAGTGGGACAGCACCCCAACCGGTGACTGGTGGCTGGTGCTGGACGCCAATCAGCAGGTCCAGGCCGGGAGCGGCTGGGATTCGACTATCGAACACGGCGTGATTCTGGCCGCCTCGCTGGCCGACCGTGGGCTCCGGGACGGCAAAGCGGTAGGGTTGATGGCCTTCGGGCGCGAACTGGTCTGGCTGCCGCCCCAGGGTGGCGACGGGCAGCGCCTGCGCGTGCTGCGCGCCCTGGCGCTGGCAGAAGCGGGAACCCGGCCGCTGGCTGACCTGCTGGCGCGGACTGATCACGCCATCGGCCGGTGGGCCAGCCTGGTCATCATCACGCCAGATACCGGCGGCGTATGGCTGGAGGCGCTGCTGCCGCTGATGCAGCGCGGGTCCACGCCAACCGTCCTGCTGCTGGACCCCACCTCGTTCGACGATACCGCCCCACCGGCTGCCGGGCTTGCCCGCCAGCTTACCCGCTGGGGAATCGCACACACAGTCGTCTCCCGCGATTTACTGGACCAACCGGAGGCGCGCCCCGGCCGGATGGGGCACTGGGAGTGGCGAACCTCGGCCACCGGCCGGGCCTTGCCCACCCGGCAACCTGTAGATACCACCTGGAGAGAGCTGGCTTGAAGTTTTCGCGGTCATGGGTCGGCCGGTCGGGTGCCGGCAACCTGCTGGGGGTATTGCTGCTGATGATCGCATTCAGCAGCGTCGTCGCCGGCCTTGTGCAGACCTTCCCAGGGCTGGACGCTCACCATCTGGCTATCACCGCCCTCTCAGCCGTGCTGCTGGGCTGGCTACTGGCCAAATCGCCGCTGCCCGGAACGATGGCGGGAATGGTTGCCCTCAGCCTGGGGCTCGAGAGCGTGCTGGTGCGAGTGGGACAACTGCAGCCCTGGCTGGCGGCCGTCGCTCGGACCGCTGCGCAGGCGGGCACGCAAGCGCTGCAATGGCCACTGGCCGATTGGTCGCCGTCCGCGCAGCCAGACCTATCTCTGCTGGGGAATGCAGCACTTGGCCTGGGCACAACTACCGGCTCGTTGCTGGCCCAACTGGGGGGTTGGTTGCAGGCTTTTGCCCGGGGCCAACCCACGTTTGACCCGCTGACGGCCGCCTTGGTCTGGAACTTGACGTTGTGGGCCACTGCCGGCTGGGCAGCCTGGTCGCTCCGACGTCGCCGGCAGCCGTTGGCAGGATTGCTTCCGGCCGGCGCGGTGCTGGCCTCTATACTGTCTTACAGCGGCGACTCCCCGGCTCCACTGCTGGGACTACTGGGAGCCGCGATCCCACTGCTGGGGCTCGAACATTTCCAATGCCAGATGGCGCGCTGGCAATCACGTCACATCGACTACCCGGAAGATACTTCGCTGGACATGGGGCTGGCGACGGCCGGTCTGACCATCGGGTTGATGGCAGCGGCGGTGCTGGCCCCGACCATCACCATCTGGCCGGTGACCCGCTGGGCCCGCCAGTTGCTGCACGCCCCGGCCGCACAAAGCGACCGCATCGCCGAATCGCTCGGCCTTGGCCGGGCGGGGACGGGAACCTACGCATTGGACCTGCTGCGAACGGCCGGACTGCCCCGTGGCCACCTGATTGGGGCCGGGCCCGAGCTGTCCGAGCAGGTGGCGCTGACCGTGCGCACCCTTTCACCGGCGGGCGGGTTGCCCACCCAACCCTACATGCGCAGCCACACCTACCAGACCTACACCGGCCGGGGCTGGCTGGCCGGTGCCAGCGAGACTGAAACCTACAAAGCCGGTCAGGCCAGCACAGTACCCCCTCCTTTCCCACACCAACACCTGGAGCAGGAGATCCGCACCACCATTGATACCGAGGGGCTGCTGTACGTGGCCGGCACATTGCTTTCAGCCGACCGCGGCTATCAGGTAGACTGGCGCGAGCCGCCGACTGACACCTTTGGCGCGACGATCAACTGGCGCAGCTACCGCGCCGAGTCCTGGCTCTCCGCTCCCGGGCCGGCCGCTTTGCGAGCAACCGGAGAGGACTACCCCCTTGGGGTTCAAGAGCGTTACCTGCAACTTCCCGGCATCATCTCTACCCGCACCATCACCCTGGCCCATCAACTGACAGCCGCTGCGCCCACCCCATACGACAAAGCGGTCGCCATTGAACACTACTTGCGGACCTACACCTACACGCTGGACCTGCCCGCGCCCCCGGCCGGGCGGGAGGTTGTGGACTATTTCCTCTTTGACCTGCGACGGGGCTACTGCGACTATTACGCCACGGCCATGGTGGTGCTGGCGCGGGCGGCCGGGCTACCCGCCCGGATGGTGGTAGGGTACGCCGGGGGTTCGTTTGACGCGGAGCAGGACCAGGCCATCATCACCGAAGCAAATGCCCACTCCTGGGTAGAGGTCTTTTTCCCCGGCTTTGGCTGGATCGAGTTTGAGCCCACCGCCGGACTGCCCGCGCTGGCAAGAGCGGCCGGGCCGGATGAGCCGGTCATCGCGCGCCATCCACCCACAATTGACGTCGAGTTTGTGGCGAGATGGTGGTGGTTGAGCGTTTCCCTGCCGCTGCTGGCCGCTGCCGCCTGGCTGCTGACCGATTGGTGGCGCCTGCGCCAGCTTTCCCCGGCCGCGATCAACACAGAACTGTACCGCCGGCTGTGGTGGCACGGCCGGAGGCTGGGCGCAACCGGCCGGGGCGACACCCCCTTTGAATTCCGCCAGCGGATGGTGCGTAGATTATCGGCCGTGGCTCCGGAGACTCGCTTGGGGAAGCTAATGCGACCGGCCGGTAATGACGTCATCTGGCTGGTGAGCCAGTATGTAAGCTGGCGCTACGGCCGCTACCGGCCGGATCGAGACTCTTGCACACGGGCCATCCGGACCTGGCAGCGATTGCGCTGGCGGCTGCTGCTGGCGCAACTCCTCAGTCGTTCCGCCAGCGTTCCACCAGTGCCAACAGGCCATACAAGCCCGCCATAGCGCCGGCACCAGCCAGCAGGCAGGGAAGCGAGGCCAGCATTTCGCCCCGGCCAAAAAAGAGCGCGATCAGTGCGGCACCAACCACCACCAGCAACAAGATGGCCGCAATCAAAAAGGCGCGCTCTGCTTGCCGGCGAGCGCGGCGGGAATCGGTCGGCGGCCGGCGATTGGCGCACACCTGTGCCCAACCTACAGCGGCAGCTCGTCCACGTCCAGCAACAACACCGTCTGCCCCTCGCCCAGGATGGTGACGCCGGACATGCCGGGGATGGTGCGCAGCGCGGCCGGCAGAGGCTTGGCCACCACCTCCTCCCGGCCGAGCACTTCATCTATCTGTAACCCCAAAGCCTGGTCGTTGCGCCGGATCAACAGCGCATAGCGCGGGTTGGGGTCCGCGCCGGGGGTCTCCAGCAGCTCACCCAGACAGCGCAACGGCACCACCCCCTCTTGCACCGACATCACCCGCCGTTGGCCGACCTGCTCCACTAGCACCTGGTCCAGTTCAATGATCCGCTCCACCCGGGTCAGGGGAAGGGCATACTGCTCATTCCCCAACCGGATTAGCATAGCGTTGACCAGCGCCAGCATCACCGGCAGCTTGAGCCGAAAGGTGGTGCCCCGCCCCGGCCGGGTTTCGATTTCCAGCGTTCCGCGGAGCGACTCCACTTGCTCCCGTACCACCCCCATGCCCACGCCCCGGCCGGAGATGGATGTGACCTCGCGGCTAAGTGAAAAGCCGGGTTGACAGATCAACTCCAGGATTTGCCTATCGCTCATCTCGCCGGCCTGCTCCTGGGTAATGATGCGCCACTCCACGGCCGCGGCCGCAATCTGCTGGGGGTCCATTCCCTTCCCATCGTCGCTCAATTCAATGATGACGCTCTCGCGTTCGCGCCGGGCAGTCAGATGCAGCATGCCGGCCGGGGGTTTGCCGGCTGCCGCTCGCTCGGCCGGGTTTTCCAGGCCGTGATCCACTGCGTTGCGCAGCAAGTGCACCAGCGGGTCGTTCAGCGCCTCCAGGGCGGTGCGGTCCATCTCTACTTCGGCCCCCTCAATGACCAGTTGCGCCTCTTTGCCCTGGGCTTTGAGCAGGTCGCGCACCATGCGCGGGAAGCGGTCAAACACTTGATTGACGGGGACCATGCGCATGGCCAGTACCGCATCCCGCAGCTGGGCGAGTAACCGATTGTGCACCTGCAACGCGTCGGTGAGATCCCCCAGCCCGTGCCGCCGGCCGAGCCGGGCTAACAGGCTGCGGTGGATGACCATCTCGGCAACGATGTTAAAAAGCCGGTCCACATGGCGCAGGTCTACCCGGATTACCGTGGTCTGAGGTTGGCTGCGCTCTGCGGTTGCCGGCCGGGCCACCTTTGGCGTGGCGGCCGGCACTGAATCCGTCTCGGCCGGCGGGGTTCGCAAGCGAGACAGCATCCCGGCCACATCGGCCGTGTGTGGGCGATCGGCCGCCACGTCATCCACCAGCAATTGCAGCACATCCAGCGCGGCAAAAAGCAGTTCCACCACTGGCGCGGTCAAAGGCCAGCGGTCGTGCCGCACGTGATCCAGCACATCCTCGGCCTCATGGGCCAATTCGGAGAGAAGGTCGTACCCCATCGTTGCCGCCCCGCCCTTGAGCGAGTGCGCAGCGCGGAACATCTCTTCCACCAGTCCCAGGTTGCTGGGTGTCTGTTCCAGCGCCAGCAAGCTCTGATTGAGAGTTTGCAGATACTGGCGACCCTCGTCAACGAACAGATCGCGGAATTGGGAAAGGTCAAACTCCATTGCTATGCCCCTTTACCTGCCTGCACGGCCGCTTTCACACCCTCCACAATGGCATCCGGGATTTCACCCAGCGGCAACACCTGATCCACTACTCCCCGGCCGATAGCCGCCTTGGGCATGCCAAAGATGGTGGAAGTGTCCTTGTCCTGTGCAATCGTAACCCCGCCGGCTTGCCGAATATGGCCCAGGCCATCAGTTCCATCACGCCCCATGCCGGTGAGCACCACACCAATACTGCAACCGCCGGCCAGTTCCGCGACCGACTCCATCATCACATCGGCCGAGGGGCGCACCGAGTTGACCGGCGGGGTGTCCAATAACTGGAGCACAAATCGCTCCCCGCGCCGGATCACGACCATGTGGCGGCCGCCAGGGGCCACGTATACGTGGCCTGCCTTGACCTCCTGACCGTCTTCACCCTCGCGAACCGGCAACAAAATGCTTTGGTCAAGTCGGCGGGCAAAGGAGGCGGTAAAACCCACCGGCATATGTTGCACCACCAGCACGGCCGCCGGCAGATCGGCCGGCAGGCGCTGGAGTAGCTTGTCCAGAGTTTGCGGCCCACCGGTGGAAGCGGCGATGGCCACCAGGCAGGGCCGCGGTCCGGCCGGCGTCTGCCCCATCATCGCAAGCGGCGGCAACTCTTCGGCCGGGGCGGCCGAACGCCGCAGGTTGATCAGCGTGGCCAGCTTGACCTTGTTGACCAGTTCGTCGCGCACTTTGTACAGGTCAATCGAGATGGTGCCAGAAGGCTTGGCGACAAACTCAACCGCCCCAAGCTCCAGCGAGCGCACTGCGGCGGTGGGCTCGGCGACGCCGCTCAGGATGACTACCGGCGTGGGCGTGCGCTGCATAATGTGCTGTAGAGCGCCCAGGCCATCCAGATTGGGCATCTGGATATCCATCACCACCACGTCCGGCCGCATCGATGCCACCTGATCTATCGCCTGAAAGCCGTCGGCGGCGGTGGCCACCACCCGGATCCGTGGGTCGCTTTCCAGCAAGGTAGTGATAATCCGGCGCATCAACGCCGAATCATCAACCACCAACACATCCACCGTTGCCACCATCCCGTCGCCCTTTTGTCAATCAAGCTCCGCCGCCCAGGCATCCACCCGGGCCGCCTCTTCCACCGTCAGCACCTGCCGCAAATCCAGCACCACGATCAGATGGGCATCGTGCTCTGCAACCCCGGTCAGGTAAACACCGTTCACCTCGGCGACCATCTCTGGCGGCGGCCGGAGCGCATCGGGCGGCAGGCGCAGGATCCCATCCACCGCGTCTACCAACATGCCGACGATCTGGCCCTCCAACTCGACGATCAGAATGCGCGCCGCAGCGCTCTGTTCCACGGCCGGCAGCGCCAATCGCTTGCGCAAATCCACCACCGGCACCGCCTGCCCCTGAAAATTGATCACCCCCTCCAGAAAAGCCGGGGCGCGCGGCACGCGGGTGATTTCGGACAGCCGCACAATGCGCAACGTTTGCAGGATGGGCACCGCAAAGCGGGTCACCCCCAACCGAAAAAGAACGTACTGGTTCTGCGCCAAACGCACATCCGCAGTTCGAGGTGTCATGCGCCGCCCTCCTCCCCGCCTTCCAACGAATGCTGCAATTGGCCCACCAATTCGGCCAGCAACTGCGCCGAAGTGGAAACCTGATCGATGGATGCGACCTGTTCCTCCACGGCCGAGGCGATCTGCTCGCTGGTGGAGGCGCTCTGCTCGGCGACGGCCGCCATCTCGTTGACCGCTTGGACCATCCGGTCAGACGCGCTGGATTGCTCCAGCGTCACCTCGGCCGTCTGCTGGGCCAGCCGGACCGTGCGAGTGATCTCCTCTTGGACCTCGCCCATGGCAGACAGCACTTGCTCCAGTTGCTGCTTGATTTCCTGGTTGGTAGCCGCAATTTCGCCCACCGACCCGGCCGAATGTTCCGCCAGCCGGCGTACCTCGTCTGCCACCACGGCAAAACCGGCCCCTTGCTCCCCGGCCCGCGCCGCCTCAATCGAGGCGTTCAGTGCCAGCAGATTGGTCTGGTCGGCAATGCGCTCCACCAGCGCCACCATGCGGTCGATCCGGCCGATCTGGTTGCCCAGCAATGCAACCACCTGGATGGAGTCCTGCACCAGCCGCTGCACTTGGGCGGAAGAGCTGCCGGTCTGCTGGGCGTTTCCCGCGATCTGGCGGGTGGCGGCCGCCAACTGCCCGGCCGAGCGGGCTGCATCCTCGGCGCGCTGCGCCTGCAGTTCCGCCCCCTGCGCCGTCTGGCCGGCCGAGGAGGCAATCTCTTCCGACACCGCCCCCATCTCTTCCATGGTAGCTGCCAACTGCTCGGCGGCCGGGGCCAGCCGGCCGCGGATCTGATCCAACAGACGGTGGTTCCGGCTCAGCGCCTCCTGCAGGCTGCTGGTGGAAAGCCAGTTGAGAAAGGTGACCATGAAAAAGGTCAGGACGGGCGAGGCCACCAAGATGAGTTGGGAGACCGAATCCATGTGCGACAGCCAGGGCGCAAACCGGCCGTCCAACTCTAGCCAGGCCAGCAACAGGTGAAAGAGGGCGGCCAAAGCAGCCGCCACCAACCCGGCGCGCAGGTCTATCAGCATGCTGGCGGCGATGATGGGCCAGACAAAGACAATGGTCACCGGCCCGGCAAAGCCGCCAATCACCAGGTAGGCCCCGCCGATAGCCGCCAGCGCGCCAAAGACCAGCACGTACGCTACGACAGTAACGTGACCCCGCCGCACCAACCAGGCGGCCGGCAAGCAAACCAACATGGCCATCAGCGGGACTATCATCACCGCGAAAGAAACATCCTCGCGGGTGAGAGCAATACCCACCAGCACCAGGCCAAAGATAAATGCGCCCACCCCCTGGCCAATGATGACCAGCATGGTCAACCGAGTTCGCCTCTTCAAGTCGTAATCCTGTGACATGAACCTACCCTCTCTGTTCACAACTTTGCAAGCTGATCTGCAGGAAACACACAAGCCATTGATGCAGTAGACCAATCAACCAACAAACGGCCGCCCCTAGTTCATGATAGTCCCATCTGGCAGTAACTGGATGGGAACCGGCTCGCCCTTATCTTTCAAGATCTTGCGAGCGCACACCTGGAAATCTCCCTTGCAAAAGCGCCGGATATAATCCCCGGCCCCTTCCCGGCCGATCAAGCGCTCAAAGATCGGGCACCTGGCCAGGTTGGGGCACAGCGAACCGCTTTCCGGGCTAAAACGCGACACAACCTGCTGCAATCGGCCGGAAACCTCTGCCAGCACCTGAGCTGAATGGGCGACCTGCTCAATGGAGGCCACCTGTTCCTCCAACGAGGTGGCGATCTCCTCGGTGGCGGCCGCGTTTTGCTCGGCCACGGCCGCCATGTCGTTGACTGCATCTACCATCCCGCCGGAGGCGCGCTGCTGGTCCTCAGTCATCCCCGCCACCTGCTGGGTCAGCGCCACGGATTGCACGGCCCCCTGTTGCATCGCCTCCATGGTTGCCCGCACGGCCGATAGCCGCTCTCCAATCTCCCGGCTCAATACGCTGATCTCCCGCACTGAGCTGGCAGAATGCTCTGCCAGCCGGCGCACCTCGTCCGCCACCACCGCAAACCCGGCTCCGTGTTCGCCAGCCCGCGCCGCTTCAATGGAGGCATTTAACGCCAGCAGGTTGGTCTGGTCAGCGATTTTATCCACCAGCCTGACCATCTGCTCGATGGCACCCAATTTCTCGCCCAACGCCTGGGTTTCGGCCGCAGTGTTGCCGGCCAGCCCTTGCGCGTGGGCGGCCGCAGCGCCAGCCTCACGAGTGTTGTTGGCAATTTGCCGGGTGGCACCGGCCAGTTGCGCCACGGCGTGGGAAGCCTCCTCTGCGCGGCGCGCCTGCGTGCCGGCCCCCAGCGCCATCTGACCAATCGTGCTGGCAATCTCCTCCGCGCCAGTGTTGACCTGCTCCATGGTAGCAGCCAGTTCCTCTGCCAGCGGGGCAAGGTTAGCGGCCGCCTCCACTACTTCTACAATCAGATCCTCGTTGGTCCTGAGTTGTGCGGTCAACGCGCGGGCGGTTTGACCGGCGTTCTCAATAGCCTCTCGCACGTCCCGGCCGAAGAGCCACGAAAGCGCTGCCAGTACCAGAAACGCTGCCACCGGGACGCTGAGGTATGCTCCCTCATGCAGAACAGTCTCGGGCATGTCTACCGTGCCCCACCCGCCGCGCAGGGCCACCACTACCAGCAGCAAAATCACCACCAGGCCTGCAACCAGGAATGCGGCGCGCGGCCGGAACAGCATCCCGGCCGCCACGACCGCCGGGGCAAAAATGTACGGCAGCGCCAGGAATTGAACCGGGGTCACGGCCGCTGGCAGGAGTGAAGCTGCACTGCCCAACATCCAGCCACCGAGAAACAGCAGGGAGGCCCAATCCAACCGGCCGCTGCGCAGCAAAGCGTAGCACACCGCAATCAGCGCGGTGAGGCCGATCTGCGCCGCAAGAACACCGGGGGACAGTGAGCGTATCAACCCGACCAGCAGTCCAATCAGGCTAAAACCGCCAAAACCCAGCAACAAAATACTCAGCAGGCGCGCCCGGCGCCGCTCCTCGACCGTGGGAAAAATGGAAAACTGAATCATCTGCCTGCCTCCACAACGGGTTTGCGATAGATGCGATGCCGGCCGTCGATGCCCTCTACCACGCCGATCAGCGCCAGCGGCAGCATCTCTGCCATGCCCAGCATCAGGTAACCACCCGGTTCCAGGTGGTTGATCAGGTGTCGCACCACCACCTCCTGGTACTCGCGAGCGAAGTAAATGAGCACATTGCGGCAGAGGATTAAATCGTAGCGCGGCAGGGGTGGCGGGGTAGTCAAATCATGATGCCGAAAGGTGACCATGCGGCGGATTTCCGACCGGAGAGTAAAGGTATCATCTTGATAGGTAAAGTAACGAGCAACATAGTGGGCCTGCAGCATATGGACCGGGACCGGCCCACCGCTTGGAGAAAAGGCGGCCGCACTGTATATCCCATCCCGCGCGCGGGCCAGGGCTCCCTCATCCACGTCGGTGGCATGGATCACCACCCGCCACCGTTCGCGGGCCTCGCCCACCACATCATCCACCATCATGGCAATAGAATAGGGCTCTTCCCCGACCGCACACCCCGCACTCCAAACCGTGAGGCTCAACTGCCCGGCCGCAGCTTTGGCGCTGACCAGCGGCTCCAGCACATCCCGCTTGAGCACCTCGATGGCGGACCGGTCGCGGAAAAAGTAGGAAACGTTGATCGTCAGCGCGTTCAGGAGCGCGTCCAACTCGGCCGGCTGTGCCCGCAAAACAGCCAGGTATTCCTGAAAGCTCTCCACCGCCCGCGCCCGCATCCGGATTGCCAGCCGCCGGTGCAAAAAGCTATCCTTGTACTGGCTAAAATCCAATCCGCGCTGGCTGTGGACAAACGCCAGCAGATCGTTCAGGGCGCGCTCCTGCGCTACCATCGTTATCCGCCCAGCAGGCGAGCAATCTCGGTCAGGATTTGCGCCGGCTGAAACGGCTTGCCAATAAATCCACTGGCGCCGGCCGCCTCGAGTTCTCTTATATCGCTCTCATCCTGAAGAGCGCTGGCCATGATGACCGGCAGGGACTGGGTGGCGGCCTCTGCCCGCAGCACCCGCAGCGCCGCCAGGCCGTCCATTTCCGGCATTACTTGGTCCATCACGACCAGGTCCGGCCGTTCGCTGACAACTCGATCCAGGCACTCGCGGCCGTTGCTGGCGGTGAGAACCTGATGGCCGGCCGTCTGCAGGACCTGCTGCAAAATGCGCTGCATCAGCGCGGCGTCGTCCACCACGAGAATTTTGGCCAATATCTCCTCCTTAATCTTTTGCTAATCTATTATAACCCCCATTTAGATTCCCGGCTACGGCCCCATCTTTCCTATCCGCCAAGGCACAATTCGGCCTGGTCGAGGTCACCGGTCAGGCCAAAAAGCTCGACCACATCCCCGGCTTGAAGCGCCGTGTCGCCGTGCGGGACCATCACCTGGTGGCCACGACGGATGCTGATCAGAATGCACTCCGGCGGCAGGCCAAGTTGCCCCACGGTCCGGCCGGCACAGCCAGCCCCGGCCGGGATGGTAACCTCCCGGTGGCGCATGGCCTCCCCAGCCTCGCTTTCGGAAATCCCGGTCAGCAGCGCTTGCTGGACGGCCGGCAGGCAATCATCATCGCAAAAGACGGTCACCCGATCGCCTGGTTGCAGCACAGTGTACCCATGCGCCACATGCAACTTGCGCCCGCGTTGCACGGATACCACCAGCGACTCGCCCGGCAGACTGATCTCGCTTAACCTGAGGCCAGCCACCGGAGAACCGGGCGGGATGGCAACCTGCGCGAAACGCATCCCGTCCAGCCTGCCCAGCCGCAGCGTCTCTACCTGGTGTTGGTGTTGCGCCCGTTTGACTATCGCGCGTTCATAGGCGCGCACAATGTCCCTGCGACGCACTTGGCCTACCAACTGGCGCGATCCCTCGGCCGCAACCACCGGCAGACGGCTCACGTCGCGCGTGCCCAGGCGACGCAACGCCTTCCACATCGGCTCATCCGGCACGGCCGTCAACAACCCGGTCGTCGTCGCAATATCGGCAACGGACTTGGGCGCAATCGGCCCGGCCGCCAGCGCCCGCCTCAGATCGGTGAGGCTGACCACCCCAGCCAGTTCGCCGGCCGCGTCCACCACCGGAAAGCCATGGTGCATGGTGCGGGCAAACTCGTCCGCCAGCGCCTCCAAGGGCATATCCAGCGGAACTGCGTCCAGGTCGGTACTCATCACCTCCCCAACCCGCACGCCCTGCATCACGTCCACATCCTGACCGGATTCCAGGTGAATACCGCGCCGGCTCAACTTGAGCGTGTAAATCGACTCGCGGCTGATGACCCGGGAGACGAGCGTGCTGAGCACCGTCGCCAGCATCAGCGGCAGGATGATGCGGTAATCGCCGGTCATCTCGAACACAATCAGGATAGCAGTAGCCGGCGCATGGGCGGCCGCGCCGAACATGGCCGCCATGCCCACCAACGCATAAGCTCCGGCCGGGGCAGTGACCTCCGGGAACAGATTGTGCACGATGTAGCCAAACGACCCACCCAACATGGCGCCCATAAAGAGTAGCGGCGCAAAGATACCCCCCGAGCCGCCTGAACCCAAGGTGAGCGAGGTCGCCAGCGCTTTGAGCAGCAACAACGCCAGCATCACGCCGAGCGCCAACTGGCCAAAAAGCGCCGCGCTGATGCTCCCGTACCCCACGCCAAAGATGCGGGGAACGCCATCTACCTGGAAGGAGAGCAAGCCGACCGCGCCCAACAACAGACCACCCACGGCCGGCTTGAGGTACTCGGGAAAGCGAATTGCGTCCCAAATATCCTCCGAGAGATAGAGGAACCGGCTAAAGCCAACACCGACAACGGCCGCCAACAATCCCATCGCCGTGTAGGCCAACAATTCCCACGGGCTGACCAGCGCATAGGCCGGCACGTCAAACGCTCTCTGGTTACCATCAACCAGGAGGGCGATCACATCGGCCGTCACCGACGAGATGACCACCGCGCCAAAGTAGACTGCGTTGAGCCGGCCAAGGATCACCTCCAGCGCAAAGATCGCGCCGGCGATGGGCGCGTTAAAGATCGCCGCAATGCCCCCGGCCGCGCCGCAGGCCACCAGGTTGCGGATGCGTTCGTCGGAAAGCTTGAGCGCCTGGCCCACGGTGGAACCCAGTGCCGCCCCAATCTGGGCAATAGGGCCTTCCTGCCCCGATGAACCACCGCTGCCAATGCAGACCGCCGAAGCGACTGCCTTGACCACTGCCACCCGCGGCCGGATTCGGCCGCCACGCAGCGCCACCGCCTGCATAATCTCGGGCACGCCATGCCCTTTGGCTTCGTGGGCAAAGCGGTAGATGAGTGGACCCACAATCAACCCGCCCAACGCCGGGATTAGCAGCAGGTGAAACGGGGCAATCCCTTCCAAAACACCAGCCAGCCCATAGAAAGCCAACTCTTGCAATCCCTCGATCAGCCGCCGAAAGACCATGGCTCCCAGGCCCGCGCCAATCCCCACCAGCAATGCGGTGGACATGATAACGGCCGACTCGGGCACATCGTGCTGGTCCAGCCACTGGGCCAGCCGTGGGTTTACCGGCCGGCCCTTCCCATTGTGTCTGGTAAAACCTCTTAGCATCTTGCGCTCCTCAATAGGCCGCAACTATATCAAAAAACCGATTCACTGCACAGCACGGTAGTACCATGGGCATGCGCTGGTCCGTTTGGGATGAGTCTTGCAGACTATCAGCCACAGCTAAAGCCCAGGTTTTTACTGGCACGATGGTGGTGGGCTGCTACAATCAGGGGCATTGTTTGAAGGGAGTGTGGTGTGATGGGAGACAGTTTTGCGAGAGTAAAAGTAGCTGTGGTGCAAGCGGCGCCGGTCTTGTTTGACCGCGAGGAAACCATAGAGAAGGTGTGTCAGCTAACGGCCGAGGCGGCTGCGGCCGGGGCTCAACTGGTCCTATTCCCAGAGGCCTTAATCCCGGCCTATCCGCGGGGGTTGGGGTTTGGCACGGTGGTGGGCAGCCGCAGACCGGCCGGCCGCCAGCTCTGGGAACGGTACTGGGCCAACGCAGTGGAAATCCCCGGCCCGGCCGTGACCGCGTTGGGCGCGGCCGCGCGCCAGCATCAAGTTTACCTGGCAGTGGGCGTGATCGAGCGGGACGCACAGTTTAGCCGCGGGACGCTGTACTGCACGCTGCTCTACTATGGCCCCGACGGGCAACTGCTGGGCACACACCGCAAACTCAAGCCCACCGGCGCTGAGCGGCTCATCTGGGGGGAAGGCGACGGCAGCACGCTGACGGTGCTGGACACACCGCTGGGCAAGATCGGTGGGCTGATCTGCTGGGAGAACTATATGCCACTAGCGCGGATGGCGATGTACGGCAAAGGGGTGGAGATTTACCTGGCACCAACGGCCGACTCCCGCGAAAGCTGGCAGGCCACGCTGCGCCACATCGCCTGCGAGGGGCGCTGCTTTGTGCTGGGCTGCAACCAGTTCGTCACCAAAGCCATGTACCCGGCCGACCTGCCCGGCAAAGAAGAGCTGGCGGCACAGCCGGAAACGCTTTGCCGGGGCGGCAGCGCCGTCGTAGGGCCGCTGGGAGACTATCTGGCCGGCCCGCTGTATGACCAAGAGGGCATCCTGTTTGCGGAGCTGGACCTGGCGGCCGTGGCACAAGCCCGGTTTGATTTGGACGTGGTGGGGCACTATGCCCGGCCGGACATCTTTCAACTAACGATCAACGAGCAGCCAGCCCGGCCGGTTTCCTTCCGGCCGCCGGGCCAGAACCCCGAGAAAACCAAATCGTGAGTGGAAACTTGAATAACAACCGCCGGCTTCTGATCTACATTGTGCTAGCCAACTTTCTTCTTTACTTTGGCTTTCGCATCTGGCAGGCCATGTTCAACAACTTTGCGGTGGAGGAGATTGGGGTTGGGCCGGGCAGTGTGGGCTGGATTCAGGCTCTGCGCGAGGTGCCGGGGCTGCTGGGCTTTGTGCTGGGCCTGCTGGCGCTTTTTCTGTCGGAAATCCGCATCATGGCGTTGAGCGTGGTGCTGTTGGGAGTGGGCATGATGATGGCCGGCCGGGCCAATAGCGTGACCCTGCTGCTCGTCGGCACGGTCGTGATGAGCACCGGGTTTCACTTTTTCTACCCCAGCAACAACAGCGTTGTGCTGATGATGGTGGACAAGCAGGACGCCCCCAAAACGCTGGGCCAGCTAAACAGCCTGGGCGCGGTGGCCGCCCTGCTGGCGACCGCGGTGGTCTATTTTCTGGCCGGCCCGCTGGGGTATCGGATGCTGTTTTTGGCAGTAGGCGGGCTGGTGGCGGCCGGAGGGTTGCTACTCCTGCCTCTGAGCCATGAGAAGGGGAAATTGCCAGCCCGACGCAAGGTTGTCTTGCGCCGCCAGTACCGACTGTACTATGCGCTGGCTTTTCTGATGGGCAGCCGGCGGCACATTTTCACCACCTTTGCCATCTTTTTGCTGGTGCAGAAGCACGGCATCAGCGTGCAGACCACCGCCACCCTATTCCTCGTCAACAGCCTGGTTAGCACCTACACCATGCAGGCGGTGGGCAAACTGGTCGGCCGGCTGGGGGAACGGCTCATGCTCAGCGTGGCGTTCGGCTTGCTGGCCCTGGTGTTCCTGGGCTACGCTTATATCCCCTCCCTGCCGGCGCTCTTTTTCCTGTTTGTGCTCGACAATGTATTGTTTGGCTTTAATCTGGCGTTGACCACCTATTTTCAAAAGATCGCACACACGCAGGAAGAGATTACCAGCAACCTTTCGGCCGAGCAGACCATCAACCACATTGCCGCCATTATCCTGCCAATTGCTGGTGGCGCAGTCTGGGAGCAGTTTGGCTCGCAGGCCCCGTTTTTGGTGGGGGTAGCTGTTGTGCTCATCTCGCTGGTCCTGACCCAGTTCATGCGCACGCCGGAGCCGGCCGCCGTCACCGCCTGAGACACATTTGCCAGGAGAGAACCATGAAAAAACCATCCCGCTACCGTTGGTTCGTCGTTGCCATCTTCTTTGTCTTTATGCTGCTGCACCAATCGGACAAACTGCTGATTGGCCCACTCACCACACCCATCATGGAGACCTTTGGCATCAACGAGGCGCAGATGGGGGCGGTTACCACCGGCGCGCTGGTGGTAGGGGCCGTGTTTTACCCCTTGTGGGGCTACCTGTACGACCGCTACGCGCGCGCCAAACTTCTGGCGCTGGCCGCGCTTATTTGGGGCTCGACTACCTGGCTCAATGCCATCGCACCTAACTTTGGCGCGTTCGTGGCCACCCGGGCCAGCACCGGGGTGGACGATTCCAGCTACCCGGGCCTGTATAGCCTGATTGCCGACTATTTCGGCCCCAAATCGCGGGGCAAGGTGTATGGCCTGCTGCAACTGACCATGCCACTGGGGTATATGCTGGGGATGGTCCTGGCAATGATGCTGCGCGAGACAATCGGCTGGCGCTCGGTCTTTTACATCACCGGGGCGCTGGGTGTGCTGCTGGCGGCCGTCATCTTTTTCGGCGTGCGGGAAGTTCCCCGTGGCCAGACCGAACCAGAGCTGGCCGGGTTGGAGGAGGTGGGTTCATTCCACTTTAGTTGGGGTGCCGCCAAGCAGCTCTTTCGCAAGCGGAGCCTGATTCTGCTCTTTGTGCAGGGATTCTTTGGGGTTTTCCCTTGGAACGTGATCACCTATTGGCTCTTTCGTTACCTGGAAACAGAGCGCGCCTACTCGGCCGACGCAGTGATGATGACAATGGGGGTAGCGGTGCCGGTGCTGGCATCTGGTTATTTTGTCGGCGGTACGTTGGGGGACTGGCTGTTCAAGCGCACCCCACGCGGCCGGCTTATGGTCAGCACCACCGGCGTGCTGCTTGGCGCGCTGCTCCTGTTCTTCACCCTACAGGTGCCCATCGCCAACCAATCGCTTTTCTTGCTCATGCTAAGCATCACCGCGCTTTTCATCCCCTTTTCCGCGCCCAACGTCATCGCCACCGTGTACGACGTCACCCTGCCCGAAGTGCGCAGCACGGCCGCAGCGGTGCAGTATTTCATCGAGTTCGGCCGGGGCGGCATTGGCCCCGCTGATGGCTGGCATCATCGCGGTCAACTCATCCCTGGAAAACGCCATCCTCACCATCTGCCTATCCACCTGGCTGGTCTGCGGGCTGGCACTGATGCTGGCAGCTTACCTGGTTCCCCGCGACATCGCCACGCTGCGGGAGCAGATGCAGCAGCGCGCCCAACTTGTCCAGGCCGAGGGATGACGGCCGCGATATGATATAATCGCCTCAACCACACGGATTGGAGGAAACATGCGAGTTGACGGCCGGCAACCCGACGAGTTGCGCCCGGTGCGTTTGACGCCCGGTTTCATCAAGTACCCTGAAGGCTCTGTGCTGGTAGAGTTTGGCGAGACGCAGGTGTTGTGCAACGCCAGCGTGGAGGATCGGTTGCCGCCCTGGCTGTATCACAGCGCGCAGCGGCACGGCTGGGTAACAGCCGAATACTCACTCCTGCCTCGCTCCACCCAGGTGCGCACCCAGCGGGAGACGCGCGGGCTGGGCGGCCGGACATTCGAAATCCAGCGGCTGGTGGCGCGCAGCCTGCGGGCGGCGGTGGACCTGCACGCACTGGGGGAGCGTCAGGTGGTAGTGGATTGCGACGTGCTCCAGGCGGACGGCGGCACCCGTACCGCCGCCATCACCGGCGGCTACGTGGCGCTGGCCCTGGCGCTCCAAAGCCTAATCGCGGCCGGGACTGTGCCACGCGAAACTTTGCGCCGGCCGGTAGCTGCCGTCAGCGTGGGCATGGTGCATGGCGCACCCTTGCTCGACCTCTGCTACGACGAAGACAGCCAGGCAGAGGTAGACCTGAACGTGGTGATGACCGGCGACGACCGCTTTGTGGAAGTGCAGGGGACGGCCGAGGGCGAACCCTTCCCGCGCAGTGATCTGGACGCGTTGCTCGACCTGGCAGAACGTGGCATCCAGCAGTTATTCCGATTGCAGGAAAACGCATTATCCCGGTGAGACGACGCACACTGCTCAAATTGGCTCTGGCTGCTGCGCTGGGACTGATCACCTTTCCCTTGGCCTGGTATGGCTGGATACAGTGGCACTACCGGCCGGTCATCTACCCGCCCGATCAGGTCCGGCCGGAGCGGGTCGCCATCGTCTTTGGCGCGCGGATCTACGCCGACGGCCGGCTGAGCCCGATGCTGCGCGACCGGGTGGAAACAGCCGCGCGACTGTACCAGGAGGGCAAGGTCCAGATAATCCTCTTTAGCGGGGACAATCGCTTTGCGGAATACGATGAACCCGGCCGGATGATGGAATACGCGTCAAGTCGCGGCGTACCGGCCGAGGCCATGCAACCAGATTATGCCGGCCGGCGCACCTACGACAGCTGCTATCGCGCCCGCGAGATCTTTGGGTTGCAATCCGCTATCCTGGTCACACAGCGGTTCCACCTGCCGCGGGCACTGTTCACCTGCAACCAGCTTGGGCTGAGCGCGGTGGGCGTGGCGGCCGACCTGCAACCCTACTCTCGCCGTTCGCTGGCCTGGTCCAATCTGCGCGAGATTCCGGCCTTGACGGCCGCGCTGGTGGATGTCATCCGCCGGCAGCCTGCACCGGTGCTGGGCGACCCGATCCCATTGGAGTAAGGCAAATGGCGCACACACTGGCGATTGAGACCATCGGTTTGGGCAAAACCTTCGGCCGGGGCAAGGAGGGCGTCCGCGCGGTCCATAATCTGAATCTGGCAGTGGAGCCAGAACAAGTATATGGTTTTTTGGGCCCCAACGGCGCCGGCAAGACCACCACCATCCGTCTGCTGATGGGATTAATCCAACCGACCGAGGGCCTGGCCACTGTTTTTGGACAGGACGTGCGACGGAACCCGGCCGTGTTGCGCCAGGTGGGGGCCCTGGTGGAAGATGCCGCTTTCTACAACTATATGACCGGCCGGGACAATCTGACGGTGCTGGCTCGCACCGCCAACTCCCTGGACCCGGCTCGCGTCCAACACCTGCTGGAGATGGTGGGATTGGCTGCCCGGGCTAGCCAACAGGTGGGGAACTATTCCACCGGAATGAAACAGCGATTGGGGATTGCGGCCGCGTTGCTTGGTGACCCCGCACTCGTTATCCTCGACGAGCCGGTTAACGGGCTGGACCCGGCCGGTATTCAAGAGATGCGCCACCTGATTCGGAGCCTGGCCCACCGGCAAGGCAAAACTGTGTTTCTCTCCAGCCACCTGCTCACCGAGGTGGAACAGGTCTGCGACCGGGTAGCGATCATTGATCACGGCCAAGTGATCCGCGAAGGGCTGGTGGCCGACCTGCTCTCCGACAGCCGCGGAGAACTCTGGCTCCAGGTCGCGCCGGCCGACCAAGCTGCTTCCATCCTCCAACCGCATTGGGAAACAAGCCCATCCTTGGAACTCAACTGGGTGACCGTGCGAGCGCGGCCGGAAGAGGGCCCACTCATCGTCCAGCGGCTGGTGGAACAGGGCATCAGCGTTTTTCAGGTGGTCGTCAAAAGACAAACGCTGGAGGATTTCTTCCTGCACGTGACCGCGGCCAACTCGGAGGTAGAGCATGGCTAACCTGTTGCGAGCCGAATGGAAAAAGATCACCACCAATCGGGTGCTGGTTGGCTTTCTGGTCTGGATTATACCGGTGGGAATGGCTGCCTTTTACAGCATTATGCTGGTGCTGGGCTTGCTCTCCAACACATTCACCCTTGTTGGCTTGGGCGCAGGCGGTTGGACCGACGACATGCGGGGAGTCTGGGGAATGATTATCTCGTCCCCTTCCAATACGCTGGGCCGAGTGTTGCCGTTGGCTTTTATGGCCGTCGTTTTTGCCAGCGAATACCAGAGCGACACATGGAAAAACATCATCCCCCGCAGCCGCCGGCCGGCACTCCTACTGGTCAAACTGGTTACCCTTACGGCCGTGGTGATGACGAGTTTCTTTATGACCTCCATGATCGCAGGAGCAGGCCAGTGGCTTGGCCACCGGGCAGCCGGTATCCCCTATCCTCCGGAGCCAACCGTTCAGGTGGTGGGAGAGTTTCTCCGAGACTATACCCTGGATGTACTGTTCGCCTTTGTCACGCTGGTGATTTTGGCATCCTCGGCCGCGTTGGCGGCAATTGTCACCCGCTCGATTCTGGGCAGCCTGCTGGCCGCTTTTTTATTTTCCGTGGCCGAACCCCTGTCCCTCGGAATTCTGTACATGCTGGGCACGCTGCTGAAGCAGCCCAATCTCGTCAACCTGTATCTGTTCACACCCAGCTACAGCCTGGACAATTTACGTTCATGGCTGATGAACGATACCTTTCGCACCGTCGGGCTCGTCAACTGGACGGCCGAGCCGCAACTGCTATTTTCATGCATTGTGCTGGCAGGGTGGATCTTGGGATTGTTGGGCCTGGCGCTGCATCTGTTCCAGAGGCAGGATATTACATAACATTGGAGAGACACCATATGAACAATCGTCAGGACGCCTGGCAAATCGTCAACGAGTTCACCAAAAATCAGAACCTGGTCAAACACATGCTGGCCGTCGAATCAGCCATGCAAGCCTATGCAAAGAAGCTGGGGCAGGACGCAGAGTTCTGGTCCACGGTGGGGTTGGTGCACGACTTCGACTGGGAGATTCACCCGACGCTGGAGGAGCACCCCATCAAAGGGGCCGAAATCCTGCGGGCGCGGGACTGGGACGACGAGATCGTGCGCACCGTGCTCTCCCACTACCCGGCCGGGACCGGTGTGCAGCCGGAAAAGATGGTGGATTTCGCCTTGCTGGCCTGCGACGAGATTACCGGGTTGATCACCGCGGTCGCCCTGGTCCGGCCGAGCAAGGACATCCGCGACGTCGCCCTGAAATCAATCAAGAAGAAGTGGAAGGATCGCGCCTTTGCGGCCGGGGTGGTCCGGGAAGAAGTGATAGAGGCGACCGAGGCGTTTATCGCCGCGGCCGCCCCTGCACTGGATGGTTGGGAACTGTGGCAGCACGTGGATTTTGTGCTGCGGGCTATGCAAGGAATAGCTGCCGAACTGGAACTGGACGGCCGGCTGGCTTAACGGGAATCGTCAGGGAACAACCACACTACGTCCTTGTAACCGCTGATACCGCGCCGGAGCAGTTCGTCCGGTCGCACTGCGACATCCACCTCCTCATCATCAATCGCACCGCCGTGATCCTGGCAGGTCCGCCAGCCAACTTTTTCGATGTAGACACGGGTGCCATACGGTATGTTGGGGCCGCAGGCGGCCGTTTCGCCATAGATGATCGGCGTCATGTAGGCAGTTTTGTCGCATGGCTCTTCGCAGTTATGGCCGCCCAATTCGGGCGCATATTCTGTAATGTGAGCATCTTCCACCAAAACGCAGTTCCCACCATTGGCAATACAGAAAAGATAGATTGCCAGTGCTATAAGCTGTTGCATGATTACCTCCAGAAAAAAAAGACCACCAGCAAGGTGGCTTTTTAACGATTTTTTTGACAAAAATTCTGCACTAATTGTACTCACTATTCAATACTTGTCCAGGCATGGGAAAAGGACATTTTTGCGCCTCGTTTTGCCTCTGGTATAATCGCCGCTGAAACACGGGGCGACTGAGGCGACGCCAGCGCCCCGTCTGTGTGTTTGATGACCGAAGAAACCAACCACGTGGAAGAGCTGGATCTCGCGGCCGTACCGGATGAGGTGCCCGAGCCGCTTTCCGGCCGCGAGATCTGGTCAAACCGGCTCCGGTATTTCTTGCTGGGTGTTGCCATCGTCTGCATCATCGGCGTGGGCTATCTGATCATGACACGCGGCTTCTCGTCACCGGCCGATATCTCGATAACCACCTACACCCCCAGCATCACGCCCACTCACACAGCGACACCGACGATCACCGCCACGCGACGGCCGCCCACCGACACGCCAACACCTGGCCCAACCCACACGCTACCGCCGCCCTCTCGCCACCAGGTCCGGCCGGGGGATACCTGGCTGGGGCTGGCGATCTACTACGACGTAAGCCTGGAAAGCCTGTTGCAACTCAACGGGCAGACCGACAGCGACTATATCCAGGAAGGCACCGAAATCCTGATCCCCTACCCCACCTACACCCCGACTCCCAACGCAACCCAACTCCCCACGTTGGAGGTGTTGGAGGCTGTGCGGTCGCAGTGCCGCGAACACGTGGTCAAGACCGGGGAAACACTGATTGCCATTGCCATCAACTACGAAGTGAGCGTCCAGCTAATCGAGTCAGTGAACAACATCACCGACCCGAACCTGGTGCGCGAGGGGCAAAAGCTGTGCATTCCACTGGTGACTCCCGGCCCCGCTCCCTCCCCTACCTTTGGGCCATCCCCCACGCCAGTGGACGAGCCTCTCTACGCGGCTCCTCAGTTGCTATACCCCCCGGCCGGCATCGAGGTGCCACCGCGCTCGACCCAGGTCGCTTTGCAATGGACCGTAGTGGGCCTGTTGGACGCTGATGAATACTATATGATTGAGGTCCGCAACCTGAGCCGGCCGGGCAGTCGCGCCGTGCGCGGGTTTGCCAAAACCACCACCTGGACGTTGCCGGACACGATTCAGCCGGCGGCCGGGGAAATCGAGACGTTCGCTTGGCGCGTTAGCGTGGTTCGTGGAGATGGCGCGCCCACCGACAGCGACTTTCTTTGGGAGCGCACTGGTTTGCCATCCGACTGGCAAACCTTCATGTGGATGGGGGTCAGCGCCGGCCCAGCTCCAACCCCCACCCCGTAAAGTGGGAATGCTGCTTACCAATAGGGCAAGCAGGAATAGCTGGGTGGCTAGGATTCGTCGGCCGCTTCTTCCGGCTGGTCCTCTTGCTCGTCGCTGCGCAAGCCATCCTTAAAGGCACGAATTCCTTGCCCCAATTCGCTACCAATCTTGGAGAGCCTTCCCACGCCAAAAAGCAGGATCACGATCCCCAAAATGATGAGTAGTTCCGTCGGGCCTAACTGTCTAAACATAGCAGAACTCCTTTGATCACATTTTCAGCGTAACTGCTCAACCTTGGGCAATTACTTTTCGGCCGCAATTATAGCACAATCGCTCTCACGTTGCCCAACGGCCGGAAAATCGCGCGCTCAGGCGGCCGCAATGTGAGTTTGGACATTGAACTCGGGCGGGTTCTCCAGGTGTTTTTTCACGGCGCACAACTCGGCCGAGCGGACCAGCGCCGGAGCATACTGCTCCGGAAAGTCGGCCGGCAAGTGGATCGTCAAGTTAACCCGTTGCACCAAACGGCTCAGTGGGCTAAACTCCAGGTCCTGATGAATGCGAATCCCATCAGTCGGAATATGCCGTTGCTGGCAAAAACCCAGCACATAGATACCCGCGCAGGTGCCAATGGAGGCTAAAAACAGCGCAAACGGGGTGGGCGCAGACCCTTCGCCGCCACCCTGCCAGGGCTGGTCGGTTTGAACCACAAATTCGCCAAACGACGCATCTACCCGTTTGCCGCCAGGAAAAGTGATGTCCATATTCATTGCCATTCTCCGTAACCAATTTTGAGGGAGCGGCCGTCTCCGGCCAAATCCCCCTTTTAGATGCCCGGCCCGGACAAAGGATGCACAGGATGCCAGCCATGTCTGAAATGATTCGCGCTTTCATTGCCATAGAATTACCCGCTGACCTCAAGGGCATGCTGCAGCAGGTCGCGCAACAACTGGAGCAACACGTCCCGGCCGCGACGGTGCGCTGGGTGCGTCCGGCCGCCATGCACCTGACGCTGGTTTTTCTGGGCGACACGTCCGCGGCCAAGCTCAATTCGATCAGCCAGGCAATTGAGGCCGCGGCCGCACCAATCTCCCCCATTACCTTTGCGGCCGCCCGGCTAGGCTGCTTTCCCAACACCCGCCAGCCGCGAGTCGTTTGGGTTGGGATCGACGAACCGGCCGGCCTCCTGCCAGCACTCAAGGCAGCGCTGGACCGCGAACTGGAGCCGCTCGGCTTTCGGCCGGAAAAGCGCCCATTTTCTCCGCACCTCACTCTGGGCCGGGTGAACAAGCGGGCCAGCCACGCGGACGCTGCCAAACTGGGCCAAGTGGTGGCAGGTGCCACCCTGGACGAGGTCGGCCGGGTGACCGCGACGCAGGTTCACCTCATCCGCAGCGACCTGCGCCCGGCCGGGCCGACCTACACCACACTCGCCAGCGCCCAACTGGGCACTGGCCTGCTGTAACCCAACTCTTGACACAGCCGATCCGAGAGGCGTATAATGTTGGTTGCGATATGAGCAATCGCTCATTTTTTGAGGAAACACTACAATAGGCGCAATTATGACTGAAGAAACGAACGCATTTGAGGCGCGCCGACAGCGGCGCATCGCCCGCCGCCGGCACCGAATTCTTGCCGCCGCCGCCCAGATCTTTGCCCAGAAGGGGTATGCAAACGCCACCACCAAAGAGATCGCGGCCGAAGCCGATATGGCCGAAGGCACACTCTACAACTATTTTGCCAGCAAGCGTGAAATCCTGCTGGCCGTCGCCACCGAAACCGAACCACCGATGGAGGGAGCGCTGGCTGAGGGCGATGAGTTGACCAGCCGTGCGGCCGCGGCCGCCATGTTTGAAAAAGCGCTCGACATCTCCCAGGCCCAGCTTCCCTTTTATCAAACCCTGTTGCACGAAGCCTGGGTGGACGACGGCATTCTGCAGGAATTTGTGGCCGTGCGGCTGCAGCGGATGCACCAACTGTTGGCGGCCTATATCGCCCAGCAGGTAGATGCCGGCTCTTTCCGGCCGTTTGACCCCGCACTGGGAGCGCAATTGGTGATGGGTATGTTTGCCAGCTTGTTGCTGCCGGCCGTGCGCGGTCTGGCCCCCCTGCCCTCGGCCGACGAGCGCCGCGCCCTGGCGGAAACGGTGGTCGATTTGCTGTTTGACGGCGTGCGTGCCCGGCCGGACTGACCAGAGGAGACACCCCGTGTTGCGGCGCATTTGGGCGGTGATACAAAAAGAGCTGATACAGACCCTGCGGGATCGGCGCACTTTGCTGATCCAGTTAAGCCTTCCCGTGATCCAGCTCTTTCTCTTTGGCTACGCCATCAGCATCAGCGTGGACCACATCCCCACAACAGTGGCAGATCAGAGCCTGGACCTGGCCAGCCAGGCCTATGTTGACGCGCTGGAGGCCTCTGGCTACTTTGACGTGGTGATGTATGCCCCCAACCAGTCTGAAGTGGTTCGCGCGCTGGATGAGGGGAGCGCGCAGGTCGGGGTGGTGATTCCGCCGAACTTTAGCGCCCATGTGGAGCGTGGCGATGCAGAGGCACTGATTCTGATTGACGGCGCGGACCTCTTCACCGCGCAATCCGCTTACAATGCGGCAACATCAATTGCCCAGGCACATGCCACGCGGGTGTTGATGGCCAAGGTGGCGCGCACGGGGCTGGCGGCCGGGGCTGACAACCTGCTGCCGCTGGATGTCCGCATTCGCATCCTATACAATCCCAACCTGGACGACCTCTGGTTCATCATCCCCGGCATGTTGGCGACGCTGTTGCAAGTGCAGAGCATCACGCTGACCGCAATGGCTGTGGTGCGCGAGCGGGAGGTCGGCACCATCGAGCAGTTGCTGGTCACCCCCATCCGGCCGACCGAGTTGATGCTGGGCAAAATCATCCCCAACATCCTGGTGGCGCTGGTCAACCTGCTCACCATTCTGGGGCTGGGCATCTTTTGGTTTCGCGTTCCCTTCCAGGGTAATTTCTGGCTTTTCATCTGGCTTTCGTTCCTCTACATCTTCTCCGGGCTGGGGCTGGGGCTGCTGATCTCCACCATCGCCCGCGACCAGAGGCAGGCGCTGCAACTGATCGGCATGTTCACCATCATTGGAATTGTGATAGGCGGCTTTATCTTTCCACGCTACACCATGCCGGCCGCCATCCGGGTTGCCGGCAACCTGTTCCCGCTCACCTACTTTATCCCCATCACACGCAGCATCATCACCAAGGGAGTGGGGATCGAATTCCTGTGGGAGCAGGTGGCCGCGATGGGTATCTACATCGTCGTCATCATGACAATCGCATCGCGGGCCTTCCGCGAGGGGTTGGATTAGGGCAGCAATATGTTGCGACGATTGGCGGCGCTGATAGCCAAAGAGTTGACGCAGACCCTGCGCGACCGGGCTACCCTGGTCATCGTGCTTTCCATCCCGGTGATTGAACTGTTTCTGTTTGCCTACGCGGTAGACCTGACGGTGGACAACATCCCCACGGCCGTGGCTGATCTGAGCCTGGACCGCCAAAGCGTGGCCCTGGTCGACGCGCTGGCAATCTCCCGGTTCTTTGATGTAACGCACCACCTGCCGGATGAAGCGGCCATCATCCACGCGATTGACGCGGGGCAAGTGCGGGCCGGGGTGGTGATTCCGCCCAATTTCGCGGCCGAAGTGGAGCGCGGGACGGCGCAAGTGCTCGTCTTGCTGGATGGCTCAGATTCGTTCACCGTGCAATCCGGTTACAGCGCGGCCGGGGCCATTGCACAGCAGCGCGCGCTGGAACTGCTGGCGCAAAAGGCAGGCCGGATGGGAGCCAGCCTGAACACAACCACCATCTCCACCTCTACCCGCGTCCTCTTTAACCCCACCCTGGATGACATGATCTTTATTGTGCCCGCCATGGCTGGCATTCTGCTGCAACTGCTGACGGTCAACCTGACGGCCGTGGCGGTGGTGCGCGAGCGCGAGTTGGGCACAATCGAACAACTGCTGGCTACCCCCACCCGGCCGCTGGAGTTGATGGTGGCCAAAATGGTCCCTAACGTTCTGGTCACCTCCTTCGGCCTGGCCACCGTCACCCTGCTGGGCGTGTACTGGTTTGGCGTCCCGTTCCGCGGCGATCCCTGGCTGTATGCCTGGCTCTCACTGCTGTTCCTGGTTTCCGGGCTGGGGCTGGGGTTGTTGATTTCCACCATTACCCACAACCAGCGGCAGGCCCAGCAGGTAACAACGCTGCTGATGTTATTGGGTCTGCTGCTGACCGGCTTTATCTACCCCCGCGCGCCCATGCCCCCGGCCGTGCGGGCGGTGAGCAATTTCATCCCCCTCACCTACTATATCCGCATCGTGCGCGGCGTATTTACAAAGGGGCTGGATATCTCTTTTCTGTGGAACGATGTGGTTGTGCTGTTGGTATATGGCGGCGTGGCAATGGCGACCGCGGCCGCCACCTTTAAAAAGAGGCTGGACTGATGGTCAATAGAGCGGAATCCGCCATCCTGGCAGACGGGCTGGTCAAGCAGTTCACCGCCCATCGTGGCACGGTGACGGCCGTAGATAGAATTGACCTGCAGATCAGACGCGGCGAGACGTTTGGCCTGATTGGCCCAGACGGGGCGGGCAAAACCACCGCCGTGCGGGTCATCCTGGGGCTGCTGAGGCGCACGGCCGGCGAGAGCGCCATCCTGGGCTACGACTCGATGCGCGACACCTACGCCATCCGCGAGCGCGTTGGCTACATCGCCCAGCAGTTCACCCTGCCGCCTGACCTGACCGTGCTGGAGAACATGCGCTTTTTTGCCCGCGTCCAGGGGGTCGGCCGGCGGGAGCAGCAGCGGCGCATCCCAGAGTTGCTGGATTTCGCCGGGCTGAGCCAGTTCACCGGCCGGTTGGCCGGCCGGCTATCCGGCGGGATGAAGAAAAAGCTGGCGCTGGCCTGCAGTCTGATTCACCAACCACAGGTGGTGATGCTGGATGAGCCTACTCTAGGGGTGGACCCGGTCAGCCGGCGCGAGTTTTGGAATTTGCTGGGCAACCTGCGGGCGGAAATGGGGCTCACCATCCTGGTCTGCACACCGTACATGGATGAGGCCGAACGCTGCAACCGGGTGGGCCTGATGTACACCGGCCGGTTGGTTGCCTGCGACACGCCCAGAGCTATCAAGCAAACCGTCCCCGGCCGCTTGCTGGAGTTCACTCCATCTGACCTGCAGCGCGCCGCCTCGCAGGTGGCAGGTCTGAGCGGGGTGCTAGAAACCCAGACTTATGGTCTGATGTTGCACGTCTTTGTGGATGATCCAGCGCAGCGCGGAACGGAAATCCAGGCCGCACTGTCGGCTGCCGGCGTCACCTGCGAAGGAATGCGTGAAATCGAGCCGCGCATGGAAGAGGCGTTCATCAGCCTGATACGGAGCCAGCCCTTACAATGAGAGCCGCAGCAAGAGGCGAGAGACGCGACGGGCAGAAAGCGGAGAAAGAGCTGTCTTTCGTTCCTCGCCTCTCGCCTATCGTCGTCAACAACCTCAGCAAGCGTTTCGGCCGCTTCACGGCGGTGGACAACGTCAGCTTTGAGGTCGGCCGGGGCGAGGTTTACGGCTGGTTGGGCCCCAACGGGGCTGGCAAAACCACCACCATCCGCATGTTGCTTGGCCTGCTCACCCCCACGGCCGGCAGTTGCCACGTGCTGGGGTACAACCCGGCCCAACAGGCCAAGGCCATGCAAGGACACGTTGGCTACATGTCCCAGCTCTTTACGCTCTACAACGACCTGACGGCCGAAGAGAACATCCGCTTTTACGGGCAGGCGTACGGCCTGGGCGGCCGGCACCTGCGCCGCCGGCGCGATGAAATCATCGCCATGGCCGGGCTGGTGGGGCGGGAAGACGAGCTGACCGCCAACCTCTCCGGCGGCTGGAAGCAGCGGCTGGCGCTGGGTTGCGCCATCGTCCACCGGCCGCAGGTGGTATTCCTGGACGAGCCGACGGCCGGTGTAGACCCCATCAGCCGGCGCGAGTTTTGGGAGCTGATCTACCGCATGGCCGGGGAGGGTGTCACCGTGCTGGTGACCACCCACTACATGGACGAGGCTGAGTTATGTCAACGGGTTGGGTTTATCAGCCAGGGGCGGCTGATTGCGCTGGACACCCCCGGCCGGCTGAAGGAGACACAAATGCGCGGCCATGTGCTGGAGATCGACTGCGCCAACAGCGAGGCTGCCATGCGCGCGCTGCAGCGCGCGATCATCGCCGGCCGGCTGCCGCTCGACGATGTCGCCCTCTACGGAGCGCAGATCCACGCCGTGGCCCCGGATGCCAATGCTGCCCAGGCCCCCATCCGGGCGCTACTCGAAAGGGAAGGCATTCCGGTGAACAGCATCACCTGGATCGCCCCCACGTTGGAGGATGTGTTCATCTCGGCCGTCAAGGCCAGAGTTGAGGATAAATAGTATGAGCCAAGAAAACGAACCACGGACCAAACGTCTGCGCCGCGGGCTAGCAGCCTTGCTGGGAGCCTGCCTGGGAGTGCTGGTTTTCGCCCTCTGGCTAACCCGGCCGGGGCATTCCCCAGAGCAGCGGCTGCGCCAGGTGATCACCGTCCTGCCGGCCGACCTGCGGCAGCGCGGCGAAGCGTTGCTGGGTGGGGCTGCTGGCGACGGAGAGCCCGCCTTGCAGACCACCGGCATCATCCAGGCAGAGCAGGTGGCGATTGCCAGCGAACTGGGCGGCCGGATCGCCGCCATCCCGGTGGCGGAAGGGGACCGGGTGCAGCAAGGCGATCTGCTGGTGCAACTGGACACAGCGCTGATCGACGCGCAGATAGAGGCGGCCGAGACATTGCTGGCGGTGGCGCAGGCCGGGTTGGCCCAGGCGCAGGCGGGCGCCCGGCCGGGCCAGATCGAGGTGGCCAAAGCGCAGTTGGCGCTGGCGGAGGCCGGCCGAATCGCCGCACAACAAGCAATCAGCGACACGCTGGCGTTGGTGGAAAACCCGCAGGACATCCAGTTGCAGATTGCGGTCGCCCAGGCCCAGGCGCAAGCCGCCAGCTACCAGGTCGCCCAGGCTACCGCGCGCAAAGACGCCATCGAGATTGCCAAGAATGCTTTTGAAGACATCCAATCGCAGGTGGGGAGTGACGGTCGGCTCAGGACGCTGGTCGCCAGTGGTTCGGTGGATGACCTGCCCATCGAGTTGCCCCCGGAGATCATCGACTTGCTGCCGGGCCTGGCCGATGGTGACTATACCTACGGCGACTGGGAGTTGCACATCCACGACGGCCGGTACGAACTCTATCGGTCTGCCAGCATTCCCTACGAATTCCACCTGACGCCCAACCAGTGGTGGCAGGCCTGGGTAGGTGTCAACGCGGCCACGGCGCAGCAGCAAGGAATCTCGAGTTCGCTCTATCATCTCTACCAGCAGCGCGATCACCCGCAACTGCTGGAAGCACAGGTGGACCAGGCGGTCAGCGCGCTGGCGCAGGCCGAGGCGCAGGTGGCGGCCGCACAGGCGCTGGTAGATAGGCTGACGGCCGGGGCGGGGCCGGAACAGATCACTGCGCTGGAAGCGCGGGTGGCGCAGGCGGAAGCGGTCGTGGCTGCGCTGTGGCGCCAGCGCGAGATGCTGGCCCTCACTGCACCGAGGGAAGGGACAGTGGTGAGCCTGGCAGCGCGCCCGGGAGAGGTGGCAGCCCAGGGCGCAACCCTGCTCGCCCTGGCCAATCTGGAGCGGCTGAAATTGGTGGTCTACGTGCCGGAGAACCGCCTGGGTCAGGTGCACCTGGGCCAACCAGTGCAGATCACGGTAGATAGCTTCTCCGGCCGCAGTTTTGTCGGTCAGGTGGAACAGATCGCCAACCGCGCCGAATTCACCCCGCGCAATGTGGCGACCCAGGAGGAGCGCGTCAACCTGGTCTTTGCGGTGGAGGTCCGGGTGACCAACGAGGGAGCGGCGCTGAAACCGGGCATGCCGGCCGATGTGGTTTTCGAGTTGAGCAGCGGAGGGGAGCAATGAACGCGAGAAGCAGATACACAGTTGGGCTGGCGGCTGCCTACGGGCTGGCGCTGCTGCTCCCGGCCGGCCGGGGCACGACCCATGCCAACGGGGCCGAACCGCTGGTCGCTTCCGGCACCATCCAGGCAGAGGAAGTGCGGGTCGCCAGCGAACACGGTGGGCGGATAGTGGCGGTCCGGCCGGGGCTGGGCGAACAGGTTCACGCGGGTGATGTGCTGGTCGAGTTGGACGCCACCCCGTTGTTGCTTCAGCTTTCGCTGGCGGAAGCGGCCGTGGTCACCGCTCGCGCGGACCTGGCTGTGGTCCAGTCCGGGCCGCGAGCGGAAGAGATTGCGGCCGCCAATGCCTCCCTGGCGCTGGCAAAAGCGCAGCAGGATGGCGCGCTGGCCGCCTGGCAGAACGCGCTGAAAGGTATTGAGGACCCGCAGGAATTGGACGCACAATTGGCCCAAGCCCGCACCCAGGTGGCGCTGGCTGAACAGGGTGTCGAGTTGGCCGAAGCTGAACTGGCCAGTGCGATGCTGTGGCGGGACCAGCAGATAGCCGGGAGCACGCAACGCCGGGTGGCAGACCTGCAAGTCCAGGCGACAAACGACGCGCTCTCGGCCGCCAGGTCCGACCTGTTGGCCGCGCAGCAGTTGCACTATTGGTTGTGGACCATCCGCCAGCAACCGCTGGCGCTCATCGCGCAAGCCAACATGGCTGAGGGGCAATACCGCCTGGCGGAGGCGGCCGTGGTGGTAAGACAGGCGGAATTGGATGACCTGCTGACTGGCCCCACAGCCGAGGAGGTTGCCGTAGCCGAAGCGGCCGTCCTGCAGGCGGAAGCCGAAGCGGCCGTCCTGCAGGTCAAAATCAATCAACTGACCCTCACCAGCCCAATTGACGGGCTGGTGTTGAACCAGGTGCTCCGGCCGGGCGAGTTGGCCGCCCCGGCCGCTACCATCCTCACCCTGGCGGACCTGAGCCAGGTGACGCTGGTGGTTTTCGTGCCGGAGAACCGCATTGGGCAGGTACGATACGGGCAGCAGGTGCTGGTGCAGGTGGACAGCTTCCCCGGCCGGAATTTTGCCGGCCAAGTGACGCGCATCGGCGACCAACCCGAGTTCACCCCGCGCAACGTGACCACGGTGGAGGAGAGGCTGAACACATTCTACCCGGTGGAGATCGTCGTTCCAAACGGCCGGGGATTGCTCAAGCCGGGCATGCCGGCCGATGCCACCTTTGTGGACGGATAGCCGGATTCTACCATTTGCAACCGCTGCCCGATGGCTACAATAGAACTATGAACAACGCCCGCAAATTGGGGAGCCATTGGCCGCTTGTTCTTGCACTGGCGGCCGCGCTGACGCTGCGCGCGGTCATCCTGGCGGCCGGGGCGGTGCCGTTCAACTCCGATGAGGCAGTGGTGGCACTGATGGCGCGCCACACACTGCAGGGGGAATGGCCAATTTTCTTCTACGGACAATCATACATGGGCAGCCTGGATGCCACGCTGATTGCGGCCGGCTTTGCGCTGCTGGGCCAGTCGGTGCTAGTGGTGCGGCTGGTGCAGAGCGCGCTTTTCATGGGAATCGTCGCCACGACCTATGCGTTGGGAGTACGTTTTTTTCATGACCGCTGGACGGCCGGCGCGGCCGCGTTGCTAGTGGCCCTCCCCACCGTGCTGATGAGCACCTATACGACCGCCACACTGGGTGGCTATGGGGAGATTCTGCTGCTGGGCAACCTGGTGTTACTGTGGGGGCACGCCGTTGCCACCAGCCGGAGCAGCGATTGGCGTGCCTGGTTGGGGCTGGGGGCGGCGGCCGGGCTTGGCTTTTGGACCTCTGCGCTAATTGTGCCCTACCTGTTGCCCGTGGCCGGCGCCCTTTTGCTGGGGCGCATGACCACGCTGGGGCACACGGCCTCGCTGGGGCGCACGACCTCGCTGGGGCACACGGCCGTGTGCCCCTTAATTGCGGCGGCCGCCTTTTTCCTGTTCAGCGGGCCCTGGTGGTGGCACAACCTCACCCATGACTGGTCCGCCCTACACTTTATGTTAACCGGGACCGAGGAGAGCGGGATTGGCATTGGCGCGGTCCCCTTGCTCACCCGGCTGGCAGGGATGCTGCTGCTGGGCCTGCCAGCCGTGCTGGGGATGCGCTTCCCATGGTCGGCCGAGTACCTGCTTTTGCCACTGAGCGTGTTGGCTCTGGTGGTGTATCTGGCGGCGTTCGCCCGCGCCCTGCGCCAGGCCGGGCGGGAGCGGCGGACCGGCCTGTTGTTTCTGGTGGCGACGTCCGGGACGCTGATGCTCACCTTTCTTCTGTCCCGCTTTGGCACCGACGCCACCGGCCGCTACTTTTTGCCGCTGACCGTTCCGCTGGCACTGTGGGCGGCCGATCTGTTAGCCGCGGTCCGTGCAAAACACCGCTGGCTGGCAGCGGCCGGGCTGGCCCTCCTGCTGGGGTTCAACCTGCTGGGCAACTGCATCGCCATCGCCCACAATCCACCGGGACTAACCACTCAGTTCGACCCCAGCAACCGGTTTGACAACGCCCACGACGACGCGCTGATCGCCTTTTTGCAGGCCAACGGCGTAACCCATGGCTATAGCAACTATTTCGTCGCCTTTCGGCTCGCCTTTCTTTCGCAAGAGCGGATCATCCTCTCCTCTCAACTGCCATACAAACCGGACCTGAGCTACAATCCGGCCGACGACCGTTACCTACCCTACACGGCCGCGGTGGACCAGGCGCAGGATGCAGTTTATATTACCAGTATCCATCCGGACATGGACGCGCTGCTGGCGGAACGGCTGGTGGCGGCCGGCGTTGGATTTGCCGAAAAACAGATTGGACCGTATCATCTGTTCTACAACCTGACCCGCAAAGTGGAGCCGCAGGAAATCGGATTCGGCCACCCATGAAGCTCAGACAAATCGCCCAGGCCCTGACACTGGACCGGCTGGTAACGGCAATCGTGTTCATCGCCATCTTGACCATGGCAGTGCGCGCCCCAACCGACACGGACACCTGGTGGCATCTGCAATCCGGCCGGTGGATTGTGGAGCACCGAGCGGTGCCCACGGCCGACCCCTTTTCCCACACCCAGGCCGGAAAACCCTGGATTGACCACGGCTGGCTGGCGCAGGTATTCCTTTACGGGGCATTTGATGCTTTTGGCTACGCCGGGCTAGCACTGCTGGTGGCAACCCTGGTAGTGGCCGCGTTTGCCTTTGTCTGGCTCCAGTGCCGGCCGGGTGATAAGTGGCTGCGCGCGTTTGTGCTAATCATCGCCACCGCCACCTCTGGGGTGATCTGGGCCGCCCGGCCGCAGATCTTTAGCTTTGCCCTGACGGCCATTTTTGCCACGTTGCTCCACCGCTACAAGCAGGGCGACCGCAGAGCTATCTGGCTACTGCCCGCGATCATGCTGGTGTGGGTCAACCTGCACGGCGGCTTTGCGCTCGGCTTCATCCTGATCGTGGCCTACCTCTTTGGCGAGGTCGGCAACCGCGTGCTGCGCAACGATGGGATGAGCTGGGAACAGATCGGCCGGCTGGCGCTGGCGCTGCTGCTCTGCCTGCTGGTGGTGCCGCTCAATCCCAATGGAACCCAGATGTGGGGTTACCCCTTCCGCACGGTGGGGATCGGCGTGTTGCAGGATTTTATCGCCGAGTGGCGGCCGCCGGACTTTCACCAGTTGCACCTGCACCCGTTCATCTGGCTGCTGCTGGCCGCCCTGACGACGCTTGGGCTGGCCGGCCGGCGGGCCGATTTCACCGACCTGACGCTGGTGGCGCTGTTTACCTACATGTCCCTGCTGGCCGGCCGCAACATTGCCCCGTTCGCGCTGGTGACAGCCCCTGTAGTGGTACGCTACGGGTCCGAGGCGCTGGCGTCCTGGCGCGAGCGGCTGGGGCGAACCGGCCGGGTTCGCCCGCCGCTGCGGAGCGGCCGGCTGTTTGCGCTCAACTGGGCGCTGCTGGCGCTGGTGATGGTGGCAGCACTGGTCAAAATCAGCCAGCCGCTCAGCCTGGCGCTCAACGAGGCGGCCGTGGCTGCCATGGTGCCAGTGGAGGCGGTGGCGCACATCCGGGAGACCAGGCCGGCCGGGCCGATCCTCAATAGCTACAACTGGGGCGGCTACCTGATTTGGGCGTTGCCCGAGTACCCCGTGTTCGTGGACGGCCGGACCGACCTGTACGACGACGCATTTCTGCGTGAGTACCTCTCGATCGTGTTTACCCAGGAGGGTTGGGAAGACAAGCTGGACCAGATGGGGATCAACCTGGTGCTGATTGAGCCGCAAAGCATGCTGGGACGAATGCTGGCAGAGCGCGCGTTGCAGGATTCGCCCGGCCGGGGGTGGGAACAGGCGTATCGCGATGAAATGGCGGCAGTCTTTATCCGACAATAAATGGTTCATCGCACTGGGCGCGCTGGCAATCCTGTGGGCCAATCTGCCATACCTGGTTGGATATAGGGTGGCAGACCAGCCACACGCTTTTGGCGGCTTTTTCATCTTTGAGCAGGACGGCTTTTCCTACCTGGCCAAGATGCGGCAGGGGGCAAACGGGAACTGGCTGTTCCACCTCCCCTACACCACCGAATCACACAACGGCGTATTCCTGTACGTTTTTTACCTGCTTGCCGGCAAGGTCACCGGCGCGCTGGGGTTGCCATTCATCACTGGTTATCACCTATTCCGGCTGGCCGGCTCGACGGCGGTGCTGGCGGCCGGGATCGGTTTCGTGCGCCACTTTGTGCCGGCCGGCCGCGCCGCGCTACTGGCCTGGGGAATGGCGCTCTTTGGCGGCGGGGTTGGCTGGCTGATTTCACTGTTCAATCCCACTTACGTAGCCTTTGCCAGCGTCGCCCCCGACGCATTCCTCTACTCGGTCTTTTTTGGCCCGCCGCACATCATTTGGGCACTGGCACTGCTGATCTGGCTGCTGCCGGCCGGGTTTGCGCTGCTGCGCGCCGGCCGTGGTGCTGGCCGAGCGTTCCTGCTGGGCCTGGGCGGGCTGGGGATGACGCTCTGCCGGCCGGAGTACGGCTTGATACTCCTGGGTGTGCTGGCGGCATACCTGGGATCACTTGGGCTGGCGCGACGCCGGTTTCCCGGCCGGGAGCTCGGGCTGGCGGCCACGGCGGCCATTCCCATCACCCCCTACTTGATTTATGTTTACTGGATCTTCCAGGCCAACCCGGCGATGGCAGGTTGGGGCGCACAGAATCCGTTTGACACCCCGCCGGTGCTCAACGTACTGGCCGGAATCGGCCCCTTTCTGTTGCCGGCCGCGCTGGGCGTATTGGCCGGCCGTTGGTGGCGGGACGAGGTCCGGCTGCCGCTGGTAGCCTGGTGGGCCGCGTTGCCGGTCATGCTCTACGTCCCGCTCTCGCTCAGTCGGCGGCTGATTGGGGGTGCGCAACTCGCCATGGCGGTCCCGGCCGGGTTCTGGCTGGATCGCCACCTGTTCCCCTGGCTTGCCCAGGCGCGCAGGCGCAGGCTGGCAGCCGCGCCCGTGCTGGCCGTCCTGTCGCTGCTGCTGATTAGTTACCCGCTGCTGTTTGGCCTGGGCGCAGCGGCCTACGTAAGGGAACATCCCCCTAGCCTCTTCTTCTGGGACTCCACTCTGGCTGCGCTAGACTGGCTGGCAGCACAACCCGGCCATCCAGTGGTGTTGGCGGCCGAGCAGACCGGCAATTGGATTCCGGCCTTTAGCAGCGCCGTGCCGGTGCTCGGCCACCCGATCGAGACGCTGGAGGCGGATCAGAAACGGGCCAACGTAGCACGGTTCTACACGGCCGGCCAACCAGATATCCTGGCCACATATGGTGTGGACCTGATCTGGTGGGGCCCGGCCGAACGGGAGCTGGGCAACTGGGACCCGGCCAACCTTCCCGGCGCACAACTCGCGTTCCAACAGGGTGAGGTGCAGGTTTGGCAACTGCAGCACCGTTCAAGCGATCAAGAAGGGAAACCGTGATGGCGCGGAGACACCAATCCTGGTTCGCGACCGGGCTACTGCTGGCGCTGGCAGTGCTGTACACCTGGGCCACCTGGCGCTTTTTCACCTCCCAGCTACCGGGAGGTAACGACTTTGTCAACCACGCCACGGCCTGGGAGCCATTCTTCAAAGATGGAACCAGCCCCTATTCCGACGAGGCCGCCCTCTACACCCAGCAGGTTCTGCGCGGCCGCCCGGCCCTGCCGGGCGAGGATGAGAACCGGATGGTCTACCCGTTTTACTCGATCATCCTACACGGGCCGTTTGCATTCCTGGACTATGCCGTGGGTCGCGCCATCTACATGACGCTGCTACAGGCAGCCCTGTTGGCTGGCGCAGCCATGACGATGGAACTGGTCCGCTGGCGGCCGCGCGGCTGGCTGCTGGGGCTGGTGCTGGCCTGGGTGCTGCTCTACTACCCACAGGCACGGGGAATCATCCTGGGGCAGTTTGCCATCTTGGGTTTCTTTTCGCTTGCCGGGACGCTCTACCTGTTACGCCGTCAGCAAGAGCTGGCGGCCGGGGCCCTGTTGGTGCTGGCGACCGTCAAACCACCGCTGGTCTTTCTGATCGTGCCCTTTTTATTACTCTGGGGTGCCACGCACGGCCGGTGGCGCTTTGTGGGCGGCTTTGTGGGGACGCTGGCTTTGCTGACCGCCGGGAGTTTGCTGGCGCTCCCTACCTGGATCAGCGAGTGGTGGATGCGAATCCGCATGTACAGCGACTACACAGTAGGTCAAAGCCCCGTCTGGCTGCTGACCCACCTGGCGTGGCCCGAACTGGGCTCGGCCGGGGAGCTGGCGCTGGCGGCGGTGCTGGCGGCCGGGATGCTGGCGGCCTGGTGGCAGGCCCTGCGGCCTGGCGGCGATTGCAGGTTTCACTGGGCGCTGGGGGTGACGCTGGTGATCTCCAACCTGATCGTACCTCGCTCGGCGACCACCAACTATGTGCTGATGCTGGTGCCCACCCTATGGCTTCTCGCCGCACTGGACCGCGCCGGCCGCGCCGGGCGGTTGACGATGCTGGTCGCCATGTTGACCTCGCTGGTGGGAATGTGGTGGCTGCACTTTGCCACCGTGGTGGGCAATCAAGAACAAGCCATCATGTTCATCCCACCGCCACTGCTGTTGGGGTTGGCGATGCTAGCCGGCCGGCGCTGGCTGCTGCGTGACGCAGAGTCAATGGGGGTTCGGCCGTGAAGCAACCCAAGCGCTTGCTCTGGCTGACGCTGGCAGCCTTGCTCTGGAGTGCGCTGGTACTGGCCGGGTATTACTACGTGCACAAACCGGTCTCCCCAGGCCAGGCGGCCGCCCTGGCACGTTCAGCATTGGACCTGACGCTGGCGCTTGCCATCACCGGGCTGGCTGGCGGTCTCGGCTGGAAGGTGCTGCCGGCCCCCGACCTGACTCCGCTGGAGCGCTTGGCCGTACAGGCAGCGCTTGGCTGGGGGCTACTGGGCTTGCTCTGGCTGGCCCTGGGAGCGATGGGGCTGTATAGCTTTTTGGCTGGTTGGATCGTGCTGGCGGCCGGCTGGGTAGCGTTGTGGCGCAGCCATTGGGCCTGGCTGGGCCAATTAAAGGACGTTGAGCGGCTGTGGGCACACACCGGCCGGCTGGGCAAAACGCTGGCGTTGGGCAGTGGCCTGTTGCTGGCGGCCGGGCTACTCTTTGCGCTGGCCCCACCCACCAAGTGGGACACGCTGATGTACCAGTTCGAACTGCCGCGGCGCTACCTGGCGGCCGGCCGGCTTGTCTTTGTGGCGGGCAACCCCTATTGGGGTCAGCCGCAACTGGCGAATATGCTCTATACCTGGGCCATCGCCCTGCGGGGGTACGAAACGGCCGGCGCGCTGGCCTGGTGCTTTACGGCCGTGTTGCTGGCCGGCGTGTTGGGTGCTACCGAGCGACGAGCCGGGTCCACCGGTGGCTGGCTGGCCCCTATCGCACTCCTGGTTGGGTTTTCGTTCCGCGGCATGCTGGCCTGGGGATACGTGGATGGGCTGGCGGCACTCTACGGATTGGGCGTCCTGATTGCGCTGCTGCAGGGGCACAGGTCCGAGCGCCCCACTCTGCGCGCCCCGGCCGGACGCTGGCCACTGTGGGCCGGCGTCCTGGCAGGGCTGGCGCTGGGCGTCAAGTTGACGGCCGGGCTGCTGCTACCTATTATGCTGCTGGGGCTGTTGCTGCAACGCCGCCAACTTGGCCCCAACTGGCTGGCGCAGGCGGCCGGGGCTGGTCTGATCGCACTGGTGATCTTTGCGCCGTGGCTGCTCAAGAACGCGCTGGCGACAGGCAACCCGATCTACCCCTATTTTGCCCCCACCGATTGGATGAGCGCAGACCGGGTTGCCTATTATCGGGGGGGAGAGGCTGCGCTCGACGGTCAGTGGCTCTGGCTGCCGCTGGCCGCAACCTGGTGGGGGGTGGAGGCCACGCCAGGCTACGCAGCCGACATTGGCCCGTTGCTGCTGCTGTTTGCGCTACCCGGCCTGCTGGCCCGCTGGCGGAAAGACAACGGCCGAATGGTCGCGCTCTGGCTGCTGATCGGTTGGGCAGGTGTGGCGTTAGGCAGTGCCCATTCCCATTTTCTGCAGCAGACCCGACTCTATTTTGCGCTGCTACCGGCCGCGGCGCTGGCGGCCGGCTGGGGCTGGCAGGCGCTGGAGGAGGTGGTCGTGCATCAGGTGCGGCTGCGCCGGGTGCTGGGAGCAGTAGTGTTGGTGGCGCTGGGGCTGAGCCTCTGGCAGGATGCGGTATCCCTGGCACAACTCAACCCGGCCGGGGTGCTGTTGGGCGTTCGCCCCCAAGAGCAGTACCTCGACGACGCGTTGGGCTGGTACTCCCCGGCCATGCGGACGGTTTCAGAGCTGCCGGCCGGGTCGCGGGCTCTCTTTCTCTGGGAGCCGCGCGGACTGTATGCGCCGCCCCATTCCCAGGCGGACGTGCTGATTGACCGCTGGTACGTGGACCGCCGCGCTCACGGCGACCCTGCGGCCGTCCTGCAGACCTGGCAGGAGCAAGGTCTGACCCATCTATTGCTCTACCGGGTTGGCGCGGACTTTGAGCGGCGCAACCGACCGGAATACTCCCCGGCCGACTGGCAAGCGCTCGACGAGCTACTCACACAGCTGCCAATACAAGCCGACCTGGACGGCGTCTACCAACTCTACGCGCTGGGCGAGGGGCCATGAAGCGACTGCGTCTCAACCCCGACCTCAGACTCATCCTGATTGTATTCGTCGGCTCCCGACTGATGCTCCTGGCCGCCTTTCCGGCGGAATCTTTTCTCGCCTATGGCGATTACGAACACTATTTCAACCTGGCGCGGCTTTCCGGCAGCGGCTTGCTGCCATTCCTGGATTACTGGTACGAGTTCCCGCCGCTCTTCCCGCTGCTTTCCATCATCCTGTACCAACTGACGGCCGTGACCAGCGGCGCGCTGCACAGCTACGCCTACGCCCTGGCGCTGGCAATGCTGGCCTTTGATGCCGGCAATCTGATCCTATTGCACCGGCTGGCCGGCCGGCTGTGGAACGAGCGGGTGGCAACCCAGACGGCGTGGGTCTACCTGGCGCTGCCGGTGGGGATGGTGTACACCTGGCGCACGTTCGACAGCATGACCGCCTTCTGGCTACTGCTGGCGCTGGACTGGTTGCTGGCCGGCCGGGATAAACGCTCGGCGGTGGCGCTGGGGCTGGGGGTAATGACCAAGTACCTGCCAGTTCTGCTGCTGCCCACCGTCTGGGCTGCGCGGCCGGCAAGGAATGCGCTGCGCTATACGCTGATCGTCGCGGCCGTCTGTGCGCTGGTCTTTGGGCCACTCCTCGCCATCAGCCCTGAATTCGGGTGGGCCTCACTCAAGGCCCAGGCCGCCAAATCCTCCTGGCAAACGGTCTGGGCGCTGATCGACGGCAACACGGGCACCGGCAACGTTGGACCGGACGTGGAGCACCTGGATCCGGCGCTGGCGACCAAATCGCAGGGCAACCCGGAACGCGTCCCTGGCTGGCTGACGCTGATCCCCTTTGTGGCCGCTGGACTATATCTGTTCTGGCTGGTGCGCGCCAGCCAGGGACGGTCAACGGAAGACGAAAGCCCGGCCGATGCGCGGCTGCTCGTCTCTTTCGTTACCCTGACCTTCGCCCTCTTCCTCCTCTGGTCCAAGGGATGGAGCCCGCAGTGGCAACTGATGCTGCTGCCGCTGGTGCTGCTAGCCTTCCCCGGCCGAAACGGCGTGACCTTTTGCGTGCTCTTTGGGCTGCTCAACTTTCTGGAGTGGCCGGTTCTGCTCAGCCGCGGGCTATCCGAGTGGCTCTGGTTGACGGTGGCGGCGCGGACCTTGATGCTGCTGGGACTGGGATCCGCGTTGGCCAAGCCCTGGCTGGCCCGGCCGGAGAAAAGCTGAGATGCGCCGCGACCCGCTGCCGCTGCGCCTGTTTCTGCTGGTTTTCCTGGGTTATGCGGCCTATTTTCTGCTGACCATGCTCCGGCCGTCCTATTACCTCACCGGTGATGAGGTGTACTACCTGCTGACGGCCGCCAGCCTGTGGCAGGATGCCGACCTGGACCTGGCAGACGAGTTTGCCGATGAAAGCTACCGTGCCTTTTACCCGCAACCAATCACCGCGGACGAGATCGACTGGCACAGCCTGCCCGGCCAGGGCGGCGAGCTTTATTCCAAACATGGTGTGGGTCTGCCACTGCTGCTGTTGCCCGGCTGGGCGCTAGGGCGGCAGGTGGGAGCCAGCCTGTGGCTGGTGGCGCTGGCGGCCGTACTGGCCGTTCAACTCCACGGGTTGATGCGCGACCTGGTCCCTGGCCGGGGCGCGATCTGGCTGGCATGGGCCGGGATAGCGCTCTCCCCGCCGCTCACCCTGTATGCGCCGCTGCTTTTTGCGGAACTGCCGGCCGCGCTGGCGTTGACGCTGGCATTGCGCTACGGGCTTTTGCGGCCGGAGGGACACGGCCGGTGGCTGGCGTTAGCCGCCCTGCTCTTCCTGCCCTGGCTCAACCCGCGCTACGCGTTGCTGGCCCTGCCGCTGATCTTGGCGCTTTGGCTGCGCGGCCGGCGGTGGATAGCAGGGGTGGCGGCCGGCGGTCTGGTGCTGCCCTACCTGCACAACTGGGTCATGCTGGGCCGCCTGCCGGCGCTGGGGGACTATGGCCGGGTGGGGCTGGACGTGCTGCCGGCCGGGTTGCCGGGCCTCTGGCTGGACCGGGAGGTCGGGCTGCTGCCCTATGCGCCAATCTACCTACTGGCGCTGTACGGCGCGCTGCGCCGCCGGCCGAACTGGCCCGTGTGGAACTGGCTCTGGCTACCGTACCTCCTCTTCCTCGGCAGCTACGATCACTGGTTTGGCGGCTGGAACCCACCGGCGCGGATGATGGTCCCCCTGCTGCCCTACCTGGCCCCACTGGCAGCGCTGGCCCTGGCAGAGATGGCGCCGCCCGCCCGCCGGGTGACGGGTTGGATTGCTGCCACCATCGGCGCAGCGACGAGCCTGTTATTCCTGCTAAACCCATTGTTGCGCTATAACCACCTCACCGGCCGGAGCCATCTGTTTGGCTGGCTCGCGGCTCGCTTCGGACTGGACCTGAACACCATCTGGCCCAGCCTGATTGCGCCCACGGCGATCACCTGGCTGCAGACCGGGGTGCTGGCTGCGGCGGCTGCGGCCGGCCACTGGCTGCTCTATCGCCGTCGGCCGCCGGCCGGGGAGATGCGGCCGTGAAGCGGCAAACTCTGTGGGTCGCCCTGCTCTTTGCTGCATTGGGCGTCGTGGTCACCTGGCCACTGGCGGCCAACCTGGGCACGGCAATCATCGGCCCTTTCCACGGCGACAACCTGGAATACGTTTGGAAGGTCTGGTGGGTGAAGCATGCACTGCTGGACCTGCGACAGTCCCCACTGATCGTGCCGCACATCTATTACCCCTACGGCTATCCGCTGGCCTACGGGGAGATTACACCCAGCCATACCTACCTGGGCCTGCCGCTGACCGCGCTCTGGGGGCCGGTGGCAACCTACAACCTCTTCATCCTGGCTTCGTTTGCGCTCACCGGGCTGTTCACCTACCTGTACGTGCGCAAATTGACCGGCAGCGCCCCGGCCGGGGTGGTGGCTGGGATGGTGTTTGCCTTTTGCCCGTATCGGATGGCACGAATCGCCGGCAACCTGCCACTGGTGGACACCCACTGGCTACCGCTGACGCTGCTCTTTTTGGACCGCTTCCTCGGCCGGCGACGCTGGCAGGACGCCGCGCTGGCCGGCCTCTTTTTCGCCGCTATGACGCTATCAAGCTGGTACTACCTGGCGATGTTTGGGTTGCTGCTGCCGGTCTACCTGCTGGCCCGCGGCCGGATGGCCTTGAGGGCCAATTGGAAAAGCGGGATGCGCGGCGGGCTGGCGTTTGCGCTGATCGTCGCGGCCGTCACCGGCCCATTTCTGGGTCCCTACCTCTCCGTCCAGCAGGCCGGGGAGAGCGCGGTGCCGCTAGAGCAAGCCGCCTTTTGGTCAGGCAGCCTGACCGATTTTCTGACCCCCAACCCGCGCCACTTTCTGTGGGGCGACTGGGTTATTGAGCAGCTCACCTTTTACCCCGGTGAACTGCCGTACGAGTTTTTGCTGGGTTGGGGGCTGGTAGCCAGCCTGCTGGCCATCTATGGCTGGCGACGCGGCCGGGAGCTTGCCGGCCAGGGGTGGGGCTGGTGGATTCTGGTCGCGCTTGTACTCAGCCTGGGCCCGGTGTTCACGCTTTTCGGCCGGGTGATCACGCTACCCGCACCGGCCGGCGTGGCGCAGTCGGTCAACGGCGCGCTGGACTGGCTCGGCCGGCATTCGCTGGTGGGGGAAGGGTTCACGCTGGCCGGCGACGGCCGGGTTGCGCTGCCGCTGCCGGCCCTGCTGCTGCGCTGGTTTCTGCCGGGACTGGCCGGGATGCGCAGTTGGGGGAGGTTTGCCATCTTTGCCACTTTTGGCGTGGCGGTGCTGGCCGGGGCGGGCACGGTCGCATTTCTGCAAGGCGAAGTCCAGCAGAATCGGCGCTGGCTGGCGGCCGGCTTGCTGGCAGGGCTGGTCTTTTTCGAGTTTTACACCGGACCGCAGGAATTGATCCGACCGGGGCCCCGGCCGGTGGACGAGTGGCTGGCAGCCCGGCCGGAACAGGCCACCATCCTCCAGTTGCCGCTGGCGGTGGCCCTCAGCGGCCCGCAAATGTATTACACCATCCATCACCACCAGCGGATTGCCAGCGGCTATGGCACTTATCTCCCTATCCTTTTTGAAGAGCGATACCCGCAACTGGCGGCCTTCCCCTCAGATGACTCGGTTGACCTGCTGGCCGGATGGGGGGATGAAGGGGTACAATACGTGCTGATTGACGAGCGGGATGTCCCGGCCGATGACGTACTGTGGCTGGCCATTGCCGCGCAGGAGCGGCTCAAGCTGGCAACGGTGGCGGCCGGGGTCCATGTGTACGAGGTTGAGCAAAGTGAGTGAGCGTGGGCATTCTGCAATCGCCACCCCGGCCGGCAGCCGACGGTACGCGCTGCTGCTGGTGCTGCTACTGGCGGCGTTTCTGGTCCGGACCCACCGATTGGGAGCGGACAGTTTGTGGTTTGACGAGGCTTCTACCGCGCGCAACCTGGCCATCCCGCTCGACCAGATCCTGCAAGAAGCGCAGAGTTTGGGCCATGGGCCATATTACCTACTGCTGCGCCTGTTCCCTGATCTGGAGCGGACCGAGTTCAGCCTGCGCTACCCTTCGGCCCTGTTCGGTGGGCTGGGAGTGGCGGGGATGTATGCCGTCGGCCGGAGGCTGCTGGGCGAGCCGGGTGGCGTGCTTTCAGCCCTGCTGCTGCTGTTTGCCCCCATGCACGTCTGGTATTCTCGCGAAGCGCGCACCTACAGTTGGACCACGGCAGCCGCGTTGCTGACCGTGGCGGCTATGGCGGATCTGTGGCGTAACAAAAGCCGGGCGACCTGGGTGCGACTGATCCTCTTTCAAGCCGTCACCATTTACGCCCACCTGTTTGCCGCGCTGGCCAACCTCTGGCAGACCGGTTTTGTGATGGTGCAATGGGTGCGCGGTCGGAACCGCCCCCTCCTCGTCCGGTGGGTGGTCGCACAGATCGGCGTGCTCTTGCTAGCCAGCCCGATCCTTGTTGCTGCGTTGTGGAGTACCGGGCAAAAGAGTCAAATCTCGTGGGTCCATCCACCCACCCTGTTTACCCTGGTCGATCTCTCCATGCGGTTAAGCGGGGTCAAGTTCCTGGGGGAGTACGGCTGGTGGATGATTGGCTGGATTGCGTGGCTGGTGCTGCTGCTGTGGGGCATCCTCAAAATCGGCCCCAGCCTCTTGAGCCCGATCCAAAGCCGCCTGTTTCTGTTGGCATGGGCATTTGTCCCTTTGGGCACACTCTTTGCCGCATCCTGGCTCTGGAAGCCGCTTTACGTGCATCGCTATCTGCTGTTTACGCTACCCGCCTACCTGCTGCTGATCGCGGCCGGTGTGCTCCGCTCAACCAAGAATGGGCTGGTGCTGCTCACCGCCGGGGTGCTCGTGGGTAGCCAAATGCTAGGGACGTGGAACGTGGTTCAGTCGCCGGCCTACAGCCGGCCGGACTGGCGCGCCGCCCACCAGCACCTCTCGTCGGCCACAGAAGAAAGCGATGCGGTCCTGTTCCACCCGTGGCTGCTCAAGCGGCCATTCGATTACTACAACCAAGCCGGCCTAATCCCGGAAAGCCAGTTGCTGACGGTGGGAGTACCGCAGGGGGCGGAGACCGTCTCCGAGGAAACCCTGGATGCGGACATGCGGGCGGCCGTCGAGCAGGCAAGCAACGGGTCGGGGCGACTCTGGGTGGTGGAAAAGGTCATCGACGAGCGGGCCAGCGGCTGGCTCTCGGCGGCCGGCGGCTGGCAGTTGGCCTCTGAAGTGCCTTTTGCGGACGGATTGCACGTGCGGCTCTTTGTGGCGGAAGGGAACGGTGACGAACGATAGGCCGCACCGGCCGCGGGCGCTGGCAGCGCTGTTCCTTTTCAGCCTGGCGGTACAGGTCGCCCTGGCGTGGCCCATCCAGCAACCGGGCACGATGGATTCGCACTATTACTATGGCGGCGGCCGGAGTTTGCTGGAAAACCGCGCATTTGTCGAGCCGTACATCTGGAACTTTCTCGATGACCCGGCCGGGCTGCCAGCTCCCAGCCACCTGTATTGGATGCCGCTACCGTCCATCCTGGTAGCCATATCCCAGGCCATCCTGGGTCCATCCTTCAAGGCCGGGCAGGTGCCGTTCATCCTGCTGGCGGCCGGGCTGCCGCTGGTGAGCTATGCCACCAGTTGGACGCTTTCGCGCAACCGGCGGCACGCGCTGGCGGCCGGGTTGCTGACCATCTTTAGCGGCTTTTTTGTGCCTTACTGGAGCCTACCAGAGACCTTTGCGCCGTTTGCGGTCACCGGCGGGCTGGCACTGTATGCCCTGGGCCGCTGGGCGGAGAACGGCCGGACAGGGTGGATTCTGGCGGCCGGCTTGCTGGCCGGCCTCTGTCACCTGTGCCGTGCCGACGGGATGTTGCTGCTGGTGGCAGGATTGGCGGCCGTGCTGTTCGGCCGGCCGCCGACTGACCGCCGCCAGTGGCGCGCGGCCGTCGGCGCGCTAGCTCTGTTTCTGTTGGGCTACCTGGCGGTGATGACACCTTGGTTCGTGCGCAATTGGCGAGTGATCGGCGCACCACTGGCGACGGCCGGGACCAAAACCATCTTTCTGCGCAGCTACGACGAGTTGTTCAGCTACGGCACGCCTTTGACGCCACAACGCTACCTGGAGTGGGGCTGGGGCAACATCCTGCGTTCCAAGCTGACGGCCGGGTGGAGCAATCTGCAGACCTTTGTCGCCGTGAACAACCTCGTCTTCTTGACTCCCCTGACCCTGATTGGATTCTGGCGGGAACGCCACAGGCGCATCATCTGGCCGGCCGTGCTGTATGGGGTTGCGCTGTACGCGATCATGACGCTGCTCTTTACTTTCCCCGGTGCCCGCGGCGGCGTTTTCCACTCCAGCGCCGCCTTGCTGCCCTTTGTATTTTCCATCTCCATGGTTGGACTGGATGCTGCGGTTGATTGGGTGGCGCAGCGGCGGCGGCAATGGAACCGTCGGACGGCGCAGCGCTTTTTCACGGCCGGCGCGCTGGTACTGGCGGCCGGGTTAAGCCTGTTCATCTACTCGCGCCGGGTGGTGGGCAACGGCAGTTGGTCCCGGCCGGCGTGGAACCAGACCGACTCGGCTATGGTGGAGATTGGCAAGTGGATTGAGGCACAGGGGGGCGAGCGGCCGGTGGTCATGGTGGGCAATCCGCCGGCGTTTTACTATCATACCGGACTGCCGTCCGTGGCCGTGCCAAATGAGGGGGTGGAGCAGGTCGTTGCGGCCGCGCGGCGCTATGGCGTTAGTTATCTGATACTGGACCACAACCATCCCCGGCCGTTGGCAAACTTGTTTGGCAAAAAGGAAACGAGTGAAGACCTGGAACCAGTCGCAGATGGCTTTGCGGTAGATCCGTCCCAGCTTGGAATATTCAGGGTAACGCGCAACGGTGACTGAAAAGGAGATTGGAGATTATGGCTCCCATACCCATGTCACAAAAAGCTGATGGCCCAAAAGCAAATCGAAAGCAGATAACCGTTGCTTTGTGTCTGGTCATTGCGGCATTTGCCGTGGTGTACCTTTTCAACCTCGAAAGCTGGCTTATTAATGACGATGAAGGGTCTTTTCTCTATCAAGCCTGGCGTATCAGCGAGGGCGAAATACCTTATCAGGACTTTTTTACCTCTCGCTGGCCATTATTTCTCTATTCTGGCGCAGGTTGGATGCAATTATTCGGCCCCAGCATCATGCCAATGCGGATACTCGCAGTCGCACTGACACTAGCAACTGCAATTCTGATCTTCTTGAGTGCACACCAGTTGCTGCCCACCAAGCCATCCATGCTCAGTGCAATCATCTTTTTGCTCTACCCTGATGTCCTGTATTTCGGGCGCTTGTTCCAACCAGAGCCCTTTTACGTGTTTTTCAGCACACTCGGCCTGTACCTGATTACCATGGGGTACAAAAAAGATCGCATCGGCTACTTTGTCGGCGCTGGCACACTATTCGCGATGGGGACTCTTTGCAAGGAGCCGGCCGCACTTGTTGTTGCGGGAACCAGTTTGTTCATGTTCTATAATTGGATAGCGAGCCGACAGTCGCGCCGAGAATCGTTTGCCCGCGCGGCTGCAACCATTCTTCCTTTCCTAATCCTTTTCGGCATTGTCACAGCGTTCTTTCTCACAAATGTACCCCGCTTTTATGAAAGCGTGGTGGGGGTCAACCTCGCCCAGGGACAAGGCTCACCTCTCTCATCCATCGGCAAGGGTTTGGTTTTCCTGACCTTACAGATCATTGCTTCTCCAGCCTTTCTCTTGACAATTCCGGCCGCATGGAAAAGCTGGCAGAAGAAAGGGGTTTCACTGCTACTTGTTTTTCAATTGCCAACAGCCTTTGCTTTTCTTCTTCTGACACGCGACCTGTTTCCTCGCTTGCTGCTCTATCTGGCACCATCAATCTCAATTCTCTTTGTAACATCCTTGGAGCCAATCCGTCAATTGCCTCGTAAATCATTGCTTCTCGCAACGATTATTGGGACAATCACACTTCCATGGATAATCAGTGACATCCACCTCCTGGTGCAGGAAGAGCAAGCTACGGAGCAGACTGTACAATTGATACAGAATGAGATTCCTCCGGACGCCTATCTTTTGTCTGACTATCAAGAACTGAATTTCCACGCTCAACGACGGTCTACGTACTTGGGTGCTGAGATTTCCTACGTGGTCGTAGCTGGAGGCTCCATCACGGGCGAAGAATTGATCAACGAGATGGTCAAAAATGAGGTTGCCATGGTCATTATCGATGTTTCGCCCAACACCGGAAACCACCTGCACAAACTGCGAGATCTGGATTTGTTTTACGATCATCTGGATAAATACTATTCACTTTCTTGGACAATCTCCCGTGGAGACCAGATACTGAACATCTATTCTTACCAAGACCGCGATTGAAGCTAGCTGCCAATAGTAATGCGCCTCGCTGCGGCCGAGGTTATTTGCCAAACCGCTCCGAATACTGTAAACTAATCTCCGGGATTATGTAGCATACTCCCTTATGCTGAGGTTATTGATGGTCCAAGAAGGGCGCGAAAAGGCACTTGACGTAACATTGGCCAACATCACCAAAAAATTCGGCGATGGGGCCATTATGCGTATGGGTGAGGCACGCCATTTACAAGTGGATGTGATCCCAACCGGTTCGCTGGCCCTGGACATTGCCTTGGGCGTTGGCGGGATTCCCCGCGGCCGGGTCACTGAAATCTTTGGACCCGAATCATCCGGCAAGACCACTGTCTGCCAGCACATCGTCGCGGAAGCGCAAAAAATCGGTGGCGTCTGTGCCTTTATTGATATGGAGCACGCCCTCGATCCATCCTACGCCGGCAAATGCGGCGTCGATGTGGCCAACCTTTACATCGCTCAACCGGATACCGGCGAGCAGGCACTTGAAATCGCCGAAATGCTGATCCGCTCCGGCACCATGGACATCGTCGTGGTGGACTCGGTGGCTGCCCTCGTGCCGCGGGCAGAGATTGAAGGCGAAATGGGCGATGCCCATATGGGCATGATGGCCAGGCTTATGAGTCAAGCCCTGCGCAAGCTATCTGGTGCCATCAAACAGACCAACACCGCCATGATCTTTACCAATCAGTTGCGGGAAAAGATCGGCGTGATGTTTGGTAGCCCGGAGACTACCACAGGCGGCAATGCGCTCAAGTTCTATGCCAGCATCCGGCTGGACATCCGACGCATCCAAACCATCAAAAACCAAGGCGAAGTCGTCGGCTCTCGCACCCGCGTCCGGGTGAAGAAGAACAAAGTCGCGCCCCCCTTCCGTGAAGCTGAATTTGACATTATGTATGCGGAGGGGATAAGTAAAGTGGGAGACATACTAGACCTAGGAGTAAACTACGGTATTATTGACAAGCGGGGTTCGTATTTCCGCTACGAAGATGAGTTGATCGGCCAGGGGCGCGAGAACGCCAAAGAGTATCTGCGCCAGCAAGCTGACCTTGCCAGGGTGATAGAGAATTCCATCCGACAAGTTGCCGGATTGCCCTTGCTGGCGGCCGCCCCGCATGCCGCGGAAAACGACCCTGCACTCGACTAACCTGATCTTGCAAGGTGCATCACACATCGTACTGATCCAGGGTAATACAAACGTCACACCAAGGTGTGCGTTGCTTCCGGTGGGTACTAATCGGCCCATTGGGATTAGAGCTTAGGGACATCTGCCAAGCCAGGTGCAAAAACAATCGATGATTGCAGCGCCTTTTTTGCTACTACACTCGGAAAGATCACTGCAATCGATGGGTCGACCGCCCGATATCAGGCGGCTTGCGCTCAAAACGTGATCGCGAGAGATCGTCTCTAAGTTCTGCGGGTTGGCCCCGCCAGCGAAATTGGACAGCACGATCAGGCTTACCAGCCGTGACGCCTTGCGTCGCGGCTTTTTTTATGGCTGGAAAAATCACAGCGCTGCAGGCGCAAAAGCGGAATAAAAACCGGGTCAACGTGTTCCTGGATGGCCAGTTTGCGTTTGCCGTTTTCGACGTCGAAGCGGCCCGACTCCGGATTGGGCAATGGCTGGACGACAGCGAGATCAACGCCCTCAAATCGGCCGACACCCGCGAAAAGGCGCACCAGCAGGCGCTGCATTTTCTCTCTTACCGGCCGCGAAGCTGCCAGGAGATCCACCGGAACCTGGTCAGCAAGGGATTCGACGACCAAACCATCGAAGCTTGTTTGCAGCGCCTGCAGGCAGCCGGGCTGGCCGACGACGAAGCGTTTGCCCGCTATTGGCTTGAGCAGCGGCAGCAGTTTCGGCCGCGTAGCGCAGCCATGCTGCGCTACGAACTGCGCCAAAAGGGAATTGCTCCCCAGATTGTCGATCAAGCCCTGTTCGCCATTGATGAAGAAGCTCTGGCATATGAAGCGGCCCGTAAACGGGCCCACACTTTGTCGCCCGAGGATTTCCGGCGCAAATTGAGCGCCTATCTGGCTCGCCGTGGCTTTCCCTACCCGGTCATCCGGGAAACGGTGGAACGCCTGCACGACGAGCTTGATCTGAAACTCGAAAACCACACATAGAACCGATTTAGGAGGTGATAGAAATGCCCAACGGCACAGGAGGTATACTTGTCATTCTGGCCTTTGCCCTGCTCGGCGGACTGGCAGGGTTTTTGATCGGCCGGTACTACATTAAGGCACTCGCCGAAAAACACGAACAAGAGCTTGGCCTGGAAGCGCAAAACCTGGTGGAAAAAGCGCGGACAGAGGCCAAGGAGATCACCCTTTCCGCCAAGGATAAGGCGCTGGCAATCCGCAATGAGGCCGAGCAAGAGAGCAAAAAGATGCGCCAACTGCTCCAGGAAGAGGAGCGGCACAACGATCAACGCCGGGCGGCGTTGGAAGAGCGTGCCGAGCGGGTTGAACAACGAGAACAGCGCATAAACAAGCGCCAAAGCGCTTTGGACAAGCGCGCTAACGAACTCCAGAAAGCCTATGAGAACCATCTGGCCGAACTGGAACGCATCTCCCAATTGACCCAGCAGGAGGCCAAGGAATTGCTGCTGGAAGAGGTAGAACAGACGGCGCGGCAAGACATGGCGCGCATCATCCGCTCAATCGAAGATGAAGCACGGGAAACCGCAGAGATAAAAGCGCAAAAGATCATTGCCTGGTCCATCCAGCGCCTGGCCACCGAGAACGTCGCCGAACTGGTGGTATCCGTCGTTCCCTTGCCCAGCGAGGACATGAAGGGCCGGATCATCGGCCGCAATGGCCGCAACATCCGCTCCTTCGAACAGGCGGCCGGGGTGGACGTCATCGTGGACGACACGCCGGAAGCGGTTACGATCTCCTGTTTTGACCCTATCCGCCGGGAGGTAGCACGCCGGGCCATGGCCAAGCTGGTGCTGGACGGCCGGATTCACCCCGCGCGCATTGAGAAACTGCTGGAGGATGCCCAAGCCGAAGTGGACCGAGACGTGAAGGATGCCGGGGAAAACGCCGTGATGGACGCTGGCGTCCACGGCATGCACCCGGAAATCATCAAGATTCTGGGACGCCTCAAGTATCGAACCTCGTACGGGCAAAATCAGTTGCACCATGCCGTAGAGAGCGCTCACATCGCAGGGTTGCTGGCGGCCGAATTGGGCGCCAATATTCCAGTGACCAAGACTGCCGCGCTACTGCACGACCTGGGCAAGGCGGTGGACCACGAGGTAGAAGGAACCCACGCAGCATTGGGGGCCGAAATCTGCCGGCGCTACAGCGTCTCCCCGGCCGTCATCCAGGCCATTGCTTCTCATCATCACGAAGTGGACCAGGAGACAGTAGAGGACATTATTGTCGAGGTCGCCGACGCCATCTCCGGTGCCCGGCCGGGCGCGCGGCGCGAGAGCCTGGAAAACTACCTGCGCCGGATCAAGACGCTGGAAGAAGTCGCCAACTCGTTCGAGGGGGTGTCAGAATCTTATGCCTTGCAAGCCGGCCGCGAGGTGCGCATCATCGTCAAGCCGGAAGAGTTGGATGACCTGGGTGCCATGCAGCTTTCCAAGGATGTGGCCCGCAAGGTTGAGGAACTCATGCAATATCCCGGCCAGATCAAAGTCACCGTGATCCGCGAAAAGCGGGCAGTGGAATACGCCAAATAGCGTCAAGCTCCCATACCAAAAAAGCCTCCCGCAGCCCAACAGCCGCGGGAGGCTTTTTTGATGTTGCGAAAACGCTACTGCCAGAGGTAGTCCAGCGGGTTCAGCAAAATGCCATTGTAGCGAATTTCAAAATGCAGGTGCGGCCCGCTGGAATTGCCGGTGGAGCCGACGCCGCCTATGGGCACTCCCTGCCCCACAAACTGGCCATTCGCCACCCAAATCGAATTCAGGTGCGCGTAATAGGTCTGAAAGCCGTTGCCGTGGTCCAGAACAATCAAGTTACCATAACCAATGGAACTCCAGCCGGCATAGATCACCGTGCCAGCGTCCGAGGCATAGACCGGCGTATCTATTACTGCGCCAATGTCGATAGCCCGATGGGCCCACCAATAATACTGTGTGATCCGCCAGGAGCCGGTAGGCCAGACAAACCGGCCGAGCCCAGCGTAAATGATCTGTCCCTGGTAAAAGGTCCCGGCCGCAGTCAACTGCCCGCGTGACGAATTGGGGGTGTAGCTCCAGACCAGCAATGGCTTTTCACCACCCGGCACGAACAGCTGGGTGCCCGGAACCGGCCGGTGTGGCCATTTTTCGAGGTGGTTGTCGGCGTAGCCAATGATCGCGTCTGGCCCCACACTGTAAAAGGCCGCAATGCTCTCGACCGTGTCGGACACCTCTACGGTGTGCAGCACGCCGTTGGCCGGCAAAATGGTCAGCGAGATGCCGACCTGCAGCAACTGGGCCTCGCCGGACAGGTCCGGGTTGCCCCACAGCAATGTTGCGGGGTCGATGCCGTACTGCTCAGCAACCTTGTTAGGGGTATCGCCCTTCACCACCTCGTGCCTGGCAAAGTTGTGGGTAGGTAATTCAGGCTCGTACGTATACGGGAGGGCGACGCGATGGAGCGCGAGGTCAGGGATCACAGTGGGGACGGCCGCTGGCTGTGGGTCATTGATGGGTTGTTCTTCTGGCTGGGGAGCCTGGGATATGGCGGCGGCCGCCTGCGCCGTAGGCAGGTTGATTGACCAGCCAACCCAACCCAGGTCCAGCCGGCTGAGGAGCCCAACCAGCAACGCAACCGCCAGCAATCCCAAATGAATGGCGTAACGACGGATCAGGGTTTGCAACTGGCTTGCCAGGTCGGCCGTCGCGGCTGGCTCCTGCGACGGCTCCAGTGATGGCGCTGTAACGCTCATGCCCTATCCTCTTTCAGAAGCCGAGAGGGGACTCCCACCCGGCGACCGCTTTGGAACAGCAAGATGTTCCAGCAAAGCTATGCTGTTTTTAACCATGATGGAGAATCCTACCACAATGTGGGAGATTGGCAAAACCGCCGGCCGCTGGAGCTATTACAACAAATCCTTGGTCAGCGTTTCCAAAAAGTCATAGTTGGTATCGGTTTGGCGCATCCGCTTGAGCAGCGCTTCGGTGGCCTGCGCCATCTCGTAGCCGGCACCGTTGGGCGGCGGGACCATCAACTGGCTCAACATGCGGCGGAGCAGGTAAACCCGCTGCAATTCGTCACGGGAGAGGAGCAGTTCCTCGCGGCGGGTGCTGGAGCGCTCGATATCGAACGCCGGGAAGATGCGGCGCTCCTGCAGCTTGCGGCTAAGGTGTAACTCCATGTTACCCGTGCCCTTGAATTCCTCATAAATCAGGTCATCCATCCGGCTGCCGGTGTCGACCAGGCAGGTGGCAATAATGGTCAGGCTGCCGCCTTCTTCGATGTTGCGGGCTGCGCCAAAAAAGTGCTTGGGTGGATACAACGCGGCCGGGTCAATACCGCCAGAAAGCGTCCGGCCGCTGGGCTGGACGACCAAGTTGTACGCCCGCGAAAGCCGGGTGATTGAATCCAGCAAGATAACCACGTGCTTGCTCGACTCTACCAGCCGTTTAGCCCGCTCCAGCGCCATTTCCGCCACCTTGACGTGGTTCTTGACCGGCTCGTCAAAAGTGGAGCTAATCACCTCCGCGTCCACCGAACGATCCATGTCCGTCACCTCTTCCGGCCGCTCGCCAATCAGCGCCACCATCAGGTGCACATCTGGATAGTTTCCCGAGATGCCGTTGGCAATCTGCTTCAGAACCGTAGTTTTGCCGGCCTTGGGCGGGGAGACAATCAACCCGCGCTGCCCTCGGCCGATCGGCGTCACCAGATCAAGCAGACGCGTCGTCAGCAGGGAAGGAGTGGTTTCCAGCTTGTATTTTTCCTCTGGGAAAATGGGGGTGAGCTTTTCGAACACCGGCCGGCGCTTGGCCGTTTCCGGGTCCAAACCATTGACCGCTTCCACGCGGAGCAACCCATAGTACTTTTCATTGTCTTTGGGCGGCCGGACCTGGCCCACAACCATATCCCCGGTCCGCAGGCCAAAGCGGCGGATTTGGGACTGGGAAATGTAAACGTCGTTCGAGCCCGGCATGTATTGCTCGGCGCGCAAAAAACCAATACCGTCGTCAACAATGTCCAGGATTCCGCCGCGAAAATCCAACCCAGACTGCTCCGCCCGGGCCTGCAGCAGGCGCAGAATCAAATCCTGCTTTTTTAACCGGCTATAGCCAGAGACATCCTGTTCGCGCGCCATCTCGCGCAAATCGCTCAGTGTGATGTTATCCAGTTCAGCAATATCCATTCTTCAATCTCCAAGTGTTTTGGCAACACGGTTTGTCTGTATCTCGAAACCAGGTAGTGGACAATACCCTCAAGCCAGTCCGGCCGGTGGGTTGAGAGGCCTCGGATTCAATTCCGTAAATCGTGCTCTTGATTCACACTCAACGCCAGCCTGCACATCCCTACAGCTAGAGCTTTACCTGCATCAACACAAGAGGTAAATTCGAGTTCGCTGACTATGAGCTATTCTGACAGAGCAAGTTTCATGCAAACCAGCTTATGTCAAGGGGCATCTCAGTTCACCCTTGTTGGCATAATGCTCGCGACCTTCTCTGCAATGATGAAGGGGAGACTTGATGGGGAAATCCTCCACGTGATTTCGGTCAAGATTATAGCACGGCATGCCTGGGCAGTCAAAATCAATGCCGCAAGCTACCCTTGGTCATACTGTTTGATAAACTGTTCCGCCTTTTCCACCAGCCACCGGTCGCCGACAAAGACCGGGGTCCGCTGGTGGAGGTCAACCGGTTCCACATCCAGAATGTTCCCCCGGCCGGTAGAAGCATATCCACCCGCCTGTTCCGCCAAAAAGCCCAGCGGGACTGCCTCGTACAGCAAGCGCAGCTTGCCCTCCGGCCGCTTGGTATCTCCCGGGTACATAAATATCCCTCCGGCCAGCAGGTTGCGGTGAAAGTCGGCCACCATGGAGCCAATGTACCGCTCCGACAGACTGGGTGCCTCTTCACCCTCTCCCTGCAGCCAGCGGATGTATTGCTGAATCCCCTCGCTCCACTTTTGGATGTACGCATGGTTGACGCTATAATAGCGGGGCTGCGGCGAGCGAATATCGGGATGCGAAAGCAGGAACTCGCCCACGCTGGGGTCCAGCGTAAAGCCATACACTCCGCTCCCGGCCGAGTACACCAGCATGGTGCTGGAGCCATAGACTACGTAACCGGCCGCCACCAATGCTCGCCCCGGCTGCAGGCAATCGGCCACGCCACAGGGGCCGGAGGCGGTTTTGCGCCGGTAGATGGAAAAGATGGTGCCAATACTCACGTTGTAATCAATGTTAGACGAGCCATCCAGCGGATCAAAGAGCAGCACGTACTTGCCATTCGGATCGGCCGGAATGACATCGTCCTCTTCCTCCGACCCCATCACGCACACCCGGCCGGTGAGTTCGTTCATGCGGATAATCGACTCGTTGGCGTAAACGTCCAGCTTTTGCACCTGCTCGCCTTGGACATTTTCCTGTCCCGTCAGGCCCAGGATGTCCACCAACCCCGCCCGGCTCACCTCGCGGGCAATCACCTTGGCCGCCAGCGCGATATCATACATCAGGTTGGTGAAATCACCAGTAGCGGCCGGATGCAAGCTCTGCATAGCCAAGATGTGATGGTCGATCGTGATCAGCTCACCCCGGCGCATGGCACTTCCTCCTGCTATTGCACTACCCAGGTGACGAAAAAGAACGCAATCGTCACACTAACCAGCAAGCTGTCAATCCGGTCAAACGCGCCCCCGTGGCCAGGGACCAACGTGCCAGAATCCTTGACCCCGACCTGACGCTTGATCATCGATACGCCCAGGTCTCCAAGCGGGGATAACACAGCGATCAGCACGCCCAGCACCACGCCGTGCCAAATCTGCAGGTCAAACAGCGCTGCCAGCAAGCCAGTCGCCAGCAAGCCAACAATCAAGCCTCCCACACTCCCTTCCCAAGTTTTGCCAGGGCTGAGCTTGGGGGATAGCTTGTGCTTGCCCCACTGCCGGCCGATTGAGTACGCGCCACTATCTGCCAGCCAGGTGCTGCCCAAGGCAACGGCCGACCATTGCAGGCCGCCATCCAATGCACGCAGGCGTATAAAATGCATACCCAGAATACCCAGGTAAAGCCCACCCAGAATAGTGATTGCCCAGGCGGTAGTCGGCATGGCCTCTCCACGGGTAAAGCGGACCATCGTCCAGACCAGGCTGGCCATCAAAGCTAGCACCAACCCTGGCACCAGCAGCTCCACGGCCGGCAGAACCAGGTCCACCAGCGGCAGCCACACCAGCGCCAGCGTAACCGGCAGCCAGAGTGAGTAACCGCCCTTGCGCGCCATCTGCCCATACTCCCATGCGGCGGCCGACAACACCAACCCCACAAACACCCAGAACCACCAGCCGCCAAGCAAAAGCAGGCCGATGACCAGTGGAATCATGACGATGGCGCTGAGAAGGCGGGTGCGCAGCATGGAATGTTCTATTTTAAGACCGGCGGTTGCATGGTACGGGACTAGTCTGTGGCGTCCGGGACCAGCCCAAAACGCCTCTCCCGTTGATTGTAGCTTGTGATTGCCTGTTCCAGTTCAGCGCGGTTAAAACTCGGCCAAAAGGTGGGCGTCACATAATACTCGGCGTACGCTCCCTGCCAAATCAAAAAGTTGCTCACGCGCAGTTCGCCGCTGGTGCGGATGATCAAATCTGGGTCCGGCAGGCCGGCCGTGAACAGGTGTCGCGCAATCACAGCTTCGTTGATCTCATCGGCCGGGATGCCTGCCTTGACGATCTGGCGTATTGCGTGGACGATCTCCTGCCGGCCGCCGTAATTCCACGCCACGTTTAGGATCAAGCGCTTGTTGTTCTGGGTGAGATCCATCGCCGCGCGAACCTTTTCCTGCAGCCGGCCTGAAAGCGCACCCAACTCACCAATATGGCGTAACTGCACCCCTTGGGTATGCAGATCCTCCAGTTCGCGGTCGATGACGTCTTCCAAAATGTTGAGCAGCCCCTTGACCTCCTGCTCCGGCCGGCCCCAATTCTCGGTGGAAAAGGCGTATACGGTGAGGATTTTGATCCCCAGGTCGGCGCACGCTTCGATAATCCGGCGCAGATTCTCTGTCCCTGCACGGTGCCCGGCCTGGCGGGGGAGCATCCGGGCACGCGCCCAGCGGCCGTTGCCATCCATGATGATGGCAAGATGTGCGGGGGCCTTGATCTCAGAATCAGATTCTTTGGGCACGGCAGCTACACTTCCATGATCTCTTTTTCTTTGCGCTCGCCAATCTCCGCCACCCGCTCGATGAATTTATCGGTTATTTCCTGCAGCTTGTCTTTGCCCGTGTAGAACTCGTCTTCCGAGATCAGCTTTTCCTTTTCAATTTCACGCATATCGTCGAGCACGTCCCGGCGAACGTTGCGAATAGCCACCCGCGCATCCTCCAGTCGCCGGCCGACCACTTTGGCCAATTCCTGCCGCCGCTCTTCGGTGAGACGCGGGATGGAAAGACGAATAAGGCGTCCATCATTGTTGGGGGTCAACCCCAGCTCGGATTTGAGGATCGCTTTCTCAATAGCTCCAATCGAAGAGGGGTCGAACGGCCGCACGGTGAGCAGTTGCGGTTCCGGCACCGAGATAGTTGCCAGCTGGTTGATCGGAGTTGGAGTGCCATAGTATTCTACCTTGACGCCCTGAAGCAATGCCGGGCTGGCCCGGCCGGTGCGGATGCCTGCCAGATCACTCCTCAGCGACTCGATCGCACCATCCATCCGATCCGATGCCTCCTGCAACGTTTCGCTAATCATGCCTTCCTCCTTATTCGCCCGCGCCGTCGATGAGCGTGCCGACAGCCTCGCCCATCACAATCCGCTCTACGCTCCGGTCCTGCCACAGGTTGGCCACCACAATGGGCAATTTGTTATCCTTGCACAACGAGATAGCAGTGCTATCCATCACGCCCACATTCATGTTCAGCGCGTCAATATAGCTCAACCGAGTGTAACGCTTGGCGTTGGGGTTTTTCTCCGGATCATCGGCGTACACGGCGTCAACCTTGGTCGCTTTGATCATCACGTCCGCATTGATCTCTAACGCCCGCAGCGCGCCGGCCGAGTCGGTCGTAAAGTAGGGATTCCCAGTGCCCGCGCCGAAAATCACCACCCGGCCCTTCTCCAGATGGCGCAAGGCGCGCAACCGGATGTAGGGCTCAGCGACATCCCGCATCTCGATGGCGGTTTGCACCCGGGTGGGCACATCCAACTGCTCCAGCGCATCACGGAGCGCCAGCGCGTTCATCACCGTCGCCAGCATCCCCATGTGATCGGCCGTCGAACGGTCCATACCTAGTTCCATCCCTTGCTTGCCGCGCCACAGATTCCCGGCGCCTACCACAATGCCCACATCCACGCCGCGTTCCCGAACCGCTTTGACCAGGGCCGCTACTTCCTTGGCTTTGAGTGGGTTGATGCCGCTGCCTCCGGGCCCGGCCAGTGCCTCGCCGCCCAGTTTGAGCAAAATACGCCTGTACTTGAGCATGTACATCTCCAAGCTAGCGTCTCTGATTGTACTCAACCTGGAAAGAAAAGCAAATGGGGGCAGCCAGCAGGTGCTGGCTGCCCCCAGGGGTCTAGTCTAGGGGTTCGCCCAGTTCATAACGGGCGAAGCGAGAGAGGGTAACGTTCTCACCCAGATCGTTCTTGATCTGCTTGAATAGATCCGCAACCTTGACCTTGTCATCCTTGACAAAGGGCTGCTCCAAAAGGACGGTGCTCTCGTAATACTTGGTCATCCGCCCTTCCACAATGCGCTCGACGATTGCTTCTGGCTTGCCTTCGTCCAGCGCCTGCTTGCGATAGGTCTCTTTCTCGGCCGCCAGCGTGTCGGCCGGCAACTGCTCCCGGCTGACACAGACGGGGGCCTGCGCTGCAATGTGAAGCGCCAGGTCGTGGGCAAAATCCACAAAGGCATCCCTGGCGGCCGTCTTGGCCGTCTCGCCATTGAGTTCCAGCATCACCGCCACGCGGTTGCCGGGATGCACGTACATTTCGATCAGGCCCGGCCGGTTGCCGAGGTCAAATCGCACGTAGCGTCGAACCGCCATGTTCTCCCCGGTAGAGGAGATCAAGCTCTGCAAAAGCTCGGCCGGGGTGGTTGCCTCGTCCCCAACAAACGGGCCCTGCAGCAACTCATCCAACGGCTGACCTTCCTGGGCGGTCGCAAACAGATGATCCGCTACATGGTTGGCAAACTCGATAAAGCCCTCGTTCTTGCCAACAAAGTCCGTCTCACAGTTTACTTCCACTAGCAGGCCAGACTGGGTGCCCTTGGTCCGCGCTTCCACGCGACCTTCGTTGGTCTCGCGACCGGCGCGCTTGGCAGCCTTAGCCAATCCCTTTTCGCGCAGTTGAAGCACGGCCGCTTCAAAATCACCGCCCGTGCTCTCCAGCGCCTTCTTGGCATCCAGCACACCAGCACCGGTTGCCTCACGTAATTCCTTGATCAAACTGACATCAATACCCACGCACCTCGCTCCTTACTCTTCTTCATCCGCGCCCAAATCCTCCAGGCCGACTGAATCACCCGGAGACTCCGGCGAGAAACGGAGCGTCCCGTCGCGCAGCTTGGCCAGCGTCGCTTCACCCAGGTAATCCTCGTCGGCCGCCTCGTCGTCAAAGCGCTCCACCTCTCCCGCCATGCCTTCGGGGATCAGATCCAGCTCTTCTTTGCGCATGGCCGCGCCTTCCAGCACGGCATCGGCCATTTTCGAAGTCAGCAGCTTGATGGCTCGAATGGCATCGTCGTTGGACGGGATTACATGGTCAATCACATCTGGGTCACAGTTGGTGTCCACCATGGCCACAATCGGGATGCCCAGAATATTGGCCTCCCGCACGGCCGTGTCCTCGCGCAGCGTATCAATGATAAAGACCAGGTCAGGCAGGCGCTGCATCTCGCGGATACCGCCCAACCGGAACTCTAGCTTTTCAATCTCGCGTGCCAGCATCAACCGCTCTTTTTTGGTGAGCAGTGCAAACTCGCCCCGCTCGCGCCGCGCTTCCAGGTTCTTCAAGTGCTGGATGCGCTCGCGGATGGTGCGCCAGTTGGTGAGCGTGCCGCCCAGCCAGCGCTGGTTAACATAAGGCATGCCACACCGTGTCGCTTCCTCTTCCACTGTCTCCTGGGCTTGCCGCTTGGTGCCCACAAACAACAAGGTGCCGCCCTCGGAAACCTTGTCGCGCACTACCCGGTAAATATCTTCAATGGCAACAATAGTCTGTTGCAGATCAATGATATGGATACCGTTGCGCTCGGTGAAAATGTAGGGCTGCATCTTGGGGTTCCAGCGCCGGGCTCGGTGCCCAAAGTGAACGCCTGTTTCCAAGAGCGCCCGCATAGAAATGATGGCCATTGGGGTAACCTCCTTTTTGTTTTAGTCGTCCGCTTCCTTCACCCTCATCCGGAACCAAGGCCATGCTGGCACACCCGGTTGAGTCCAGAAGCGTGTATATTTAGTCGGACAGCGTCCGACCGGGCAAAAGTATAGCAGAAAAAACAAACCTGCATAGGGTGCGGCAAATGCCGTTGACTGGCGCGTCGCGCGCTTCCGGCCGGCAGGCCTTGTGCCCTCCCTGCCCGTATGCTATCAGACGCAACTGATAACGGGGAGCTCACCCTGACCACATGCTTTGTACTGGAAAGGAACTTACCACCAGACTGTTGACCACCACCAACGGACGCCTGGCTGCTGGCTTGACAAACTTGAGCTTTCGTAGTATGATGTACTATATGATATATTCTGTGATGTGTCATGAGACTAGAAGCCGGGAGGAAGTATGGCACGCTATCCCTTGAATCTACCCGCCAAGCTAAAGCAAGAGGCGGAGCAATGGGCTGCCGATCAAGGTGTGTCGCTCAATCAATTTATCCTATGGTCTGTGGCTGAGAAAGTAGGGACCCTCAAGCAGGGTCTTGACGATCCTGCCTTTCCCCGTGTCACCTACCGCCGCGGCGCCGCGGGCCAGCCAGTGCCCGTTCTGCGCGGTACTGGCATCCGCATTCAGACGGCAGCGGTGGCCGCCCAGCGCTGGGACTTGACACCCAATCAGATTGCGGCCGAATACGGACTGACAGAAGCCCAAGTCAAAGAAGCTTTGGCCTTCTATGAGGCCCACCGTGCAGAGATAGATGCCGACTTGGCAGTTGAGCAGGCGATGGAAGAAAGCCGTGTCTAGACCGCGCCTGCACCTGGACGCCGACACCTCGATCAAGGCACTGCTCTCGGCCCTTGTTGAACGTGGTCACGATGTGACACGGACGCCCAACGATTGGATACTGCCAGACGCGAGCGACGAGGCCCAGTTGCTGGCGGCCACGGCTCAGGGACGCTGCACCTTTACCTTCAATGTTCGTGACTTTGCGGTACTGGCACGTAGCTATCCCCGGCACGGTGGGATCGTTCTAGCTGCCCAGACCAGTTGGACGCTATCCGAACTGATCCTGGCTCTGGACCGGCTCATGTCCGAGACAGAAGCAGAGGAGTGGACTGGTCAGGTGCGCTGGCTGAACGATTGGCGGTGATTGGGCCATTTTGAATCACCGCTTGGCAACCTGTGCCAGATAAATCGTTTCGGGAGTGGCAAGCGTGCGAACAGGCCTTGTGCCCTCCCTGCCCGTATGCTATACTCGCGCCAAAAGGAGCGTGATATGGCTGTCAAACCGGAGCTACTGGAAATCCTCCGCTGTCCCGCCTGTGTTCAGGAAAACGAAGGGCTCTTGCAATTGACCCACAACACTTGGCTGGTTTGCCAGGAGCCTGGTTGCGGCCGCAAGTACCCCATCCGCGAGGAGATCCCGGTGATGCTCATCGAAGAGGGGGATAAATGGGTCCGGGTGGCTGCGGCCGACCTGCCAGTGCCACCCCCGGCCGATTAGCTATGCTGTCGGCGCCCGGCGTGTACGCGCTGCTGCTGATCTTGCCATATGAACGGGCTACCGTGGTGGGCAAGCTGGGCACGTTCCGCTTTCCGGCCGGGTACTACCTCTATCTCGGCAGCGCCCGCGGACCGGGCGGGCTTTCCGGCCGGCTGGCGCGCCATTGCCAGCCGGGAAAGCGAGTGCATTGGCACATCGACTACTTGCAGCCTGAGGCCCTGATCGAGCAGATGTGGGCGCTGGCAACCACCGAGCCGCTCGAGTGCCGCTGGGCGGCCGGAGCGCTGGGGTTACCCGGCGCGGCCGTGCCCGCGCCGCGCTTTGGCGCCTCCGACTGCCGCTGTCCGGCCCATCTGGTCCACTATCCCACCCGGCCGGCACCGGCCGCGCTGGCCCCATCAACCAACCTGGCAGCATTTGATTGCGATGCAACGCGACCTGGAAACCCTGCAAACTGGAAGTGAAGAGGAGCGGGAGGCGGCCGCCGAACGATTGATGGCGGCCGGGCAAACAATCGTGCCTGACCTGCAATTTATCAAGTCGGGCGACGCGGATGCCCGCTGGTGGGCAGCCCGGGTGCTGGCCGGCGTTGCTGGAGCAGCGGCAGTTCAGGCACTCATCGCCACGCTGTCCGATCCGGACGAAGATGTGCGCGTATGCGCCGTGATGGGGCTGGGGGAGCGCAAAGAGGCCGCGGCCGTGGAGCCGCTTGCGGCCCTGTTGGCCCAGTCCACTGACTATGCCCGGAGACACGTCGGGGATGCGCTGAGCAAAATAGGGGAGCCGGCCGTCCCTGCGTTAATGTCTGCGCTGACCGACGAAAACCCGGCCGTCCGCGCCCACGCTGCGCGGGCGCTGGTCCGCATCGAGTCCCACCAGGCTATCCCCGCGCTCATCAAAGTGCTGGACGATCCGGAACCCGCCGTGGAACACTATGCCTGGGAAGCCCTGCAACGGATGGGCGTGGGCACAACCATCTTTTTCAAGCCCTGAAGCGAGGAGCGGGCGGTTCAGCCTCCCGGATCAATTGCGCCAGCCGGTCCGGCATCAGCCGGGCAATAATCCAGCACAGAGTTAACGAGGGGATAAGCTGCGTGCCCGGGATGAGTCCCTCCAGCAACGCCACACCCCGCAGGCCTTTTAGGCCCAGGTAATCCAAAATCACCCAGGCAATCGGTGCCGCCAGCACATCCAGCGCCAGGTCCAGCAGATCCAGCCCCAGCACCACCACCAACGGCGTCCCCTGCAGCGTTGCCACAAATCCGGCACTGGGTGGCACCTGTATCTTTTTCACCTGCCGGACAGCCAGCGCCAGCAGCAGAACGGCCAGCAAAAAGCTGACCGCCATCACCACGACCGCTACGTTGATGAACAGCCGCACCCACTCGGGTAAATCCGCCATTTCGCTACCCTCTAAACGCCTGCCAGACAAATACCACGATAATCACCCCGCCAATGGCCAATTGAAACGCCGTGGAGGCCAGCCAGCCCACCAGCCAACCGGCCCCGGATTTGAGCGCCTTGTGCCAATCACGCAGGCGAAGGTATTCCGCCGCCAGCACACCGACCACAGAACCCAGCGCTGCGCCCAGTCCGGCCGAGATGCCACCAAAAACGAGAAACGCCAGCGCCCCCACCACCCCGCCAGCCAATCCTATCAACTGGGATTTGAACGACGCGCCCCCCAACTTGGCCCCCAATTGAGTCATCCAGATGTCGGCCGTGACACCAATCAGGGCCAACAGCGTGAGGAAGCCAAAGGTAAGCGGGTCAACGCTGGCAAAATCCTCCACCAGCGCAAAACCCAGCGCACCCAGCCAGATGAGCGCCAGCCCCGGCACCACCGGCAGGACAATTCCCACCAAGCCTACCAGCATCACTATCAGGGCGGTCGTAAAAGCAGCTGTCTGACCCAGAATGGACATCTTTCCTCACAGCCTATCGCTGTCGCGGGTCAATACGCTCCCGGCCGGAATCGGTTTCAGAACAGGCGGCCCTGCTCGCCCGGCGGTTCGTAGGGGATGCCGAGGTGCTGGTACGCCGCCGGCGTGGCAACCCGGCCGCGAGAGGTGCGGTCCAAAAAGCCCAGTTGCAGCAGGTACGGCTCGTACACGTCCATGATCGTGTCTGGCTCCTCGCTGACGGCCGCTGCAATCGTCTCCAGCCCCACCGGGCCGCCGCCGAATTTCTCGGCGATGGCTCGCAGCACCCGCCGGTCAATGTCGTCCAGCCCCAGGTGATCGATGTCCAGCAGTTCCAGCGCGGCCGCAGCGACTTTGCTGGTAATCGCACCATCGGCTCGCACCTGCGCATAATCCCGCACCCGGCGCAGCAGGCGCAGTGCCACCCGCGGGGTCCCCCGCGCCCGCCGCGCAATCTCGGTCACGCCTTCATCGTCAATCTCGGCCGCCAGCAAGCCAGCGCCCCGCACCACTATCGCTTCCATTGCCTCTTGCGAGTAAAAGTCGAGCCGGTAGATGGCGCCAAAGCGGGTGCGCAGCGGCGCGGTAAGCAGCGCCAGCCGGGTGGTCGCGCCCACCACGGTAAAGCGGGGCAGCTTGAGCCGGATCGAGCGCGCTCCCGGCCCCTTGCCGATCACAATATCCAGCGCGTAATCTTCCATCGCCGGGTAAAGGATCTCCTCCACCGCCCGGCCGAGGCGATGCACCTCGTCGATGAACAGAATGTCACCCTGGCGCAAATTGGTTAGGATGGCCGCCAGGTCCCCCGCCCGTTCAATGACCGGCCCGGCCGTCACGCGGATGTTGACCCCCATCTCGTTGGCGATCAGGTGCGCAATGGTGGTTTTTCCCAGCCCCGGCGGGCCATACAGCAAAACATGGTCCAGCGCTTCCTTGCGCTCCTGGGCTGCCTGAATCAGGATGCCCAGGTTCTCCTTCACCCGCTCCTGGCCAATGAGTTCCGCCAGGGTGCGCGGCCGGAGCGCAATGTCGGTGGTGATGTCTTCACGCTTTTGTTGGGGCGATAGAGTTCGTGGTTCTTCTGGCATGGCGGCGATTATACTGGAAAACCGGACAGAGGGGTAATCAACTTTCGCCCAGCAGCGCATCCAGCACGGCGTCCAGATCGCTCAGGTCAGCAAACAGATGCTCCGGCCGGTGCGTTGCCAGTTCGTCCAGCGAGTACGGCCCAGTGGCAACAGCCAGCGCGCAGAGCCCGTTGGCGTGGGCGCAGGCAATGTCGGCCGGGGTATCCCCCACCACGGCCGCCTTGGTGACCGGCCGGCCCAACCATTCGGCGGCCCGCTGCAATGCCATGGCGGGCAACGCATTGCGGTCGGCCAACTCGTCGCCGAAAGCGCCGACCGGAAACAGCGCTGGCTCCAGCCCGGCCGATGCCAGCTTGACCATCGCCGTTTCCCGCAGATTGCCGGTCACCAACCCCGTCATCAGGTCCGCCTGCTGCCCCAGCGCCGTCACCAATTGCAGCACGCCGGGGCACAGCGCCGAGGGAGTCCTGCTCGACCTCCAACCGCATCTGCCGGGGGAGTGTACGGAAGACGTCCTGCAGCCCCAGCTCCAGCTCCCCGGCCGGGACGCCGTTGGCAACCAGCAGATCACGCACAATGGCACTATCGGTCCGGCCGGCAAAGGGCACGCCGTTTCGGCCGAAAGGTCTGCCGTACACCTCGGCCAGCGCCGCCAGCAACGCCCGCGCTCCCGCGCCTCGCGCGTCCAGCAAAGTTCCGTCCACGTCAAAGAATATCGCCCGCACGCCGCGATTATACCGGAAAACGACGGGCGCAAAAGAACCTCCGTAAATTGACAGATCATGCCGAAAGCCGTACAATCACGGCCAAAAGCGAAAGGAGCAGGCATATGAGCGAGGTGCACGTTTCCACCCACCCGTTGGTGCAGCACAAACTGACCAAATTGCGGGACACGGAAACCAAACCCAAAAAGTTCCGTGAGTTGATTCGTGAGATCTCTATGTTACTGGCTTACGAAGCAACCGCGGATTTGGGACTTGAACCGGCCGCCGTTTCCACACCCATGGGAGAGGCAGCCGGTTTTCATTTACAGGACAAGATCGGTCTGGTACCAATTCTGCGGGCCGGGCTGGGCATGGTCGATGGGATCTGGGAGATGATGCCCTCGGCCGAGGTGTGGCACATTGGCCTCTTCCGCGATGAGCGCACCCTCCAGCCGGTGCAGTACTACAACAAGCTGCCGGTTATCCCTACCGTGCAGGTCTGTCTGGTGCTGGATCCCATGCTGGCGACGGGCGGCTCGGCCGTGGCGACGATAAACATCCTCAAAAAGTGGGGCGCACACCGGATCAAGTACGTGGGCATCCTGGCCGCGCCGGAAGGGGTCAAGGCATTGACGACGGCACACCTGGACGTGCCCATCCACCTGGCGGCCGTGGACAGCCACCTCAATAAGATCGGCTACATCGTACCCGGCTTGGGAGACGCCGGCGACCGGCAGTTCGGGACAGGCTAGGTGCAGCTTACCGCAGAAGACCAGGCCATGCTGACCGGGCAACACGGCCCCGGCGTGCAGAAGGCCATTGAAATAGTCGTCGCGCTGGGCAACATCTACGGGGCCGAGGAGCTGGTCCCCGTGGAGAGCGTCCAGGTAGCCGGGGTGAGCTATAAAAATCTGGGGCCGGCCGGGCTGCGATTCCTGCGCGACTGGGCCGAACAGGGCGGCCGGGTTCGCGTTCCCACCTTTCTCAATCCGGCCGGGATGGATCTCCATCGCTGGCGCGAACTCGGCATTGAAGAGAACTTTGCGCGATCGCAATTGGAGGTGATGAACGCCTTTGGCAGCATGGGGATCAGCATCACTTGCACCTGCACACCCTATCTGATCGGGCAAGTACCCCAGGCCGGTTCCCACGTCGCCTGGGCCGAGTCCTCGGCCGTCAGCTTTGCCAACTCGGTGCTGGGGGCGCGCACCAACCGCGAGGGTGGCCCCAGCGCGCTGGCGGCCGCCATCAGCGGCCGGACCGCCAGGTACGGCCTGCACTGCGGCCAAAACCGGCTGGCCTCTGTGCTGGTGATCGTCAACTGCCCGGTGAAAGGGGCAGCCGATTGGGGCGCGTTGGGCTATCTGGTAGGCAAGCACGTACAAAATGAGGTGCCATATTTCCGACCCGGCCGAGGTGAGTGGGAATTCGGCCCCGAAGAATGGGGGAATGGACCAGCGAGCCAGTTCAAGCCCATCCCTCTGTGGGACAAACTCAAGGCTTTGGGCGCGGCGATGGCTGCCAGCGGCGCGGTGGCGCTATTTCACATCGAGGGCATCACTCCGGAAGCGCGGGCCGGAAACGTGCTCCGGCCGGATTCCCGGACCCTCGTAATCGACAGCCTGGAGCCCGGCTACCGGGCGCTCTCGGGCAACGCGACCGAAATCGACCTGGTCTGGCTGGGTTGCCCGCACGCCTCGCTGGAAGAGATCGGCCGGCTGGCAAACCTGGCAGCGGGCGTGCGATTCGTGCCGACTGTCTGGATCACCACCAGCCGCCGGGTGCGGGAGCAGGCCGAAGCGGCCGGGTACGTCGCCGCCATCGAGGCGGCCGGCGGCCAGGTGGTGGCCGATACCTGCGTGGTGGTTGCACCGCTGGCCGGCCGGTACCGCACCATGGCAACCCTCAGCGCCAAGGGGGGCTACTATGCCCCATCCTACCTGGGAATGAACGTCCGGTACGGCAACTGGGAACAGTTGCAGCGGGCCATGGTGACCGGGAAATGGATAGAGCAGGAATAGAAACATGGGCCTGAAACTCACCGGCCGGGTCATCAAAGCCGGCCGGGCCGCCGGCCGGGCGCTGGTCAGCCCGGACCCCATCGGCTTCCTGGGTGGCGTGGACCCGGAGAGCGGTCTGATCATCGAAAAAGGCCATCCGCTGGAGGGCCAGTGCGTATCCGGCACGGTGCTCTGCTTCCCCACCGGCAAGGGAAGCACGGTGGGCAGCTACACCCTGTACTGGATGAAGACGGCCGGCACTGCACCGGCCGCCATCCTCAACCGGCACAGCGAAACCATCGTCGCCGTCGGCGCGATCATCAGCGAAATCCCAATGCTGGACCAGGTGGACCTGACGCAGATTGCCACCGGCGATTGGGTAACGGTGGATGGAGCCACCATCACCCTGACCAAGCAAGTCCCCTAGCCCACTACCAGATTGGTCTTCCGCTCGGCCAGCCCAATGGTGGCTCGCGCGCCGGCGTTGAATGCCAGATAATCCGCCAGCACGCCATCGCTAAAGATCACGCCGCCCTCGGGCATCGCCGACTCGAGTAGCAGCGGGGCATCCGGGGTGATTGCACCGCACACAATCCCGGCCGCCGAGGTCTTGCTGGCAAACGGTTCGCGGACCACAAACACCAGCCGGTCTGTCTCCCAGTCCAACTCCGGCCGGGGCAAGTGCCCTTGCCGGCCGAGCTGAGACCACATTCCATCCGCCATGTTGAACAGGCTGCTCAGCCAGCCGGTGGCGCCGGCGCCGGTGGAGACAATGATCCCACTGGACGAGTGCTGCTCCTCCGCCCCGTTGGCGCGAATCCGGTAGCGGGCGGAGATGTGATCGTGCCGGCCGATGAACAGGTCGTTAAACGCCAGCAGCATCTGCCCGTCGTTGAGGCGCGCCTCGGCCATCGTGATCGGCCGGACCCGCACGTCGCCGCACAGCGCCCGCCGCACGATCCCCTGTGCCTCTGCCACGCCAAATGGCAGCAGCACCCCGTCGATGTGTTCCGGGTCCGGGTTGACGGCAACCAGCGGTTGTCCTTGCAGGTATTTGGCGGTGTTGACCACCAGCCCATCGATCCCGATCGTCACCACCAGATCCCCGGCCGCGAACAGGTAGTTGGGCAAATAGGCCCGTTCGATCTGGTGCAGCTTGGCCAACCCATGCAGGCTCCGGCGCAACTCGCTCAACGCGGCATAGTAGGTCTCATGTTCCCGTTCGTACATCTCAAAGCGGCCGCCGCTGTGCTCGATGTAAAAACGGGCCTGTGCCTTGGTGTTGAACCGCTCGATCAGCCCTTCCAGCCTGGTCTGCCGGGTGACAAGGACAATCTTTTCCAATTCGGCGTTCATCGCTGCTCCATCAACGCCTCCAGCAAGTCCGGGGAGATGTTGAGCTGGCCGATCTTGGCGGCATTCTGGGCAATCTCCTTCAGCGCCATGGTTACCATCAGCCGCGGCTCGGCCGACTGCATGGCCAGCAATTGCAGGATACCCGCGTCCAGCGTCTGCAGCGGCTTGAGCGAGGCTTCAACTGCGTAGGCCTCGGTATCGGCTTCATTGCGCGCGTTTTCCGTGCGGGCTTGCACCAATTGCTTCCGCTCGTGCTCCAGCCGGATCTGCCCGGCCAGTACGGTTTCACGGATTTGCTGCTGCCTGGTTTCCACCGCCAGGTCCGCCTCTACCTGCGCCTCGCGGATCTGGCGCTTTTTCTCTTCCACCGCCAACTCGGTCTGCAATTCATTCTCCTTGATGCGCCGCTCCTGCTCCACGGCCGCGTTGCGCCGGTCGTAAATCGCCTGGTCCGCCCGCCGTTGCAGCGCCTCGCGCGCCTCCGCCTCCAGCGCCCGCGCCATCTCCGGGTTGGGTTTGATCGCCAGAATAGATAAAGTGAGGATTTCCACCCCCAACGCAGCCAGGGCCGAGCTTCCCAATACGGCCGTCAGCACATTCGCGGCTATCTCATCGGACGACTGGATCGCGCGCTGGAGAGGCAACCGAGCGATCTCCCCACGCACCGCTACTTGCACCAGGTTCACCAGGCGCTGAGCCAGTTTGTCCGGGTCTTCGGTCTTGTAGCGGCCGACCGCCCCTTCCACCGTGTAATCGAGCAAAGAAGCGACCAATTCGGGGGAAGTGATGCGGAAGGTTAGCTGGCCCTGCACGCTGACCGACTGGAAGTCGGCCGTGGCTTCCGAGAAGATGAACGGCACATCTGCGCTGCCGACCGGCACGACGGCAATGGACGAAGCGGGCTGGTAGTAGAAAAAAGACAGCCCAACCCCAGACCGCTTGACCCGGCCGTTCCGGTAATGGATCACGTGTTGCGTCGGCCCTGCTTTGAGATATTGAAACCCAAACATCTGAACCTCCTATTTTTGTACTATTTACACTATTCAACAGCCAAATAAGAGTTGGGCCCGGCCGCCCGACTTGGTGTATTTCACACACCAAGTATACACTGGATCGGACAACACAGTCAACACCCAAAGGTCACCCTGCACATCTGCTTTTCGTCACCGCGTTTTGATGACCTTTGCCGGATGCAGCCCCCGGCCGCGGGAGTAGAATGAAATAGCGATGGCTTTTGCGCACATCTCGCCTTGCCTGTTGCCCAAGCAACCTGGACCGTGGCACCAACCCTTGCTGCCGCACACCTTTCAAAAGCATTACCAATTCACAGATAGTAGGAGGCACACATGGAATTCGGCTGGACTGACGAGCAGCGCCTTTGGCGACAAACGGTACGCAGCTTTGCCCAAAAAGAGATCTCTCCCCGCGTCCGCGAGATCGACACCACCGAGCGCATCCCGCAAGAGATCATCAAGGGGATGGCCAATTTGGGGTTGCTCGCCCCCCTGACCCCGGCCGAGTATGGCGGGGCCGGGATGGATTGGACGATGGCCGCCATCGCGGCCGAAGAACTCGGCCGGGCGGACATCAGCCTGGCGATCCCGGTGCTGTATCTGGTGGAGGCAGCCTGGGGGTTTGTCTTTACCCAGTACGGCAACCCGGAGCTCAAGGCGGAGATTCTGCCCAAGGTAACGGCCGGGGAGGCTTTCCTGGGCATCGCCACCACCGAGCCCGAAGGCGGCTCGGACATTCTGGGCGCTTGCCGCACCAAGGCGGTGCAGGACGGCGACGAGTGGGTCGTCAGGGGCGAAAAGGTCTATATCAGCGGCGTGCGGGAGTCACTGGAAATGGGCGGCGTGCACATGCTGCTGGCCCGCACTGACCCGAACCCGGAAGCCAAGCACAAAGCGTTCACCTTCTTTGCGCTGCCACTCAAGGGCACCCCTGGAATCACCCCCACCTATTTTGAGGACATGGGGCGGATGGGCATTTCCACTGGCGGGTTTGCCATGGACGACGTGCGGCTGCCGGCCGCTCATCAGGTGGGCGATTTCAACCGCGGTTTCTACCACGCCATGGAAGGCTTTTCGGCCGCCCGCGTGCTGATTGGCGCGTCCTGTGTGGGCGCATCTGAGGCGGTGCTGGAAATGGGCACAGAGCACATCAAAATGCGCCACGCATTCGGCCGGCCGCTGGCGACCTACGAGGGAATCTCCTTCCCAATGGCCAACCACTATGCCAACCTGGAAAGCGCCCGGCTGCTCACCTACAAAGCGGCCTGGATACTGGACCAAAAGTACACCCACGGGACCAAGACCCATTCCGACATCGCATTGGCGGCCGCCCTGACCAAGCTACGGGGGCCGCAGATAGGCTTTGAAATCATGAACGAGGTGGCCGACTGGTTTGGCGCGATGGCCTACACCAAGGAGCACCCTATCGAAATGGGCATCCGCGGCATCCGCTCCTACTCGATCGGCGCGGAGGGGACCATGAACATCATGCGCCTCATCATCGCCCGCGAGTTGCTCGGCACCGAGTACCTCCCCTACCGCTACTAGGGACGACGGGCCGCTGCGGGAAAATCGGAAGGGACCATGAGCTGCAAAGTGCTGCTGGACGGCTCCCGGCTGATCGCCGAATCGTGTGCGCTGGCGGGGGCCGAGGTGTACGTAGGCTACCCCATCACCCCCGCCAACCTGATCTATGCGTATTGCAGCCAGCGTTTGCCGGCCGTGTTGCCCGCCCCGGACGAGATCACCGCACTGCAGTGGGTGGCCGGTCTCTCGGCCGCCGGCCGGCTGCCCGTCACCGCCACCTCCTTCCCCGGCCTGGCGCTGATGGTCGAATCCATCAACATGGCCTACCTGATGGAATTGCCGATGCTCATCATCCTGGTCCAGCGGCTGGGGCCTTCCACCGGCTCTGCCACAGTGGGTGCGCAAGGCGAGCTTTTCCTGCTGCACGGGCTGATCTCTGGCGGCTATCCTCTGCCGGTATTCTGCATCGCCGACCTGGATGACTGCTGGCGGCTGCCATCCGTCGCCCTGCAAGCGGCGGTGGACCTGCGCAGCCCGGTCGTATTGCTCACCTCCAAAGAGATGGTGATGACCGAGCATAGCTATGACCTGGCGGATCTGGAGCCGATCCGGCCGGTGCAGCGCGCCTTTTACCAGGGAAATGCTCCTTACCGCCCCTATGCGGCCGAGGATGGCATGGTGCCCCCCTTTCTGCCGGTCGGCGATGCCAGCCACCAGGTGCGCCTCAACGCTTCCACCCACAACGCGGACGGCATTCTCCTTTCCACGGCCGAGGAGGCGCTGGCCAACACCCGGCGATTGCAAAACAAGGTGGAGACGCTGACCCCGACGCTCTTCCGGCTGGACGAGCAGCCAGGGGCCGAGACGCTGATCGTCACCTACGGCATCACAACCGGCGCGGCCGTCCAGGCCTGCGCAACGCTGCGCGCCGCAGGAATCCCTGTCTCCTTGCTGGTGGCACAAACCCTCTTCCCCATCCCGGCCGCCTACACTGACATTCTCGCCCGCCACCCCCGCATCGTGGTCGCCGAGGAGAACTTGCAAGGGCAGTACGCCCGCCTGCTCTTTGGGCAGCAATGGCCATCCCACATCCGACATGTGGGCAACATCGGCCGGATGATCCGGCCGGAGCAGATCGTCCAAGGGGTGTGCGGATGAGCCGCTTCCTCACCAACCCCGATCTCCCCTACTGCAAAGGGTGCGGCCACCGGCTGGTGGCGCAAAACACGGTGCGGGCGCTGGAAGCGCTGGACGCCCGGCCGCTGGACCTGGTGCTGGTGACCGATATTGGCTGCCACGGCATTGTGGACGGCAACTTTGCCACCCACACCGTACACGGCCTGCACGGCCGCTCGGTGGCGCTGGGGGCCGGCATCGCCATGGGGCTGCCGGCCGGAAAAAAGGTGATTGTCTATCTGGGCGACGGCGGCGCGACCATCGGCCTGCAGCACCTGCTGGAGGCGGCGCGAATCAACGTCGACCTGACGGTGGTGATCCACAACAACTTTTTGTACGGCATGACCGGCGGACAGCCGAGCGGGCTCACCCCGTGCGGCTTTCGCACCGTCATCACGCCGGATGGCTGCCAGCAGCCGCCACACAACCTGCCTCAACTGGTCCTCACGGCCGGCGCACCCTTTGCCGCCCGCGCCGTGGGCACCGGCGACTATTCCGACACCCTGCGCCAGGCGCTGGAGGTAGAGGGCTTTGCGCTGGTGGAGGTGCTGGAACTCTGCACCAGCTACGGCACCTCCCGCAATCCGGAGCTGCGGCTCAAAGAGCTAGCCCACCAGGCCGGATTTGAGCCCGGCGTGTGGCATGGGGAGCCCCGGCCGGCGTTCCGGCCGGCCCCTCGAGCGCAACAGCCATCCCTGCTCCCGGCTGATGGCATCCCGGTTCGCTTCCCTCTGCCGCCCCACGACCGCACAGCGATTGTGTTGTGCGGCTCGGCCGGGGAGGGGGTGCAGACGGCAGCCGGGCTGCTGGCCGAGGCAGCCATTGCCTGCGGGCTGCACGCCACCAAAAAGGGCAGTTACCCGGTCACCGTCCAGGTTGGCTATTCCACGGCCGAGGTCATCCTCTCGGCCGGGCCGATTGCGTTCCACGGCATTGCCGAGCCGGATGCGATCATCATCACCTCAGAAGATGGGCTGCGGCACAGCCTGGGACGCATCCAGCAGATGCAACGCGGGACGGTCTGGCTGGATGCCAGTTTGGCGGCACCCACCACGGCCGGGGCCGAACTGCGGGTGCGGGATTTTCGCGGCCGGGCTGGCGCGCGCAACGCCGCACTGTTTGCCCTGCTCACCTTTGCGCGAGAGTCGCACGCCATCCGGCCGGAGGCGCTGGAAGCGACGATCCGCGCCAGCTCGATCGGCCGGCGGCTGCCGGAGGACCTGTTCCACCATGCCGAGCAACCCTGAGCGGTTTGAGCGAGTAGTCTGGCAATGAGCGCTCTGCCGCGCGATGGGCTGGGCCGCGCCCGGCTTTTTTACCTGCTGACGCAGGGCGCTTTTGGTATCTACCTCCCCTTTATCAACGTGTTTTTTGAACATCAGCGCGGGCTCTCCGGCCGGGAGATCGGTATTCTGGCGGCCGTGGCCCCGCTGATGACACTGCTGATAGCCCCGGTCTGGGGCCACGCGGCCGACGCCCGCGGTTCACGTCTGCAAGTGCTGCGCTGGGCCCTGGCCGGTACGGCCGGAACGGTGCTGCTGATCGGCCTTCCCACCCTGTTTTGGCCAATCCTGCTTTCGGTAACGCTGTTCACCCTCTTCCAGGTCGCCATCATTCCGTTGAGCGACGGGGTAATTGCCACCGCGGCGGCCGGGCGGGGCGTCTCTTACGGCAGTCTGCGGCTGTGGGGATCGGTGGGATTTGCGCTGACCGGGGTGCTCTTTGGACAGGCAGGCCGCTGGCTGGGGCTGCAAGCCATGTTCCCCTGCTACGCGCTGCTGATACTGCTGGCGCTGCCGGCCGCCTGGCGGATGGTCCCCGGCGAGCCACCGCGTCCGGCCGGAAAGCGCGGTCGGCTACTGGAACTGCTGCGGGACCGGCCGCTGGCAAGCTTTTTGCTGGTCGCCGGGCTGGCAGCCACCGGCATCAGCGCCGGCTATATTTTCCTGTACGTGTTCCTGGCCCAACTGGGGGCCAGCGCCGGGCTGATGGGCGCTGTCTCGGCCGTGGGCGCGCTGGCGGAGGTGCCTTTTATGCTGTGGGGCGGCCGGCTGATCAAAAAGCACGGCGCGCCGCGGGTCTTTGCGGCCGGGATGGCGCTGTTTGCGCTGGGTTGGGGGCTGTACGCTTTATTGCAAAATCCGACTCTGGCGTTGCTGGTCCAGGCACTCAACGGGGCCGGGATGGGGCTGCTCTGGCCGGCCGCGGTGACCTTTGTGGCGCAGCGGGCACCGGCCGGGCGGGTTGCATCCGCTCAATCGCTGCTCGGCGCAGTGATGTACGGCCTGGCCCCGCTACTGGCCAGCCAGATTGCGGGCAACGTGTTTGACGCCGCCGGCGCGCGGGCGGTGCTTGGCGTGGCGGCCGGGACCATGCTGGTGGGCATCCTGCTCTTTTCCATCCGTGGCGACAAGCCGGCCAATTGCTGACCCTGCGATTTGTCCATCGGCGTGATTCGTGATAGAAAAAGCGGTAACATGACACACACACAGCCTATCTGAGACAGCCTGGCCCACGACCTTGCCATCGTCGAGGCGATGGCGGCCGAGATGGAAGACTACCTCAAGTCGGACATCCTGTACTGGCAACTGACCCCGGCCGGCCGAATCACACCGCCGCCGCCGATGTTGACGGTGGGCGGCTACCTGCTGCGAGCCCACCGGCTGCGCGGCTTGTGGGACGCGCTGAATGGCGAACAGCGATTGCAACTCGAAACGGCCGAGAAGGCCTTTCAGGCCGTTACCAATCAGTGGGTCGTCCACACCGAAAAGCGGGTCGAGCGAGAGTTGGGGGCGCGGCTCAACTCGTGGGGGTGGTTTGTGGATGATTGCCAGGCCAACAAGCCCTCCTGCATCGCTTACTATGCCACCGAGGCCGAGCTACGCACCATCATTGGCCTGCTGCTGGAATCGGCCGGCGACTCCCCGCAGACGCGCCTGCAAGGGCTGGATGCTCTCTTTCGGAATTGGTTCAAGCCAGGTCCGTTCGTCTGGCGGCCAGAGTTGGCGCCCGCCTATCCCCAGGCACGCTTTTGGTGGCTCTACGGCCGGCCCGAATTCCCACCCCGCTAAGGTAAGAACCGACTGCAGTGCTTCATCCATGGGTTGCCAGACCGGCGGCCGGGAATGTTTGTCACGCCCCAGTGACTATGTTACAATCCTGCCGTCGGCGGCAGCGGTCGCCGATTTTATTATCGGATCGGAACACACCATGCACACACGACTGAAAACTGCTATTTTAGGCTTCCTCGGCTTCCTACTCTTTGCCGGCGTCTTTGGTTCCGGCTTTGCCACCGCCACCGCCGTCAACCGACACCTGAACCCGCGGGCCGAGCAGACCGACTCCTTTGACCTCTTTTGGGAAGCCTGGGGGCTGGTGGAGCGAGATTTTTACGGCGACCTGCCGGACGAGACCGCGCTGACCTACGGCGCAATCCGTGGCTCGTTGACCGCGCTGGACGATCCGTACACCGTCTTTGTGGAGCCTCAACCCCGCGAGATGGAGCGGGACAGCTTGCGTGGGAGCTTTGGCGGCATCGGCGCGTACGTCACGCAAAATGAGCACGGCGAGTTCGTGCTTGAGCCCATCAGCGAGGACCAGCCCGCGGCGGTGGCCGGCATCCTGGCCGGCGACGTGTTGCTGGCAGTGGACGGCATGCCGGTAACGGCCGAGATGACCACTGACGACGTGGTGCTCAAGATCCGTGGCCTGGTGGGAGAAGAGGTGGTGCTCACCGTGCGCCACCCGGGGCAGCAGGAACCGGTGGACGTTGCCGTTACCCGCGCGGTGATCGAACTTCCCTCGGCCGTCTGGCGCGTGCTGGAGGAGGACCCCACCATTGGCTATATCCAGTTGGCCCGCTTTACCGAGCGCAGCGCGAACGAAGTGGAAGAAGCGATTGATGAATTGACCGCGGCCGGGGCAGACAAGCTGATTCTGGATTTGCGCCACAACGGCGGCGGGTTGTTGCAGGCGGCCGTGGATGTGCTGGATCACTTTTTGGAGAACGCAGTGGTGCTGTACGAAGCCAAGGCCGGACAGGAGGAGAAGACATTCCGCGCCGGCCGCGGCGGAATTGGAGCAGACATCCCATTGGTGGTACTGGTCAACGGCGGCACCGCCAGCGCCTCAGAGATTGTGGCCGGCGCGTTGCAGGATCACGGCCGCGCGCCGCTGATCGGCGAAACCACCTTCGGCAAGGGGTCCGTCCAGCACATTTACGACCTGAGCGATGGCTCCTCGCTGCACGTTACCTCCGCGCGCTGGTTCACGCCCAACCGCCGACAACTGGACAGCCAAGGACTGGAACCGGATATAGTCATCGCGCTCGACGAAAGCGGCGTGGACCTGCAGCTGTCGCGCGGCATCGAGTACCTGCAAACGGAACAGTAAGGGCAATATGAACGAAACCATTGGAAAAGGAATCCGGGCGCTTGGCGTCGCCCTGGTTATACTGGTTATTGTGGTAGTGGCCTTTGTGGCTGGTTTTGCCAGCGGCAACCGGCTGCTCTCCGCGCCGGCCGCCGAGGGGCCGGCCGAGATTGTAACCGAGCCACCGCGGCCAACCGCCACGATGGCTCCTTCCCCTACCCCGGTGCCGGCGACCGAGACTGCGCCACCCCCCACCGCCACCCCAGCCGAATTGCCGGCCGGGACATCCCTGCCTGGCGCAGATACTTCATTCGAGCTATTCTGGGAAGTCTGGTCGCTGATTGAGCAGGACTATTACGGCGAGCTACCCAACGACGAGGAACGGCTGTACGGTGCCATCCGGGGCGCGTTGCAGACGCTGGACGACGACTATACCGCGTTCATCGAACCGGAGGCGGCGCACATCAGCCGGGACGACGCCAGCGGCAGCTTTGAGGGCATCGGGGCATTAGTGGGCATGAACGAGGCCAACCAACTGGAGATCGTCCGACCGCTGGAGGATCAGCCGGCCGAAAAGGCAGGCCTGAAACCTGACGATGTGGTGCTGGCAGTGGACGGCAAGTCCATTGAAGGGCTGGGCATCTACGAGGCCATCTCGCTGATTCGCGGGCCGCAGGGGACCATCGTAGTGCTCACGATCCAGCGGGCGGGCGAGCGCGAGCCATTTCCAGTGGAAATCGTGCGGGCACGCATCCCCACCCCCACCATTGAAGCCAAAATGCTCGAGGAGAACATTGGCTACATCCGGTTGTACGAATTCAACAGCCAGGCAACCACCCGGTTGCGGGAAGCGCTGACCGACCTGTTGGCGCAACAGCCTGTGGGGATTATTCTAGACCTGCGCAACAACCCCGGCGGATTCCTGAACGAAGCGGTTTCGGTGGCCGACGAATTCCTGCCGGCCGGGGTGATCCTGTACGAGCGCGGCACCGATCGGGACCAAGTTTTCAGATCCACCGATCAGGGGCTGGGCGACGAAATAGCGCTGGTCGTGCTGATCAACAGCGGCAGCGCCAGCGCCTCGGAAATTGTAGCCGGCGCCATCCAGGATCGCGGCCGGGGAATCCTGATCGGCGAAACCAGCTTTGGCAAGGGGTCGGTGCAACTACCCTACACACTCTCCAACGGGGCCGAATTGCGGGTGACGATTCCGCGCTGGTACACCCCCGACGAGCAGCCCATCCACGGCAAGGGGCTTGAGCCGGACATCCCGGTGCCTTACACAGAAGAAGATGCCGAGCAGGACTTGGACCCGCAACTGGAACGGGCCATCCTGTACCTGCTGACAGGGGAATGAGATGAAGCCCGGCGGCCGAAAGATTGTTGCCAATAACAAACGCGCCATCCACGACTACTTTCTGGAAGACCGCTTTGAGGCTGGCCTGGTGCTCACCGGGACCGAGATCAAATCTATTCGTGCCAGCAAGGTGAGCTTGCAGCACAGCTATGTGGCAGCGCGTGGCGATGAACTGTGGCTGGTTGACGCCCACATCGCACCCTACGAACACGGCAACCGGCAAAACCACGACCCCACGCGGCCGCGCAAGCTACTTCTCCACCGCAAGGAAATCAACCGGCTGATGGACAAAGTGGCCGCCAAAGGGTACACCATTGTCCCCACCATGCTGTACCTGAAAGACGGCCGGGCCAAGCTTGAGATTGCGCTGGCGCGAGGCAAGCGACAATTCGACAAGCGCGAAGCCATCGCCAAGCGGGACAGCGACCGGCAGGTAGAACGCGCCCTGCGCGAGCGCTCCCGCTGGTAAACCTGGCAGTCGGACGAAAATTCGGGCAATAGCAGTCGAATCATCGTCTGCAAGGTGATTTTGTGGGGGTGTGGGCTCGCTACGCGAGCCCACACCCCCACACTTGCTCAACGGCCAATGCGAGATTCCGGCCGTCGCCATTCCATGTCCGAACTCTGGCCTGAACCGCAGGTAAACTTCTTGACAAGGCTAATCTTTATTAGTATCATAAATATGAACTAAATAGAACCTTGGCGGGCTCTCTGCCAGGGGATTGGATACTCAAGGAGGTCACAATGATTCATGGATTGGTTGAACGGCTGGATAAATTGGTTGGTTTTGAGCGCGCCAAGGCTCACTGCGATGTTCCCTGCGGCATTTACGACCCCATCACCGCGCAGATTGCTGCCCTCACTGTGGTGCGGATGGTTGACCTGATGCACGCGCTGGAAGGCAGCGGTGCAGCATTTGACAACTCGATGTCCCGCTACGTGACGGTCAAGGAAGAGCACGCGGAAAAGGCCAAGCACGAAATCCGGGTCATCTGGGGCGACTTTATCAAGCCTGAGCACGTGGACAAGTATCCGCAGTTGAACGCGCTGGTCCACAAAATTATGAAGTTGGGGTCCAAAGCCCGGCAGACGGCCGATCGAGACGCGGCCGTGGCGCTGGTTGACGCCATCAACGAGTTTGCCGCCATTTTCTGGGAGATCAAGGGGGTTAGCACCAAGAAGGCCAAGGCCCCCTACGCGCCGGCGCTTGAACTGGTGTACCCTGCCCTGTAATGTTTCGACTGCTCAAGGTAACAGGCCAGAGCCTGCAACCGGAGTATAGCGAAGGGGATTTTGTACTGGTGTCCAAAATCCTCTTCTTTTTTGGCCGGCCCCGGCCGGGAAGCGTGATTGCTTTCCACCATCCCACCTACCAGACCCTGATCAAGCGTGTGGAACGCGTTTCGTCAGACGGCCGAGACCTATTCGTGCTGGGCACCCACCGCGACAGCGTAGATAGCCGCCGCTTTGGCCCCATCGGCCGGGAGAGCGTGATCGGCCAGGTGTTGTGGCACATCAAAAAGCCGCGCCCCTGATTGACGGCTATCCGGCCGGCTGGTATAATTCCGCTCGTTGGTAAAAAGAGATTAGGCAAGACCATGGCAATCCCGACCGAACTCGCGCTTCAATACCCGGCCCTGCACCAGCCGGTGGGCTTGCCCCTGGTCACCAACGGCCCCGACAACGCCAATGCTAACGACAATGACAACCGTCAGGGTGGGCGCTGTTGGAGCCTGCAGCCGGTCTAGCCCGGCACACACAAGGCAAACCAAGCCGCCCACGTCATCAACCCGAGTGGGCGGTTTCTCTTTGTATGGGCAACGGCCCGCTCCCAAAACTGATAGGAGTGCAGCATGCTAAAGACAAACAACTGCGGCGAATTGCGAATTGAAGACATCGGCCGGACGGTGATGCTGGCCGGTTGGGTCAACCGGCGGCGCGACCTGGGTGGCTTGATCTTTATTGACCTGCGCGACCGGGACGGCGTCACCCAAGTGGTGGCGAATCCGGAACTCTCACCGGATGCATTCCGCGCGGCCGGGACAGTCCGGCCGGAGTACGTGGTGCAGGTAGCCGGCACAGTCAGCCGCCGCCCGGCCGGGATGGAAAACCCGGACATGCCCACGGGCGCGATCGAGGTGGTCGCTGGCCAGATCAGGGTGCTCAACCCGGCCAAAACGCCCCCCTTTCTCATCAACCGGGAGGAAGACGAGGCCGAAGGGCTGCGGCTCAAGTATCGTTACCTGGACTTGCGGCGAGCGCGCATGCAGCGCAACCTGCTCATCCGCCACCGCGCCATCAAGTTTATCCGTGATTTTCTGGACAAGAGAGGCTTTATCGAAATCGAGACGCCGATCCTGTTCAAAAGCACGCCCGAAGGGGCACGGGATTATCTGGTGCCCAGCCGCGTCCACCCGGGCAAGTTTTACGCGCTGCCGCAAAGCCCGCAGCAACTCAAGCAACTGTTGATGGTAGCTGGATACGAGCGCTATTTCCAGATTGCCCGCTGTTTCCGGGACGAGGACCAGCGGGCCGACCGCCAGCCCGAGTTTACCCAGTTGGACCTGGAGATGAGTTTTGTGGAGCGGGAGGACATCCTGCGCCTGATCGAAGAGTTGATGATTGGGATGGTGAACCGCGCCAGCCAAAAACAGATCAAGGCCATCCCCTTCCCGCGGCTGAGCTACGCAGAAGCGCTGGACAAGTACGGCACCGACCGGCCGGACCTGCGTTTCGGCCTGGAGTTGATCAACCTCGGCGAGGTTGCGGCCCGGAGCGAGTTTCGTGTGTTCAGCGCCACGATAGCGGCCGGCGGCCTGGTCAAAGGTCTCCGCGCCCCTGGCTGCGGCGACTATTCCCGCAAACAGACGTCCGAACTGGAAGAGATCGCGAAAGGTGAGGGGGCCAAGGGGCTGGCCTGGGTAGCCCTCCAGGCCGACCACACGGTCCGCTCGCCCATCGCCAAGTTCTTCCCCGATGAGTTGATGGCGGAACTGCTGGCGGCGGCCGGGATGCAACCCGGCGACCTGCTGCTGATGGTGGCAGACCGGCCGGCCGTTGCCAACGCCGTGCTGGCTGAGCTGCGCGGCGAAATGGCCCGGCGGCTGAATCTGATCGATCCGGACGAGTTGGCTTTTGGCTGGGTGATTGACTTTCCACTGGTCCTTTGGAATGAAGAGGAGCAGCGCTGGGACCCCAGCCACCACCTCTTTACATCCCCGCAAGAGCAGGACATCCCGCTACTGGACACAGACCCCGGCGCGGCAAAAAGCAACCAGTACGACCTGGTTTGCAACGGCTACGAAGTGGGCGGTGGCAGCATCCGGATCCACCAGCGTGAGCTGCAGGAAAAGATTATGGCACTCATTGGTCTGAGTGTGGAGCAAGCGCGCGAACAGTTCGGCCACCTGTTGGATGCGTTCGAGTATGGCACGCCGCCACACGGCGGCATTGCGCCCGGAATTGACCGGCTGGTGATGTTGATGGCTGGCGAACCCAACATCCGCGAGGTAATTGCGTTCCCCAAGAGCCAAAACGCGGCCGACCTGATGGCCAGCGCTCCATCCGAAGTTGAACCGAAGCAACTGAAGGAACTGCACATTCGGCTAGACCGGTGATCGTTCCGGCCGACATGCGCCCTTCCGACGGGCAGCGGGGCGAACTCCGCTGCCCGTTTTTTACTGGATGCAAGGAGGCAATAGGCTGGCGCGCTGGTTGCCTCTCGGCCGGTTATCTGGTATATTGACGACAGTTGACCGAGTAATGGAGGTGACCATGTCTATCAGCGACAAACTCCTGGTGCGGAACAAGATACTGGGGGTATTGATCCGGGATGCGCGGCTCGCCCGGGGAAAAATTCAGGATGAATGTGCTATCTTTCTGGGCATCTCCCCCGGCCGCTTTTCCGAGATGGAATATGGAGCCCGGCCGATCTCCCTCCCAGAACTGGAAGCCTTTGCCTATCTGGTAGACATACCGGTGGAGCACTTTTTCGGCGACCAGCTTCTGAAAACCAACGGCAAGAAACAGATTGCTACCGAGAATCTACTGGCACTCCGCAACCGCGTGGTGGGCGTGCTGCTGCAACAGGCGCGCACCACGGCTGGCGTGACTCTGGAAGCGTGCGCCGAACACCTGAGGATACCGGCCGGTCAGATTGCGGCCTACGAAAGCGGGCAGACGGCCGTGCCGTTGGCCGAACTGGAGGCCCTCTCCCAATTGTTCCAGGTGCCGCTGGAGACCTTTCTGGACGACGAACATAACCCAATCAGCAAGCTGCGCCAGCCACCACCGGCCAATGACCCCCTAAGCCACCTCTCGCCGGAATTGCGGGCTTTTGTGCTGGAACCGCTCAATGCCGATTACGTGCGCACCGCCCTCAATTTGAGCAAGATGCCCACAGAGCAACTACGGGCGATTGCCGAAACCCTGTTGGAGATTACCTACTAGACCGCTCGGGGGAAAAATGACAGACAAACACATTGGAGATGTGCTCAAGGACAAGGGCCTACAACAGTTTCGGGACGGCATGTATCCTGAGGCGCTGGCTGCCTTTGTTGAGGCGCGGGAGGCCTACCTGGCTTCAGACGACCGGTTGAATGCGGCCGAGATGATCAACAACATCGGCGTTGTCCACCGTGTGGAGCGGCGCAAAGACGAGGCTATTGCCGCATTTGGGCAAGCCCAAACGATCTTTGGTGAGTTGGGCGACCAAAGCCGGGTAGCGCAAGTGCTGGGTAACTTGGGCAGCCTGTATACCAGTGAAAAACAACGAGAGGAAGCAATCCAGCGTTACGAGCAGGCCATTGCCATCTTTGACGACCTGGGGGATGGCAACCTCAAAGGCGAAACTTTGATGGCCTTGAGCAGCGTATACCTGAAAGAGCGGCGTTGGGGTCAGGCGTTGGCCACCTACCACGCCGGGCTATCGGCAATAGAAAAACCATCCATCTTTCAAAAGTTGCTGCTCTGGCTGTTTGGCATTCCACTCAAAATGATGACCAAGTAACCACAAACAAAAAGGGCTGTCCCCGGCGGGGACAGCCCTTTTTCGTTAGCATAAGAAGCTACGCCCCTTCTTCCTTTTTCTCCCGCTGGATTCGCTCAACGATCTCCTGCTGGATATGAGCTGGAACTTTCTCATAATGCGAAAACTCGAGGGTATAGTACCCCCGGCCGCCGGTAAACGAGCGTAGATCGTTGGCGTAGCGCTGAATCTCGGCCAACGGCGCCTGCGCGTGAATCACGCCTTTGGTCCCTTCCTGGTCCATCCCCTGCACTCGGGCGCGACGGGTGTTCAGATCACCAATGGCATCGCCGGTGTTCTCGGCCGGGACCACCACCGTCACGTTGTAGATTGGCTCCAGCAGAATCGGACCAGCACCCTGCACGCATAGCTTGAATGCCTCGCGGCCGGCAATCTGAAACGCGATATCCTTGGAGTCCACCGGGTGTTCCTTGCCGTCGAAAACGGCCGCCTTGACATCCACCACCGGGTAGCCAGCAATCACCCCCTGCCCGATCACCTGTTTGATACCTTTTTCGATGGAGGGGATAAACGAGCCGGAAATACGACCGCCAACGATTTCGTTGGCGTACTCAAAACCACCGCCCGACTCCAGCGGCTCAACCCTCAAATGAACCTCAGCGAACTGGCCTGCGCCACCGGTCTGCTTTTTGTGGCGGTACTGGGTTGCGTAGGTTTTGCTAATCGTCTCCTGATATGGCACCTTGGGAACAGTGGTATCCAGCAGGGTGCCAAAACGCCCTTCGGCCCGCCTGATCGCCACATCCAGATGCACCTCGCCCATACCAGAAAGAATCGTTTCCTTGGTGATGGGGTCCATGCGCCATCGGAGCGTGAGATCCTCGCTGGACAACCGGGAGAGCGATGTAGCCATCTTGGCCTGGTCGGCCTGCGTGCGTGGGAAAACGGCAACCTCATAGACCGCGGAGGGATAGTCGGCCAGCTTGAGCGTCACCGGATGCCCCCGATCACAAAGGGTATCTCCTGTGTCCGTATCACTCAGCTTGACCACCGCGCCAATATCGCCGGAAGAGAGCCGCCCCACAGGCATCGCATCCTTGCCACACATCACATACAGTTGTCCCAGGCGTTCTTCTTCCTGTTTGTTGCCGTTAAAAGCGCGGCTATCCGAATCGAGAGCGCCGGAGAAAATCCGAAAGAAGGAGCGCTTGCCGTACTGGTCGGTAAAGGTCTTGAAGACCAGTGCTGCCAGCGGCCCGCTGTCGGTCGAAACCAGTTCTTCTGTGCCACCTGCACCTTCGGCCTCGTGGACGCCAGCCTTGGCCGGCGATGGGAACAGATTGGCAATCGTCTCCAGCAAAGAGACGATACCAACATTGGCCGAGGCCGAGACAAAATAGACCGGAACCAATGCCCCTGCCTTCATCGCCTTCTGCAAGCCACGCAGGATTTCATCGTCGGTCAATTTCTCGTCTTCAAAGAACTTCATGATCAGTTCATCGTCGCCCTCGGCCGCGGCTTCCACCAGCTTGTCACGCCACTCAGCGGCCGCATCCACCACGTCGGCCGGCGCCTCGCCCGCATCCCCCTTGGCACCCATTCGTGCGTTCATCGTGATAAGGTCCAGAACGCCACTAAAGGATTGTTCCTTGCCAATCGGCAACACCAGGGGGATAAAATTGGCGTCAAACGCGTTTTCCAGAGCGGTAAGCGCCCGCTGAAATTCCGCGTTGTCACGATCCATCTTGCTGACCACAACCATGCGGGGCAACTGGCGCTCATCGGCATAGCCCCAAACCAACTCGGTACCCACCTCTACACCGGCTACCGCATCAATCAAAACCAGAGCACCATCCGCGACCCGCAATGCGTTTTTGACCTCGCCGGCGAAATCCATGTAGCCCGGGGTGTCCAAAACATTGACCTTGTATCCCTTCCATTCACATGGAATTGTCCCGGTGCTGATGGAAATGCCGCGACGGATCTCTTCCTCGTCAAAGTCGGAAACTGTGCTGCCATCCTCCACTTTCCCCATGCGGTTAATGGCTCCAGTGTCAAAGAGCATCGCCTCAGCCAGGGATGTTTTGCCCGCGCCGTTGTGCGCGATCAACGCCACATTGCGGATTTGCTCTGTTTTATATTCCTTCATCTGTCTTGCGCCTCCAAATTGTGCTCCCGCACCTGGTTTTTCCCGAAGGACTTTCGGTTGGTACAGGGTACTTACACGCAAAAGGGGAGCGCTCACCGTCGCTCCCCCGCCTCAACTATCCATTGTGGGAAATTTGTCGAGTGGGCGCAATTTTAGACGAAAGGGGTAGAGTTGTCAACGAAAAAAAGACCGGAGCAAATGCTCCGGTCAAAGCGGGTATCAGGTATGTCAGCGGCGCAATTACTGAGATTGCGGCCGCCAAGATGGTTCGATGCCCTCCAGCCAGTCACCAATCAGCCAGTACCGCACACCAACTCCCCGGCCGGCCTCCACCGCGCCGTACAGCCCGTACCCCATCACGGCCAACGGGAAGATCAGTGCAAAGAGCACCAGCACCAGAGTAATGATCAGCGCTATTGGGACCAGCAGTATGCCCACCAAAACGACAATCAGCAACCCGGCCGCCACCCAGCCTACCACGGTCAGGATGATGAGAGCTACCAGGCCCAGGGCGTACACGACCAAGCCCACCAACTGCAGAACCAAGGCCTGCAGCGCGTGGAAAGCGACAAACCGAGATCGATCCCGAAAAGCGATGTAGATAGCCAACGGAATAACGGCCAGCACGACGCTCCCAAGCCCACCGGTAGCCATCCCCACCAGCACTGTGAGCAACGTGCTGGCGTGAGCTACGGCCGCCCAGTTGCGTTCTTCAGCGGTAACATTTGCGTACATCTTTCACCTCGCTCAAAAATCTACCCGCCATTACGCAGGCCACGGCCGCAAGTTGCACCTACCCCCGTCTTTCCCAACCCAAGCCCTTGGGCTAAACTGTTACTTGAGGAGAAAAAAGAGGGCAAACCAATTGCCGGCCTCCTTGATTTGGAGTATACTGTGCAAGGATTTGGGATTGGTGAGGGAGATACAAGTTGATCGGGCAAGATTACTCTTGCCTAGCGTGGTTCTGTACGTGCACGATCAGGAGAATACACCATGAATGCTGAGATGCCTAATCCCATAACCAGCCTAACTGAGCCGCAAAACTGGGACCAGAAGGAACTCACCAACCCTCGTGTCCTCCTGGCTGCTTTTGGCGCGCGCCGGATCGTGAACGAGTGCGTTCCCAACCTCCCATTGGGGCACGACTGCCAATGCGACGCGATCATTATCTCAGGTCAATCATATCGCTACGACGTAGTCTTGGTGGAACTGGCTCCGCTCTCAGCCAACGTGTTTACCCCTGCGGGCGAATTCTCAACCGAGCTGGAACACGCCATTCAGAACGTGGAAAACTGCCTGGCCTGGGTGGACGACAACACCGAGCAGTTCCTGGTCACGCTCAGCAAGGCGATGAAGAATCGCTACGGTGCGCGTCAGATTCTACGCAAGACCGGGCCATTGTGGCAAAGCGCCAAACACGGCCGCCGGTTCACCAGCGCGAAAATCGTGATCGGCCGCGCTGAATCTTTCCCCGAAAACATGGATACCATCCAACTGGCCCTTTCTGGCCAGACGCTCGAAATCACCAGTTACCGCAAACTCCAAGAGGGTATGCGCCGGGTGCGGGAGCAAGAACGCACGGCCTTTGAGTTCCGCTTGCCATAGCTTGTTTGGCCCCGGCCGACTAACCAGCCCGTGAAGCCTCCGGGCGCAATTCCCCAAACACGGCTAACAACTGATCGGCCACTTTGGGCCAGGCAAAGTCCTGGGCATACGCTACCGCTTGCCGGCCGAGCTTCTCGCGCAGTTCGGGGTCATCGAGAATGAGAGATAGCTTGCCGGCCAACTGCGCCGCGTTCTGACCCTCAACGTGAAAGCCGGTCTCTCCATCGCGCACCAAAAAGGCCAGCCCTCCAACCTCAGAGGCGATGACCGGGGTGCCGCAGGCCATTGCCTCCAGCGCCACCATGCCGAACAACTCGTAATGCGAAGGCATCACCACCGCCTCGGCGGCCGAATAGTAATAGTGCAGTGTATCCTGGTCCTTGGCCCCCAAAAAGGTCACCACGTCCTCAATCCCCAGATCGACCCGCATCTGCTTGAGCCGTTCCATCTCGGCATTTTCGTGGGCCGGGTCGTCCGGGTTGCCCCCGATGATGGAAAGGTAAAGGCACGGCGCGTCGGCCGGGCAGCCTGCCCGCAGAATGGCAATGGCCCGCATCAGTGTGTCTATCCCCTTGAGCGGCTCAATCCGGCCGACATACAGGATCATCCGGTCTTCCAGCGGGACCCCCACTCGCTCCCTTGCCTGGCGCAGGTCCAGCGAGTGAAAACGGTCCAGGTCCACCCCTGGTGGGATGACAACTACCTTGCGAGTGTCCACCCCATATAGCCACTGAAGTTGCGCCTCCTCGGCTGGGGTGGCTACCACAACCCGGTCGACCAAGCCCATCACCTGGCGCTCACTGTCAATCCGCTGTTCTGGCTCCCGGTCGCTGTCCCGCAGCGCGATGCGGTTTTTCATTAGCCCCAGTGTGTGGAACATTTGCACCACCGGAAGGTCACCCCAGGCTGCCTGCAACTCGCGCGCCACCAAGCCGGAAATCCAATAATGACTGTGAAGGACATCATAGTCAATGCCTTCCCCGGCCGCAAAATCCAGTACCCCCTGGGCAAACTGGGGTAAATAATCAAGATGGCGCAGGGCAGGCAATGGAGACTGAGGGCCGGCAACAATGTGGATCAACCGGCCGCCGTCACCCAGATCCTGCACACTGTGGTCCTGGCACGCACCCTGGTACCGGGTAAAGACGTCTACCTGGATGCCGCGCCGGACCAGTTCGCGGGTCAGATCGCGGACGTATACGTTCATGCCGCCCGTTTTTTTGCCGCCCAGCATGGCTAACGGGCAGGTGTGGACGCTGAGCATGGCAATGCGCCGGATGGTCATGCCGGCCGCCGGATGACAAGCTGGTGAATGGTAGTATCCACCCCACCAAGCTGGTATTTGTATGCCTCGTCACCGCGCAAAAAGTCAAACGCCTCCCGGCCGGCCTGAATACTGTGTTGGATGAGGAAAGCGGTGAGCACGATACCCGGGCTAAAGCGTAAAAAACGCGCCGCATCCAGGCCCGAGTTGTAGAGCAAGGTCCGGTTGTTGTAGACAAAGTTAAACATGGTAGCGGCGGGTTGATCCTGCACGGTGAGGAAAGCTAGCTCCAGCCAGCCAGCCTCCCAGGCAAAGCGGGCCACGTCATGCATAAAGCCACGGTGCCCCTCGTGGAGAAACTCGGCCTTATCTGGGTGGCTCAACGCCATCAGGTGTAAGAATTTGTCCACCTCGGCCGTCAGATCGTGCTCCGGCCCCACCACGTACCAGTCCACCCCAACGTGCGGGTTAGCTTTGCGCAGCTTGCGGCGCAGTTCGCGCCGATCCTTGCCAGCCAGCCTTTCCAGATAGTCTTCCCAGCTCCCGTCCAACATTACCACCGGACAGACTTCCTGCAAGCGACGAGTGACCTGAAACCCACGCGCGGCCGCCATCGGCTCCAGCAGCGACAACGTGCGCGAGTCCTGGCGCACGTTGCACAGGTCAATCACGTCCCAGGTAAAGTTGAATGTGTCCGGCCGCTCCAAGGCGTCCAGCAGCGCTGCATACACCGCCTCTTCGTGCCCGCGCCGGGCAATGAGGTCCAGGTAATCGGAGACATCCACACAGCCAACCGTGTTCAGTTGCCACTCCCCACTATCGGCCAAGCTGCGATAGAAAGGGGCCAGCCCCATCAACCGGCCGGCCTCGTCCCGCACCGCTACCAGGGTGGGGGTCCCATCACCGAGCCGCTGCCACCAGGCGGACTGCCACTGATGGGTCAAAAAAACGGTATCGGCCGCACTGTCGCGCAGCAGGTCGTTCCATTCATCTGCCAGGGTGGTGAACCCATCCGCGCTGAGATAGACTTGTATGCGCACAATTTCCTCCCGAGGTAACGGTTATCCGGTGCGCGAGAGGGCGCCGCTTCGCCCCCGCTCACGCCTACGAATTATACGACCGGGTTGGGCGGCCGGCAAGCCGCGTTGACCGCCGCCCCCAATTCCGGTAAAATGGCGCGGCAGCGAAGTGAGGTCCGCATTGAACGACACAGTCACTCTGAATGGGCGCTACCGATTGCTCGGCCGGCTGGGAGCCGGCGGAATGTCCGTGGTATACAAGGCGCAAGATCTGGCACTCGGCCGGCTGGTGGCAGTCAAAATATTGCACGAGAGCCTGACCGGCGATCCAACTTTTTTGGAGCGCTTTCGCCAGGAGGCACAGGCGGCCGCCAGCCTATCCCACCCCAACGTGGTCACGGTACACGACGTGGGGCAAGATGGCGACCGCCACTACATTGTGATGGAACTGGTGGAGGGCAACGATCTCAAAGCCATCATTCGCCAGTGGGCCCCTTTGCCGCTCAACAAGGCGCTGGACCTGGCCGTGCAGATTTGCAACGGGGTTGGCTATGCCCACCGGGCCGGGTTTGTGCACTGCGACGTCAAACCACAGAACGTGCTGGTGACTCACGACGGCCGCGCGATGGTGGCCGACTTTGGCATCGCCCGCGTGATCAGCGAGGCAACCGCCAGCCGCGACGACCTGGTGTGGGGCACGCCCCACTACTTCTCGCCGGAGCAAGCGGCCGGGCAATCTGCCAGCCCCTCTTCGGACGTGTATGCGATTGGGATCATTTTATTCGAGATGCTCGCCGGCCGGCTGCCCTTTGAGGCCGAGTCATCCACTGCGCTGGCGCTCAAACACATCCGTGAAAACCCACCCTGGGTCACCGACTTGAATCCCAACGTGCCGCTGCCGGTGGCCAAGATCGTCAACAAAGTGTTGGCCAAGGAGCCGGCCGCCCGCTACCGCACGGCCGAGCAGTTGGGCCGCATCCTGGCAGCCTACCGGCAGGAGAGCAACCAGGCCACCGGTGCCGTGCCGTCGACCACCGCCCGGCCGACGGTACAAGCACAGCCGCCCGCCATCACGCCAACTCGGCAGCCCACACCCCAGCCCACGCCAGCCCCTGCCCGCGCCTGGGAAGAGGCTGCAAATGAGCAAGATGCCGGCCCGGACTGGGTCGCCATCTTTTTGGGCGCGATTGCGTTGCTGGCCATTCTGGGCCTGATTCCGCTGTGGGTGATGGTCTACCAGGCATACGCCCGGCCGGCGCCCACCCCGCAGATCGTGCCGCTTGTCCTATTCACGGTGCGAGCCCTTTTTGGTATAATTTCCTAGATAAATAGGTAAAAAATCGCAGCCCACCCTCGTCAGAGGGACAATTGGAGGCATACGTGGACTCGACAAAATTGAGAAATGGTTTTGTATACCTGCTCATCCTGGTGGCAATCATCGCCATCCTGTGGAGCTATCGCTCACAGGCTCCACAGCCAGATGAGCTGGCCATCAGTGAAGTGGCGGCCGAAATCCGAGAAGGCAACGTGAAAGAGATCACGGTAGACGACGACGGCCGGAAACTCACCGTCACCTTGAAGGACGACAGCACCGCCATCTCGCAAAAAGAGCCCAGCACCACCCTGGAAGAGGTGTTGGCGCTATATGGCATTGATGCAGCCCAACTGGAGGCATCCAAGATTCGCATCGAGGAAACCAGCGATTGGACCGGCATCATCGCCATGCTGAGCTGGATTATACCGGCGCTGCTGTTTGCCGGTATTTTCTTCTTCATGTTGCGGCAAGCGCAAGGCAGCAACAACCAGGCCATCTCCTTTGGCAAGAGCCGGGCGCGGATGTTTACCGGCGACCAGCCCAAAGTGACCTTTGATGATGTCGCCGGGCTGGTGGAGGCCAAAGAGGAATTGCAGGAAGTGGTGGAATTCCTCAAAGAGCCAGAGAAATTCATCAGCCTGGGCGCCCGCATCCCCAAGGGGGTGCTGCTGGTAGGCCCGCCCGGCACCGGCAAGACGCTGATGGCCAAGGCGGTCTCCGGCGAGGCCGGCGTGCCCTTTTTCAGCATCTCCGGCTCTGAGTTTGTGGAGATGTTTGTGGGCGTGGGCGCCAGCCGAGTGCGTGACCTGTTTGACCAGGCCAAGCGGCATAGCCCCTGCATCGTGTTCGTGGACGAGATGGACGCCGTCGGCCGGCAGCGAGGCGCTGGCTTGGGCGGCAGCCACGACGAGCGGGAGCAGACCCTCAACCAGATCCTGGTGGAGATGGATGGGTTTGACACTGACACCAACGTGATCGTGATTGCGGCCACCAACCGGCCGGACATCCTGGACCCGGCGCTGTTGCGCGCCGGGCCGCTTTGACCGGCGCGTGGTGCTGGACCGGCCGGACGTGCGCGGCCGTGAGGCGATCTTAAAAGTTCACGTGCGCGGCAAGCCGCTGGCGGCCGATGTGGACCTGTCCGAACTGGCACGCATGACGCCGGGCTTTGTGGGAGCCGACATCGAGAACACGATCAACGAGGCGGCCATCCTGGCGGCCCGCCGCAATCGCAAGAGCATCAGCATGTCCGAGGTGCACGAAGCCATCGAGCGGGTGATTGCCGGCCCGGAACGCAAGAGCCGCCTGATCTCCCCGGAAGAGAAGGAGATCATCGCTTACCACGAGGCCGGCCACGCGGTGGTTTCGCACATGCTGCCCAACTGCGACCCGGTGCACAAGGTCACCATCGTCTCGCGCGGCATGGCGTTGGGTTACACCATGCCGCTGCCGGAGGAGGATCGCTACCTGCAGCACAAAGCCAAATTCGAGGACGAACTGGCCAGTCTGCTGGGCGGCCGGGCGGCCGAAGAGTTGGTCTTTGGCGACATCACCACCGGCGCGGCCAATGACCTGGAGCGGGTCACCAAAATGTCCCGCAACATGGTCACCCGCTACGGCATGTCCGACCGGCTGGGCCCGATGGTATACGGGCAGAAAGACGAACTGATCTTCCTCGGCCGGGAGATTAGCGAACAGCGCGACTACTCGGATTCGGTGGCGGAAGAGATTGACGCCGAAGTACGCCGGATTGTGACCGAAGCGTACGATAAGGCCAAGGAAACCCTCACCACCTATCGGGACAAACTGAACCTGATCGCCAGCCGTCTGATGGAGGTCGAGACCATTGACGCCAAAGAGTTCGACGCATTGATGAACACTGGTCAGCCGCCGGCCGCCGCGCCGCCGGCCGCGCCGCCAGCGCTCAAAACCGCCCCAGAGCGCGGCAAGCCCGACGTTGCAACCCCCACGCTGGACATGCCACCCTCCCCGGCCCCGGCATGACCGAGTAATTCATATCTGGTGGATAGTATGAAACGTGATGCGTGACCCCGCGCATCACGTTTCATTTTGTCAGGTGCCGAACAGTCCATCGAGAAAGCCATGTCCCACAAACTGATGCAACGAGAGCTGATCATTGACGCAGCCAGCGGCGAATACGAAATCCGGCCGGTAACCGACCCACGCATCATCGGCCCGGTGGACCATGGCTGGGTCCGCTACCAGCAAGACCGCAACAGCCTGTGCTGGGGCGGCGGCCCGCTGGCCGGCTCCAACATCCCCGGCACGCGCCGGCTGGTTTTCACCGGCTATTCCCCCGCCTGGGAAGGCTTTTACGTCTCCAGCCTGGGCGGAGGGGCTTACGTGCATCATCGGGTGGGCGTGGATTTCGTCTGCTTGCGCGGCCGGTGTGAGAGCGACTCGGTGCTCATTCTCAACCATCGGGACGGCGAAATCCTGGTGCGTTTCGAGCCGATCGACCCGGATGTGATCTGGGCCAATTATGTAGGTGCGGACGAGACCAAGCGGATGGGCTTTTATGCCTTGCAGCAGGCAGTCTTTAACCGCTACCGCAATGAGTATGACGAGGACTGGGTGCGTGTCTTTGCTGTGGGCCCGGCCGCCCGCCACACCGTGGAAGGGGTGATTGGCTCCAATTACGTTCGCAAGGGCGAACTGACCGCGGTGGACGATTGGGCCGGCCGGGGCGGGCTCGGTTCGCGATTGCTGCAGCACCACCGGGTCGCCGCTTGCATCTTTGGCGGCCAGTGGGTAGACCCAGACCTGAAGGATTCGCAAGAGATCGACGGCTATTTTCTGACGCACTTTGGCCAAAAGGCGATCAAAACCGACATTGCCGTCACCGAAAAGTACCGCTACGTGCCGGAATTTGAGACCGGCGGCACCTTTGGCGTCAACATGCGCACGGCCGATGACACCCTGTTCAGCCACAACTACCAGTCGGTGTACCGGCCGGCGGCCGAGCGCCGCGCCCAGCACCAAACTTTGATCCTGGACCACTACCTGGCCCAATTCAACGAGCAGACCATCAAACCGCGCAACTTTGCCCATTGCGGCGAGCCCTGCCCCGTGGCCTGCAAAAAAATGCACCGCCATTACAAAAAGGATTACGAACCGTACCAGGCGTTGGGGCCGCAGATCGGCGTGTTTGACCAGCGAGCGGCCGAACGCATCAACCATATCGTTGACGCGATGGGTTTTGACTCGATTCAGATGGGCGGCACGATCAGCTGGCTGATGGAGCTGATTCACCGCGGGCTGGTCCCGCCAGATGAGTTGGGCCTGCCCCCGGCCGACGCGATGCGCTTTGACTGGACCGCCGGCGAGGGGTTTGACGTGGTCGAGGATTCGGCCCGCAACGCCGATTACGCCATCGCGGTGGTGGAGATGATCCTCTTCAGCCCGGCCGGGGAGCCGTTCCGCCACGGCATCCGGGCGGCCGCACGCTGGCTGGATGCGCAGTACCGCATCCGCAGCGCCGATTATGCCGTTTACATCTCCCACGGCGAGAACGGCTGTATGGTCCCCAATCAATACTGGGTTCCGGGCATGCTCAGCCCCATGCCGATGATGGGCAAATACTTTTGTTACTATGGGGTGGAATTTGTGCCGCCGCGCGAGCTGGGGCGCAAAAACGTTTACCGGATGGTGTACGAGCTGTTCAACGAGAACTCGGGGGCCTGCCGCTTCCATCGCAAATGGGTGGAAGCGATTGTGGATGACATCATCTGCGCTCATTACGACATCAACGTGGACTACGAGGCCCACCAATTTGCGCTCGCCAAAGCAATTTACGACCAGCAGGGTGCAAGTGCCACCCCTTGGGAGAGCGAGCGACTGGTGGATGTCATCCACCAGCACCTGGAGCGCTGGGAGGATATTGGCCTGGACGAGCCCGAGTTGCATCATTGGGTTGAGCGCTTTCGCAGGGACAAGGCGGCCGCCGCGCAGGCTTATTGGGCCGAAATCGCGGCCGGCATCCGGGAAGCGTTCGCAGCCGGACCGGCCGCCGTGCCCCGCCAGCTTTCGCCCCACCAGGCGGCCGCGCGGGAAGCCGGCCGCTAGATCCGCAGCCATACCTCCTCTCAGAGCAGTGTCCTTCGCCAAGGGCTGCGTTGTGAAGCCTGGTTGACACCGGCCGGGTTGTCCAGTACACTGTTTCCTAATTATTCGCGTCTGTCCCGCAGAATTTCATCTGGAGGTGAGTTATGAGTGAGACAGGTGGGGGCAAGAAACGTAAGGTTGGCTGTATTGGATGCCTGGGCTGCCTGGGGGTAACCGCCGTGGTGGCCGTTCTGGCAGTAGCGGCCGTGCTGATGGGGCCCAGCTTGTTGCGCAAAATTGGGATCTGGGGAGCGGATGCTGAAGAGCTGTATTCCGGCGCGGCCGATCCACTGGGCACCGCGCTGGTCACCGAGATCTTGGACACGGCCGGGTTTGAGGGGGTGGACGCCGTGGTGATGCCGGTCAAGGGCAGCGACGGTCAGATCGCCATCTTTACCCTGGACAATTCATCCCGGCTGGGCAGCCCCAACAGCACCGCCACCGGCGAGGAGCAGTTCATGGAGCTGATCCAGGATTACACGCAGGCTAACCAGAGTGGCAGCCTGAACATCGAGACGGTGGCGCTGGATTATCAGGGCGAGAATGGAGAAAGCCTCATCTCTCTGAGTGTGCCGCAGGAGGCCATTGATGCATTTGCAGCCGGCGAGATTAGCCGGCGCGAGTTTGTGCGCCAGGTGGAGATTGACTTTTCGAATCTAATCAGCATGGCCGAATTGCGGCAGTTGATGACCGAGATGGAGGCAACCCAATGAAATCGCAACGACGGTTCTTACTTTTTCTGCTCATCGCGGTTTTGCTGGTCCCGCTGTTATCGGCCTGTGAGGATACGGCCATGCTGGAATTCCTGGCCGAGATGGCGGTAGAGTGGGCGCAGGAAAAACAGATTCTCAACGCGAATAAGGAGGTTGACTGGCTTCAGGTGGGCGCGTACCAGTTGCAGCGGATGGCGGCCGGGAGTACCGGGGACAACGAACTGGATGCCGCTCTTGAAGCAGGACCGGTGGTCTACAATTTCCACCAGGCTGACAAATTGGCGGACCAGGGTCTGGAACAAGGTGACGTTGCACTGATCGACCAGGCCATCACCCTCCGGCCGGACGATTGGAGCTACTACGACAAAAAGGGGGCCGTGCTCTATTCCCAGGGCAATGCACAGGAGGCGGAACGCAGTTTTGAGGAGGCCGAGTGGCTGGTGGACGACCGCATCCAGAACGGCGGGGACTGCAAGATGCTCAAGCTCAACCTGTACCGCAATCGGGAAGCGGCGCTGCTGGCCCAACTGCAAGGCAACGAAACCAACGAAGGGCTGCTGGCAACGCTGGACGAGACGCAGACGGCGATTTTCCAATTGGAGAACAACCATCCCAACAGTCCCTGCCCCTAGCCTGGAAAAAGCCAACCTTTGGCAAAGTGGTAGTCTCCCTCTTGAGTGATACTATAGGAAGGGCGCCACTTCTGAACCGCAGAGACCGCTGAGAAATAGAAGGAAAGCTCTGCAAACTCGGCGTTCTCAGCGGCACAATACCCAGCAACACTCTACGGGGAGACCATCGGCAAAGTCAGACAGCAAAAAGCGGCCCGCGCGGCCGCTTTCTCTGTGCCCGCAGAGAGACTCGAACTCCCAACCTGCAGTTCCGAAGACTGACGCTCTATCCATTGAGCTATGCGGGCAAAAAAGGCCAATGGTTTCCCATTGGCCCGATGTCAATGTGGGTGGCTGGAGGGATTCGAACCCTCGATTTCCTGGGCCACAACCAGGCGCGTTGACCACTCCACCACAGCCACCAAGCTGAGCATATTCTACCATAGGGGTAAAGCACCGACAAGGGAAGTTGCACTGGGTCACGGGCTGTGCTACAATGCTGGCACCACCCGGCCGCTGGTCGGTGCAGCGTGGCGCTGCAGCGGCGTTGGGCCCCCTGCCCGGCGATAAGTGCCCGCAGCCGATATTCAGTCGAGTCTTGCCATGGAATTGACGGTTAACGGTGTCAAGTATGACCTTGATGTTTCCCCGGAAGAAAATCTAGCCAGCGTCCTGCGTCAACAGCTTGGGTTGACCGGCACCAAGATTGGCTGCGGGGATGGGCAATGCGGCGCGTGCACGGTGTTGCTGGATAACCGGCCGATTCGCTCCTGCGTCTTTCCCGTCCGCCGGGTGGAAGGCAAAGAGATCATCACCATTGAGGGCTTGGCCGCCACCTGGGGCGATCCGGACGAGCTGCACCCGCTCCAGCGGGCATTTATCGATCACGGCGGGGTGCAGTGTGGCTTTTGCACGCCGGGCATGATCATGGCGGCCGCTTCGCTGTGGGCCAAACTGGTCGACCCGGCCGAAGAGTTGGACCCGATTACCGACAACGTGATCATGCACGTGTTCGGCCGGAACGCCTGCCGTTGCACCGGTTATGCCGGGGTCGTGCGCGCCTTCAAATCGGCCATCCACGAATACGAGACCGGCGAGCCGCTGCCTCCCATCCAGATTGACAACCGGCCGCCGCTGGAGGTCATCGGCCGATCGCCGGCCCAGCCGGACGCGGTTGCCAAGGTCAATGGCACAGCCAAATTCACCGACGATTATACTTTCCCCGGCCTGCTCCACGGAGCAACGTTGCGAGCCCAACACCCGCACGCCCGCATTCTCTCCATCGACACCGGCCGGGCCAGAGCGCTGCCCGGGGTCCACGCTGTGCTGACCCACGCCGATGTCCCCGGCCGGAACCGGCACGGTCTGGTCTACCAGGACTGGCCGGTGCTGTGCGACGACAAGGTCCGCTACCTGGGGGATGCGGTGGCGGTGGTGGCGGCCGACACTGAAGAGGTCGCGCGCCAGGCGGCCGGGTTGATTGAGGTTGAGTACGAGCCGCTGCCGGTGGTGGGCAGCGCGGAGGACGCTCGTCGGCCGGGTGCCCCGCTGGTCCACGACGACTGGGGGACCGGGAACCTGCTCAAGCACATCAAGGTGCGCCATGGGGATGTGGCGCAGGGCTTTGCAGAGGCAGATGTGATTGTGGAGCGGGAGTATCGCACCCCCACCTACGAGCACATGTTTATGGAGCCGGAATGCAGCCTTGCGGTCCCGGCCGGCTACGACCCCGACCATCCCAAGCTGACCGTCTACGTCGGCTCGCAAATCCCGTATGCCGACCGCGAGCAGATCGCGGCCGCGCTGGCTCTGCCCCAGGAGGCGGTGCGGGTGCGGGGGACGCTGATTGGCGGCGGCTTTGGCGGCAAAGAGGACATCATGGGGCAAATTCACGCCGCGCTGCTGGCGCAGGCCACCGGCCGGCCGGTCAAGATCCTCTATAGCCGCGAGGAATCGATGCTGGCCCACCCCAAGCGGCACGCCACCGTCATTCGTATCATGACCGGTGCCAAAAAGGACGGCACGCTGACGGCCGTGCAGGCCGAGCTGGTCGGCGACGCGGGAGCCTACGCCAGCCTCTCCACCAAGGTGCTGGGCCGTGCCACCACCCACGCCACCGGCCCCTACCAGGTCCCCCACGCCCGGGTGGATTGCTATGCCATGTACACCAACAACCCCCCGGCCGGGGCATTTCGTGGCTTTGGCGTCACCCAGTCCGCCTTTGCCGTGGAGAGCAACATGGACATCCTGGCGCGGGAGCTGGGGATGGATCCCTTTGAGTTGCGCCGCAAAAACGCATTGCGGGTTGGCTCCACCACCGCCACCGGGCAGGTGCTGCGGGAAAGCGTGGGGCTGCTTGAATGCCTGGACTGGGTGCAAAACCGCCAATCACAGATCGGTGATCTCCCATCCCCGACATCCGACCTCAAAATTGGCTGGGGGATAGCAGCGGCTTACAAGAACACCGGTTTGGGAGGCGGCGCGGACGACGCGGCCGGAGCCGAGATCGAGCTTTTTCCCGACGGCACGGCCGAAATCCGCAGCAGCTCGGCCGACATGGGCCAGGGGCTGACGACGATTGTGGCCCAATGCACGGCCGAGGAGTTGGGCCTGCCCTACCAACAGGTGCGGGTGCTGCTCTCCGACACCGACCTGACCCCCGACGGTGGCCCGACCACTGCCAGCCGGCAGACCTTTGTCACCGGCAACGCGGCCCGGCTGGCGGCCCGCGCTATGCGGGAGCGGCTGGCGGCCGCCGCGGCCGAGCGCTGGGATATCGCACCGGCCGCCATTCGCTTTGCGGATGGCCAACTGCTGGCCGATGGGCAGAAGGCATCGCTGGGAGAGGTTGTCCGCTGGCTGGAACAGGAGGGGCAGGAGACCCGCCTGACCTACACTTACCACGCACCGGAAACCCAACCGCTGGGGGAAGGCGGTGACATGCACTTTGCCTTTAGCTTTGGCGTGCAGGCCGCGCAGGTGGCGGTGGACAGCCGCACCGGCAAGGTCACCGTGCTGCGCATCATCGCCGCCAGCGACGCCGGCCGGGCGCTCAACCCGCTGCAGATGCTGGGGCAGGTGGAGGGCAGCCTGGTGATGGGGATTGGCACCGCGCTCAGCGAAGAGTATGCAATCGAGAACGGCGTGCCCAAGACCCTGCGTTACAAGGACTATCAAACGCCCACCATCCGGCAGATGCCCGAGATGGAGATCCATCTGGTGGAACACCTGTCTGCGGCCGGGCCGTATGGGGCCAAAGGGATCGGTGAATTGCCGTCCATCCCCACCGCCCCGGCCATCTGCAATGCAATCTACAATGCAACCGGCGTGAGGGTGCAGCGGCTGCCGGCAAAACCGGAGGATTTCGGAAAGTAGGCAAGTGCGGAACCGGGAAAGGCTACAACAACGGGTGGCTCCAAACCCAGAATCCGTCATTTTCCCAACCGAGGAGGAGCGATGAAAAAACTCAACGTCTCGCAGATCATGGATGCCCTGCTGCCAGTGTTTGCCACCCTTGCGGCGCTGGCAGTGGGGGCGGTGATGCTGCTGTTGCTGGGCGCCAACCCCATCAAGGCCTACGGGGCGCTGCTGGAGGGCGCCTTTGGCAGCAGCAACAACCTGGCCGAAACGGCGGTCAAGGCCGTACCGTTGCTGCTGGTCGGCCTGGGCATCTGTATCTCGTTCCGGGCCAATGTCATCAACATCGGCGGCGAGGGGCAGATGATCATCGGCGCCCTGCTGGGCACCGTGGTCGGCCTGGCCCTCACCGGCGGGCCGGGCTGGCTGGTCGTCCCCCTGGCGCTGCTGGCCGGATTCGCGGGCGGCGCCCTCTGGGGGGCGATCCCCGGCACCCTGAAGGCCTACTTTGGCGTCAACGAGATCCTGAGCACGGTGATGATGAACGCCATCGCCGTGCAGATCATGAACTTTCTGCTGCGCGGCCCGCTGATCGACCCCGCCCAGGCCGAGCTGGCGAGCAAAATCCCACAGACCGCCTCGCTGGACATCGCCTTTCGCCTACCCCGCCTGGCGCCGACCCGGCTACACCTGGGCGCGTTGATCGCCATCGTCCTGGCTGTAGCCGTCTACATCCTGCTGTGGCGCACTACGCTGGGGTATCGCATCCGGGCCGTGGGCCAGAACCCCGACGCCTCGCGCTACGGCGGCATCCGCGTGCGGCGGCAGATCGTCATCGCCCTGCTGTTGAGCGGGGCCTTTGCTGGGCTGGCTGGCGTCATCCAGGTCTATGGCCTAAACTACCGGATGATCACCGACGGCTCGGCAACCGGCTTTACCGGCAGCGCCGGCTTTAACGGCATCGTCGCCGCGCTGTTTGGCCAGCTGCACCCCATTGGCGCGATTCCGGCCTCCTTCTTCTTCGGGGCACTGCTGGTGGGGGCCAACAAGCTGCAGCGGGTGATGCAGGTGCCCTCGGCCTTTATCATCGGCCTCAACGGATTGGTGGTGGTTTTTGTGGTGAGTAGCGACATTTTGCGCCGCCGCCGCCTGCGCCGGCGGCAGATCGCGGCGACGCAAAAGCCTGAGAGCGAACCGGCCCTGGCCGCGGAATCGGGGGTGTAACCATGGATAACATTCTAACCGCCTCGTTCTTTATCGGCATCTTGGCCTCTGGCATCCGGCTGGCCACACCCTACCTTTATGCCGGCCTGGGTGAGACGCTGGGACAGCGCAGCGGCGTGCTCAACCTGGGCGTTGAGGGACAAATGTTGATGGGCGCGTTTGCTGCCTTTTATATTACTTTCCAGACCGGCAACCTGTGGCTGGGCATGTTGGCCGCCGTGGTTGTCGGCGCGGCGATGGGCCTGGCCATGGCCTTTGTCAGCATCAATCTCCAGGCCGAGCAGGGCATCAGCGGCATCGGCTTTTACCTGTTTGGCCTGGGCATGAGCACCCTGCTCTTCCAGATGCTGGTGGGCACGGTAGAGACCGTCCAGGGTTTTACGCCGATCCACATCCCGCTGTTGAGCGACATCCCGGTCATCGGCGAGATCTTCTTCCGGCAGAACATCCTGGTCTACATCGCCTTTGCCCTGGTGCCCATCGCCAATTTTGTCCTGCAAAAAACCACGTTGGGCCTGAAAATCCGGGCCGTGGGTGAAAATCCGGCCGCGGCCGACTCGCTGGGCGTGAGCGTCGCCACGGTGCGCTACGTGACGGTCACGCTGGGCGGGATCCTATCGGGCATCGCCGGCGGGTCGATGTCCATCGGCCTGCTGAACGTCTTTCAGCAAAACATGACCAGCGGCCTGGGCTTTATCGCCGTAGCCCTGGTCTACTTTGGCGGCTGGCGGCCCCTGGGCGTGATGCTGGGCGCGCTGCTGTTCAGCCTGGTCAACGCCCTGCAACTGCGGCTCCAGGTCGAAGGCGTGAACATCCCCTCCGACTTGATGGTGATGATGCCCTACATCCTGACCATCATCGCCCTGGTGCTGACGGTCCAGCGGGTGCGCTCGCCCTCGGCGCTGACCAAACCTTTTGATCGCGGGGGGTGAGTTGGTACGTTGGCAAGTTGGCGCATTGGGAAGTTGATACGTTGGCAAGTTGGGAGGTGATGCCTGGCGAGAATTAGGAATGTGTCCGTTCGCAGTTTTGAGTGTGGGATATTGGAGAACGGGGAATCCCAATCCCCGATCTACCAATCTACCAATCTACCGAAAATATAGGAGGAAAAGAAATGTTCCACAAACGCAACTTGGTGATTCTTTTCGTGCTGCTGGCGCTGCTGGTGAGCGCCTGCGGCGGAGATGGCGGCGGCGACGAGGATGGTCTCTTTCGCGTGGCCGTGATCATGCCCAGCACCGTCAACGACCTCGCTTTTAGCCAGAGCATGTACGACGCCCTGCTCAAGATCCAGGCCGACATGGGCGGCGCGGAAAAGATGGAACTGGTCTACTCGGAGAACATGTTCGTGGTGGACGACGCAGCGGCGGCCATCCGCGACTATGCCACCCAGGGCTATGACCTGATCATTGCCCACGGCTCGCAGTACGGAAGCTCGCTCAAAGAGATTGCGCCCGACTTTCCCGAGACGGCCTTTGCCCACGGCACCACGGTGGACACGTTCGTGGACGAGGGCATCAATAACGTCTTTGCCTACGAGGCCGCGTCGCACGAGGGCGGCTACGTCAACGGCGTGATGGCCGGCAAGCTGACCGAGACCAACGTCATCGGCGTGGTCGGCCCCATCGAGACGGGCGACGCCAAGCTGTATATCGACGGCTTTGTGGCCGGCGTCAAGGCCTCCAACCCGGACGCCACCGTCAATGTCAACTATATCGGCTCCTTCTCCGACGTGGCCCTCGCCTCCGAAGCAGCCAGCACCCACATCTCGGCCGGGGCCGACGTGTTGGCCGGCACGGCACAGATGGTCGTCGGCGCCGTCGGCAAGGCCAAGGAGAACGGCGTGCTGTGGTTCGGCACCCAGGCCAGCCAGACCTCGCTGGCGCCCGAGATCGTCGTCGCCAACCAGATCTATGACTGGACGGTGGTGCTTAACGACATCATCGCCCAGATGGACAAGGACATCTACGGCGGCAAGGCCTACGTCATCACCCTGAAGAACGGGGGTGAGGTTATCGAATACAACGCTGGCTTTGACCTGCCGGCCGACGTGAAGCAGTTGGCCGAGGACGCGATCAAAGGCATCAAGGACGGGTCGATCACGATTGCAGTGGGTGAATAGACAAGTGCCGTGTTGCGTGTTCCGCGTGCGGGCACGCAACACGCAATACGTAGCAGGAGCGGGCGATGACAAACGATAATGGAAAAACCGTGCCCTCTGGGCGACCGCGCATTGAACAGATGGAGCTGCGGGGCGTGACCAAGCGCTTTCCCGGCGTGCTGGCCAACGACCGCGTCGACTTTGACGTGCGCGCCGGTGAGGTCCACGCCCTGCTGGGCGAGAATGGCGCGGGCAAAAGCACCCTGATGAAGGTCCTGTACGGCATGTACGCGCCAGATGAGGGCGAGGTCTGGCTCAACGGCCAGCCGGTGAGCATCGCCTCACCCACCGACGCCATCGAACTGGGCATCGGCATGATCCACCAGCACTTTATGCTGGTCGAGTCGCTGACCGTGGCCGAGAACGTGGCCCTCGGCCTGCCCTCGTCGCGGGGACCGCTCACCGACCTGGACCGCGTGTCGAAGCGCATCAAGGAGCTGGCCGACGTCTATGGCCTGCGCGTCGACCCCGACGCCTACGTCTGGCAACTTGCCGTGGGTCAGAAGCAGCGGGTGGAGATCCTAAAGGCACTCTACCGTGGGGCGGCCTTGCTGATCCTCGACGAGCCGACCGCCGTGCTCACGCCCCAGGAAGTCGACGAGTTCTTTGTCACACTCCGCCAGATGACCAAGGACGGCCACGCCATCATCTTTATCTCGCACAAGCTGCACGAGATAATCGACATCTGCGACCGGGTGACGGTGCTGCGCGACGGCAAGCGGGTGGACAGTTGCGACATCGAGGGCTGCACCAAGGCCGACCTGGCGCGGATGATGGTCGGCCGCGAGGTGACGATGAAGCCCTACCGCGTCGAGTTGGAGCCGGGTGACGCGCGGTTGGTGCTCCAAAACCTGCACGCCCAGAGCGACCGGGGGACCCCGGCCTTGCGCGGCGTCGACCTGGACGTCCACGCGGGCGAGATCCTGGGCTTGGCCGGCGTGTCGGGCAACGGCCAGCGCGAACTGGCCGAGGTGATCACCGGGCTGCGGCCGCTGACCGACGGCCAGGTCTTTCTGGAAGGCGAGGACATGACCAACATCAAGCCTGGCCCCCGCACCGAGCGAGGCATGGCCTACATCCCCGAGGAGCGGATGAAGGACGGCATGATCCAGAACTTTTCCGTGGCGGAGAACCTTATCTTGCGCGATCACGACAAAGCACCCTTTTCTCAGAAAGGTATCCTGCTTCTGCGGGTTATTGCTCAATTCGCCGACAAGCTAATCAAGAGCTTCCAGGTCAAAACCCCTTCTCGGGAAACACCGGCCAAGAGCCTGTCGGGTGGCAACATACAGAAAGTGGTGCTGGCCCGCGAGCTATCCCGGCAACCGCGTGTGTTGGTCGCTGCCCAGCCGACACGCGGAGTGGACATTGGTGCCACCGAGTACGTCCACGCCCAACTTTTGGAGCAGCGCGAAAAAGGCACCGCTATCCTGCTCATCTCCGAGGACCTGGATGAAGTTATGGCCCTCTCCGACCGAATTGCCGTGATCTACGAAGGGCAGATCATGGGTGTCGTGGATGGCAAGCATGCAACCCCAGAGCAGTTGGGGCTTCTGATGGCTGGGGTGAGAGAGGAAAGCGAAGGGTAGGGAAGCGACCGGCGCAGGATTCATCGCCCCGCTTTGCTATCAGGAGGTCAACTATGCTGATTACCAACGGCCGCATCGTCACCTTTGGCGCGGCGAACGAGATCATTGAGAACGGCGCGGTCCGGGTGCAGGGCGACCGGATCACCGACCTGGGCCCGGCCGGTAAGTTGCAGCAGGCCTACCCGGCCGACGAGGTGGTGGACGCCGCCGGCCGGCTGGTGATGCCCGGCAACATCTGCGCCCACACCCACTTTTACGGCGCGTTTGCCCGCGGCATGGCCATCCCCGGCGAGCCGCCGCGCGACTTTCCGGAAATCCTGGGCAAGCTCTGGTGGCGTCTGGATCGGGCGCTGCTTGATCTGGACGTCAAGTACAGCGCGCTGGTCTGTCTGGTGGACGCCATCAAGCACGGCACCACCACGCTGATCGACCATCACGCCAGCCCGGCCGCCATCCACGGCAGCCTGGACCAGATCGCGGAGGCGGTGACCCAGGCGGGCGTGCGGGCCAGCCTGTGCTACGAGGTGACCGACCGCAACGGCCCGGCCGAGGCGCGCGAAGGGATCGACGAGAACGTCCGCTTTTTGCACGCCGTCAAGGAGATGAACAACCCGCTGCTGGCGGCATCGTTTGGCATGCACGCCTCGCTCACCCTCTCCGACGAGACGCTGGCCGACTGCGTGGCCGCGGCCGAGGGGCTGGACGAGCGGCGCCGGGCTTTCACATCCACGCGGCCGAGGCGATCTCGGACCAGGAGGACAGCCTGCGCAAATCGGGCAAGCGGGTGGTGGAGCGGCTGCACGACGCCGGCATCCTGGGGCCGCGCAGCATCCTGGCCCACTGCGTCCACGTGGACGCCTGGGAGATGGAGATCCTGCGCGACACCGGCACTTGGGTCATGCACCAGCCGCGCTCCAACATGAACAACGCGGTCGGCGCGGCGCCGGTGGAGACGATGCTGCGCGGCGGGGTCAAGGTGGGGCTGGGCAACGACGGCTTTTCCAACAACATGTGGGCCGAGTGGAAGGCTGCCTACCTGGTGCACAAGCTGTGGCACCTCGACCCGCGCCGGGCGGGCGGCTATGACATCATGCAGATGGCGGTGACCAACAACGCGGCGCTGGCCAAACTCTTCTGGCCGGCCGCCCCGCTGGGCGAGCTGTCCAAGGGGGCCTACGCCGACCTGATCCTGGTGGATTATCACCCGTTCACCGAGCTGACGGCCGGCAACCTGCCGTGGCACATCCTGTTTGGCTTTGAGGCCAGCGCGGTCCACTCCACCATGGCGGCCGGCAAGTGGCTGATGCGCGACCGGAAACTGCTGACGCTGGACGAGGCGGCCATCGCCGCCAAAGCGCGGGAGCTTTCCGCGCAGACCTGGCAGCGGTATGCCGCCATGGCATGATGGCACCATGACATGATGAGAAGACAACAGGCAACCAGGCCCCCGGCCGGGTAAATGGTCGGGGGCCTGTGCAAGCGTCCAGCTGGCCGCAGGCCCCCGGCTGGGTAAACGGTCGGGGGACCTGTGCGCTGCGGCCAGCGGGCCGGCCTTGGGTGGCGCTCGACAACCAACCCATTTTCGGCCACAATCAAATCGACGCAGGCACACTGCGGAGGAGGCAGGCCAATGTTGGATGGAATTCAATTTGTGACGAACAATGCGGGCGAAAAGACCGCCGTGCTGATCGACCTCAAGCGCTACGGTGAGTTGTGGGAAGACTTTTACGACATCATCATCGCCCGACAGCGGGCAGATGAACCACGTGAATCCCTGGAATCAGTACGAGAAGCTCTCGTCAAACAGAACAAGCTGAATGCCTGATTCTGAGCATTACCTTTGCTCGCTCGGCGCGAAAAGAGTTGGAAAGCCTCAGCGCCAATCTGGTGGGCCGCATCTTTCCCAAAATCGAGGCGCTGGCGCAAAACCCCCGGCCGCCCGGTTGCCGCAAGCTTCAGGGGTCAGAGGACCTGTGGAGAATTCGCGTCGGCGCTTACCGGGTGATCTATCGCATCTCCGAGGAAGAATCGGTTGTTGACATCATCGCCGTGCGACATCGCAGCCGGGCATACCGACCCGGCTTGAACCGCTAGCAGTCCGTCGTCCGGGCATCCCGCTAGCCCGGCACCTGCACGCGGATGCCGTCCAGCCGGGCAAAGTGTTTGCGGTCAAAGGTACAGGCGGTAGTGATTTCCTGTGCCAGCATCCACGCTCCGTTGTACGCGTCGATAAAATCCACGTTCCGCTCGGCATAGGTCGTGATGGCCTGCAGCAGCAGGTCCCGGCCGTCCACCTGCAGGCCGGCCGTGTTGAGCAGCGCCAGCACCATCTCGCGGATCGCGTCCCGGCCGACCCCATAGTACGAGTCCAGCGTCCAGACGATCTCTGCCACCACCAGCGCGTTGGTGACCAGCACCAGCCCTTCGGCCGCCGCTGCGCGGTGCAGCAATCTTTCCACCGCGTCCGCCTGCTCCGGCACGTCGTTGGTCAGATAACGCAGGAACAGGTTGGTGTCGGCAAAAAGCGTCTCACTCATCGTCTGCCTCGGCCGTCCGGCGCGCGTGATCGGCCAGCACCCGGCCGCGGACCGCCTCCCAATCCTGGGGGCCGTCCACCGGGACCGTTCCGCGCAGATCCAGCAGCGTCTTGCCCAACGGTTGCAACAACACTTTGTCGCCCCACTGGACAAAGGCAACCTGGTCGCCTTCCTCTAGTTTGAGCCAGCGGCGGGTCTCGCGGGGGATGGTGATCTGCCCGCGCCGGCCGACTTTTGCCACAGTCATGACGTCACCTCCTGTAAATCACACTGACTGACATTGGTCATTATGCCAGTCAAAACGGTAATTGTCAAGCCGTTTAGCGGATTTGGCTGTCGACGATTGGAAATGTTTGTGGTGATGTGTCTGTTCGATGGTCTCCCGTTCGGGTGATGTTCTGGTTCGTAGGTGTCCCCGCCTGGGTGTTGTTGGACCAACCTCAAGTTCGCAAACGGGGAAAACTCGGCGACCTCGGCGTTCTCTGCGGTGAATCTGAGCCACGATCATCAGTTGCAGGCAGCATGGCCGCGCCGCGCTGACGCAAAAACAAAACCTCCCGCAGGTTGGGGAACCCGCGGGAGGTTTTTGATACCGCTTACCCGGCACCGGGTGCCAGGTTGGATTGCGTAACTACTTGCGCCGGTTGACCAGGATAACCGCCCCCACCAGCGCCAGCCCAAAGGCTGCCACCGCCACCAGCGCCACGGCCGGGGTGTTGGCCGCCTTGGCGCTGAACGACGACAGCGTGACGGCCGTGGGGCCGAATGCCCCATTGATAGTCTTCGACCTCCACCATTGTACCCTATGCCAAACGGAGTAAGAGAATACTGATCACTGCAGCTACTATCGCCGTCGTAATCCGGCACCAAGCGAAAACGAGCATTAAGTGAAAAGTTGGATGCTCCCCCAAACAAGTCAAAAGGAACATCAAAAGGAATTGTTTGAGCGCCTTCTGAAACCAGGTATCCATTGATGATTTTCTCGTTTCCGACGGTCAATGGTGACAACTGGACTACGTAGTCGTCACCAAGACTGTTGTTACTGGTGAAATCGATCCAACCATATAAACAGCCACTTCCGTTGGATGTCACTTGCACCGCACCACCGTTCGGCCCATTTGACCAAGGTAGGTCAGCAAGAACAACTCCAGTTTCGTCGTCCCCGTCTAGGTCATTGTCATCTCCTGCGGCCAAGGGGCTTTCCTGACCATCGGTTTCAGAGTCTACACCAGCACCCAGGAAAAGGGAGCCAATCACATGGTTTGCCCCTCCATCTGCCTCAACGGTATTATTATAATCGGCCGGCAAGTCCCCGAAATCTCTCGAAGCACCAGCTTCCATAAAGTCAATCGAGATATCCAAGCTTGGTACGGCGCTCCCGTCAATTTGCATAACAATCGCCCCCACGTTGCTGAAATCGGCATTACCAGAGAACAATGCAAAAGGTACGAAATATGTCGTCCAGCATCGTTGGTAGTGGAAAGAGAATAGGATGATGAGTTCTGAAGAATTGTATTCATAGACCCAGAATCGCAGTGTTGCAGCCTGGTCTGCGGAGACAATGTGCAGGATGAATCCAGTGTTCGCCCCGCCATCCGTCAAGTCGACTCCGCCAAGACCATCTGTATTTAAAGTAGTCTCATCTCCATCAACACCATCCCAACTCACCGTGGTGCGGCCAGTTACATTGTCATCTTGGCTGTGACTTAATTTCCCAACAGAAGGAACAACAACATATACGCGAGAACCGTAGGTGACACCATCCAACGTTTCAACGCCCGCTCCCCACCTTCGATACCAGCGCCAGTATCAGTATCTCCATCGGAGGTTGGGCTACCATACCACACTACTCCGATTGTCTTTCCACCAGAAAGACTACTGTCGAAATTGTCAATAACCACTGATCTGCCAAACTGACCCCAATAATCAGAAACAGCATGGCAGGGCAATAAGGCCGAGGCAGCTTTCCACGGTTTTTCATAACATCCTCCTTAACCTTGCAAAGTGTTTTGATAATAATCAGTCGCCTGGCCGCCTCCGTTCGGTTCAAAACCCGCTGCTCGTTTTGCCTTTTGGCCCCTTCCGCAGTACAATCCGGCTGCCTGTGGAAACCCTCACCAAGCGAAAGGTGGTGCCTATGAACTCACTCACGGACACGCTGCGGCAGGGGCTGGCCTACCGCGGCAAAAGCGGGCAGTGGGCCTGGCTGCTGCACCGGCTCTCCGGCCTGCTGACGGTGCTCTTTATCGTCACCCACGTGCTCGATTCCACGCTGATCACCTTTTTCCCCAAGCTGTACCAAAAGACGATCAAGCTGTTCAAAAACCCGCTCGCCGGGCTGGGGGAGATCGCGCTGATCGGCGCGGTGCTCTTTCACGGCGTCAACGGGTTCAAAGTGGCGCTGCTGGACCTGCGCCCCGACCTGTGGCGCTACCAGCGCAAGGCCAACCAGCTGGCGGGGGCGGCCTTTGCCGCGCTCTGTATATCCCCATCGCGCTCAAGATGCTGGGCAGCATCCTGCATCACCTGGGAGGTGAGGAATGAGCCAGCGCATGAACCCCCAGAGCGCGGAGAGCAAGAGCTGGCTGCTGATGCGCGGCAGCGGCATCCTGATGCCGGCGCTGATCGTCGGCCACCTGGTCATCCAGCACCTGGTGAACGACGTGCACGACCTGCGGGCCGAGTGGGTGGCGGAGCGCTGGAACAAGACCGGCTGGCGGCTCTACGACGGGCTGATGCTGCTGCTGGCGGTCGGGCACGGGCTGAACGGCACGCGCCACGTGATTGACGATTACCTCCACGACCCCGGGCTCAACCGGGCGGCCAAGACCGGCGTGCTGGCGCTGGGGCTGGTCCTGACGCTGGCCGGGCTGGCCGGGCTGATCGCCTTTGACAAGGACGCCACCCTGGAAAAGCTGGGATGATTCCAGTTTACCGCCGAGTTCGCCGAGAACGCTGAGAGAAACAGGGACAATTCTGCGACCTCTGCGCCTCTGCGGTTGATTTTAGCAGCAACATCCTACGGGGAGACGGTCTGAGGATAAGAGAGACAATGAAAACACATACCTTCGATGCAGTCATAGTGGGCGCGGGGGGAGCCGGGCTGATGGCGGCGCTGCACGCCTCGCAGGCGGTCAAGACGGCCGTCATCAGCAAGCTGCACCCGCTGCGCTCCCACACCGGCGCGGCGCAGGGCGGGATTGGCGCGGCGCTGGGCAACCTGGAGGAGGACCGCTGGGAGTGGCACGCCTACGACACGGTCAAAGGCTCCGACTATTTGGCCGACCAGGACGCGGTCGAGATCCTCTGCCAGGAAGCGGTCGAGGCGGTGATCGAGCTGGAGCACATGGGGCTGCCGTTTGACCGCACCCCGGCCGGCAAGATCAGCCAGCGGCCGTTTGGCGGCCACACCAACAACGAGACCCAGCAGCCGGTCCGCCGCGCCTGCCACGCGGCCGACCGCACCGGCCACATGATCCTGCAGACGCTCTACCAGCAGTGCCTCAAGAACCAGGTCACCTTCTTCGACGAGTTCCAGGTGCTGGACCTGATCGCGGCCGACCGCGAGGTGCGGGGCGTGGTGGCGGTCGAGATCGCCAGCGGCGAGCTGCACCTCTTTCACAGCAAGGCGGTGATGTTTGCCACCGGCGGCTACGGCCGGGTCTGGCAGATCACCAGCAACGCGGCCGCCAACACCGGCGACGGGGTCGCCATCGCGCTGCGGCACGGTTTCCCGCTGCAGGACATGGAGTTCTACCAGTTCCACCCCACCGGCATCATCGGGATGGGCATCCTGATCACCGAAGGGGTGCGCGGCGAGGGCGGGGTGCTGATCAACAGCGAGGGCGAGCGCTTTATGGAGCGCTACGCGCCGACCATCAAGGACCTGGCCTCGCGCGACGTGGTCAGCCGGGCGATCTACCTGGAGGTGCAGGCCGGCCGGGGAATCAATGGGTTGGATTATGTCCATCTGGACGTGACGCCGGAGACGGTCAACCGCTACTTTGAGCTGGACGGCAAGACCAACCCGGACGGGACGCCGCGCCGCATCACCGCGGCCGACATCGAGCGCAAGCTGCCGGACATTGCCGACTTTACCCGCACCTACCTGGGGGTCGACCCGGTGCGGGAGCCGATGCCGGTCCAGCCGACCGCCCATTACGCCATGGGCGGCATCCCGACCAACGTCCACGGGCAGGTGCTGCTGGATGCCAAGGGCAAGACGGCGGCCGGCTTTTACGCGGCCGGCGAGTGCGCCTGCGTCTCGGTCCACGGGGCCAACCGGCTGGGGACCAACTCGCTCAACGACATCCTGGTCTTTGGCCGGCGGGCCGGCCGGCACATCGTCCAGTACTGCCGGGAAACGGAGCTCAAACCACTGCCGGCCGACCCGGCCGGGGCGATCCAGGCGCGGTTGAGCGCGCTGCGGAACGGAAATGGCGGCGTGCGGGCGGCCGATCTGCGCGAGCAGATGCAAAAGGTGATGATGCAACACGTGGGGGTCTTTCGGGTGGAAGAGGGGATGCAGCAAGCGGTGGAAGCCATCCGCGGGTTGCAGGCCCGCTTCGCCGAGCGTGGAGATCGACGACCGGGGCCGCCAGTTCAACACCGACGTGCTGGAAGCGCTGCAGACCCAGAACCTGCTGGACCTGGCGGAGGTGATCGCGGCCGGGGCGCTGGCCCGCAAGGAGAGCCGCGGCGCACACGCGCGGGACGACTACCCGGCGCGGGACGATAAAAAGTGGCTGACGCACACGCTCGCTTTCCGCCGGCCGGATGGGAGCATCCAACTGCGCTACAAGCCGGTGACCATCACCCGCTACGAGCCGAAGGAACGAGTGTATTAGGGAGAGGCAGACCATGCGCGTACAACTCAAGATCCAACGCTACAACCCGGACAAGGACGCCCGGCCGCACTGGCAGACCTTTCTGCTGACCGACGTGCAGCCGGCCGAGCGGGTGCTGGACCTGCTCAAGTACGTCAAAGGGCATGTGGACGGGACGCTCACCTTTCGCCACTCCTGCGCCCACGGCGTGTGCGGCTCGGACGCGATGCGGATCAACGGGATGAACCGGCTGGCATGCAAGACGCTGGTGCAGACCCTGGCCCGGCCGGGAGTCGAGCCGGTCGCCATCACTGTCCAGCCGCTGCTGGGGCTGCCGGTGGTCAAGGACCTGGTGGTGGACATGGAGCCCTTTTTCGAGCATTTCAAGTCGGTCAAGCCTTTCTTCATCAGCGACGAGCAACCGCCGGAGCGGGAGCGGCTGCAAAGCCCGGCCGAGCGGGCGATCATCGACGATGGAACCAAGTGCATTATGTGCGCATGCTGCACCACCTCCTGCCCGTCGTTCTGGGCCAACGGCCGCTACATCGGCCCGGCCGCCATCGTACAGGCGCACCGCTTTGTCTTTGACAGCCGTGACACGGCGGCCGGGGAGCGGCTGGAGGTGCTGGATGACCTGATGGGGGTCTGGCGCTGCCGCACCGTGTACAACTGCACCGAGTGTTGTCCGCGCGAGATCGAGGTCACGCGGCTGATCGGCGAGGTCAAGCTGCGCCTGGCGCAGGGCTACAAATAGCCAGTTCTGCCCTGGAGTCTACGGCCGCCCTGGGATGTCGCCCGGGGCGGCTTTTTTTGTACCCCACAGCCGTATGGTTTCGGCCGGGCTCCCGTCTGTACCTGCGTATTATCCCATACAAAAAGGAGGCAGAAGAATGAACAATCGGATGAGGTTGGGCTTGATGGCGGGGTTGCTGTTGGTGCTGATGGCGGCCGGCTGGGTCAGTTCTGCGCTGGCCATTACCTGGGGTGAGGTTGACGTCGACAACCTCTACCCCAATGTGGGTGCGTTCATGGTGGAACTGGACGACGGCCGGGTGCTGGCCTTTTGCTCCGGCACGCTGATCCACGAGCGGGTCTTTTTGACCGCCGCCCACTGCACCAGTTACGTAGAGGAACTGATGGTGCCCGGCGGCCGGGTGACCGACGTCTTTGTGAGCTTTGACGTAAACGTCAACCCTGGAGAAAGCTACACGCTGCGGGAAGTGGAGCAGGTGATCACCCATCCCCAGTACAGCGATTTTAGCGATCCGTCCAATCCATACGACGTGGGCGCGCTGGTGCTGGCAGAGCCCGTGACCGGCATTGACCCGGCCGTCCTGCCCTACGCCGGCTACCTGGACGACCTGAAAAAAGCCAAGGTCTTGCGGCCGGGCGGGGCCGACACGGCCGAGTTCCTGGTGGCTGGCTACGGCGGCATCCTGGACTGGTACCAGGTCAAACCAGAGATCACCTACGACGACCAGCGGCGCTACGCCTGGTCCGAGTACGTGGCGCTGGTCCCGGCGCAACTGCACATGAACCAGAACCAGTTGCACGACAATGCCGGCACTTGCTTTGGCGACTCGGGCGGCCCAGCCTTTTGGGATGAGGATGGGACGCTGGTGCTGGTGGGCATCACCTCCTGGGGGGATGCGATGTGCGTGGTGACCGGCTTTGATTACCGGGTGGACATCCCCGAGACCCTCGGTTTCATTGACGGTGTGATCGCCGGCCTGGGGGATTAGGCTGCCCGAAAGACCGAGGGAACACCAGTTCACGGCCGCCCTGGACAACTGTCCGGGGCGGCTTTTTTTCATCGCTGGCTGCTGCAACAGGAGTCCCCTAGCCTGGCAGGAGAGACAGCAACCGCAAGTTCGGGGGCGGCGGCCGGCATTGCCGGCCCTATGCGGATATGCTATACTTTCGCCAACGTCCCCGTAGCTCAGCAGGACGGACAGCAACCGCAAGTTTGAGGGCGGCGGGCGGCATTGCCGGCCCTGTTTTGATATGCTATACTTTTGCCAACGTCCCCGTAGCTCAGCAGGACAGAGCAGGAACCTCCTAAGTTCAAGGTCGGCGGTTCGAATCCGCCCGGGGACTCTGCAACCGGCCGGGGGTCCGTGCGTACCTATGGGTGGATAACTCAGATTCACAGGAGAGAAACCATGCGACTGCTGGTACGTTGGGCAATTAACGCAATCGCCATCTGGGCGGCCATCGAACTGGTGCCGGGGATCGAACACACCGGCTCGGCCGGGAGCCTGTTTTTGATTGCGCTGGTCTTTGGGCTGGTCAACGCGCTGGTCCGGCCGGTGCTCACCCTGCTCACCTGCCCGCTCATCATCCTCACCTTGGGGCTGGGGCTGCTGGTCATCAACGCCGCCATGCTGGGTCTGACCGCCTGGCTGGTCCCCGCGCTGCAAGTGGACGGCTTTTGGCCGGCGCTGCTCGGTTCGCTGATCATCAGCATCGTCAGCGGTCTCATCAGTTCGCTCATCAAGGACGAACGCGAGACCCATCCCCGCCACGAAAGGGCATGAAAAAGTGCCAGTCACTCCCAGAGTGGCTGGCACCAAAAGCGGAGACAGACCCGGCCGCCTGCCAGCTACAGCCGGCCGAGCAAAGCGGCAAACCAGCGTTTGGGGGTAAAGGGCTGGCCGGAGAGCAACGTCTGGGCGCGGAACATGCGCCCCACCGCCCGCACAATGAAGATGGCCGTGGCCGCCAGCAACACCACCGCCAGCGCCAGATGCCACCACGGCACACTTCCGGCCGCCAGCCGCGTCATCATCCCAATCGGCGAGGTGAGCGGAAAGAGGCTCATCACAATGGCAAAGGCACCGGGTGGGGTCTTGACCATTTCCACGATAAACAGCATCGGGATGATCAACGGCCAGATGACCAGGATCACCGCCTGCGACGCTTCCTTGAGGTTGGGAACCAGCGCCCCCAGCCCGGCCATCAGGCTGGCATAGACCGCATACCCCAGCAAGAAAAAGAGGATTCCCCAGACCAGGATTGAGGGGGGCAGCATAAAGCCGGCCGGCAGGTCCAGCGTCCGGCCGCCCAGCCGCAGGATGCCATAGCCAACCCCCAGCCAGATCGCCATCTGCAGCAGCCCCAGCAAGCCCAGGCCAATGATCTTGCCGGTGAACAGCTCCTGCGGGCTGATCGAGGCCAGCAGCACTTCCAGCGTGCGGTTCTTTTTCTCGTTGCCTACGCTGTTGAGTAGCAGGCTAGCGGACATGATAATGACCATGTAAAAGATCATCATCACAATATAGGGCAGGAAAAAGGTCAGCGGGTTATCCTGGTCCCGCTCCGACTGTCCGACCGTCAGGGTCACGGTTTCCAGTTCCATCGCCGGCCAGGCCCGCGCCAGCCGCTCCGGGTCGTTGCCCAGCAGGTTGGCAAAGATCGTCTGCCGCATCACCCAGTCCTGCCCGCTGCTCCCCAACGGCCGGTAGTCCGGGTTGATGTAGATCAGGTCGCCTTGCTGGAGGTAATCGGCCGGGATCAGGTAATAAGCCGCAATCTCGCCCGCATCCAACGCCTGTTGTGCGCTGGCCTCGTCCGGGTAGCGCACCAGCACGTCGGGCGGGACCGATTCGGGGATTTCGCTGATCAGGCCGGCCGGGTCAACGTACCCCTCTAGCTCCAGCTCCGGCATCTCAAAAGAGCCAGCCGGCCCGGCCGGAGAATCCGCGCCGTTGCCCCGCACCAGGGATGCCACCAAAAAGATGACCACTGCCACCAGCGGCAGCGCAAACGCCACGATCAGAAAGGATTTACTCCTGAGCGCAGTGCCCAGTTCGTATCGCAGCACCAGCACCGTCTTGTTCATCTCGCCCTCACCCTTCCACGCCCACCGACTGCGGCCGTTTGCGCGCAAATACCTCGCGCCAATTCAGCCGCTGGCCGTAGCGCAACATCCCCAGGCGGAACGCCCGGCCGGCCAGCCAGAGCGCCGCCAGCGCACACAAGCTACTGATGGCAAAGCTGGCAAGAATCTGCCACACAGGCACCTGGGTAAAGGTCAGCCGCAAGCTAAACGAGGCTACCGAGGTGAACGGAAACAGGCTCAAGACCAGCGAGAGCGTGCCATCCGGATTTTCCATCAGCGGTTGGAGCAGCCAGATGGGGATCATAAATGGCACCATAAACAGCCCGGAGACTTGTTGCGCCTCTTGCGCCTCGGCTACCGTCGCCCCCAGCGCGGTCATCAGCGCCGCCACCATGACAAAGGGCGGCACGGAGATAGCGGCCGTGGCAGCCAGCATTCCCAGGTCAACCTGCACCCCTTGCAGGGCGGTGAGGTTCAGAAAGCGACCGCCAACATACACCCCCAACCAGCCAAAGGCAACCCAACCCAGCAACTGGGTCAGGGTGACGCCCAGAATACCAACCACCTTGCCTGCTATCAACTGCCCCGGCGAGATCGACGTGACTACCACTTCCATGGTGCGGTTCTCCTTTTCCTCCACCACCGCGCCCATCAGGTAGCCGGCCGACGAAAGCACCAGGAAGACATAGGCAAAGGCCATCAGGATGGGGACAAAGACCCCCACAAAGGTGCGCTCGGAGAACTCGCGGCCGCTGGGCCAGCGCACGATCAGGTTCGAAGTCTGCCACCGCCCGCTCGGCGACCTCGGCCGGCAGGTCGTCCAGTACATTGATCTGCACAAAGTCCCGGAACTGGCGCGTGGCGTGCCCGGCCGGGGATTGGATGTAGACCAGTTCGGCACGCTTGGACTCTCGGAAATCGGCCGCCAGGACGTAGTAGGCCTGAATCTCTTCGGCCTCCAGCGCAGCCCGCGCCGCCTCGGCGCTTGGATAGGGAACCAGTGCAACCGGTTTGGGAGGCGCAGGTGCATCCGGCATGCCGCCCGGCTCGGGAGCGGGGACCGGATTCTCCAGCACGCCGGCCAGGTCCACGTAGCCAATCGCGTCGGCGCTGCGCTCCGAGGCGACCGAGATCGCGACCACGCCGATGAACAGCGCCATCACCAGCGGCACGCTGAGCAGCGCCAGGATGAACTTTTTCTGCCAGACGTGGCGCTTGTACTCGTACAGCGCCATCAGCCAGAGCTTGGACATCACCCTTCCCCCCCTTCCACCACCCGGATAAAGATCTCGTCCAGTGTGGGTGTGGCAATCTCAAACCGCTCGACCGGCACGCCCTGCGCCACCAGCGACTGGAGAACTTGCTGCGGGGTGGTTTCGGCCGCCAGCGCCAGCTTGAGCGCGCTGTTGTGTGGCTCTACACCAATCACGCCGGGGAGGGCAGGCAGTTCGCCGGCCGCCTGGACCAGCACCGCGTGCCCGGAAAAGCGACGTCGAATCTCTCTCAAGTCTCCGTACAGCACATCCTTGCCGTCGTCAATCAGCAGAATCCGGTCGCACAGTTCTTCCACCTGGTGCATCTGGTGCGTGCACATGATGACGGTGGAGCCGTCCGCCCGCAGTTCACGGATCAGCTCCTTCACCATCTGCGTGTTCACCGGGTCGAGCGCGGCAAACGGCTCGTCGATGATGATTAGTTCCGGCCGGTGCATAATGGTGAGGATGATCTGCGCTTTCTGCTGCATCCCCTTGCTCAACTCTTTGACCTTTTTGCTTTTATGCGCCGCCAGGTCAAAACGCTCCAGTAGTTCACCCAGGCGCTGGCGCGCCTCGGCAAAGGAAAGTCCCTTCAGCGTCCCCAGGTGAATCAGACAGCGCTCCAACGGCACGTCCTGGTACAGCCCGCGCTCCTCCGGCATGTAGCCGATGCGGTTCTTCTTTTCCTCGGTCATTGGGCCGCCCAAAACGGAAACATCCCCCCGGTCCGCCTTGAAGATGTCCAGCATGATGCGGATGGTGGTGGTCTTGCCCGCCCCGTTGGGACCCAGCAAGCCAAAGATCTCGCCGCGTTCCACCTCCAACGAAACGTCGGCGACAGCCTGCGTGCTGCCAAATGCTTTGGCGATGTGTGATATCTGCACAACACTCATTTTCTTAATCCTCACCGACCTCAAAGGCCAAACATCAATCAGACCAAGTACTTTGGCGGGGTGCCACTGGACCACCCCTATTGATTACTCTGCCAAATGGCCAGATGTTCAATTTACTGTGCCGGCCGTGCGAAGGCCAACCCGCGCCAGCAAAAGGACTATCAGCCCTGCTTTTCCAGCCAGTTGGCGATGACCGCATAGCGAAAGTCGCGGCCGCGCAGGGTCTGTGCCGCGCCCACCAGCCCGTACAGGGTGGTGAGGGCCATCAGGCCAAACGGGATGACCATGAACACCAGGCCAATCCACATCCCGGCCGGGGGCGCAGCTTCATAGGCGCCCGGGTTGGCGATCAGCGGCGGCAGAATCAGCAACATCCACAGGCACCCCCAGCACATCCAGACCATCATGGTAATGAGCAGCGTCACCACCTGATAGACCAGCGCCTGCAATGCCTGGAAAGCGACGTAGGCTGATTTCTCCTTCTGCGTAATCCAGATGATCAGCGCCGCGCCAATGCCGCCGATGCCGTTGGTGAACAGTCCCAGCAGCGTGCTGCCGTGCGCCAATCCCGCCATCACTCGTTCATCTTGAGTTGTCGTCAATTCCTCGCTCATTTCAACCTCCACTACTGAAAGCTAACGCCGCTGCTCCAGCGTCCCGCGGATGGCTCGCACCTCCGCCAGAATCGCGTTGAGCGCGGCAATAGACCCTGCCGGAATGGAATCCGGCTCTACCTCGGCCGCCGTGGGGGCCATCCCGCCGCGGAACTTGCGTAGTTCGGCCGCCACCATTTCGTACACCTCGTCATAGTTGGGCAATCCGGCCAGGCTTTCCTCCGCGCCGGCCGTGCCGCTCATCCCGGCCGTCTGGATGTTCAGCGTGCCCAGGCCAAAGAGCCAGCGGTCCAGCAGGCCGCGGTTGACCTGCAGATTGGTCACGGTGCGGTATGGCACATGCTTGACCGACTGGGTGATAATCCCGGCGCGCACCACTACCTCGTCATCCTGGATTTCATAGCTGATGCTGCGATAATAGGGGCCGGTCAGCAGCATGGACGGCAGCCACCACAGCAGATTCGCGCCCAGCGTCACGGCCGCGGTGATGGCAAACGCCTGGGAGCCAACACTGGGGTCCAGGCTGATTAGCCCACCGATCAGCAAGCCGCCTAGCAGGATGAGGGCCGCTACAATGGTCAGCACCAGCCGCAGCTTGGTGAGGTACTTGGGACTGGGTGTAAACTTGGTTCTGGTCATCTTTCTCCTCCAATTGTTACATACTGAACAATTCGCGCTCATGGTACCACAGAGCTATGCGTTGTAAAAGCCAACACGCTCCCGTCAAGCTGACAAACAGGCCAGCCGCACTGACAGCCGCCGGCAGGCTGCGCGGGCCATTCTGCTTGACAGGATAATCCATTCTGCTACCATTCCACGCCGGCGCTGCAACTACGCCGCGCCGAATGCATCTAAAAGCTAGCGGCCGGAGCAAAGAGACGTGCCGGCCGAAAACTATGAAGGAGTGTGTAGCATGACGCCACAAGAGCGAATGAGATGGTTCTGGGCAACCGGCGTGTTGCCGGGCTCGATCTTCCAAGACCTGGATGACCCCAAGGCAGCCAAGACCAGGCGCTGGAGACTGCTGCAACGCAGGTCCGATCGGCGCGACGCCGGCCACGAAAACCGGTAGTCCGGTTTTCCCAAGACCTCCGAGACGCAACAACCCGGAGGTCTTTTTTTTTGCTGCTTCGCGGCCGGCTGGTATAATCCACCCATCACCAATCAGGTGACTAGGGTTCCGCCGGCGCGGCCGGGGCTGGACCGAGCGTCACGGAAAGTACCTTAAGGGAGAAAAGCCTGGAGGGAGCAGTTTGGTGCGTATTGGTGCACGTCTGCTTGAGACTTTGGAGGTCCGTGATGCTTAAAACTCGATCGCCCCGGTTTCGCGCCGCGCTGCAAGCGCTGCTGGTTACCTTCCTCTGGTCCACCTCCTGGGTGCTGATCAAGATTGGCCTGCGGGATATCCCTGCGCTGACCTTTGCCGGGCTGCGCTACACGCTGGCGTTCATCTGCCTGCTCCCTTTTGCCATTCGATCAGGCCAACTGCAGGCACTGCGGCAGCTCCCGGCCGGGAGTTGGGCGCGCCTCATCACCCTGGGGCTGTTGTTTTACGCGCTCACCCAGGGAGCGCAGTTTCTCAGCTTGTTCTACCTGCCGGCCGCCACCGTCAGCTTACTGCTCAGCTTTTCGGCCGCGGTGGTGGTGTTGCTGGGGATTGTGCTGCTGAACGAACGGCCAACCGGCGTGCAATCGGCCGGCATAGCGCTCTACCTGGTCGGCGTCCTGGTCTACTTTTACCCAGTCACGCTGCCCCGCACTGAGGTAATTGGGCTGGTGATTGCGGTCGCCGGGGTGCTGGCGAATGCCCTCTCCTCGGTACTGGGGCGGCAGGTGAACCGCAGCGGCGAGTTGGAGCCACTGGCGGTGACGGTGGGGAGCATGGGCGTGGGCGCGATTGTGTTGCTGGCGGCCGGCGCGGCCGCGCAAGGCCTGCCCCGCCTCTCGCTGGCAAACTGGGCGATCGTGCTCTGGCTGGCAGTAGTAAACAGCGCCTTTGCCTTCACGCTGTGGAACCGGACGCTGCAAACCCTGTCCGCCATGGAATCAAGCATCATCAACAACACCATGCTGTTCCAGATTGCCATGCTGGCATGGCTTTTCCTGGGCGAAGGGTTATCGTGGCGGCAGATCGCCGGCATGGTTCTGGCGGCCGGGGGTACGCTGGCAGTGCAAATCAGCCGACGGCCGGCAAAATAAAACAGCCTCCCGGACCACACCGGGAGGCTGTTCCTCAGTTCTCCGGCCGGCCGTTACGGCTCAATCGCAAACAGCATCCCTTCGCTCCGGCCAAAGACCTCCGGGAAGTAGAATTCGTAGGCGCTGGCGGGAATCACCTGATACTCACCGGGCAAGCTGGCCCGCATGATGTAGGTGTATTCATAGGTCCCGGCCGGCAAGTACTCGGCAAACAGCACCACCTTTTCGTCGCGGACCTGGGTCTGGTTAAACCACCACCAGCCCCAGTAGCCCCAGCGGTACTCCTCATCGGTCGGCTGCCAGCCTTCGGCCTCATCCAGCGAGCTGCTGGTGAGCAGGTTTTGGTCCACCGCCTCGGCACCGGCCGGGAGCGGGTCCTCCACAATCACATAGTACAGGTCATGCGGGGCGACCACGGTGAGCTTGACCCTCACCGCCTCGCCCACCGGGATCGAGGTCAATCGTTCGCAGCTCTCCTCATCGGGGTCGCAGGTGGCGGCCGTGTACTCGCGGGCCACCATCACTCCCCGGCCGATGGGCTCCACATCTGCCACCGGCACGTACGACTCGAGATGGGCGGTGTAGTAAAGCCGGCCGGGGCCATCCCCGCGGCCGATAGCCAACTGGTTGACCTGCTCCACCAGCATGTCCCGCACCGCAATCTCCAGTTCGGTGGTTTCACGGATCGTGTTGCGGGTCGCCTGGCCCTCGGTTATGATCTGGCCGTTAAAGCCAACATCAAACGCATAGTCAGCGTTCAACTCGCCGGTCGCCACCATCCAGTCCGTCAGCGCGATCAGCGACCAGGCGGTTTCCTGGGTGGTCTCCCAGTGACCGGCCGTGCGGGCCACCATCAGCCAGCGCACAATATTGGGGGCCAGATCATTCTCGCTGTCAAAGCGGGCAATCAGATCCAGGATGATGGCGGTTGAGCGGGTGTCCGTGTTCCAGTTCCACCAATCATAGTACGCCTCTTCCCAATGCGCGCCGGTGGCGCTGAGGATAGCCTCACCGGAGATGTCCGCCAGCAACGTGTCCAGCCGTTCGCTCTCCGGCCCCTCCACCAGCCCGTAGGCCAGCGCCAGGTACGCCTTGCCATAGTGGCTGAGCTTGTCCCTGGCTTCGTACAGTGCCTCCAGCCGGCTGACCGCAAGATCGGCTCCATCCCGTTCCGCCAGCACAAACAGCATAAATGCCTGCTCGTTGGCCTTGTGAGTGTCTTTGAGCCTGGCAGGAGAGGTCAGCCGGTTGCGCAAATAGGCGGTGCCATCCTCCATCACCTGGTCGTCCACCGCCAAGCCCGCCTCGGCCGCTTTGTCCAGCCCCAGCAACACCCAGGCGGTCACCAGGGCATTGCTCTTGGATGTGGACCACCACCCCCAGCCGCCATCATAATGCTGCTGGTTGTAGAGCCGCTGCAAGCCAAACGGCACCAGTTGTTGCAGCCTGGCCTCCAGCTCAGGGTCATCCCAACCCAACTCGTTGAGTGCCTTGTAGGTAAGCACATTGGGCAGAAAACGGGAGACGGTCTGCTCCGTGCATTCGTAGGGGAAATGCTCCAGGTAGTCCAGCCCATCCTGCATGGCGGCCGCCAGCGAGGGGGCAATCTCTACACGCAGCGTGCCACGAGTGGTGTCTACGTTGGGCGGCAGCAGAATGCCCTCCACACGCGAGCCGGCTTCGATCAACTGCCCGGCCGTACCCACCACATCCGGCGCGCTGTAGCGAAACACCGGAATCGTCCCGTCCGGCCCGGTCGCCAGGGTTGGTTTGGTTGCATCACTCAGCCCGCCGCCACTGGCAGTAAAGATCAACCCCACGTACTCCACATCTTCCACCGTCACAGTCCAGTTGACCTGCACCCGGCCGCCGGCCGGGATGTTGACCTGCTGGCTGGCGGGATCCGACAGGGTCACGCCCTGGGCTGCCAGCGTTACCTCCACCTCCAGCGGAGATTCCGTGTTGTTGTGCACCACCGCGCCCAACTGGGCCCGGTCGCCCACGACAAAGAAGCGCGGGGCCAGCGGCCGGACCAGCAGCGGCTTGGTGGTCACAATGTCCACACTCGCCTGCCCCACCAGCGTCTCGGCCGTGATGGCCTTGGCGGAAAGCCGCCAGGTGGTGAGGCTGTCCGGCAGCGGGACCTCCACGCGTGCCCGGCCGTCAGCGTCGGTGTGCAAAAACGCCTCCCAGTAAGCCGTGTCCGGGAACTCGGAGCGCACATCCACACCAATCCCAAAAGCTCCATCGCCACCACCCCCGCCACCACCCTTGGCCTTGTCGGCAACCAGCTCGTTGAGCCGATCCACGTTCAGCACCAGACCGACGCCAGTCTGAACTCCCAGGCCGCGCTCGCCGTAGAACGCATCCAGGATTGGCGGGGCAGGGTCCTGGGCCAGCGTCAGCACCGAGAGATCCACCAGCGCCAGCGATAGCTCTGCTTCAATCGGGTTGCCTTCCGAGTCGGTGACCAGCACGTCGTAAGCCACCGTGTCGCCCGGCCCGAATGTGTCACCATCAGGTATCAACTCGACCTGAAGCTCCTGTTGCTCCGTTGAGACATTGAGTTGCACCATCCCCACTTTGAAACTGCTGAGCGGGCTGGTTTCGTCAATCCCCTTGATGAGCACCACGGAGAAAAAGACAGTGGGCGCGTGGTCGGCCGTGATCGGTAGGCGGTAAATCTCGCTGTTGCCGCGCAGCGTGATGACCTCTTGTCGGAAGAATCGGCCGCGCTCCACAGTAATCAACGCCCTGACCTCGCCGCGATACGGGCTGGGGATCAGGATTTCGGCCACGTCGCCGGGACTGTAACTGTCCCGGTCGGCAACCAGTTCGATCCGGTCATTGTTGTCCATCCGCCAGGAGACGTAATCGCTGCTGCTCACCCAGAAGAAGGTACTGGCGCGGTTTTCGCGCCCGGCCGCGTCGCTGGTAAATGCCCGCAGGCGATAACTGCCACCGGTTTCGGGGACAAACGCCAGCGAGGCCCGGCCGTCTGCCCCCATGGTGGTCGTCTCGGTGTACACCGGGGTCTCTACTACCGTCCACTCCCAACGGGTTTGGCCGTTCTCCTCTATCTGGACGTTAAACCACTCGCGCTGATAGGCAACCAGGGTCGCCTCTGCGCCGGGGATGGCCTTGCCGGCCAGGTCAACCACGATCAGGTTCAAGGTCTGCTCTTCACCGGCCGTGCCCACGTAACGATCCGCATAGATACCGGCATACTGGGCGGCCGGATGCACTACTACTTCCGTCCGGCCGGTGACCCGCTGCTGGTTGATGTCCACTACGGTCGCTTCCAGCGTGAAGAGTTGTGCGCCGGTTTCGTCGCCCAGGTCGGCCGGCAACTCGATGGTGAACTTGCCATCGGCATCCGTGGTGCCACGGCCGTCCGCCACCTGGTCGCCATAACCGTACCAGTCACCCTCATCCCACCAGTACCAGTACCAGTCCTTGTAATCCTGATACGAGTAGCGGCCGGGCCCCTGGAAGGCATAGTCGTCGCTAAAGACCACCCATTCGACTGTGGCCCCATCCACCGGGCCACCAAAGAAGTAGCTGGCATCGACCTCCGCCACGATGGTTTCACCGGCTACCACCTGCTCCGCGGCCGGGGTCACCTCGACCTGAAACTCGGGTTTGCGGTACTCGGCAACCTGGAAGTAGTGCCAGCTATGCAGGTCTTCCGGGTCCACTACAAAATGATAGTGGCCGGTGCGGGCCTCTTCATCCAAGATAAACTCGCCTGCAAACGTACCCAGCGCAGAGACCGGCAGCGTCTCGCGATAGATGAGGGTGTCCTCCCAATCGTAGGCCTCCACGGTGATTTGATCGATTGTCGGCACAAAGTAGCGGGCCTCATCCGGCTGGCGCAGGACGCCCTTAAAGTAAACCTTGTGTCCCGGCCGGTAGATCGGCCGGTCAGTGTACAAATAGACCCGTGTGCGCTGGTGAGCATAGTCCTCTACCGAAAGCTGAAAGTCCCAGGGGGTTATCCCGTCCGACCAGAGCGTGCTGCTGGCTGCAAAGCCGCCGCTGCCAGGCTCGGCCGCGATGGCGTACAGATCCATAGGCCTTGAAGTCGTAATTGGTCAATACCAGGCCATCCTCGTCGGTCGATGCCGTCGGCCACCCAGTTGTTCTCGCCATCGTAGATGGAAACGGGAAGGCCGGCTACCGGCCGGCCGGAGACCAGGTCCGTGGCCCAGACCAACACCTCGTCGGCCGCTGCCTTGATGGTGAGATTGATCCTGGAAACCACCAGCACGTGCCGGGAGACCTGCCAGGGAGAAAAGCCGGGCGAGGTCATCGAGAGGTAGTAAACCCCCGGCGAGAGCGAGTCGCCCACCTCATCCACCAGCGGGATCCGCCAGATGAGCGTCTGGTTGAGTTCGTTTTGGACCGGTACCGTCCACTGGCGGACGATGCTGGAGCCCGACGGCCGGTAATTATCCCACGCCTGCCAGCTCCCCGGCCCCGTCAGCCGGATCAGGTCGCGCGAATCCAGCCGGGCCAGCGTCAGGTCTAGCTGATCCACGTTGCGATAGGCCGCATAGATGACCGTTCGCGTATAGGCGTTGTAGGTTCCCAATTGCCCGGGGGTGTTGAGGTAGGCCATCGGTTCCAGCCGGCCGGTAGTAAAATGCACTACCGTCTCCACGTCCAATTGATTGCCATACGGGTCCGCCATCTCCGCGCCCACCGTGACCGTATAGGCGGTGGACGGCAGCTTGTCGAATCCAGAGTAGAAGCGGTTGTCCCAGTCATCGTACCAGGTGTACACGCTGGTCGGCTCCGGGATGATGGTCAGATTGGGCATGATGGTCTTGGGGTCCATCGGGGAGGCAAAATAGAGCTCCACGCCGCCGTACGGGTCGGCTCGGGTCGTGCCATCGCGTGGATTGGTAAACAGCAGCGCCGGGTAGCTGACAGCCCAGAAACTGCTGACCAGACCGGAATCCAGCTTGGCCGCGCCGCCGGCCGACTGTGCGGTCTCGTTCAGTTCCCAGAGGTAGCGGGTTTCAAGCGCCAGCAGATCTACCGGCCGCCAACCCATCTCGGTCCCGTCCTCATTCCAGCTAAAGCTGCCGGCCGGAATCTCGTCATCTTCTGAGTGAATGGAAAAGGCGGCCTCCGTGCTGGCGCGGTCCATCGGCTGATTAAAAGTGATGCTGATAGGATCGGTCAGCCCAATATTGGATTCGCCCAATTCCGGCCGGGACCAGACTATCTGTGGCGTCTGCGTGGTAAAGGTCCAGGTATAGTCCTCCGCCAGCACGCCGCCGGTGAGATCCTCCAGCCCGGCCGCCACCACGGCCTGGTACTCAACGCCGGCCGCCAACGTACCCTCCGGCCGGAAAACATAGATAGAGGTGTTCAGCCACTCGCCCTCCCCATCCACCGGTGGGTCAAAACTCAACGGGCTGGGCAGGTCGCCCATTTGGGACGAGTGCACCAAAGGGACCACCGGCCGGTTGAACATGACCGTGATGGTTGAGGCGACGTCCACCTCCTCGGCACCATCGGCCGGGAGGGTCTGACTGACATTCAGAAAACCGACTGTTTGAAAGCGGAAGCTATAATGGCAGCGTGGACTGGAGCCCGGCTGCGCTGGCGGCCGTCTCGGCAATGACCACATCATAGCGGGCCTGCCGGTCGAGCGAACCCTCCGGCCGGAACAGCAACGTCTGGTCGTCAGCCCACTCGAAACGTCCCTCCACCGCTGGTGCAATGCTAAAGGCATCCTCAACCGAGGAGCGTTCCATGGGCTGGTCAAATCGGATGACCAGCGGCCCGTCCACGGTGGCCTCTTCGCCGCGTGCGGGGGAGCGACCCACGACCTGAGGTGGGAGCGGCGGAAGCGGGGTGGGCGTCGGCCCGGCCGGGGTATTGGTAACTTCTGGCTCCTCTGGCTTGACCGTGGAGGTAGCCTGCTCTTCGGCCCCGGGTGTGGGTGTGGATTTGCCAGTGAGCGCACATGCCATTTGCATCACGCCAACCAGCATTACAAAAATCACCAACCATGAGATCAACCTAGTTTGACGGGACATAGTTTCTCCTGTAAATCATCTCCCGGAATAGACGAACCGGCGGGAGTATCTGTTCCGTTCCATGGGAAAGTCACACACCCTATTATAATCTCACTGCGGTGAAAAGAATAGTGAGGGCCGGCCTTCAGGCCGGAAGTGCAACGCGGGGGAAAGCAAAAGGCTTGCCGCGGCAAGCTTTATTGAGAGGACTGGCGTTGGAGCACAGCCGCCTGATAGCGGGAAATCGTGCTCCGAACCTGCTGGTACAGGTTTAGCGTGTCAAACGGTTTGATCAAAAATCCATCGGCCCCAGCCTCAAAGCAAGCGGCCATTTTTTCTAGCCGGGCATCCACACTCACAATCAGCACCGGAATGTGGCTGCATTCCGGCCGGCTCCGCAACTGACGGAGCACTTCCAGCCCATCCATCTCTGGCATGTGAATATCCAACAGAATCAAGGCTGGCTGTTCCGTGCGGACCTTGTTCAAGCACTCCCGGCCGCTGCGGGCCACCGTGACCGCATATTCACCCATCCGCTCCAATACCAGGCGGATCGCATCAACCACTGTAGGGTCATCGTCTACAACCAGGACGTTGCCCGAGCCCTTGTGACCGACAATGCGAGTCATGGTTCGATGATTGGGATGCTCTGTTTGCATGCTGCTGGCTGATAGCTCCTGTCGCTTGCGTTTCGGGGGCATTATATCATGGCAGCCCACGCCATCCTATAAGAAGCCTGTCCTATCAGTTCGTATGCACGCGGAAGATCACCTGGCAGATATCCTCAGAAGGCCAGATCAGCCATTGAAGAACAGTTGAGGGTATCGTCTGGGGGGCAAGCCGCTTTGCGCCGCCGGAACTCTCTGGCTGCGACAGCGGCCAGCGCCAGCCAGGTAACCAGGCTTATGCCAAAACCCACCTGCCAGGTCCGCGGCCGGAAATCCATCCGCACCACGTGCTCCCCGGCCGGGATTCGCACGGCGCGAAAGACGTAATCGGCACGCAGCAACTCGGCCGGGCGGCCATCCACCGTGGCCCGCCAGCCAGGATAAAACACGTCCGTCAACAGCAGGATTCCATCGGCCGGGGTCTGGACCGATAGCTCGACCCGGTTCAGTTCGTAGCGCAGGAAGGTCAATCTGCTCTGCCCCACAACCTGGCCCGGGTTCAGCGGGACGCCTTTTTCCAGCACTGCTACCTGGGCAGGATCAAACCCCGGCTCGTGGATGGCATTCCAGGCGGCCGTATGATCTGGTACCACCTCTGACCGGAATACCAGTAGCGCGCGCGGCAACGCGGAAGTGTTGAGATACACATCAATTGCCGGGTTGGCAGTATAGACAGGAACTAACCGGCCGTCCCCGGGCGGAGCGCCCTTGCCCGCCAGTACGTACTTGGCCCCCAGTAGATTGTATAGCGGCGCAGCGCGCTCACCCACGGCCCACCGATACGCGTCGTAGGGGGCCAGCGCCAGCGGGTTGTAGATCCCGCCAATGTCGTAGAGGCCGTGCACCAGCGCAGCGTCCGGCTGCCAGGCCCCGGCCGCCGCCTCGATGCGGAAAAATCCCGTGTCCCGCTGTAAAAAGGCCACCAGATCCGCGTGCTTAAAACCCACCGTCGGGTCGTTGCGATCCACTTCCAGGGTTGAGCCAAGCCAGATGAGATCGGCCGCCAGCAAGGGCAGCAGCAGCCAGCCGGCCCACCTGACACGGCAGGCGAGCAGCATCAGCAGCCCGCACACAGCCAGCAGACCGGCCGCCATCAACACGCTGGTTTCTGCTTGCCTAACCCGCTCCGGCAACGGGAGGCTGTGCGCGGCCGGCAGTCCAACCAACAGCGCCAGCCCGGCGGCCGCCAGAGCCAGAATCCCCACCACCTGCCCCCGGCGCTCAACCCTGGCCCGCAGCAGGCGATCCAGGCCAACGGCCGCCAGCACCGCCAGCCCCAGGTCCCCCAGCACAATCAAGCGGGCCGGCGCACGCACCTGGTCAAACGTGGGCACAAACCGGTAAACCAGTTGATAGAGCGGTGTGTAGCCGCCCATCGCCAGCAAAAAGGCCAACAGCGCCAGCAGCGCAAAAAAGGCAAACGGCCGTCGGTCGCGCCGCAACACCCACGGCAAGCTCATCAGCGCCATTACCAGCGTGGCAATGCCCGCGTACCCCACCTCCACCCGGTCCCATGCTCCCCAAAAATGGGCTGCCCCCCGGCCGTAAAATCCCGGCGCCACCAGCCCCACCAGGGCCTTGGGCGGGAGGGAATAACGAATGGCTTCATCAAACGCAAGTTGGCCACGCGCGGTGTGTTCTGCCATCTCATAAGAGGGCAATAGCACCAGCGCCGCGCCGCCCATCCCAACAATCGCAATCACCGCCGCCAGCCCCACCGTCTCCAGTGCGCGCCGCCAGCCCTGTTTTCGATCGGCCGCCAGCCGGTAGAGCAGCAAAAGCGCCAACGCCAGCGCCAAAAAGAGCAACATCTGCCCGTGGCCGGCCAAGGCAGCCACTGCCAGGACTACCCCGGCGCCGGCCGCCCAGTTCCGGCTGCGCCGCGTCCAGGCGCGATGGGCAGCCAGCAGCAGCAGCGGCAGCCAGGCGGCCGTGGCGTTGAGGTTCAGATTGCCGATGTGGGTCACGAACAGGTCCGACAGGGCAAAGGCGACCCCGCCAAACAGCGCAGCCGGGCGGCGCAACTCCAACCCGCGCAGCAAGGCAAACATCGCGGCGGCTGCCAGCCAGACGTGAAAAACGACCAGCCCCTCCATCACCGCGTAGGACGGTTCGCCAAACAGGGCAAAGACCACCAGATTGATCGGGTAAAAGACCCCGGTCTGGTTATCAGCGATGAACGGGGCGCCGCTGTAGAGATAGGGATTCCACAAAGGCAACTCGCCAGCCCGCAGGCTGCGGGCGGCAAAGCGATAGAGCGGCCATAGAAACGAGACCAGGTCGCCGCCGCCATGGGGAATCGACTGCCCGCCCAGCAGCAGCGGCCAGAAGAACGCAGCCACCACCAGCGCCAGCACCCCAAGGCAGATCAGGTCCAACCTGCGCTGTCTCACGGGACCTCCACCTCTACCGTGCCCAGCAAAACAAAGTCACCAGGAGGGGCACCGTCCGCATCGAGCACAGACAGCCGATCGCCGGTGGCCCACAGGTACATCCCCACTTCCAGCGCATGGGTGCCGGCCGTCGCGTCTGCATCCACCTCCAGCGCATAGTTGTCCCGCACCACCTCCCCCACCTGCCAGCGGTCGGTTGGCAGCCCACCCCCTTGCGGCTCGCTGTCCATCTGCCCGCGGACCTGGCCGCCAAAATCCAGCAGATGGGTAAAGACCGTGTAACGCTCCGGAATCGGCCGCTGTGCCTGCCAGTACAGCGTCAGCAACAGGGTCTCACCAGGGGCAACCTGCTCCGCGCCGAGCGAATATCCCAGCAGAGTCACCAGCCCGCCCAGATCGGCCGAGAGCGGGTGCTGAATACCCTCCGCTCCGGCCGCACTCGTCACATATAACGAGAGGTCAGAATCGACCCAGCCGCCCGAGTAAGCCTTGCTGCTCCGCGCGGAGAGCCAGCGATGCAGGATGCCTTCCGGGTCGTATTCGGCCGGATTGCCAAACCGCACCACCCACAGGCGGGGGTGCTGCTCCGCCAGAGCAGCCAGGTCCTGCCCGGTGCGCGGGTCAGCGATGGAATAATCGGCGTGCGGGAAAATGGTAAAGGGCAGCCCATCCGGCCGGTAGTACTCAAACAGCGGCTGTTGCAGCCCGTTGACCAGCACCAGTCCGTCGCCCGGCCGGGCATTGTCCTGGATATAGGCTACCATCTGCCCGTAACGGCCCTTGAGAAAGGCGTCGTCCGTGTAGTAGCTGTGAAGGCCATACGCATTCCCCGCCAGCAAAAGCAACGTCGCGGCAACCACCAGCAGCCGCCAGCGCCGGCCGGCGGCCGACACGCCCCAGGCGACCAGCAGGTAGAACGCAGGTGACACCAGCAGCAGATAGCGGGGAAAGAAAAACGGCATGATTGGATTGACCAGCCAGGCCATCGCCAGGGTAACGAGTAAAGCAGCCGTGACCAGCCGCTTGCCGGCCGATCGGCGGGCAGGGGAGAACAGCGCCACCAAAGCAAAGAGCGCAAACGGCACTGCTATCAGCAGGGCTGCATCCCGCGTCACCGCCAGGCCGGCGCTGAAAGCCAGCAGCGTCTGTTCAGCAATCCGGCCGGCCATCCCCAATGTCCATTCGTCAAAGCGACCGCTAGCCTTGCCGGTGAGGAACCCGGCCTGCACAACCACCCAGGGCAAGTATCCAACCGCAATGGCTGTTTGCGCCGTCAGCCACCGGCCGAGCCCTCGCCAGCGCCGCCGTCTCACCAGGCGTGGAAGCACCACCAGGTTTTGCGCCAGCACGACGAAAAAGGCATAGTAGTGGGTATAGCCGGCCGCCAGGCTGGTCAGTGCATAAGCTACCCACGGCCCCGGCCGGCGCGGCGTGTGCATCACCCGCAGGGCGCAGCACAACGATGCGGCAGTGAGAAAGACCAGCACGCCATAGACGCGCGCCTCTTGCGCGTAATAGATCAGTGCCGGGGAGACGGCCGCCAGTAGCGCAGCCAGCCCTCCGGCGGCCGGCCGGCCAAAAATCTGCCGGCCTAGCAGATAAACCAGCGGCACGGCCAGGGTGCTGAATGCGGCCGAAAGAAACCGGATCGCCAATGGAGTTGTGCCCGCCAACCGCAGCCAGAGAAAGAGAAGCAGATGATACAGCGGCGGGACTGTCTCTGCGCCACCCGCCACCACCTGCGCCAGGTCCTGGCGGCAAAGCTGGATGCTGACCGCCTCGTCGCCCCAGATATCCTGCCGGTCAATGGCCCACGTTCGAAGGCCAAAGGCCAGCAAGATGATGAGCCACATCCAGACGGAGCTTTTCTTCACCACTACAACCTTCATGCGCCTAGCGCAGCGGCACCAGCAGCTCGCCCAGTTGCTCGCCGGTCTCTAGCCGGTACATCCCGATCCGTAGCGCATGGGCCCGACTGTTCTCCGGCCGGGAGAGTTGATACCGGTCCGCGATTACCTCGCCGGCCGCCCAGAGGGAGGTGGGGTACATCCCTCCCTGCGGCATGCTGTCCACCTGGCCCAACACGCTGCCATCGGACGCCAACAGGTGCACGTAGACCGTGTAATCCACCTCCATTTCCTGCCCCGCCCGCCAGAAAAGGGTCAGGTCGAGATTGGCACTGTCCGTCTCGGTCAGATCATATCCCAACAACTCCACCGTGCCACCCAGCTCCAGCTCCAGCGGCACGGCCATCGCCGGGGCAGCAAAGCTCCGCTCCGGCCGGGAGACCATCACCGTGCCCAGCGGCGTCGAACGTGACTCTCCATCCGGCCGGGCCACTTCGGCAACCAACTCCCACTCGCCGGCCGGCATGTCCAGCGGTACGCGCAAGTTGTAGCGATCGGTCACGTATTCCCCCGGCCGCCAGTCGGCCGTGGAATACGTTCCGTGCACCGGAGCCCCCTGGTACAGCAGTTGATCGGCCAGCCAGATCCGCACAGTCAGATTGTCTTGCGCTGTAGCAGCATGCCAGAAAAGGGAGAAAAAAAACGGCTGGCGCGTGCGGGCCGCATCCGTATCCAGGTTGACCCCCAACAAAGTCAGGCCAGGAGTTAACTCTGTGTCCAGCGTGCGACGGATTCCGGCCGGTTGCTCGAACTTTTCGGCCGGGGTCAGAGTCACCGGCAGCCGCGCCGCAATGCCGGCAAAGCGGCCATCGGGGCCAACCACCGTCAGGTTGCCATCCTCTTCCGGGGAGTACAACCCAACGTGCAGCCAATATTGACCCGGTGGAATCCCGGCCGGCAACTGCAGGGTGATTCGGTCCAAAAAACGCTCGCCGGGAGCCCATTGGGCTGATGGATACTGGAATGGCAGCGTCTCCGCCCATTGCCCTCCCCACTGATCCAGCAAATGGACAAAGGTGTGACAATCACCGCCGGGCGCAAGGTTGAGCACCTGCCAGCTCAACACCAGATCCACCGCTCCGTCCCGGCCGGGTTCACCCAGCAACTCGTACCCCTCCAACTCTATCACGTGGCTAAAATCAACCTGCGCCGGCCGGCGAACCGCCAACGGGGTACCCGCTTCCAGACGATAGGCACGGAATGCCGGTTTCCCATCCGGCCCGGCCGGTACCCCTTCTTCCAGGGCAGAACCAACAGGCAAGTACGATTCTGCCCACTGAAAATCAATGGAGCGTGGCACAAGAAACAACGCAGCACCCTCAGCAGGCACCACCACTGTCCGGCCGCCGGTCAGCCATTTGATGGCAGCATAGTCGCGTGCCAGAAAAGCCAGAGTGGGATGGCGGTAGTGTATGGATGCAACATACACCGTGGACTGACCGAGGTCAGTATTGTTCAACCACCCGGCCATATCAGCCATATCGCCATCGGAAATCTCATAGTGGTCTGTGCGGCTCGCCAGTTGGCCGAAATAGTCTTGGACTGTGTCCCGGCCGGTCAACGCCAGCAACCCGACCAACACTACCGGGTACGCCCAATCAACCATCCTCGGCCGGAAACTGGCTATCCAATCGGCGATCTTTTCAAGAGCTAGAACAGGGAACAGAAAAACCAAGGGCGACAACCCAACCACACGCAAAAAGTGTGGCACAATATCCGCCACGGTGAGAGCTGTGGGTAGCACCATGATCGGAATCCAACTCAACAAAAGCACACTTCGGGCACGGGGCAGTGCTTCTTTCACTGTGAGCGCCTGGTAGGAGACCAGGGCCAAACCCAACAAAAAAGCGGCCGCCAGCAAAGGACCAAAGATAGGTTGATTGGGGAGATTCAAGCGGGGCAATGGGTCCCCGGCCACAAAAAATACGCCAAGCGCTTTGACAAGGGCCTCGGCCATCGATAGCTTGGGGCCTTGGGCTGCAACCTGCTCGACCCGCACGACAAAGTGCTCCGGATTGCGCAGGAAAAAGAGTCCCAGAGGCGCAAAGACCAGCGCAGCGATCCCACCAAAAACCCCTGCCTGTGCCACTCGCAGCCGCCGGCGGGGACGGTCCCACAGCGCCAGCGTCGCTAAAAACAGTGCCAATGGCAAAGGAAATAGTCGCGCAGCCAGATAGGTATAGCCCGTGAGCCCACAGGCCACCCCGGCCGCCACCAGCAACCACCAACTTGATTTCCGCAGACCGCGCCACAGCAGAGCCAATGTCACCGCCTGCAACAGCGGCTGCGTCACCGCACGCAATCCAATCCGGCTGATAGCGAGGTGCCAAAACGAGGTAGCTACCAGGCCGCCGGCTGCCAGCGCCATCCACGAGGTGCGGGCTCGCTCCCGATCAGAATCCGCGTACATTTCCCCGGCACACCAGATTGTCGCTGCCACAGTCAGCGTACCAAAAATCGCGCTGGTCAACCGAAGTGACATGAAGCCTGGCCCCATCAGTTTGGCCAGCAGCGCGGCACCGTAAAAGAAAAGGACCTCCTTGCCGGTATAGGCAGTGATGAAAATCGGCCGGTAGCCCCGTTCAGCGATATCGGCCGCCAGGATGCCGTTGGCGGCCTCGTCGTAATAGGGCCCGGCCGGCGGCCGGGGCAAACCCCATAGCCGCAATCCCGCCGCGACGGCCAATATCAGAGCGCCGGCCACAATTAACCAGATCCACTGTCTCTTCACGGCAACACCTGTAGCCAGCGCAGTGTAACCGCATCGTTGCCATCCGGCAAGTGAAGGCGAGTTCCTGTTGCCGGATCGTACAAACCGACCTGCAATTGGTATTGGCCCGGCCGCGCCCCGGCCGGCACAGTCAGCGTCCGTGTGTCCAGCACCACCTCACCCGCCGCCCAACCGGTTGTCGGTCGGGTCCAGTCGACCGGCTCCCCATCTGCCTGCGCCAATACCGCGCCATTGGCATCGAGCGCTTGCAGAAAGACGCGGTAGCTGGTCCCCATCTCTTCCAACCCCTGCCATACCAGCGTGACGGTGACAGCATCTCCCGGCCGCACGGCATCAGCCGTCAGGTTGAACCCCAGCAAGGTCACCCGGCCGCCCATCGTGAGACCCACCCGTTGCACCAGCGGAGGAGGCTGCCACAACCGTTCCGGCGCGTCAATCACCAGCTCGCCAAGCGCCACCCCCCGGCCGCCCAGTTCCAGTTGCCACTGGTATCGACCGCTTTCCAGCCCGGCCGGTAGGCGAAACAGGTGCTGCCCGCGCCACAGATCGCCCGGCCGCCAGCGGGAAGTGGGCCAGTCCGCACTGACAGGAGGCAGAATCCAACTGGCAGCCGGGCCTCCGTTCAGCGTGACCAATGTCAGTTCCACAGTCAGATCGGGCAGGTTTATCGCATCCGGCGGCACCTGCCAAAAGAGCGTCACCAGCATGGGGTCGCCCGGCCGGGCCTGATCGCGATCCAGGTTTGACCCCACCAGCACCAGCGGCGGCAAGGCAGCGCCCAGACGGTTTTGCATCGGTAGCTCGGCCGGATTGGCCGGGGCGCGCGGTCGATCTACGATTACCGGGGCCAACTCCAGCGCGGGGCCGGCCGGATTGCCGCTCGCGTCGAGCCGGCTGATGGGAGCCAATGTTTCGTGGTCAAAGAGGGTCAGCACCGGCCGGTATGTGCCCGGTGGCATTCCAGGCAGAGGGGTGACCAGATGGCTGTCCTGTGCATACCCGCCCGGCGGCCAGAATTGGGCTACCGGTGGTTCACGGAACCCGCGTGGCAAGGTCGTTTCCTTGGGGCTCCAGCGCCCCCCGGCCGAATCCAGTAATTCAATCGTCGTCTGCGCCCGGTGACCGGGCGGCGCGGTCACGGTCCAATACAGATCGAAGCGAAAGTTGCCATCATCGGCAGCTTGCCAGTCGTAGCCCAGCAGCCGGAGCCCGCCCTCGTAATCCACCGACAGCGGAACCATCACGCCGCGCAAGTGACCGTCAGCCAGCCGCGGCCGGCGCAGCGGAGTCTCCCGCTGCGGCAGCAGCCAGGTGGAACCGGCATACAGCGCCAACCCCACCAGGGACCAGCGCCAGGAAAGCGGTGGCCCTCCAGCCGGATTGGCTGTCTCCGATCGCCGGCCGGGCCATGCCAGCCCAATTACGCCCAACAGGCAAGCCAGTGAAATGAAATCGGCCGCCAGCCGCAGCGGCGTCTCGCGGAAGGTCAGCGCTACCGTGTGGCTGCCGGCCGGGAGCTGGAAACTGATCCGGCCGTGAGCGGGATCGGCCGCCACAGGATACTTCTCTCCGTCTACCGCTACTTGCCAGCCGGGGTAGTCGTAGCGGTTGACGATGACGGTGCCGGCGGCCGGCATTTCGATCAGCAGTTCCTGGTTCAGCGGGTGACCAGCCTGCGCCACCAAAACAGCCGGCCCTCCGGCCAGCATGGCCTCGGCCGGGCCGGTTGGCATCTGAGCGACCGTGCGCGGCAGGTACTCATTACCGGCCGTGGTGCCGATCAGCCCAGTCGCCTGCTCATAGGCCAGCAGGTCGCCCACGGCCGGTTGCTCCAGCCCAGGGCAGTAGCGGGGGTCCAGCCAGAACAGCGCACCCAAGGCCAGGGCAGTTGCCGCAGCGCCAACGAGCAGGTCGCCCCGGCGGCTATGCGGCAGCAGTTCGGCCGAAAAGCCAACCAGCATCGCCAGGCAGAGGGCGGCCGGGCCCAGCAGCCGCCAGGGAAACTGCACATACTCGATCAGCGGCAGCGCATCCCAGACCGGCCGGGAGGCAGGGGTCATCAGCCAGACGTAGCCAGCCAAAGTTACCGCAAAAAAGGCGATCCAGCGGCGACCATGGGAACCACGTGTGTGCGGAAGAGCCAGCGCCAGCACGGCCGGTACAGCCAGCACGGCCGGCACCAGCCCCAGAGCGCGTGGCGGGGATGGGTTGATCAGGTCCGGGTGAACCGTCCGCGGCAAGGCAAAAATCTCGTCCAGCCGGATAAAGTTGTTCCAGTAGACAAAGTGGGGCGGGGTCAGCAATCGTTCGCTGTGTACCAGCCCGCGCTCGGCCAGGGCCGGCAACCAGAAAAAGGTCGCCAACCCCAGACCCAGCACCAGCGCGGCCACCGGCCGCCACGCGTTGCGCCGGCCGGCCATTAGCAAGCCGTACAGGGCCAGCAACGGGCCAGAGATGAGCGCAAAAACATTGTGGGTCAGCAGCACAGCAGCAAAAGACAGCGCGGCCAGAGCCGGCCAGAGCCGGCCTGCGCGGCGGCCCACCCGCTCCAGTGACCAGAGGGCCAGCGGAAGCAGTGGCCAGGCGGCCGATTCCGCCAGGTTGCCGCGAAAGAGCACATCGTAAGCCTGATAGGGGGCATACGCATAGGCCACGGCCGCCACCAGCGCCGCCCGCCGGCTCAGGTGGTTGCGGGCCAGCAGATAGGCCGTTAGCCCGGAACCCATCACGCCCAGCGCAAAGGTCACCCGCATGCCCAGATTGAGGCCAAACCCCAACCGGCTGACGGCCGCCGCGAGATAGGTGCTCAAGGGAGCGTAAAAGTTGAAAAAAGGATAGCCGTACCCCAAGGCCATATCGGGGGCCCAACGGGAGTAGAGTACACCCTGGTCCAACAGATGGTCCAGTTGCACCAGCCGCAGCAGGTGAAATGCCGCGTCGTCCGAGCACGGCAGGGAAGGTCCCAGCGCCGGCCGGGCCGCCAGCAGGCAGAACGCTGCCACGGCCGCGGCCGGTGCAAGCCTACGCAAGGCTGCCCCGCGCCCGCTAGCCATCGGCCGGCTCCACTATCTGAAGCTCATCCGGCAAAATAACACGGTCGCCGGCCGGGTTGCCGGCCGCATCCCAGACTATCAACCGATCACCCGTCATGGGGTCATAAAGCCCCACCGCAATCTGGTATCCTCCGGCCGGCGCACTGGGAGGCAACGCGATGGCATACGCATCAACGATCACCTGCCCGGCCGCCCAGGTATTGCTGGGAGAATAGCCCGGCCAGCGGTCATCCTGCGCCACGATAGCCCCGTCCGGCCCCAGCAGATGGACAAACGCAGTGTACAGCCCGGCCGGTTGCGCCACTGCCTGCCAGTACAGCGTGAGTTGTACAGACCCACCCGGCACGGCCGTTGGCGTCGCCAGTTCAAACCCGCGCAGACGCAGACTTTCGCCCAACCGCAGGTCCAGCGGCATGGCGATACCGACCGGAAGTTGCATCAACCGATCTGGGCTGGCAACCTCAATCTCCCCTAGAGTTACGGTCTGGCCGGCCAGATCCAGTTGCAGCGGGTACCGGCCGGCCGGCATTTCCGGCGGCAGCGGCAGGGTGTACTTTTCATGGATAAACTCGCCTGCCCGCCAGAGGCCGGACAGGTAACGGCTGAGCGGAAAGGCCAGCTGCAATGCCTGGCTTGACATAAACTTGATCTGCAGGCCATCCGATAGCGTCCGCTCCGCCCGCCAGAAAAGGTCAACTGTCAGGCCTTCGCCCGCGCCCAAACCGGCCGGCAGGCCACCGTGCCCCAGGAGAGTCAACGCCCCACCCAAAAAGCTGGCCTCCAACGGGCGCGGGATATCCATGGCGGCCGGGCCGGGGATTGCAGCGACCGGTGGCACAACCACCCCCTCCAGCGTGTATACCGCCCCGTGGAACGTACCATCGGCACCAAGCACGGGCAGCCGGCCGCCGGATTCCGCGTCAAACAGGGACAGCGCCAGCGTGTAGCTGGCCGGCGGAATGCCGGCCGGCAGGTCCAACGTGTAGCGCATTTCTGGAGTTTCATCGGTCGCCCAATGCTGGGGGTAAAAATAGACCTCGTTCAACAAAGGGGTTTCCAGCGAGCCCCACGGCCGCCCCTCTTCATCCAACAGGTCCAGCTTGACCGTATAGCGACCGCCTATCTGCTGTAGCGCCCAGCGCGCCAGCAGATAGACCCGGTTCGGGGTGGCGTGTCCGGCTGCGCCCAATAACTGAACGCGCCGGCCGAAGGAAAGGGGCTCCGGGAGCGCCGGAACTGGCGAGTCGGCTGGCCAGGGGCTTGCCTGCTGATACACCCAGGCTTGAGCGCGGCCGGCAAAGCGAACAGTGTGGACCAGCGTTCCGTTGGAGGCCACCTGCTCAAAGCTACCCGGATCAACCTGACGATCACCTACGGTCAGGATCACATAGTCGGCCTGCGGTACTGTCTCCGCGTCCCAAACCAGCACCCGGCCGGGGAAGAATGGAGCCAGCGCCGGAGCCACACCGCTGACGGCCGATCGGTCAGCGGTACCAGGCTGCTCCGCCAACCAGCGGGCGGCCGCGCTGACCCCCTCGCCCCAGCCAACAGGCACGATCTTCTCTGCGGTGCTCGCCCCACCCAACAATGGGTTAAAGGCAGCCAATGGATAGGATCCCGTCGAGACAAGATACACTCCCTGTAAAACCACCAAGAATGAGATGAAATGGCCGGAGCGCCGCCACCGCCGGCTCAGGTAATCCCATGCCAGCCCGGCCGTGAGGGCCAGCGGGAAGACGGCTGGCAGGGCATAGCGGGCGAACTTTTGTGCCGGCACCGCAAGCATGGCAACAAACAGCAGCGCCCAGAGCAAAAAGAGGCCAACCAGCGGCTGGCGCAACCGGCCGAAAGCAAGCTGCCCTAGCGCCAGCATCACTCCCGCAAACACCAGCGGGCTGAGCCGGAAAGCCAGCGCCAGCGGGTAAAAAAGCGACCCGGGGTCGGCCGTGTAGCGCCCCAGGAAAAAGAGCGGGTGCAATGCCTCGCCCGCGTACCGGCCGGCCGCGCCGCCAATGACGTCCGCCACCGCTTGCGGGGCCGCCCACACGGCCGGCAGCGTGAGAGTAGCTGCTAACAGAAAGCCACCAGCCCACCCAAATCCTGCCAGCAGCGCGAATTTTACCTGGCGTCCAGCCCGCCACTTTGCCACCAACCAGGCCAGCCAGGCCAGCCCGGAGAAGGGACCCAGCAGCAGAACAGATGATTTACTCAGTGCCGCCAGCGCTGCCAGTGCGCCGGCCGCGGCCAACGGCCGCCAGGCATGCCCCGTGCTATTGGGGCAAACGCCGCGGCACAGCACCAGCAGGGAAAGGGTTGTGAAGGTAGCAGCCAACCCATCAACGTGCAATAGTCCGCCCAGCCCGGCCGCGAATGGACTCCACGCCACCAGCAAGGCTCCCAACAACGCCGCCCGCCGGCCGAGCAGCGGCCGGGCCAACAGGAAGATCGCCGCCACGCCAAGGCTGTTGATCAGGATCACCCCTAGCCGGCCGGCGGTGAGAAAAGTAGCCAGTTGTGAAAAAGCCGGGACGTTGTCCGGCGCCAGCCAGGCCAGACGGGAAATCCACTCGTAGGAAAACTGGTCGGCCGGGGAGATGACCAGTTGGACGCTAATCCCCAGCGCGCCCAGCCAGGTCGTGGTCACACCGGGGTGGCCGGTGATGAGCGTATCCGCCCACTGGCCGTCCAGCAATGCCTGGCGAAACTGCACCGATCGATAGACCCAGGCCAGCTCGTCCGGCGTGATGTAGCGGTTGACAGCAGCCAGGCGTGGCAGCAACGCCGCCAAAAAGAGCGCGGCGGACAACCATCGCCACAAACGGGCGGAAGCATCTTGCGATAGGGACATGATCTCTATGCACCGGCGGCCGGTCAGCGTTCGTCACGCTGGCGTGACAGCACCGTGCGAACAAAATAGATGGGCTTGCCCTGGCTCTCGTAGTAGGTGCGCACCAGCAGCTCGCCCAGCAGGCCCATTACCAGCAACTGCACACCAATCATCACCAGCAGCACCGCCAGCAACAGCAACGGCCGATCACCGATGTCCTGCCCGCCAATCAGCTTGACCCCGGTCAGATACAACCCAAACAGCCCGCCCAGCCCGCCGGACAGCAAACCGAGGCCGCCAAACAGGTGCATCGGCCGACCCAGAAAGCCCAGCATAAAGTACACGGTCATCAGGTCCAGGATGACCCGCACCGAGCGGTCTAGCCCAAACTTGCCGTACTTGGCCACCCCCTGCGTGCGCGGCCGGTGGTTGACCGGCACCTCTGCCAACCGAATGCCCACCCAGCTTGCCAGCGCAGGAATAAAGCGGTGCATCTCGCCGTATAACCGGATGTTCTCCACCACCGCACGGCGATAGGCGCGGAGCGAGCAGCCGGTGTCGTGCAATTTGACCCCTGTCGTGCGGGCGATTAGTTGGTTGGCCAGCACGGAGGGGATTTTGCGCACCAGGTTATCTTTGCGATTCTGCCGCCAGCCCGCCACCACATCATACCCCTCTGCCAGCTTGCTCAACAGCGCGGGAATATCGGCCGGGTCGTTTTGCAGGTCGGCATCCAACGTCACCATCACCTCCCCGCGAGCATGATCGAAACCGGCCGCAAAGGCGGCCGACTGGCCAAAATTGCGCCGGAACTGGACAACTACCACCCGTGGGTCGGCCGCGTACAACTCTTGCATGATCTCCAGGCTACCATCCCGGCTGCCATCGTCTACCAGGACAATCTCATAGTCCTCCACCACCCCATCCAACGCGGCCGTGATCTGCTGATAGAGCGGCCGCAGGTTGGGCGCTTCATTGTACACCGGCGCAACCACAGAGAGTGAAATGCCATGCCCTTCTGCCATAGCTTGGGATTGTAACACCTCCACCCGTGCTTGACAAAAGGGTACCCGGTTGGGATAATACGCGCCGTTGCAGACAATTGAACCATCAAAAAGCGATGACGGAGACAGTTGGTGGCCACCGGCCGCCAGGGAGGTCGGGTCGCAGACTGCAAGCCCGGCCCGGAACGGCACCACCAAATTCACTCCCGAGCTGACGGGTGAACGCAACGGCAGTTGCCAGTAGTCCGCTCCGGAAGCCCACCGTTAACCGGGTAGCCAATCGCTCTTCAGGGAGCCGTTGGTGAAAAAGTGCCCGGCCGAACTGCCGGGAAGCAGGGTGGTACCGCGAGAGCATGGCCCTCGTCCCGCACAGGGAGGAGGGTTTTTTGTTTAGGAGTCAATATGACAGTTGACTGGCCATTGGAATATCTGGCCAAAGATGGCCGCACCATCCGGGTCCGCCACGTGGCTTACGGCGATGCGCGGACCCTCCATCACGGCATCCTGCAGGTGGCCTACGAGGGCACCCATGTTGGTGTGGAGCCAGAAGGGGTTGGCGACCTGCCGGCCGTCATCCAGCGCATCCGCAGTTACCTCACCACCCCGCGCAAGGCCCAGTTGGTGGCCGAGTTGGATGGACAGGTGATGGGAGCGATTTCTATCCGGCCGGGGCCGTTTGGAGCCAAAGACCGCCACTGGTGCGGCCTGGGGATGTGGCTGGTACCGGCCGCCCGCGGCGTGGGGGTCGGCTCTGCGCTGCTGAATGGCGCACTGGCCTACGCGCGTAGTGAAGGGTTTGAAAAAGTTGTGGTTGAGGTCTTTAGCAGCAACCAACCGGCAATTGCCCTGTACCGCAAGTTCGGCTTTATGCTGGAAGGGCGACAGAAAAAGCTGTTCGTCCTTCCGGGCATTGGCTACGTAGACAACATCTTGATGGGATTGGATCTGCAAGGGTAACTACGCCACCCAAGAACTTGGGTGACGTAAGGCGGGGGTGTGCGGGCGCTCCGCGCCCGCACACCCCCCAAAAAAGCCTTCTGATTGCCTGGGCAGTTTCCTGCAAGGTTCGTGACGTGCGATTTGTGAATTGAGACTAGACCGAGGAGAACGATGCTGGAACAACTGGAAAAACTGCGCACTGAGGCGCTCGCTGCGCTGACTGGGGTCAGTGACAGCGATGCGCTGAACAATTGGGAAAAGAGCACCATCGGCCGCAAAGGCGAGGTGACGCTGATGACCCGCCGGGTGGGCGAACTACCCGGTGAGGAGCGACCGGCCTTTGGCAAGCGCGCCAACGAGATCAAGCGCGAGTTGACGGCCGTCTACGAGGAGAAAGCGGCCGCCATCCAGGCGGCAGAAATGGAGCAGGCCATCGGGGCCGGGGCGATTGACGTCACCCTGCCCGGCCGGCCGCAACTTCTCGGCCGGTTGCATCCTTCCACGCAAATCCTGCGCGATATCTACCGCATTTGGGGCGACATGGGCTTTCAAATCTACCGCAGCCGCGACGTCGAAACGGACGAATTCAATTTCCAACTGCTCAACATGCCGCCCCACCACCCAGCGCGCGACATGTGGGATACCTTTTACACCACCGAGGAGGGTGTCATTTTGCGCACCCACACGTCACCGGGCCAGATTCACGCGATGCGCGAGTACTGTCCGGAGCCCATCCGCGTCATCCTGCCCGGCATGTGCTACCGTTACGAGCAGATCACCGCACGGGCAGAGATCCAGTTCCACCAGGTTGAGGGGTTGGCGGTGGGCAAGAACATCACCTTCTCCGACCTGAAGGGGACGTTGTCCAGCTTTGCCCGCCGGCTTTTTGGCGCGGCCGTGCAGACCCGGTTCCGCTGCCAGCACTTTCCCTTCACCGAGCCCAGCGCAGAGATGGACGTGGAATGCTTCCTCTGCAACGGTCAGGGCTGCAACGTGTGCAAGTACACCGGCTGGTTGGAAATCCTCGGCTGTGGCATGGTCCATCCCGCTGTGCTGCAGAACGGCGGCTACGACCCGGCCGTCTACTCTGGCTTTGCTTTCGGCATGGGGCCGGAGCGGATTGCCATGCTCAAATATGGGATCAACGACATTCGCTACTTCTGGAGCGGCGACCTGCGCTTCCTGGAACAGTTCTAATCGCGTGGAGAGATCACGATGCAAGTACCACTATCCTGGCTGAAAGACTATGTTGAATTAACCCTCCCTGTCCCGGAACTGGCAGAGCGCATGACGCTGGCCGGACTGGAAGTGGAACAGATTGATTACATTGGCGTGGCAGGCGCGGACCTGATCTGGGAACGCGACAGTTTTGTGATTGCGCGGATCCTCTCGGTCAAGCCACACCCGGATGCCGACCGTCTGGTGCTAGCGGAGGTGGATTACGGCGCGGCCGAGCCGGAAACGCTGGTCACCGGCGCACCCAACCTGTTCCCCTACCTGGGACAGGAGATCGGCCACCTCAACCTCAAATCGCCCATGGTGATGGAAGGGGCGACCATTTACGACGGCCATCAGGAAGGGTTTGTCAAAACAACCCTCAAAGGGCGCAAAATCCGCGGGATCATGAACCGACACATGCTCTGCTCGGAAAAAGAGCTGGGCATCTCCGAAGAGCATGAAGGGATCATGCTGCTGGACACCGACGCCGCACCGGGTACGCCGGTGCAGGAGGTGATGGGCGACATGGTGTTCCATCTGGACCTGACCCCCAATATGGCGCGCTGCCAATCCATCATTGGTGTGGCGCGGGAAGTGGCGGCGCTGACCGGGCAGGCGTTGCGCTATCCCACGCTGGAAGTGGCCATGGAGGGTTCCCCGGCCGCGGACGCCATCCGAGTGGAGATCGAGGATGCAGCTCTCTGCCCCCGCTTTACCGCCACCCTGATCCGGGACATTGCCGTTGGCCCATCGCCGGAATGGATACAGCGCCGGCTCCGGCTGGCGGGCATGCGGCCCATCAACAACATCGTGGACATCACCAACTATGTGATGCTTGAACTGGGTCAGCCGCTACACGCCTTTGATTACGACCTGCTGAAGCAGCGGGCCGCAAGGTCCGGCGCGGCCGTGCCGACCATCATCGTCCGGCCGGCCAAGCCCGGTGAGGGGATGACGACGCTGGACGACATAGCGCGCACTTTTAACGAGTACGACATCCTAATCACCGACACGGCCGGGCCGGTTGGCATTGGCGGGGTGATGGGTGGGCTGGACACCGAGGTAAACGACGCTACCCGCCACGTGCTGCTGGAGGCGGCCAACTTTAACCTCATCAACATCCGGCGCACCGCCCAGGCCCACAAGCTCCCGTCCGAGGCGTCCGCCCGTTTTGGCAAGGGCATCCACCCGGCCGATGCCATCCGCGGCGCCCGCCGCGCGGCCGAGTTGATGCGCGAGCTGGCCGGCGGCACGGTGGCTCAGGGCACGGTAGATAACTACCCCGGCAAGCCCGCGCCGGTCGTCGCCACCGTTACCCCACAGCAAGTTGAGCGCTCGTTGGGCATCCAATTGGAGCCGGATGAAATTGTCGCGATTCTAACGTTGCTCCAATTCCATTGCAGGCTAGAGGACGATGTGGTGTGTGCCACCGCGCCCGATCATCGGCTGGACATTGGCACCGGTGTGATCGGCACGGCCGACCTGATCGAGGAGATCGCCCGGGTTTACGGCTACGACCGGATTCCGGAAACCGAGATGAGCGACCAACTGCCGCCACAGCGCACCAACGTCAGGCTGGAACAGGAGCAACGCACCCGCGACCTGCTGGTGGCGGCCGGGTTGCAAGAGATCATCAGCTACCGCTTTACCACCCCAGCGGCCGAGGCGCGCATCCTGCCATCCGGCCGGCGGCCGGACGACCGGCCGTATATCACGCTGGCCAACCCCATCAGCCAGGACAAAGTATCCATGCGCCACACACTGCTGGAAACATTGCTGGCGGCCGTGGCCGCCAACCTGCGCCACCATCCGCATGTGGCACTTTTCGAGATCGGCTCGGTCTACCTGGCCTCGGAGGAAGGCGCACTACCTCACGAGCCCACTCGCCTCGCCATCGGCTTGGCTGGCCAGCGCGAGTTGACCGGCTGGACCGGCGGCGACGCGGGGCTAATGGATTATTTCGATCTAAAAGGCGTCCTTGAGGTTCTACTTCACGGCTGGCAGTTGGACGAAGTTAGCTTCCAGCCAACCCAACATCCCACCTTTCAGCCCGGCCGCGCCGCCCGCCTGCTGCTGGCCGATGGCAGCTATTTGGGTGTGGCCGGACAGGTGCACCCGCTGGTAACCCAGCAGTTTGAAACGCCGGAAGGGATTCCGGTGCTGGCGGCCGAGTTGGACCTGGATGCCTTGCTGGCAGCCATCCCGGCCGGGCGCACGATCCAACCGGTGCTCCAATACCCGGCCGTCTTGCAGGACATTGCCCTGGTGGTGGATGAAACCATCCCCGCGGCCGAGGTGCAGCGACTGATCGCGCAAACCGGCGGGCCACTGCTGGTCAGCGTGCGCCTGTTTGACGTGTACAAGGGCAAGCAGTTGCCGGCCGGCAAAAAGAGCCTAGCTTACGCCCTGGCGTTCCAGTCGCCGGACAGGACCCTGACCGACAAGGAGGCCAACAAACTGCGCGACAAAATTGTGCGCCGCTTGGAGCACGAGATCGGAGCACAACTGCGAAGCTAACCCGGCTTACGGAGCATGGCGAGACCCCAAACAGCCGCGGCTGTTTGTTGACCGCGCGCTGATTCCAAAAGGTGCCCCCTGGCGCGCATTTGGTAGAATAGTGCAGAAGGGATGGCTGCAAGCCCGCCCGAGAGGAGCAGCCAGCGGTGTCAACAGGAGCAAATGCATGATACTCGATCACAGGATACAGATCTTTATCCAGGTGGCGCGGGCCAGCGGGTTTCGCCGCGCTGCCAGGAGGTTGGGACTGAGCCAATCGGCCGTCAGTTTTCACATCGACAAGCTCGAATCAGAGCTGGGTGTCCAGCTTTTCAACCGCCAAGGCCGCTCCATCTCACTCACGGCCGAGGGCGAGGTACTCATTCGAGAGTTGGAAGAATTGGAACGAGCAGCTCGCAGGGTGGAGAATAATTTCGCCTACCACTCCCAGTTGCTGGGTAAGCGAATCCGGGTTGGCAGCAACGCCATTGCCTGCCCCTTTACGCTGCCGTGGGTGATCGCGGCGTTTAAAAAGGACCATCCGGACGTATTGTTCTCGTACAAGCACATGGTTGACGAGCAGGACCTGCTCGGCGACCTGGAGGCTGGCGATCTGGACCTGGCCATCATTGGACATCAAATCCGGCACAGAAAACTGGAAACACATGCCTGTTACGATAGCGACATTATTCTGGCGGCCGCACCCATGCTTGGCCTGGCGCATGTTCAAGCCGATGACCTGGCCAGTATTCCAATCATCCTGGAAAGCAGCGACCGCGGCCTGGAATTGCTTCTGGCAAATGGACTGGAGCAGATCGGCATCAACCTGAAAGACCTCAACATCGTGATCGAGTCCGACAACTTGCCGCTCATCAAGACCTTTGTGCAAGCAGGGCTGGGGGCCGCCTTTTTGCCAAGAGTGGCGATCCAGGATGAACTAAGTTGCGGCACCTATCAGGAAATTCAGGTTGATTCTCTGACCCTAAAGCAATCCATTTTTCTGGCACACCCAAAGGCTGGCCTCGCCAACCCCAATACCGCACAGTTTGTGGAATTTGTCGAGAGCCAGGGGCATGCGATTGTGCCCGGGGCGAACTGAACTTCCCAATTTCCCCGGACAGGAGGCGGCCAAGGTGCCGCCTCTTTTTTTGTCGAGAAGGGCCTAAATAATCGATATATGTTATGGGTTGCGATAAATATTCCTTGACACAGAGCACTATCTATGTTACAAAAGGTGAAACTAGGCGCGATATTTCAAAGGAGGCAGTGCAAACCATGAGCGAAGAGAAGAAGGTCAGGAAAGCGTCCATTGTCGTGTTTAGCGGCGACATGGACAAGCTGATGGCAGCCTACATCATCGGTACCGGCGCGGCCGCCATGGGTATGGAAGTGGTCATGTTTCATACTTTCTGGGGCTTGCGGGCCCTGAAGAAGAACGTCCACACCGGCCAGGGGCTGTTCGGTAAAATGATTGGCTTTATGTACGGCGGTGATATCACCAAAGCAATGCCAAGTAAATTTGCTTTTGGGGGCATCGGCCGGTGGATGTTCAAAAAGATGATGAAAGACAAGGGGGTTACATCTTTGCTGGAACTGCGACAGATGGCAATTGAGCTGGGGATTCAACTCTTGCCCTGTCAAATGAGCATGGACGTGATGGAAATCCGCCACGAAGACCTGATTGACGAGGTGGGCGATGTGGTGGGCGTTGCCGCCTTTGTGGCGCACGCAGAAGAATCACAAATTCAACTTTTCATTTAGGAGATCAAAATGACCGATTTTACTGTGAAGCAAACGCTGGACGCTCGCGGGCTCAAGTGCCCGATGCCGGTTGTGCGCACCAGCCAGACGATCAAAGAACTGGCTACCGGTGAGGTGTTGGAGTTGCTGGCAACTGACCCCGGCTCGGTAGCGGATATGGTTGCCTGGTGCAAAAGCACCGGCAACGAGTTAGTCGATCGAAACTCGGGAAACGGCGTCTTCAAGTTTTATATTCGCCGCACAAAATAGCTTGTGGCGCCAAGTCGCGCCTGCCAACCAACTGCTGCCTCGCCCGGCCGCCGGCCGGATGAGGACAGGCCTCAGGGAGAGCCATTGTGGACTCGCTTGCATTTGTCTTCTTTTACATTGCGCCGTACCTGGCGTTGACTGTATTTGTGGGCGGCATTGGTTACCGCGTGTATACGTGGCAACAGAAAAAACCCACACCGGCCCACCTTTCGCTCTTCCCCCGGCCGTCAGGTCGGCTGGGGCGGCTGGGTGACGCCCTGGTGGATATGCTCACCCTCAAGGGTTTATGGCGTGTCAACAAACCACTATGGGTGGGAGCGTTCATCATGCACTTGGGGTTGCTACTCCTGTTGATGGGCCACGTTCGCACCGTGACCGACTATTACTTCCTCTGGGACCTGCTCAATTGGGGCGAGCAGGAACAGCACCTGGTGTCCACCATTGGCGGCATCACGGCCGGCACCCTCTTTATGGTCCCACTGTTCTACCTGCTCGGCCGGCGATTGGGCGGCGCGGTTAAGTGGCTCTCCGTGCCGGAGGACTATTTGCTTCTGTTTCTCCTGATCGGAATCGCCGTTACAGGCAACCACATGCGCTTTCTGCTAGAGGTAGATTCACACCAGGTGCGTGACTTTATGCAAGGGTTGGTGACCTTGCGCTGGGCTCCGGCGCCCACCAGCGCCAGCATCTCATTTTTGTACCACTTTGCCTTTGTGCAAATCCTGATGGTCTATTTTCCTTTCAGCAAACTGAGCCACACCGTTGGCACCATCCTATCCAAGATGGTGGCGCGGAGTTGAGGAGGCCAGCATGATCAATCAATTCCTAGAAATCGTTCGCGACCGCGTCAACCGGCCGCTGCAGTATTATCAGGACATCTGTGTTCGCTGCGGGGCCTGCATTGACGCCTGCCACTTTTACGCTGCCTCCGGGAACCCAGCGCACATCCCGGCCCAACGCATGATGATGGTCCGCAAAGCGCTTCAGGGGACCAATGGCCGGCACAAATGGTACCGCGACAACGGGCAGCACGAAGATCGGCTGACGGCCGAGATTCAACAGGCCATGTGGGAATGTACCGGTTGCCGGCGTTGCGCCACCTTTTGCCCGTTCGACCTCGACACTGCGCTACTGGTGAGCGTAGGGCGCTATGCCTTGATGAACGAGGGAACCGGGCTAGAAGATGGGACTGGCCACGGGATGATCCTGGAGGTTGGCAATGCCGAAATTAGCAAGGGCGAGATCATTGCCGACCTGAAAGAATTCTACACTGAGCAGATCAGGCTATTGGAGCAGAGGCTGCAGGACGAGTTCCACCCGGGCCTGCAAATCCCCGTGGACAAGCAAGGCGCGCGGGTGCTGTACGTGCCGTTGGTAGGCGAACACGCCACGGTCCCGGCCGCCAAGATTTTTCACGCGGCCGGCGAAGATTGGACCCTCAGCCTGTTCACTGCCACCAACCACTCCTTCTTTGTCGGCGACATGGCCAGGGCCAAGCAGGCGGCCGGATGGATCGTGGAGGAAGCCCGCCGGCTGGGCGTTCAAGCCATCGTGTACCCCGAATGCGGCCACGCTACCCGCACCCTCAAGTCGTTTTTTGAGAACTGGTTTGGGGACCAGATTGCCAACATCCAGCGGATGAATCTGCTCGAGTTGGTGGCCTCGTACTCGGCGTCTGGCCGGATCCGCCTCCAGGCCAACGCTTTTGACACGCCACTCACCTATCACGACCCGTGCAACCTCGGCCGGAATGGTGGCTTGATGGAGGAGCCGCGCACCCTGATCACCGCAGTGGCTTCCGACTTTCGCGAGTTCGAGCCCAACCGGACGCTCAACTGGTGTTGCGGCGGAGGCGGCGGGCTGATCGCCGTCCCGGAGATGAAGGATGTGCGCATGAAAGCTGGCTCCAAAAAAGCGGAGCAGATTCGCCGTAGCCAGGCCCAATGGGTTGTGACAGCATGCGAGAACTGCAAAACCCAATTGGAGGACTTGAACGAGCATTACAACCTGGGCATCGAGATCAAAGGTGTGGTAGACCTGGTTGCTGATGCTTTGTTGGTGTAGGAGGGAACAGATGAGCGGGCAAAAACACGAACATTCGCCGGCCTTCAAATGGGAGCAGGCGTTGATTGACGACTACCGCGATTATCGCTGGAAAAAAGCATTGGAGCCACTGTGCGACAAAATGCAGCGCTGGAAAGAAGGTGAGGTTTCCCACGAGGAAATGGATCAATTCATGGAACAGGTCCACCAGCAAATCTGGGAGATGCGCAACATCTTTCACCAGCGGCGGGACCGGCTGGTGAACTTGATCCAGTGGTGGGACCGGGAGTGGTTTCTCAAATGGGTAATGGAATACACCCCTCCGCCTGGTGTTACCTTGCTATCAGGCGCTCCTCCACCGGCCGGCACCTCCCAGAGCTAGAGACGGCTGACCATGGTCGCGATTTCGCTGGACGAAGCTGCGTTGCTCTGCGACCAGTGCCAGTCCATCACCGATCCCAAGCGGATCCTTATCCTCTACGCGCTGAATGAGCGGGAGCGCAACGTCACCGAGCTGGCCGAGGAACTGCGCTTCCCCCAGTCCACCGTCTCGCGCCACATGCAAAAACTTGTGAATTGTGGCACGGTTCGCGGCGAGCGCAACGGCCCGGCCGTCATCTATTCACTCACCGACCCCCGCCTAATCGATGTGATGAATATCATGCGCACCGTCTTGGTCGACACCCTGCGTCGGCGCGCCGAACTGGTGGACTTGATATCCTGACCTCACAGCCTTGCGGGCGGCTTTACCCTACGGTCGGGCCACGCTCACCCTGTGGAACCTTTTTTTGCCTTGCCCCGTCCTGTTCATGCTTTATAATCTTGGCCCAGGCAAGGAGTTCCGATGGCGAAACGTAAACTGATGATCCCGGGTTGTGCCGTGTTGCTGGTCGTGCTCTTGATCTTTATGTTGAGCGCCCCGGCCGCGCTGGCATTGCGGCTGGCGGGCTTTCGCTCGGAAGGCAAATTGGATGGTTATTTGGCCGCGCAAGCAGTCACCCCCCGGCCGACCATCCTCTGGCAGCACGCGTTGGCAACGCCAACCCCGCTGGCAACCCCAGGGATGGCCGGGAGCATCGCACCGAACGTCGGGTCGGGCCAAGCCCTTTCTGTGCCGCTTGAATCGGTCAAGGTCAGCATCTGGTTCTTGCCGCAGCCATACACCTTCTACCCTGAACAGATCTACGCAACCCGGCTGGAGCGCGGCAAGCTGGAAACCGGCCGGACGGCCTATTTCATCCAGTTCGATGAGCAGGGAATCAACAGCTACCTATCACACTGGTTTGGTGCCTACGTGGAGCGAGAGGCCCGCCTGCGCAACCCCTGGCTGGACCTCAAAGCGGGCGGCGCGGTCCTATATGCCGATGTGAACCTGGAAGTGGGTTGGCAACGCGTGGGGGCGGTCTTTATGCTGGACGCCTCCGGCCGCCAGTTGATGCTGGCAGGCGTGGAGATGAACGGCCGGTTGTACAGCACCCCACCGGACGGGCAGATCGCGGTGCTGGCAGCGCAACTGGAGGGCCAGGCCAACCGCGCCTTGCGCGAACTGATTTTTGTGGACCCGGCCGGCTCCCTCACCATCCAGGCCATCAGCCTGGGCGAAAACAGTGCGCAAGTGCTGGCCTACTAACCGCTACCCGTACTCGGCTACGATCAGATCGGTCAACAAACGCTTGGGGACATGATGCACCTGCGCATCATCCCGGTAATACTGGATGACCCCATCAGTCCCGACATCCTCAATCAGCACCTGTTCCCTGGGTTTCCCCAGCGCCAGCACCAGCAGGACCTCGAACCGCTCCGAGATAGCCAGCGTGGCGCACAGCGCCGGCCGGTCAATGGAAGCGATCATACAGCCACCTAATCCCATCTCGGTCGCGCCCAGCATGATGGACTGGGCCGCAATTCCGTGGTCCACGCCAAACTCCTTGCGAATTTCCGTATCACCCAGAATGACGATGTAGGCTGCCGGCTGCTCGCCCTCGGCCGGGCCAGCCCAATCCCGCAAATAGCCAGCCCACCTCAAGTGGGGAAAAATCCGCGCATTCGTTTGCGAGTTGCAACTGAGAATGTACTTTAGCGGTTGCAGGTTGGCCCCCGACGCCGACAGTCGAGCCAGATCAACAAGCTCGCGCAAACTGGCTGCTGTGACGAACTCATCTTGATAAAACCGACGGTAGCTGCGCGTTTTGCGCACAAGTTCTTGTAGCATGACACCCTTCCCCTTGAACTCTTGGACCAGCAAACAGCCGGCCGATTAGCCGTAGTAAACTTGTACCCGCTCCTGGTCGCCCTCATTGACATCCACAACCAGGATGCCCTCATCGGTCTTGACCTCGTCCAGCGACAAGAGCAGCTCGTCCAAGGCCGTGTCCTTTAGTTGCGGCACCCACGGCCGGGCAAACCGAACCAGCCAGGCGGCCGGGCGCAGCGGCAGGGGCAGGCTTATGCGCAGGTTGGTGTTTGCATCCCGAACCCGCACGTGCAACCAGCGGGAGCGGCTGGACCACCAGGCTAGCAAGCCCACAAGCCCACCCAGAATCATCAATGGGATGGTGCACATCAACCAGCCCAATTTTTCGCCGCCGTCCAACAATAGATCGGTAAGATACCCCATTGATGCGAGGAGCGTAATTCCTGCGACAAAGGGGTAAATCCACAGCCTCTGCCACGCAACAGGCGGCCCGGCCGGGGGCGATTCATCCTTCAGCGGTTCCGGCCGGGGTGCAGGTTGGGCAGGTCCCCTGTCCTCACCAACCATTGCTCCCAAAAGCCGGGCGCCCTCGTCGGCCGTGAGCTTGCCCTGCTCTACCATCCGCAATACTTCCAACTCGGCCTGATCCATCTCATACTCCTCTTTCGCCAACAGCACCAACCAGATTATACTGCCGTCTGAACTACTGGCAACTCGCATCCCGCCACGCCCTTTATCCCGGCCGTTGAAAAGGTCAAACTCCACCCGCATGACCCTTGACAAACTGGTTAAACGAGAATACAATATTCTTAGATTACTTAATTACACGTAATTACATATCGCCAATTAAGGAGATAGTTCGTTATGACAGAAGGCAACAAACCAGCAGAGATACCAGAGACCCCGGCCGATTTCATCGCCAGCGTGCGCGATGCGGTGACCCGGGCGCTCAGCAAGCGCGAAAACGTGGTCATGGTGCGGGTCAGTGATGAGGCGTTGAGCTACCTCGACATGTTGGTGGAGGCCGGCATCACCAAAAGCCGGTCCGAGAGCGCCGCTTTCCTGGTCAACGAGGGCGTTCGTGCGAGCAGCACACTCTTTGACCGCATAGGAGAAATCATCGCCCAGATCACGGCCCTGCGCCAGCAATTGTCAGCTATTGTGGCAGAGGAAACCAGTTTAGATATCTAAGTTTTGGAGGAAGCAATGAATAAAGAAACCCAAGAACCCGAAGTTGTGGAATCGACCCCTGCAGAGGCCACTGCGGCCGCCGATTGGCGCGATGCGTTCGAGCACGCCGTCAAGGCTACCCGTGAGGCGTTTAACGCGGCCGCCGAGGCCACGGCCGAAGTGCTCCGGCAAGGCGGCAAGCTGGCCGAGCAGACAATGGGCGAGGCCCAACGCACCGTTGTCGTCACCCTGGACGGAGAAACGGTGCAGGCGCTTGACAAAATCGTATCGGCTGGGGTACACAAAAGCCGCGCCGATGCCATCCGCCACCTACTGCGACAGGGGTTGAAGGCCAGCGGCGACCTACTGGCCCGCATCGACCAAGTCGAGTCCCAAATTGACGAACTGCGGAACAAGATGCGTGAAATCCCACTGGAAGGGCCCGAATCTGAAGCTTGATGGGGCAGGTCTGAGACCTGCCCCGAACCCATGCCCCCTGAGCGTGAGAGCCCGCCCCAATCCGGCGGGCTCTCATCTTTCACGCCGATCAGCCTACCGGGCAATCGGCAGGTAAAGGTCAAAGACATACTCCTCTAGACGGGTGGCATCCACCGTAAACAGCTCCTCCAGCCACTGGTGCTGGGCACACTGATAGTGGCTATCCTCCACCCAGGCAACCAGTTGCTGCCAGCGCTCACCAATGTTTTGCAGCCCTTCGCAGCGGGTCACAGCGTACAATCCCCCAGAGAATTGTTTGATTCGCACGTCTCCCGCACCCGGCACATCCTGGTCAACGGGAAGCCAGACTTCGTAGCCATAGTGCGGGCTTCCCGGCGATGGGTTCGGGTTGTTAAAACCAAACCAGCGGAATGGCTTGTCCAGCAACCCTTTCGGCCGGGCCCAGCCCATCATCATTTCGTGCGCATCCTTCTCCGGGGTTGCGCTAAACCCCAGCACAGATGCCACCCGCATCGGCTCTAGTTCGACGATTCGCACTGCTAATTCGGACATCTTTTCCTCTCCTTTCAAGCTCGATACACCGTTGCGCCTACTCCGGAACAAGCCGCCCCATCATACCACGCAATCCTGACACCTATTGTCATGAATTTGTAGTACAATAGCGAAGGAGTTTGCTCGCGTGCGCGCAGATAGATTGCTTTCACTGATGATGTTGCTCCAGGCCCGCGGCCGGATGACGGCAAGCCAGTTGGCAGCGGAACTGGAGGTGTCGGAACGGACCGTGTACCGGGATATCAACGCCTTGAGCGCGGCCGGTGTGCCAGTGTACGCCTCGCGCGGTCCGGGAGGCGGCTGTGCCTTGCTGGACAGCTATCGCACCACGCTTACCGGTCTAAACGAGGACGAAGCCCGCGCCCTGTTCATGCTCAACATTCCCGCGCCGCTGGCAGAACTGGGCGTTGCCGGGGAACTCCAGATGGCGCTGCGCAAGCTCTCGGCCGCACTGCCCGCCAGCCGACGAGCCGACGAGGAAAAAACACGCCAGCGGATCCACCTGGACACATCCCGGCCGGCGCAGCCGGCCGAACCAGTGACCCACCTGCAGACCATCCAGCGGGCGCTTTGGCAGGACCAACAGCTCGACCTGACTTACCAACTCGCATTCGGCGCCCAGACCACACGTCGGGTTGCGCCATATGGGCTGGTCGCCAGCACTGACATCTGGCATCTAATCGCTGGCCTCGAATCCGAGGCTGTGCCAAGAGTCTTTCGCGTTTCCCAGGTCACCAACGCCCAACTCCTCGACGAGCATTTCCAGCGACCGGCCGACTTTGACCTGGTTGCCTTCTGGCAGATGTGGTCTGCCAGTCACGAAGCCAACCGGCCGCATTACCCGGTCGCCATGCGGGTTGCACCAGCTTTGCTGGATCTGATGCAAGTCCACGGAAGCGCACCTTGGCCTGCAGCACTGGAAGGAACCGGCCCGGCCGATAGTGATGGCTGGGTCACGCTGACCCTGGATTTTGAGAGCCTGGAGCAAGCTCGTACGAGACTCCTTGGCTACGGCAGCGCGGTTGAAGTTGTGGAACCTGAAGCACTGCGTAAAAGCCTGCTGGATCACGCCAACCAAATTCTTGCGCTTTACGGCCGGCAGGGAGCACTGGCCGACCTGTACACTGCTTCTGGCCTGGTTTACAGATAGTTTACACTCAAGACACGCCGCGGTGACCACCGGCCGGTACAATAAACCTCATACTGGACCGAGGTATGTCAATCATGAGGAAAACATTATCGCGCTACTGGCTCGATCTGCTGATTGCTTTTCTGCTTGCAGCGCTTAGCCTGGTGGTGTACAACGCCACCCTGACACCGAGCCTGAGTTACAAAAGCCCAGATGGCAACGAGTTGGCAACAGTCCCTTACATCCTGGGGCTGGCGCACTCGACTGGTTACCCGCTCTACACCTGGCTGGGCAAGCTCTTCACCTACCTCCCCATAGGGGATGTGGCCCATCGGATGAACCTGATGTCGGCCGTGCTGGGTGCGGCCGGGGTGGGGCTGCTCTACCTGATTTTGTTGCTGCTGCTCGGCCGGGGATGGCGGGCACGGCTGACCAGTGCTTTTGCTGCCCTGCTCTTTGCCCTCTCGCGCACCTTCTGGTCACAAACCGGCATCGCCGAGGTGTACACCAGCAACCTGTTCATGGTGGCACTGACGGTGCTGTTACTGCTCCTTTGGGCTCGCGAGGAGCAGCGCAACCGGATGAATCGCGCAGCCGGCGAGCCGTGGTGGCGCGGTTTTATCCCCTCCTGGCGTTCGGCCGTTCTGCTGTTTCTGTCCGCCCTCTCGTTGAGCCTTTCGCTGGGCACCCACATGTCCAGCCTGGGTTTTGCCCCGGCCATCGCCCTCTTTATCCTGCTCATCAGTTGGCGGGCCGCCCTGAGCCCCATCACCTGGGCGGCCGGGCTGGGGGGCTTTGGATTAGGCGCACTGCAATTCTTGTGGCTCCCCTACAAGGCAAACACGCTCAACGACCGGTTGATGCTGGGGAACGCGCCCAAAACGTTGCGTGGCGTTTACAATTACACGCTGGGCGCATTCCCGCAACTCAAATTCGCCTTTGGTTGGGCGGAGGTGCCCGACCGCATCGTCATCTACCTGGCCCTGCTAGTGCAACAGTTTGGCGTAGCAGGGACCTTGTTGGGGTTCTGGGGGATGTGGGTGGCGCTGTTTCGCAAGCCGAAACGCTTCTTCCTGCTAATTGGGATGTACCTGGTCCACGTGGTCTTTTTCACCCAGTATGCCGTTTTTGACCTGGACGTCTTTTTCATCCCAGCCCACTTAATGTTTACCATCTTTATCGCTTTTGGCCTATGGCAGCTACTGGAATGGCTGGCGGCCGCAACGATCAAGCTGGGTGGCTGGACCTATCGGCCGGTTCGAGTGGGGCTGGTTGGCTTGCTGGTGATGGTGCTGCTTCTGGGGCTGGTGCGGGAGACCAGAGCCAATTGGGAACACAATGACTATTCCGACGATGTAGCCATCAACGACTTTTTCGAGAATGCCTTTGCCCTGCTCCCGGCCGATAGTGCGCTACTCGGCCGGGGCGGTGTGTTTGGCTACGACATGTTTTACTACCGCTTGGTGTACAATCTGCGGCCGGACGTGCTCATGCCCCACATCTCCACACCCGATCCGGCTGCGTTGAGCCTGAGCGACCGGCCGATTCACACCAACGAGCGGTTGGGACAGGCACGGGCTGGTGGCCCGTGGTCCCTGCCGTCGGACCTACTCCCGGCCGATGCCTGGTACATCCCCGTGTTGGTCGGCCCGACGCCGGAGCGACATGGGATGGGCGGCGGCCGGGCCGACCTGACTCTGTGGCAGGTGAGCGAGAACCCACCGGACCTGGTTGTGCCGGCCGACGAGGTTCGGCCGCAGCAGGCGGTTGAGATCGCGCTGGACGGCAAAACGCTGATTGGCTACGATCTAGCTGCGGACCAGGCCCAGGCCGGAGGCGCGGTCCGTCTCACACTTTACTGGCGGCTGGAGCGGCCGGATGATCTGCGCGTGAGCCTGGGGCTGAACGACGAGTCACTGCTCACTTACGAGGTCGGTTTTGGCAACCTGCAACGCTACGCACAGGAGCATGACCTGGCTGCCGATGAGGCGGCCGATTGGTTGGTGGTGGACAGCTTTTGGCTGGTAATCCCCCGCACCACCAAACCGGGGGCGGCCGTGCTATCGGTTGGCGACGCGCCACCCCTTCATCCGTTTGCCATCCCCGAAAGCCAGGGAGACCTGACACCGCTGGCCCACCTGGAAATTGCAGAGGCGAAACCATTCCTGAATTGGGAGTAAAGACCATGACCACGCAACGCAGAATCATGCTGGCGGCCGGTGTCGGGCTGCTGTTTGTCCTCCACATCGTTGCCGCCTTTGCCCTGGGCGTGTACGTTGGCCGCTATGGCCTGACCCGCGATGGGCTGGCACTGCAAGGGCCACACAACGCGCAGCGGCTGGACGGACCACAGCTGGCTCCCGGGGGTCAACCTCCGGCCGGACAGCCCGGCAATTTACCTCAGAACCCCCCGCTCCCCGGCGAACCGACGTTGGTGGGGCGAATACGGCGCATTGAGCCCGGCCGGCTGGACCTGGCGACTCCCAACGGGCCGCGCCAGGTGTCCTGGGATGCAGCGACCCGCGTGCGCGAGTTGGCAGGTGCCACACTCGCCGTGTCCGATCTGGAGGAAGAAAACACAGTGGCGATCTTTGGCACCTTTAGCGATGGGGGCCAGTTGCTGCAAGCCGAGCTAATCGTGCTCCTCCCCCCGCCGGACCAGGCTCAACCCCGGCCGCCGGCTAACCCTTGAGATTTTCCCACTGTTATCTGTTGACTTTTCGCACAAAAGTTCTATAATGGGCGCATGGATCCAGTTGCCAAGCTTCAATTGCTGGATGACGTGACCCGTTACGAGCCGGCCGGGGACGAGGTGGCGCTCTCGTCCGGCCGCATTCCGGCCGACCTGGCCAAGTGCGTCACCACCGTCGTCAGCCCGCACAACCGGCAGATGCCGGTGCTCAAGTCGCTCATCACCAGCGCCTGCGAGCGCGACTGCCATTACTGCGCCATGCGCAGCGGCCGGGATTGCCAGCGCGTGACCTTTGCGCCCGATGAGATGGCCGAGGGGTTCCAACGCCTTTACCGGGCAGGATTGGTGGAAGGCATGTTCCTCTCCTCCGGCGTCATCGCCAACGGTGTGTGGGCCCAAGACCGCATCATAGCCACGGCCGAGATTCTGCGGAAAAAGCACCAATTCCAGGGATACCTGCACCTCAAAGTGATGCCGGGTGCCGAACGCGACCAGGTGATTCGCACCATGCAACTGGCGGATCGGGTGAGCGTCAACCTGGAAGCGCCCAACGAAAACCGGTTGGCCCGGCTGGCACCCCGCAAAGCATTCGCTGATGAATTGGTCCAGCGGCTGCGCTGGGTGGAGGAGATCCGCCAACACGATGGGGGGCGAGGGCCCAGTTCCACCACCCAGTTTGTCGTCGGCCCGGCCGGGGAAAGCGACCTCGAGTTGCTGCAAACAACCCAATATCTCCACCAGACCCTGCGCCTCAAGCGGGCGTACTTTATGGCCTTCAACCCCATTCCGGACACCCCTCTGGAAAACGCCCCACCCACCCCGGCCGTCCGGGAACATCGCCTGTACCAGTGCAGCTTTTTACTGCGGGACTATCAGTTTGATGTGGAAGAGCTCCCATTTGGCAGCGACGGCAACCTGCCATTGAACCAGGACCCAAAACTGGCCTGGGCACAGGAAAACCTGGGCCACCGACCGATAGAACTCAACCGCGCCGAGCGAAACGAACTACTCCGCGTGCCGGGCATTGGCCCCAAGGGAGCGGATCGCATTCTGCGTGAACGTCGGCGGGGGACCTTGCGCGATTTGGGCGAACTGCGTAAGATTGGTGTGCTGGCCGAGCGCGCCGCGCCTTACATCACACTGGACGGCCGCCGGCCGCCGGTGCAGTTGCGCCTCTGGTAGGCGTGCTGCGCCCAGACCAGAGGTGCCGTGAAGAGACTGACTCCAGTTATCCTAATCATCCTGACGATGCTAGCAGGCTGTTCGCTGCTGGGCAATCCCTCGCCCTCCCCTGCAGCACAAACCCCTTCCCCATCGCCAAGCTTGACGCCCCGGCCGGTGACCTTAACTCCCAGCCCGACCTCCACACCCTCTCCTACCCAGACTCCCACCGCAACCCCAACACCCACCCCGCCCGGACTGGGATGGAACCGGTTCCCAAATGCGATTGACTTCCGGGCGGTAATTATTGAACCGACGACCAACATTGCTTGGCTGGCGGCGCTCAGTGGGCTGGTCCGGGTGGAGTTGGACTACAACCACTGGCGGGTCTTTACCCAGGCCGACGGGCTGGGTGAGAACACGGCTGTTTCACTGGCGGAACAGGGAGACTGGCTATGGGTTGGCACGCAGGGGGGCGTGAGCCGCCTCGACCGGGCGACAGGCGGTTGGGACACCTATACTACCGATGACGGCCTCTCCAGCAACCATAATGTGGAAGTGTACTTTGACGGCGAAACCCTGTGGGCCGGGACGCGCAACGGGCTGAGTTGGTACATCCCTGACACAGACCGCTGGGAGAGCCTCTTTGCGGCCGCGGGCATCGAAATCTCCGGAGTTGACGGCCTGATCGCCGACGAAAGCTCACTCTGGATCAGCGTCTCACCCCATGCCAGCACGGCCGGCGGGCTGCTGCGGATGGACAAGGCAGACGACAACTGGACGGCCATCAGCACGGGTGGGAATGGGATTCCGTACAATTCCTTTGGTCTGGCACAGACCGACCGCTTTTTGTGGGCTGTCCCGTGGGACGAGGTCCCATGGGAGTTGAACAAAACTACCCGTCAGTGGCGGCCGATCACAGAGATGGACCCCAACGGACTTGGGCCGGGCGATGGCTACCTGGGCGCACAGTACTACGCCAACGCACTCTGGCTATTTTCCCGCCACACCAACGAACTGGTCCGATATGATCCCGACACGCGCCTGGTCAGCCGCTACCCGGCCGAACCGCTTACCAGCCTGGGTCTGCAGGGTCAGATCACTGGAGCGAAAAACACGCTCTGGTTCACCGGCCAGAACGGGTTGCTGGCTTTTAGCCTGGAAACAGGAGAATGGCAGCCATACCGACGCGGCGTCAGCGCCGTGCAGCAAGTTCTGGGAGAACGGGATGGTGCCTTGCTGGTCAACACCAACCTGGGCCCTGGGTTCTGGCAGCCATCCACCGACACCTGGCAGCCGCTGGCGCCCGTGGGAGGCGCGGGACGGATCCAAGCAGACGGCGCTGCCCTGGAACGGGGCGGACTGAACATCTGGATCACCGAATTGTTGATGCGCGGCCCAGGGGTGGATGAGCCGCCCCGTCTGCTCTACTTTTCCCAGGCCGGCGTTGAGCCGCAGCGATTTGTCCTGATCCCCCCGGCCGGTTGGCAAGTGCATCAACTGCTTCCCCAGGCACTGGGCAACACACTCTGGTTCGTGGGTAGCCGCGGTTTTCTCTCGTACAACCCGGCCATCGACCAGTGGGGCGTGTTCGATCTCAGCGATGAACCCCTTACCCTGCAACTAGCGCACCAGCAAGAGCAGGTAATCTGGTTTATCCAGGGTGGCGAGTTCGGCCGATTTGACACCACCACCGGTGCAGTAACGTTCACTCCGCTACCCGCGTCCGCGTCCGCCCCGGCCGGGCTGGCGGTCGGCCCGCAGCATGCCTGGCTGCTGGTGGATGGCAACCTCTTCCACAAGCCGCTGGATGGGGATGGCTGGACGCAAATAGAGGTGGCTGCCCCGTGCATTGCGGAGGCGCGCGCCAGCTTGCTTTCTGGCAAGGGACAGTGTGGATGGGCGGGACGCACGGCGTCGGCCGGTGGGAGCCCGCCGGTGGTGCGTGGCGCTGCTACACCCCGGCCGATGGCATGCTGGACGCTGAATTCGACCAGCTTCTTCCCACGCCTGGCGGGCTGTGGTTCAGTCACACCTGGCGTGGCCTGTGGCGGTACGCGGAGCGATAAGCATGGACGAACTGCACCCCATCACCACGCTGGAAAGGTCGGCCGGGCCGCTGGCTCGCATTGTGGCCATCTTGTTGCTGGCTGCCAGCGCCTGGGGCCTCTTGAGCCAGGCTGCCATCTGGAACCGGCCGTCCAGGCTGGCGATGGGAACCGCCGGGCCGGTGGAAGAATCACGCCAGGGCGATGAAACGCGCTACCGGCTGCCCTTTAGAGAGGGAGATACCAACCAGGAACTCACGCTCTGGCTACCCAACGACAGCCCGCTGTTGAGCTATTTCCTGACTCGGCCGGTTTCCAACACGCTGGCAGTGCGCTACTGGACGGATGACCTACGGGTGATCTCGGCACTGCCACTGGAGGTTGGCGCTACACCGGTGCGCGACCGCTTTTCCCCCACATCTCTGGTGCTGGCAACCTCTATTCTGGGGACGTTGCTGGCAGTGGGACTATTCCTCTCCAGCCTGCGCCGCTGACCAAGCTATCGCAGGCTCTCCGGCCCAAAGCGATCCGGTAGCAGATCTCCAGCTGTAGTCTCCCGCACCCGGCCGGCCTCATCAACGATCAGGACCAGCATGTCCGGCGAGAACTCGGTCAACACCTGGCGGCACGCCCCACAAGGAGAACCACCGTCCCTCGTCGCCACCGCGATGGCAACAAACGCCCGCTCCCCCTCAGAAACCGCCTTGAAAACGGCCGTCCGCTCGGCGCATATCACCAGCGGGTAGACCGCATTTTCCACGTTGCAGCCGGAAAACACCCGGCCGTCTGCTCCCAGCAGCGCTGCCCCAACCTGATAGTTGGAATAGGGTGCGTAAGCCAACTTGCGCGCCTGCAATGCCTGCTCTATGAGCGCCTGCTTGTTTATCTGCATAACCTTGCCATCACTTTGCGTCACTGGGCACGGTGGCCGTGCCCAACCGACGAACGCGCACATTTTGAATCCGCCGCTTAACCACGTTTACCACTTCAAAGGAGAATCCATCATACGTGATGCCCTCCCCGGCCACCGGAACCTTGCCCAATTGACTGTAGATGAACCCGCCCAGCGTATCTCCTTGCTCGGTGGGCAAGTCCGTTTCCAGCATCTCGTTCAGGTCATCCAGGTCAATACGCGCATTGAACAGGTACTCATTTTCGCCCATCATCTGAAACGTGGCTTCTTCGGAATCGTATTCATCCTGGATTTCGCCCACGATCTCTTCCAGGATATCCTCGATTGTGACCAGCCCGGCCGTGCCACCGTACTCATCCACTACGACCGCAACATGCACCTGACGCTGCTGCAGGTCGGCCAGTAGGTCGTCCAGCATCTTGGATTCGGGCACAAAAAAAGCCGGCCGGAGCAGCCCCTCCAACGCAGGTCTTTCGGCCGCTCCCTGTGCAAGACCCTGCTGGTTCACCCACAACTCCAAAAAGTCCTTAGCATACAGAAAGCCCAGTACATTGTCCAGGCTGCCGCGAAACACGGGGATACGGGAGTGACCCGCCTCCACAATCACGCGTAGAGCTTCCTCCAAAGGTGTATCCACCTCCACCGCAACCATATCAATGCGCGGCACCATTACCTCGCGGGCGGCCGTTTCACCAAACTCAAAGATCGAGTAGATCATCGCCTTTTCATCTTCCTCGATGACCCCTTCCTCCTGGCCCGCATCCACCAGCGTCTTGATCTCCTCCTCGGTCACCAGGGTGAGCCCGGTGTATTGCCCCATGCCCGGCCCGGCAACGGCGCGGCTAATGCGCATAATGAGCCGCACCACGGGCGCAAAAACCAGGCTAAAAAGATGCACCACCCAGGCCAGCGAGAGCGAAAGCGCTTCGGGGTGGCGCAGCGCAATGGCTTCCGGCAGCTTGTCGCTCGCCAGCAGCAACCAGACGGCCGTCGCGCTGGTTACGATCAACACAGCAACCGCGCTGGACACGCCGGCAGGAATGGGCAGGCGATCGAGCCAGGCAGCGACCGGCGGGCCAAACCGTAGCGCCGCGACGGCGGCCGCCAGCAGGCTAAACAGCATCTGCCCGAACTGGACCGTGACCAGCAGCCGCACCGAATCCTCGGCAAGCCTTTCCGCCCAGGCCGCGCCCCGCACTCCTTCCTCTGCCAGTTGTCGCAGCTTGGCGCGATGCGAATTGATCAAAGCCGAACGCGCCAGCGCAAAAAAGCCGCCAGCCAGCGTCAAAATCACCACCAAAACGACCCCACTACTTATCGGGTCCACGACTCTCCCTCTCCTTCCTCAGACACAAACCGGTGAACGCGGGCCGGTACGCCGTACGCCACAGCCCCGGCCGGGACATCCCGCGTGACCACCGAACCGGCACCAATCTGTGCCCCTGCCCCAATCACCAATGGCGCAACCAGCATGGCATCCGACCCGATAAAAACACCATCATGGATGGTGGTCTTGTGCTTATTCACGCCATCGTAATTACAGGTGATGGTACCAGCGCCAATATTGACATTTTCGCCCACGGTCGCATCCCCCAGATAGCTAAAGTGGCCCATCTTGGAGTTTGGCCCCAGGGTGCTATTTTTCATCTCGCCAAAGTTACCCATATGCGCACCGCGGCACATCCGAGCGCCCTTGCGCAAATGGCCAAACGGCCCAATATCCGATTCGTCCTCCATCATAGCCTGCTCCACCACCGACGCCAGGACGACACAGCGGTCGCCAAGCTGCGAGTCGCGGATGATGCTGTTGGGGCCGACGCGGCACTCAGCACCGATGGTGGTTTGACCCCACAAGTGCGTGTTGGGCAAAATCACCGTGCCCCGGCCGATAGCGACCGTAGCATGGATGTAGGTCGTCGCCGGGTCGGCCAACTGCACGCCGGCTTGCATCCAGCCCCGGTTGATGCGCTGGCGCATGATCCGCTCCGCTTCAGCCAGCGCCGGCAAATCGCGCACCGCCAGGCACTCGGTCGGGTCCGATGGGGCAATCACAGCCTGCCCGGCCGCTTGCGCCAGTCCGGCCGGGGAAAGCTCGGCCCGCCGGGCCAGCCAGTCACGGTCGGCACAGGCAGCAGACGCCTCGCCATCCGGCCCAACGAGCGCCACCGCCGGCGCCTGCGGCTCATTCAGCAGCTTGGCCAGCGTTGACGCGGTCAGCAGCGGCCGGTCGCTGTACAGCAGCAATACTCGCTCCGACCCTTCCAGTTGCTGCACGCCGGCCGGCAGGTCGGCCGTCTCAACCACCGCGTGCGGCGCCAGATCGGCCACCGCGTCATGCAAGAAATCAACCACCCGGCGGCCGGCCAAGGCGACCACACCCGGCGGTGTCACCGCAGTTACTATCATCACAGAGAGGATCATCATGCACTCAAAGGAAATACCGGCCGAGGGGGTTGGCCGGGAATAACAGAAACCCCCATCGCAACAACGTGCGACGGAGGGCCTGGAGGTTCAGATGATGCAGTTAAGTCTTCGTTCACCGGATTAAAAACAATTCAGGCTGGGGCGGGAGGATTCGAACCCCCGAATATCGGCTCCAAAGGCCGCTGCCTTACCGCTTGGCGACGCCCCAGCGTGAAGCGGGGCAATTCTAGCATACCAGGGGGGAAACCGCAAGGCGCGTCAGTGCCGGCCGCGCCAGGCATAACCCCACGTCCCCAGCAGCGCCCCGGCCGCGTCCACCAGCACATCCACCGCCGTGCCGTTCCGGCCGGGCACAAAGGTCTGGTGATATTCGTCCGAGATAGCGTACAGCACTGTGATTACCAACGCCAGCTGGGCGGCCGGGCCGGTCGGGAACCGCAACTCCAGCGCCCGCAGCCAGAGGACCGCCAGCAACGCATAGGAGGCCATGTGACCACCCTTTTTCACCAGCAGGTCCCACGTCCCCGCGTCGGGTATCTGCTCGCTGGGGATTCCGGAGACGAGAAAGATCAGCCCCATCCAGGCGACAGGCAATAGCAACCGCCAAGTGATCCGTTGCGCGTCAGGCCTGATACGCACGCTCAAGCTGCTCCGCCAGTTTGTCCCAGGCAAACGTGGTTGCCATCCGCTCTCGCGCCCCGGCCGCCAGCTCTCCCCGCAGATGGGGCTCCTGCAACAGACGCACCACCGCGGCCGCAAAGGCCGGCTGGTCGCCGGTCGGCACCAGCAAACCAGACCGACCGTGCTGGATGTACTCCCGGTTCTGCCCCACCGCCTCAGCCACCACCGGCACCCCGGCCACCAGCAGGTCGGTCAGCTTGACCGCACACTTGGCCCGGTTGATCAGCGTGTCGTCAAACGGATAGATGGCACAGTCGGCCGCCGCAAAATAGTCCGGCAACCGCACGGCCGGCACCCAGCCGGCATACTTCACCGCATCCTGCAACCCGGCCGCAGCCGCCTGCGCCAGCAATTGCTCCTCCTCGCCAAACAAACCCTTGCCCACCACCAGCAGCCGTGCGGCCGGGAGTTGCTCCCGCACCCGCCGCAACAGGTCCACCACCCGCCGCACCTCAAACTCAAAAAAGCGCGTGTAGAGCAGGATGGTGTGTGCGGCAGAAGCGGGGGGCATGGGGTGAGTCCCTCGCCGCTCCGCGATCTGGGCCCCGTTGGGCAAATAGACCACGCTGGCCGGAGGCACGCCCAGGCCCCAGACAATCGTCTCCAGCGCGCGACTGGCGACGGTGACCAGATCGGCGTGGGTCAGCCCCCACGTCTCCTGCCAGGCAAAAAAGCGCTTCTGCCAGCGAGGATAGGGCTCCAGTTCATTCCAGCCGCCCCACCCTTCCCAATCATCGCTGTCCAGGGCCAGCCGGAACGGCCGCCTGCGCCACCAGAGCAACCAGTGCGCGATGCCGCTGTACCCTTTGGGCTTGAAAACATGGATCACCTGCGGCCGAAAGGCCAGTGCGCGCCGCGCCACTCGCCAAGCGGTGATGAGGTAGCCCAGCACCGGCAACCGGGACACCGGCACAGTCTCCACCGCGACCCCGCCCTCCTGCCAGCGCCGGCCGCCCTCGGCCGGAGTATGGAATGGAGGCAGAAAGACAGCCACCTGATGTCCCCGGCCCGCCAGCGCGCGGGCCAGCGGCAGCATCCGCACCCTGGCGGTACCTTTTGGCTCCAGCCCAAAAGGGCCAATAAACGCTATGCGCATCAATCCACCGTCAGCGTTTTGCTCAGGTTGCGGGGAAAGTCCGGGTCAATCCCGCGTGCCAGGCTCATGTAATAGCTGATCAGTTGCAGCGGCACGGCCGCCAGCAGCGCGGTCAACTCCTGCCCGGCCGGGGGCAGGAGCAAGTAATCATCCACATTCTTGCGCAACAAATCATCCTCGGCCGCCACCGCAATTGCCCGGCCGCCGCGGCAGACCGCCTCGTTGACATGGTTGACCATCATCGCCGCGTCATCCGGCGCGGTCACAAAGAGCACCGGATACCCATCGTACACCGCACTGAGCGGCCCATGCTTGAACTCGGCGCTCAACATCCCCTCGCAGTGGGCGTAGGTGATCTCCTTCAGCTTGAGCGCGCCCTCCATCGCCACACCCAGCGTCAGCCCGTAACCCAGGTAATACATCTCGGCGTACGGGTTGATGACCTCGGCAACCAGCCTGGCGGCTGCATCGGTCTGTTCCAGCGTCTGCTCGATCAGGCCAGGGACGGCCGACCAGTCAATCCGTCGGCCGGCCAGCCGGTCCGCCAGGTGCAGAAACAGCAGCACCTGATTAAGGTAGGTCTTGGTCGCCGGCACGCTGATCTCGTAGCCACACGCCAGCGGTAAATAGTGGTCGCTGGCGTGCATCAGCGTGGAGCCCAGCACGTTGAGCACGCCCAACGTGGTCGCGCCGGTCGGCCGGGTATCCTTGAGCGCGTTGAGCACATCCTTGGTCTCCCCACTCTGGCTGACAAAGACCACCGCGTCTTCCGGCCCCAGCGTGTGCGCCAGCGTCTCGCGGAATTGGGGCGCAAGGACCGGCACGGCCGCCAGCCCCGCCAGCCGGTTAAAATAACCGGCACCCACAGTGCAGGCATGATAACTGGTGCCACATCCCACCAGATAGAGCCGCCGGGCGTTGACCATGGCGTCGAGGAATGGTTGAACGTGGGGAGATGCTTCCAGCCAGTGGATCAACTCGGCCGCCACCTGCGGCTGCTCGTGGATCTCTTTCAGCATGAAATGGGGATAGCCACCCTTTTCGGCCGCCTCCATTCCCTCGGTAAAGATCTCCGGTTCGCGCTCGATCAACGCGCCATCCTCCACCCGCCGCAATTCCACGCGATCATGCCACAGGCTGACAATCTCGCCATCGTACACCCGGATGATCTTGTTAGTCAGTGGCAGGATGGACGGCAGGTCCGAGGAAACGCAGGTCGCGCCATCAGCAAGGCCCACCACCAGGCCAGAGCCTTTTTTGACGGCGTGCAATCCGTCACCATCCCGATGTCCGATCACGTAGGCGTAATCCCCTTGCAGGTCGCCGGCCGCCAGCCGGATGCTCTCAACCAACTCGTGCCCGTGGTCAAAGTGCCGCTCCACCGCGTGGACGCAGGACTCGCCATCATTGGTGCTGCGGACCGTCATCCCCTCGGCTACGAATTCTTCACGCAGCGAGACGTTGTTGACAATATTGCCGTTGTGCGCGCCCACCAGGTCGCCATCGGAATCCAGATGGGGCTGCGAGTTGGCCTGCGACGGCGCACCAAAGGTGGCCCAGCGCAACTGGACAATACCGCGCCGGCCGCGCATTTCGCCGAATTTCAGCCGGTCGTCCACCTCGTCAATCCGGCCGGAGTCCTTGCGCAGGTCAATTCGGCTTTGGTCGTCAATCGTCGCGCAGCCAATCGAATCGTAGCCGCGGTAGGCCAGCCGCCGGCCGGCCTCCAATAATATCTCTCCCAACACCTGCTCGCGTTCGGTCACAATGCCAAAAATGCCACACACAGATCAAGCTCCTGATTGGTTCTGAATCACCCGGACGGGTATTGTAGCGCAGAAAACGGGCTGGGCAAGATGGACACGCCTACAGTTCCCCGGCCGCTGCCCGGCCGGCCAGCCAGCCGGTGGAAAACGCCGCCTGCAAATTGTAGCCGCCGGTGTCGCCGTCCACATCCAATACCTCGCCGGCAAAAAACAGGCCACCGGCCAGCCGTGATTCCATCGTGCGCGGGTCTACCTGGCGCACGTCCACCCCGCCGGCCGTCACGATCGCCTCGTCAAAGCCACGATGGCCGGTCACCGGCAGCCGGAAATCCTTCAACCAGGCCAGCAGCCGGCCGCGTTCGGCGGCCGTGACCTGATGGCCGAGCTTGTGAGGCGAAATGGCGGTCAACTCCAGGCAGACCGGGATCAACTTGGCGGGCAGCAGCCCTTTGAGCAGCGTCTGGAACTGCTTCTTGCCCTGCGCGTCCAGATCGCGCAGCAGGCGGGCATCCAATTTGGCCTCATCCAGCGCCGGCTTGAGGTCAATGGCGACCTCCACCCGCCGGCCGGCCGCCAGCGCGTCCACCGCCGCACGGCTGAGGGTCAGGATGATGGGGCCGGAGAGCCCAAAATGGGTGAAGAGCATCTCGCCAAACTCGCCCGCAACCTGTTGGCCGTCCAGCCGCAGGCTGGCGGTCACGTTGCGCAGACTGAGCCCTTGCAGCCGCGCAGCCAGGTCGCCGGCCGTCACCAGCGGCACCAGCGCCGGCCGGATCGGCACCACCGCGTGCCCGGCCGATTGAGCCAGCCGGTAGCCATCGCCGGTGGAGCCGGTGCCCGGATACGAGGCCCCGCCAGTGGCAACGATCACCGCATCGGCCGGTAAGCGTTCCTGCCCGGTGCGCGTCCGGACCTGGACCCCCACCACCCGGCCGCCATCCAGCAGCAACCGCTCCACCTGGGCGCCGGTTTGCAGCGTCACACCGGCCTCCCGCACCCAGCATGCCAGCGCGTCCAGCACCTCTTTGGCCTGCTCGCTGGCGGGAAAGACCCGGCCGCCCCGTTCGGTGATGGTGGCGACCCCCAACCGGCCGAAAAACGCGATCAGGTCATCTGTGAAAAAGCGGTGAAAAGCCTGCCGCAAAAAGCGGCCGTCGGGCTGAAAATGACCCAGGAATGCGTCCAGCGGGGCGACGTTGGTGAGGTTGCAGCGGCCCTTGCCGGTGAGCAGCAGCTTGCGCCCCGGCCGGCGCATCTTTTCCAGCAGCAACACCTCGGCTCCAGCCAGACCGGCCTGCCCGGCCGCCATCAGCCCGGCCGCGCCCGCTCCTACCACAATCACCCGCCGGTCGGACATTCCGCTCAATGCTGCTCGATAAAGCGGACAAGGTCGTCAATCACAACCGCGGCGACATGGCCCGGCCGCTGGTACTCGTCCGGCGTGCCCGGCCCTTCCCCTTCCATAAACAGGTGATTGAGCGCAGGGTAGAGCTGGAGCGAGACCTTGGGCCGGCCGGCCAGTGCCGCGCCCCAGGCTTCAAAATCAACCGTGGTGACCTGATAATCGCGCCCGCCCTGCAAGATGAGCAACGGCATCTCCAGTTCGGCCGCCACCGCCAGCGGGTCGTAACCCCGCAGGTCCAGCCAGTAGCCGGCCGGGATGCCCAACGGCAACTCTTCGGCCGGAGTGTCCGGGGAAAGGTTGGGGTCTTTGACCCGCGCTACCTGGGCCTCCAGCTCGGCCAGTTGCGCCTGCTCGTCGGCCGAGAGGGAGCCATTCAACTCAAACAGGTAGCGAACCTGCGTCAGCACCAAATCTTCCAGCGGCCGGGCGTTGCCGGCCATCACAACCAGCCCGGCCAGTCCTGGATCCTGCGCGCCAATGCGCGGCGACAGCATCGCGCCCAGGCTGTGGCCCAGCAAAAAGACCCGCTCCGCATCGACCTCCGGCCGGGACCGCAGCAGCGCCACCGCCGCCAGCGCGTCGTCCAGCGTCTCTTCCTTCACCGTGATGTCCAGATCGGCCATCTGGGCCCCGTGGACCAGGGTGCGCTTGTCGTAGCGCAACACCGCCACGCCGCGCGTCGCCAGCCCCCAGGCCAGGTCGCGGAAAGGCTTGTTGGGGCCAATGCTCTCGTCCCGGTCATTGGGGCCAGAGCCGTGCACCAGCACCACGGCCGGGAACGGGCCGGTGCCGGCCGGCAGCGTCAGCGTACCCGGCAGCGCCCATTCCCCCTCGCCCACTGTCACGTCCACTTCCTGGATCGCGTCCAGGTCGGCATAGTCGGGCGCGACGTACCCTTGCGGCTGAGCGTCCGGGCCCTGGCTGGGCACAAAAAAGAGGCCAGCGATCTGCCCCGCCCGGTTATAAACTACCTTGGCATCCAGATAGGTGTCGCCGAATTCACACACCACGTAAATGATCTCGTAGGGCGACTGGGTTTCCGCGCGGGTCCCCGCCTGCCCCTGGTAGCGCCCCACCTGTGTGTTGAGCGACACCCAGACCTCGCGCAGCTTGTCGGCCGGCAGCGCGTCCGTCATGGCGCTGTCAAATTGCGCCACAGCGGCCTCAAACTCGGCCGCCGCCAGTTGCTCCACAAAGGCCTGCGCCCGGGCCTCCAGGCTCTCGCCGGCGGCCGGCGGCACGGGGGTATCGGCCGGTGGCGGGGTCGGCGTGGGCTGGCTGCAGGCTGCCAGAATCAGGCCAAGCAGAATCAGGCCGGTGGAAAGAAAGCTGTGTTTTGCCATAGGTGCTCCACTGAAACGAATAGAAACCGTGGTAATTTTCCCACAGGGGGGGCGGGTGTCAAAAGCGCGTGCGCCGGCCGCTAGCGCGCAATGACCACGTCGTGATGGTGGCGGCAGGGCGCGACCTGCAATTGCTCGATCCCCAGGGAAGCCAACTGCTCCCGGTACCAGTCCAGGCTTAGCGCCACCGTCCGCGCGGACCAGCCCTGGTAGAGACTGACCACCAGGGCCCCTCCCGGCCGGCGCACGCGCACCAGCTCGCGCATCAGTTCTTCGGGCCGCGGCAACGTCTCCAGCAGCCCCAGGCAAAAAACGACGTCAAACTCGCCATCGGCAAAGGGGAGTGGCTGGCGGGCATCATGCGCCTCAAAGGTGGCGCGGTGGGCCAGGCCGCGGTCGGCCGCTTCCGCGTTGGCGGCCGCCATCATGCGCGGCGACCAGTCCGCCCCCACCACCCGGCCGGCAAACCCCTCCAGCCCGGCGATGGAGAGCGGCAGGTCGCCGACGGCCGTGCCCACGTCCAGCACCGCTTCATCCCCGCGCAGCCCCACCCTCTCGGCCAGCTCTGCCCAACGGCCGGCCTCGCTGGTCCGGCCAAAAACGGCCGGGCCGATCCGATCGTACAACCAACGCACCAGCGGCTTGCCAAAATAGCGGCCGTCGGTGAGCACGGCAAACAGCGCTGCCCCAAGCACGATCGCAGCGACAACCAACACCCATTCCATACGCTCTGCCCTACGGGAAAATCTTGCCGGGGTTGAGAATCCCATGGGGGTCAAACGCCGCACGGATGCCCCGCATCAGCCGGATCTGGGCTTCGTCCAGCGCCAGGGGAAGGTACTGGCGGCGCGTCACGCCAATCCCATGCTCGCCAGTAATCGTTCCGCCCAACGCGAGGCTGAGGCGGTAGATTTCCTCGGTGACGGCCGGGACCAGCGCCTGCCAGCGGCCGTCCGGCACCTGGTCCTTGAGCACGTTGACGTGCACGTTGCCATCCCCGGCATGCCCAAAGCTGACAATCCGCACGCCATGCCGGCCGGCAATCTCCTTGACCCCGCGCAGCAACACTGGAATCTGCGCCCGGGGCACCACCACGTCCTCCATGTGATTCATGGGGCTTTCGTGGTTCAGCGCGTCGATGATCAGCCGGCGCGCCTCCCACAGCCGGTCGCGGGTCCGCTGATCCCGCGCCACCAACACGTCCCGTGCACCATGCGCCAGACACAACTCACCCACCACGCCAAACTCCAGGTCCACCGCCTGCTGGCTGTTGCCGTCCAGTTGGATCAGCAAAAAGGCGGCCGCATCGTTGAACGGCAGTTCGCGCTCCAGCAGCCGCTCCACCGCCAGCAAACTGTCCCGCTCCATGAATTCGATCGTCGCCGGCAGCACGCGGTGGGCAATGATCGCCGAAACGGTATCGGCCGCGGCCTGGAAATCGTCGTACGGGACCAGCAGATCCACCTGCACCTTGGGCATGGGCAGCAACTTGAGGACGATCTGGGTCACCACCGCCAGCGTCCCTTCGGAGCCAATCAGCAACTGGAGCAGGTTGTAGCCGGTCACGTCCTTGACCAGCTTGCCGCCGCAGGTGATGATCTCGCCAGACGGCAGCACCGCCTCCAGCCCGCAAACGTAGTGGCGGGTGACGCCGTACTTGACCGCCCGCGGGCCACCGGCGTCCTCGGCGATGTTGCCGCCAATCGAGCAGGAATCCAGGCTGGCCGGGTCGGGCGGGTAAAAGAGCCCCTCCGCCTCCACCGCCCGGTGGATGTCACCGGTGATGACCCCTGGCTCGACGGTGACCATCAGGTTTTCCCGGTCAATCTCCAGAATGCGGTTCATCTTTTCCAGCGAGAGGACGATCCCGCCATGGATTGGCACCGCCCCGCCGCTGAGGCCGTATCCCGCGCCGCGCGGCGTCACCGGCACCCGTTCCCGCTGCGCCAGCCGGAAAATATCGGCAACCTGCTGTGCGCTGGTGACCCGCACCACTACCTCGGGGGCGGCCCGCAGGCCAACCACCTCGTCGTGGCTGTACGGCTCCAACGCCTCCCGGTCCAGCAAAACGTGCTCCTGGCCCACAACCCCTTGCAGCGCAGCGACAACGGCCGGGGTGACAGGGTTATACATGCTGTTTTCTCTTGATCGGCGTCACACTCACGTTTCCTGCAGGGCGCGCTGCGCGGCCGCCAGCCCCGCGCCGGGCTCAAACCGGTAACCGGCCTGCAGCAGCCCACGCTCCAGTGCGCCCACGGTCGCCAGCACGTCGGAAGCGTTAACTGCCCCCATGTGCCCGATGCGGAAGTAGCGCTCTTTGATGGCCGGGTGCAAGCCGCCGGCCAGGATCGCGCCCTCCCGACCGACCCGCGCCAGCACTGTGCCATCCACCCCGGCCGGGTAGTAGGGAGCGGTCAGCGTGTCGGCCGCCAGCTCCGGCCGGGCCGGCACCTGCTCCATCCCCAGCGCGGATACGGCCGCCTTGACCGCCTGGCTCATCCGGCGGTGGCGGGCCAACCGCGCGTCCATCCCCTCTGCCAGGATCTGCCCCAGGCTCACGTCCAGCGCCCAGATGAGGTTGACCGGCGGGGTGCCAAAATAGCTCGGCCGGCGCGCCTCGTATGCCTCCATCACGGGCAGCCAGAGCGACCAATCCGAATAGTAGCTGCCCACAGGGGTCTTGCGAGCCCGGAAGGCTTCCATCGCCCGCGGGCCGGCTACCAGCAGGGCCAGCCCGGGCGGCACGCCGATTGCCTTTTGAGAAGCGGTGAGCGCCACATCAATCCCCCACGCCTCCTGGTGCATCTCCTCCCCGGCCATGGCGCAGACTCCATCCACCACCACCAACGCGTTGTGCTCCCGGCCGAGCGCAGCCAGCGCCTGCACGTCCGGCCGGACGGCCGTGGAGGTATCCACATGGGTGATAGTCATCAGCCTGAAGCTATCCGCCTTGAGCGCCGCTTCCACCGCACGCAGCGGCGGCGCATCGCCGACGGCCGGGGCGCGCAGATGGGTTACCCCTGCACCGTACCGTGTCAGGATATCGGCAAAGCGATCGCTAAAGTAGCCCGTGTCCACCACCAACGCCTTGTCCCCTGGCTCCACCAGGTTGGCGGCCGCCATGTCCATCGCCAGCGTGCCGGACCCGGCGACGATGAACGGTTGCCCATTGGGGCAAAGCCAGACTTGGCGCATGCGCTCCAGGGCGCGCCCAAAAACCTCGATAAAGTTGGGGGCAACGTGGCTCGTGGTCGGCATCCCCATCGCCTGCATCACCTCCGGGGTAAACTCGATGGGTCCAGGAATCATCAGCAATTTTCTATCCTTCATCTCGGTCTCCAGCGCTAACAAAGATTTCTGGGCCGATTATACCCAAAAATCAGAGAGTGTGATGGCCCGGCTATGTCCAGAAAGATGGTTCGCTATGGCCCCCAAGGTGTGGTAAAATGCCACTGGTATCGGGTTTTGGCAGCTGGCAAACGGAGGAACAATGGACGATCTCACACACACAAGGCCCTCTCTCAGCCCCAGGCTGCTGACAGAAGAGGGAAAAAGGAACCAGCCGCAGGCTTACACCGGCAGCGCCTGACCGCCAGCTCGATATGTCGCTCCACCACAGCTTTCTTCCCCCAGGGTACGACTCGGGCTGCTTTTGCCACCTTCCCGCGACCGTCAGCCACCTGTTGACCGGCCGGGGAACGATGGCCCTGCCCGAACAGATCGCGGGCAACCTGTCCGGCCGGTACCAGCGCGTCATCCTTTTTTTCATCGACGCGTTTGGCTGGCGCTTTGTGGAAAAGCACCGCGACCAATATCCCTTTCTGCAACACTTTGAGAATGGAGGCACGGCGGCCAAAATCACCTCCCAGTTCCCATCCACCACTTCTGCGCACGTCACCTGCATCCACACCGGCCTCCCGGTGGGCCAGAGCGGCATCTACGAGTGGCAGTACTACGAGCCAACGCTGGACGCCATCATCGTGCCGTTATTGCACTCGTACGCGGGAACCATGGAGCGGGACACGCTCCCGGCCGAGGTGGACCCAACCAGCATCTACCCAACGACCACGCTGTACCAGGACCTGGCGCGGGACGGCGTCCGCTCGGTCGTTTTCCAGAACCGGCTTTACACGCCCTCCACCTATTCCGACCTGGCGTTTCAGGGCGCGACCGCGATCCCCTACCGCACGCTGACGGAAGCGCTGATCAACATGGCCCGCCTGTTGCCCGATACGGACGACGCGCCTTCTTACATCTTCCTCTATTTCGACCTGATCGACGCCATCGGCCACGAATACGGCCCCAACTCGCCCCAATTGGAGGCCGAGATCGATTCCTTTCTGACAGCGATGGAGCGCTGGTTCTGGCGGCCGCTGGCCGGCCGGTTGCAGGACACGCTGCTGATCCTGACGGCCGACCACGGCATGGCGGAGGTGGACCCGGCGACGACCATCTACCTGAACCGCGACCCGCGCTTTGCCGGGCTGGACCGGTTCCTCAAACGCAACCGCGCGGGCGAACTGCTGATCCCGGCCGGCTCCTGCCGCGACCTCTTCCTGTACGTGCACGACCACCTGCTGGATGAAGCGCAGGACTTTATGGCCACCCGGCTGGCCGGCCGGGCTGAGGTCCATCGCACCCGCGACCTGATCGAGTGGGGGCTCTTTGGCCCGCAGCCACTGTCGCCAGAGTTCCTTGCCAGGGTCGGGAATCTTGTTATCCTTCCTTTCCGGCACGAATCGGTCTGGTGGTACGAAAAGGGTCGCTTTGAGCAGAAATACTATGGCCACCACGGAGGCCTGACCAGAGAAGAGATGGAGATTCCTCTTTTGCTGTACAGTTTTGATGCATGATTACCAAACGACATCTGGGTATTACCTTGCTGGCGAGCGCGCTGGCGGCCATCCTGGGGGTGCTGGCAGTGGACTGGCTTGGCGCGGGCGCGTTCGGCGGGATCGGCCCGGCGCAACAACTGGCGCTGGCGGCCGGAGGGCTGGTCGCCCTAGTCGGCCTAAGCCTGATTCCACTGGGAGACCGGCCGGTATAGCATGTCACCAACCCCGACCCGCATCGCCAAAATCGCTGCCGGGCTGTTGCTGACGGCTGCTCTGCTGGCTTTCCTGATCTATTTGATCGTCTACGTCAGCTATGCGGCCGCGCTGTTCCGCTTTCCGTTTGACTACGACCAGGGCGAAGGGTTCGAGTTGATGGACAGCCTGCTCTTCAGCCGCGGCGAGTGGCCCTATCGGGACAACAGCCACTACCCCTTTTACTCCTCCAACTATCCGCCGCTGTTCCACCTGCTGGTGGTGCCGCTGATCTGGCTGTTTGGGCCACACTATTGGACCGGCCGGCTGGTATCATTTCTGGCGACGCTGATAACGGCCGGGGCGATCGGCTGGGTGGTGCAGCGCAAGGTCAAGCGGCCGTGGCTGGCCGCGTTGAGCGGGCTGGCGTACCTGGCCTCGAATTACGTCTACCACGTCGGGCCACTCTTCCGGCTGCACATCACCATGGTGATGTTTGAGACATTGGCCATCGCCGTCATCGGCCTGGCGGGCGAGAGCGCCCCATTCCGCCGGCCGGACCGGGCGGCCGCCCAGGAGCAGAACAGCCCGCTGCGCTCCGTGCTGAAGGAGCGCTGGGATTGGGGCAACCGGCCGCTCTGGCTGGGGCTGCTGCTGTTGCTGGCGGCCGGCTTTACCAAGCAAACGGCCATCGTCACCTGCGCGGCTGCTTTTGTGTTCCTCTTTTTCCGCGGCCCCAAACGGTCCATCCTGCTGGCAATTCCCTTTGCGGCCGTTGCGCTGGCGCTTTTCGGGCTCATCAACCTGGGCACGGACGGTCAGTGGTGGCTGAACACCGTCGTCGCCAATGCCAACCCGTGGATCAAGGAGCAGGCTATCGGGCTGTACCGGCAGTGGTTTGGTTTGCACGCGGTCATCACCCTGCTGGCGGCCGGCTATGCGGTCTATGAGCTGTACCGGGATCGGCTGTCCATTTACTCTATCTGGTTTGTCTTCTCCGTGGTCGGCAGCCTGATGGCGGGCAAGTGGGGCGCAGGTGAATCCTACTTTGCCACTGCCATCGCCGGGTCCTGCCTGCTGTCCGGGTTGGGCCTCGGCCGGTTGCTGAACTGGAGCGGCGAACAGCGCCCCAGGATTCACCTGGCGCTGCAAATGGTGGTTCCGATCCTGTTTCTGGCCCAGGCGTGGCTGGTCTTTCACATGCCCACCCACACCCCGGCCGGGCGGGCAGCAGCGCAACTGCTGGGCCAGCCCACCGAAGCGCTCATCCCACCCCAGACCTCCTGCTCGGCGCCACAGCCGGCCCGGCCGGTCCCCTACGTTGACTCCGTTGGCCCTTCCCTGCTGGGCAAACCACCCACCCCGGACGATGCGGCCGCCGGCCGGCGCATCGCCGCTTACCTGCAATCGGCCGACGGCCCGCCACTGAGCGAGGAGGCTGGCTTTTCCTTTTCCGCCGGGGCCGATGTGGTGACCAACCCCACGCAACTGCTTAACCTGTACAACAACGGCAAGCTGGAGATGGCCGAGTTGCTGGCCATGATCGAGCGTGAGGAGTTTGGCGTGATCGTCTTCCGCGCTCAATTCTATCCCGGCCCGGTGCTCCAGGCCATCGGCCAGCATTACCGGACGGTTGAGACGATTGAGATGAACAACTTTGTCTACTGCGTACTCAAACCAAACCGCAGCTTGCCAGGAAAAGGGAACTGATGGAGGCATTCCACAGTCTGACCTGCCCCCATTGTGGCGGCCCGCTGCCGGAAAGGCAGGTTCAAACCACTGTCCAATGTTCCTTCTGTGGCATTACCCTGGATTTGAACCGCACGCTCTGTCCCGGCTGCGGAACATTGAACCTGGAAGAGGAACGCTTTTGCAGCCGGTGTGGAACTGCCATCGTCCGAGCCTGCCCCGCCTGCAGCCACGAAAACTGGGCCGGCGCAGAGCATTGCGTGCGCTGCGGCCGGAAACTCGACCTGCTCGCCATCATGACCCAGGAACGGGTCCGCGACACGCGCGCCCGGCTGCGCGCCCAACAGCGGGAGGCGCTGCTCATCAAGCAGCGAGAGGCAGCCCAATCCGAAGCCCGGCTGGCACAAATGTGGAAGCTGGAAAAACAGCGTCAGCAAGAGATGGCGGAGCGCAACAAAACGATGAAAACGCGGGAGCGGCGCGCCATTGGGGTTGCCTTGCTGGTGGTCGCTGTCATTATCCTAGTCGCCGCGGTGGCCACGCTTCTATGGATGTTGGTCGGATGAAAGAAAACGGATACCGCGTCAACCTGCCCATTTTTGAGGGCCCGCTGGACCTCCTTCTCAGCCTGATTGAGCGGGATGAGTTGGACATCACCCGCATCTCCCTGGCCCAGGTGGCAGACCAGTATCTGGCCTACATGGAACAGATTGATGAGACCCGGCCGGAGATGCTGGCCGACTTTCTGGTCGTCGCCGCCAAGCTGGTGCTGATCAAATCCCAGGCGCTACTCCCCCGGCCGCCGGCCGCCACGCGGGAAGGAACCCAGGATGTGGGGGAAGAGTTGGTCAACCAGCTCAAGCTCTACAAACAGTTCAAAGAAGCCGCCTCTCGTTTGAAGGAGCGGCAAGAGCAAGGGTTGCGGACCTTTGTGCGGCTAGCGCCCCCGCCCAAAATCGACGCGCCGCTGGACCTCTCCGAAGTCACATTGGCCGACCTGCTGACGTCGGTCCGGGAAGCGTTGCAGGTTGCCCCTCCCGCACCACCCGTGGACCAGATTGTCTCCCGACGTCAAGTCACCGTCAGGGGCCAGATCGACCTTATTCGCCGCCGACTGCAGTCCTCCCGCCGGGTGGTGTTTCAGGAGATGCTGGCCTCGGCCAGCAGCCGCGTCGAGATCGCCGTGACGCTGCTGGCCACGCTGGAATTGATCAAGCGCCACGAAGTATCCGTGATACAAGAGGTTTTGTTTGGCCCCATTATCATCGAACCCAAAGCGGCCGCCCTGGACAAGCCCGCGTAATTCCGCTATACTTTAGGCCGGTCACCTCGCCAGGCAACTCTCTGGCGAGGTTTTTACTGTTTGGTGATAGCTATTCAGGCAGTTTGTGCGGAGGCCCGGCCGAGGGCCCTGGTTAGGATAACAAGGAGTCACACCAATGGCTGATTTCCCGGGAAAAGGCAAGGTAGCGGTTCTCAAAACCGCGCCGGAGACGGTGCTGGAGGATTACGGCCGGTTGCTCAAACTGGCCAACTACCAGGATGTGCTGCCGGTGGACAAGGAGACGTTGCTAAAAATCAACATCTCCTGGCAAACCTGGTACCCGGCCTGTTCCACCGTCCCCTGGCAACTGGAAGGGGTGATCAAGCAACTGCGCACCGATGGCTACCAGCGGCTGTTTGCGGCTCACAACGCGACGGTAGTGGTTGACGCCTACGTGGCCGAGCGCAACAACAAGCAGCGCTACGTTACCGACAAATTTGGCATCCCCAGTTGGCACCTGTACGAGCCCGAATTTGAGTGGGTGCGCTATGAACCCAAGGAGCCGTTCCTGGTGCTGGACAAGGTCTACCCGGAGGGGGTGTTCATCCCGCGCTGTTTTTACGGCCGCAACATCATTCACTTTCCCACAGTCAAAACCCACGTTTTTACCACCATCACGGGGGCAATGAAGAATGCCTTTGGCGGGCTGCTTAACAACCGCCGGCACTGGACGCACGGGGTGATCCACGAAACGGTGGTGGACCTGCTGCAAATCCAGCAAGATATCCACAGCGGCGTCTTTGCCGTCATGGATGGCACCTTTGCCGGCGATGGCCCCGGTCCGCGCGCCATGCGCTGGCACGAAAAGGACATCATCCTGGCCTCGGCCGACCAGGTGGCGATCGACGCGATTTCGGCCAAGTTGCAGGGGTTCGACCCCATGTCGCTCCCCTTTATCCGCCTGGCGCACGAGCGCGGGCTGGGGGTGGGCGACCCGAAGCAAATCGAGATCGTCGGCTATGACATTGAACAAGAGCCGGCCTGGAATTTTATCCAGACGGACACCTTTGCCAGCAAGGGTCAAAAAGCCATCTACCATGGCCCGCTAAAGCCGTTTGAGAACTTGCTGCTCCGCACGCCCTTGGTTCCCTGGTCGTACTTTGCCAGCAATTTTTACCACAACGTCTACTGGTATCCGTTTGTCGGCCGGCAGCGAGTGGAGGACGCGCTGGGGACCAAATGGGGCCAGCTCTTCCAACAATATGGCGATGGCCATGTGGTGATGCCGGGCATGGAACCGCGCACGGTAGCCATTACGGCCGGGCTGGCGACATTGGGCGCAGCCGTGGCGGCCGGGAGCCTCATCTTTGCACGCAAGCGAAAACAATAACCACTTTCAACAGGAATAGATCATGAGTGACCGCGTACACTACCTCACCCCTGACGGGTTGGGAAAAATCCGAACCGAATTGGAACACCTGCGCACAGTCAAGCGCCAGGAGATTGCCGACCGGCTGACCTTTGCCATTCAGCAAGGAGATATCAGCGAGAACGCCGACTATGAAGTTGCCAAACAGGACCAGGCATATAACGAGGGTCGGATCAAAGAACTGGAAGGCATTGTGCGCAGTGCCCGGTTGATTGAGAATTATGTCAATACGGGCGAGGTCCAGATGGGCAGCCAGGTGACGGTGGAGGAAGATGGTTTTCCGCCAGAGACCTACACCATCGTGGGACCATCGGAAACCGAGCCAGACAACGGCCGCATTTCCTACGAATCTCCCGTGGGCGCCGCCCTGCTGGGTAAACGGGTGGGCGACCACGCCCGCGTCGCGACCCCGGCCGGCGAACTGGCACTCAAGATCATCAAAATAGAGTAACTGCCCGGCCGCCCTGCGGCCCAGGAAATGCCGATGAGCAACGCGCCCTCCACTGACACCCACCCCATCATTGGGGTAGATATGGGTGGCACCAAGATTCTGGCGGCCGTGGTGAGCGCCGACGGCCGGATTATCGGCCGGGCCAAACGGCGCACCGAAGCCAAGGCTGGTTCAGTCGAGGTGATTGCCCGTATTGCCCGCACCGTCCGGCAGGCAGCTCAGGATGCTGGCGTCTCATTGGCCGAAGTAGCGGCCGTCGGCGTTGGCGCACCAGGCCCGATGGACCCGGATACCGGCATAATCCACCACGCACCCAACTTACCCGGCTGGAAAGACATCCCGCTCGGCCGGCAACTGACCGAGGCGCTGGGGGTTTCAGTGTACGTGGATAACGACGTTAACGTGGGCACGCTGGGAGAGTATGTATTGGGAGCCGGCCGGGGAACCTGTGACATGGTCGGCATCTTTGTGGGTACCGGCGTGGGGGGAGGCATCATCGTGGACGGCAGGCTGCGAAGCGGGTATCGGCACGCGGCCGGCGAAGTTGGACACATGGTGGTGGCGGCCGGTGGCCCCTACTGTGGCTGCGGCCGGCAAGGCTGCCTGGAAGCGGTCGCCAGCCGGACGGCCATCGCCCGCGACCTGCGTGCGGGCATGGCGGCCGGGCGGGACAACAAGCTGGCCCAGATGGCTGACGGCGGCCCCCTGCGCCTGACCAGCAGCGCATTGCTTCAGGCGTGGGAAGCTGGCTGCCCGCTCACCCGCGAAGTGATGGCCCGCGCCCAATGGTATTTGGGTCTACATGCGGCCTCCATCGTCAACCTGTTTGACCCCGAAATGCTAGTTTACGGCGGCGGCCTGGTGGAAGCGATGGGCGAACAGCTCCTGGAGCCCATCCGTACCGTGGCCCACCAGCACATGATCCACCAAGGCGGCAAACCCGTCCATATTGTCGCCGCCAACCTGGGTGATGATGCCGGCGTGCTCGGAGCGGCCGTGATGGCGCGACAACGCCTTGCCACAAACTCACGCCACTAGGCGAGAAGGAGAGTTCATGTCCCCGTGCAACGAACTGATCGGCAAACGAGTTCCTGTACTCGACAAAGGCTGGATTGAGCTACAGGATGTGATGGGCGACGATCTGGCAATTGTCAATGCGGCCCGCGTGTCCTACATGGGCGAAAGCAAAGGGCCGGAGCAGGACAAAAGGCTCCTCTTTTATCTGCTGCGCCATCGCCACACCACCCCCTTTGAGCAGGTCGAATTCAAGTTCCGCGTGCGAGCGCCGGTATTGGTCTGGTGGCAATGGTCACGCCACCGTACCTGGAGCTACAACGCTCAGAGCGGCCGCTACACCGCCTTTGAGGAGAATGACTTTTACGTCCCGGCCGAATGGCGGCAGCAGGCCCAATCAAACAAGCAGATGAGCGAAGGGCTGCTTACAGATCAGGAGGGAGCCGAGTTGACGGCCGAGTTGCTGGCGCATTACGAGCGCTCGTATACCCTCTACCAGGCAGCGTTGGCCAAGGGGGTAGCGCGAGAACTGGCGCGCGTCTTTCTGCCTGGCTTTGCGCTCTACTACACCTGGGTCGCCAAGACCGACGCGCACAACCTGATGCACTTTATGGACTTGCGGATGGGCTCCCACGCACAGGACGAGATTCGCGCCTACGCCAAGACACTCTACGACGAGTTTTTCCGGCCGGCGCTCCCCTGGACGGCCGAAGCGTTCGAACTATTCATCCTGGGCCAGGTCGAGCGGTAGATCAAGCTGCTACCATGCGGCGCGTCTGCGCCACGTCCAATTCAAGCTGGGCAACCAGATGCTCCAGCTCATCGAACTTGACCTCATCGCGGATGCGCCCCTCAAACTCCAACACCAGTTCCTGCCCGTACAGGTCGCCGGCAAAATCCAGCAGGTGTGCTTCCACGGTCAACTGATCGCCGGCCGTCACCGTTGGGCGCACGCCAATGTTGATGGCGGCCGGGTACGCTTCCGTTGCTGCCAGCCAGGCACGGCCGGCGTAGACGCCACGGGCCGGCAACAGCTGCTCTGACCAGGTTGCCAGGTTGGCAGTGGGGAAACCCAGGACCCGGCCGCGCCCATCCCCTGGCTCCACCCGGCCGGGGATCCGGAATGGCCGTCCCAGGCAACCGGCCGCGTCTGCCACCCGACCCTCGCGCAGCGCCTGGCGGATCAGCGAACTGCTAATCACCTCCCCGTCCACTCGGACGAAATCGGCCGTGTGGACCACAAACCCCTTTTGCTCCCCCTGGCTGCGCAAAAAGGCCACGTCCCCCTCCCGCTTGTAGCCCAGCGCAAAATCGGGCCCTACCCAGATCTCCTTCACATCCAGGTTCGCCACCAGCACGTCTACGAAATCGGCCGCCCGGATAGCGCGCACTTGCTCGTTAAATGGATGGGTGACCACCAATTCGACGCCGTGCTGATGAAGCAGACGGGCACGCTCTTGCGGGCTGGTGAGGTAGAAATGGGGTTCTGGCCTGCCCAGTACTTGACGGGGAATGGGAAAGAAAGTGAGCGCCGCCGGCCGGTAATTGTACCTCCCGGCCGTCGCCAGCATTTTCCTGATTACCTGCTGGTGACCGCGATGGACGCCATCAAACGCCCCAATGGTCAAACAGGTAGGACGGTCAGGCCGGGCCTGTTCGAGCGAGTCGAGGTGCAGCATGCGTTCAGGAGTTGACGAATACCTTGTGGGGCAACCAGGCCGTCCCCTCCGGCGAAGGCTTGACCAGGGCAAAAAAGCCCACTTCATCCGTATGCACCTGGGCCAAATCGGCTACCGGGTGCTCCGGCAACCGCGGGATCGGCTGTCCATGAACCAGGCTCTGATATGCCTCGCTGTCCACGTTGATCTGCGGAAAGCTGGCAACCGCGCGCTCGATGGGCTGCAACCAGCTCTCCCAATTGGCCGGCGTCAAGTCGCCCAGTGGCACAGCCTCTTCAATGGAGAACTCTCCGCTGCGAACCCGATTGAGACGGGTGAGGTGTGCGCCACAGCCAAGCGCTTCGCCCAGATCGTGCGCGATCGAGCGGACGTAAGTGCCGGCCGAGCAGGTGACCTCGAAAGAAAAGTGCGGGGGGGACCAATCGGTCAGGCCAATCTGATAGATGACGGCCGGCCTGGCTTCACGCTCCACGGTGATCCCCTGCCGCGCCAGCTTGTACAGCGGTTCGCCCTTCCGCTTGAGGGCCGAGTACATCGGCGGCACCTGCTCGATGGCACCGGAAAACCGCGCCAGTTCCGCCTCTACCTGCTGACGCCCGGCCGCAACGGCCGCCGAGTTCGACCACCTGGCCGTCCGCATCATAGGTATCCGTCTTGACCCCCAACCGGACTGTGGCCTGATAACCCTTGATGGAAAAGGTCAGATACTCGGCCAGCCTGGTGGCCCGGCCGATACAGACCACCAGCACCCCCGTTGCCATCGGGTCCAGCGCGCCGGCGTGTCCCACTTTGCGGATGCCGGTCACCCGACGCACGGCCTTGACCACCCCATGGGAGGTCATACCCTTCGGCTTGTCCACGTTGAGGATACCGGAAGTCATCACACACTATCCTGTGGTCTGCTCCCTATGCGCCTGACGTAAAAGCGGGAAAACGCGCTCCATGGCCTGCGGCAGCGGGCCAGCAATTTGACAGCCGGCAGCAGAAGGGTGGCCGCCCCCGCCCAGCGCCAGGGCTACGCCAGAGACGTCAAAGCCCGGTCTGGCGCGCAAGCTGACCTCCACCCGGCCATCATCCCCTTCGACCAAGCTGACCGCGATATCGGCCTCCCACGCAGTGACGAGGAAGGAGACAATGCTGGCATCCCCCACCGGCGAAAAATCGGCCGCGCGGCGCGCGGCGGCCGAGGCATGCACCGACACGATTCGATCATCCAGCCGCAGAGTCGACAACAACATACCCCAAAAGCGGATCGCGTTGAAGGATTTGCGGTTGACGGTCTGGCTGGTGATGTAGGCAAGGTCCGCACCGGCCGCCATCAGTTCAGCCGCTACCTGCATCACCTCAGCGGTAACGTTGGCTGTGCGGAAGCAAAGCGTATCCGTCACCAGCCCGGTGAGCAAGCAGAGCGCCAGATCCTGGTTCAACTCCAGGTTCCAAGCCTTGAGCAAGCGCACCAGCGCCTCAGTAGTAGCGGCCGTGTCCGTCAGCACAATATTCACATCCCCAAAAAAGGTGTTGGTAATGTGATGGTCAATATTGATCACCGACGCCCGGCCGTTGTTCCGGGCCGCCCGATAGACCTCCCCGCCCCGCCGCTCATCGCTGCAGTCCAGTATTATGATGAGATCAAACTTGCCCCTGGTCGATGCTACAACATCCGATGCGCCGGACAAATAGGTCAACTTGTCCGGCACTGCGTCATCACACGCCAGAACGACCTCCGCCTTGCCCATCTGGCGCAGCATCTGGGCCATTCCCATCAGGGAACCAATCGCATCGCCATCGGGAGCTACATGGGTAATGGCAAGGATGCGGCTCGATCGGGCAATCAGTTCGTGGGCTTGCTGGCTGGCGGCTGCAAACACTATTCTTCCTCGTCGCCAATCTCCAGGGAATCCAGCAATTGGGCAATCCGCTCCCCATGCTCCCAGGATGGGTCCCAATGGAAACGAAGCTCCGGGGTGCGGCGCAAGCGAACCCGCGCGCCAATCTCGCTGCGCAGATACCCCTTGGCATGCTCCAGCGCCTCCATCACCTCGTCACGGCGTGTTTCCACACCCAGGGCATTTACATAAATGTCGGCAAAGACCAGTTCCCGGTCAATTGTCACATCGGTTACCGTGAGCAATGCCAGGCGCGGGTCCTTGGCTTCCCGCAATAACAGTTCGCTCAATTCCAGGCGGATGCGATCCGCCGCACGTTGCTGTCGGATTGATGGCATTTTCAGCTAATTGATACGTTCTACCACGTAGAACTCGATAATGTCATTCTCTTCAAACTGGTCCCAGCCATCCAGTCCCACACCACATTCAAAACCAAAGCGCACCTCGCGCACATCCTCTTCAAAACGCTTGAGGGAACCCACAGAGGAATCCGCAATAGCCTTATTTCCACGCCAGACCCGGGCCTTGGCGTTGCGCCGCGCCTCACCTTCCTGAATTATACAGCCAGCAATAGTGCCAATCCGCCGAATGTGGAACACCGCCCGCACTTCGGCTTTGCCAATCACCACTTCGCCATACTCTGGCTCCAGCATACCCTTGAGCGCCTTGTCCACATCCTCAATGAGCTTGTAGATGATGTTGTAGATTCGGATGCTGATTCCATGGACCTCGGAAAGCATGCGTGCGGCCGTGTCCCGCTCGACGCAAAAGCCCAACACAATGGCATTCGACGCCGTGGCCAGCATAATGTCTGACTCGGTGATATTCCCAGTATCAGCACGCAGGATGTTGACCTTCAACTCGCCGTAACCCAGACCATTCAGCGAGTTGACAATCGGTTCTAGCGAGCCCTGCACATCCGCCTTGACGATCAGGTTCAAGGTCTTGGCCTCGCCAGCCTGGAAGCGGGCAAAGATCTCATCTAGATCAAACGCGCGTGGCGGGGCTTGCTCCAACACTTCTACCAGCGCCCGCTCCTCAATTAGTGCCCTGGCGATCTTTTCGCTCTCCACGACCTCAAACACGTCGCCGGCCTCTGGAACAGAATCGAGGCCCATGATTTGAGTTGGGACCGATGGGCCGGCCTCGCGCAGAGGTTCACCCCGGAAATCAAACATGGCCTTGATTTTTCCACAACTGGTGCCGGTCACCACCACATTACCTACCCGTAACGTGCCGTTTTGGATCAGCAGAGTGGCCATCACGCCTTTGCTGCGGTCAAGCTCACCTTCCAACACCGTGCCAAAGGTTTTGCCGGCCGGGTTGGCCCGGATGTCAGTCTCTTCCGCCACCAGCAAGATGGCCTCCAGCAAGTCGTCCAACCCTACCTTGGTTTTTGCCGAAACCGGGATGATCATCGTGGTGCCGCCCCACTCGTCCGGCGTCAAACCCAGATCCGATAATTGCTGCTTGACCCGCTCCGGGTTGGCGTTGGCCCGGTCGATCTTGTTGAGCGCGACAACCACCGGGACCCCGGCCGCTTGGGCGTGATCCAGCGCTTCGCGCGTCTGAGGCATCACGCCGTCATCGGCCGCGACAACCAGCACCGCAATATCGGTAGTGCGAGCCCCTCGCGCCCGCATGGCGGTAAACGCTTCGTGCCCGGGCGTATCCAGGAAGGTAACCATTCGGCCCTCGTGCTGGACCTGATACGCGCCAAAGTGCTGTGTAATGCCGCCCGCTTCGCCCGCCTGAACATCCGTGTGCCGGATTGCATCCAGCAACGATGTTTTGCCATGGTCTACGTGACCCAACATGGTGATAACTGGAGCGCGGGGTTTCAGGTCCTCCTCTCGCTCCCGCTTGATGATCCTTCGCCACTCCGGCAACCCGATTTTCTCTTCATCCGCCTCTTCTTCGACCACGGCCGAGATGGATTGTGCCTCAAACCCCATCTCCTCAGCCACGATGGCGGCCGTGTCAAAGTCAATTTGCTGATTGATGTTGGCAATAATGCCATTGCTCATCAACTCTTTGATAACATCAATCGGGCTGACTTCCAACAATTCGGATAGCTCCCGAACTGAGAGAAAACTGGGAAGCTCAACTCGCTTTTTTTCCGCCATTCCACGCTCCTCAAGCAGATGCCGCTAGTTACATGCCAAGCTGGATTGACCCAGCTCTTGTTCTAAAAAGGTCTGTAGGGCCGCCTTGTCCTCGGCCGATAGCGCAATACGCAGCGCCCGTGACAGCAATTCGCTGGAGGCCAGTGCCCTTTGCCAGCAAGCCACGCTGTGACAAAGATAGGCTCCCCGGCCGGCCAACTTGCCGCTCGGATCAATCACCAGCCTTTGTTCAAATGAAACGACGCGAATCAGCGAACGTTTGGGTTGGGCAGAGCGGCAAATCACACAGGAACGCATGGGGACATGCTTACGCCTGGCCTGCTGTTTTGTCATCGCCAATTCCTCGCGCCAGCGCTCGCGTTAAAACTCGTCCTCGCTCCATTCACTCCAAACGCCTTGCCGCTTGCGCCCCCGCCGGTCATCTTCGAACGCTCCTGGGCGCCGCTTCTTCTTGCCTTTGGATTTCTTTTTGGCCGGCCCCAGTTCGTCTTCACCTTCTTCCCGGCGCGCCGGCATAATCACCGCGCCCTTGGCAGGTACATCCTTCTCTTCCACCACCGGCCGTGGGACCGGCTTGGGTTCTACTACCGGGATTTGGATTTCCGGCGGTGGCTCCTCATAAAGCGCTACCGGTTCCTCTTCGACCGCGGGTGCTTCGGCCGCTTCAGGCGCGGCCAACTCGGCCTCTGCATCGGCTTTCGCGATCTCGGGCTCTTCCAGAGCATCCGCGTCTTCGGTCACCAGCATATCAGTTGTGCCAAGCAGTTCAGCCAACTCCTCAACCGTCTTGGGGAACTCGGCCGAGGCAATTTGCTTTTGCAGGTGGGCAAATCGCTCCGTATCCAGCGACGCACGCTCCTGCAGTTTGGCCGCGTCGTGGGCAAACAGCGCCATCACATCGCCTACGGTGCCAAAGCCACCCTCAACCAGCAGGTTTTCTACTTCGGGCTCCAGATGGAGCAAGCTCAATGGCATGCGCCAGAACAGTGCCGGCACAGCGCGGCGGGCTGCATCCTCGGCCTTTCTTTCTTCCTCTTCCTGCTCGGCATAACGGCCCTGGACCATTTCCACCAAGCGGTTAAGCGTCTGAAAGTCCTCGGCCGTGATTGGCCGGGAGGCCTCCCTCTTTGCCAATACAATTTCGACCTGCTCTATCAACACTGTCTCTTTGGCAAGGGCATCCGCGACCATGGGGTCATCGCGCTTGGTCAGCGCTTCCGCGGCCGCTTCGGTCAGGCTCTTGATGTCAATTCGCCAACCGGTCAACTTGGCCGCCAAGCGAGCGTTTTGTCCCTCTCGGCCAATGGCCAACGAAAGTTGATCATCTGCCACAATCACGGTTGCCGTTTTCCCGCTAGACACATTCGGGTGCAGGTAGACTTGGGCCACCCGCGCCGGACTAAGCGCCTTGGCAATAAACAACCGCGGGTCCGCGTTCCATTCGATGACGTCAATTTTCTCGTCGTTCAGTTCGCGCACAATGCTTTGGATGCGCACACCGCGCATCCCAACGCAAGCGCCCACCGGGTCCACGCCATCCTGCAAGGCAGCCACCGCCACCTTGGAACGCTGGCCCGCCTCGCGAGCCACGCTCTTGATCTCCACCAGGCCATTGTAAATCTCCGGGACTTCCAGTTCCAACATCCGGCGCAGCATATTGCGATGGCTGCGGGAAACGATGATCTGTGGGCCACGGCTCGAACGCCGCACTTCCAGCACATAGGCGCGCACTTTGTCATGCGGAGCATACCGTTCGCCGGGGACCTGTTGGTTGCGCGGCATTAATGCCTCAGTGCGCCCAAGCCCAATGGTCACCGCCTGCGGCGTCACGCTCTGCACCGTGCCGTTGACTATTTCGCCTTCGCGGCCGGAAAAATCCTCAAAAAGCTGGTCGCGTTCAGCCTCACGGATACGCTGCAATATGACCTGTTTGGCAGTCTGCGCCGCGATGCGTCCAAAGTCACTCGGCGTACTATCCACCATGACCGTTTCACCCAGCTTCACTGGCTCTACGCTTTCCCGCTGTGCGCGTTTGAGCGTGACTTCGGTACGGTCATCATGTACTGACTCGACCACCTCTTTTTCCGCAAAGATATTCGCCGTGCCAGTGAGAGGGTCGATTTTTGCCACAATCATTTGGGCATTGCTGACCCCAACATTGCGCCGAAATGCAGACACCAGCGCCGTTTCGATTGCCTCCAGCACTACGTCCTTCGACAATCCACGAGACTCACATATTTCGTTAAAGGCCAAGAGGAATTCGCTTTTCATCCGACTATCGTTCTTTTTCAATTTACTAAAGGTCCACATAAGAAGAAAAGTGGGGGGCGCCCACTTTTCTCTGCACACGATATCTCAAGCCTAGCTAAACGAAATTATAGCATGACCAAACCAGCTTGGCAAATAGAACTTACCATAATCTCTACTCTGCCATCTTGATCTGCTGGTACAGTTTGAAAAGATTGGCCGTATGCAAGTCCGCCACCAGGCCATTCAAAGGGATGCGCGATTTGCCACAGATCTCAATGCCAATCCGGTACAGCTCATCCGGGTCAACCCCATTAGCGATTAACCGAGACACCTTGTCACGTATCGTGTACAAATAGGCAATATCACTCTCAACAATCTCTTGTATTTCGCCGCGCAAGATGACTTCCCCATGCCCTTGCACCACATTGTCAACCGGCAAGTCTACAATTGCGGTCAGGGATGCAACCAGGTCGTCGACGTCGCCATCCAGCACTGTGGGCACCGGCATCAGGGTATCGGCCGCGAACAGCACCCGGTCCTCTGGCACCAACGCCACGATTGAGTCCTCGCTGTGGCCAGGGGAATGCATCAACCGCACCGATTTGCCGCCAAGGTGAAGATTTAGACTCCCGGTGTCGAAAACCAACTCTGGCAGCACGACATGCACGTCCGCCAGTTCGGGCACCTGACTCTGTGCCTCTTCCAGACTGGTCCGGCCGACTGTATCCAGTAACTGCCGGCACAGGGTGTGCCCCGCGACGATAGCATCGGGGAAAAAACAGGTGCCATACGTGTGGTCCGCATGATAATGGGTATTAACCACATACCTCACCGGAGCCTGAAGCCGGTCCTCCAGGAAGAGCTTGATCTCTCTAGTTTCCCGGGGGTATGGAAGAGTATCAATCAGAATAGCACCGGCCGGTGTGACCACAGCGCCAGCTGTCACCTGTGCATACATATCGCTGGTAAAGACGTAAATGTCGTCTGCCACACGCTCACGTTGCATACATTTTCTCCATCCAGTTGCAGGGGTGCCGAATACGTGAAACTGTGGGGAGGATATCACAAACGCTACCCCCGTGTCAAGAATACGGCCAAGAAAAAAGGCCCCTGAATCCTCAGGGGCCTTGTGATGAGACCGTCCCTACCATGCCGTGTGTCAACTAGTTTTGAACCTGCTTTCGCAGGTGGGCGCCTGTCAGGAGAGTTTGCCTTGCATACGCTAACGCAGCATCTCCTGAATTAAGGCTCCCTTTTGTGTTAGTGTTGGCTCAAAACGCTTTGCGACATCACGCACACGGTAGGGTGCCACCAAAAATATAACACAACGCCGGGGAGTGTCAATACCGGCCGGGCTCGGTTCCGGATTATGTTGGTGACTTCGGCGGCGCTTCTTGAGACACCAGATGTAGTGGGCGTCGACTGCCGCTTGGCTACATGTACGGATGGCATTCTCCTCGTGCCTGCCGCCAACAGACTTTAGAACCGAGTCACCGGCCGGCACCGGTCGCCCCACAACTTGGTTTTAGCGCCAGGGCTGATGGAGCCTGTGCCAAGCCACCCAGCGCAGTGCAGCGCAACTCGCGGGGCAGCATCCGGCCGACTGCCAGCACTGCATCCACCGTCTCGTCGAGTGGTACAGGGTTGCTGTACCCACCCAATACCAAGTCTGCACAGACGAATGCAGATGAGGCTGCCACCGCGTTACGTGTGTGGCAGGGGATTTCCACTATGCCCTGTACCAGGTCGCACACCGACCCCATGGTGTTTTGAAAGGCAATCGCCGCGGCATCGGCCGCTTGCCATGCGCTCCCTCCGGCCGCCTCCACCACTCCAGCCGCAGCCATCGCGCCGGCCGCCCCAATCTCAACCTGACAGCCAGCCACTTCGGCCGCAAAGGTCGCCCGCGTCGCCACCACCCATCCCACTGCCCCGGCCGCCAGCAGCGCCAGCGCCACTTGCTCCTCGTTATGCCCCAGCTCGGCCAAGGTCACCATCACGGCCGGAAGCACACCGGCCGCCCCAGCCGTGGGCGCGGCGCACACCACGCCCCCGCTGCCGTTGACGTGCATCACGGCCATGGCGCGGGTCGCTGCCCGCGCGTGCAGCCCACCGGCCGCCAGCCGGCCGGCCACCTCTGCCCGGAAAATCCCCCCGGCCGAAGGTCGCAGCAGGCGCAGCGACGGGCCGGGCTCCTGCAACCCCACCTGCACCGCTCGCTCCATCACCCGGTAGCGGCGTAAAACCTCGGTCAGCACTTCAGCCGGCGCAAGGTCTAGCAGCGCAGCCTCGTACGCCAGCGCGACCTGCCCCAATGATTGCCCTCGCCGGTCAGCCAGCGACACCATCTCGGCCGCACTGGCAAACAACGGCTTGCCCCGGCGCGGGAAAAAGACAGGCGGGGCAGACCACACAGACTTCACAGCCGGATGCTGGGCCAAACGGCGCAAAACTGAGCCATCGGCCGGGGAGTGCCGCTGCCAGTGCAGCAAAACGTCATCGCCCCGCACCCGCCGCGCTGCCAACTCGCCCTCGCTCAACAACGCCCGCGCGGCAGATTCCCCGTCGCCGGCCGTTTCCACCAGCACCTCGTAAGCGTCACCGGTCAAATGGACGGGCCATCTCTGCAACTCGGAGATCACCACCGCCCCACCGCCGATAGACTTGGCAACCAGTTGCAGCGCCCGGCCGGTCGCATCCCGCAATTCAATCCACACCACATTGGGATGATCCGCACCCGGCAGCGGCCGGGTGGAAAAGTCCACCGCCACCGCCTGCGCAGCAGCCAGTTCGAGCGCCTGAGAGAACCGCTCATCGGTCAACTCCCAGCCCAGCACCCCGGCCGCAAAACCAAGGTCGCTCCCCTGCTGGCGAAACACCTGGGCAAACGAGCCCTGCGGGTCGAACGCAAATCGCGCCTCGGCCGGCTCCTGGCCCAGCAAGGCGCGCGCCAGGCGGCCAATGTGGTACGGGCCGGCCGTGTGCGAACTGGAAGGGCCGCGCATCACCGGCCCCAACACCTCGTTGAATAGGCTGATCGATTCTGTTGCCATCTGTACTACCCTTGCCAGATCATCACGCTGGTTTACAATAGCTTCTGGTTTGGTAACAACTCCAGCAACCAGAAGCTGGATCGAGCCGTTACCTGATTTGTACCACAGAGCAGTGCATTCAGGAAGAGAGAGTATGAGTAAAATCGGCCGGAACGACCCATGCCATTGCGGCAGTGGGAAAAAATACAAGAGTTGCCATTTGAAAATTGAACAGGAGCAGGCGGCAGAAGAGCGCGCGTGGGAGGGCGCTGCCCGCTTTTTACGACGTGACCTGATCGCCTTTGCCCGGGAAGAGCGCTTTGCCCAATCCTTTGCAGACGGCATCGCCCTCTTTTTCAACAATTATCACACCATCGAAACTGCCCACGAAATGAGCGAGCCGGAGTCGCTGCGCTTCTTTGACTGGTTCACCTACGATTATACGCCGGCCGATCGGCCGCGACTTGTCGAGATGTACGTGGCGGAAAAGGGCGAACTGATGGACGAAAAAGAGTCGGTGTTGCTGAACGGCTGGCTGGCGGCCGGGCCGGCGTGTGCCTACGAGTTGGTGGACGCCACCGGCGAAAACAAGCAGACCCTTCGCTTGCGCAACCTATTCGACGACAGCGAATACACCATCTTGGACTCCGGCGGCCCAGGCGTAGCTGAGAACGGGGACGTGCTGATCGCTCGCTTGCTCCCCTACCGCGACCAGCTTCGCATGAGTGGAGCCACCGGCTACCTGCCCGCCCGCGAGGCGACGGACCTCAAGCCTTTTGTGACGCAGGCCTGGTACGCCTTCCGGGAAGAGAACCCCGACGCAGGGTGGGCCCGCTTTTTGCGGCTCCACAGCCAGTTGTTGGCCCACTATGAGCTGGAGGCGGCCAAGCAGGCAGGCCGGCCGCCAGTAGCCCGCCTGGACCCTAATCGGCCCAAGAGCCCGGTGGCGCAAATCGTGCGCCGCGCCCACCGCTGATCCCGCAGCCAGCATGACCGATTACCCTGCCCGGCTTCTATTGGTTCGCCACGGCGAGACCAACTGGAACGCCCAAAATCTACCCCAGGGGCACATTGACATCCCGTTGAACGAAAATGGCCGCCAGCAAGCGCATGCACTAGCGGTGCGACTGCGGGACACGGAAATCCACGCTGTCTACAGCAGTGACCTGGTGCGCGCGGCCGAGACGGCCGCCATTCTGGGTACTGTGCTGGGGCTCGCTCCACGGCTATCGGCCGCCTGGCGCGAGATGGACCTGGGGGCTTGGAGCGGCCTGAGCCGCGCAGAGATTGAAGAACGCTTTCCCAATGAACTGGCTGCGTTGGACCAGGGCGTGGATGTCCCACGCGGCGGCGGCGAGAACATGGCGGCCGTACAAATCCGTGTCATCCCGGCCTTTGAGCAATTGCGGGGAGCCCACCCCGGTCAAAACGTCCTACTGGTAAGCCACGGTGGGGCACTCAAAGCGCTCATCGGGCACCTGATCGGGTTGGAGTTGAGCCACTACAACCGGCTGTCGGTGGGCTGCAACACCGGTTTGAGCATCATCGAGTTCGGTTGGGGCCGGCCGCAACTGACCCTGCTCAACGACATCAGCCATTTGGATGGCAAAAACGGGGCCAGCGGCCGGTAGCTCAAATTTGGCCCGGCCGGGCGGCCGGGCCGGTGATGGGGATCTGCAGACAGAACTTGCTCCCCACTCCCAGCTTGCTTTCCACCTCCAACCGGCCGCCGTGGGCCTGCGCCACGTACTTGACCAGCGCCAGCCCCAAACCCATCCCCTCCACCCCCCGCTTTAACGGATCGGCAACCTGGGCAAAGGGCGCCCCCAGTTCTCCCACCCTGTCACCAGGGATGCCGCGGCCAGTATCTTCCACTTCCACAAAAGCCCATGAATCCTTGAAACCGCAGCGCACGTTCACCGCGCCCCCGGAACGGTTAAACTTGATGGCATTGTGGACCAGGTGGTGAATGGCATCGGTCAGTCGCTCGCGGTCGCCCATCACGTCCGGCATACCTTCCATCACCACTGTGTGGATCTTGACGCGGCGTGCTTTGGACATCACCTCCAGCGTGCTGGCTGCATCCTGCACCACCTGCTCCAACTCCAGGCGTTCAACCTGAAGCACCTTTTGCTTGCTGACCAAACTGGCGAAGGAGATCAGATCATCCACCATGCGGCGCAGTCTGCCAAAGCTTTGGCCCAGTTTTTCCACCTGTTCCCGTTGCTCCGGCAGCATGTTTTCCAGCCCATGCTTTTTGATCAACTGAAGGGAGAGGTCGATGGGGACCAGCGGACTGCGCAACTCGTGGGTGATGGTGCCGATAAAGCTGGATTTGAGCTTGTCCAATTCCACCAATTCCAGGTTGGAGCGCCCTATCTCCTGGTTCATTTCGGTGATTCGTTGGTTCAGGGCACGTAAATCCTCAAACAGGCGGGCATTTTCCAACGCCACGGCCGTCTGATCCGCCAGCATTCTCAGCAGCGCCAAGTCCAGGTCCAGGTACGGGTCACCAGACACCTTGGCCCCCAGCGCCAGCACGCCGGTTGACTGGCCGCGGCAGCGAATAGGCACGTAGAGTTCCGCATCCCACTGTTCCAGCACCTCGCGCTCCCCGGCCGAGAGGCGGTCAAACTCGGGCAGGACATCCACGTCATATTGAGCCAGTGCGTCGGCACCATCCACCAGATGCCGAACTAACGGACTATGCACCGGGCAAACCAGCGCCGGCAAGGGCGAACGGCTGGGAAGGTGCACCGGAGCAAAGGTAAAAACCCCCTCGTCATTGACGTGAACCATCAGCAACGCGCCGTGCCGGATGCGGAGTGCGCTGTCCACCGCCTCCACCACTGTTTCCGCCAATGAATCCAGCTCGAGCACCTGGCTGATGCGCTCGCTATAGTTACGCAAGACGACGTCCAGATCGTATGCCCCTTTGAACACCAGTCCCTGGACCAGCTTTCCAACGGCAAACCTGACCGGCACAAAGAGCGCAGCGAGCGCCAATGCCAATCCGGCCGTGAGCCAATAGGTGGTCAACGGACCTTCCAGCCAGAGCAAGATAGACTGCGCCCCCAGCATACCGATCAGCAGGAAGGCAAAGGTTATGGCCCCACTGGTCAATATCCCCATAGCGCGGCGCAACACATTGCGCAGGTCTGGCAGACGGAAGGTGATCACATCAAGCGTGATCATAATTGCCGCCAGTGTTTTGACCGCGGCGCCCGCCTGCGCCAGACTGGGTAGTTGCCCCACTAACGCCAGCAGATCGCCAGCCAGGTTGACCGCAACCGCCAACGCCCAATAGCGGACGCGGTTGCGGTGGAAAGGGCCGGCTTTGTGCGGGTAATTGCGCCAGATGGTAACCAGCGCAGCCGCGGCCGGCACGCCCCACAGAATCACCCACGCAGCCCGCCACCAGCCGGCGTGGATAATAACCCGGCCGGCCACATGCACCTCCGGCAACGAATAGGGCATCAGCTGCGGATCCAGCAGCACTGTTGCCAGCAAACCGCCCGCTACCCAACCGCGCCAATGGCGCTGGGTTGGTTGCTGATGGCGCATGAAGGCATGTGTGGCGTGCAGAAAGGCAACGGCCGCCAGGGGAAAGGCATACACGGCCGCTCGCTGCCAGGCCAATGCCAGCGCCGGAGCCAAACCCTCACCCGCGAATTGGGCGGCCAGGCCGCTGGCCCAGAAGCCGTTGAGCAAAATGCCGGCGGCAAGGGGGACAACGGCCCGCGTATGGCGCGCCCGACGGTGCTGGACCAGGATCAGGGTGAGAATCAGCGCCGCCAACGGCAACAGCATCAGCAGGGTAAATTGCATCCAGAGGCGCATCGCGGCATTCCCATCAACATCCCAGGCTCGGCATGGCACCGACGGCAGGGATTATAACGCAAACGAGCGGAGACACCAACATCTCCGCTCGTCCTGTTTCAGACCCCGGCCGTCTGGCCGGACCTGCTAGTTGGGTTGTGCTTTCCCGTTGGGCAGCATGGGGCCCAGAATCCGCTCCATCGCCATGGTGTGGCTGCAAAAACCGCGGGTGGAGAAAAAGCTGCAATCGCAGTGCCAGCTTCCCTCGGCAAACATCAGCCGGTGGGGGTTGTTGTCGCCGTCAAAGGTGACGGCAAACTGTTCGAACCGAATTCTGTCAATCTCCTCTGCATACCGCTTGGCTTTCTCGATCTTTCCAATCATCCCATAATCCATCTTACTCTCCTTTCCTTTCTGTTTTGCTACAACACCGCCTAAACAAAGCACGCGGGCACAGTGGCCCGCGTGCTGGAAATGTCTGTTTTGCTGATGTGAGAATTTATCATGCCCGTTCTCAACACTAGTTGGGCACAGTATAACGGATTCCTCCTTCGCTTGTCAACCAGCCATTGGTAATATCCACCCTACGATTCCCATACGGCCGAGCGGACTGCTAATGTGGCTATCTCAGCAGGGCAGCATCCTCCTCGCGGGCAATTCGCCGCCCTTCGTCCACATCCACCCGCACCAGCAGCGCAATGCCAATAATAAAGAGCGCGATCAGGCTCAGTACGGCCGGGCGGCTGCTGCCAAAGATGGTAGCCGCGGCGGCGAACAGCAACGGCCCGATAATGGCGGAGAACTTTTCCATCACGCCGTAAAGGCCAAAGAACTCGCCGCTCTTGGAGGCCGGGGACATGCTGGCGTACAGGCTGCGGCTGAGCGCCTGGCTACCCCCCTGCACCACCGCTACCATCCACGCCAGCAACCAGAACTCGATCACCGAGTCGAGGAAAAAGCCCCAGACAGCTATCACCGCATAGACGACGAGTGCCAGGATGACACTGCGCCTGGTATCCAATTGGGCCGCCAGCCCTGCAAAGAGTCTGGGTCCCAGCAACAGCGCCAGCACAAAGCCAACAATCTCCACGCCAACAATCAGACCGACAATCGCGCCCAGGTTGCTCTGCCGAATAGGGGGCTGAACCTTGGCCTGAGCCACGGTCATCACACTGCCCTGGCTCTTGCTGCCCCGCTCCCCGGTGTTGACGATACTGAGCGTATGGAGGCCCGGTTTGGAAGCCTGGGCCGTAAACCGCATACCGTAACGCACGGCCGGGTTGTAGCCATCCATCGTGACCGGCTCCTGGGCACGCCCGGCCAGCAACGGCTGGCCATCCATTTCAACAGCCCAGATACCCCGGTCGGGGCCGGTGCTGTAGGTCAGTTCCACCTTCTGTCCGTTGAACTCGAAATCGTAACGCGCTCCCACCTCGCCGGTAACCCGATACTCAACGTCGGTGGCCAGGCGTACTTCCTCGGCCGGCACTATCTCGCTGCGCCAGTCACCGGTGAACTGCATGGCCGCATCTCCGGCCGGATAAACCCCCTCGCCCACGGCCGCGCCGACGCGCTCAAAAGGAGCGGGCGGAGCGCCAACCAGGTCGTCTGGCAACAACCGCGCCCCGCCAATGCCTATCATCGGCAGGAACACCAGGTTGAAGAGGATAAAAGCCAGAAACAGCGGCCGGCGCTTCTCGGCCTTGCTCGGCAAGCGGCCAAAGATCACGCTAAAGGGGATGCCCACAAACTGCACCAACAACAGAGCCAGAATCAACTCGACGCTGCCAAACCCCAGCTCGGCCCCGTAAATGGCTGCCACGCCAATGATGGTGCCAATGCCATCATTGTAGATCAGGAAGGCGATCAGGTATTTGAACAGCTGACGATAGCGGCTAACATCGCGCAGCGTGTGTGCAATGCGGCGAAAGCTAACCGCGATCACGTTTTCTTCAGGCCCCAGGCTGGCGGTCGCGGCCGGTGGCTCCGGCACGCGCAGGAAAATGGGAATAGAAAAGACCGCCCACCAGATAGCAACGCTAAGGAACGAGAGCCGCGGGCCCCAGGTACCGGGCAAAAACTGGATCATCGCCACGTTGACTGCCAACAGCAAACCACCACCCAGGTAACCCATGGCGTAGCCTCGGGTGGAGACCCGGTCCTGATCCTCTTCAGCGGCGACATGCGGCAGCAACGCATCGTAAAAGACGTTAGCGCCGGTAAAGCCAATCCGCCCAAAGACAAACAGCAGTGAGGCTAGCATCCAATCGCCCGTGTCCACCAGCACCAGCAGGCCGGTGGCCACCACGCCGATTCCGACCGCGATGGAAAGAAAGCGCTTTTTGCCCCGCATCACGTCCGAGATGGTACCCAGAATAGGGGAGAGGAGGGCGACGATAAAGAGCGAGACGCTGAGGCCAATACTCCAGTAGGCGGTCGCGATCGCCTCACTGGGGAGCGTGGCCCCGGCGACCTGGCTGTAATAGACCGGTAATACGGCCGCCAAGATAGTAGTGGCAAATGCCGAGTTGGCCCAGTCGTACATGCACCAGGCATTGACCCGTCGCTTGTATTCGATACTATCCATCATGATGCCTCCCAGAGCTAGCAGCACATTACCCCGACGGCCGCGATTATGGCACAATTCGACTGGGCAGGCAACCAGCCTACCGGATTTGGAGTATAATTGCGGCGTCTGGCAATCCACCTGGTGGCCGACAGGGTCCGGCACTATCAACTTGAGAAGCATCCTATGAAAACGCCACGCAACACACTTGAGATCTGGCTGTTAGCCGCCCGGCCGAAGACATTGCCGGCCGCGGCGGCCCCCGTTATCGTCGGCACGGCAGCAGCTATTGGCGAAGGCGCATTCCGGCCGGGGCCAGCGCTGGGAGCATTGGCCGGCGCGCTGCTGCTGCAGGTGGCCACCAATCTAGCGAACGACCTGTTCGACTTTCAAAAAGGTGCCGATTCGGGAGAACGGTTAGGGCCGCTGCGGGTGACCCAGGCCGGCCTGCTGACGCCGAACCAGGTCCGGCGCGGCATGCTACTGGTCCTGGCTCTGGTTGCGCTGATCGGCGTTTACCTGATCACCGTCAGCGGCTGGCCCATCCTGGCGGTGGGGCTGCTGGCGATGGTCTCGGCCGTGGCCTATACCGGCGGGCCTTTCCCGTTGGGCTACCACGGCCTGGGCGAACTGTTCGTCTTTCTCTTTTTTGGGCTGGCGGCCGTCTGCGGCACGTATTACGTGCAGGCCGGGACGGTAAGCACTACTGCCTGGTGGGCGGCCGCGCCGATGGGTTTGCTCTCCAGCGCCATTCTGGTGGTCAATAACCTGCGCGACATGGAATCGGACCGGGCGGCCGGCAAGCGCACGCTGGCAGTCCGGTTTGGGGCCAACTTTGCCCGGGCAGAGTACGCCTGGCTGGTGCGGGCGGCCTACTTGATGCCCGCGCTGATGTGGGCGGCCGGCGCAGCCCGGCCGTGGGTTCTGCTGAGTTGGCTCTCGTTCCCGCTGACCTGGCCGTTGGGTGCGTTGGTTTTTCACCAGAGCGGCCGGGTTCTCAACAAGGCACTGGCCGACACCGCCCGGCTGGAGTTGGCCTACAGTCTTTGCTTCGCGGTAGGGCTGATCCTCTGACGGCCGGTATCTGTTCATTTGACCAGCAACGGACATAAGGTATACTGTGCTCGAGGGCGGCCGGATGGACGGAAAGTTCAACCCACCCCCTGATTAGGTCACCACACCGTAACACTCCGAGCAGTTTTCCAACTTCCGGGCCGGGTTGGTACAGGAGACAAGGATATGAAGAAGGGGACCATTACACAAGGGATTCTTTGGATGGTGGCCGTATTAGGACTTTTAGCTGCATCAGCGGGGCGCCCGGCCGCCAGCTCAGTGGTTGATCCGCCCTTGCTGGAGCTTGTCGGGCAGATTGGAGGGGAAACGCGCGCCGTTGCCGTGGAAGGAGACTATGCCTATTTTGGCGTGGGGCCGCGCCTGTTTGTGATGAACGTGAGCAACCCGGCGGACCCGGCCCTGGTCGGGCAAAGCGCGGTACTGCCCGGTATGATCCAGGCAGTGGCCATAGCAGGGGACCTTGCCTTTCTGGCAACCGGAGAGAGCGGCTTGCGCATCCTGGATATCGGCCTTCCGGCCGGGCCACATGAGATCGGCTTTTTTGACACCTTTGGCATCACCCGTGATGTGGCGGTTGCCGGGAACTATGCTTATCTTGCCGACGGGGACGCTGGCCTTCGAATTGTGGATATAAGCAACCCCATGAACCCACATGAGATCAGCGCCTGGGACACACCAGGTATGGCTCAAGGGGTGGCCGTGTCTGGCAGGTATGCCTATATTGCCGATGGATATGAAGGAGGCCTGCGCATCATTGACGTGGCCGAGCCGCCCTACCCCCTGGAAGTCGGATCCTTTACCGGCTGGCCACGAGCATATAGCGTGGCTGTTGTGGAAAACTATGCTTACGTCGAGGCGGGCTTTGAAGGCTGGCACATTCTTGACGTGCGCGACCCCACCAACCCGCAGCAAGTGACAAGGGCAGGCAGCCCAGGCGTACTGATTTACTCCGACATTCAGGTTAACGGTCAGATTGCCTATCTGCCTTACTTCTCCATTTGGGGCAGTCGGGGTGGCCTTGAAGTCTGGGACGTCAGCGATCCCACTGCCCCGAAGCAAATCGAGGTTCTCCACACGCCGGGGCAGGGCGCCGGGGTGGCAACGGCCAGGAACACGGTCTTTGTGGCCAATGCAAGCCGGGGCCTGCGTATCCTCAATGCGATCGATCCGGCCAACTTGTCCGAGGTGTCTGCGTATGATGGGCCGGGGTATGCATGGAACGTTGTCGTCCAAGATGGCTATGCCCACATGACGTCCTCTTGCGGCGGTAACATGCTGCACATTGTGGATGTGCGCGACCCGGCTTACCCAAAGGAGTCAGGTAGGTTTGCCACTCCTTATGAAGCATGGGGAATCGCCACCATTGGCAACGTTGACATAGTGACAAGCGGAACCTGGTCCAAGATCTACTTCGGTTATTTACACATGATTGACGTTAGCAACCCGGCCGCGCCCAGCGAGATTACCCAATACTTCCAGATAGATCAGGGGGTCCCCTGGAACCTGGCGATTGAAGGAAATTACGCCTACATAGTTTACCGCAACGGCGGCTTGCGCATCTTCGATGTGAGCAACCTGGCCGCGCCCCAGGAAATCAGTCAGGCTTATTTTCCGACCGGCCTTAGGCCAGACGTGGTAGTCACCGATCGCACAGTCTACCTGACTGGTTGGGATGACGGCCTGCAGATTGTGGACGTCAGCGACCCGGCCGCGCCCCGGCTATGGGGTATCCTCGACACGCCAGGCGAGGCGCAAGGGGTGATGGTGGTCGGAAACTACGCCTACGTTGCCGATGGATCTGGGGGGCTGCGCATCATTGACATACGCCACCCGACGCTCCCCTTTGAGGCAGGGGCATTTGAAGCCCTCGAAGAAGCCCGCGGCGTGTGGGCTGGGAACGGCTATGCTTTTGTGGCCGATTACTATTCTGGCTTGCACATGATTGATGTTCACAACCCGGCATCCCCGCAGAGGAAAAGCGGGTTTCACACAGCAGGAGCAACGCAGGACGTGACAGTTGACGGCAACTATGCCTATGTGACCGATGGACCGGGCGGGCTGGTCGTTTTGCGACTGCTGCGCGACAGGGTCGAGGGTCAGATACCCCTGGCCGGGAGCCAGCTTTCATCCAGCAACCAGGATACCACCCTGATATTCTCAAGCGGGGCCTTTAGCCAAACCGCCAATCTGTCCTACCGCCTTTTTTTCACCGACGAGAACACAGGCTCGCTGGCAGGAATTGGGCATACGTTTGAGTTGACTTCAATTTACTCCGATACAGGCGAGCCGGCCGATCTGTCTCAAAATGCCACTTACACTACCGTCGTGCACTATGCAGACGCCAACGTGGACCCCATCATTATTGAGGATACCCTGATGCTTTACCATTGGGACGGCACACGGTGGGTGCAAGAACCCAGCAGCCGTCTGGACTTGGTTAACAGGACAATCACCGCAACCCCCGACCGATTAGGGTTGTGGGCCGTGCTGGGCAAAGCAAAACGAGTGTACTTCCCCCTCACCTGGAGAGGAGGCTGATTCCAACCGACGCCACAAGCCTGCCGGCCGTAGTTGGCCCCGCCCGCTAAAACGAGTATACTGCACTCATTACGGCGTGACCCAACCATCCCGGCCGGCAACTGGCGATTTCACCGGCCGGGGAGACTGGCTGGGTTCCGCTGGAATGTGTGGAGCCAATCACAAACTCCTGACAGACCACCAGATCACCATGAGGAGCAAACGCCATGCCACAACCCGATCAACCCGGCAATGATACCGAGCTGGCCGAACTGAAGGACTTTTTCAAAAGTTGCATCAAAGGCATTGGCGCGGGGCTGATTATTGGGGTAACCTGGCCATTTGTGTTGGCCTTTCTTCTGCTCAACCCGCACATCACGGCCGCGGCGAAAATGCGATAGCCAAAGCCAAACTGGCAGGCAAAGACCCGCTGGCGGCCGGCAAGGAGGCGGGCCTGACGGCCGGGGCCGTCAGCGCCGTGGAAGGGCTGCTCAAAACCATCGGGATGGGCGGATGAAACCAGGAATCGAACCTCCCGCGCACTGGCATGGTATCTGCCATGACGCGCGATGCGCTTTCACATCCATTGTTGAACGGCTTGTATCCCTGGAGGACCATCCATGAGCTTTGCGGCCGGTTTTGCCATTATCGTAGGCGTGGGAATGATTGGGCAGTGGGCCTTCTCGTACCTCTCCGAACAGATTCCCGAACTGGAACATGAACCTGTCCGCATCTGGTTTCACATTGCGGCCGAGATGGTGACCGCGTCCTGCTTGATCGTCGGCGGAATTGGCTTGCTTGGCGGACAGACCTGGGGCAGAAACGTTTTCCTGGTAGCCATGGGTATGTTGTTTTACACGGCTATCGTGAGCCCTGGCTACTTTGCCCAAAAGGGGCAATGGGTCTGGCTGGGTATTTTTGGGGTCCTGATAGCGCTAGGGCTGGTCAGCATCGCCATGGTTATATGAGCGCATGGACAACGCGGGCACACTGCAGTCGACTCGAGTTGTCGCCAGCACACCCCCCGAAAAATCTTCACACTGCCTGGCTGATTACCAGGCCAAACAGTAGGAGGAATCACATGGAGTTGGATGCATTGATCGCGCAGATGGCACACAGCGCCCAAGTCATTCGTGCCATGGTGGAACACGTAACCGATCAGCAGGCGCGGTGGAAGCCAGCGCCGGACGCCTGGTCCATCCTGGAAGTGATCCACCACCTGTACGACGAGGAGCGGGAGGATTTCCGGGTCCGGCTGGATTACATCCTGCACCGGCCGGACCAGCCCTGGCCCGGGATCGACCCGCAAGGCTGGGTCCAGCAACGGCACTACAACCAGCAGGACTTTCTGGCGGCGCTGGAGGGGTTTTGGGCAGCGCGGCAGGATTCGCTGGACTGGCTGCGTGGTCTGGGCCGGCCGGAGTGGAAGGCGTCCTGTGAGTTGCCGTGGGGCTTTCGGATAGCGGCCGGGGACATGTTTGCTGCCTGGGTGGCGCATGATCTGTTGCACACCCGGCAATTGGTGGAACTCCAGTGGGCTTACACCACCCTTCAGGTGCGGCCGTACGACGTGCGGTACGCCGGGGAGTGGTGAACGTTACGAACGGCGAATGCCCTGCTCGCGCTCTTCAACCTCGGCAATGTCGCCGGAGAGGGCGATGCAGCACCAGAGCAGGAGCATGAATAGGAATCCCGGTATAATCAGCCAGAGCATCTCCATACCTCGCCAAACACCTGGAGATGGTAGATGCAAGGTTTGTGCCAGCGCCCCGGGCAAGAGGCGGCCATCATCTGACTTGCGCTAACGCGCGATCCAGGTCGGCGATGATGTCGGCCGGATCCTCGATCCCCGCCGAGAGCCGCACCAGCCCATCCGGGATGCCGATTTGCGCCCGCTCGGCCGGGCTCAAAGCCCGGTGCGAGGAGGTCGCAGGATGAAGTACCAGCGTGTACACGTCGCCCAGGCTGGTGGCGGGCAGGCATAACGCTAGCGACTCCATAAAGCGAAAGACGGCCGCCTTGTCTGCGCCCGCAATCTCAAAAGAGAGCACACCGCCATAGCCCCGGCCGGCAAACAATCGCTCGGCCAGGTTGTACTGTGGGTGACCCGATAAGCCGGGATAGTTGACACGGGCCACGGCCGGGTGCGCTGCCAGCCAGCGGGCCACCTGCAACGCGTTGTCGCACTGGCGCGCCATCCGCAGCGGCAGTGTTTTGAGGCCGCGCAGCGCCAGCCAGGCCTCAAATGGCCCCAGCACTCCACCCACCAGCTTGTTCAGCTCGTACAGCGCCGGCCGCGTTCCGGCCGAACAGACCACCACCCCCGCCATCACATCCCCGTGCCCGCCAATGTACTTGGTGGCGCTGTGGATAGCCATATCCGCCCCCAGCGCCAGCGGGTTGCACAGCCAGGGAGTGGCAAAGGTGCTATCTACCAGCAACTGCGCCCCATGCTGATGGGCCACCTCGGCCAGCGCGGGCAGGTCTGCCACCTTGAGCAACGGGTTGGAGATTGTCTCCACCAACAGCGCGGCCGGGCGGATTTCCGTCAGCGCTCGCTCCACGCCCGGCAGGTCGGTCACGTCCACCAACTGCACCCTGGCACCCAACTCGGCCAGCAGCCGGCCGGTCAGAGCAAAGGTCGCGCCGTACACGTCCAACGCGGCGACCACGCCAGCGCCGGCGCGCACCCCGGCCGCAAGCAGCGCACCGTGGATGGCCGCCATACCGGAAGCGTAGGCCATCGCTGCCTGGCCCCCCTCCAGATCGGCCATCGCCGCCTCAAATGCGGCCACGGTGGGGTTGCCGTAACGGTGATAGACATAGCCCGGCCGCTCGGCTCCCAGCACCGCTTCCAGTTCATCGGCGCTCTCGTACAGGTAGCTCACCGATGGATGGATGGGGGTGGCAACCGGGATGTGCCGGCCGTGTGGCGCTCGCTCGCCAGCGTGTACCGCGCGGGTGTCAAACGATTTCGAATCCATGTTAACCTCTTCTGGTCACTTTCCGCAGTAAACGATTACCGGAATAGACTCGTGATAAACCCCTCGCCTCGGCCGATCAATTCATCGCGATCATCCGGCGCTGGAGAGCTATCCAGCAACGCGCGGGTATGCTCCCGCAGACGATCCTCGGCTCGCGGCTGGTCCTGACGACGCCACTCGTCCAGCGTCAGGTTGGAAAAGAGGGCGCTCTGGTAATAGGCCGTGCGGAAACCTTTGAGCGTGCTGACGGTGGTGAGAAAGTTGCCGGCCGGACCCACCTGCGCAATCTCGTCCAGCGCGGCCGCGGCCGGGTCGAGCGCAAAGCCGGCCGCCATGCCCCGCGCCTGGGCAATCACCTCGTTGGCGTAGACGATCACGGCCGGGGAGGTAGCCGTCGAGCCCAGATTATCGCCTACAAAGGGGGCCAGTCCCACCAGCCCCAGGCAACTGAGCAGGTGGTTGAGCCACTGATGCCCGCCGGCAATCAGGTCCGCCCCCCATCCCATCCCGCTGCCCGAAGTGCCACAGTGGGGCACCTGATAGTGGGCCATCAGCTCGGCGCAGGCCAGGTCCAGCAGATAGCTCACCGGGTCGTAGAAATTGGCCATCCCGCGCATGTCAAAAAAGGCGGGAAGGATGCCTAAAATCACCGGTGCGCCCTCTTTGACCAACTGGCTGAGCGTGAGCCCGGCCAGCAACTCCGCGTTGAGCAACGCCAGCGTCCCGGCCGGGGTGATGGGGGTCGTCGCCCCCGCCATGCCATAGTTGGAATAGATGAACGGCAGCCCGCGCTCGATGGTCTCCAGCATCTTGTCGGCCGTCCCCTGGTTGATGACCAGCGGGGTGATGGGATTGAAATAGGGGATCACAAACGGCCGTGCAGACAAGTCGCCGTGAAGATGGGCCAGCAGGTCCAGCACGGCCGGGTAGCGCTCCTCTTCGGAGACCAGCAGCACCAGCGGCTTGGCCGTGTTGGCCATCATCTCCAACGCGCCGATCAGGTCCGACAGCCCGGCCGGGACATCCTGCACCACACCCGGCGTCGAGATCACGTCAAACGAGGGCAGCGCGCCGCCCAAACGGGACATCATCCCCATGTGCTGGCGGGTAAAGGGGGTTACCTGGTCGGTGAGCGGGTCCTGCAGGTAAAGCGCGGTCACACCAATCCCAAAGCGGGTCTCCTGGCCCGCGCCCAGGCAGAAGGCTGGCTCCCCGCCCCGGCCGTAGACCGCCACGCTGGCTGGGGCCGCCGCCAGCGCCCACTCAACCAGCTCGCGGGGCAGCCGCACCCGGTCGCCGTCCAGTTGAGCCCAGCCGGCGGTCGAGCCGCGGGCAAAGATCGCCCGCGCCGCCTGGGAATCCACCCGCACCCCCACGGTAGCCAGGATTTCCAGCGAGTACTGGTGTACCCGGCCGATCTGCTCCTGGCTCAACACCGTGATGCGCGGCCGGACCTTGCTGTTCGCGTTCATCCCTGCACTGCTCCTTTTGCTAGCGCGTGGCAATTTGCTCCGTGACGTTCATGCCGCGCTTGCGGGCCTCTTCCACAAACGGCCGGGCCGGCACCTGGGCCTCCACCCCACCTGCGCCCAGCGGCGTCTGCCGGCGGGCCATCATCTCGGCCACGATGGCAGCGCTCCAGCCGGTTCCTCGCTCCATGGCAGTAAAGCCGGTCTCCTGGTCATAATAGTCAATGATCTCCACCAGCGCCTCAGCATCCCGGCCGTCCTTCTTGCCATATGCCCGCACCCGGATGATGAACAGGTCCTTGTCCTCAGGATAGGTCACCTTGGGCTCAAAGAGGGCGTGAAAGACATCGCGAGGCACCACCTCCAACTCGCCCACCCGGACGGGTCGAAGATCCCAGAGGCCAAGCTGGTAGTACGCCTTGAGCTGGGCATGGTGGCCGGGATAGCGCAGGGTGAGATTCTGCAGAGTGCGGATTTTGCCCTCGTAGGTCCAGGGCATGGTGTCGGTGCCGCCACCGGCCACAAAGGCCTCCAGAGTGCCAATCGGCGCTGGGAACTCGACCGTCTCCACCTCGGACATGGGCTCCACCTCGGTGATCTTCCAATCGCGCAGGTAGATGGCCGGCTCGGCGTACTCGTTGGTCAGCCCGGCGACGTGAAAGGTAAGGAGATAGTTGAACGGCGGCCGGGGATTCTGCGGAATGCCGCCATCCCAGATGAACACATCTACCGCCTGGTCCAGCAGTTCGATCGCGTAAACTGCCAGCGTAGTGCCCATCCCCGGCACCTGGCCGCAGTTGGGCACAATGCTGATGCCGGCCGCCCTGGCCTGTTCGGAAAAGGCGTGTTGCTGCCGGGCGATGTCGGTGTTGCCACCCAGGTCGCACATATGGGATTGGGTCTTGATGGCCACCCGGGTGATGTCCAGGTTAAAGTAGTACGGCACCGCGCTGAGGAACGAGTCCACCCCGGTGAGCAACCGCTCCACGGCCGCCAGATCGCGCACGTCAACCTGGGCGGCCTCGGCCACCGGCCGGCCGGCCAACCGGTTCACCCGGGCGGCCGCGCTCTGCGCCACCTGCAGGTCGTAATCAGCCAGAATGATCCGGCCGGCGTCGCCCCAACGAGCCATATCGTAAGCGGCTGCCGTCCCCTGCCGGCCGGCGCCCAAAACAGCATAAGTAAATGTCATGTCTGCCTCCTGAGAACCTAGATGATGAGAATAACGCAGTTCACCCGCCAGTCCTATGATATTCCGGCAGCCACTCGCCGTGGGCAGCAATCAGATCGTCCACTAGCGCCCAAATCTGGTCCAGGTCCAACTCGGCGGCCGTGTGCGGGTCCAACATGGCGGCGTGGTAGATGTGCTCCCGCCGGCCGGTCAGCGCCGCTTCCACCGTCAGCGCCTGCACATTGACGTTGGTCTGGATCAGCGCTGCCAACTGCGGCGGCAGCAACCCGATGCGAACCGGCTGGACGCCATTCTTGTCCACCAGGCACGGGACCTCCACACAGCAACCCTCGGGCAGGTTGTCAATCAGCCCGTGGTTGGGCACGTTGCCGTACACCACCTGCGGTGTGCCGGTTTCCAGGCTGTGGATGATGGTCGCGCTGTACTCGTGGCTGCGCTCCACCGGCAGGTCTGCATCCGGGCTCTTCAGATATTCCCGCATCGCCCCCCAGCCGTCGATCTGCTGCTCGCAGCGGCGGATATATTCGTCCAATGGGATGTCAAAGCGCTCGATCAGGTCCGGCCGGTCGCGCTTGACAAACCAGGGGACGTACTCGGCAAAATGCTCGCTCGAACTCGGTGACAAAGTAACCCAATCGCCTCAACATCTCGTAACGCACTCGGTTGCCAGAGGGCACCCGGCCGTCAGCCATCACCTGATAGAGTAACGGATAAAGGTCCCGGCCGTTACGCTCAAAGCGCAGGTAAAAGGCCATGTGGTTGATGCCGGCGCAGAGGTAGTTGATCTCCTCACTGGGGATGCGCAGGTCATAGGCCAGTTGCTCGGCCGTGCCCTGCACGCTATGGCACAACCCCACCGTTTTGATCGGCGTTGCGCAACTCAGCGCCCAGCAGATGATCGCCATTGGGTTGACGTGGTTGAGAAAGAGCACATCCGGGCAAACCTGCTCCATATCGCGGCACATCGCCAGCGTTGCTGGCACCGTGCGCAGCCCGCGCATAATACCGCCAATCCCCAGCGTGTCGCCGATAGTCTGGCGCAGGCCATATTTCTTGGGGATATCGAAATCGGTCACTGTCGACGGCCGGTAGCCGCCGATCTGGAACATACCGATGGCATAGTCGGCCCCCTCCAACGCAGCACGCCGATCGAGCGTGGCCTCAATGGTGGGGTTGACGCCCAGCGTTTGGACAATCTTGTGCGCCACGATTTCGGAAGTACGCAGTCGGTCCGGGTCAATGTCGTGCAGGCTGATGGTCACGTCGGTCAGCTCTGAGAAGCTGAGGATATCGCCCAACAGGTTTTTGGCAAAGATGGTGCTCCCCGCACCAAGGAAGGTGATCTTGGTCATTGCAGATAAATCCTCAAGGTTGATGTGTGACGCCTGACATTGGACCACAAACGGCCGCGGTTGGCAAGGGGTCCGGAAAACCGCCCTTGGTCAACTGACTCCGGCAAACCGCTCAGCCCGGAAAGGTGCCAGGTCGAGCAAAGTGGCCCGGCCGTCGGCGACCAGTTCCGCCAGCGACAGTCCGGCCCCCAGCGCGTGCATCACCCCATGCCCGCCCCAGCCGCAGTCGTTGATAAAGCCGCGCAGGTGCGCCGCCTCGCCCATGATCGGGCTGTCGTCCGGGGTGACCGGCCGCAAGCCCGCCCAGGCGGTCATCAGCCCGGCCTCTTCCAGCGCCGGGGCACGGTAAATGGCATAGTCGATGATCTGCTCGACCACGTCCGCCTCCACCGCCAGATCGCCAGCGACGGTTGGTTTAGACCCCATCCCCATCAGCAGGCCCGGCCCCTCGCGGCGAATGTACCACGGCTTTTCCCATTCGTAGGTAAACGGGATCGGCCGGGGATAAGCCGCCACCGGACCGGTGACGACGATGTGCCGCTTGATGTTGGTGATGGGCAGGTCCATCCCGGCCCAGCCGGCCGCCTCCCGTGCGCGGGCCCCGGCCGCGTTCACCACACAGTCGGCCGCAATCAGCCCGGCCGTGGTGCGCACACCGGCCACCCGGCCGCCACGCATCTCCAGCCCTACCGCCCGCACCCCTTCAACTATCTGGACGCCCAGCTGCCGCGCCCGGCCGGCGCAGCCGCTGATAATCATGTGCGCATCCAGGCCGCCGTCGCCTGGGACGTACAGCCCCACCTCAATCCCCTCCAGGTTCAGGCCGGGCGTCAATTGCAGAATACCATCCGCATCCAATAGCTCGCTCGACACGCCAAGCTGCTGCAACAATGCGTGGCGGTCGCGCATCCAGTCTGCGGCCGGGCCGGCCAAGGCCAGGCAGCCGATAGGCTCAAAATCGGGGCTGGTGCCGGTCTCCTCGGCAAAGTCCATCAGTAAATCGTAGGAAAGACGGGTCAGCGGAAGGCATTGCTCGTTCTGAAAGGCGTGGCCGATGACCGAGGCCGATTGCCCCGACGAGCCGCTGCCCAGCATCTCCATTTCCAGCAGGACCACATCCGTCAGCCCGCGCCGGGCGAGGTAGTAGGCCAGGCTGACACCCTGGATGCCGCCGCCAATAATGACCACCTGGGCTGTCGTGCGCATGTGCATCTCCACAGCGGGTGATTGTACCCAATTGCAGAAGGTTGCCCACTTTTTCTGCCGGCCCTGAAGGCTTGGACACGGGGTGAAAACAGTTGAGGTCCCGCATTGGCCACTGAGAAAGAGAGGGGGTGGGGGTTATTACTCCCACCCTCTCGAACCCACCATATCGGATGCAAATGACTTGCCGATGTCCGACCTCATGCCCAAAGATCAAAAACCGACTTGACGAGACGGCCGGTCAGAACTACAATCCTGCCAGCAATAGCCGGGCATCTCAACGAGGTCTGCCCAAAACAGTCAGAGGAGCGAACAATGAAAGACCTGTTTCAAAAGTGCTACTCATTCACGGCCGCCCGCGATTTAAAGGCATCCGGGTTTTATCCCTACTTTTTGCCGCTGGAAGATACGGAAGGGACAGAGGTGATCATTGATGGCCACAAACTATTGATGCTCGGCTCCAACAACTACCTTGGCCTCACCACCCATCCCCGGGTGCGACAAGCGGCAATTGACGCGGTCGACCAATTTGGCACCAGTTGCACCGGTTCGCGGTTTTTGAACGGCACACTGGCGTTGCATCAGGAACTCGAGCAAAAGCTGGCCGCGTTTGTGGGCAAGGAAGCGGCGCTGGTCTTTAGCACCGGCATGCAGGTCAACCTGGGCACCATCTCCTCGCTGGTGGGCAAAGGTGACATTGTAATCACCGACAAAGATGACCACGCCAGCATTGTGGACGGGGCGCGACTCTCCTTTGGGCAGATGCTGCGCTTCCGCCACAACGATATGCAGGACCTGGAGCGAGTGCTGAACAAAGCGGGTGATACGCCCAAGCTGGTGGTAGTAGATGGTCTCTTTAGCATGGGGGGGGACATCGCCCCGCTGCCAGAGATCGTTCCGCTATGCAAAAAACACGGCGCCCGGCTGATGGTGGACGACGCACATGCGATGGGGGTGCTGGGCAACGGCCGGGGCACGGCCGCCCACTTTGGCGTGACGGACGACGTGGACCTCATCATGGGGACCTTTAGCAAATCCTTTGCCTCGCTGGGTGGATTCATTGCCGGTGACGCAGACGTGGTCCATTTCATCCAGCACCACGCCCGCTCGCTCATCTTTAGCGCTTCCATCCCTGCACACTGCGTTACCCCGGTGCTGGTGGCAATCGACATCATGGAGAACGAGCCGGAACACGTGGAACGCCTGTGGGACATCACCGAGCGGATGCGGGCCGGGTTGAAGGAATTGGGCTTTAACACCGGCCACAGCCAGACCCCGGTGATTCCGGTCATCATCGGCCCGGACGACAAGACCTTTTTCACGTGGAAAGCGCTGTACGACGCCGGCATTTACACCAACCCGGTCATCTCCCCGGCCGTGCCGCAGGGGATGGCACTGCTGCGCACCAGCTACATGGCTACCCACACGGAAGAGCAGATCGATTGGGCGCTGGCGGTATTTGAACAGGTCGGCCGGCAGATGGGGTTGATCTAGCGAGGCTTCAATGCCGATCTACGAGTACTATTGCCCAACCTGCGACCTCAAGTTTGACCAGATGCGGCCGATGAGCCAGTCTGATGCGCCGGCCCCCTGCCCGCATTGCGCGTCGGAATCCGGCCGTTGTGCCTCGGTCTTTGCTGCCCGTGGGTCAGACGGAAAAGCGGTGACGGGTAGCGGCGGCGGGTGCGCGGGCTGCTCGGCCGGCAGTTGCGCCAGTTGTGGGGGGCACTAGCGGTCAGACATCTGGGTCCGGCCGCTTGCTAAAGTAGAGCACCGGGGCTGCGTGCGTGTACCCGGCCGCCTCAAAAGCGGCGATGGAGGCCTGGTTCCCTTCCAGGATCAGCGCGGCGTACAGCTCAATCCCCTGTCCTTGCAAGTACGCTTCGGCCGTGCGGATCAGGCGCGTCGCCACTCCCTGTCGCCGGAGGTCCGGGGCCGCCGCCAGCCGGTTGATCCACCCCTTGCGGCTATCGTGACTGACTGTCACCACTCCCACCAACCGGCCGTCCTGCTCCACCCCAAAGGCAGCCTGGACGCCGCTGTCGAGTTGCCGTGCAAACGCAGCCCGTGAATCGCGGCCCAGCGGCCGGAACGGCAGCCCTGCCTCCCCCCAGAGGGCTACGATCCGATCGTAATCATCGGCGCACAGCCGGACAACCTCCATCAGCGAATCCGCAACGGAGCCACGCCATCCTGGTCAAAACCGCAGGCGGCGTAAAACTCGCGGGCGCCGGTATTGCCCCGGCTGGTGTACACAAACAGATGGGTCGCCCCGCGCATGTCTGCCTGCCGGATGGCGGCCTCCACCAGCGCCGCGCCCAGCCCCTTGCGCTGGAAAGCGGGTTCCACCGCCACATCATCAATCCAGGCCCGCATCCCGCTGAGCGCCGGCAGGAATGAGAGCACCAGATAACCCACCACGATGCCATCTATCTCGGCCACCAGCACTTCAAAACCCAGCTTTTCCCGAAAGCGGCGGTGGACCTGCTCGCGGTCGGCCGGCGAGAATTCGCGGTTGGCAGGAATGGCGTACAGGAGCGACAGGATGCGATCTTCATCCTCCATGCGCGCCGGCCGGACGACCGGGCCCGGCGCGTAGAGGCGTGGCCCAGCGCGCTGCACGGCCGCCCAGCGGGCAATCACCTCACGGTGAGTGCGAAAGGGGATGTACTCCGGTAGTTCCTCTGGCCCAAAAACGTGCGCTTCGGCCGCGTCATCACCCGCCCGCAATTGCCCCCCCACCGGTCGGGCGCGGTAAAAGATGACCAGCCCACTGCCCAGTAAATCCCCACTAAACGAGTCCACCCCAAATAGCTCCAGCAGCTCCACCTCCAGCCCGGTCTCCTCCCGGCACTCGCGCGCGGCCGCCTGCTCCGAGCTTTCGTCCGCCTCAATGTAGCCCGAGGGGAGCGCCCACTGCCCTTCAAACGGCGGGTGGCCCCGCCGGATGAGCAGCAGTCCACCATCCATCTCGCACAACACTCCCACACCCGGCACCGGGTTGCTGTAAACCACGTACCCGCAGGATGGGCACACCGGCCGAGGGCGGCCGGCGGCCTCTTCTTCCACCAGTTCGTGGCCGCACTGGGGACAAAAGGTAGAAACGGCAGGCATACCTAGCCCAGGTAATCGCGCAAAGCCCGGCTGCGCGTGGGATGGCGCAACTTGCGCAGCGCCTTGGCCTCAATCTGGCGAATACGCTCCCGCGTCACCCCAAAGTGCTTCCCCACTTCCTCCAGGGTGTGATCCTCCCCGTCCAACAGGCCAAAGCGCATCTCCAGCACTTCACGCTCGCGTTCGTTCAGCACCCCCAGCACGCCGTGGATCTGCTCCTTGAGCAATTGGTTGGAAGCCGCATCCACCGGTCCCGGGATGCTCTCATCCTCAATAAAATCGCCCAGGGAGCTACTCTCCTCCTTGCCAACCGGCATTTCCAGCGACATGGGCTCCTGAGAGATACGCATAATGCGGCGGACCTTGCTGCTGGCCCGCCGGAGCTTTTTCTCAAGCACCGGCTCCACCCGTTCCCCCTCCGCCCAGGCTTCCCGCACCAACTTGATCTCTTCCGGGGTCAGTTCGTCCAGCTCTAGCGCCAACTCCTCGGAGGTCGGGTCGCGGCCGAGGTCCTGCACAAGCCTCCGTTGTGCGCGGATCAGCTTGTTGATCGTTTCCACCATGTGGACCGGAATACGAATGGTGCGGGCCTGGTCCGCTATTGCCCGGCTGATGGCCTGGCGAATCCACCACGTAGCATAGGTGCTGAATTTGTACCCCTTGGTGTGGTCAAATTTGTCCACCGCCCGTAGCAAGCCGATATTCCCCTCCTGAATCAAATCCAGAAACGAGATACCGCGCCCCATGTAGCGCTTGGCGATACTGACCACCAGCCGCAGGTTGGCCCGGATCAGCGCCTTTTTTGCCAGCACAGCGCGGGCCTCAATGGCATGTTCGTTGTCAGAGAACTCGTAGGGGTTCTGGCTGACGCTGTTGAGCCAACTGCAAAACGTACGCTTGGGGTGAGGCATCCGGCCGCGGCGCTTGCTCCAGACCAGCAACCGCTCCTGGATCGAAGGCGGCAGCATGTACAGCCCCAGGTAGACCTCAAACACCGCAATCGCCAACTCACGCCAGTCATCGTCGTAGCCCCAATCGCCCTCCTCCAGATAGGATCGCAGGTAGGAAGGGCCATTATCCTGCCACATGGTGCGCAACATCTTGGCCTCGTGGGTCAATTGGGTCAGGTCTGGGGGAGCAACATTCAACTCGCGGCAGATAGTGTCCGTTTTTTCCCACCACGCGGCCGCATGTTCAAAAACAGCCTGCAATACATCCTGTGCTGTGGCCTGGCCCTGCTGGTCGGCCAGGTACTCGCGCAGGTCTTGCAGGTGCTCTCCGGCCGCCATTTGCGTGCTGAGCCAGATCTCCTGATCCGGCTCCAGCAGCGCCACCTGGCCGATCTCCTTCAGGTACATGCGAACCGGGTCTTCAGTTGCGTCGTAGGTCCCCTGGGTTCTGTCCTGACCCTCAGCACTGCTGGTTGACTGATTGCTCAAATCAGCGTCCTCGCTTCCCAACACCATCTCCAGCCCCACGCATCTGCCTATCTCCTGCGCTCAGTATCTCCTGCCAAGGGGTTGATGATTCTATCCAACGCCTGGTCTATCTTGAGCCGGAGCGCTTGTAATTCTAACACCTGTTGATGATATTCGCCAACTGCCAGCCGGTCATGCCCCGTTAGCGCGTCGCTCCAGGCTGTATCCAGGTCTTTTTTGGCACGGTCGGTGGCCTCTTTGCGTATGAGGAGCACCGTGTATGCCAGATGGCTGGCGATTTTCTCTGGCGGGTGGTTGTTATGCGGGCTGGTCGCTGCCTCGATCGCTTTCAGTCGGGGTTGGAGTTCTGGATCCAGATGCTCCCGCGCCTGGTCAGAGCTGCCAGCCTGCTGCAAAGTGAGAAAGATCATCCGATTCTGCAGATCGGAAAAATCCGAGGGCGTGATCTGGCCCATGCCCAACTCGGCCAGTAAATGATTTGCCTGACGCCAGGCGGCCGGGGCCAGCAGCAACTGGCGCAAGCAATACGCCTCCTGGGAGGAGGGCATGGGTCCCGGCCGGGCTGGACTGACGGCTTCCTCCTCACCATCCCAGTTGGGTGGTGGCGGAGGCATTGGCTGCAAAGAGCGGGTTTTTGTCCGCACCCGCTGCGGCCGCTGCCGGGCCGGACCTATCACCATGCCTACCAGGGTGCGCTCGTCCACTCCCAGCCGTCGCGCCAGGTACTGGGTATAGTGGTCCCGCTCCACCGCATTGGCTACGTCGCGGATGATGGGGATGGCACGGTCCACGGCGGCCGATTTGGCCTTGGCGTCGTCTGGCGGGGCCTGGGCTATGATGGCGTTGATGATGTATTCCACCACCGGCCGGGCGTCTGCCACCAACCTGGACCAAGCGGCCGGGTCGGCCTTGATAAGTCTGTCAGGGTCATACCCTTCCGGCAGAGTGGCAATACGAATGTCCGCCTGCAAGCGAGCCTCGTGGCGCACCAGCCCGCGCGGGTCAAATACTATCTCCACCTCCCGGTCCAACGTCTGCCGGGCGACATCCAGCCCACGCAGGGTGGCTTTTTGCCCGGCCGCGTCGGCGTCCAGCGCCAGCACCAGCCGGTTGGTGTATCGTTTGAGTTGGCGCAGTTGCGGCTCCGTCAGCGCGGTCCCCATCTGGGCAATCAGGTTGTTGAACCCGGCCTGATTTCCCTGCATCACATCCATGTACCCTTCAACGATGATCGCCTCGCCTGCTTCGCGAATGCCGCGCTTGGCCATATCCAGCCCGTATAGCAGGGTGCTCTTGTCAAACAGGTCGGTCTGTGGCGAATTGAGATATTTCGGCACCGCATCCAGCTGCAAGGCGCGCGCGCCAAAGCCCACTACCCGGCCGCGCTGGTCGCGGATAGGGATCATCAGCCGGCCGCGGAAACGGTCGTAGCGCCGGCCGGTGTCATCCTTTTCCACCAGCAAACCGGCCGCCAGCAGATCGTCGTCCGAATAGCCCTTGCCGTGCAGATAGCTGCGCGCACCATCCCACTGATCCAGCGCGTACCCCAACTGGTACTTTTCCACCGTGGTGGGAGACAGCCCGCGCTCCGCCACGTAGGTCCGCGCTTGCTCCGCCTCGGGGGCGTTGCGCAGCAGGTGCATAAAATACAGCGTCGCCGCTTCCAGCAGTTCATACAGACGGGCGTACTCCTCGCGGCGCTCAGCCTGCTCTGGCGTCCGCGGCCGGAGTTCGACACCGGTCTGTTCGGCCAGCGTGCGCAGGGTCTCGGCAAAGTCCCAGCCATTCCTCTTCATCAAAAAGCTGTACACATCGCCGCCCTCGGCGCAAGCGCCAAAACAGCGCCAGGTCTGCGTATCGGGAAAAACCACAAACGAAGGGGTCTTTTCGGAATGAAACGGACAGAGCGCCTTGTAGGTCCGGCCGGCGCGCTTGAGCTCCACATACTTGGAGACTGTGTCCACAATGTCAACGCGGGACTTGATTTCTTCGACCGGGTCCATGGGTAGGTATTGTAGCCAACTTTACTGTGGCTATCAACTCCAACGGCGCTACTCTGCGCCTGGCGATTCCGCAAGCTGTTTTTCAAATTCCAGCCAGGCTGGCTGCGGCTCAAAGCCCAACTGCAGGTTCAAATAGAACATGGGGTTATTCTCTTCGTTATCCGTATCGATCAGCCTGACCCCGGCCTGCCGGGCGTACGCAATCGCCCGCACCTTGAGCGCGGTGGCAATCTTTTTCCGGCGGTGGCTGCGCACGACGCCGGTCAGCCCGGTGTTCAACTTTTCCGGGTCGGCCGGCGAAAGCTGCAGCGCGCTCAGCCCCACCCACCGGCCGCCGTCCAAGGCGATAAAGTTGGAAGCCCGGTTAAATGTGGGTGACTGGATGTGCCGTTCCACAAAAACCTCAAAGGGTATTTCCGTAATCTGATCAGGCAGAGGGACATCCTGCACCAGTTCCCACTCCAGTTGCCACAACTTGCGCTGCCAGTCCAAGTCTTCGGTTGCGATCTCGTCCAGCGATTTGATCTGAACCCCCAGCGCCTCCACCTGAGCGGGAATCTCGGCAAACTTGGCGTGGTCAAAGCGAGTGACGTCCAGGTGTGAAATGGGGTTGCGCTGGACGACCCGGAACCCACGTTGGGTGAGAAAGCGCACGCCGGCTTGCTGGCTCTCGCGGGTGCCGGCCGTGAGCAGGTTAGGACCAAGTGGTGTCAGCGCCGCCATCACGTGGTCGTACAACGCGCCGCCAATGCCCTGCCGCCGAAAGTCGGGATGGACCTGAGCACCGAGGCGATACTTGTTCGGCCGGTACGACCAGGCCGGCTCGCAATAGTAAGCATTGCCCACAACCCGGCCGTCCAGCTCTGCTACCACCCGCCGGTACAGGTACTGGGGGTCGCGGGTGTCGTCGCCGTGCACCCACTGTTCCACTGTGACCGGGAACTCGGGCCAGACGGCGTTGTCCAACGCACACAGAGCCTCGTATTCAGCATCACTTTTGACAAAGGGTCGAATCGTCAACATGGCTCTTTCTCCAAACGTAATTACTCGGGCAGTGTGAAGATTGCTGAACAGTTACCGCCGAACAGCAATAGCCCGGCCGTCACGCCACAAGCACTTGCGGGCGGCGGCTCTGGTTCAACCTGCGGGGCAGGCTTCTGGCTGGGTTGGGCGAGTGCGGAGAGGGAAAGGGTGTGCCTCGGCACACCCCGCCTGATGCGCAAAAGGGTTAGAAACCTTCCAGCAAGGAGAAATCCAGAATCCCATCCGCCAGTTCGGCAATGTGCTGAATCAGCGCACGCCGGTTATCCCGCGCCTGCGGGTTGGCGTCGTCATCCACCAGCACGGACTCGAAAAACTGGTTGATCGGCGCGACCAGCCTGCCGGCCGCCGCCATAAAGTGGTCCACGCTGCTGGCCGGGGTTACCCGGGCGGCCGCAGCCAGGTAGGCATTGCCCAGCTCTCTGGCGGCCGGCTCGGCAAAACCGTCCAGGTCCAACCCGTAGGGCTGGTCATAGCGGCGGGCCATCCGCTTGCACCGGCCGTATGCGTGCAGAATCGGGGTCCAGTCGTCCCGTTCCACCCAGGCCGACAATTGCTCAATGGCGCGGCGAGCCGCGGCCGGGTTGTCGCCCCGTTCCGCCAGCACCGCCTCAACCACATCGTAGCGGAACCCTTCCTCGCGCAGCAGCACACGCAGCCGGCCGATGACAAACTCGTACACCTGATCAATCACCTCGGCCGCGACCGGCACCGGCATCAGCGCCGCGGCCGCCTGCAACCCTTCGGTCAGGCTAAACGGTTGATCCGCGCCCATCAGCGCCTGCACCACGCCCAGCGCAGCCCGCCGCAACCCATACGGGTCGGCCGAGCCGCTGGGCGCCAGCCCCACCGCAAACAGCCCAACCAGGCTGTCCAAACGGTCCGCCAGCCCCAGCGCCAGCCCCGGCCGGCTTTGCGGTAGCGCGTCCCCCTGCCCGCGCGGCAGATAATGCTCCAGGATGGCATCCGCCACCCCGGCCGGCTCGCCGCTCAGCAGCGCATATTCCCGCCCCATCACCCCCTGTAACGAGGTCAACTCGACCACCATGCTGGTTGCCAGGTCTGCCTTTGCCAGTGTGGCCGCGCGAGTAGCCGTGGCCGCCTCCTGTTCGTCCAGCTTGAGCATCTCCAAAATGCGGCCGATCAACTGCTCCAGTCGGCGGGTCTTGTCCAGCATCGAGCCCAGGTTGGTCTCAAAGGTCAGCGTGCCTAGTTGCGGGACGTAGTCCGCCAACGCCTTGCGAGTGTCGTCCTTGAAAAAGAACTCGGCATCGGCAAAGCGAGCGCGAATGACATGTTCGTTCCCTTCCCGCACCACCTCCAGATGCTCCGTCCCGCCGTTGCGCACGGCGATAAAGTAGGGGAGCAGGGAGCCATCTTCCCGCACCACCGGAAAATAGCGCTGGTGCTTGCGCATCACGGTGATGAGCACGTCTCGCGGCAACGCCAGCCGCGCCTCGCTAAAGCTGCCGATCAGCGCTGTCGGCCGCTCCACCAGGTTGTTGACCTCTTCCAGCAGGCCGGGGACGTACAGCGCCTTGCCACCCACCCCGGCCGCCAGTTCGTCCACTTGTTGCCGGATGAGTGCAGCCCGCTCGGCCGGGTCCACCATCACGTTGGCCGCAGTCATCTCGGGCAAGTAGCCGGTCGCATGGGGGATGGCGACTTTCGGCGAGCCAAGCGGCCGCAAGCCGCGGCTGACCCGGCCGCTCTCCAGCCCGGCGTACTCAAACGGCACGACCTGATCTCCCAGCAACGCCACCAGCCAGCGGATCGGCCGGCTAAAGGCAACCGGATCGCCGGGCAACCAGCGCATCGATTTACCAAAGCGCAGGCCGGCGATCAGCCCCGGCAGCGCTTCTGCCAGCACCACGCCGGCCGGGCGGCCCTTCTCGCGCACCTGGGCGGTGACGTACTGCTTCTCGCCTTGCGCCAGCCGGCCGAGAGACTCGACCGGCACATTGTACCGGCCGGCAAATCCCACGGCCGCCTGGGTCGGGTTGCCATCCGCGTCGTAGGCGCGGTCCACCGGCGGGCCTTTTACCTCTTCCACCCGGTCGGTCTGCCATGGGGTTACCTGCGGCACCAGCGCCACCAGCCGGCGCGGCGTGCCCAAGATTTTCACCTCGCCGTGCTCCAGCCGCAGGTCAGCCAGCAGTCTGGGAACGGCCGCTTCCAATTGCGCCAGCGCGTCGGTCAGGTCGCCGGCCGGCAGCTCCTCGGTCCCAATCTCCACCAGCAAGGGGGCCGCCTCACTGATCGCCGGCAGCGGCCGGACGGCGCGTTGCAGCGGCTGTTGAACCTGCCAGCCTGGCACCTCCATGAAGGGAAATTCCATCCGCTGGCGCTGCTCAACGTAGGCGGCCGAGATCTGGCGAGCCATCTCCCGCATGCGGTGGAAAAAGGTCGCCCGCTCGGTCACGCCAATCGCGCCGCGGGTGTCCAGAACGTTAAACAGATGCGAGCACTTGAGGTTATAATCGTGAGCCGGCACCACCAGCCCGGCGTCCACCGCCCGCTGCGCCTCTGCCTCGTACACATCGTACACCTGGCGCAGCTTGTCCACATCAGCCACCTCAAAATAGTATCTGCAATGCTCAATCTCGGATTGGAGCAACACGTCGCCGTACTTGACGCCCGCACCCCAATCCAACTCCCACACGCTCTGCTTACCTTGCAACGCGATCAGAATGCGCTCCAAACCATAGGTCAACTCGACCGCCACCGGGTCCAGATCGTGGCTACCGGCCTGCTGGAAATAGGTGAACTGGGTGATTTCCTGCCCATCCAGCCAGACCTCCCAGCCCAATCCCCAGGCTCCCAGCGCCGGGCTTTCCCAGTTGTCCTCCACAAAACGGATGTCGTGCTTGCGCCGGTCAATGCCGATAGCCTCCAGGCTTTGCAGGTATAGCTCCTGCGGGTTGCCGGGGTCGGGCTGCAGGATAACCTGCAACTGAAAGTGAATCTGCATCCGGTTGGGGTTCTCGCCAAACCGGCCGTCGTCCGGCCGGACGCTGGGCTCGATGTAAGCCACGTTCCACGGCTCCGGGCCCAGGACACGCAACACCGTGCCGGGGTTCATGGTGCCGGCACCCACCTGCACGTTGTACGGCTGCCAGATGAGACAGCCATGATCGGCCCAAAAGTCCAGGAACTTGAGGATCATCTGCTGAAAGGAAAGGGGTTTGGACATCATCTACTCCAACTCGTCACGAATTCAGCGCTGCGCCACCGCACGCGCTTCACGTATTCTACAGTCGCAGCTCGCTCCACAATGCTTCGATTCTGGCCTTCACGGCCGGGGCCATCGCCACCGGTTCCGGCCAATCGCGGGCATAGCCCTCCTCCGGTAGCTTGCGGGTGGCATCAATCCCAATCTTGCCGCCGAATGCAAACCGATAGCTGGCGTGGTCCAGCGCGTCCACCGGCCCGTCGTGGATCATCACATCCCGGCTCCAGTCCACGCTGCCCAGCGCGTGAAACATCGCCTGGCGAACATCTTGCACGTCCACCTCGGCGTCAAACACAATAATCGCCTTGGTCAGCGCCATCAGCCCCAAACCCCACAACGCGTGCATTACTTTGCGCGCCTGGCCGGGATAGCGCTTGTGGATGCTGACCAGCACCAGGTTGTGAAAGACCCCCTCGGCCGGCATGTGCCAGTCCACAATCTCGCCGGCAAAGAGTTGCATCAACGGCAGGAAAAGCCGCTCGGTGGCATTGCCCATCCAATAGTCTTCCATTGGCGGGATGCCAACCACGGTGGCAGGATAGATGGGGTCTGCGCGGCGGGTAACGGCCGTGACATGCAGCACCGGGTAATCATCGACCGGAGTGTAATAGCCGGTGTGGTCGCCAAAAGGACCCTCCGGCCGGCGCTCGGCCGGGTCCACGTAACCCTCAATCACCAGTTCGGCCTCGGCCGGGACCTCCAGCGGCTGGCTGACACACGGCACCAGCTCGACCGGTTTGCCGCGCAACCAGCCCGCCAGCAAAAATTCGTCCACGCCGGGCGGCAGGGGGGCAGAGCCGCTCCAGATAACGGCCGGGTCGCCGCCCAGGCTGACCGCCACCGGGATGCCGGCCGCGCCATCCGCCTGAGCCACCCGCTCGTGCTCCGCGCCACCCTTGTGCAATTGCCAGTGCATCCCTAACGTCTGCCTGTCATAAAGCTGCAACCGGTACATCCCCACGTTGCGCGCGCCGGTGTGTGGGTCGCGGGTGATGACTGACGGCAGCGTAATGAACCGGCCGCCGTCCTGGGGCCAGCACTTGAGGATGGGCCACTCGGTCAGGTCCACCTCATCCCCACGTTGGACCACCTGCTGCACCGGCGCATCCTTCACCAGGTGCGGCTTGAGCCCCACACTGCGCAGCGCTCCCAGCAGCGACCGGCCGCGGGCAACCGCCGCCCCCATTCCGTCCGGCAGCCTCGTATCCAGCAAAGCAGCCATGTCATCGCGCAGCTCGTCCAGCGACTGCCGGCCGAGCGCCCACGCCATCCGCTCCCGGTGGCCAAAGAGATTGGTCAGCACCGGCATCGAACTGCCTGGGACGTTCTCGAATAGCAGCGCCACGTTGCGCTCCAGCGGCCCTTTGCAGACCCGCTCGGTGATCTCGGTGATCTCCAACTCGGCCGAAACCGGCCGCTGGATTCGCACCAGTTGCTTTCGCTTTTCGAGCAATTTGATAAAAGCGCGCAGATCCCTATAAGCCATCGCGAGGAATTTTACCACAATCCCATCAATTCGGGCTGGCCTGAGGTGCCGGGCCAGCTGCTAAAAATGTGTCTTGAGGTAGTCAAAATTGAACGCCGTTTTCAGATGGGGTATAATCGGCCGCGACGGAGGTAAGCAGATGAAACTCGTGAACAAAATCAGTGCTCTGTTCCGGTCCAGGTTCTTGCTCACGCCTCGCTCCCGGCCGCACCCCGAGCGGGCCCCTGCCCACCGGCCGAACCCGCCGGCCGGGAATACCCCATTGCTCAACCAGCTTGTCGAACAACTGGCACTGGAAGCCTACCTCAACGGAGAAGGGTTTGCCTTCCGCGACGACGAACTGGAGGCTCGCCTGCTGGACTTTGCAGATCGGCTGGTGGCGGCCGGCGAGCTGGCCGAGCGGCCGTCCGGGTGGCCGCCTGGCTGGATCGACGCACAACAAGCCTTCATCCGCCAGCTAGCCGCCTGGTGGCGGGCACACGGCGGACCGGACATTCAGCCCCAGGTGCTGTAATGCAGATCCGCGCCCAACCCATCACCCTGACCCTCAAAACGCCATTCGTCATCGCGCACGGCACCAGCGCGGCGCGGCACAACGTGCTGATCCACCTGGAGGACGGCGTGGGCGAGGCTGCGCTGCCGCCTTACTACGGCGTGACCCAGGCCGATGTAATTGCCTACGTCGAGCAACTTGACCCGGCCGCACTGCTGGCCGATGGCCCCCTGGCACTGGAGGATACGCTCGACAGGCTGCCGGCCGGCCCTTCGGCCGCGCGGGCTGCTCTGGACATAGCGCTCCACGACCACTGGGCCAGACAACTGGGCCAGCCGCTTTACCGGCTGTGGGGGCTCAACCCGGCCCGCGCCCCGCTCAGCTCGCTCACCATTGGCATCCCGGCCGATGAGAGCGAGCTGCGGCAGCGGGTGCGAGAGGCCACCGGGGTGCCCATCCTCAAGCTCAAGCTGGGGACCGGCGACCTGGCGGCCGATGAAGCCATCGTCCGCGTGGCGCGGGAAGAGACGGCAGCCCAACTGTGCGTGGACGCAAACAGCGCCTGGTCGGTGGACCAGGCGGCCACCATCATTCCCCGGCTGGCGTCGTATGATCTGCTCTTCATCGAGCAACCCCTGCCGCAACACAGCGGGGAGAGCTGGCACCAACTCCGCCAGCGTCTGCCGGCCGGGATTCCCCCGCTGATCGCCGACGAGAGCGTGCAGGGCCCGGCCGACATCCCGGCGCTGGCCGGTGCGGCCGACGGTATCAACATCAAGCTGGCCAAGGCAGGTGGACTCCGGCCGGCGCGGCAGATGATTGTATTGGCGCGGGCGCTGAATATGCGGGTGATGTTGGGCTGCATGGTGGAAACCTCGGTAGCCATCACCGCGGCCGCCCACCTGGCCCCGTTGGTAGATTACGCCGACCTGGATGGCAACCTGAACGTGACCAACGACCCGTACGTCGGCGCAGGATGGGAACGCGGTAGAACTCTCCTTGCCGGCCGGCCCCGGCCTGGGCCTCCATTTGCGCCATGCCGCATAGGGTCGGAGAGGAAAAGCCCAACCGGCCGGAAATGCAGGTAAGATTCCCGGCCGGTCCCCCCTCTGTTGTATTGAAGATCGCTTTTCTTCTCCTCCTTTTTCTGACCGGGTGTAAAGGGGGCGGCGAGCCGACGCTAGCGTCGGCCGCGCCGCCCCCCACCTCGCCACCGCCCACCGCTACCCGGCCCCAGATTCCCAGCCGCACGCCCACCGCCACTACCACCCCCACGTTTACTCCCACGCCCACCCCTTCGGTTACGCCATCCCCAACCGAGTTGCCCACCATCCGCCACCTGCGCATCTTTGACCAACTGGACCAACTGGTGCGGGATAACTACCTCTACCTCAACTTTGGCGGGCTGAACTGGCCAGCCTGGGCTGCAATTCACCGGGAACAGGTGGCGGCCGGGATGACCGACGACCAGTTTTACCGGGCAATGTCCGAGCTGGTGGGCAAGCTTGGTGATGGTCATTCTACCTTTCAGTCACCGGCCGCGGCCGATGAAACCAACGCGGCGATTCAGGGGCAGCGGCAAATGGTAGGGATTGGGGTAGAGATGGCCGCCCGGCCGGAGCGCAATACGGCTGTGCTGCTGGCGGTTTACCCACAGGGGCCCGCCTGGCTGGCCGGCCTGCGGCCGCACGACAGCGTGTTATCGGTGGATGGGCAACCCATCCTGCAAGCATGGAACCAACTGGAAGGCCCGGCCGGGTCGGCTGTCACCCTCACCGTCCAGACGCCCGGACAACACCCGCGCCAAGTGCAACTCGTTCGGGCGCTGGTGGACAGCCCGCCTCCGGTCGCCGCCCGCCAGCTGACCGAGGACGGGATTGTGTACGCGCAAATCCGCACCCTCTGGGACCGCAACACCACCCCGCTGCTCCGCCAGCGGCTGGAAGAGCTGGGCAGCCAGCAGCCCATCACCGGCGTAATCCTGGACTTGCGCATCAACCGGGGCGGGTCGGAGCATACCCTGGCAGGACTGTTGAGCTTGTTTGCCAATGGAACGCTGGGGCACTTTGTCCGGAGGAGCGGCGAGCGGCCGCTGGTTGTGACAGGAGCCGGCGTGCACAACTCGCAGACCGTGCCACTGCTGGTACTGATCGGCCGGGAGACGATGAGCTACGCCGAGGTGCTGGCTGGGGTGCTGCAAAGCACCGGCCGGGCGCAATTGGTGGGCACCGTCACCAGCGGCAACGTGGAAACTATCTGGCCCCACGACTTTGAGGATGGCTCGCGCCTGTGGCTAGCAGAGGAGGGCTTCCGGGCGCTCAACGGCGGCGATTGGGAGCAAAAAGGGGTAACGCCGGACTATTTCATCCCGCTGGACTGGGCTGACTTTGCAGACGAGACCGACACCCAACTGGCAACGGCCGTCCAATTGCTAGGCGGCGCGCCATAACCCGGCCGAAGGCTGGTATAATATTCAAAAGTGTCAAACCGCTCAACGCCATCAGGAACCAACGGTTCAGGTAATTGAGGCCATGGGGAACAAGCTTCCCGGCGGCCGGAGAGTCACGGGCGGAGAACAGAAGGAACGAGTAGACAATCATGACTGTAATACCCACACCCAAGAAGCTGAATGGGGCCACCTGGAAAAAAGCGGTAGCGCGCTATCAAAACCCAGCCCTGCGCCGCAGCCTATGGCAACTGACCAACACGCTGATCCCCTATTTCGGCCTCTGGTACCTGATGATCCGCAGCCTGGAGTGGTCGTACTGGCTCACGCTGGCACTGGCCTTCCCGGCCGCCGGGCTGCTGATCCGCATTTTCATCTTTTTCCACGACTGCGGGCACGGCTCATTTTTCAAGTCAAAACGGGCCAACACGGCGGTCGGTTACCTGACCGGCATCCTCACGTTTACGCCGTACCACTACTGGCGGCACAACCACGCGGTGCACCACGCCACGGCCGGTAACCTGGATCGGCGCAACGTGGGCGACGTCTGGACGCTGACGGTGGAGGAATTCCGGACTTTGCCACGGCGCCGGCAGCTTGCCTACCGGCTGTTTCGCCACCCGTTGGTGATGTTTGGCATTGGGCCGCACTTGATGTTCCTCATCAAGAACCGCTTTGCGGCCGGCGCGGCCGGCAAGCGAGAGCGCAACAGCGTCTACTGGACCAATTTGGCCCTGCTGGGCATTGCCGTTGGCATGAGTTTGACGATTGGCTGGCGGGCCTACCTATTCATCCAGCTTCCCCTCATCATGATCGCCGCCACGGCCGGGGTCTGGCTCTTTTACGTCCAGCACCAGTTCGAGGGGGTCTATTGGGAACGTCACGAAGGGTGGAATTACGTCAGCGCCTCGCTGGAGGGTAGTTCGTATTACAAGCTGCCCAAGGTGCTGCAATGGTTCACCGGCTCGATCGGTTTCCACCATATCCACCACCTCAGCCCGCGCATCCCCAATTATTACCTGGAACGCTGTTTCCGCGAGAATCCCGTCTTTCAAACCCCACACACGCTCACGCTGCAAACCAGCCTCAAATCGCTCCGGCTGCGGTTGTGGGATGAGGAGCGGCGCAAGTTGGTGAGCTTCAAGGCGCTCAAGACGGCCGGGGCGACACAATGACCCACATCCGCGGGTTGTTGGAGCAACGCGGATCGCACTGACCGGCCGCCCATGACGCGCTACGCCCAAGTCGCCATCAATCTGGACGCGCCGCTGGGGAGCACTTTCCACTATCACCTGCCGGCCGACCTGGCCGACACGGTACGACCTGGCCACCTGGTTGAGGTTGAGTTTGGCTCGCGGCTGGCGCAAGGGTTGGTGGTGGCGCTGGACGACCGATCACCAGTGCCGGAAACCAAACCGATTATCGCGCTGGCGCTGCCCGACCCAGTGCTCAGCCCGGTGCAATTGCAACTGGCCGACTGGCTCAGCGCCACCTATCTAGCCCCGCTGAACGATTGCATCCGGCTGATGCTGCCTCCGGGCATCTCGCAGCGAGCGGACGTGACCGTGGAACTGATCCCCAACGCGGCCGACGGCGCGCGGCTGACCGAAGCGCAACAGGCACTGGTGAACCTGCTGGCAGAGCGCGGCGACCTGCGCGGCCGGCAGATTAGCCGCCTGCTGCCAGAGCTGGACTGGAAGCCAGCCGCCGAGCAACTGGCCCGCCGGGGGATTTTGCTGCGCGGCTCGGTTCTGGCGCCGCCGCGGGCGCACCCCAAAAAAATCCGCACCGCCCAGTTGACGGCCGGGCCCAAACAGGTGGCGGCCGTTCTTCCCACCCTGGGACGCACCTCCAAAGCGGCCGACGCGCTGGATTGGCTGGCGAGCAGTTCGGACCCGCTGCCGGCCGGCGATGCTGTGCAGAAAGCCACCGGCTGCTCCCAGCAACACCTGGACACGCTGGCCGATCAGGGACACGTGACGCTGACCCCCGGCCAGACGTTGGTGGCGTTGGCCCGGCCGGTCGGGGAGGGAGGAGCTGAGCCCATTATCCAATTCCTGCTGGCGGCCGGTAGCCCCGTGGTCAGCGCTGGCGGGCAACTAATTGCCCCCGCAGACGGGGAAACGATCGTCTGCCCCCCGGCCGAACTGGAACGTTTGGCGGCCGACGGACTCATCCACCGCATCGAGGAACCGGATACAGTCTCGCTCACTCTCACCGCCAGAGAGGCACGGACGGCGGCCGCGGATTTGCGCGGGGCGGCGGCCTACCTGCGTGCGCTGGACTTTATGAGCCACGAACCGGAACCGGTGGATGTCAGTTGGGTCTACGCGGCGGCCGGCTGCAATTTGGGGCATCTCAAGCGGCTGGCAGGGGCGGACCTGATCTCCCTGGGCGAAGAGGAGCAGTGGCGCGACCCACTGGCCGAGCATGAATTCTTCCCCGACACCCCGCCGGCGCTCACCGATGACCAGGCGCGGGCTTGGGGCCGTATCAAGGTGGGGATGCTGGAAAAAGAGCCGGGCTACGGGCCAGCCTATCTGTTGCATGGGGTCACCGGATCGGGCAAGACCGAAATCTACCTGCGGGCGATTGATTTTGCGCTGGCGCGGGGCGAGACGGCCGTGGTGCTGGTGCCCGAAATCGCGCTGACGCCGCAGACGGTCAAGCGCTTTGCCGCCCGCTTTCCCGGCCGAATCGCCCTCTGGCACAGCCGCCTGACCGATGGAGAGCGCTACGACACCTGGCGGCGAGCGCGGATGGGAATGGTGGAGGTAGTTATTGGGCCACGCTCGGCGCTGTTTGCCCCACTGCCCAACCTGGGCGTGATTGTTCTGGACGAGGAGCACGACGAAGCGTACAAGCAGGATCCGCCGGTCCGGCCGCCCTACTACCACGCGCGGGAGGCGGCCGTGGAGCTTGCGCGCCTGACTGGCGCAGCGCTCATCATGGGCAGCGCCACCCCCGACCTGGTGACCTACCATCGCGCCCGGCGGGACGAGTTCCAGTTGCTGGAATTGCCGCTGCGCATCATGGGGCACCGCGGCCGGATTGAAGCCCAGTCTGCATTCCATCACATCACCCACAGCCGGTACCGGCCGCTGGCGGGGCAGGATGGCAAGCCAGGGGATGCGCTGACCATCGAACTGCCCCCGGTGGAGGTGGTGGACATGCGGCAAGAGTTGCGGGCCAGCAATCGGAGCATCTTTAGCCGCGCGCTGGCCCAGGCACTAGGGGAGACACTGGCGCGCGGCGAGCAGGCGATCCTCTTCCTCAACCGGCGTGGCACAGCCACTTACGTGTTTTGCCGCGACTGCGGGCTGGTGCTCCAGTGCCCGCGCTGCGACCTGCCGCTCACTTATCACAAACCCAACCTGCAACTGGTCTGCCACCACTGCGGCCGGGCCGAGCCGCAGCCGGACCACTGCCCACGCTGTGGCAGCGGCCGGGTCAAGTATTTTGGCCTGGGCACCGAGGGGGTGGAAGCCGAGGTTGCCAGGCAATACCCGGCCGCCCGGGTGCTGCGTTGGGATCGGGACACGACTGGCGGCCGGGGCATGCACGACATCTTTCTGCAACGCTTTGTGGAGGGGCAGGCGGACGTGCTGGTGGGCACACAGATGATCGCCAAGGGACTCGACCTGCCGCTGGTGACGCTGGTCGGGGTGGTCTCGGCCGACGTGAGCCTCGGTCTGCCCGACTATCGGACCGGGGAGCGGACCTTCCAGGTGTTGACTCAGGTGGCCGGCCGGGCGGGACGCGGGCTGCTGGGCGGCCGGGTGCTATTGCAAACCTTCAACCCGGAGCATTACGCCATTCGCGCGGCGGCCGAACACGACTATGCAGGCTTTTACCTGTCGGAAATGGAGTTCCGCTCCCGGCTGGGCTTTCCGCCTTACCGGCGGCTGGCGCGGCTGGAGTATCGCGACCCGATGCTGGTTCGCGGCCGGAGCGCCGCAGAAGGGGTGGCGGCCGAGCTGCAAGAGCGCGCCGCAGAACTCAAGTTGAGCGCAACCGAGATTCTGGGGCCCACCCAGCCCTTCTTCAGCCGGGTGGGCGGCCGGCACCGCTGGCAGATCGTACTCCGGGCGCCGGACCCCACCGATTTGCTGCGTGACTGGCCGCTCCCGGACGGCTGGCGGGTGGACATTGACCCGATAAGCCTGCTCTGAGGCTACCTGGGCTGCGGCCGGTTTGTGGGAACGCGGCCGATGCTTTATAATCGGGGCCACTGGAACCCAGACTGGAAAGGCGAATGCAATGGGCTCAATCTTACAGACGCTCACGGGAATTATCAGCCGGACGCGGCGCAACCACGCGCTGGAACACGCCACCATCCACATCCTCACGCGCAAATTCCGCGACGTGAACCTGTACGCCCGCTCCAGCTACCGTGGCCTGGTAATCTACGGCGACCTGCCCACCGAGGAGGTCGCCAACGCAGTCAGTGAGGCGCTGGCCCGCCTGCGCAACGGCGAATACCACCTGGCGGTACACCCAAATTGTGGCACCAACCTGGTAACGGCCGGTGGATTGTCCAGTATGGCTGCCATGCTCGCCTTTGCGGCCCAGCGGGGTGGCAAAAAAAAGCAGGGCGTGTGGCACACACTGGGAAGCTTGCCCCTGGTAGTCCTGGCCGCCACGGTCGCGCTCGTCGCTGCCCAACCCCTGGGTCAGAGCCTGCAAATCAACCTGACCACCGAGAGCGAAATGGGCGACCTGCACATCACCGGCGTCACCTGCCACCGGCAAGGACGGCTGGTGCTGCACACCGTCCAAACGGCCGACCTATGAGCGCAGATCCGCCACGCCTCTACATCTTTCACGGCGCGGACGAGTTCAGCCAGAAGGTGACGTTGGCGGAACTGAAAGAGAAAATGGGCGGCGACCCGGCGATGGTCGATCTGAACACCAGTCGCTTCTCCGGCCGGAGCGTCCAGTTTGGTGAACTGGTCCATGCCTGCAACTCGCTCCCCTTTCTCTCCGACCGCCGGTTGGTCATTGTAGAGGGGCTGATTGAGCACCTGAACGCCAAGGAGCGCAAAGCAGAGCGGGAGGCACTGCTGGAATTCTTGCCCCAACTCCCACCCTCCACACGGCTGGTGCTGCTGGAAAAAACAGCCCTACCGCCCGGCAACCCCTTTATCCGGTTGGCTAGCGACCCCGATCTGAGCTTTGCCAGGCAATTTGACATCCCCACCGGCTACGCGCTGGTGCAGTGGGTCATCCAGCAGGCCAACGGCAAGGGTGGCGACATCACCCGTCCGGCCGCTGCCCTGTTGGCTGCCAATGCAGGTGATGATCTCCACTTGCTGGATATGGAGTTGGAAAAGCTGCTAGGCTACGTGGGGCTGGCCCGGCCGGTCCAGCCGGAAGATGTGGAACTGCTGACCCCCTATGCCGGGCAGGTCGTCATATTTGATCTGGTGGACGCCATTGGGCAACAACGGGAGCAGGTGGCCGCCACCCTGCTGCGCCGCAAGCTGGATGAAGGGGAAGAGCCACTCTATCTCCTGGCTATGATCACCCGCCAGTTTCGCCTGCTGATCCAGGTGAAGGAAAAGCTGGAGCAAGACCTGCGTGTGGATGAGATCGGCGGGCAGATCAAGTTGCACCCTTTTGTGACGCGAAAAATCGCCCAGCAGGCCGGGAATTTCACTTTGCCCCAATTGGACGACATTTATCGCCAACTGCTGGATACCGACGTGGCCATCAAAACCGGCCGGATGGACCCGGCCGTCGCGGTGGACCTGCTGGTGGTGGAGTTGGCCCGGGCAGGGGCTGGCTAGCTATCCGGCCGCACTGCCATTTTCCGCCATCCCCACCCAAAAGTGGTGCGGCAACACGTTTTGAGCCGTGCGCAACTCAACGGCCGCCACATTTTTTCGCCCGTTGGCGGCTTGGGGATTGATCAGACACAGTGTGGGCGGCCGGCCGTATTTGTGCCGGTAAAAGTCGGCCGCGCGGCTCACCTTTTCCTCCAACGTCCGGCTCGCGTCATCGTCAAACCACAACATGCCCACGTTCATCCAACCACCTCCGAGCCTTCCATCACAATGCTATCCAGGTACCACTGGTCCTGAGACAAGTCCTGATACAGATCGTAAACCGCGTTCACCGTGCGCACCCGAAAGCAGTGCCGTTCCACCGCGCCCCGCCAGCGTCGCTGGTTGACGCTCCAGCAGCGTTCCACCGCTCGCACGTGGTGCAACCGGCCGCGCCAGTGGAAGGTTTTGGGAAAATAGTTGTATTGTTTGTCACACACCTGAATCGGTTCGTTTACCCGGTTCATTGATTCTCCTTCCTGCCGCCAGGCAGTGGGCCGGGGGACATGCCCTGGATGCCAACGCTCAATTGGATGCACAAGCCGGGCAAGTTCAATGGCGCCAAGTCACTGTCCGGCCGGTGCGATACGCAATTTCATTCCACGATTGGTTTCGGCGCGCCCCCGGCGCCACTCGCCACATTATCAGAACGCATGTTCTATTATACGTCGGATTTGAAATCCTGGCAAGGTTTTTGAGGGGGAATTTTCAACTTTTCTGAAGATTGGCCAGCATGGCAGCGCGGTCCGCCCCGGCCGAGCGCGCCCCCAGCAGCGCCACCACCCCACCCAGCACCGCCACGGCCGGCACCACCAGCAGCGCCAGCCGTAAATCCCCCGTCGCGTCGGAGAGCCAGCCAATGAAAGGGGACGAGGGCAGATGCCCCAATACGTGACTCAGCAGAATACTGGCCGCCGTGGCAGTCGCCCGCATCCCCGGCCGGGTCACGTCCATAATCTGTGCGCCCACGGAGGGAAAATAGACCGCGTAACAGACCACCGCCGCGCTGGCCAGCACTGCAAAGAGGACCGTGCTATGGCTGAGCACGGCCGCTGCGGCCAGCGGTGTTCCCACCAGAAAGCCGGCCGCCAGCGTCAGCATCCGGCCGCCAGGGTTGCGCTGGACCCATTTGTCCGCCAGCCAGCCCCCTGCCAGGACGCCGAGCAACCCGGCCGCCACCTGCAATACCCCTGCCATCAGGCCCGCGCGCGCCAGGCTCAGGCCGTGCACCCGGACCAAAAAGCTGGGCAGCCAAAAGATGAGCCCGCCGGTGGCAAACGAGATCAGCACGTTGGCAAGATACACCGCCGTGAGCGTGCGCACCGCAAACAGCTGGCGCAGCGCGCCCAAGGAGACGTCCGGCCAATCATTGTCTGCACTACCGGTATGTTCGGCCCGCAACACGGCAGCCTCGCTGGCACCGCGGCGCGGCTCTTTCAGCCGCCAGGCCAGCAGCGCCAGCAGCAACCCTGGCACGCCGGCCGTCAGGAAAGGCACCCGCCAGCCAAGCACTTCCCCCAGCCAGCCACCCAGCACGTATCCCAGCGCCGCGCCCACCATCAGCCCGGAATCGTGGATTGCCATCGCCCGGCCGCGCTGCCCCTCCGGGTAGGCATCCGAAAGAAGCGCCAGCCCGGCCGGACCATAACCGCCGCACCCCACCCCCAGCAACGCGCGAGAGAGGGCCAGGGTCAGGTACGAGCCGGCCGCGCCCATCAACATGGTAGCGACGCTCCAGACGGCCGCCCCCAGCGCGATCACCCGCTTGCGCGCCCAACGGTCGGCCAGCACCCCCAGCAGCAGCGCAGCAATGGGATAAGTAATCTCAAAAGCGCTGCCCAGTCCCCCCATCTGCGCATCGGTAAAGCCAAAATGCTCCTTGATTGGCTCCACCAGCGCGGACAATAACTGGCGGTCGTAAAAATTCATGAAATTGACCGCGGCCAGCAGGAGCAGCAGACGCTTGGCGTTCGGAGTGCCGTTCACCGCTTGGCCCTCTCCAGCAAGCTCACCGTCTCCACGTGAAAGGTCTGCGGGAACATGTCCACCGGCCGGACGGTGACCAGCCGGTAGCCACCCCGCGCCAGCCGCTGGGCGTCGCGGGCAAAGGTGGCCGGATCACAGGACACGTACACAATCGCGCGCTGCGCCAATTTCCAGCAGCGCGTCGATGACGGCCGGCTCCACCCCGGCGCGCGGCGGATCCAGCACCACCACGTCGAAGGGCTGGTCGACCAGTGCCGGCAGCACCTCTTCCACCGCCCCTTCGTACAGTTCCACGTTGTCGGTATCGTCCAGGTTGACGGCCGCGTCGGCCACGGCGTCCGGGTTGGCCTCGACCCCCGCCACCCGGCCGGCCACGCGCGCCAGCCCGGCCGTGAACAGCCCCACCCCGCTGTACAGGTCCAGCACCGCTTCGCCGTCGCGCAGCGCGACCAGATCGTCCACCAATCGGACCAGATGCTCGGCCGCCGGCGGGTTGACCTGGAAAAAGCTCCCCGCGCTCACCTGCCACTCCCGGCCGGCGCAGCGCTCATAGATCACATTGTCGCCGATCAGGTTGGCCGCCTCGCCGGTGGGCAGCAACATGGCGGCACTGACGGCAAAGTCCGCCTCCAGCGCCGGCGGCTCCGCATCTTCGGTCTCAAAGACCACCAGCAGGTCGCCGTCAGCCCCCACGCGCAACGTCAGCCGACGCAGGTCGGGCAGCGCCAGGTCCAGGTCCTGGAACAGTGCCTGCAGCTCCGGCCGGATGATGTGGCATTCGCGGATGGGCACCACCCGCTCCTCGCTGTGGGACCAGAACCCCAACCGGCCATCCTCCGTGGGGCTGAAAGCCACGCTGTTGCGGTACTCCCAGGCGGCCGGGCTGGGCAGCGCCCGCTCGACCGGCGGGCTGGCGAACTTGCCCACCCGCTCCAGTTGGTCGCGCACTACCTGAGTCTTGAAATCGAGTTGGGCCGGGTAGGCGATGTGCTGATAGTGGCAGCCGCCGCAGACTCCAAAATGCGGGCAGCGGGGCGGGACCCGCTGCGGCGACGCATCGAGCACTTCCAGCAGTTGGGCGTGGGTGTAGCGCTCCTTGCCCTCCGCCGGCCGGACCCGCACCCGCTCGCCGGGGATGGCATAGGGGACAAACACCACGCGGTTGTCGGCGTCCCGGCCGAGCGCCGCGCCGCCGTGCGCCATCGCCGTTAGTTGGAGCGTGATCTCTTCCATCAGGCCACCCCCAGCGCAATCCAGGTGGTGAAGGAAGCAATAAAGGTGTGGATGAGAAACGGATAGACAAAGGACCTGGTGCGCCAGGCGATCAGGCCAAAGCCCGCGCCGCCAAAGATGGTGCTCATCGTCTCAATCTCCGGCTTGCCCAGGTGGGCAAAGGCAAAGGGGACCGCTTGCAGCCAGATAGCCGCCCCCGGCCCCGCCACCCGCGCCAGCGCAAAGAGCGTGAAGCCGCGCCAGATAAACTCCCAGCCAAACAGGTCGACCGCAATCTGCCACACCGACCGCCACAAGCCAGCGCCGCTCCGCACCTGGTAGTAGCTGACCATCTCCGGCCGGCGGGCCACCACCGACAGGACCAGCGCCATCACCACGCACACCCCGGCCGTCCACGCCAGCCCTTCCTGCCAGTTGCCCCACTGGAAACCAAATTCCTTCAGCGGCTCGCGAAAGAGCAACAGCACCACCCCGGCCGGCAGGAGAAAGTAGATCACAAACCGGTCGTACGCCCGATTGGAAAACAGGGTGTGGTCATACAAATCCCACAGAGGCAGCAGCGTGCCCAGGATGATCACCAGGGTCAATTTGAGGTCGAATTTGACGCCGAGAACGGTCATGTTTTTCTCCTTGATTGGCCGATGCCAGTTGCCATGATACCGGCCGATGGGCAATTGGGCAAATCACCGGCCGACCTGCTATAATTCGCCCATCAGGAGCAGACGGATGAGCGACACCTACCCCCCGGCCGCATGGCGGCTGCTGAACACCGGCCCGCGCGACGGCCCGACCAACATGGCCATCGACGAGGCGATCCTGGAAGCGGTCGCCGCCGGCCGCGTGCCGCCCACGCTCCGCTTTTACCAGTGGAACCCGCCCTGCCTCTCCCTGGGGTACAGCCAGCCCGCAGCCGATGCCGACCTGGAAGCCTGCGCCCGCTACGGCTGGGACGTCGTCCGCCGGCCGACCGGCGGCAAGGCCATCCTGCACACCGACGAACTGACCTACAGCGTCTGCGCTCCGGCCGGCGAACCGCGGGTAGCGGGCGGGGTTGTGGAAAGCTACGGCCGGCTGGCGGCCGGGCTACTGGCCGGCCTGCAACTGCTGGGGCTGGCCCCGGCCGAGGCGCAGCCCGATTACGGCACCGACCTGGGAACGCTGGGGCCGGTCTGTTTTGACGGCCCGGCGCGCTACGAGGTCACCGTGGGGCTGAAAAAGCTGATCGGCAGTGCCCAGTCGCGCCGGCTGGGCGGCGTGTTGCAGCACGGCACCCTGCCGCTGCACGGCGACCTGACCCGGGTGGTGGAAGGGCTCGCCTTCCCCGACCCGGCCGCGCGCGAGGCGGCGCGGGCCCGGCTCCCCGGCCGGGCGCTGACGCTGGCGGCGGCCCTCGGCCGGGCGGTGGGCTTAAACCAGGCGGCGCGGGCGCTGGCGGCCGGCTTTGAGCGGGCGCTAAACCTGCACCTGGTGCCGGCCGAATTGACCGACGACGAATGGGCGGCCGTGGCGCGCATCCGCGCGGAGAAATACGCCCACCACGACTGGACATTTGGGTGTTCGAAGCAGAACACCCTGATATCATAAAGAAAACGGCAGTTTGCGGGTAAGACGCGGGGTTGATTTAACAAAGGCGGCTCATCTAGTGTGCCCAAAACGAAGCAAGAGCGGCAACTGGATCGGACGAGAGGGCATCTGATCCGCTGATCAGGGCAAAAACGACACTCCAGATTGTGCATCAGGCAGGGGGCAACGCACCTCGCGGCCAAGCCACCAGGTGGGATAGCGGTTATGAGGGAGAGGGAGCCACCTCAGGCGCCGGTGGCAGCCGTCGCCTCACGGAAAAGCCGCGCCAAGGTGACCAGGTTCGACCAGACGTCGGCGAGGAAGAGAAAGGCCTTGCCACGCGGCTCCCCATAGACGGGGAGGCGCTTGAGGCCCCAGCGTTGAAAGGTGGCGTTGCGGCTCTCGGAGGCATTGCGGGCGCGGGGGTAGAAGCGTTTCCAGGATGGCAAGCCGACGGCGACGTCGCGGACGAGGCGGGAGGAGCCGTCGTTTTCGAAAGCGAACGTCACGTTGATGATCCGACCGTGGTCCGAGCCGGTGTGCAGATAGGGGCACTCCGCAGGAAGATCAGGTAGATCCTCGATCTCGACGATGGGCTCGCGCCCTTGTTGACACGCGCGATGGCAGAACCACTTGTGGCGGCGTTTGTCGAAGTCGAAGCCATTGGAGGTGAAGGGGTAACCGAAGGGGCAGATCGGCCGCCCCTTGTCGTCATAGCCCCGGTGTGGCCAGAGGACCTTGTCTCGGTCGATCGGATGGGCGCGGAGATCGATCAGGCGGCGGGCATTGAGGACCTCATGAACGACCCGGAGCACACAGGAATAGCCGAAGGCGGCATCACCGGCGACGTCTTGGACGTGGAGGGAGGGATAACGAGAGGCCAATTGGAGGAGCTGGGCCGCAAAAGGGAGCTCTTGGCGGGCGCTGGCGGCGGAGAAGTGGTCAGCCAGGATGATGTGGAAACGCCGGGTAGGATCGGCCAGGAGCAGCGGCAGGCTGGCGTACCCATAGCGCGGCTCACCTTTGTTGGCATCGTCTGCCCCATTTTCTGGATCCGGTTGATTGGAGCGACGGTAGCGGATGAAGCGGGCCTGGGGATCCCGCGGTGTGGCCCGGCGGCAGATCTCGACGCAGTCAACGGTGTGGCAGTCACAGCCGCGCAGGCCCTTCTCTTTGGCCGGACAGGGCCGCGGCTTCTCGGGCGACGTGGGCTGGTAACAGGTGTCGGTGACACAGCCGCAGTTAAGGCGGGAAGCGGCGTCGTGGATCATCCCGTCAGGACAGATGAGGGCTTCCTGCCAGGCCTCGGGAGTGATGAAACCGGCGTTGAGGAGGATGGCAACCGACTGAGCGATCAGGTCGTTGAGGTGCTCAACGGCGACCTCGGTGAGCCTTTCTTCATCCACCGGGACGGTGACCGTGTCACCCGTCTGGGAGTGGCGGCCAAGGGCTGTCAGCCAGTAGCGAAGGCCAAAGACGCCGTCCTCGAAGCCAAAGCGGCGGGCATAATGGGCCAAGTTGGGCTTCTTCAGGTTCTCGAGTAGGTCGCTTCGGTTCCACTGGTTGACGATCTGCCAACCGATCAAGAGAAAGATGGATACGGGATCGAAGGGGAGGTGTCCTTTGGCGGAAGTCCAGCCCAGACGTTGGGCCAGCACGTCGCGCAGAGGGCTGAAGTCGATCAAGCGGAGCAAGAGATCGAATTCGGAAAGATGCTCCCAGTTGGCAGGGTCTTCGAGATCTTCCCAGCCGTGATAAACATAGTGGGAGCGGTATGATCGCTTGGGTGCGGGGGGAACATCGTCCGGTACTGACCAGAGCAAGGGCAATTGATCCCGCAAGCCTTCCAGGCTGCATTGAGTGACAAAGGCCAGATCTTGGGCCCGGGCCTCGGTGGCACTGATCTTAAGATCCGGCATGGCGCCCCCCTCGCTGGTGCAGCCAGCGCCGTGCTTCTCTGGCAGCCCTTTCGTAGTCGCAGAGCGTGTGACGATCCAGCAGACTGCGCAGGCGATAGGAGTGCGCCGGCTGACGCAGCCGGACCAAGGCTTCGCTGTGGAGTTGGTGTGCCCGTTGTTTGGTCACGCCCAGCTCAGCACCGATCTGGCGATAGAGGAAGGGGGTATGGCCTTTCAATCCATAGCGCAGCATGATGATGTAGGCCAATCGCGGCGGCAGGCGATCCACCATCGCCAGCAGCGCTCGGCGAATCGCCTTCTCTCCCCAGACCACGGCTGGGTCTGGCAGGTGGAGTTGCTGGAGCGGATCGTGACCTGGATCGCATCGTCCCTCCGCCTTGACGGCCCGCCAGAGATGGTGTTTAATGCAAGTCCAAGCGTAGCTGGAGAAGGCAAAGCCCCGCTGTGGGTCAAACCCCAGGATCGCACGCCATAGGCCAATGCGACCGGCTTGCAGGGCTTCTTCGAATGGCAGCGCACCCAGCACCTGATGGCGCACGACAGCCTGGACAAGCCCGTCGTGGCTCGTCATCAGTTGGTTGAGACTTGCAGCACAACCAGCCTGCGCCTGGATGAACTGGGTGGCCTCTGGAGGTCGAACTCCGGGGCCACTCTCTTTATGACCAGAGATAGACATAAGGCACCTCCTATTGATTGAGATGCCCTATTCTAATTGCGTAAAGTCTTTAAGCTTTGTTCAATCCGGGGGTTGATGCAGACGCCCTCTTCTGCTACGAATATCCCATTTGGCAAGTAGTTGACACCCATCGCCGGCCCGGCTAGAATGAGACCGGCCTTAATCGCTACTCGAAGGAGGACAAGATGACCCTGGAACGAACCGTAATCGCCACCGACAAGGCCCCGGCCGCCGTCGGCCCCTATTCGCAGGCCATCCGGGTGGGAGAGCTGGTCTTTACGGCCGGCCAGATTGCGCTGGACCCCGCCACCGGCAAGGTGATCGAAGGGGATGTGCAGGCGCAGACCCGCCGTGTGCTGCAAAACCTGCAGGCCGTGCTGGAAGCGGCCGGCACGTCGCTGGCCAACGTGGTCAAGACGACCGTCTTTTTGCGCGACATGGCGGATTTCAAGGCGATGAATGCCATCTATACCGAGTTTTTCCCGCAGAACCCGCCGGCTCGCTCGGCCGTGCAGGCGGCCGCCCTGCCGCTATACGTGGCGGTAGAGATCGAAGCGATCGCGCTGGTAAAATGACGAAAGGCGGCGGACGGCGGACAACTCGCCACTTGTCGCACCTCCCTGGTTCAACAAAACGATGAGCGGCGAAACCATCCTGGTAGTAGACGACGAGGCCAACATCGTCGAGTTGGCCCGCATGTACCTGGAAAAAGAAGGGTTCCGGGTGGAAGTGGCGCGCGACGGCGCGCAGGCGCTGGAGGCGGTCTCCGGCCGGAGACCGCCTCCAGCGCTGATGGTGCTGGACCTGATGCTGCCCAAGGTGGACGGCTGGGAGGTCTGCCGGCGGGTGCGGGCCAAGTCCGACCTGCCGATCATCATGCTTACCGCCCGCGACGACGACGTGGACAAGATCGTGGGGCTGGAGCTGGGCGCGGACGACTATCTCACCAAACCGTTCAACCCGCGCGAACTGGTGGCGCGGATCAAGGCGATCCTGCGCCGGGCGCAGCCCAAAGCGCAAGCGCCAGCCGGCCGTCTGCACCTGGGCGACCTGACGGTGGACCCGGCCGGGCGCGAGGTGTGGGTGGGCGACCGGCCGGTCAGGCTGCGGGCCAAAGAGTTCGACCTGCTGCAGACGCTGGCGGAGCACAAGAACATCGTGCTCAGCCGGGAGCAGTTGCTGGAGCTGGTGTGGGGCTTTGACTTTGCCGGCCAGACCCGCACGGTGGACATGCACATCGCCCACCTGCGCGACAAGCTGGGCGAGTGCGCCGTCTCGATCGAGACGGTCTGGGGTGTGGGCTACAAGCTGGTGGTCCCGTGAAGACGCTGCGCAGCCGCCTGCTCGCCTCGTACACGCTGGTCATCCTGCTCTGCCTGGCGGTGGTGGGCGGGGCGTTGCTGTTGCTGCTGGCCCGCCTCTCGCTGCCGGAGCGGCAGATCTACCAGGAGTTGAACTCGCTCTCGCGGATGATGGCCTTCCGACCGCTGCTCGATGATCTGTTGCGCAACCAGCCGCCGGAACGGTTGGAGCAGACGCTGCAACGGCTGGCGGACGCGCAAAACACCCGCATCATCCTGGCAGAACTGGACGGCCGGGTGGTGGCCGACACGCACGGCGCGCTGGTGGGGCAGAACCTGTTGCAGGAGGCGCGCTTGCAGGAGCGCTCGCCCGAGTTGATCCAGGGCAGCTTTCGCCCGGCCGGCACCTTGCAGCGCTGGCTCTTTGTCGGGCGGACGCTGACCCGGCCGGGCGAGCAGCAGGCGCGCTGGCTGGTCTTTAGCCGGCAGGCCCCGCGCCTGTCCATCTTTACCCTCTATGGCGAAAACATCCTCTCGCCGTTGGTGCAGGCCGGGCTGGTCGGGCTGGTCGTCGCCGTGCTGCTGGCCTTGCTCATCAGCCGCTCGGTGGCCAAACCGGTGCAGCAGACGGCGGCCGCTGCGCAGGCGGTCGCGGCCGGGGACTATGGCCAGCGGATCACCCCCAGCGGCCCGGCCGAACTGCAAGAGCTGGCCCATTCGTTCAACCGGATGGCGCAGCAGGTGCAGGCCAGCCAGCAGGCGCAGCAGGACTTTGTCGCCAACGTCTCCCACGACCTGAAAACCCCGCTGACCTCCATCCAGGGGTTTAGCCAGGCGATCCTGGACGGCACGGCCGGCGACCCGGAGGCGGTGCGCCGCGCGGCCGGGGTGATCCACGACGAGGCCGGCCGGATGCGCCGCATGGTGGACGACCTGCTGTTGCTGGCGCGGATGGATGCCGGCCAGCTCAAACTGGACTGGCAGCCGCTGGAGTTGAACGCGCTGCTCGCCGGTTGCCTCACCCGGATGGAGCCGCGTGCCCGGGCGGCCGGGGTGCGGCTGGAAATGGAGTTGCCGCCCGCGCTGCCGCCGGTCAACGGGGATGGCGACCGGCTGGTGCAGCTCTTTACCAACTTGCTGGACAACGCGCTCAAGCACACCCCGGCCGGGGGCAAGGTCAAGGTGACGGGCGAGGCGCGCGACGACTGGGTGGCGGTGGGGGTGGCGGACACCGGGCCGGGCATTCCGCAGGAGCAACTCGGCCGCATCTTTGAGCGTTTTTACCAGTTGGACCGCTCCCGCGCCCGCTCCGACGCCAGCGGCGTGGGGCTGGGGCTGGCGATCTGCCAGGAGCTGGCTGCGGCGCACGGCGGCCGGATCTCGGCCGAGAGCGTGGTGGGGGTGGGGACCAAGGTCAGCGTCCACCTGCCGGCGCCCGGGTCGGCCGTCACCGTGGCCCGTCGGCGCTGAATTACAGGCCGCGCCAACGCCATGTGCCCGGATAGCACCTTTTCGATCAGGCCGGTGCGGGAAGAGGACGAGGCCGGGATCGTGACGCTGCTGAACCCCATCATCCAGGCCGGCCGCTACACCGTGATGGAGACGCCGTTTACGGCCCAGGAGCAGCTCAACTTTATCCGCAGCTTTCCGGAGCTGGGCGTCTACCTCGCCGCCATCTGCAACCGCAGCCGACGGGTGTTGGGGATCCAGGACGTGATGCCCGTCCCGGCAAGCGCGGGCGCGCGGGTGGGAGAGATCAGCACCTTTGTCGCGCTCGACTCGCAGCGACAGGGGATCGGCTGGGCGCTATGCCGCGCCACCTTCCGGGCGGTTGGGGAGCTGAACTACCACACGCTGCGCGCCACCGTGCGAGCAGATAACCCCCTGGCGCAGGCCTTTTACACCAGCCAGGGCTTCCGGCCGGTGGGCAGCCTGCAGGGCGGACCCGTTGAGCGGGTCGTGATGGAGCGCTCGCTCGATCAAGACTAATGGCAGACGGGATTGGGAGCTTGGGCCCACGGCCGATTTGCCCTATACTGTGAACCGTGAAGACCTGGTTGGCATGGTCCCTCCTCATACTGCTGCTGGCGGCCTGCGCCACCGCTCCGCAAGAGGACGTCGCAGAGCGGATCGATGCATACCTGGCCGAGCTTGAAAGCAGCCAGGGGTTCAGCGGCGCGGTGTTGATCGCCCGCGACGGGGAGCTGCTGCTCAGCAAGGGGTACGGCACGGCCGACCGGGACCGGCAGGAGCCCAACACACCCCGGACGCACTATCGCATTCACTGGCTGACCATGCCCTTCACGGCCGTGGCGGTTTTGCAGCTCCAGGCAGAGGGCGAACTGGAGGTGCAGGACTCGATCTGCCGCTACCTCCCCGATTGCCCCGCCTACTGGCAAAACATCACGCTGCACCACCTGCTGACACACACCTCGGGTGTGTCGGACTGGATCCAGCCCTGGGCGGCCGAAGCGGACAAACCGACGACCGGCCTGGAGCGGGTCGAACAGATCAGACAGCAAGCGCCCTACTTCCAGCCGGGCGCGCAGTTCCGCTACAGCGAAAACGGCTACCTCATCCTGGGAGCGATCATCGAGGTGGCTAGCGGGCAACCGTACGACGTGTACCTGCAAGAGCACATCTTTGGCCCGGTGGGGATGGAGAACACGGGCTATCAGGGGGGCCACATAGCCACGGGCTATGACCCGGCCGGGCGAGCAGCGCCGGTTGCGGACGTGCTGTTCCAGTACGCGGCCGGGGGGCTGTACTCCACGGTGGAAGATCTGTACCTGTGGGACCAGGCTCTCTATGGAGAGCAGTTGCTGGCGCAGGAGTATCTGGACGAGATGTTCACCGGCTATGCCACAACCCCCAGCACCGACTTTAAAGAAGCCGCCTACGGCTATGGCTGGTTCGTCGGCGAGACCCTCGGCCGGCGGGCGATCCTGCACGGCGGCGCGATGAGCGGCTACACCGCCATGATGCTGCGCTTTCCCGACCAGCGCGTCACGGTCATCGTGTTGCGCAATTATGGGCTGCCATTGTACGATCAGTTGGAGATCGAACTGGCCCGGATGGTGTTTGGAGAGCAGTAGTGCCGCCCCTGCGGCCCGCGCCACAGGTTGCTGCATCGCCACCCGGCCGTCCCGCGCTGAAAGGCGATGTTTTCACGTTGAAAGGTAACTGCTCAAGCAGTGAGAAGATTCGTGGGGGGTGTGCGGGCGCTGAGCGCCCGCACACCCCCCGCCTTTCCTCTCCCATGGAACTGGGCTGAGTAGTTACGTTGAAAACCAAGTTTTGACGCGATTACCAAAGTTTTCCTGATGCAACTTCAAGTTACCATAGGAAAACTTGTTGTTGCGGCGTGTCAACTTTAATTTCCGTGATGCAACTTAAAGTTCCTATAAGCAAACATTTTGTTTCCGCGCCGGCCGGCCTGCTTTGGGCGCAGAATTTTAATGTTCCGGCCGTTGCACATCCGGCCGGCCGGGGTATACTACCGCATTACAGGCTGCACCAGCAGGGCGGCCGGCCGCCACTTTACGGCACGACCTGGGCAAACGTCACCGGCCGGCGCTCCATTCGGTGGGCAAAACCGTTTTCAGTTTTGCATGGAGGTGTTTTTATGGCTGCCAAGACGGACAAAGCATTGAGCAAGTTGTTGCGCGACCTGGAAAACCTGTCGGCCGGGATGACCAGCCACCAGGCGGAACTGGGCGACATCGCGGACTATCAGAGCGAGGTCAACGCGATGGTGACCGGCCTGGGTGCGCTGAACCAGGAGCAGGAGCAACTGAAAGCGCAACTGGAGTCCAAGTCGGCCGAGTTGAAGGCCAGGGTCAAGGAAGGCAAGGACCTGCGCTCGCGGCTGCGGCTGATGGTCAAGGGCAAGCTGGGGGTCAACGACCAGCGGCTGGAGGCTTTTGGCATCAAGGTCAAAAGCTCATAGCCCTTCCCCATCTGCTCTCCGCCAGCGGGGCGCAGCGGCCGGCGAGGGAGTTGGGTCGGCACCCAATTCCCTCCCGGCCGGTGTCTCCGTGACAACGTGGCAACCAGCGGCCGGCCGGGGGGCTGATATGCAAAAAGTGGATATACGGAAAATCTGTCCGCATATCCACACCACGTTAGCCCAAAAACTGATGCATGTACGGACAAGTTGTCCGCATAAGACGACAATTGACCTGGTTGGTTATACGGACGTTTTCCTTATAACAAATAGTAAGCCCGCAATACTCTATTCATGAGATCAGTTAACAAAAAGCTCATGGTTCGGTTAAATTGTGACAAGATTGCAGAATTGCGGTAAGCTGTCTGTATGGCAGAAACATTGTTCGTTACGAGCGAGCGGGTGGATGACATCCCCTTGTTGCTGGCGCAGATCAGCAAGATGGGTCTTCCCGGGTTGATGGACCGCTTCTTCATACCTCACGGGAACTGGGCCGGGACCAGCCTGGGCTGGACGGCGAGCATTTGGCTGGCCCATCTTCTCTCTCGAGGCGATCATCGCCTGAGTTGGGTGGAGAAATGGGTGGCGGGGCTCGTAGAAACGCTGCAGATCAGTACGGGACAGGCAATCCGGTCGGAGGAATGGAGCGATGATCGGCTGGGGATCGTGTTGGACGCCTTGAGCCAACGTGAACCGTGGCAGGGGTTTGAGGCCGCCTTGAATCAGCACACCATCCGGGTGTATGACTTGCCGACGGAGCGGGTGCGGGCCCTGGCGGCAGCACCACTGTCAGCGGATACTGGACAGTGACCGAAGCGGGGCTGTTTCAGTTTGGGCACAGCAAGGATCATCGGCCAGACCTGCCCCAGGTGAAGGTGATGTTGTCGGTCTTGGACCCGCTGGGGATGCCCGTGGCGACGCAGGTGATCTCTGGCGAACGAGCCGACGACCCTTTGTATGTGCCGGCTATCCGCCAAGTTCGTGAGGGTCTGCAGCGGTCTGGGCTGTTGTATGTGGGTGACTGCAAGATGGGGGCCTTGGCCACGCGAGCCTGGGTGTGCGCTCAGGGGGACTACTATCTGTGCCCGCTGGCGGAGAAACAGATGCCGGACGAGACGCGGGAGCGCTACTTGCAGCCGGTATGGGCTGGAGAGCTGGAACCGGCCCCCCACTACCGCCAGAACGCCGCGGGCCAGCTTGAACAGATCGCGGTCGGTTTTGAGCGCGAGGTAGCGATGACCCAGGAGGTGGAGGGTCATCGCATCAGCTGGACTGAAAGGCATCTGGTCGTTCGCTCGCTGCAACATGCGGACGCATTGGAAAAGGGACTGCGCACCCGCTTGGCCCAGGCGGAACTGAGGCGGTTGAACGAGCGCAAGAAAGGCAGGAAGCGTCTGACCAGCAGCAGCGAGATGGAGCAAGCGGCCCAGGGGATTCTCAAGCGGCATCGGGTTGAGGGCTTGCTGAAGGTGGCAGTCACAGACCAGGTGCAGGAGCGCCAGCTGCGGGCATATGGGAAGCGCCCAGCCACCGTGCGCCTGGAGCACCTGCTCAGCTTGCAGGTCAAAGTTGACCAACCGATGGTGACCGAAGCGGCCCGCCGGTTCGGCTGGCGAGTGTATGCCACCAACCAGTCGGCTGCGGCCCTGCCGCTGGAGAAAGCGGTGCTGGCTTATCGAGAGGAATACCTGGTGGAGCGGGGTTTCGGCCGGCTGAAAGGCAGGCCTCTTTCGTTGACGCCCATGTACTTGCAGAGTGACCAGCGAGCAACTGGTCTGATCCATTTGCTGTCCATTGGGTTGCGGGTCCTTAGCTTGACCGAATTCCAGGTTCGCCGACGACTGGCGGAGCAGAAAGGCCGTCTGGCTGGTCTCTATGCGGGCAACCCCAAGCGTACCACCTGCCGCCCCACGGCAGAGGCCCTTCTGGAGAGCTTCAAGGAAATCACCTTGTCGGTGATCACCCTCAGTCAGCAAACGTTGCGTCATCTGACTCCCTTGTCTGAGCTCCAGAAGCACATCCTGGCGCTGCTGGACTTTCCGACCGACATCTATGACCGCCTCACCGTCATTTCACCACAACCGCCCTGAAAATGACCGAACCATGAGAAAAAGGATCCAGAAAAGATGAAAAACAGAAAGCACTTACTAATGATTCCTGTGGTGTTCGCGATCGTAATTCTGGCAGGTTTCTTAGTTTTCTTACCAGATTCATCTCAAGCGGCACCGTTTACCAAGCCTACATATGAATATGAGCCAGTCACAATCACATATTGGCATCACAATACAGGCCAGCGTGAGGAATATCTCAATGAATTGATCGATGAGTTCAATGCCACTAATCCTTATAGCATTACTGTAGTCGCAGAGTATGAAGGCAGCTATGGTGATATATACGACAAAGTCATTGATGGCTTGCAAAACAATGGGGTTTTACCCAATGTGGTAGTTGCGTATCCAAACTCTTTTGCTGATTTTGCACGCTATGGCGGCGTTCGTTTTTTGGATGACTACTTCAACGACCCTACAATTGGTATCACTGACACGGCAGATTTCTATTCAGGTGTGCTAGATTACTATCGTCTTGGAGAGTATGGCAACCAGTTAGCAGGCATTCAAAGTGGTCGTTCCATAGAAGTGATGTACTATAACGCCGACTTACTAGCTACAGAGAGTCTAACCATCCCGGTAACTTGGGAAGCATTTGAAACAGCTTGCGTTAGCATCACTACGGATACGATCTCAGGGACCATTTTGGGTACTGACGCTTCTCGTTTTGCCACCTGGTTATGGTCGCGCGGAGGAGAACTATTATCAAACGATCTAAACAACGCCCGCTTCGATGAGCAGCCTGGGATTGATAGTTTGGTTTTTCTTCAGCAACTCATCAATGATGGTTATGCAAGGTTACCCCTGGAAGCCTACGAGGATATGGGAGCATTTGGAAATGGGCAGGTAGGATTTACGTTTGGCTCAAGTGCTGGCATCCCATATTATCGCGATGCAATGAACAACGGTGCGAACGATGACTGGGGAGTTACCCATGTGCCATCAATCCCCGGAAATGAAGTTGTCAACTCATACGGTTCTGGACAAGGTGTCATACACCACAATGAAATTGCAGATCGCGCCTCCTGGCTATTCATCAAATGGTTGGCTGAACGCGAACAAACTGCGCGTTGGGCTGCGATTTCTGGATACTTCCCTGTGCGGGTATCTGCCACAACACACATCAGCATGACCGAAAAAATGGCAAATGATCCTCACTATGCCCAGGCGTATAATCTTTTGAATCTTGGGCGTGGCGAGCCAGGTATTCGCGGTTATAATGCCATTCGGACAATAATTCAAAACGCAGTAACCGATGCAATACAAAATGGTGCGAATGTCACAACCACTCTGCAAACAGCCGCTAATGAAGCAAACGCTATTTTGGCGGCTTCAGGCCCTGATTCGGCTGCAATACCTCCATCAGGCGGTACGCTGACTTATTCAAATACACAAGGCATAAGTGTCACGGTACAGTTTCCAGCAGGCGCTTTGGTTGTAACTGAAACTGTCTCGTATGTGCCAATAGACGATTTACCCACCGAAGGTTTGGCTTTTGCTTTGGTGCCAAATCTGACATTTAGCCAGCCAGTGACAATTACCCTTCATTATAGAGATGAAGATGTCATCGGGATGGATGAAGATAGCCTAATGCTATACAATTATAATTGGTCAACGAATGCTTGGGTTAGTGCTAATCCTTGCGGTGGATATAACCGAAACCCTGACAACAATATTCTACAAGCTGCGGTTTGTCATTTTAGCGATTACGGCATGATGGACTGGCTACATAAGATATTTCTTCCCGTTACAATCAAGTAGCGAAAAGCAATATGCCCATCATTCCAGTGTAAGAACTGAAATGGTGGGCATGGCAAAATCTGTGCGGGCTAACCCAGACTGTAGCTGACCGGGGCTTTGCCCCGTAGGTAAGCGGCGCGATTTTCCGCAATTGGTTACGAGCAAAGTCGCGTCTGGGTCAAAACCGCCCCGGCAGCTAAGCCCACCGTTAGGCCGCATAGGTCAACGGCTCGTTAGGACAAGATTGTGGAGGCCTCACTTGACAGGCAAAGATAGCATCATCGCCAGACGGGGGAGTGTCGTGCTGCGGCCGGCGCGCGAGAAAGACTTGCCGCGCGTGGACGAGATCACCGTCATCTGCTACACGCCGATACACGCCAGCTATGTCGCCATGCTCGGCGAAGCGTGCTACCAGCGCGTGCGCCACGACCCGGAACTGACCTGGGAAGAGCGCAAGACCAGGCAGAACCGACAGCTCTACCAGGAACACCCTGATTGGGTGTGGGTGCTGGAAGATGGCGGCCGGGTCTTTGGTTTCATCACCTTTTACCTCTTCCCGCAACAGGGGTACGGCCACATCGACAACAACGGCGTCCAACCCGACTATGCCGGGCATGGCTGGGGCAAGTTCATGTACCAGCACCTGCTGCAGCACCTGCGGGAGATGGGGTATCGCTTTGCGCACGTGGAGACCGGCCTTGATCCGGCACACATCCCGGCGCGGCGCGCCTACGAAGCGGTGGGATTCGACCGGCCGGTGCCGTCGGTCGAATACTGGCAGGATCTCGAGCAGATAAACCCCGGCTCAAAGCCGGATTGAAGCGGCCGCCGGCCGGCCGGTCAGGCTGACCGGTCCGCCCCGCACTCGAGCGCCCGCAACGCCAGCAGCAGATACTCCCTGCGCCCCGCGCCGTGCTGCGCCAGCCCGGCCGCACACGCTTGCAGGACGGCCGCGCAGGTCGGTCCCAATGCCTCCAGCGGCAACGCGCCGACCACCCCGCGCAGCAGGTGCACCCCCTCATCCAGGCTGTCCCGCGCCAGCGCGTCCGCGCACCGATCAACCCGTTCTGCCAGCCCATCGGCGGCCGGGGCCAGCCGCACCAGCCGCTTGCGCAGCCCGGTCAACGCCTGCGAGGTGGCGGTCCCCAGTTCGCCGCGCCCCTGGCGCACCAGTTGGATAAAGGGGTGCTCGTCCCCCATCAACCGGGCCAGCGCCAGCGCCAGCTCCATCCGCGACGCCTCGTCCTGGCTTTGCTCGAGCAACGAAAGCAAATCGGGCAACGCCTCCCGCGCCTCCAGCCTGCCCACGGCCGAGGCATAGGCCATCCGCAACCCCAGGTCGCGCTCGTCGGCCAGCCGCTCCAGCAGCAGCGGCAGCATCTCGCGGTCGTCCAGGTTGCTGAGCGAGCGGGCGCAGTGCGCCTGCACCGAGCGATAGGGGGCGTTCAGCCCCCGCCGCAGCGGCTCGATCGCCCGCTCGTCCCCTATCCGGCCGAGCGCCCAGGCCGCAATCACGCTCAACGCCGGGTCGTCCCCGCCCAGCGTCGCAATCAGCGCCTCCATCAGCCGCTCGTCCGGTCCGCGGCGGGCAATGGAGACAATCGCCTCAAAGCGGACGAAAAAGCGGGGGTCGGCCAGCGCTTCCAGCAATTCCTCCACCGTGAACGGGCTGTTGGCCAGCCCCAGCCGCTCGGTCATCGAGACGGCTGCCCGCTCGTCCCGTGCGCGATGGTAGCCGACCAGCGATTCGGCCGCCAGCAACGGGTTGCCGCGGAAGAACATGCCGGCAAACTCGCCCATCGTCACCGCGCTGTCCGGCCGGACGCGGCGGAATAGCAGCACGCTGGCCAGCGGAAAGAGCAGGCCAATGGCAAACAGCACCGTGTACGAGTCGATGGCAATGAACCCCAGTTGCCCTTCCAGCCCGGCGAACCGGTCCAGCAGCCAGCCGCCGGCCAACTGCCCCACCCCGCCCACCACGCCAATCCAGGCATAGTAGAGCGCCATGTACTCGGTCTTTTTGCGGAACGGCACCACACTGACAAACAGCAGCCGCGACGAGCCGATCGACCAGCTGGTGTTGACCAGCCCCTGCAGCAGCGCAATCCCCAGCGCCGCGTACAGGCTCCAGGCGTGGCGCTGGGGCATCAGCAGCCAGAGGAGCGGCAAGACCGCCATCAGGGAGACGCCGGAGAGCATCACCGGCTTGCTGCCGTAGCGGTCGGCCGCCCAGCCCCACAGGTAGCTGGAGAGCAGCCCGCCCAGCAACGTCCCGTTCTGCAACCAGACCGTGTGGCCGGAGGTGAGCCCCACCTTTTCGATCATGAACAGGGGCAGGAAAGAAACCAGCGGCACAGTCCCCAGCGTGATCAGCCCTTCGCCCACCAGGTAACGGAGAAAGTTGCGATCCCTGGCCGCTTGCGCCAGGGCCTGATAGGAGGTCCGTTCGGCCGGGGCCGTTTTGGGCGCGCCCCCGGCGATGAAGGATGAGGCCCACACCGACACCACTCCAAAGAGCATCGCCACGCCAAAGAGGGTCATGAAATTGCCCATGTCCGGCGCGTCGCCGATGACATAGCCGGCCGCCACCACCGACAGAAAGGCAGCCAGGCTGGACAGGCTGTTCTTGACGGCCGAATACTTGCCGCGCACCGAATTGGGGACGTGCTCCTGCAGCCAGGGGTAAAACGCGGTCAGCCCGATGGCGCGAAAGACCGAAAAGAGCGCCACGATGGCGACGATAAAGAGCAGCACGACGCGCGAGCCAAACTGGGCCGCCACCCAGGGCGTGAGCAGCAGAAAGACGCTGGCGGCCGTGCGGGCACCGAAAAAGCCCACAAAAGTGCGCTTGTAACCCAGCCGGTCCACGGTGGGGGCCACAAACAGCGCCACCACGCCAAAAAAGGGCAGCAGCGAGAGCAGGCTGCCCATCGCGGTCTTGCCCAGCCCCAGCTCGTTGAGAAAGAGGATAAAGATGGAGCCAAAAAAAGTGTACTGGACGTAGACCGAGTTGGCCACGGCAAAGGCCACCCCCCAGGGGAGCCCGCGCATCTTTTCCGCGTTGGTGGGCGCGCTGTCACTCATGCGTCAATTTGCAGCACGGCCGCGCCGCGAATCTCGCTGCGCTTGAGGCGCTGCAAGGCCTGGTTGGCCGCTTCCAGCGGGTACAGCTCGACGTCGGTCCGGATGGGAACCTCGGCCGCCAGCGCCAGCAGTTCGTGCGCATCCTGCCGGGTGGCGTTGGCCACGCTGCGCACCGTCCGCTCGCCGTAGATCAGGCTGTAGTCCAGTTCAGGGATGGGGGTCATGTGAATGGCATTGATCGCCAGCGTGCCCCCTTTGCGCAGGTGGCGCAGGGCGGCCGGCACCAGCCCGCCGGCCGGGGCAAAGGTAATACTGCCGTGCATCAACTCGGGCGGGGTCTCGTCCGCGCCGCCGGCCCAGGCCGCGCCCAGCTCCAGCGCGTGCTGGCGGTGCTCCTGCGAGCGGGTAAAGACATAGACATGGCAGCCCCAGTGGCGCGCCACCTGGATGGTGACATGTGCGGAAGCGCCAAAGCCATACAGACCCAGGTTCTGCCCCGGCCGAATCTGGCACAGGCGCAGCGACCGGTAGCCGATCACCCCGGCACACAACAGCGGGGCAACCTGCGCGTCGGGCAGGCCGGCCGGCATGGGGCAGGCAAACTCGGCCGGGACGGTCATGTACTCGGCAAACCCACCGTCCACGTGCAGCCCGGTGAAGCGGGTCTGGTCGCACAGGTTCTCCCGGCCGGACAGGCAATACTCGCACGTGCCGCAACTGGCGTGCAACCAGGGGACGCCCACCCGGTCGCCCGGCCGGAAGCGGGCCACGCCCGCGCCCAGCTCGTCCACCACCGCCACCACCTGATGCCCCGGCACCAGCGGCAAGCGCGGCAGCGCCAGATCGCCTTCCACCGTGTGCAAATCTGTGTGACAAACTCCGCAGGAGCGCACCCGCAGCCGCAACTCGCCGGCGGCCGGCTCCGGCACCGGCCGGTCCGCCAGCGCCAGCGGGTTCTCCCCGGCCGGGCGCGGCTGCTGCAAAACCATCGCTTTCATTCGCATCGCATCCTTTCCAGCGCCGCCCACTATAACACCCCTTAGCACACCGGTCAACGCCGCGCCATCATCCCTTTTGGTTATTTGACATGCCCCCGGCCGGCTGCTATCATTCCAGCTATGTATTTAGGCAATGGACCGCCCCGACGACAACGCGGCTCCAACCCGATTCGGGTCTTGATCTTGTTGGCGCTCATCTCGGGCGGGCTCTATGTCCTCACCGTCCGGCCGGAGTCCATCCCCCAGCCGTTCCAGCCCACTCCCACCCCTACTCGCACGGCCGTCAGCTTTGTGACCGAGGGGGTTGACTATTACCGGACGGGCAACCTGGGCGAAGGCATCAAATCCTACGAGTTGGCCATCCGCAGCGACCCCACCATCGTAGAGAACTATATCCTGCTGATCAAGATGCTGATTTACCAGCATCGCTTTGAAGAGGCGCTGGACTATGTGAATACCGCCCTCTTTGTGAACCCCGACTATGGCCCTGCCCACGCTGTGAAAGCGCTGGCGCTGGACTGGAAGAGCGCCCAACTGTACGACGAGGGGCTGGACAACGAGGCCGAGGATTTGCTGATAGAGGCGCTGGGCGAGGCCAACAAAGCGGTGGAAAAAGACCCCACCTCGGCCGACGCCTACGCCTACCTGGCCGAGATCCTCTTTGACCTGGGGAACTATAACCAGGCGACCGAAGCGATTGACACCGCCCTGCAACTGGACGAGAATAGCCTGGCTGCCCTGCGGGTGGCCGGTTATCTAAACGAGTTGCGCGGTTTCCGCGACGAGGCCATTGAGCGCTATTCGGCCGCCCTCAAGATACACCCTAACCTGGCTATCCTGCACCACGCCCTCGGCCGGACCTACATTGGCGCGGGGGACGTCAACTCGGCCATCGAAAGCCTACAGCGCGCGCTCAGCCTGGACCCGGGCAACGCCGAATACCTCTACTGGATTGGCTACGCCTACTTTACCATCGGCGAGCGCGAACTAGCGGCCGATTTCTTTGAGCAGGCCATTGAATCGCGGCCCACCTACCCGGCCGCGCACTGTCAGTTGGGGCTGATCTATTACCAGCAGCGCAACTGGGAAGGGGCCATCCCGGAACTGGAAACCGGGGTAGAGGGCTACGGTGACCGGATCACCTTCCGCAACGCGTTTTGCTACTACACTCTGGGGCTTTCCTACTTTTACCTGGCCCGCTGTGAGGAGGCTTACCCGCTGTTCGACCAGGTGCTGCTCGCCATCCCTGAGAACCAGCCATCGCTGGAGGGCATCCGACTGTGTCGCGAGGCGGGCGTCAACCCTCCGACCGGGCCGCCCACGCCAGCCCCATAAACTCTGCTGGCACTCACTGGGAGAGTTTGCCAAAAAACCCCTGCTTGCCTCTTGTCAACCAAATCGAGTTGTGGTATCATCTGCACCAGATTAGCACTCTGAACAACCGAGTGCCAGAAATGGATACACAGTTAATCTATTGAGGAGGTACCCCAAGATGTCAATTAACATTAAACCGCTTGGTGACCGGGTTGTGGTCGAGCCAATCGAGCGCGAACAGACCACCGCATCGGGCATCGTCCTGCCGGAAACTGCCAAGGAAAAGCCCCAAGAGGGCAAAGTGCTGGCGATAGGCCCCGGCCGGCGCGACGATGCTGGCAAGCACGTCCCCATGGACGTGAGCGTCGGCGACAGCGTCTTGTATGCCAAATATGCTGGCACTGAGGTTAAACTGGGCGACCGCAAGTTGCTCATCCTCAAAGAATCAGACGTTCTGGCTATTGTTGAGAAATAGGCTTTAGGAGGTATTAATCATCATGGCAAAGCAAATAGTATTTGGCGAAGAGGCCCGACGCAAGCTCAAGGTTGGCGTGGACACGCTGGCCAAGGCCGTTGTCACTACCCTGGGCCCCAAGGGGCGGAACGTAGCCCTGGACAAAAAGTGGGGCGCCCCCACCATTACCCATGACGGCGTCACCGTTGCCAAGGAAATCGAACTGGAAGACCCGTTTGAGAATATGGGCGCCCAGCTTTTGAAGGAAGCAGCGACCAAGACCAATGACATTGCCGGCGATGGCACCACTACCGCCACGCTGCTGGCCCAGACCATCGTCAACGAAGGCCTGAAGAACGTGACGGCCGGCGTGAACCCCATGCTGCTCAAGCGCGGCCTGGAAAAGGGCACGGCCGCCCTCAGCAAGGCCATCTCCGCTATGTCCATCGAGATCGAGACCAAGGAAGAGATCGCTTCCGTGGCCGCCATTTCGGCGCAGGACCGCGAGATTGGCGAGCTGATTGCCGACGTGATGCACAAAGTGGGCAAGGACGGCGTCATAACCGTGGAAGAGGCCAAAGGCCTAACGTTTGAGACCACCTACGTGGAGGGTATGCAGTTCGACCGCGGCTACATCTCCCCCTATTTCGTCACCAAACCGGAGAGCATGGAAGCCTCGATTGACGATCCCTACATCCTCATTCACGACAAAAAGATCTCGGCCGCCAGCGACATTGTCCCCGTGCTGGAAAAGCTGGTACAGATCGGCAAGCGCGAGCTGATCATCGTCGCCGAGGACGTGGACGGCGAGGCGCTGGCAACCCTGGTGCTGAACAAGCTGCGCGGCATGATCAACGCTCTAGCAGTCAAGGCACCCGGCTTTGGCGATCGCCGCAAGGCCATGCTGCAGGACATCGCCGTCCTCACCGGTGGGCAGCTCATCACCGAAGAGATGGGCCGCAAGCTCGAGACTGTGACCCTGGCCGACCTCGGCCGGGCGGACAAGGTTGTCTCCACCAAGGACGACACCACCATCATCGGCGGCGCTGGTGACGAGAAGGAGATTCGCGGCCGGATCGAGCAGATCAAGGTTGAGATTGACAAGTCCACCAGCGACTATGACCGCGAGAAACTGCAGGAACGGCTGGCCAAGCTGGCCGGCGGCGTCGCCGTCATCGGCGTGGGTGCCGCCACCGAGGTCGAGCTGAAGGAAAAGAAGCACCGCGTTGAGGACGCCCTGAGCGCCACCCGCGCGGCCGTCGAGGAAGGCATTGTCCCCGGCGGCGGCGTTGCCCTGATCAACGCCATCGCGGCGCTGAAAGGCGTCGAACCCGGCAACCGCGACGAGGAGATTGCCGTCGGCATCCTGCGGGCTGCATTGGAAGAACCCATGCGCAAGATTGCCGCCAACGCTGGCATGGACGGCGCGGTGGTGCTGGACACGGTCCGCCGCATGCAGGCCGAGAAAAAGAACACCCGGCTGGGCTACGACGTGATCTCGGGCGAGTACGTGGACATGGTCAAGGCTGGTATCATTGACCCCGCCAAGGTGACCAAGGGCGCGCTGGAAAACGCCGCCTCTATCGCCGCCATGATCCTGACGACCGAGGCGCTGATCACCGACATTCCTGAGAAGGAAAAACCCGCTCCGGCCGGCCCGATGCCGGACATGTACTAAACCAGTAACTGCTCAGGCAGCGTGAGGATTATTCGGGGGGTGTGCGAGCGCTCCACGCCCACACACCCCCCACCTCACCCCGCCCAAGGGCTTGGGCGGAGCAGAGGCCCAAACCGGTCCTTGAACCGACAAAGAGAGGGTCGCCATGACGACCCTCTCTTTATTTTTGTAACTTTTATCTGTTCAATTCCTGCAATCTGTGGTACAGTCGTGGCATGATTTCAGAAGCGCAAGCCAGAAGCTATTACCCTCGGAGCGCTGGCAATGCCCACGGCTTTGACCATGCTTTGCGCGTGACTGCACTGGCAGAGCGGATTGCCCGCGCCGAGGGGGCCGATGTGGAGATCGTCCGGACGGCCGCCCTGCTCCACGACCTGGCGGCCGACGGCCCACAGCGAGACGATCATCACACCCTTGGCGCGGACCAGGCGCAGGAGATTCTGCTAGGACTGGGTCACCCACCTGAACGGGTAGAAGCGGTCGTCCATTGCATCCGCGCCCACCGCTATCGCCGGCCGGAAGATGCGCCACAGACGCTGGAAGCGCAGTGCGTTTTTGACGCCGACAAGCTGGACGCCATTGGCGCGGTGGGCGTGGCGCGGGCTTTTGTTTACGGCGCGGAACTGGGCCAGCCGATGTGGGGCAAGGTTTCACCCAAGTACAAAGCGGGGCAAGCGACCGGCGAGCCGCACACCGCCCATCACGAGTTCTACCACAAGCTCATGCGGGTCCGCGACCGGATGTACACCACAACCGGCCGGCAACTGGCGGCCGACCGCCACCGCGTGATGGTCGAATTCTTTAACCGGATGAGCCGCGAGTTGGCTGGCGACGCCTAATCGGCCGGCCCCGGCCGAGGCCGGCCCGCCACCAGGATCATCCGATCAGACGTGCCCGTGTAGGGGTTGCGGGCATAACTCCCCCAAAGCGCCTTTAGCGGCAAGCCGGCCGCCTGCAACAATAGCTCCGCCCCGTGGGGGAAAAGGTAGTGTAGCGCCATCGGCGCTACCAGCCGCCGCACCAGCCCGTCGTGCCCCACCCGGTCGTACAGCCAGGTGATGTGCAACACCTGCTCATCTTCATCCAGCTCCGTGCTGGAAAACTGAAGTACCTTCTCCCCGCTCTCCGGCAGGACCAGCGTGCGTTCCAACACCACTGTCTGGTCGTGTTCCAACTCCACAATCGACGCGGGGGCCGGCAGATCAAGCACCAGCCAGCCGCCGGCCGCCAGATGCCGGCCGATGCAGCGCAACGCGGCCGGCTGCTGCGCGTGACCGAGGTGCATCCAGGTGTTGTACGGCACCGTCACCAGCGGGAACTGGCGGCCGAGGTCAAAATCCGCCATCTCCCCCAGCACCAGTTCCGCCCGGCCGGCCGGCGCTTCCTGCGCCAGCCGCGCCCGCGCCAACTCCAGCATGCCGGCCGAGTTGTCCAGCCCGACGACCTCCACACCGGCCGCCGCTAGCGGCACGAGCGTCCGGCCGCTGCCACAGCCCAGTTCCAGCACCGGGCTGCCCGCCTCTCTTGCCAGCGCCAGATAGAAGGGGATGTCGGCCGTGACGCTAGCATGCACCAGGTCATAGTAGATGGCAAGTTGGTCGTAGAGGTTGTCCGGCCGGTCGGTCATGGCGCTGCAAAAGCCCCTACAATCTCACCATAGTAAACGCGGTGGAAATCGCCCCGCGGGTAAAAGCGAGAGATGATGGTTGGGTCAAAGGTACGCGGCAGCACATCGTTCTTTTGTACTACGCGGCACTCGTAGACCAGCGGGCAGGCGTCAACGGTCACCGCACTCACCTTTTGCCCCGGGGTCACCGTCATGCCATACTCAGCGAACTTGTCGTGGCCCCGGCCGCTTTTGGTGCCGCAAAACAGCACCCAATCCTTCATCTCCGCTGTGGGCACGTTGACCGTGAACGCGCCCGAGGCCTCGATAAACTCGTAGGTAAAGCGGGACGGCCGGACCAGCACGGTAAAAATCGGTTTGCCCCAGACAACGCCGATGGTCCCCCAGCCAATGGTCATCACGTTCGACTCCCCGCTGGGCTTGGTGGCTGCCAGCAGCAAACCATTCCCGTCCAACCGGGCCATCGTCTCTTCAAACTGGCAAGTATAAGGTACAGCTCTTCGGTTCATCTTTGCCTCCCAACTACCAGCGCTCGCGGTGATCCTTGGCCAGGTCGTATTGCGTGCGGGCCGCCGGGTGGTCCGCCGGCCGGCCAATGGAGAGCAGGCTCAACACGCCGATGCTCTCCGGAATGCCCAACACCGCCCGGATGGCTGCCTCGCGGTCCGCGTTGGGATGGCAACCCAGCCAGACTGCGCCCAACCCCAACCCGGCCGCGGCAATGAGGATGTTTTCCGTGGCGGCCGAGCAGTCCTGCACCCAGTAGCGAGGTGAGATCTCCGGGTCGCCGCAGACCGCAATCGCCAGCGCCGCATGCGCCGTCATCTTGCCATACGGATGTGCCACCGCCAGCGTAGCCAGCGTCCCCTTGTCTGTCACTGTCACCATCTGCCACGGCTGCCGGTTGTTTGCCGACGGCGCGGCCATCCCGGCCTCCAACAACGCTCGGATTTCATCCTCGGTCACCGGCTCATCGGTGTACTTGCGGATGGAACGACGGGAAAAGATGATATCCAACTTGTGCACGTCCTCTTCCTTTCTGAATCAACTCGACCTGGATGAGCTTGGCCGGGCAAGCGGTTGAACACAACCAGCAAGAGAGGGTATCAACCGTGCGCCCGTGCCCACATCCCAATCATAGGGGAAAACGCCACTCGCGGCAAGTAGCAAATCTCCCAGCCACCCGGGAAATCAAAAAAACAGCACGGGCGTTCTCCGCTAGCGGCCGCTGGTCGCCCAGCCCAAGTGTTGCAGTCCCACGCTCAGCGCCGACTTGACGGTGCTCAAGTCTGAGGTGAGCATCTTGAGATAGGTCAGGACGGGACCTGGCCGGAAAGCCCATTCGCGGAAGGCACGTTTGGCCCAGTACTCCAACCGCTCGGCCGGCAGGCCAGGGTATTGCAGCACGGTAGACCTGTCCATGTCCACCTCCTCCCAGCGGGTGCCCGGCCGGAACCAGTTGTTCTGCACCACCTCAAAGAAGAATGGGGTGCCGGGATAGGGTGCCGCAATGTGAAAGAGGGCCAGATCAAGCGGCAGCTTTTTGGCGTGCTGGATCGTCTGCTGAATGGATTCCTCCGTCTCCCCTGGAAGGCCAATGATAAAATAGCCCCAATTGCGAATGCCGGCCTTTTTGGCCCACCCCAACGCCTGCGGCACCTGCTCAATCCGGTAACCCTTGCGGGCTCGCTTGAGGATCTGCTCGTTGGCGCTCTCAATTCCCCAAGAGATGAACCAACAACCGGACCTGGCCATCAGTTGCAGCATCTCCTCATCCACATAATCCACCCGGCTATTGCACGTCCACTTGATGCCGAGTCCCTGCTCGATGATCAGATTGGCCAGATCGACAACTTGTTCGCGGCTGACGGTAAAGAGGTCCGCATACATATGGATGTTGTTAATTCCCAACTCTTTGAGCACCCACAACTCTTTGACGATGTTCTCCGGCGAGCGCACCCGGATGTTATAGCCGTAACTCACGTGCTTGATGCAGTAAACACACCCGGCCGTGCAGCCGCGGCTGGTCACGATAAACGTGAACGGCCCCTTGATGAGCGGCATCCGGTACTTGTGCAACGGCAGCAGATGGTGCAGGGGAATCGGCAGGTCATTGAGGTCGGTGATGAACGGCCGGTCCGGGTTGACCACAATCGCGTCACCGTCACGCCACACCAGCCCTTTGATGTTTGGCAGGGAGTGCTGTAGCGAATCGGAAAGGCTGGCGCTGCTGTCTCGCTCCTGCTGGCTGAATACCCAGGCGGGCGTCCAGCCCGGGTCAGCGTCCCGGAACATCTTGTCCCACCGCCTACCTGCCCCACCCGGCTCGCCACACCCCAGGTCCTGGGGGTTGTAAAAGCGACGGCGGCTCTCCAGCGTCTCGATCAGCTCGACCAGGGTCAACTCGGGTTCACCTCGCAGGACAAAATCCAGCGAAGGGTAGCGCCGCAGCATCTGGCGCGGCATGGGGGTTACGTGGGTGCCAAAAGCAATCGTCCGTGCACCAATCGAGCGGGCCAGAAATGTGCCATACATGTCGTTCTGCAGTGTTGGCGCAGTCACCTGGGTCAAATAGTAACGGGGCTTTTTTCTGCGCAACGCATCCTCAAATTGAGACCAGGTCATTCGCTCCGCCACCGCGTCTATCACGCCTACCGTATAGTCCGGGTGCAGCAGCGCCGCCATCTGCGCCAGGCTTACCTGCGGCCAGACCATGTTTTCGCGGCTCCTCCGGCCGACGCGGTGTTGCGTGCGGATCCAGATGCCCCCATCCGGCGAGGGTGGGTTGACCAGCAGCACATCGACACACTCTTCCGGCCGGGGCTCGGTTAGCTGGGCTTCCAACACTGCTCCATCCGCGTCCGGAAAGTCCGGCGGCCGAAGCTTGGGAATGCGACGTGTCCCCAAATTATCTGTCAAATGCTCGCTCATCCAACGCCTCCGTCTCCCACCCGATGTAATTTCGATCAATATTATCATACAAATTCCCTCTTGAACCAATTATGTTAGCGGAATTTAAGAAATCTCTAGCCCTTTCCATCCGAAATATCAACCCGCGCACACCGCGAGGCGGCCCAATCACCCAACTTGGCAAAATGGCGGCCGGCGAGGCGCTTGAAATAGGGGCTAAACTGGCATATACTGAATCTGTCGATCCACATCAGATTCAGGAGGGAAATTATGGTCAGGCGAATTGGTGCTCTGGGATTAGGGATTGGGCTGGCAGCGATGGCACTGGCTCTGACCATGTTGGCATTAGACCAACCCCCCGCCCGCGCGGTAGGAACCACACATTACGTGTCCCCAGGCGCAGCATGCAACGGCGCATCCCCGTGCTATGCAGGAGTTCAGGCAGCCGTGGATGCGGCTGTTGACGGCGACGAAATCCGGGTAGCGGCCGGGACCTACAGCGACATCCACGTCCGCGAAAGCATCACCCAAGTGGTGTATATCAGCAGATCGGTCACCATCCGCGGCGGCTACACCCCGGCCGACTGGACTACCTCCAACCCCGTTGCCCACCCAACTACGCTGGATGCTCAAGGCCAGGGTCGCGTGTTTTATATAACGGGCCTCTCCACTCGGCCGGTGATTGAAAACCTGATAGTCACTAATGGAAACGCAACTGGGCTGGGCGGCCTTTCACTACCTAGCCTGAACGATGTGGGCGGCGGCTTTATGGTCAACGTCGCCTCTCCAACTATCAGCAATGTAGTTGTGTTTGGGAATACGGCACAAGGTGGAGCCGGGTTGATGCTTTACCAGAGTGATGGTCTGCTTGACGCCCTCGACGTGCAACAAAACACAGCCCAGCACGGCACCTCGTCCTACGGCGGGGGTATTTTCCTGTATCAGAGTCCAGCGACCTTGATAGACTGCTTGATCGCGGATAACCACGCGACAGCCACTTACAGCGAGGGTGGCGGACTATACCTGTGGTACAGCGATGCATACCTGGACGGAAACATCATTTCGGACAATAGCGCAGTCCAGAGCGGCGGTGGGCTTTATCTGCTTCACAGCGCGGCCGTGCTGATAGACACCCGTATCGAGCGGAATGCATCGGAGTATGCCAATGCAGGTGGCGCGTACGTCTTTGGTAGCGAAATCAGCCTGATCAGCAACACCATCGCGTATAATACAAGCAGGTACGAAGGAGGTGGACTGTTACTGGGTTACTTGAGCAAGGCGACGCTGACGCAGAACGTGATTGCCCACAACAACGCCGGCCGAGATGGTGGTGCCATGGAAATCCGGTTGAGCACAGTGACGATGACCAACGATGTACTTGCGTACAACACAGCCGGTCGCGCCGGTTCTGCCCTGGTAATTCAGGGAGCGGTGGCCCGGCTGCTGCATCCAACCGTGCTGGCGAATAGCGGCGGGGACGGCACCGGTTTCTTTGTGACCGAACGAAATTGGGACGATACCCTGTTCAAGTCCGATGTCTTTCTGGGCAACTCGATCATAGCCACACATACAGTTGGAATCAGTGTGACCGGCGGCAACACGACCACAGTAGAAGGAGTTCTTTGGTACAATACCCCATTGACCATGACCCATAGTATCACGGCAACCGTATCGGTGGCGAACGAGCACGCAGGCAACCCAGCTCTGGTAAACCCGGCCGGGCTGGATTTCCACATCCTGCCCCATAGCGCGGCGCGGGATGTTGGGCAGGATGTGGGCGAACATCGTGACATGGATGGACAACCCCGCCCCCATGGGCTGTACGACCTTGGCGCGGACGAATACTGGCCGGCCGGGACTCCATTGCAGGTTTACATGCCGCTGGTCGTGCGTGAATAGCGCATCAAGCTTTCACAGGACCGGGAGAAAAGCGTCCAGATGGTGATGGCTGAGGACATGCTCTGCGAAAACCATCCCTAAAGGACTTACCTCCGGAACAGGATTCAGAAGCAGACAGCCGGTTGCATTGAACCAGGAGCAGAAACGTGGCATTCAACGAGGATTTGGCACAACAAATCGGGCAGGCTCTGGTGGGGCAGGCCAACGTCGAGGCCAAAAAGATGTTTGGCGGAGTAGCCTTTATGGTGCAGGGGAACATGGCCTGCGGGGTCATCAACGACGACCTGATTGTTCGGGTAGGCCCGGAGCGGTACGACGAAGCACTGGCCCTGCCCCACACGCGGGTCTTTGACACCACCGGCCGGCCGATGAAAGGTTGGGTGATGGTCAGCCCGGCCGGGTACCAGCAGGGCGGAGCGCTGCACAACTGGGTGTTTCGCGGCATAGACTTTGCCCGTTCATTGCCTCCCAAATAGCACAAGAGGAACATGGTGAAAAACTCACGATCACTGAACTCAATAATTGGCCTTGCACTGACTGGTAGTCTCCTGACTGGCCTGGTTGGATTCATCGCCGGCCTGATTGCACTGTTGGCCGGCGAGCCGATTGCGGCCGGAACCTGCCTGATCAGCGCAGCTTTGGCATTTGGACTGCTAATAAACGCCATCCTGCGACGATAAATCCGCAACACCCAGCCGTTCTTTCGCCCACGGCCGCCCACCGGCCGGTGAGCTGCCCTTGCAACCATCCCCACTCCCGTGGTATAGTTCTGCCATGACACTTGCCACCAAAATCTTGCGCCGGCGGCGGCGCAGAAAAACGCTCAAAAAGGAAGGCGGCCGGGTGCCGCTGATCGTGGCGCAAATTGCCGGCATGATCCTGCTGGTCGCCGTGCTGCTGGTCGCCGGCGGTGCGCTCTCCACGGTGGCGGCCGCGGCCGGCTTTTACAGCTACATCACCCAGGACCTGCCGGACCCGGCCGAGATCGAAAAGCTCGAGACCGACACCGACACCACCTTCCAGACCACCAAGATCTACGACCGCACGGGGCAGGTCTTGTTGTACGAGGTGATTGACCCCACCGGCGGCGACCGCCAATGGGTTCCCATGGACAGCATCCCTCAGAGCGTGATCGACGCCACTGTTGCCAGCGAGGACAAGACCTTTTGGGAGAACAAAGGGTACGACCTGGAAGGCATCGCCCGCGCCTTTGTGGCCAACATCCGCAACGAGGAAGTGCAGGGCGGGAGCACCATCACCCAGCAGTTGGTCAAAAACGTGCTTATTGACCCCGAGGACCGGATGGTGGGCGAAGAGGGGCCCACCTTTGACGATTACATGCGCAAGGCGCGCGAAGTGTTGCTGGCCAACGAGGTCACCCTGCGGTACGAGAAGGAGCAGATCCTGGAATGGTACCTCAACACCAATTCGTACGGCAACCTGGCCTACGGTATTGAGGCGGCCGCCCAGGTCTACTTTGGCAAAACGGCCGGCGAACTGACCTTGCCGGAATCAGCCATGTTGGCTCCCATCCCCCAGTTCCCGGCTATGAACCCGTTCGACAATCCCAGCGAGGCGGTCAAACGGCAGCAACTGGTGCTGGAGGCGATGGCGCGCGACGGCTATATCACCGAAGACCAGATGGTGCAGGCCAAGTTCACCCCGCTGGTGTACGCCGGCGGCGTGGAAGAGCGATACGACATTATTGTGCCCCACTTTGCCATTTATGCCCGCAAGCAGTTGGAAGAGATGTTTGGCGAAAAGCTGGTCTATCGAGGCGGGCTAAAGGTCATCACCAGCATTGACCTGGACCTGCAACGCCAGGCCGAGTGCGTGGCACGGGCGCATATTGCGCGGCTCTCCGGCCCGGACGTAAACCTGCCGGCCGACGAGCTGGCTGCCTGCCCGGCCGCCCAGTTCCTGCCCCCGCTCAGCCAGGCCGACCTGACCCAAGACCACAACGTGAGCAACGCCTCCGTGGTGGCGCTGGACCCGCGCACCGGCGAGATACTGGTGATGGTGGGCAGCCTCAACTACTGGGACGAATCGATTGACGGTCAGTTCAACGTGGCGCTGGCCAACCGGCAGCCGGGGTCATCGTTCAAGCCGTTTACCTACGTCACCGCGCTGGCCCAGGGATACACCCCCGCGACGATGATTCTGGACGTAAAAGCGGCCGTCCCTCCCGGCCCACCCGCCTTTTGGCCGCCGGCCAACTACGATCGGCGGGAACATGGCCCGGTCAGCTTGCGCTCGGCGCTGGCCAACAGCTACAACCTGCCGGCCGTCATCACCATGGATTGGGTGGGGATCGACAACGTAGTCCGCACCGCCCACCACATGGGCATCACCACCATCGACCACGGCTCCGAGTGCGGTTTGGCGCTGACGCTGGGCTGCGGCGAGGTCAAATTACTGGACATGACCTACGCTTTCAGCGTGTTTGACAACCTGGGGGTGATGATCGGCCAGGAGCGGCCGGAAGATCAGCAGCGTTTTGGCTACCGCGAACTCGACCCGGTCTCAATCCTCTACGTGGAGGACAAGGACGGCCAAGTCATCTTCCAATACACCCAGCCCCAACGGCGGGAGATTCTCACCCCGCAACTGGCCTGGCTGATGAACAACATCATGTCCGACCGGCCGGCCCGCTGCCCTGCGTTTGGGTGCCCCAATGCGGTGGAACTGCCCAATGATCGGCCGGCGGCCGCCAAGACCGGCACCACCAACGACTACAAGGACGCCTGGACTGTGGGCTACACCCCCCAACTGGTGACCGGCGTCTGGGTGGGCAACAGCGACAACACCGCCATGGACGACACCCCCGGCTCCAAAGGGGCAGCGCCTATCTGGAACGCGTTGATGAGTTATGCGTTGCAGGACCAGCCAATCCAGAATTGGGAGCAACCGGCCGGCATCACGCAGATGTCGGTCTGTGCCACCTCCGGCCTGCTGCCGACCCAGTGGTGTCCCACCCGGCTGGAGTACTTTATCAGCGGCACCCAGCCAACCACGCCCGACACCATCTACCAGTCGGTGCGGGTCAATCGGGAGACCGGCCGGCTGGCGACCGTCTTTACCCCGCCCGAGTTGGTGGAGGAAAAGGTCTTTACCCTGCTGCCACCGGAGGCGGCCGACTGGCTGGCAAGCCTGAGCGAAGCCGAGCGGGAGCGCTGGCCGCAGCCCCCCACCGAGTACGATACCATCCAGGGGCCCGCCCCCGGCAGCGGACCGGTCGCCATCCTCGCGCCGCTGCCTTACGCCTACGTCAGCGGGCTGGTGGAATTAAAAGGCAACGTGCAGGTGGACAACCTGGCCTTCTATCGAGTCGCATTTGGCAGCGGGCTCAACCCCAGCGCCTGGCAGATGATCGGCAGCGAGCACGGCGAGCAACGGAACAACGAGACGCTCGAGTTCTGGGACGTGGCCGGGCTGGATGGGCTGTACACGGTACAACTGACGGCCGTGCGCCACGATCAGTCCTTTGAGCAGGCCACCATCCAGGTGACGGTGGACAACACCGCCCCCCAGGTCGAGCTGACCTTCCCGCTGCCCAACCAGGAGTTCTTCCTGCCGGCCGACGAGTGGGTCACCATCCAGCCGCTGGCGCGGGACAATGTCTCCATGGACCGGGTTGAATTTTACGTGAACAACCGGCTGGTGGGCAGCAGCAGCGTCGCGCCGTTTACCTACCAGTGGGTCATCCGCAACGCGGCCGGCAGCCACACCATCCACGCGGTGGCCTACGACGCGGCCGGCAACTCGACCCGCAGCGCGCCGGTGCAGATTCGCGTCACGCAGACCGGCCAGTAGCACAAGGGGGCCGGCCGCACAGCACAAACACATCTTTGGGTCAACACGTGCACGTGTCAGCTCTGCATTGGAGAACGGAATGATGAGCCAAGTGATACCATTGGAAATTCTCAAGATCATCAAGATGGCCTCTGGAAACAACTCACTAGAGTTGACCCAATGTATTTCCTGGACGGGATTCCCTCAGCATGCCAATGAGATAATCAATTTCCTTGGAGGGGAGATTATCAACAAAGCTGACTCTGTCGTTGACCGCGTCTGGGATATTTGTGTCAACGGCGAGCGTTTCTGGCTCTCGTTCAATGATTTCGGGCTTGGGGTATCGCTTGATTCACAAACGCGGCAATCCTCAAAACAGATCGCCGCCATTCGTGATAGGCTTCAGGAGTGGAGAAACGCGGAAGATGGCCATCCTGTTTGATGTGCAATACCCGAACATCGCCTGGTGGGTACAAGAAGGCCGAATAGAGATTGGTCGAGACGAATACGGTGCTTCGTTTATCCGAGTAATAGATGAAGGGGGCATGATATGGGAGAGCGAGGACGTATACGAAACGATAGCAAAAGCATTGGCTGATGCAGAAGCAGCGATTAAGAGTTGGACGGATGAGCAGGGCCTATGAGCCGGTGTTGGGTCAGGCGGGGGCGGGGCTAACACCGCGGGTAGCTGACTCACGACGTTGCGAGCGTAGCACATTTTGGTACAGATGGGCAAGGCACCCGCAACGCATCTCAAGGCTTTTTATCTACCCCCAGACCTAGGCAAGCCCACGCGCGTGTTCTGAAAAACCACCTGCGTGATTCCACCAACTCACCCAGGTGATCTGGAAAAACACCCGGGTGATTCCGCCCAAGCACCTGCGTGGTTTGGAAAAACACCTGCGTGACTCCCCCAACTCACCTGGGTGATTCCGCAACTCACGCACGAAGGGGCGAGTTGGCAGGATTATGAGGAACCCCCCGTCAGGAGCGCTGCTGGCGACGCAAGCGCCAGATCAACTTGAAGTAGCGCACCGTGTGGCCCAGCGGCTCGATGTGCGACCTCTCGCCGGCATAGATGGTGCGAATGGGCACCCAGGCCAGCCGCAGCCCGGCCCGCACCGCCTGGGCGATCATCTCCACTTCCAGCTCAAACCCGCCAACCGTGGGCTGCAACACCTCAATCACCGGCCGGGTGACCAACCGGTAGCCCGACTGGTTGTCGCGGATCGGTTGGCCCAACGCCCAGCTCAACGTCGCCCGGCCGACCGTGTTGGCGATCCGGCGCACCGGTGGAATCTGCCCAAAATCGCGGCAGCCGATGATCAGGTCGCCCGCATCGCTGGCATAGGCCGCCAGAAAGGCCGGAATCTCGGCCGGGTCGTGCTGGCCGTCGGCGTCCAGCGTCAGCACCGCTTCGTAGCCGTGCTCCAGCGCCCAGCTCAAGCCGGTCAGCAGCGCCGCCCCCTTGCCCCGGTTGGCCGGGTGGCGCAGGACGGCCGCCCCGGCCGCCCCGGCGACGGCGGCGGTGTCATCGCTGCGAGCCATCATCCACCACCAGCACCGGCAGATGAACGGCCGCGCCAGCCACCACCGCCGCTACCCGTTCAGCCTCATTGTAGGCCGGGATGAGCGCCAGGACGGTGGACGGGCCGGTCATAGCTCCTGCTGTCGGAACGAGAGAGCGGCCGTCAGCAGGCAGAGCGCCACCAACGCCAGCGCCACCGCGACGGCCGGCCAGGCGTCAAACGGCAGGTCCGCGGACCAGTTCGGCGGCGGCGGCCGGCAGGCTGGCGGGCATCCAGTCGCGCAGCGCGCGCAACGCGCCCAGCAACCCGACCACGATCCAGCCCAGCACCCCGATGCCGGCCGCCGCCAGGCTGCTGCGGGTGAGCGCACTGCCCAGAAAGGTCAACGCCGTCGGCACCAGCAGGTAGAGCAAGAGCAGCCCGTTGACGGCCAGGTAGGCGGCCGGGGCCAGCCAGACGCCAAAGAGCAGCCCGGTGTACAGGTAGCAGACCAGCCCACCCGCCGCCAGGCAGACGAGCAGCAGGGCAACAAAGGCGGCAAACTTGGCCAGCACAAACGCCGCCCGGCTGACCGGCCGGGCCAGCACCAGCACCGCCGTCCCCTTATCCTTCTCGCCGGCCACCAGCCCCATCGCCAGCAGCACCAGCACCAGAAAGCCCATCTGGACCAGGTTCTTGAGGTACTGGTCCACGGCATCCACCGCGGCCGGCTCGGGGATCAGCGCCAGGAACGACTCCATCTCCACTTGTTCTCCGGCCGCCAGCCGAAAGATCTCGGGCATAAAGCGGGCCGCCACCGGCGAGAGGATGCCAAAGGCGACCAGCACCACGGCCAGCATCAGCAGCCGATAGCTGCGCCAGCTTTCCAACAGCTCTTTGCGGAACAGGACACCAAACATCGCTCACTCCCGATCGCCCACCAGGCGTACAAAGACATCTTCCAGGCTCGGCCGGCCCAACTCGTAACGCAGCAGCGTCCGGCCGGTGCCCACCACCCAGGCCAGCAACTCGCGCTTGGCCTGCTCCCCATCGGTCGCAAAGACGCGCAGCCGCGCTCCCTCCACCTCCACCCGCTCCACCCACGGAAACCGGCCCAGATCGGCTGCCAGGCCGCCCAGCCCACCGTCGCCGTTATCCGCCAGTTCCAGCTCAAAGACCGGCGCGGCGTACCGCTCCACCAACTCCTGCCGGCCGGCCTGTGCCACCAGCCTGCCCTCGTCCAGCACCGCCACCTGATCGCAGACCCGCTCCACGTCGGCCAGGATGTGGGTGGAGAGAAAAACCGTGGTCCGGCCGCGCATGGTGTCAATCAACTCCAGCACCTCGCGCCGGCCGACCGGGTCCAGCGCCGAGGTCGGCTCATCCAAAAAGACCACCGGCGGCCGGGCGATGAGCGCCTGCGCCAACCCCAGCCGCTGGCGCATCCCGCGCGAGTAGCCACCCACCCGCCGCCGGCCAGCGGCTTGCAGGCCGGCCAGCTCCAGCATCTCGTCTACCCGCTGGCGCAACTCGGGCCCGGACAGCCCGGCCAGCTCGCCGATCAGCAACAGAAACTCGCGCCCCTTCATCCAGCGGTAGATGTGCGGCTCCTCCGGCAGATAGCCAAAATGGCGCCGGGCGGCCGCGTCCCCGTGGACCACCTCCACACCGTTCACCCAGGCCTTGCCGGCCGTCGGCCGGGCCATCCCGGTCAGCAGCTTGATGGTGGTAGTCTTGCCAGCCCCGTTGGGACCCAGGAAGCCAAACACCGACCCCGGCTCGACCTCCAGATCGAGGCTGTCCAGCGCCAGCACCCGGCCGTACCGTTTGCTCAGGCCAGCACAACGGATGGCCGGCATGCTACTCACCATCCTTGCGGCCGACGATCAGGTAGGCAATCGGCCCGATGAAATTAAGCAGCACGATGATCGCCGCCCAGCCCCATTTGGGCAGGTGGGCGACCTCCAGTTCATTGCGGCGGATCAGGTCCACCAGCGCAACGGCCATCAGGCCCAACTGCAACAGCAGAAAGGGGAGCGCGATGGCAACAATCAACCCGATATCAGGCAACTCTTCCATATGACCTCCACAAACACGGACCAACTTGCACTATTATACCCACTCCGCTGAATTGGAGCACAGCTTTTTACGCGCAGCGAGTGCCCCAGGTTGCGACGCCACTGAAATCCTGCGCTCATCCGCTGACGGGCGCCCTTTCCTTGCCACGGCGGCCGCAACCGCTATAATCCCGTGCGTGAAACAACACAATCGCTTTCTGCTGCTGGCGGTGTTTGCCGCCGGGATCGGCACGCTAGGTGTGGAAATCTCGGCCGCCCATCTGCTGCGGGCGGTGTACGGCACCTCCAACATCGTCTGGGCCAGCGTGATTGGGCTGATGCTGCTGTATCTGACGGCCGGCTACCGGCTGGGCGGCCGGCTGGCGGACCGGCGGCCGGACGAAGCGGTTTTTTACCGGCTGTTGGCCGGGGCGAGTTTCGCGGCCGGGGCGGCCGGGGTGCTGGCGCGGATGCTGCTCCGGCCGGCCGCGGCCGCGATGGCCTCCATCCAGATCGGTCCAGTGGTAGGTTCGTTTGTGGCCGCGATGGCGCTGCTGGCGCTGCCGGTGGTTTTGCTGGGATGCATCTCGCCATTTGCGCTGCGGCTGGCGCTAGGCCGTGCGGCCGGGGCAGACCAGTCCGGCGCGGTGGCCGGCCGGGTGTACGGGGCCTCGGCGCTGGGCAGCTTTGTGGGGACCTTTTTGCCGCCGCTGCTGCTGATCCCGTTGCTGGGGACGCGGGCGACATACTGGCTGCTGGCGGCCGTCCTGCTGTTGGCAGCGCTGGCAGTCTGGCGCGGGCGGGTCTCGTTGCCGCTGGCAGTGGGAGTGGTCGGGTTGGTTTCCCTGGGCGCGGAGACGGCCGGCAACCGGCTGCTGGGCCCCACCTTTGGCGATTCCAACCTGGTGTGGGCGGCCGTGATTGGAGTCCACATGGCAGCGCTGGCGGCCGGCTACCTGGTTGGCGGTCGGCTGGCGGACCGCGCGCCGGAGCGGTCCGTGCTGGCTGCGCTGCTGGCGGCCGCTGGGCTGACGGCCGCGCTGGCTCCGCTGATGGCAAGCTCAACACTTGAATTGACCGGGAGTTTAACCCCCAACTCGACATTGGGCTTTGCGCTGGCAGTGACGGCTACGGCCACGATTCTATTTGTCGTGCCGGTGGCGTTGATGGGAGCCGCGACTCCTTTTGCGGTGCGCCTGCTGCTGCCGGAGACGCAGGCGGCCGGCGGGACGGCCGGAACGCTGTATGCCCTCTCCACGGCCGGCAGCCTGTTGGGGGCGTTCCTGCCGGTCCTCTGGCTGATCCCGGCGCTGGGCACGGCCGGGACGCTGCTGGCGCTGGCAATGGGGTTGGCACTGATTGCGCTGGTCGGACTGGCCCGCAACGGGGGTCGGCGCGATTGGGCGCTGGCTGCGGTTGGGACGTTGGCGCTGCTGGCGGCCATCCCGCTGGCACAGCGGCCGCTCAAAAACACACCCGGCCAGGTTTTCGAGGCCGAATCCGCGTACAACTATATCGAAGTGGTGGAACGCGAAGGGGTGCGCTACCTGTTGCTCAATGAAGGGCAGGGAATCCACTCGGTGTACGATCCGGCCCGGCCGCTAACCCGCGGCACGTGGGATTTCTTTCTGGCCGCCCCGTTCTTCAACCCGCCGGCGCACCGGCCGGAACAGGTCAATAGTCTGGCGTTGGTCGGGCTGGCGGCCGGGACCATCAGCAAACAGTACACCACTGCCTTTGGACCCATCCCCATTGACGGGATTGAAATTGACCCGGCGATTGTGGCGGCCGGGCGGGATTTCTTTGCCATGACCGAGCCCAATCTGACAGTGCTGGTGGGGGACGGCCGGCACGAATTGAAGCAGAGCGGCCGGGTGTACGACGTGGTGGGGGTGGACGCCTACCGGCTGCCATACATCCCCTGGCACCTCACCACCCGCGAATTCTTCCAGGAGGTGCGGGACCATCTCACGGACGAAGGGGTGGTGGCGATCAACGTGGGGCGGACACCGGTCGACCGCCGGCTGGTGGAGGCGATGACCGCGACGCTGGCGGATGTCTTTTCCAGCGTGCACGTGATGGACGTGCCAGGGACCTTTAACACCATCCTGGTCGCCACCGTCCGGCCGACGACGGCCGATTTCCTGCGGCAAAACCTAGCGCTGATGGCGCCATCGCCTCTACGCGATGCGCTGGCCTACGCCGAGTCGGCGCTGGTCCCCACTGTACGCGGCGAGACTGTATTTACCGACGACCGCGCGCCGGTGGAGCTGCTGACCAACCAGATTGTGATCGAATTTGTGCTCTCCGGGGAAACGGGTACCCTCGGCGGGCCGATAGGAGAGTGACAATGCGGCAACTGAAATGGCTGATAGCGATTGCACTGCCTTTTTTCCTGGGTTTCACCAACATCTTTTTGTTGATCAGCCCAGCATTCTTGCGCTGGGAGTACAACCAACCCAATTTCCCGGCCGACCCCTATGGCCTGACCCGCGAACAGCGGCTGGAACTGGCGCCGCCGGCGGTCGAGTTCTTGGCGTCGTGGGAGCGGCCGGAGGATGCTATCCGCTTGCTAGAAGCACAAACACTGGATGGCGAACCGCTCTACAACCAGCGCGAGTTGGACCATATGGTGGATACCAAGCGGCGGACCGACATCATCCGGCTGGTAGCCATCGTCGCAGGGGTGATTGTGGTAGGCGGAACTGCTGTGCTGGCCGGCCGGAAGGGATCCCGACCAATTGCCTGGGCCGGGCTATGGCACGGGGCCGTGCTCACGGCCGCCATCCTGGGAGCTATTTCTGCCTATATCTTGCTCGCCTGGGACAGCTTTTTCACCCGCTTTCACGAATTGCTCTTCCCGGCCGGAACCTGGACCTTTGCTTACACAGAAGCGTTGATCCGCATGTTCCCGGAAAAGTTCTGGTTTGATGTGGGGATACTGTTGGGCGTGGGAACGCTGACAGAAGCGGCGCTAATTGGGGCGGTTGCGCGCTGGCTCGGCCGGCGGGAGGGCAATTAACGCTACTGCTCCGGCGCACACCAGAGGGTGAACTGCCCGTTGGCCAGCGCCATAGGCCCGGAGGTCTCGGCTACCGCCCGCAGGTTCACCACTTCGGTACAAGTCCCGGCCGTTTTCCCCAGGTTTATCCACGTTCGCCCCTCTGCGTCAGTAGGCGGGAGTACAATCACCCGTTGGGAGGCCGAGGTGGTCACGTAGAGGGTAATCACCACGCCGGAGAACGGCCGGCCGGCCGGGTCGTGCGCCAACAGGTTCACCAGTTGGGGGTCGCCCATTGGCAACAACGGGCTTTCTGGAACCACCAGCAGAACAATCTCTGGCGGCAATGGCGTTGGCAGGTTGCCTGCAGGGCGGGCCTCCGGAGTGGGGAGCGCACCTTTGAATCGCAGGCTGTTGATCTTCCCCAGCGGTGTCAACTGGACCCGCTGGCCGTTAGGCAGGTCCGGCCGCCATTCCAATCGAGCGTTTTCAAACCATTGGAACCAAAGCCCCCCGTCCTGCATAAAATCAGTCAGTGGCAGGCCAAACACCTCGCGGCCGCCATATTGGAGGTAAAAATCCCGAAAAGCCAATACAACCTTGTGCCCGCTCTCTGGGGAGTAGAGCGTGTCTTCGGACGGGTCGGGTGGATCTTCGCGGGGGACCAGTGGCGCGTCCAGTGCACCCAGCGGGGCCAGCGAAACCGGCTGAATCCGGCCGGGAGTCCATAGGAAGCAAGCTTTCTCGTAAAACTGGTAGACCCGGTCCCCAGCATATACCAGCGGGGCCACCGGCCGGCCAAACACCTCTACCCCGCCGTGCTGCGCCACAAACTCGGCTATTCCCCGCTCCAGATCGTTATTGGAACGATCCAGCGCCGCCTGGATCTGAAAAGCGTTCTCCACACAAGGCATACTGCCCTCATAGCAGGCTTGCTTGCCCCAGTCTGCCAACTCGATGCGCGGCCCCGTGATCTGATCCAATGTCCATCTGAATTGAGCATTCTCAAAATTCTGGGTCTGGACTCCGTTTTCCAGCTTGATGCCGCTGATTGGCTGCCCGAACACGCGCTCACCCCCATGCCTGGCATAAAAATCGTGGAAAGCCAGACAGATATGGTGTCCATAGCGTTCAAAGTAGACGCACTCGGGAATATCCTTCGGGGCCTTCATCGGCGTTGGTTGAGAGTAAACCAGCCCCAGCGGCCGCAACTTGACCTGGTTGAGCCGAGGATTGCTGACCGGGTATTGCAGGACCGCCTTCTCAAAGTACTGAATGTAGTAATCCCCATCCCGCAGAGTCTGCGTGACGGGGTAGCCCAACACAACTCCTTCCCCATGCTGCTGGTAAAACTCCAGGAACAAATCGCACACAGGCAGGTCACCGAAAACCTCGCACGCAGAGGTACGGGCACAGGCAGCCAGAAAGACCAATAGTATGAGGTTGAGAAACAGAATCGCGCTGAAAGCCTTGATCCGCATCACTCTCGCCAGGTCAATGTGAGCAGTTATACCGTTTGCCAATGGGACCTTTTCCAGGAATGGTGCTCCTGCGCACACCAGCCCACGGAAAAGGCAAAATCATCTATACATAATTTATCACAACCACGATGGTGCGTCAAGAAATTGGGTCGCGGCCCGATAGCAAGATTCGTGCCAGCCTGCAGCGCGGGGAAATCGGAGTGGATGGGACAAGCATTCTGGTGTACAATTTTGACGGGAGAAATGCGCCATGAAGAAAAACAATTGGTGGATCTGGTTGACTGCACTAACGCTGTCTCTAGTGGGTTGTGGTCCCCGAGCGACCCCCTCACCGACGCCCACCCCCTCCGCAACAGAGGTGGCAACACGGTCGGCCGGGGCCATGCAAGCCATTACCTCGCTGCACTTTGTATTTCAGCGGGACGGCGCACCGGCCTTTGTGGACGCAGAGCAAACGCTGATTTTCCGTCGGGCTGAGGGCGATTACGCGGCCCCGGACCGCGTGCAAGCGGTCGTCAAAGTGCTGGCGGGTAGTTTTGTGGTAGAGGTGCAGACGGTTGCCATTGGGGATAAGCAATGGATGACCAATCTGCTGACCGGGCAGTGGGAAAGGCTGCCGGCCGGCTGGGGCCTCAGCCCGGCATCTTTCTTTGACGCCGAGAGCGGCATCCCGCATCTTCTAGCAGAGGGGATGGACATCACCGCGCTTCAGGGGCCACTGGCGGTGGAAGGGTTGGGTAACGAACTCTGGCTGCTGCAGGGCGAGACAACAGGCGAACAACTCGGCGCCATGTCTGGCGGGCTGATCCCGCCCGGCCGGGTGGAAGTGCAGGCCTGGATCGACTCGATCAGCTACCGCATCCGTCGCCTCCAGTTGCGGCTGCCGGACACCGACCCGGCCGACCCAACCATCTGGCTGCTCGAATTCGGTGACTTTGACCAGCCAGTGGAAATTCAGCCCCCCAATTAAACGATGGTAGCTGCGTGCGCAAGTCGCCCAATCCTGCTCTGATCCTGGCGCTGGTCTGTCTGCCCGTTTTCATTGGCGCGCTGGACCTGACGGTAGTTTCGGCCGTGCTGCCCCAGGTCATGTATGACCTGGAAGTCCCGCTGCAAACCGCCCTGGACGACGCCAGTTGGATGGTTACTGGCTACCTGCTGGCATACACCGTGACGATGAGCTTCATGGGCCGGGTGAGTGACCTGTACGGCCGGCGTCGGGTCTACCTCCTCTCGCTGGCCATCTTTGCAATCGGCTCGGCCGGGGTGGCGCTGGCGCAAACGTTGCCCTGGGTGATTGCCGGCCGGGTGATCCAGGCGGCCGGGGGCGGCGCGATGGTGCCGGTCAGCATGGCGCTGGTGGGCGACCTGTACCCGCCGGGGCGGCGGGCGGCCCCGCTGGGGTTGATTGGCGCGGTGGATACCCTGGGCTGGGTAGTGGGGCACCTGTACGGTGGTATCATGGTGCATACCTTTGACTGGCGGCTGATCTTTTGGCTGAACATTCCCGTCTCGGTTGCTGCGTTGGCCCTCACCGCCTGGGCGTTGCGGGGGCTGGAGCAGCCCCAGCCGCAAGGCGGGATGGACTGGGCCGGGGTGGCGCTGATTGCGCTTTGCCTGACGGCGCTCAACCTGGGGTTGAGCGCGGGCGGCGAGTTGACCCTCTCGGCCGTTGGGCTGGACGAACGCGCCGGCCTGCCACCCTATGCGTTGCCACTGGTGCTGGCGGCCGGTGCACTATTCCTGCTCTTTCTCTGGACCCAGCGTCGCTCCGCCCACCCGTTAATTGACCTTGACCTATTCCGCCGGCCGGGCATCCCGGCCGCAGGGTTGGCCAACTTTGTCCTGGGATATTGCATTGTAGTCGGGTTGGTCAACGTACCGCTGTTCATCAACACACTGATCGCCAACTCCCCGGAAGAGGGCGCCTGGATGAGCGGTTGGCTGCTTTCCGCTTTCACCGTGCCGATGGCGGCCGCGGCCGTGCCCGGCGGGTGGCTGGCCAACCGGCTGGGCTACCGGCCGCCGGTCTGGTTGGGCATGCTGCTGGGGACGGCCGGTTTTATCGCGCTGGGCGGCTGGACCCCGGAAACCACCTATGCCCAGATGATCCCCCCGCTAGCGGTAGCAGGGGCGGGGTTAGGGCTGGTCATCTCGCCGGTTGCGACGGCCGTTATCAATGCAGCCGGCGCCGGTGAGCGGGGGGTGCTTGCAGCGCTGGTAATCGTTTTGCGGCTGGTGGGCATGACCGTGGGGGTTTCGGCGATGACCACCTTTGGGTTGCGCCGCTTCCAAACCATCAGCGCGGCCTTGCTGGCGGGCGCAACTAGCGAGGGGGCCAATGCGCTGTCAGTACTGCTGCAGGTGAGCGCTCAGGCAACAGCCCAGGTGGTGAACGAGGGTTTCTTGTTAGGGGCGGCCGGGTGCATTCTTGCTTTGGCGGCCGGGTTCTGGCTGCCGCGGCAAAAAAGAGCCCCGGCGTCAGCGGCCGGGGCTCGGAAGAAAACCGTTGATTAGATGAGATAGAGCAGCGGCAGGATCATGCCGAACAGCTTGTCAAAGTTACCCAACGGATCGTCAAAGAATTCCGGGGGCGCGTTCCAAATCAGGTAGGCAAATCCCAGCGTAATCGCGCAGATAACCAAGAGCAGGAGGCAGCCACAGCCAATCATCAGGTTCTTGCGGCTCTTGGGCTTCTCCGGCTCGGCCGGGGGTGCCATCGGCGGCGGTGTGACCGCAGTGGCCATGGTCGGCGGCCGGGTCGGTGGCGGTGGCGCACCGGCCGGCTCGGGCTCAAATGGCGGCGGAGGTGCAATGGGTTCCGGTTCCGGCTCAAGCACAAAAGCCGGGAGCTCTGGCCCAAACTCGGGCTCAGTGGGGAATGGGGGTGGCAAAGGCACCTCTTCCGGCTCAGGTTCAGCCTCAAATTCAAAGACCGGCTCGGGCTCGGCCGGGAGGCCAGCGTCAAACGGCGGCGGGGGCACTTCCGCCGGCAGGCCCGCATCGAACAGCGGCGGGGCTTCGGCCGGCTCCGGTTCAGGCTCGGGTTCAACGGGTTCAGGCTCCAGGGAGGTAGCAAGCACAGCCCCAGGCGAGACAATTGTCTCCAGCGCTGCACTGACCGGAGCCTTGTACACCAGTGAAACCGTTTCGCCCAGGTCTATTTCGTCGCCATCCGAGAGCAAGTTAGGTCCGACGGTGCGGGTCCCATTGATAAAAGTACCATTGGTGCTCCCCAAGTCTTCCATGATGTACGCCTCGTCTTGACGAATCAAACGGGCGTGCTGCCGCGAAACCTCGGGGTCGTTGATGATAATGTCGTTGGCAGACTCGCGGCCGATAGCAATGGTGTCTTTGGTGAGGTTAAAGACTTTTTCCGGTTGTGGGCCTCTGAGCATAACCAACTGGAATGCTCCACTCTCCATAGCTTGACCTCCTTTTGAATTGCTACAAAAACTGCTCATCCCGGGGGCCTGGGTGGGGCAGAATAAACCCGTACACCCCTTGAGCAGTCACCTGCCGTAAAACTTTAGCCAGTATAGATCGGTTACTGTTTATTGTCAACTCATTCGAGACGGCGAACCCGCAGGCGAAAGCTTTCGGCCGAGAGTACCTGGACGGCCGTGCCGGCCGGGATTTCGGATCCATCATCGGAAATAGCTTGCCACCGCTCCCCATGCAAAAAAACCTGCCCGGCCGGGTTTAGATCAGTGCGGGCCACGGCGGTGGCGTCGACCAGCGCCTCCCGGCCGGTGGTCGGCCTGACCTTTTGTGCCCGCAGCGCTTTGGTGAGGACAAAGGCAAAAAAGGCGCCGTTCATCAGCGCAATGCCGATGACGACAGGAACCGACACCCGGCCAAATTCAGGGCTGCCCGGATAGTTGAAGAGTAGGAGAAAGCCGGCCACCAACGTGACAATCCCAACCGCGGTCAGCGCACCGTGGGTAGTCGCTTTGATCTCCAGCAGAAACAGGACAAAAGCGACGATTACCAGCCCGAATCCCAGCCAGTTAACCGGCAGCACTCCCAGACCGTAAAACCCCAGCGCCAGGCAGACAACGCCAACGAACCCGGCCACCCAACCGCCGGGGCTGGATAGCTCGATGAGCACCGCCTGCACCCCAATCGCCATCAACACGGTCACAAAAGTGGGGTTGACCACGGTGTGCAACACCAACTCCAGCGGGTTGAGTGGGTATTCCAGCGTGGCAGCCCCGGCCGTCTCCAACACCACCTCCTGCCCGTTGACGGTCACGATGAACCCATCCAGTTGCTGCAGGAGCGCATCCAGATCATCCGCCACCAGATCAATCAGCCCGGCCGCCAAAGCCTCGTTGGCATGGACGGCACGGGCCTCTTCGATGGTCGCTTCGGCCAGCGCGACCGCCTCCTCGCCGCGCCGCTCGGCCAGGCCGCGGACCGTCGCCTTGAGATCCTCGATGGCCTTGCGCTGCATGGTTTCGCCCAGGTCCTGGCCCTCGCCGCTCACCGGGCTGGCCGCGCCGATGACCGTTTCCGGGGCCATGCCGGCCGCGTGCGCCGCCAGCGTGATAATGGTCCCGGCCGAGGCCGCTTGCGCCCCGCGCGGCGCGATAAAGACCACCACAGGCACATCAGCCGAACGGAATAGCTGCACGATTTCCAGCGTCAGGTTGACCTGCCCGCCGGGTGTATCCAACCGGATGATGACCGCCTGGTCACCGGCCGCTTCGGCTGCGCGGATGCCGCGCTCAAAGTAGCTCACCATCGCCGGGGTCACCGGTCCTTGGATGGCCAGCACGCGGACCTGCCCGCCTTCTGCGCCGGCCGGGGCAACCATACCCAAGGCTATCAGCAGCGCCCAAAACCAGAGTATAAGCCTGTATCGACCGTAATTCACAATGTTTTCCTCGCCCGCGATTATAGCACAGTTGCTTCTCCCGGTCTTGCGTCATAGATCACCCTTTTACAGCCCTTTTTGCTTGTGATACAATCGCCCCTGATGGAACAGTATGCAATCCGCTTTGCAACACCGGCCGATATCCCGGCCGTGGTCCGTTTGCGCCGGCTGATGTTTGAGGCCATGGGTTTTGATGACCCGGCCGAATTGGCCGCGGCCGACCGCGCCTGCGAGGCCTACTTTGCCCGCGCTATCCCGGCCGGCGAGTACGTCGGCTGGCTGGCGATCAACGAGCAGGGGCACGCAGTAGCCAGCGGCGGAGTCGTGGTGGACCAGCACCCGCCCGGCCCCAACAACCTCACCGGCCGGGTGGGTTACATCATGAACCTATCCACCGAGTTCGCACGCCGGCGGCAGGGGCTGGCGCGCCGCATCATGCGCCAAATCATGGATTGGATTCACGCGCAGGGGATCACGGTGGCAACCCTGCACGCCACCGATGTGGGCCGGCCGCTCTACGCCCAGTTCGGCTTCCGGGGCAGCAACGAGATGAAGGCAAAGCTGTGATCCGGCCGTTTGACCTGCGTGACATCAGCCTGATGCGCAAATTGGCATGTCGTGGCGTTGCCCTGGACGGCCGGACAGCGCTAACTCGCGACCATCAGCCCCTGCGAGATGCTATGCTGGCCTATCTAATAGCCAGCCGGGGTACGCCCACCTATGTGTTGCACCGGCCGGGCGAGCGCGCCTTTGGGCAGGTGCAGATGCACGCCAACCGGCCGCTGGCGCAACTGGTCGCCCTGGCAAGCCATCCGGATGGCAGCGAGTTGTCCACCTGGCCGTTGATGCTGGACGCGCTGACGACGCACGCCGGCCGGTGCGGCGCACACGCCGTGGTGGCCGATGTGGAAGACACCGGCGACGGCTTTCAGGCGCTGCGCCAGGCCGATTTTGTGACTTACACCCGTCAGGAGGTCTGGCAACTGACTGCACCAGCCGGACTGCCGGAGCGCCAATTGCTGCGGCCGGAACGCCCCGAAGATCAATGGCCGGTACAGCAACTCATCGCCAACACGGTCCCCCGCCTGATTCAGCAGGTGGAAGCGGCCAAACCGAACGGCCCCGGGCTGGTTTGGGTTCAGGAAAGCAGCGCGCTGGCCTACGTCAGCGCGCACTGCGGCCCCAGAGGAACCTGGGTTCAGCTTTACTTTCACCCCCAGGCAGAGGAATCAGCCGGCGCCATCCTGCAGCAGGCGGCCGCCCACTATGCGCCGACGCCGGAGCGGCCGCTCTATTGCTGCGTCCGACGCTACCAGGGCTGGCTGGGCCGGCCGCTGGCCGAACTGAGCTTTGAACTGGTGCGCAACCAGGCAGTGATGGTCCGACACACCACCATTCGCTTGGCCCAACCCGAACTGCAACTAACGCCGGTGCGAGAAAAGGGACTGGAGGCAACCACCCCCATCGTGCAGGCGCAAGAGCACAAGATGAATTGAGGCATAACATTGCAAAACGAAATCACTGATGACCTGGACGCCCTGTTGAGCGTCCTGCCCGAAACAATCCGCAGCCGGTTGCTGGTTAACGGCCGCAAAGACCACCTACTGGAGGTCATCCTGGACCTCGGCCGGGTGCCCACTGCCCGCTACACCGATGGCGAGGTGGACCTGTCTGATACCGAGGTCACGCCCGAGCAGATCCACTGGGTGGTGGACCGGATTGGCGATTTCGACGCCGATAACCGAGCCGGCATTGCGCGCACCCTGCACCGCATCTCCGGCATCCGCAACCGCAAGGGAGACGTGGTTGGGCTGACTTGTCGCATCGGCCGGGCGGTATACGGCACCATTGAGATCATCAAAGACATCATCGAGTCCGGCCGGAACGTGTTGCTGCTGGGCGCTCCCGGCGTGGGCAAGACGACCATGTTGCGCGAGGCAGCGCGGGTGCTGGCAGAGAACAAGCGGGTGGTGGTTGTGGACACCTCCAACGAGATTGGCGGTGACGGCGATATCCCCCATCCGGCCGTCGGCCGGGCGCGGCGCATGCAGGTGGCGCAACCCATCCTGCAGCACGAGGTGATGATTGAGGCGGTAGAGAACCACAATCCGGAGGTGATTGTCATCGACGAGATCGGCCGGGAGCTGGAGGCGGCGGCCGCCCGCACCATCGCCGAGCGCGGCGTGCAACTGATCGGCACGGCCCACGGCCGGACACTGGAGAACCTGCTGCTCAACCCCACACTCTGCGACCTGGTCGGCGGAATCGAAAGCGTCACCCTCTCCGACGAAGAGGCCCGCCGCCGCGGCACGCAGAAAACGGTGCTGGAGCGGCGCGCCCCACCCACCTTTGACGTGCTGATCGAAATCCAGGACCGGCAGCAACTGGCTATCCACCCTCAAGTGGCTGAGGCGGTGGACGCACTATTGCGCGGCCGGGAGCTTGCGCCGGAACTGCGCTATCGCAATGAAAAAGGCGAGGTCCAAATTGAGAATGGGGCACCCAAACCGCGCGAGCGCAACGGGCAACCCAACGGCAAGCAACCATCCCGCCTGCAACCGCAGCAGGACCGGCCGGTCAACCGGGGCAAACCGGTCAACGTCTTTCCCTACGGCGTGGCTCGCAACCGGCTGATCAACGCCGCCAAACGGCTCCAGGTCCCGGTCCAGATTGTGGATGACCTGGGCGCGGCCGAGACGATGGTGACACTGAAAAACTACTACCGCCGCCGGCCGCGGGCCATTGTGGACGCAGAGCGGCGCAACCTGCCGGTCTTTGTCCTGCGGGCCAACACGATAGCGCAAATGGAGAGCTTTTTGATCGACTGGTTCCGGCTGGAAATCGAAGTTGACCCCTTCAAGCGCGCCATCCAGGAGGCGGAAGATGGCATCCGGCAGGTGTTGAACGGCTCGGCACGGGCGGAACTGGCCCCCCAACCCGCCCACCTGCGGCGCAAGCAGCACGAATTGGCCCAGCAGTTCAACCTCAACTCGCGCAGTTTTGGCAAAGAGCCGCGCCGGCGGGTGCAGATCTTTCGCGAGTAGCAGACCCATGTTCATCACACTCGAAGGCCCCGATGGAAGCGGCAAGAGCACCCAGATCCGCCTGCTGTACGAGCGACTGGTGGCGGCCGGCTACGATGTGCTGCTGACCCGTGAGCCGGGCGGCACCCCGATTGGCGATCAGGTGCGGCAGGTGCTGCACGACCTGAAAAACCAAGAGATGGCGGCCGAGGCGGAGATTTTGCTCTACTCTGCATCGCGGGCGCAACTGGTGGCGCAAGTCATCCGGCCGGAATTGGCAGCCGGCCGGATCGTGCTCTGCGACCGGTACGCCGACAGCACGATGGCCTATCAAGGCTACGGCCGGGGGCTGGACCTGGAGGCGTTGAGCGCCATTACCGCCTTTGCCACCGGCAGCCTCAAGCCGGACCTGACCGTGCTGTTGGATGTGAGTGTAGAAACCGGCCTTTCGCGGCGCAAAACCGGTGGCGGCGAATGGAACCGAATGGATCAGCAAACGCTGGATTTTCACCGGCGGACGCGGGCGGGCTACCACGCGTTGGCCGCGGCCGAGCCGGACCGCTGGACCGTGGTGGACGCCAGCGGGACGGAAGACGAGGTCGCCGCGGCCGTCTGGTCAGTGGTCAACAGCGCGCTGCGGGCCAGGGGGTAAACCGTGCAGGCCATCCCCGTGCAAGTTCCCTGCCCTCAGGTGTACGGCAAGCTGGTCGAACTGGGCAGTTGCGAGGCCTGCCAACACCACGCCGGCCGGAACGGGGTGGAGATCGACTGCCGTTTCCCACTGGAGGAGCGCGGCGCGGCCGCCCATCCCAACAATGCGCTCAACGAACTGGCCGGCAACGAGTGGCTCTTTTTCACCAAGTCGGTGCTGCAAACCAGCTACCCGGCCGCTTATGGGCAGGCATTGCGACGCCAGCATGGGGCTAACAAGCCGCCACAACTGATGGCGCACATCATCGAGTTTTTCACCAAGCCGGGAGGGACGGTATTGGACCCATTTGCCGGCGTTGGCGGCACGCTGATTGGGGCCAGCATCTCCGGCCGGCACGCCACCGGCATCGAACTCAACCGGCGCTGGATTGAGGTGTACCGGCAGGTATGCGGGCAGGAAGAGCTGACGGAACAGGAGGTCATCCAGGGAGACTGTTTGACGGTCATGGAAGCGATGGCGGCCGCTGGCCGGCAGTTCGATTTCGTCGTCACCGACCCGCCCTACAGCATTGCGCTGGACAAAACGCTCTCCGGCGACCGCTACGCCGCGTCGCACGCCAACCGGCGCACCGATTTCGACTCGTTTAGCGACGACCCGCGCGATTTCCGCAACCTGGGCAGCTTTGACGAATACTACCAGGCCATCGGCCGGATGGCAGCCAGGGTTCACCCGCTGCTCCGGCCGGGCGGCTATCTAGTGCTCATCATCCGCGATTCATATCAAAACGGGCAATACGTGATGGCTTCATACGAAATCAGCCGCCAGGTGGAGGCGGCTGACTTTGTCATGAAAGGGATCAAAATCTGGTATGGGACCGGGGCACGGGTCCGGCCGTACGGCTACCCGTACGCCTACGTGCCCAACATCGTCCACCAGAATATCCTGGTCTTCCGGCGCTAAAAATCGTCATCCAGTCCCCCCATGCCGCCCATTCCCATACCCATTTCGTCGCCCAGTTCGGGCATCGACTGCTCGATGGATTCCGGGTCTTCACCCGCTTCCAGCCGGCCGATCACCTCATCAAACTCGGGGCCCATGTCCTCGCCCATCTCCTGGCTCATCTTGCGCATCCAGCGCCCCATCGACTTGGGATCATTTTCGTCCAGATCTCCCAGCGCACCAGGGTCCGCCAGCGAGTCCAGCCGCGCATCCTCCGACTTGGCAATCGCTACCCGGCCGATGATTTCCACCACGTTTTTGCTGCCGCAGCGGGAACAGGCTGGCTCAGCCTCGTCGTAAGCGGTATAATTCTCAAAAAAGAGCGTCACTTTGCGGCCGCAGTCGCGGCAGCGATAATTGTAAAATGGCATTAGCACCCTCCATCACATTTTGGTTACATTATAACGAAGCACAAGAGCAGGAGCAAGCCAGATGGATTCCAACCCTTACCAGCGCAAAACCGAACCGCTGCTCATCGTCATCTCCGGGCCGTCCGGGGTGGGCAAAGATACCGTGGTCCACTGCCTGAAGGAACGGGATGTCCCCTTTCACTTTGTGGTCACCGCCACCAATCGCGCCCGCCGGCCGGATGAGACCGACGGTGTGGATTACATCTTTCTCACCACGGCCGAGTTTGCCCGGATGATTGAAGAGACCGAGTTGCTGGAATGGGCCTTTGTCTACGGCGACTACAAGGGGGTGCCCAAGCAGCAGGTGCGCGACGCCTTTGCCAGCGGTAAGGACGTGGTGATGCGGCTGGACGTGCAAGGTGCCGCCACCATCCGGCAATTGGTGCCGCAGGCGGTGCTGGTGTTCCTGATTGCCGATTCGGAAGAGGAGATGGTGGAGCGGCTGCGCGAGCGCCAGACCGACACCGAAGACGCCATCAAGCTGCGGGTGGCGACCGCCCGCCAGGAACTCAAACGGATGGATGAATTTGACTACTGCGTGCTTAACCCGCAGGACAATGTGGACAAGGCCGTGGATGCTATCCTGGCTATCATCCAGGCCGAGCACGCCCGCGTGGTGCAGCGCAAAGTGGAATTGTAGTGTTCCCTAGATGGAAGGAGACAACATGTCATACCAGCACATCCTCACCCAAACCCACGGCCGGGTAGGGTTAATCCAGCTCAACCGGCCGCAAGCGCTCAACGCGCTCAGCCCGGAGCTGCTGACCGAACTGGTCCAGGCAGCCGCAGCGTTCGACGGCGACCCGGCCATCGGCTGCATTGTCATCACCGGCAACGAAAAGGCGTTTGCGGCCGGGGCGGACATCAAACAGATGGCAGAGGCCGGCCCGGCCGAGATGCTCAAGATGGCCTTTATCAACCTGTGGGACCGGGTTGCCGAGTTGCGCAAGCCGGTGATTGCAGCCGTCAGCGGCTACTGTCTGGGTGGCGGCAACGAGCTGGCAATGGCCTGCGACATGATCGTCGCCAGCGAAAGCGCCAGGTTCGGCCAGCCGGAGATCGGGATCGGGGTAATCCCCGGTGCGGGCGGCACCCAGCGGCTGACACGGGCGCTGGGCAAGGCGCTGGCCATGGAAATGGTGCTGACCAACCGCTGGCTCAGCGCACAGGAAGCATTGCAGCACGGGCTGGTCAACGCCGTCTACCCGCTGGAGAGCTACCTGGAGGAAGCGCTCAAACTGGCAGCCAGGGTGGCAGAGCAGGCCCCGCTGGCGCTGCAACTGGGCAAGGAAGCGGTCAGCGCGGCCTTTGAGATGCCACTGGCGGCCGGGATTACCCACGAGCGCCGGCTCTTTTACCTGCTCTTTGGCACCGAGGACCAGAAAGAGGGCATGGCCGCGTTTGTCGACAAGCGCAAGCCGGACTGGCAAGGGCGTTGACGGGACAACCGCCGGAAGGCGAAAGACGAAACAGGTCGGTCTCGCACCATCTTTCGTCCACGCGTGTGTGCGTCGTTGGGGCCACCGGTTTCATCGGTGGGGCGATTGCTCGCGCGGCCGTCGGTCGCGGCTGGCGGGTCCGCGCCCTGCGCCGCCGGCCGGGAGCGGTCGGCGCGCTGGCGGACATTGCCGATCAGATCGAATGGGCGGAAGGGTCAATCGAGCAGCCGGAGCGGCTGACGGCCGCCATGCAGGGCTGCGATCTGGTTTTCCACCCGGCCGGCTATTACACTGCCCGCTACGCGCCCATGCAAGCCCATCTGGCAGCCGCCAACGCGCAAATTCGCGCCGTGCTGGAGGCCTTTGAGCGCTCCCAGGCCGGCCGGCTGGTCTACACCAGCAGCCTGACCACCGTTGGCCCGCCATCGGAGCCCGGCCGGCTGGCGGACGAGCGCGACCCGTACGCACCGGGCAGTGAGCCTGCCAGCCCGTACTATGAGTGTAAATTCGCCATGGAAGCCCAGGTGCTGGCGGCCGCCAGCCGCGGGCTGGCGGTGGTGATCGTCAACCCCACTATGACCTTTGGCCCCGGCGACGTCAAGGCGTTCACCGGCCGGCTGCTGATCCTGGCGGCCAAGGGCCTGCTCTTTTTCAGCCTGCCGGGCGTGCTCAACTTTACCGACGTGCGCGACGTGGCGGCCGGCCACCTGGCGGCCGGGGAAAAGCTCCCGGCCGGCGAACGGGTGATCCTGGGCGGGCACAACCTGCCGGTGCCGGAAGCGTTCCGCATCGTCAACGCGGCCGCCGGCCGCAAGCCGCCCCCCTTTGCCGTGCCGCGCCGGTTGGTGGAGGGGATCGGCCGGCTACTGGCCCGCCTGCCACTCTTTGCGCTGCAGGACCACATGACCACCCTGCACTGCTGGCAACCGCTCAACACCGCCAAAATGGAGCGCGTGTTGGGAATCCGGCCGCGGCCGTTCGAGGAGACGGTCCGCGACGCGCTGGACTGGTACCGCCAGCGCGGGATGATCTGATCGCTCGCAACGGAGAAGAGAGATGAACCCCACTCGTCTGCAAAAACTGGATGACCAGATTCAACAACGGAACCTGGACTGGCTGGCGCTGGTGCCGGGGGCCAACCTGGCCTACCTCACCGGTCTGCACTTTCACCTGGGCGACCGGCCGACGGTGGCCTTTTTCCGCCCCGGCCGACCGCCGGCACTGGTGATCCCGGCGCTGGAGATGCCCAAACTGGCCGGCCGGCCGGAGGTGCAAACCTTCCCCTGGACCGACGAGGATGGTTTTGGCGGCGCGTTCCGGCGGGCCGGCCGCGAGCTGGGCTTGCCCGGCGCGCGGCTGGGCGTAGAGGCCTTTACCATGCGGGTGGTGGAGGCGCAGCTGCTGGAGGGGAGCGCGCCCGGCGTGCAATTGGTCCCGGCCGATGGTGCGGTGAACGCACTGCGGATGCGCAAGGACGCCAACGAGCTGGACCGGATGCGCCGCGCGGCCGAGATAGCCCAGCGCGCGTTGCTGGAGACGCTGGCCGGTTTCCGGCCGGGCATGACCGAACGGCAGATCGAATCCCAGCTCAAGATGGCGATGCTGGCGGCCGGGGCAAACAGCCTCTCCTTCGACCCCATCGTGGCGGCTGGGCCCAACAGCGCCAACCCGCACGCCAGCCCCACCGACCGGCCGGTTCAGCCCGGCGATTTTCTGCTTTTTGACTGGGGTGTGTATGTGGATGGCTACTGCTCCGACATCACCCGCACCTTCCCGGTAAGCCCGGCGCGGATGGAACCAGAGATGCGGACCATCTACGAGCTGGTCAAGCAGGCCAACGCGGCCGGGGTGGCGGCCGTCCGGCCGGGCGCGACCTGCGCCGAGGTAGACGCGGCCGCCCGCCGGGTCATCGAGCAGGGCGGGTATGGCGCGCACTTTACCCACCGCACCGGCCATGGGCTGGGGATGCAGGTCCACGAGCCTCCTTTCATCGTCGCCGGCAACTCGATGATCCTGGAGCCGGGGATGGTCTTGACCGTCGAGCCGGGCATCTACCTGCCCGGCCGGAACGGGGTGCGAATTGAAGACGATGTGGTCGTGACCGAAGATGGCTGCGAGAGCCTCACCACCTTCACCCGCGAGTGGTCCCCCCTGGCCGAATGACACATGCGCTCCATCTGGTACAGGCAAAAGGTTTAGGATGACCAAGCGCACCGGTACGCGCCTGGAGACCCGGACCGTGGCCCGGGTAGGAATTGTGGCGGCCGTCTATGTGGCGGGCACGCTGGCGCTGGCTCCCGTCTCATACGGGCCGGTCCAGTTCCGCATCTCGGAGATTCTCAAAGCGCTGGCGCTGATCCACCCCAGTTACGCGGCCGCTTTTGGACTGGGCACTTTTCTTAGCAACCTGACCAGCCCATTTGGCGCATACGATTGGGCAGCGATGCCGCTGGTGGATGTGGCGGCCGCCCTGCTCTGTTACGCTCTGCGCAAGCGGCCGGTGCCCGCCTTGCTGCTGCAAGCGCTGGTGATCGCGGCCGGGGTGGCCCTCTTCCCGCTGGGGCTGGGGGGCGGTTTTCCACTGCTGCCCAGCTTTCTCAGCGTCACCGCCAGCCAGATCGTGTTGCTGCTGGCGGGGTACGGGCTGGTCCGCGCCATTCAGCGCGCCTACCCCGGTGGGTTGGGATAAGACTGAACCTGTGCTAGAATCCACCAGTAATACTGGTGTTGGACCAACCAAGGAAAGAGAGACCCCATGATTGCACAAACGGCCGCCCGCGTGCGCGATAGCATCCAGCAAGTGATCGTCGGCAAGGAAGAGGTGATCGACCTCTGCCTGGTCGCCATCCTCTGTGAAGGGCACCTCCTGATGGAGGACGTGCCTGGCACCGGCAAAACCACCCTCGCCAAGGCCATCGCCCGCTCGCTGGATTGCTCCTTCCGCCGCATCCAATTCACCCCGGACCTGCTCCCATCAGACGTCACCGGTGTCTTTTACTACAACCAAAAGAACCAGGAGTTCGAGTTCCGGCCGGGGCCGGTGCTCTCTCAAATTGTGCTGGCGGATGAGATCAACCGGGCCACCCCGCGCACCCAGTCTGCGCTGCTGGAGGCAATGCAGGAGCGGCAGATCACGGTGGACGTGGAGACAATGGCGCTGCCCCGGCCGTTTCTGGTCATCGCTACCCAAAACCCCATCGAGTTGGAAGGGACCTTTCCGCTGCCCGAGGCACAGGTGGATCGTTTCCTGATCAAGGTGGCGATGGGCTACCCCAGCGACGAAGAGGAGAACGCCATCCTGCTCCGTTTTCAGGAGAGCGACCCGTTGGCCGACCTAAGACCGGTGGTCAAAGCCGAAGAAATCATGACAATGCAAGGCCAAGTGCGCGCGGTGCGGGTGGAAACATCGGTGCGGCAATACGTGGTGGATATAGCCCGGGCGACCCGCGAGCACAACGACGTGGCCGTGGGCGTCAGCCCGCGCGGGACAATGTCGCTCTTTCACACCTGCCAGGCGCTGGCGGCCGTGCGCGGCCGGGATTACGTGATCCCCGACGACGCCAAGTACCTGGCCCCCCATGTGCTCACCCACCGCATCCTGGTCAACCCCAAAACGCGGTTGCGCGGCCGGACCCCGGCCGACGTGCTCACCGACATTGTCGAATCCATCCCTGTGCCAGTAGATACGCTCTAATACCCCGGCTCCATGGACCATCAGCGAACCGCGGACGCCTGGCGCGACCTGGAGCGCCAGCGCGAAACCGAAGAACGGAAAAAGGAGCGGGCCGGCCACTCCCCACGCATCCTGCGCGAAGAGCGCGAGGGGATGTTCACCGATGTCTGGTACTGGCTGGCCGGCATCTTTGTCCTCATCGGTTTGCTCACCAAAGAGAATGGCTTTATGGCGCTGGCCGCCTGCCTGCTCACCGTCATCCCGTTGGCGTACGGTTGGAACCACTGGTCGCTCAAACGGCTGGATTATCGCCGCCGCTTTGACCGCCAGCGTGTCTTTCCCGGCGAAACGGTGATGATGACCCTGGAAGTGACCAACCGCAAATTCCTGCCGCTCAGTTGGGTGCGCTTTGAAGACGAGTTCCCTCTCTCGATTGACCCCCAGGAGATCAACCTGTCACCATCGGCAACTTCCGAGACTACTGGCTATTTGAGGTCCGCCTTTTCCGTCCGCTGGTACGAGCGGGTGCGCCGCACCTATCATCTGCGCTGCCGCCAGCGGGGACACTACTTCCTGGGACCGGTCAAGGCGGAATCGGGCGACCTGTTCACCCTGTTCACAACCAAGCAGGAACGATTGCTGCGCGACCCGATCATCGTCTACCCGCAGATTTTTCCCCTGCAAGAGTTGGGCTTTCCCACCCGCTCTCCGTTTGGGGAGACGCGCACCCGCCACAGCCTGATCCAGGACCCGACCCGCGTGCGTGGTATCCGGGATTACCGGCCGGAAGACGGCTTTCGCCATGTCCATTGGAAGGCCTCCGCCCGGCGGGGTGCGCTGCAAACGCGGGTTTACGAGCCGACCACCGACATGAGCCTGATGGTGGCGCTAAACGTGCAAACCATGCCCCAAATCTGGCTGGGGATCCGGCCGGACCTGCTGGAACGAGCGGTAGCGGTCGCCGCCTCCATCGCCAACTATGCGGCCGAGCAACGCTGGACGCTGGGTCTGCTCTCCAATGGCGTCCCGCGCTCCGACCAGCCGATCAAGGTGCTGCCCGGCCGCTCGCCGGGACAGTTGGCGCACGTGCTGGAAGCGCTGGCGGCCGTCACCGCCTTTTCCAGCGGCTCCATCGAAGGGCTGCTCCGCGCCGAAAGCCCGCGCATCCCGTTGGGCGCAACGCTGGCAGTGGTGACCGCCATCGTCAACGAGGAGCTGCTGGCCACGCTGCTGCAGCTTAGAGAGGCCGGCCGGCGGGTTGTGTTGGTCTCGCTGGCAGAGCAGCCACATCCGGCCGACCTGGAAGGCATCCTGGTCTATCACCTCCCGCAGGATGCGCCTGCCTGGGAAAGCGCCGGGCAGTGGCCTGCAGCGGCCGGGACACTGGCGGACATCCCTGTGCCCCAGCCGGTCCGCGACGTGGAGGCCGGAGCGCCATGAGCCCCCGCTGGCAGGCCGCTCGCCGTGAGTTGCTCTACCTATCCCTGGCCGGGACGGAGATCTGCTTCCTGGTCCCGCTGATACTGGGGCTAAGCCAGTTTGCGGCCCGCTTCCGGCCGGAACGAGTGGCGCTGGCCTATTTCGTCATCATCCTCATCGCCTTTTACCTGGCCCGGCTGCTCAACCTGCTGGACCTGCAGGAGCGCGTCCAGCGCGACATCAGCGTGGTCATCCTCATCCTCTGGGTAATGACGGTTTTGCGCTTTACCCTCTACCGCCACGTTCCGCTTCTCAGCCTGGCCTGGCTGGGCGAATTGGTGGATCATCTGGGAGATCGCCAGTTATGGCCCAAAGATCTGGTAATCATCATAACCACGCTGGTTTTTTGGTGGCGCGGCATGGAACTGGCCCAACGACCGCTAGACGTCCAGTCGGTGGGATACAGCTTTCGCGCCGGCGTTCTCATTGTCGCCTTTGCGGTCGGCATCGCTTCCCAGATGGTTGACTGGAGCCCAATCCCGTTCATCTTTGCCTTCTTTTTCCTCAGCCTGGTGTCGGTGGCGCTCTCCCGCGCGGAGGAGGTGGGCACCTGGCGCATTGGCCTCCCCTTCCCCTTCAGCCTGGGCTGGCTGCTCTCGATTGCCGGAGCGGCCGCGGTCGTCATCCTCGTCTCGATTGGCCTGATCTCGATTGTCACCGGCGAGAGCCTGGCAAACACGCTCTCTCAGCTTGGGCCGGTCTGGGACCTGCTACGGCTGGCTTTGCTATTCATCCTCTCACTGATGTTTTACCTGCTCTACCCGCTCTTTGAACGCCTCATGGCGCGCATCGCGGCGATGCTGGATGGCACCGAATTCGACATGCTGCAAGAGTTCCAGCCGCCGGAAGAGTTGCTCATCGGGCCGGGCGAACTCATCGATGGGCCATCGCGCTTTGCCCAATACGAGCCGCTGCTGGTGGCACTATTTGTGCTGACTCTGATCCTGCTGGCGGGGCTGACCTTTGGCCGGATGTGGCGAGCCCGCCGACAACTCGGTCAGGCCGAAACCGATTCGGTGCTGGGCGAGGGGGCAGGCCAGGGGCTGGCCGGCCGGCTGCGCGACGGCCTGCAGAACCTGGCCGGCCGGATTGGCCTGTTGAGCCGCTGGCGCGCGACCGTCTCTATCCGCCGCATTTACGCAAACATGGTTGCTGCGGCCGCCCGGCGGGGCTTTCCCCGCGAGCGATCCGACACACCCTACGAGTACCTCCCCACCCTGCTGGAGGCCTGGCCCGGCATGGCTGCGCAGACCGAACTGATCACCGAGGCCTACATCAAGACCCACTACGGCGAACTTCCAGAGACGGAAGACGAATTGCAGAACATCCGCGCGGCCTGGGCAATGTTGCGCGAGCACGAGTAGACTCAGAGCGGCCGCAATCCGGCCGCGTTTTTGTGCTATAATCGCCCGTAGGAGTTGGGAGGAAAGGAGCAGCGCGCATGGACCCAGAAGACAAGCACCCGCAAGGCAAGCAGGCAAACGGCATACCGACCACAACAGCCGAAACCCCCATCAGCCACGCCGCCCGCAATGCCCTCATCTTTTTCCTCAATCAAATCCCCGACGTGTCGGAACGACTTCAGACGCAGGACGATCCGGCCGATGTGTTTGCCATGGAGCAGACCATCCGGGGCGCGCGTCAGGTTTTTCGCTCATTGGGCGAACTGTTCGACACCATCGAGCTGGCTTCAATCCCCCGTGACCTGCGCTGGCTCAACCGGCAAAACCGCGAATTGCGCCGCTGGCAGGGACTGGCCGGGCAGGCGACGCACTATCTGGAGGACGCCAGCCGGAAATCGGCCGGGGTAAAGGCCATGGCGCAGGAATGGCAGGCAGAGCGGGGACAGGCGTGGGAGGCCATGCTGCAGACGCTATCCAGCCCACGCTATCGCGTATTCGTGCGCGACGCCCGCATCTTTGCCGAAACCCAGGACGCCGGCATCTTTGGCAAGCGGGCCAGCCGCCGGCCGGTGCGCTATGCCATCCCCAGCCTGATCTGGGAACAATACCAGAGCCTGTGGGAGCTGGGGAGCACGCTTGCCAAACCAGGGCCCAAACTGCTGCGCGAGACGCGTCGCCAGGCGCGCTCGCTTGACTATCTGTTGGCCTACTTTGGGACCGCGCTGGGCCCGGCCGCCGGCGACTGCCGACGCGCGCTGCAGACGCTGGAATCCCACCTGTCCGCTTATCTGTCCACCCACCAAACCGGCGCGGCCGCGGCCCGCTTCCTGAAACAGGCAATGGAGCAGGAGTTGCCTCACACGGGCGTCAAAACGTTTGTCCGGGCCCAAAAGGCAGCAGGCAACGCTCTGCAGGCGCAGATCCCGGCCGTCTGGGAGCCCATCGCCGACCAGACCTTTCGACTGGACCTGGGCTGGGCGCTGGCTGCACTTTGATGGGGCGCGAGGTCGAAGCCAAGTTCCTGATCTCGGACCGGCCGGCCCTGGACCGACTGCTGGCCATTCCAGACTTGGCCGGCTACACAGTGGGCGATACCACCACGCGACAACTCACCGATTGCTATTGGGACACACCCGGCCGGGCGCTGCAGCGCGCGGGCTATGCCTGCCGGCTGCGCTCCGATGGCACCGGCCGGCTGCTGACGTTGAAAGGGCTGGAGAGCACGCGGGACGGTATCTTCCAGCGGGACGAGTTTGAAACGGCGCTCAACCCGGCCGTTAAACTGCGCAAGGTTCGCACCTGGCCGGCCGACCAGGCCCGCGCGCTGGCTGAACCCATCGTTGGCAAGCGGCCGCTGGTGCGGCTGTTTTGCCTGGACCAGATCCGCCACACCCGACTGTTGCAGGCTGATGACCGGCCGGTGGCCGAGTTGAGCCTGGATGAAGCCTGGTTTGACCTGGCCCAACCGGCCCTGGAATTGGAGGTCGAGTTGTTGCCCGGGGGGACGCTGGATGACCTTTACCGCCTGGCGGCTGTTCTGCGGGACGAGTGGCAACTCCAGCCGGCCAGCCAGTCCAAGTTTGAGCGCGGGCTGGCGGCCGCGGCCGGCGGCCGGAAGCACGCCCCCATCCGGCCGGATGACCCGATGAGCGAAGCCGGCCGCAAAACGCTGCGACTGCACTTTGAGCGCATCCTGGCCCACGAGCCGGGCACCCGGTTGGGCACAGACATCGAGGAGTTGCACGACATGCGGGTTGCCACCCGCCGGATGCGGGCCGCCTTTGGCATCTTTGAGCCATATTTTGACCCGGCCGCCATCAAACCATTCCTACAAGGTTTGCGCCGGACCGGCCGGGCTTTGGGCCCCGTGCGCGACCTGGACGTGTTCGAAGAAAACGCGCGGCGCTACCTCCGCACGCTGCCGGCCGGGGAGGCGGGCGCGCTGGGCGGCCTGTTGGCTGCCTGGCAGGCAGAGCGGGAGCAGGCCCGCACCGTGATGCTGGCCTATCTGGACAGCAAAGGCTATGGTCGCTTTTTGTGGCGCTTTGACCGCTTTCTTGCCACCCCCGGGAAAGGCGCACTGCCAGCCCCGCACGACTCACCCGATTCGTGGCAGGTACAGCACATGGCCCCTGCGCTCATTGGCACGCGCTACGAAGCGGTGCGCGCCTACGAGCCGCGGCTGGCCTCGGCCGATATCGCGACGCTACACGCGCTGCGGATCGACTTTAAACTGCTGCGCTATGCGCTAGAGTTCTTTGTCCCCGTGCTGGGGCCAGAAGCGGGCAAGGTGATAAACGCAGTCAAGCGCATCCAGGACCATCTGGGGGAATTGCACGACGCGGACGTGGCGGTACACTTGCTGCAGGATTTTCTGGCCCGCGAACCAGGGGATACGAACGGCCTGTTGGCCTACCTGCAGGATCGACAACAGGAGCGGCAACGGCTGCTGGAAACCTTCCCGGCCGCCTGGGCCAACTTTGACGGGGAGGCGGTGCGCCGCATTACCGCATAACAGCCAACCGCCGGAGCGATCTGGCCCCGGCGGTTGACGGCACTCACCATTTTATTCCTGAACCTTTTTTCCCAGCCGCGCCGGCCGCATCTCCACCAGCATGTCCGCAATTTGGTCGCGCAGGTCAAAAAAGACTTCGTGGACCGGCCGGCCGGCGTCAATGGTGATGCAACCGTACTCGGCCGCGATGTCGTCCATCTGGGCAACCAACCGGGTCTGGTACTCGCGCCACGATTCGTAGATGTCGTCCATCCGCAAAAAGTCCATCCCCGATTCCCAGTAGTCAAAACCGCCGCGATTGATGACCCGCGGCAAGAGTTGATCCACCTCGGCGCGCAGGTAAAAGATCGCGTCCGGCACCAGGGCAAAGCTGATGATCGACTTGATCCACTCCTCATTGACCCCCCGCACCACCGCCCGGGCGATCATGGAGTAGATGTAGCGGTCGGTGATGCAAACCATGCCGGCCCGCAATGCGGGGATGATCTGCTTCTCCAGCCGGTCGGCAAAGTCGGTAGCGTAAAAGAGGTTCATCGTGAGGTCACCCATGGTGTGGCCTTCCTTGGCCTGCCGGATGCCCTGGCTGGCCAGGGTGGAGCGAGCCAGGCCGGTGCGCACGGCCGCATAGCCGTTAGCTTCCAGCCACTCCAGCAGCAGCGCGATCTGGGTGGAGCGGCCGACGCCGTCCGTCCCTTCCAGCACGATCAACTTGCCGGGCAGCTCGCGCCGCTTGAGGCCGGGAATTCCATAGCCGTAATGCAGAATCTCGGTCATGGCAGGCCTCCCATCTCCTGCAGATAGCGTCCTTGCAGGTGGCCATCCACCAGCGCCCTGCCCCACGCCACTCGTTCCACTTCCAGCAGCCCCTCCAGGTGTGGCTCTACAATCTGGCGCACCATCTGCTGCTGCTCCACCAGCGGCAGGGTAGCGTCAATCACCGTCAGATCGAATTCGTCCACCATCGAGTCATATAGTTCCAGGATGCGTCCCTGGAACAGCTTGAAGCTCTCGTACGGGTCCGACGAGAGGCCCAGGTCCAGCCCTGCTTCGTAGAACTTGAGCGTGGGCCGGCCGACCATGATGCGCTGCAGCGACTCTTTGAGCGGGACGTGAAAGTAAAAAGCGACCGTCGGCCGGACGGCGAAACCGTACACCTTGCGGATAAACTCCGGGTCCATCCCCCGCGCGCCGTCGCGGGCAAACGCGGTGTAGATGTACCGGTCGGCCAACACCACCGCCCCCGCTTTGAGCGCCGGGATAATCTGCCGCTCGGTGCGGTCGGCAAAATCGGCCGCGTGGATCAGGTGAAACGAGAGCGGCGTGAGCGCCATGCTCTTTTTCCCTTTTTTGGTGGTGCGGCGGACGATGGGGGACGAGTTCCACTCGGAAAAGACCACCGCGTACCCTTCACTGACCAGCCACTTGTGCAGCAGGTCCAGTTGCGTGCTCTTGCCCGAGCCATCAATCCCTTCAACGATAAAGAGCTTGCCTGGCAGCGGGGTTCCATCCGGCAAATAGGCCATCCCTTCCTCCTTGGCTACGTTTAACGGCTAGGTCAGCAAAACGATTTTACCATATACTTCCCCGGCCGCGAGCATCTCCTGGGCTTTGCGCCCTGCGGCCAGCGGCAGTTCGGCGCCGATGACGGCCCGCAGCCGGCCGTCAAAGAGCAGCTCCATGGCCGTGGCATAGTCGTTACGGTTGCCCATCGTGCTGCCCAGGATGCTGATCTGCTTGACAAAGATGTAGCGAATGTCCAGCTCGAATTGCGGGCCGCTGGTGTTGCCCACCACCAGCATCCGGCCGCCCTTGCGCAGCGCACGAATGCTGCCCATCCAGCTCGCCTGCCCCACATTGTCCACCACCACATCCACGCCGCGCCGGTTGGTGAGTTTGAAGACCGCCTTGGACCAATCCTCTTTGCTCCGGTCGATGAGCACGTCCGCGCCCAATGCCTCGGCCTGGGCCAGCTTGGCCGCGCCGGAGCCGACCACCAGCACCCGCGCGCCGGCCAGCTTGGCGATCTGGATGGCGGCCGAGTTGACCCCGCCGCCCGCGCCGATGATGAGTACCTGCTCCCCGGCCCGCAGTTGCCCCCTGGTCATCAGCATCTGCCAGGCGGTGATGCCGACCAGCGAAAAGGCGGCCGCCTGCGAGTGGCTGACGTGGTCCGGCATCTTGAGCAGGTTGGCGGCCGGGACCGAAATCTGTTCTGCATAGGTGCCCGCCTCGAACTCGCCCAGGATGGAATGATGGTTGCACAGGTTGTGGTCGCCGCGCAGGCAAAATTCGCAGCGATCGCACGAAATGGTCGGGTTGACCGCCACCCGGTCGCCGGGGGCCAGGCCATCCACCCCTTCCCCCACCACCAGCACGACCCCGGAAGCGTCGGCGCCGGGGATATGCGGCATCTGCAAATTCAGGCCCGGCCAACCCTGGCGCACAAAGAGGTCCAGCCGGTTGAGCGCGGCCGCCTTGACCTGCAACAGCACCCGGCCGGGGCCGACGGCCGGGGCCGGCACATCCTCGTAGCGCAACACCTCCAGTCCACCATGCTCGTAAAAAATAATCGCTTTCATGCTCTACCTCGCTATCCAGTTAGGCCTAACAGTGGAGTTCTGCGGCACACGGAACAAGCGTGTAGCACGAGCTAAGCGTGCCCGCTGGAACAACTGGTTTGGCGGCTATTCTTTCAAATCTCCGGTAAACTAAACTTTCTTCGATAATGATTGAGTGCGTCTAATTCTTCATGTGATAAGCTCTGCCGAATGCCAGTCCATAGACCAGGATTATTCTCGGGCGCATTCAAAATCGGGCTGTCACGTGCGATTCTGGAGAGAATAATGTCAATATCCAGTGAGTCCTCTGGTTCAGATACATAACCCCAGGGAAGCAAGGCCCTTCCCTGACCAAAACATGGAAATTCGAAATAGATGTTGATGACTTTTGTATATCGCTTCAGTTCGTCAAGGATTTCTCTGGCTTCTTTGAGTACTTCTGCGGTCGGTCTCACGTGGCGATTCAGGTTAAGATGCGCTATGTAGTTCATGCGGATGTCTCTGATTCTAGGCTCGAAAGACATAATTGCCCTTTCAACTGCCAACTGCTTCAGGGCAGACCGTAGTTGCGTGATATGTTCTGGTTTCACCTGCGTCATGATCTTGTTCTTGAGCTTGTTGAGGGTAAGTACATCCGGGTGAGTATCAACTGTCGTTCGCCATATGATCATCACGCACGATTCAAGAAGTGCATGCTCAACCAATCGCCAAAAGTGATGTGAATTGGGTTCGAATAGATCGAGCGGAAAGTAAAGCACTCTTCCCAGGACAAGAAGGCTTGAGTTCAGCCTTACGAATTGCCACCAAAGAGCATCTATCGACTTCTCGTATGTTGGTAGCCAAGATGGATCGAATAGCTCTTGCGGTGGAATTTCAGAAATGTTCATCAGCCGGACAATCGCCTATGAACTGTTCAATATCCCGACTGTCTAATAGTAGACAGTGCGACGTGACCACCGGCCGGATAAAACCGTTCCTGAACTACAATCTCCACCCTGGTCACGATGACGTTCCTGTCGTCGTTAACCCGGGAGCGCACCGCCACCATGAGGTTACGTTGTTCCTCGATTTCAGTGATCAGATCGTCATCTGTCATGTGCTCCTCGCAGCCGCCGCCATGACGGACCGGAGCTGAGCCGCCGCCGGGTTTTCCGACGCGCCCAGCAATCAGAAACGTGACGCACAACCAAGATTGGCAACAAGAGGGTTCTCGATTAGGCGGTCGGCTGCAGCGACTTGGGCGGCAATCTTCCACGCTTCAGTACACTTCTGCCTCCACATCCCACATCTGCCCCCTGGCTACTTCCCTCAGATCCTCTTCCAGATGCACCAACTCAACATTCACCGCTGCAACGGCCAGGTCCAAAAGCTCATCCTCATACGGCCGTTGCCCCCCTTTCACCAACTGCTGTCTCAACATCCCCCTCGTCACCCTCAATCGTTCGGCTCGAGATGTTCTCGTCTTCAAGACCCCTAGCGCGGCATCCGCCAGGCGAATGGACAGCTCTTGCTGTTGCCTTTCCCCCATGCCCCCCATCCAGCGTGGAGACTCCACCAAGTCCTCGTAAATCGCGTTCGCAAGCACGTACCGGAACCAGTTCTCCCACGTCCGCTCCCCACTCGTCCGCCAGAACCGACGCTCGGAAATCTCGTCCTCCTCAAAACCGTTCTCCTCCTCAAACTCAAGTGTAGGAACCGAACGGAAGATAGTGTACCACACCACCCCACTGGCCAGAATAGCTATCATACTCAGGAGCGTCCCCTCGAACAGGGAGAAAGGGGAAAAAAGGGTCAGAACCCAACCCACGCCAAGAGATATACCCAGGATGAAGGCCAAGCTGATGACAACCAAGACTACCACAAGAATGACTGGAAGAATAGCACGCATGACTACCTCACAACAATGACAATCTACTCGCCAAGATCCCTCGCCGATTCAGGAATTGCCGCCCACCTATTCAATGTCACGACCCTCAAAGAGCAGACAGTACGACCTGACCACTGGCCGAATGCAACCGCCAGCACCACATACCCTGATCCAACAGGAAACCATCACAGTGGCCCCAAATTGGTCAAGCAGACTAGATGTAGAGGTCTCGCCTGCTGTAGGTCAGGTAGGCGGCCGCCATGCTCACGGCAATGATCGCGGCCGACAACCCGACATAAGCCAGGTCAATCCTCGCTTCGCGCAACAGCATCCCGGCATCAAAGTACTTGAAGGGCGAAAGGTATTTGAGAAACTCCAGGTCTTTGTCCAGGCTGGAAATGATAGAGAGGAAATAGGTCCCCAGCAGCAAGGAGACCGCGGCCGAGCTGGCCAGTTTGTACCGTTTCATGGCGCAGCCCAGCAAGATGCCGAGAGCCAGAAAGATCAACTGCATGATGAACAGCGCCAGCATGCTCAGGCTCAAAAAGCGGTAGAACTCACTGTCAGGCTGGTACTGCGCCGCGCTGACGAGCGAAGCGCCCCAGGTGATGAGCAGCAAGCCGATGCAGTTGACCAGCGCGGCCAGCGATTTGGCGGTCACCAGCCGGCCGCGAGTCACCGGCAGGGTCAGCGAAAACTCGACCGTTTTGTCGCGCTCTTCCTTGGAGATGATGTCGCTGCCCCACATGGCGGCCGCAATGGACAGAATGAGCGCAAAGTAGGCAAACATCACCCCGAAAAAGCCGGTGATGGTGGTCAGGTTGAATGCTCGCATATTGAATGCATCCAGCAATGCGGGGGGCATCTCGTCCAGTATGGCCAGCATCTCCGGGTTGCCCTCGTAGGCGGAAAACTTGGATATCCCGATCGTCACGAAAAAGACCGCAATCACGCCCCAAATGAGCAGGGATCGCAGGTTGGCCTTCAGTTCTCTCACAAAGATATTCATCGCTTGACCTCCTCACACCACGGCCGGGATGTCCCGCCTGGTATAGAGCACATAACTACCCACCAGGGAGACCACAATCACCGCGACGCTGATCAGCACCAGCGGCAGGTCATAGGCCTCGTGCTGGACGATATAGGTCGGTTCAAAGTGCTTAAAGGGGGTGATCTTTTCCAGCACGCTCTCACCGAGCATGTCACCAAAAACGCTCAGCACGTACATGCCAAAGGCGAGCGCCATCGAATAGGGCGTCACACTCCTGACCCGTTTCACCAACAGCGAAACCACCAGCCCGACGGTCAAGAAAAACAGCTGAAAGACCACGATGCTCCCCAGCAACAGCAGCACGGGCCTGGCTTCGTACGTCTTGTCCCCTTTGAACAGATTGATGCAGACGAAACTGCTGATCCAGACAACCGCATTGGTGATGGTCAGCCCGGTCAGCGCGACGAGCAGTTTGCTGGTCAGAATCTGGGTGCGCTTGACCGGCTTGGCCAACAGGAAATCGGCCGTCCACTCTCGTTCTTCGACCGAGACCAGCGAAAATCCATAGTTTGCCGCCTGGATCGCCAAACAGATCTGGGCAAAGAGGAATACAAAGCTGAAATAGCCCGGGACCGTCGAGAGGTCCAGTCCGTTCATGCCAAAGGCGGTCAACAACTCGTCCGGAAAATTGGCCATCATTTCGTTCAACAGCTCTGCATCTACGGCTATGGAAGAGAGCAGCGAAACGTAGACGAAAATCAGCGCCACCAGCGCCACCGACCAGGTGATCACAGAGCGCAGGTGCATCTTGAATTCTTGCCGGAAAATATTCATACGCATGGTCATCACCTACTCGTAGTAGTGCATGAAAATCTCTTCCAGCGTCGGCTCCTCAATCGTCACGTCGGAAACCGTGATTTCGCCGACCTTGCGCATGACCGCATTGATGTCGCCTTTGAAGAAGAAGCGGACCGCGCCGTTGCTGTGCTCCAGATTGGTCACGCCGGGCAGGTCAAAATACGCGGCCTCAAGGCCGTCGGCCGCCACCCTGACTTTTTTATAGTTGTTCTGTTGCAGAGTATGGATGTCCGCGATTTCGATGATCCGGCCCTCTTTGATGATCCCGACACGGCTGCACATGCGCTGCACTTCGCCCAGGATGTGCGAGGAGAAAAAGACCGTCACCCCGCGCTGGTTCTCCTCCTGGATGAGCTGGAAGAACTTGCGCTGCATGAGCGGGTCGAGGCCGGCCGTCGGCTCGTCGAGGAACAGCAGTTTGGGCTGGTGCAAAAGACCCTGCACAATGCCCACCTTTTTCTTGTTCCCGTAGGAGAGGTCCTCGATGCGCCGGTTCAACTCCAGCTCCATCAGCTCGGCCAATTCGTGCATGCGCTGGGTGCAGTCCAGTGGGTAAAAGCTGGCCGAGTATTTGAGCAGGTCGATGACCTTCATCCGCTCGTAGTAAAAAACCTCCGAGGGCAGATAGCCAATCTCCTGCCTGAGCTCCGGCCCGTGCTTGATACAGTCCTTGCCCAGGATCGTGGCACTGCCGCTGGAAGGGTAGATCAGGGAGAGCAGCAACCGGATCGTGGTTGATTTACCCGCCCCGTTTGGTCCGATGAAACCGAAAATCTCCCCCTTGTCCACGTGAAACGAGACATCCACGATACCGCGGGCCTTGCCGTAATACTTGGTCAGGTTATTGACCTCAATGACGCTCATAGCGACACTCCTTTTGATTGAATTTCTTGTGCGACAAGTTCTTTCAGATCCGACCACACGGGTTGGCAGCTATCGCAGCCCGGTCTCGGCGCGGGCAATGACGATGCGCTGGATCTCGCTGGTCCCTTCGTAAATCTCGGTGATTTTGGCGTCACGAAAGTACCGCTCGACCGGCAGCTCTTTGCTGTAGCCCATGCCACCGTGGATCTGCACCGCCTGGGTGGCGACCCACATGGCGGTCTCGCTGGCAAACAGTTTGGCCATCGCCGCTTCTGTCGTGTACCGCTCGCCGGTCTTTTTCCAGTGCTCCTTGGCCAGCGCCGCGTTGTAGATCAGCAGCCGGGAAGCCTCGATGCGGGTCTTCATATCGGCCAGCTTTTGCTGGATCATCTGGAACTGGCCAATGAACTGCCCAAACGCTTCCCGCTCACAAGCGTACTGCACGCTCGCCTCGTAGGCCGCCCCCGCAATGCCCAACGCCTGCGACGCAATCCCGATCCGGCCGGCGTCCAGCACGTTCATCGCAATTTTGAATCCGTCTCCCTCGGCCCCCAGCCGGTTCCGCACCGGGCAGCGATAATCCTCCAGCACGATCTCGCAGGTGGCGCTGGCGCGGATGCCCAGCTTGGGCTCGGTCTTGCCCACCTCGTAGCCGGGCCGGCCGGCTTCTACAATGAACGCGGTGATCCCGCGATGACGCTTTTCCGGCTCGGTCATCATAAAGAGCACCACATAGTCCGCCACCGGGCCGCTGGTGATCCACGACTTGCGGCCGTTGAGCCGATAGTGCGTCCCATCGTCGCTCAACACCGCCCGGCTGCGCATGTTGCCCGCGTCCGAGCCGGACATCGGCTCCGTGAGCGCATAAGCCCCAATCGCCCGGCCGGAGGCCACCGGAGCCACATAGTTGTGCTTTTGCTCCTCAGTCCCAAAATGGAGAATGCCGTGGCAAAAGAGCGAATTATTGACCGACATGATGACGCCGTGGGCCGCGTCTGCCTTGGAGATCTCTTCCATCGCCAGCACGTAGGAGACGCAGTCCATCTCCGCCCCGCCGTATTTTTCCGGTACTTCGATCCCCATCAACCCCAGCTCGCCCATCTGTTTGACCGTCTCGTAGGGGAACTCGCCGGTTTGGTCAAAGTGCTCCGCCACCGGCGCAATCACCTCTTGCGCGAACTTGCGCGCCTGGTTGCGAATCATGACATGTTCTTCCGTCAAATGCAGGTCCATGCTTTCTCCTCGATCTGGTTACGGCGCACCGGCCGCACAGCGGAATCCAACTTCGTTGCTGGCGACCGTCGGTTGGTAAGCAAAGCGGTCGGTGGAGCGGACGGTCCACTCGACGTCGTTCCAGGCGCTGCCGCGCGCCACCCGCCGGCGGCCCTCGGCCGGACCGGCCGGGTTCTCGTTGGGCGCAACGCGGTAATAGTTCTCGTCAAACCAGTCGGCTACCCATTCGCGCAGGTTGCCCGCCATGTCCAGTGCGCCATAGGGGCTGGCCCCCTGAAGATAACTCCCCACCGGCGCGGTCATCGCATACCCATCGTTGGCCCCCACAATACGCCAGTCAAAGGGGCAGTTGGCATCACAATAGTTCAGGCTGCTGCGGTCGAAATCATCCCCCCAGGGATGCTTGCGCGCGTCATCCCCGCGGGCCGCTTTTTCCCACTCGGCCTCCGTGGGCAGACGGGCGTTGCGCCACTGGCAGTAGGCCTGCGCATCGCTCCAGGAAACCAGCACCACCGGATAGTCATCCAGCCCGGCAATGTCGCTGCCGGGCCCTTGCGGCCGCTGCCAGTTGGCCCCTTCCACGAACAACCGGCCGTCGTTGGTATAGTTGTACCCACCCCCCTGCTGCTCCGCTTCGGTCCGGTAGCCGGTCTCGGACGCAAAGGCACTGAATTGCGCATTGGTGACCTCGGTCTTGTCAATCCAAAAACCGTCCAGATAGACAGTCCGCACCGGCGCTTCGTACGGGTTGCCGTTGTTGGTCCCCATGATAAACTCCCCGGCCGGAACCGAGACCATCTCCACCTGTCCGTCGGCCGGAACGAGAATCTGGTGAACCGCGCCCGGCGTTTCGGCCGGGATCATGGTCGCGGCCGGGGTCACGGTCGGCCGGTCGGCCGCGGTGGCTCCAGGCTCACCGCCCAGCGCGCCAACCAGGGCCAACACCAGCAGAATCAAAACCGCTGCACCGCCAACCGCCCAGCTCCACAACGGCACGCGTCGCAGCCAATCCCGCAGCGGCCAGGATGGGTGCGGCCGGTCCGGCCGGGCTGGCAGTTGGGTGGAAATGGGTGTGATAGCCTGCAAAGCGGCCAGCGTCTTTTCGTCGGCCGTCTCGGCCACAATCGCCTGGCCCAGCGCAGCCACAAAGGCGGCCGCCGAAGGGTAGCGCTCGGTCTGATCCTTGGTCAACACCTTTTGCAGCACCGCCTCCACGCTCTTGGGGATGCCGGGGTGGACCTGGCCAATCGGAGGGGTTTGCTCGTGCGCGATTTTGTAGAGCATGGCGGCCGGGTTGTCCATCTGGAACGGCACGCGGCCGCTGAGCATCTCGTAGGCCACCACGCCCAAACTGTAGCGGTCGCTGGCCGGCCCCACTTCCGTCCCCTCCACCTGCTCCGGCGACATGTAACGCGGCGTGCCGACGATGGTGCCGAGGGCGGTCATCTGCGTCTCATGCGGCGCACGGACGGTGCCAAAATCGGTCAGCGTCACCCGCCCGGCCGGGCCGATGATGACGTTGGCCGGCTTGACATCGCGGTGGACCATCTGCTCGCCGTGGGCATAGTCCAGCGCCAGCGCCAGCGGGTAAAGGTTGGCCAGCACCTCGCCCAGTGGCAGCGGCGCCCGCTGGCGGATGATCTCGGCCAACGTTTCCCCCTCCAGGTATTCCATCACAAAATAGTGCCAGCCGTTGTCCTGCCCCACATCATAGATGGTTACAATGTTGGGGTGGCTCAGGCGGGCCGCCAGCCGCGCCTCCCGCTTGAATCGTTTGACGATCTGCTCGTCTTCCACCAGGTAGGGATCCAGCACCTTGATGGCCACATTGCGGTCCAGATCGGGATCCCGGCCGCGGTAGACCATACCGGAGCCGCCCCGGCCGATCTCCGCCAGCACATCGAATTTTCCCAACCGCGCGCCAACCAGACTGTTTCTCTTCATGCACCCTCGCAAACCGCGGCTGCTCACCGGCCGGGCAGCGGGAACAGCTCATCCCACAGCGCCCGCAACTTGTCCCAGCTCTCGTCCAGCAATTCAGGCAGCACGCGGGTCTTGCCCAACACCGACATAAAGTTTGAATCGCCCGTCCAACGCGGGACTACGTGCAGGTGGACGTGCTCCGGCAACCCGGCCCCGGCCACATGCCCCAGATTCAGGCCCACGTTGAACCCCTGCGGCCGGAATCCCTGCCGCAGCACAGTCACCCCCTGCTGGCACAGCGTCATCATCTCCAGTGACACGGCCGGGGCCAACCCCTCGATTGTGTCAACGTGCTCGTATGGCACAATCAGAAGATGGCCACTGGTGTAGGGAAAGACATTCAGACAGGCGTAGCAGAACTCGCCCCGGCGCAGAACATACTCTGCCCGATCTTCCGCCTCTAGCTTGGAACAAAAAACGCACTCTTTGGGGCTGCCGTTGAGCGACTCAATGTAGCTCATGCGCCACGATGTCCACAGATAATCCATACTCCACCTGAGGGAGGTGATTGGGCGAATTGTACCCTAGAACCACGGCCGGAGCAACGCACGCACGTGTGCGCACAAGTTGTTGTTGCGGAAGAAAAACGGGGCACACGCACGCACATTTGCGCTCCGGCCGGAGGGATGTACAATCAGGATCATGCGCGTACAACCGCTTTCCGTCCAGGCCATCCAACAGCGACTGGGGGCCCGGCCGGTGCACTATTCTGCATCGGTCGGCTCCACCAACGCCGAGGCCAAGCAGCTGGCTGCGGCCGGCGCACCGGCCGGCACGCTGGTCATCGCCGACGAGCAGACGGCCGGCAAAGGGCGCATGGGACGCCATTGGCTGGCACCCCCCAACACCTGCCTGCTCATGTCGCTGGTCTTCCGGCCGGCGTTGGCCCCGCAGGAGGTCCACCGGCTGACCATGCTCTGCAGCCTGGCCGCGGCCGAGGCTATCGAAGCGCAAACTGGCCTGGCAATAGGGATCAAATGGCCCAACGACCTGATCGTACCCCGAACCCCGCCCTACCGCAAACTCGCCGGCCTGCTGACGGAAACATCCTTCACCGGCCGGGCGCTGGAGTACGCGGTGGTGGGGATGGGGATCAACGTCAACGTGGACCCGGCCACCTTGGGCCCGGTCCTGACCCCCGCCACCAGCCTGATGACCGAATTGGGCCGGCCGGTGGATCGGCTGGAACTGCTGGCTGCCATCCTCCAGCGCATTGAAGACCGGCTGCCGGTGCTGTCGGCTGGGCAGCTTCACCAGGATTGGTCCGGTCGGTTGGTCACGCTAGGCCAGTCCGTGACCGCCACCACGCCGGAAAAGCAGATGCACGGCCTAGCCGAGGCGGTGGATCAGGATGGAGCGCTGCTGCTGCGCGACTTGGCAGGGAACTTGCAACGTATCTCCGTAGGTGATGTGACATTGCGGCTATCTTGATGAGCACAACACTTGACGGTTCGGCCGTTTCGCCGTATGATGGCCTTGGCACTGGCGAGAGAGGAGTAAACAATGCTAGACTATGACGAACTGCGTCGCTCAAGCATGATGGCTGAAGAGCGCGAAGAAGAATTGGAGGGCAAGCAAGCAATCGGCCTTGGGTTGAGCGCACTCACCCCGCCCCAGCGCTTTGTCCTGGCGCTGATGCTCTTTTTGAACGTGCTGGTGTTGGGCTGTCTTTGCCTGGTGGCAACCAACCGGATCGCCCTGCCCTTCTAGCGCAACTTTCGGGGCGGCCGCACGCGTGCTACCCCGCTCTGTTTTCCCCGTTGGTTCAGGGTGCCTGACAGCCTGCTGCCGCTCCGCTCCGCTCGCTGGCTGCTAATCCCCATTCTCCTGCTGGCCTTTGGCTTGCACCTGGCCCGCATCGACCACGAAAGCCTGTGGCGGGATGAGGTCGAACTCGGTCCGCTTTGCGGCCGAAATCTGGGGCACACTGGTTGGCTCGCCGTCACCCGCCGCGGCCGCCGGAGAGTTGGTCCGCTATCTGACCCGGCCGGGCTGGAACGGGCCGCTCTACTTTCTACTGCTCGAGCCCTGGCTGCAACTGGCCGGCCGGAGCGAACTGGCCCTGCGCCTCCCATCCGCGCTGTCGGCACTGGCCGCCGTGGCGCTGTGCTATGCGCTGGGCAGAAACCTGTTTGGCAGGACGGCCGGGCAATTGGCTGCGCTGCTGGCGGCCGTCAATCCATACCTGGCCTGGTACGCAGGGGAGGGCAAAATGTACACCCTCATCACGGCTGGCGCGTTGCTCTCCAACTATCTGCTGCTGCGCGCGGCCACCGAAAACCGGGCGCGACTCTGGGCTGGGTACACCCTGGTCACTTCCCTGCTCTTTTACAGCCACATCCTCACCCCTTTGTTGCTGCCGGCCCAGGCTGGCTTGATCCTGCTAATCCGGCCGCGCGCGCTGCGCCAGGCAGGGGCATGGCTGGCGGCCGGCGCGCTTACGCTCCCCTATCTACCACTGCTCCTCTGGCAATGGCCGGTACTGGCGCAGCCAGCTCAGACTGGCTTTCCGTTTGTCCCATTGCCAGAGATGGTTCGGCGACTGGCGGAGGTATTCAGTCGCGGGATCATCGGCCGGCCGGCTGCCTTCCCCCTGGCGCTGCTGCTGGGAGCCATGACGCTGGGTATGCTGCTGGCCAAAACACGTCCGGCCGTGGGGTTGCTGCTGTGGATTACCCTGCCGGTCATTGCACTGTACCTCATCTCCCTGCAGCGGCCGCTTTTCACGGAACGCTACCTGATCTGGACCCAGCCCGCTTGGCTGCTGTTGGCGGCCGGCGGGCTGACCGCGCTGGCCCAACGGTGGCCGGCCGGGCACTGGCTGGCGGCCGCTGGAACGCTGGCGCTGGTCGCGTCTGGGCTGGTGGGAATTGACCACCAGTGGTCCACCCCGGTGCGGGCCGATTTCCGGGGCGCGGCCGGCTGCGTTTCAGAGAACTACCGGCCGGGCGACCTGGTCCTGTTTCAAATCCCCTACCTGCGCACGACCTTTGACTACTATGCCCCCGACCTCGACTACCACGCGGCCGATGGCCCCTACACCAACTATGGCGATCCGCCCGAAGCAGTGGCCAACTACATGCAGCAGGTCACGGCCGGGCATGAGCGCGTCTGGCTGGTGCTCTCGGAAGCGCCCATGTGGGACTCGCGCGGGCTGACCGCGGGGTGGCTGCGCGACCACGGCCGACACCTGCAAAGCGCAGCGCTCAACCGGGTCAACGTGGAGTTGTGGGAGCTGCCGCCGGCCGCGGTTGATACCGGCCGGTGAAGGTGATATACTCTGCTGCAAAGGAGGTGCGGGATGCGCAAAATTGTGTTCATCATCCTGGGTGCCACGGCGCTGCTGGCCGCTGCGCTGCTCCCAACAGGCTTCCGGCCGGCGGACGCCGTAGGGGCCGCCCGGGCAGACACGCTCACCCCGGCCGCCTACCTGCCGCTGATTATGATGCCGCCCATCGAGCCGGGCCTGGCGGCCGACCCAACCATCGGCTTTGCCCCGCTGACCGTTCAATTCACCAATACCTCCAGCGGGCCTTATACCTTTAGCCTGTGGGACTTTGGCGACGGGATCACCAGCACGCTGACCCACCCCGGTCACGCCTACAGCGCGGTTGGAACCTACACCGTCACGCTCTCGGTCGGCCGGGCAGGGATTACACACACCATCACCCAAACCAACTATATCCATGCCTACACGCCATCGCAACTGCTGGACAACCCGTCATTTGAGAATGGCTGGACCAACGTAGGCACCGGCACGCCGCTGGTCAACCAGCAACCCAACGACTGGACGCTGTACTGGGTGCCGCTGGGCCAGCCCATCTTCGGCTCCGCCGATGTCGCCAGCGGCATCCCAGAGTGCGTCCACAAGCACAACAGCACGCTGCCGCCCCACGAGCAACTGGGCGGCCCCAACGCCTTGATCCTGGACGGCGAGTACACCTATAAACTTTTCCATTACTCGGCCCCCTTTGGCGCACAACTATCGCAAACGGTGACCGGTCTGCGGCCCAACTCGGCCGCCCGGCTGGTGGTGCCGGTCCAGGTCCACCTGCACGGCGACCCGGATGAGTGGGGCGCGGCCAGTGGGGTCTGGATTGAGGGAAGCGGGACCTGGATCAGCGGCTTTGCCATGGGCGACCGCCAATGGTATTACCACACCGTCGACTTTACCGTCCCGGCCGATGGGCAGATAGACATCGCCGTCCGCTTCAAAGGCAGGAACTGGTGGTTGCCCAAAGACTTTTTTGTTGACGACCTGGTGTTGATCGCCACCCAGTAGTGAGCCTTGCACACAACCATGCTGACGCAAGTAATCAAACGAGGTGAAGGGGCACGAGTTGCCATCATGCCGCAGGTGAACGAGGAACTGCTGGCGGAAACGCTGGTGGCCTTTGCCAATGCCGATGGCGGGACGATCCTGATAGGAGTGGACGCGGACGGACGGCCGACCGGCGACGTGCTGCCGGAAGAGCTGGAAGGGGCGCTGCGGGTGGCGGAAACGCGGTGCCGGCCGCCGGTGCCGACCAGTTGGGAGAGCGACGAGACGTCCGCCGGCCCGGTGGTTGCCATCCAGGTCGCCCGCAGCATCGAGTTGCACAGCCTGGACGACGGCCGGGTGCTCATCCGCCAGGGTAAGGAGAACCGGCCGCTGGGCGGCGAAGCCATCCAGCAACTGGCCTCCAGCAAGGAAAGCGGCAGCTTTGAGGAACAGGTGGTGGCAGGGGCCAGCCGGGACGAAGATTGGGATCCGGAAATACTGGATGAGTACCTTCAAAAACGAGAGGCGCGCGGCGCGGCGCGGACCACCGGTCTGGGTCAACTGCTCTTTGAAATTGGCGCGGCCACGCCCGACGGCGCGCCGACCGTGGCAGGGACGCTGCTCTTCGGCCGGCGGCCGCAAACCTTTTTGCCGCAAAGCGGCGTGGTCTTTGTCAAGTTCCCCGGCACCGAACTGCGGGCGGAAAATGGACAGGCCGGCTACGGCCGGCGCGAGGAGATCAACGGACCGCTGGCCCGCATCGTGGAGCGCACCTGGAACGTGGTTTGGGAAGAGATGCGCGTGGGAGCAGTAGTCAACGGCCTGGCCCGCGAGGAGAACCTGGCCTACCCGCGCTTTGCCGTCCGCGAGGCGCTGGTCAACGCCATCTGCCACCGCGACTACCGGCTAAGCGGCCGGCGGGTGGAGATCCGCCTGTTCAGCGACCGGCTGGAGGTCATCAGCCCCGGCGGGCTGCCTGGCTACATCACGGTGGACAACATCGTGGACGAGCACTTTTCCCGCAACCCGCGCATTGTCAACGGGCTGTACCACTGGGGCTACATTGAAGAGTTGGGCCTGGGGATTGACCGCATGATAGAAGAGATGGTGGACGCCGGGCAGCCCCCGCCCAAGTTTCAGGCTACACCGTATTCGTTCACGGTGACGCTGTACGCCAAAAAGGACCGGCCGCCAATGCCACAGTGGGAACGCCAGACCAACGACCGCCAGACCCAGGCGCTGGCCTATGTGCGGGAAAACGGCAGCATCACCAACCGCGAATACCAGCAACTCTGCCCCCACGTTTCCACGGAAACGCTGCGGCTGGACCTCTCGGACCTGGTGGAAAAAGGCATCCTGCTCAAGATCGGCGCCAAAAAGGGCACCTACTATATCCTGAAATAGCGTCCGGTCAGCCTGAGTGCATGACGGGGCAGTGATGGACGATTTATCCCAAATTTATCCCAAATCCTATTTGGGATATTGCACTAGAGGATCCATGAACAGATCGAGAATACACACAACCATTGCATTACCGGCCGTTTTGCTCCTCTGGTTGCTGGCAGGTTGCGCCGCGCGCATGCCAGAGGATGCACAGACCTATCTGGATGACTATATCGGCGGTCTGGTTGATGGCGCTGTGGATTATGAACTGGTCTCAGCTCAAAAGGCGGCCGGCTCGCCGGAGGACATCCAGGTGGAGAGTACCTCGCCTTTCAACGCCCGGACCGGCCGATGTCCAGTCGCGATGGGCGGCGAGGAACTCTGGTGCGTGGTGGTCAAGCCGGTCATCACCTCCACGGCCGGGGACATTTTCTCCCGCTTTCTGGTCGGCCGGCAGGGCACGTTCTGGAGCGTGGAGGGGGTCACCGACATGGAAGCCGACGTCTTTTTCCTGGTTGGCTGCAACAACTGGGACGCGGCCGGCAATTAACGCCAGCTATAGCCACAATCCCCCAAATTCGGTAAAATTACCCGATGACTATCTTGAAAATGGATGGCTATTCTTTTGCCGGCCGGATCCTTTGCGGGCCGAGCGGTTGCCAGCCAGGATGACGCACCGTGCATGAAATGGCTGTCACCCAGAGCGTGCTGGAGATCGCACTGCGCCACGCTGGCGACGCTCAGCGTATCACCCAACTCAACTTGGTGATTGGCGAGCTATCCGGCATTGTCGGTGAGTTGGTCCAGTTCTATTGGGACATCCTAACCAAGGAGACCATCGCCGAGGGCTCCCTGCTGCACTTTGAGCGGATCAATACCCGTTTCCATTGTCAGAACTGTGACCAGGACTTTGAGCCGGACGGCCGGGTTTTTGAATGCCCCCATTGTAGTGGGTATCAAGTTGCGATCGTGGCCGGCAAAGAGTTTCGACTTGAAAGCATCGAGGTCGAGTAGCAAGGATTTCGCATGACCCAGACCGTACCGGTGGTAGAACAGATTCTCAGCGCCAACGACCAGGTTGCGCTGCAAAACAGGGAACAATTCAACGCGGCCGGGGTGTTTGCCCTCAACCTGATGGCCTCACCCGGGGCCGGCAAGACCAGCCTCATCATGGCCACCATCCGGGCCCTGAAGCAGGAACTCCGCATGGCGGGAGTGGATGGCGACATTGCCACCAGCATTGACGCCGACAAAGTGGCAGCCTTGGGGGTCCCGGCCGTGCAGATCAACACCGGCGGCGCGTGCCACCTGGACGCGGTCATGCTGCAAAGCGCCCTACCCCAACTCCCACTGGGCCAGCTCGACCTGCTGATCGTGGAAAACGTAGGCAACTTGGTCTGCCCCAGCAGCTTTCGGCTGGGCGTGCACCGCAACGTGCTCATCGCCAGCGTGCCGGAAGGCGACGACAAGCCGTACAAATACCCCGGCATGTACCAGGGCGTGGATGGGATGCTGCTCAACAAAATGGACGTGCTGTACGCCTTTGACTTTGACATGGACTATTTCCGGCGCGGCGTGGAGATTTTGAACCCAGGGCTGGCCTTTTTCCCGGTCTCCTGCAAAACGGGAGACGGACTGGAGGCCTGGTTGGACTGGGTGCGAACCGAATTGGCGGCCTTCCGCGCCAGCCAGAGCAAGAACTATGAAATTCGTTGACGAGTACCGCGACGCGGCCGCGGTCCGCGCCGTGTTGGACCAGATCCAGGCGGCCGTGACCCGGCCGTGGGTGCTGATGGAAATCTGCGGTGGGCAGACCCACAGCATCATCCGCCACGGGATTGACCAGTTGCTGCCCGACCAACTTGAGTTGGTGCACGGCCCTGGCTGCCCGGTCTGCGTCACTCCGCTGGAGCTGATTGACCAGGCAATTGCGATCGCCGGCCGGCCGGGGGTCATCTTTTGCTCCTTCGGCGACATGCTGCGCGTCCCCGGCTCGGAAAAGGACCTGTTCCGCGTCAAAGCGGAGGGCGGCGACGTGCGCGTGCTCTACTCGCCGCTGGACGCGGTCAACATCGCGCAGCAAAACCCAGGCCGGGAGGTGGTCTTTTTTGGCGTCGGCTTTGAGACCACCGCGCCAGCCAACGCCATGGCCGTCCTGCAGGCGCAGCGACTCAACGTACCCAACTTTTCCGTGCTGGTTTCCCACGTGCGCGTGCCTCCGGCCATCAACGCGCTGCTCAGTTCGCCGGGCAACCGGGTGCAGGCTTTTCTGTCGGCCGGGCACGTGTGCGCGGTGATGGGCTTCTGGGAGTACCCCCCACTGGCGGCCAAGTACACCGTCCCCATCGTCGTCACCGGCTTTGAGCCGCTGGACGTGGTGCAGGGCATTTTATTGGCGGTAAAGCAACTCGAGTCCGGCCGGGCCGAAGTAGAAAACGCCTACGTCCGGACCGTCACCCGGCAGGGAAACCAGCCGGCCCAGGCAGTTATCCGGCAGGTCTTTCAGGAAGTGGACCGCAAGTGGCGCGGCATTGGCACCATCCCCGGCAGCGGCTGGGGGCTGCGGCCGGAATTCGCCCCATTCGACGCCGCGCTGCGCTTTGAGACCGGCGATCTGGCGGTGCAAGAATCTGCCCTGTGCCATGCGGGCGAGGTTTTGCAGGGCAGGCTCAAGCCACACCAGTGCCCGGCCTTTGGCCAAGAGTGCACCCCGCGCCACCCGCTCGGCGCGCCCATGGTCTCGGCCGAAGGGGCTTGCGCAGCGTACTATAACTATGGCCGGTTCACCAAATCGGAAAATCAGCCAATCACAAACCGTTCATGAGCAAATCCCAATCACCCAAACAGCCCGATCCCCAGCCTCCCGATTTTGAAAGCTGGACCTGCCCCATGCCGCTGCGCGATTATCCCACGGTGGTGATGGGGCACGGTGGAGGCGGCAAGCTCTCGGCCGACCTCATCAAACACCTTTTTTACCCCGCTTTTGAAAACCCGGTGCTGGCGCAGATGGGGGACGCAGCGGTGGTGTTGCCGGCCGGCGCCGGACACCCTGCCATCGCTGTCTCCACCGATTCCTTTACCGTGACCCCACTCTTTTTTCCGGGTGGGGACATTGGCAAGCTGGCGGTGCACGGCACCATCAACGACGTGGCGATGGTGGGCGCCCGGCCGCAGTACCTGAGTGTGGGCTTTATTCTGGAAGAGGGGCTGCCACTGGAAACGTTAGGTCGAATTGCAGAGAGCATGGCCGCCGCTTGCCGGGCGGCCGGGGTCACCATCATCACCGGCGACACCAAAGTGGTGGATAAGGGGCACGGCGACGGGGTGTTCATCAACACCACCGGCATTGGGCAGGTGCGGCCGGGGGTGGAGATCCGCGCTGACCGTGCCCGGCCGGGCGACGTGGTCCTCGTCAGCGGCGAAATTGGCGTCCACGGCATCGCCATCATGTCAGTGCGGGAAGGGTTGCAGTTCGAAACGGTGGTGGAATCGGACACGGCCGCGCTGCACACGCTGGTAGCCGAGATGCTGGAGGTGACCAGCGACATTCATTGTCTGCGCGACCCCACCCGCGGAGGGCTGGCGGCCGCGCTCAACGAGATTGCGGATGCTTCCCGGGTGGGCATCGAGCTGGACGAACCGACCGTGCCGGTGCCGCCGGCCGTCCGCGCCGCTTGTGAAATGCTCGGCCTCGACCCCTTTTACATCGCCAATGAGGGCAAGCTGGTGGCTATCCTCCCGGCCGGGCAGGCAGAGGCGGTCCTGGCCCGAATGCGGTCACACCCCCTCGGCCGGCGCGCGGCTATCATTGGCACGGTCAAAAAGGAACACCCCGGCATGGTGGTGGCCCGCACAGGCATCGGCGGCCGGCGGGTGGTGGACACGCTGGTTGGCGAACAACTGCCTCGCATCTGCTGAAACCAATTGCGGGGATTGGCAGCAACGCCCTAGATTTGCTCTGGCGGCAAGGTTTCCACTTCACACAGCAGGCCCAGCCGGGCAATAGCGCGCACCAGGCGATCCAGGTCCCGCGTGCGTACGGCTACCGCCAGCGACCCGATAGCCTCGCCCAGCATCGGCCGCACTTCCGGGCTGGCGCGCAGCTTGTCCAACATAGCCGTATCCCGCACTTGCAACAGGGTCACTTGCCGCAGTTGCACCCGCACTCCGTCCTGCGCCCACCCCTCCACTGCCCTCTTGACCGGCTCTGGTAGTTGTTGGCCGCTGCGGCTGGCCAGGAAGGCCAGCGCACGGGAAAGATCAATGCCGGACTCGCGGGCCGCGGCCAGCGAGCGCGGAGTGAGCCGGTAATGAAAATCGGCCGCCAGTGGCTCCCAGTCCGCCAGGCGAGCCACCTGAAAGCGGGTAAACCGGTCGGCCGAGGCCGGAACCACAATGGTGGCATCGGCGTTGACCTGGATGCGCGCCTGAGTAGGGCCCGGCGGGTACGGGAAGGAACGAACTTGGGCAAAGGTCCGGCCGGTCGGCGTGGGGCGAAAAGCGACCGTGCGACCATCCTCGTTTTCACCCAATTCCACCAGCCCCAGCCAGGCCAGCGGGCCGGTCGCCAGAAAGAACAGCAGAGCGCCTTCCACCCGATCCCAATGCTGGTAGCCCCGCAGGTATTCGCCAGAGCCGGCGTCGCGCAGATACCAGCTATCGTATTCGCCGGCCGTGCGTTGAAAGTCGGGGGTGGTGGACTTGACCGCGGCCGGCAAGCTGTCCAGCCGCCACCAGGTTGTGGGGTCCAGATCGGCTAGGATTTCCAGCATCATCTGTCGCGGCGGCCGGGGGTCATTCTGCCAGCTGGTGGGCTCTGCCCGCAGCGAAGAAACGTGCAGTAGATCATTCCAGCGGGTGCTGGACAACCAGGCTTGCACCAACACGGACGCCTGCTCTGGAAAGGGGGCCTGCAACCACTGGCGCGCTTTCTTGGCCTGCAACCGAACCTCGTCACCCGTCAGGTCGAGAAACCCGACATCAAGCACCAGTTCCCACAGCATGTGCAGGCGGGCACGCTCCTTGTAACATAGGAATGGCAGTAGTTCCTCACCCGGCACGGCCGGATGGGGATGCATTGGTATGGCATGACGTTGCACATAGGCAAGAAGCGTACAGCAATCATCCACCAGGTCGGCCGCAAGAGACCTTTGAGGCCCGCGCGCCCACCCGTGCCGGACGGTTCGCACGGCAGGGTCATCCAGCGCCACCAATTGCGGCCGGGACGATGCGGCGGCCGGGGCCGGCAGTTGCCAGCGCAGGTCGTCTGGCAGGTAGACGAATTCCTGGCCGCCCATTTCCGTCTGTTCAAAGGTGCGGAAGAGCAAACCGCGATACCACAGTGCTTCGGCCGGGCCGGTTGGCGCCAGCCACGGCCGCTCGCGCGCCAGGCTGCTGGGCCCGAACGGGCGTATCTCGCCAAAGCGCCGGAAAAAGGGCGCAGCCAGCATCCGGCCGGCCAACTCCTGCAACGCCTGCAACGCCGTCTGTTCGGAGGGCGGCAGGTCCGCCAACTCGGCCGCAAGATCGGTAGCCAACATCAAGTCCGCCAGCCGGTCGGCCGCTTCGCGCCGGCCAAGGCCGGCCACATCGCATCCCCACGCCTCGGCGATGACTCGCAACAGCGCCACGTCATGTTGGAGCAGAGAGACCCGCAAATCACGCATAACCAGAGTTTCAAGCCCGCGTTCCCCCGCGTTCCGACCGAGCGCGCAGAACGTCGGGCGGTTGTTAAGGGTATTATACTGGCTTTACACCCCATAGCAAACATGATATACTGTGTTACGTCAAGTAAACGTTTGACCAGTCTTGCCAATGGGGCTACAATAACAGGCCAATAGCTACGCTTGGGCAATTTTGCCACATATTGGCAATTCGTAGAATATGGACGAAATCCGGCAAGCCGAGTTGGTAGAGCAAATTGCAGCCCGCATTCACAGGTGGGGCTTGGGCGCGCTGGCGGGCGTGGTGCTGGACGTAGCCCGGCCGTTGGCCTTTGTCGGGGGGCAGGCGCTGTGGGTAGCACAGCCGGCGCTGGGCACGCTGATGGGCCGGGAGCAAGTTGCGGAATACGCTCAACTGCTGGAACGACCAGAAGCGCTCACCTTGCTCCGCGCCCAACTGGAGGGGAATTAGTCATGGTTGCTCTGGGCGCCCTCACCATCCTGATGATGCTCATCCTGATGCTGCTCTTTATGCGCTTGATCCGGGGCGGGCTCAAGGTTTACCTAAGGCATATCCCAGCGTTGGACAGCTTACCCTACCTGGTAAGCCGGGCCGTGGAAGGCGGTAAAAAAATCCACGTCTCGCTGGGAACCGGCGGCCTGATCGATAGCAAAACGGCCTCAACGCTGGCAGGGCTGGCCGTGCTGGATCACCTGGCGGAACGCGGTTGCGCCAGTGGGGCTGCCCCCCACGTGACCATTGCCGACCCGCTGGTGCTCCCAGCCGCGCAGGACAGCTTGCGACAGGCATACAGCCGGGCCGGCCGGCAGCGCGATTTCCGACCGGGTCAGGCAGAAATGGTCGCCCCACAGCCCACCATTTACGCATTGGGGGCCTCCACCTACCTGCATCCCGATGAAACGGCCGCCAACCTGATGATTGGCTCTTTTGGGCCGGAAGCCTTGCTCCTGGCCGAGCCGGGCGCACAGCGCGGGATCACCCAGGTGGGGGGGACGGATGACCCACAGGCCATGGCTATGCTGATCGCCACCACTGGTGACCCGATCATCGGCGAGGAGATTTATGCGGTGCCGGCCTACCTGCGCCGCAAACCATCCTACCTGGCAAGCCTGCGCGCACAAGATGTGATGCGCATTGGCGTGATCGCGTTGATTATCATCGCTGTATTGCTCCGCACGTTGGGAGTATCTCTGTTCTGAAAGGTTAAGACTTGAAGCGCGTCGTCCCAACTGCAGTGGCCATCATCGTCGGCCTGCTAACGCTGGCAGGGTATTTTGTTCCTGCACTAGGTTTCCACCAGGTATTGACCCGCTGGGCAGCAACCCTGGCGGCGGTCGCCTTGCTGCTGGGCTTGCTCAACCTGCTGGGCGTCCACTTTCGTCGCATTGCCAATCAGGAACGTAACTGGCCGTACAGCATTGTGCTCATCTTTTCGGCCGTCGTCGTCATTGTGATGGCCGTGGTGGAAAACCGGGGACCCGGTGGCGCAGCCGTCTCCTGGATCTTTCACGCTGTTCTCCAACCCCTGGAGGCGGCCGCTGCGTCATTGCTGCTCTTTTTCCTGGTGGCAGCTGCATTCCGCGCCATGCGCCAGCGCCCATCCTGGTCCACCTTTCTCTTTGTGGGCTCCATGCTGCTGGTCCTGCTGGGGGCAGTGCCCTTTGCAGGCCAAGCGGGCCAAGTTTTCGGGCAGGTACGTAGTTGGCTGGTCAACGTTTTTGCCACGGCCGGCGCCCGCGGCCTGCTGCTGGGCGTCGCGTTGGGAACCCTTGCTACTGGAATACGGGTGCTGATCGGCATTGACCGGCCTCACAGCGAACGGGAGCTGTAACCAATGGCAGTTCGTTGTCCAGAATGCGGGAGTACCAATAGCCCACACAGCAAATTCTGCAGCACGTGCGGGTTCAGGTTGCACCCCGACGCTGAGGGTCGCTGCCCACACTGTGGAGTTAAAAACCCCGCCAGTAATATTTTTTGTGACGAGTGTGGCGGCCGGCTGGTGCCGGCCACCGGCCCGCACGTTGAGCCGCGCGGTAGCAGCCCGGCCGAAGGATCGGTGCGCGGCCTTTCCCTTCCTGCACGGACGCCCTCGGACAGTCAGGACGACATCCCCGACTGGCTCTCGCAACTGCGACCCAGGCTGACCGAGTTGCCGGCCGAAGAGGAACCAGTCGAGCAAGAGGACAACGAGGAAGGCTTTGCCCCGGCCACAGCGGATGATGGCCTACCTGACTGGCTGAACGAAATCTCCGAGTCACCAGGGCCACTCGCGACCAGTGACGAGAACCCGGAAGAGGACAGCGAGCCCGGCCCGCAGGGTGAGGTGCCAGACTGGCTGCGCGAAGCATTGGAGCAGCCCATTCTGGGAGCCGAAGATGACACACTGGACTCCGAATCCCTGATGGTGGATGATGTCGCGCCGGAACAAGTTCCGCTCCCGCCCGTTCCTGCCGATCTGCCCGATTGGCTGGCGGAAATCACACCAGTGGCCGGAATGGAAGATACGTCAGCGGCCGAGGATGAAGCGGTTGAACTCGATTCCGGACTGGCTGCAAGCTGCCATGCGCAAGGAGCCATCCCCCGCTCCACCGGAGACAGCGCTCGAAGAAGTACTGGACACTGCTTTGCCCGAACTGGCACCGGATGAACTACCCGCCTGGCTGCAAGAAGTCGAACCCGACCTGGACCAGACACCGGCCGAGGCAGCCTGGGAAGCGGCCGAGCCGGGCGAAATGCCAAGCTGGCTGCAAACCTTTGCTGCCCAAGAGCCCGATATCGAGCCGGAGCCTGAACCGGAGCCAGAGCCAGAAGCAATGCCAGCCGAGGTAGCGCCGGACTGGCTGGAGCCATCGCCGGCCGAAGACCAGTTTGAACTGGACATGGACCAGTCGGTGGATGTGCCTGATTGGCTCCAGAGACTGGCGACCGGCCCGCTTCACGAGGAAGCACAAGAGCCCGAGCTTGCCGCGGAAGGGCCAGAGGGCGAAGACGGCGATTTTCCCGACTGGCTGCAAGAGTTCGGCATCCAAGAAACGGTTGAGGATGCACCCCAACTGGCCCAACCCGACTTGTTCGGGCTAGACGAAGAGCACCCGGCCGAAGATCTGCGGTCGACACTTTCCGCGCCAACCAGACCGCTGGCGGCCGAGGAGCTGAAAAAATGGCTTGACAGCACCGCGCCGGCCGGCGAAAGCCCGTTGGGACAGACCCCTGAGTTGCGCGGGACCGGTCCCCTGGTGCCACCGGAACTTCCCGATTGGCTGGCGGCCGTGGGCTCCAAACCGGAAACTGGACCGTTGCCCGATTGGCTGCTAAATGACAAAGCGGAAAGGCCGGCCGCGGCCCGCAAAACTGGCCCCTTGCCCGAGGAACCGGCGGAGGCACTCCCGTCCTGGCTTACCATGGAAGATGTGGGACCGGAACCCACCGCCGAGCCGGCCGCGGCTGAGGCGGCCCATGTGCCGGACTGGCTTGAGCAGGCACAAGAGCGAGTGCCATCACAGGATTTGTCCCTGGCCGAATTGCCTGACTGGCTGGTGCCACCGGCCAGGGTCCCGGCGGCCGTTTCTCGCGCCCCAGATGCCACCGTAGACGAACCGGTCTGGCCAGAACTGCAGGACCTGCACGCTTTGGCCGATGACGAGGAAGAGGTAGATGAAACTCTTGGTCTGGCTGTGGCCGAGATTCCCGATTGGCTGCAAGCCCTCCGGCCCACAGAAGAGGAACTGCCAGAAGTTGCCGAACCAGAACCAATGGAAAGTGGTGGACCACTGAACGGTTTGCGCGGCGCGCTTGTCGCCCAGACCGCGGTGATCTCGCCGCCTACCAGCCGGGCATTGCCCAAATTCGTCATCACCGAGCAGCAAAAGAAGCACGTGCAGGCTCTACAGCAAATTACGCGGGCGGCAACGGCTGCTCCGCAGCCATCCCCCACCGGCCGCATCGCCGTGAGTTGGCTGGAGCGCGCTCTGATACCAATCCTGGTGCTGCTGGCGGTGCTGGTGCCAGCGCTGCTGCCAAGCCAACCGTTTTCCCTGGGCCCGCCAGCGGTCGCGGCCGAAATCAGCGACACCTATTTCCTGGTCGAATTGCTGCCCGAGTCTGCTATCGTGGTAGTAGCATTCGACTATACCCCAACGACGGCCGGCGAGATGGATGCGATTGCCGAACCGTTGCTGCGCCAATTGATGCAGCGCCGGGCGCGCATCCTGGCAATCTCCACCCAACCGGCCGGCCCCGCACTGGCCCAGCGCTCCCTGGACGAGTTGGCCCAAGAGTTCGATTATCAATACGGCACAGATTACCTTAACCTGGGCTATTTGCCAGGCGGCGCAGTGGGATTGCAGGCATTTGCCGGAGACCCCTGGCAACTGTTTGTCGGCGCTGACCACGTCGGCCGACAGCAGGCCGAACAGGATGGCCGGCCGGTGACCGCTCGGGAAAACCCGGCCGCGGTTGGTATGGACAGCCTGTCCGACACCAACATGGTCTTGATTCTGACCGCCGAACGCGACGATCTGGTAGGATGGATCGAGCAGGTCGGCCGGCAGCCCGGCATGGAGCGCGTGCCGCTGGTTGCGGGCGTGAGCATGGGGCTGGAGCCTTGGGCCCGTCCGTATTTCCAAAACGTCCCCTCGGGTAACAGCGATCGCCAACTGCGGGGACTGGTCAGTGGTGTTCCTGGCGCGACCCAATTTGCACGCCAGGCCAACCAACCCGAAGGGGACACTGCCACCACTCTGTTCAACAATCAAATTGCTGGCTTGCTTGTCATTATCCTTGTGCTCGGCGTTGGCTTGTTGTGGGGAACTATCACGGGTGCGGTCAATAGGAGACGGGGTCATGGATAACGCAGTGGTGCAGGCAGTGGGCCTTGCCCTGGGATTGGCCCTCACCCTCATGATCTACAGCTATTTGCTGGGCGACAACCCCCTCTATCGGATAGCGGTTCACGTACTGGTTGGGGTTGGCACTGCTTACGCGGCCGTCGTCATCACCCACGCCGTCGTCATCCCACAACTGATCAACCCACTGCAACAGGCGCTTTCCGGCACGGCCGTCAGCCTGGAAGCTCGATTGCAGCCATTGGTCGCGTTGCTGGCAGTGCTGCTGCTCCTCAAGCTCTCGCCGCGCACGGCTGCGCTGGGCAACATCACCATGGGATTTGTGATGGGAATTGGTGCCGGCGTTGCGGTCGGGGGAGCGGTGTTGGGCACCCTGCTGCCACAAATTGGCGCTACTGCCCTGCCACTGCTGCCGGAACAGGCTGTCGCCCTGGTGCCGGGACAGAGCGATTTACTTAACGTGCTGGCAGCTTTGGTGCTCATCGCCGGCACCATTACCTCGCTCCTTTACTTTTACTTTGACGCTCGGCCTGTGAGTGAAGATCAGGTTGAGCGGCCGGGCTGGGTGCGAACGACTGCCCGTGTGGGACAGGGCTTTCTCATGATCGCGTTTGGCTCGCTTTACGCCGGAGCGATGGTTGCCAGCCTTTCGGTCCTCACGGAGCGGATCAACTTTCTCCTGTTGGCGCCGGAACAGATCTTGCAACTGTTGGGAATTGGGTAGCAACGCATGGCAGATACACAGTTGCGCGAATCCATCCTCGTAGCCGATTGTGGCAGCGCGACCACCAAGGTCGCCCTGCTGGACATTGTCAGCGGCCACTATCGCTTTGTGGCCCGCGGGCAGGCGCCGTCCACGGCCGAGCCGCCCTGGTCGGACATCACCCTGGGCCTGATGCACGCGATTACCGAGATGGAGACGGTGACCGGCCGGCAGATCCTGAGCGAAAGCGGCGCACTGCTGATCCCATCTGAAGGGGAGGCAAAAGGGGTGGATATGTTTGTCGCCACCACCAGCGCCGCCCCCCCATTGCGGACGGTGCTGGTTGGCCTGATGGACGATCTGAGCCTGACCAGCGCCCGTCGCGTGGCATTGTCCACCTACGCCACCATTGCAGATGTGTTGAGCCTGGCTGATACCCGGACGGAGGAGGAACAGATTCGCCAGTTGGCAGAGCTGGCCCCCGACGCATTCCTGATCACCGGAGGGACAGATGGCGGGGCCAGGGACCGGATTATCCACCTCACTGAGGTCGTTTCCATGGCTGTTTCCTTTATGGAACACAAGCCCAACCCTCCTACGGTGGTCTACGCGGGTAATTCGGAATTGCGGCCGATCATTGCCGACATCCTGGGTAAAACCCCATTGCGCGCGGTTGCCAATGTCCGCCCTACCGTGGACAGCGAACAACTGGATGCGGCCACAGCCGAATTGGCAGCGCTGTACGAGGGTAGCAAGCAGATGCAGTTGGCAGGTGCAGAAGAGTTGAGCAACCTGGCCGACGGGGCGCTAATCCCCACGGCCAAGGCGTTTGGCTGGACAGTGCAGTACCTGGGGGAGATGTTTGGTCACGAAGGCAACATCATTGGTGTGGATGTGGGCAGCGCCTCCACCACACTCAGCGCCGTCATCCACGGCCGGCCGCAACTGACCACCCGCAGTGACTTGGGCATTGGCTACAACCTCCCGCGCCTGCTGGAGCAGACCAGCCCGCGCCAGGCGTTGCGCTGGCTACCTTACGAGATGACACCAGGCGAACTGCACAACTTTGTGGCGAATAAAGCTCTCTTCCCGCGTACCGTTCCCATGACCGCAGAAGAGCTCCAATTGGAACTGGCCTTGGCGCGGGAACTGATCCGCGCCATGCTTCCGGCCGCTTTCCCGGCCCGCTTTGACGGCACCGGGGCCGGCCTGCTTCCCCCACTGGAGATGATCCTGGGGAGCGGCGCCGTGCTGGCCAACGTGCCCCGGCCGGGGCAGGCAGCGCTGGTACTGCTGGATGCATTGCAACCAGTAGGGCTGTGCACTCTGGCGCTGGACCCACAGGGTATGGCGCCCGCACTCGGCGCAATTGCCAAAACCCTCCCGGTGGCCACGGTGCAGGTGATAGAAGCCGGTGCCTTCCGGGAACTGGGTTGCGTGGTCTCGCCTATCGGCCGGGCGCAGCCGGGTGATGTCGTCCTGAACCTCAAGATGGTTTACGAAAACGGCAGTGAGCTGGAAGTAGAAGTTGAGTTTGGCTCCCTGGAAGTGCTTCCCTTGCCTCCCGGCCAACGTGCCGAGTTGCAACTCCGGCCGCAGAGGCGGTTTGACGTTGGCGCTGGGCCCGGCCGGGGCTACCGGCGCAAGGTGTTTGGTGGTGCAGTCGGGCTGATGGTGGACGCTCGCGGCCGCCCGCTCCGCCTGCCGGCCGCCTCCGAAGAGCGACAGGCAAAAATGCAGCAGTGGCTGTGGGACATGGGAGGCTAGCAGATGGAACGGCATTTCTACCCCCTGCAATCCCACGTCCTACCGCTCACCACCATCCGACGCGAGCGGGCGCTCCCCTGGCAAGGTGAGGTGTTGGTCACCACCGGGCAAAAAGTTGAACCCAGCGACGTAGTTGCGCGGGCCGGCCAGCCACAGCAACATCTCGTCCTGGACATCACCCACAAGCTCAAAATCCCGCCAGCCCAGGCAGATAGCTGCTTTATCAAGCACCCGGGCGAGAACGTTCAGCAAGGCGAAACGCTGGCTGTGCGCAAAGAGTTGCTGGGGTCGCGGCGCATCACCTCGCCGGTGGAGGGCACCGTCGTGGCGATCAAGTCGGGCCGGATGGTCATCCGGCCGCGGCCGGACCTGTTTGAGTTGCGAGCACTCTTGTCTGGCGTCATAGCCAGCACCACCCCCAGCTATGGCGTCACCATTGAGACTCCTGGCGTGCTGATCCAGGGCGCCTGGGGACCCGGCAAAGAGAGTTACGGCGTGCTAAAAATGGGAGTGGAAGAGCCCGATGCCGTGCTGATGGGCGAACAGATTGAGATGGCCCATCACGGCGCCATCCTGGTTTGCGGCGCCACGCTGGATATGCGCCTGCTGGAAAAGGCACAGGAGTTGCAAGTGCGCGGGCTAATCGTGGGGGGTGTGCCGGCCGAACTACGTGGAGCCATCGCCAAGCTGCTGCTGCCGGTAATCGCCACCGAAGGGATGGGCCGCATTTCTATCTCGCCCCAGGTTTTTAACCTGCTCAAGGCAAACGAAGGGCGCGAGGCGATGATGCTGGCCATTGCCCCCAATCGCTGGCAGGCCAAGCGGCCGGAAATAATCATCCCCCTTCCCACCTCCAGTTCGCCGGGTCAACCTCCGGCACAGGGAGTAGCGATCAGCCCAGGCCTCAAGGTGCGCATCCGCCGCGCGCCGTACTGGGGCAAGGTGGGCACAGTCAAAGCAGTTTACGACGTGCCACGTTTAGTAGATAGCGGCATCAAATACGCCGGGGCAGATGTCGTTTTGGATGACGGGACCAGGGTTTTTGTCCCACATATCAATTTGGATTTACTCGGGAACTAGATGCAGGATTGAGTTATTTGGTGCTGGAACAATCTCCAGAACCGAAACGGGAGGTTCACCATGGCAGATGATTTCATCGTAGAAGAAGAGTCCTCGAACCGGACGTTCCTGTACGCGGCCGGTGGTCTGGCGGCGGTCATGCTGATTGGCATCATTGCCATCGTCGTGATCATGCTGACCCGGGGGGGCGGCGACGCGAACAACGAGATCGCGATTATGAATCAGACGATTGAGGCGCAGAACAAGCTGGTCACGCTGACGGTGGCCGCAATGGAAACGATCGCCGCCTATTCCCCCACCCCTTCCCCGCTCCCACCCACGGCGCTACCCACCCAGATACCGACGTTTACGCCTTCGCCGCAACCTCCAACAGTTGCCCCCAGCCCGGTGGCTCAAACGCCCGTGCCGGAAGCGACGGCCGAAGGGGGTGCTGGCGCAGCGGCCGGCCCACCGCCGGCCGATTCTTCGCCGACCCCAACCGTGGGGCCTGGCGGAGGGCAGTTGCCGGCCGGTGGTCTGAGCATGTGGGGAATCTTGGTCGCAGCGGCCGCGCTGATTGCGGTCATTTTTGTAGCCCGCCGGTTGCGCCCGGCGGTTTAGCCGCTGATGGGCCTGCCGGCCGCGCAGAGGACAACGCGGCCGGCAGGCGCTCTTGTCAAACTCAATACGCAGAGAAAGCAGGTAACAGGGCTGGCCCTGTTACCTCTTGTTCTGTATTTAACCCAAGATACAAGACAGATGGAATCACTACACCTTCGGCAAGCAGACTATCACTTTGTGCTTGATTGCATCAAGAAGGGTGAAAGCTGCTCTATCATTGGTTTGAGCAATACAGGTAAATCCACTCTGCTGCGCGATTTGGCGGCCGGGACCAACCATCAGCCGCAGATCTTTGTGCACGTGGACTGCAACCTGATGCTGGCAGCCACCGACCAGGGCTTTTACGAGGCTGTATTGCGCGCGCTGAAAGAGACTTTGGAACATCAAGAAGCGCCGGCCACGTTGCTCGAAAACTTGGCCACCTGTTACCGGCAGACCGTCCAGGCAGGAAGCGCCTTTATGGTCCCATTAGGCTTTAACGATGCCATTATGCATGCCTGCCAGACGCTGCCGGGCGGCATCGTCCTGCTGCTGGATGAGTTTGATGAAGCCTACGCAGCCCTGAACAGCCGTGTCTTTTTAAACCTGCGCGCTCTGCACGACAAGTACCGGCCGCGCCTCAATTATGTGACCGGCACCATCATGCCCCTCTGCCAGATCCAATCGGGAGTCACGATTGACGAGTTTTACGAGTTGGTCCGGCACAACGAGCGCCACTTGAGTATGCTCGATGCGCCGGATGCCACAGCCTTGCTTCTGAGCATGGCAGCTCAACGGGCGATCAAACTGGATGAGGCCGAAATCGGATTTGTTTGGCAGCAGGCAGGCGGCCACCCTGGCCTGACCGTGGCTACCGCCCAACTACTCATCGAACTGGAGGCAGGAGCTCCCGAGCTTTACCGTCAGCAGGGTCTGGACTTGGTGGCACAACAACTGGACGAGAACGAGATCGCCCATTCCGAATGCTTCAAGTTGTGGAACCAGCTCACAGAGCAGGAGCGGGACAGGCTGTTCCAGTTGGTAATCGACGAAGAGATTGATCCTTCTTCACCAGTGTATGCATCCCTGGTACAAAAAGGAATTCTGGCGGCCGGGGAGAAGCCATGCCTGTTTGGCGAACGTTTTGCCGCATTTGTCCGCCGCCGCCGGCGCGCGGAACTGGACTACCCCGAGGGAATCTGGATCGATGTGGACGCCGGAGATGTTTGGGTGGACAGCATGCCGGTGGCAACGCTGACCGAATTGGAATACCGGTTGCTGCAAACGCTGTACGGCCGGATGGAAAAGCTGTGCGACAAATACCTGATTGTCGAATCGGTTTGGGGGCAGGAATATATCGACACAGTGGATGATGCCCGGATTGAAAAGCTCATCAGCCGATTGCGCAGCAAGATTGAACCAGACCCATCCAACCCCCGCTACCTGGTGACCGTACGCGGCCGGGGATACAAGTTGGTCCAGCACCCCGTGTACGATTAGCACACCGAAGGCTGGTTGGCAGGGCGGCGAACGAGATGACACAGTACAACATTCTGATAGTCGAGGACGACAGTTCGCTGCGCACAGTTGTGTGCGACATCCTGGAGATGAACCAGTTCCGCACCTACCAGACCGAGAACGGCCGGGAAGCGCTGGCAACGCTGGAATGGCTGCGGGCCGATCTCATCGTCTCGGATATCATGATGCCCGAAATGGACGGCTACGAGTTCTTCACCCAGGTTCGCGCCCGGCCGGATTGGGCACACATCCCCTTCATTTTTCTCACCGCCAAAGGAAGCAAGCCGGACATTTTGGCCGGCAAGAAATTGGGCGCAGACGACTATCTGACCAAACCCTTCGACGCGGCCGAGTTACTGGTGGCCATCAGCTCCAAACTGGCTATTGCTGAACGTTGGAAACAGGTTCAGTACCGGGAAATATCAACAATCAAGCGTACCATCCTGCGTGCGCTGACGCACGAATTCCGCACTCCGCTCACCTACATTGCCACCTACACGGAAATCCTGGCAGAAAGTGGCGGCCAGCTCAACCAAAGCGACTTTGAAGAATTTTGCCAGGGGATTTTGGCCGGCAGCCGCCGATTGCAGGGGCTGGTCGAAGATTTTTTGTTCCTGGTGCAAATGGAAACCGGCGAGGCACAACACACTTTTGAAAGCCGCCGTTCACCTATCTTTCACTGGCAAGAGTTCCTGCAAGGCGCGGTCAACCAGTTCAGGCAAAAAGCCCAAGCAAGGGGGTTGGAAATCAACCAGGACGTGCCGGCCGACCTACCCCCAGTGGTGGCTGACCTGGACTACCTGGCCAACGCCCTCGGCCGGCTGGTCGACAACGCCATCAAATTCACCCCGGCCGGCAGCAACCCCATCGCGCTGCAGGCCAGTTCCACGGGTAAAGCCGTCCATCTGGCCGTTCGGGATCATGGAGTCGGGATCCGGCCGGAGGCGATACCAGAGCTGTTCCAGGCATTGCACCAGGTTGACCGCGACAAAATGGAGCAGCAGGGTGCTGGAATCGGCCTGGCAATTGCCAAATCCATCGCCGTGCTGCATGGGGGGGAAATCCGGGTTGAAAGCGAACCGGGCCAAGGCAGCACCTTTACCATCGTTCTTCCAGCCACAAAAAGCATGCCGGTTCGCACCAGCTTATAGCTGGCTGGAGTGTCAGTCGGCCGTCAGAGCCAGGTCATGGTCGCCCCGGCCGATTTGAGTATAGTCTGCTGGTGAGTAACCACTCAGGCAGTGTGAAGACTTGGGGTAGAACAGTTTCGCTGATAATTCGTAATAGAGTGTTGAGGAGATAGAAAAATGACGTCATTGATTGATAAAGTACAAACCCTGATTTCGGCCAACTTGCACGCCATGGTGGACAAAGCGTTAGAGTCCAACTCGGTGGCGGTCATGGATGAATACATCCGGCAGGCGGATGACAACCTGGAGAAGCTAGAAGACACAGTGGTGACAGTGGGGGGCACTGTCAAAACGCTCAAGCGCAAATGGGAGCAATACGAAGCCGAAGCGGCCAAACAGGATAGCAGCATCGACACATTGCTATTGCAGGGCAAAAAAGACCTGGCGGCCGCAGCGCAGTCCAAGCTCAATTCCACCCGGCGAATGGCCACCGACTATCAGGCGCAATGGCAGGAACAGCAGAAGCAATACGAACAACTGCTAGCCGCCCGGCGCAAACTGGAGGCCAAGCTCACCACCATCCGACAGGAGCGCGAGCATTTACAGGCATTGCTGGAGCTGGCCAAATCCAAGGAAGTGGCTGTCCAAGCCATCAAGTCGCTCGACGACCTGGCCGGCGTCGGCGATGCCGACATTGCCCGCATCGGCGAGTCGATCCGCGCCCGGCTGGACCGCGCCACCGCACAAAGCGAGATGTACGCCGGCCGGCTGGAAGCACAGATGGACGAGGTGCTGGAGCAAGGCGAAATCGACATCCAGCTGGCGGAGCGCATGCGGCGACTTGGCATCCAGGACGAAGCCGCTGGCGGCTAACGGCCATTCGAGCGCGGGCAAAACCCGCACCTTTGTCTACAGGAGAAAAGCATGAATCGCACGCGCTGGATATTCTTTGCCATCATCGGGCTCGCCATCGTAATCGTGGCCGTCGCCGTCGTGGTGTTGGTAATACCCTCGCTGGAGGAGGATAATACTGCCCTCAGCGGCGGGGAGAAAATTGACACCAGCCGGCCGGTGGAAATTGTAGTGGTGACCGCACTCTCCGTCGAGCCCTGGGTGCGAGAGGCTGCCAACCAGTTCAACCAGGAAAACGTGGTTCTTCCCGACACCGGTCAGCGCATACAGGTCACCATCATCCCTATGGATGGGCTGGCGGCCAAGAGCAAATTTGAGCGGGAGGAGATGGACCCGGTGCCCACAGCCTGGATACCGGATAGTCGTTATCTGACGGAACTGGTCAACGCGACGTTCAAAGAGCGCCTCGGCCGGGACGTGTTCCTCACCGACGGGGAGTACCGCGGCCGGCCGGTAGCCATCACGCTGCTGGCCTGGGGAATCTATGAAAGCCGCGCCCAGGCACTGGAAGCGAGCTTTGGCGATATTAGTTGGCAGGTTATCCACGACGCGGCCGTCAACGCCGAGGGCTGGGATGCATTGAGCGGCCGGGAAGAGTGGGGCTTTTTCAAACTCGCCATCTCCAACCCCCGCAAAAACGTCAGTGGGCTGGGCGCTATGGTGGCAGCGGCCGGCGAGTATTACGACCAGACCGGCATCAGCACCGACGCAGTCAACAGCAACGACTTTCAGGACTGGCTGGCGGAGATCATGGGCTCGATGAGCGACTTGAGCGGCGGAACTTACACGGTGCAGGACCTGGCGCTTTTTGGCTACACCACCGGCGACGCTGGCCAGTTGCTGGAAAGCGACCTGCTCCTCAACATGGAAGGGATTCAGACCCGCTGGGCGGACCCGCTGCGCATCGTATACCCCAAGTACGTCACCTGGTTTGACTTTCCATTCACCGTATGGATCGGCCCAGAGACGACGGCCGATCAGAAAAATGCGGCCCTGGTCTTTCAACAGTACCTGCTCTCCGAACCCATTCAGCAACGTGCGCTGACCTATGGTCTGCGGCCGGTGAGCCCCAACGTGCCGATTGACGGCCCCGATAGCCTCTTCACCCGCTGGCAGGCGCAGGGCGCTCAGGTTGTTGTGCCGCGCACCACCGCCATGCGGTCACCGGATCGAGAGGTGCTGCAAGCCCTGCTGCGCTTCTTTGACCTGCGCGTGGCCGGCCGGTAGCCCACGACCTGAGCACAACAGGGAGAAACCATGCCAAAATCAACCCGGTACCGACTGCCCAGGCAAACACGGACGACCGCCATCATCGGCGCGTTGGTCGCGCTGATGGTTGTGGTCGTGGTGAGCGGTTGCCTCTGCTGGGCGATTTTTCAGAGCGTCACCAGTTCCACCAGTCTGTTTGACGCCGATCAAAGCCAGCTGGTGGCCGACGTCGTCCTGCGGGTGGCCTACTCTCCGGAAAAGGAGACCCTGTTCACCGATCTGGTGAACACCTTTAACCAGGCAGATCACCAGACGGCCGACGGCCGGGCCATTCGCATTAACCCCATCCGCATGGAGCCAGAAGCGATGCTTCAGGGCGCGCTCAATAACGAGTTTGAGGTGATGAGCCCTGACAGCTCGATCTGGCTGCACCAACTGGACCAGATGTACGCCGGGCAGATTGCCGACCCTGATGCTTTCCTCGTCAGCCAGACGCGCTACTATGCCATCTCCCCGGTGGTGATCGCCATGTGGGAGGATGCTGCCCGGAGCTTGGGCTGGCCCGGCAAAGCCATCGGATGGAACGATCTGGTGAACCATGCCCTGGCCAACCCCGACTTTGCCTGGAGCCATCCATCCACCGCTTCTGCCTCCGGGCTGCTGGCGACGCTGGCCCAATTCTACGCCGCGGCCGGCATCACCCGCGGCATCACACCGGCCGATATGCAACAGCCGGAGACGGTCGCCCGCCTGCAACAGATGCAGGGCACGGTCAGCTATTACGGCGAGGGGGAATGGGCTACCGCCCAACAGGTGGACCAGCGCGGCCGGGAATATCTGGATGCCTTTGTGACCCAGGAGCAACTGGTGGTCTGGCTCAACCAGCAGGGACACGATATCGTTGCCATCTACCCGGCCGAGGGAGCGCTGTGGGAAGACCACCCCCTGGCGCTGCTGGAGGTGGCCGGGCTGACCAACGACCAGCGGCTCGTCTTTGAGCAGTTTGCCGCCTTTGTGGAATCGGCCGAGGCGCAACAGCGCGTATTGGCATTTGGTTACCGCCCGGCCGACCTGAGCCTTGACCTGGATGGCAGCGGCTCTCCCCTGACGGCCGCCAACGGCGTCGACCCCAATCAGCCGCGCACTACCCTGCAACTTCCCGGGCAGCAGGTCATCGAGCAGGTGCGTAACGTCTGGTGGCTCATCAAACGCAAGACCAACGTCTACCTGGTGGTAGATACCTCCGGCAGCATGGAAGGCGAAAAGCTGGACAACGTCAAAGAGGCCCTCACCACCTTTGTCAACCAGATTGAGGGGACCGAAGAGCGCGTTGGGCTGATCGAGTTCTGGGGCCGGGTGGATGTGCTGGTGCCCATGGACCGTCTGGGCGACAACCGCGGTGCCCTGCTGGCTGCCATCGACCAGTTGGAGGCCGGTGGAGACACAGCGATGCTGGACGGCGTCTCCACGGCGTTAAAGGAGCTGCAACGCCTGAATGACCCTGACCGCATCAACGCCATCGTGGTGATGACCGATGGGATTGAAAATGCCTCGCACACCACCCTGCGGGAGTTGACCGGCCGGCTGGAAACGGCGGCGCAAACAGAGGCCCCGGTTGTGGTCTTTGCCATTGCGTATGGAGCGGACGCCGACTATAGTGCGCTGCAGCAACTGGCAATCTCCAGCGACGGGCAGGTGCGCGAAGGAACGGTGGAAACCATCCGGGAACTGTACAGAATCCTCTCAACGTACTTTTAACGATGTCCAAAGCCAGGCAAGATATTCGAGCCCGCGCCACGCGGGAGATGCTGATCCATTCATTCTTTGACTGGAAGAGCGCTGTGTTGCTGGCGCTGGTTATCCTGTTGAGCTTTGTGACCTTTTTCTTCGCCCGCCTTGTGGGCTGGACCTACTGGCTGGTTGCATTCTGGCCAGCGTTTGGTCTGCTGGGCGAGCTGGCGCTCGCCTGGGGCAATCTCAACGATCCAGAGTTCGGCCGGCGGGTGGTGGCAGACATGCTGGCCGACGAATTCAACCCGCAGCGGCTGCGCAGCAAGGATCTGCGAAGCTGGATCGACCGGGCGCTGGACTACCGCGGCCGGATCGAGGCCAACATCCGCGAAACCCGCGACGGCATCCTCAAAGACCACCTGCTGGACGTAGCTGACGAGATTGAACAGTGGGTCCGCAACGTGTACCAGATTACCAGCCGGCTGGACAGCTACCGCGCTGACCAGATCATCGCCCGCGACCGCCAATCGGTCCCTATGCGCGTTGCCAAGCTGGAGCAAGAGCTGAAACAGGAACGTGACCCGGCCGTGCGGTCGCAGATTGAGCAAACCCTGCAAAACACGCGCACACAACTGGAGCACCTGGAGCGGCTGGGCAGCGCCATGCAACGGGGGGAACTACAATTGGAGAGCACCCTCTCAGCGCTGGGCACCATCTACTCCCAAACGCTGCTGGTGGGAGCCAGGGATCTGGACAGCGGCCGGGCCCAGCGCCTGCGCCTGGACATTGCCGATCAGGTGCAGGGGCTGGAGGACATCCTCACCACCATGGATGAGGTTTACCTGGATTCGGCCGCCGCGCCGTGATGAGCATGACAAAGGAGAGCTGAATGGAAATCATCGAATCAGGAATTGGCGAGCTGATTCAGCCGCCAGATCTGGAGGCATTCCGCGAGTGGAATCGCACCCACAAGCCCCGCACGCTGTTCGACAAGCGGATGACCGAAAAGGAAGCTATCACCCGCTTTGTCAAGGATGGCGACTATATCGGCACGGAGCTGTACGGCACGGTCCGCGCCCCCATGTCCCTGTGTAACGAGGTCATCCGGCAGGGAAAAAAGAACCTGCGCGTGGCCGGGCAGGGGGTGCTGGAACTGGATATGTGGCTGGCGGCCGGGCTGATCGCCAAACTGGACCTGACCTACATCGGCCTGGAGTTGTATGGCATCTCTCACCCGTTCCGGCGCGCGGCCGAGGGCGGGCAACTGCAGGCGCTCACCGAATGGAGCAACGCCGCGCTCACCTGGCGATTTAAGGCTACCAGCATCGGCGCCCCCTTTCTTCCCGTCAGCACCATGCTGGGCACCGACACCTTTAAGTACAGCGCGGCCAAAACCACCACCTGCCCATTTACCGGCCGGACCGTCTGCCTGGTACCGGCGCTGGTGCTGGACATTGGCCTCATCCACGTCCACCGGGCAGACATGTACGGCAACTGCCAGATCGAAGGCATCAGCGGGTTTTCCTTTGAAATGGCCCGCGCCTGCAAACGACTTGTGATCAGTGCCGAAGAAATCATCTCCACCGAGGAGATCCGCTGCTACCCCGATCGAACCATCATCCCCTTTTACCTGGTAGATGCAGTGGTACATGCGCCTTTTGGTTCGCACCCCGGGGAGATGGCCTATCTGTACACCCGGGATGTGGAAATAGTAGAGGAATGGGCCGAGGCATCCAAAACGGCCGAAGGCGCTCAAGCTTACCTGGACAGGTATGTGTACAGTGTAGCCAACCACCAGGAATACCTGGAATTGATCGGCGAGGATCGGCTAAAGATGCTGGTAGAAACACGGGAGCGACGGTGATGAGCGACTTTAGCCCAAACGAGTTACTGATCTGCATAGCCGCCCGCCTGTTTGAGGATGGCAAGACCTGCTTTGTCGGGACCGGCATTCCCATGCTGGCAGCCGCGCTGGCACAACGTCTGTACGCCCCCGAACTCATCGCGGTTTTCGAGTTTGGCGGCACCGGCGGCCGGTTCAAAGATCTGCCCAACGCGGTGGGAGGGGTTCGCTCCTACCACAAGGCGCTTGCCGCAACCGGAATTTGCGACATCATGGAGACAGCGCAGCGAGGTTTTATTGACTATGGCTTTATGGGCGGGGCACAAATTGACCCCTTTGGCAATCTCAACAGCACCGTAATTGGCGACTTTGCCAAGCCCAAGGTGCGGTTGCCTGGCAGCGGCGGGGGCAACGACGTCGGCTCATTTTGCTGGCAGACGATCGCCCTCATGCAACACGACAAACGGCGCTTTGTGCCCAAGGTGGACTTTGTCACCACGCCCGGCTATCTGAGCGGCCCCGGCGCGCGAGAAGCGGCCGGCCTGCCAGCCAACACCGGACCTATTGCCGTCATCAGCACCCTGGCGACGATGGACTTTGACCCAGAGACACGCCGGATGCGGCTAGCCAGCCTTCACCCAGGCGTGACTGTGGATCAGGTGGTGGAGAACACCGGTTTTGAGTTGCTGATGGCCGACGAGATCACGGAGAATCCGCCGCCCACGGCCGACGAGTTGCGCGCCCTGCGGGACGAGATCGACCCGACCGGACTGTACATCTAACGGCCGGCGCGCAAGGGAGAGAGGTAAAAATGCGCAAAACAATCATCATTGGGTTACTCATCGCTCTTTTGCTGGCCGCCTGCGGCGGCGGCAAAGAACCCACCAAAGGGGAGATCATCGTTTACGTGGCCGTCCCGCTTTCTGGCTTTCAGGCCAACGGTGGACAGACCATCGTGGGCGGGGCCAAGCTGGCGGCCGCCCACATCAACGCCAGCGGCGGGGTCAACGGCTACCGGGTCGTCATCGAGCCGATTGACGATGAAAGCGACTCCGACGTGGCCCTCGGGGTGGCAGAGACTATTGCGGCCGAGATTGCGGCCGGGACACAGGTACTGGGGGTAGTGGGTCACCTCAACAGCGGCCAGACCATTGCCGCCATGGATGTCTACCGGGACCTGCCCATCAACATCGTAACGCCAACCGCCAGCAACCCCTCCCTCACCGCCAGCGGCTACCGCAACTTTTTCCGCGTCAACGCCAGCGACGACATTCAGGCACAGGTGGATGCCAGGTTCCTGGTGGAAACGGTGGGCGCGCGACGGGTGGCCATCCTGCACAATGACGACACGTACGGCATTGACCTGGCCAACCTGATGGCGGCCGAACTGCAAAAGTTGGGCGCGGAACCGGTGCTCAACGTGCAAATACTCATCGGGCCACCCGACCCCGATCCCACAGCCGGCGAGGGTCAGCCGCTCTATTACGCAGACGCGGTGAGGCAAGCTATTGCGACCGGGCCAGATGCCCTCTTTTACGCTGGATACGAGATCGAGTGCCCATACTTGCGCTTTGACCTGGCGCAACTGGGCGCGCAGGAGATCCCCTTCCTGGCCTCCGACGGCTGTTTCCTCTCGGCCGCGATCGAGTTCTGACGACACCCTGCACGCGGCCGAGTTTGCGGCCGCCACTGAAGGGATGTACGTGAGCGGCTTTGGCCCGGAACCACGGGCCACGGTGGACAAGCAGTGGATTCGAGATTACCAACAGGTGGACTTTCGCAACCCGGACACCTACAGCATCAACGGCTATCTGGGGGTGCGTGTGCTGGCCGAAGCGGCCCGCGAGGCCAAAAGCCTGGAACAGGAATCGATTGCGAATTCCATCCGCAAGATGACCTTTGACTCGATCATCGGCCCGCTCAAGTACCAGGACAACGGCGACCTGGCTGACCCCACCGTTTACATCTTTCAGGTGCGCGGCGGCACGTTTGTGCAGATCTTTCCCTAGCGGCCGGCCTCGCGCCGGAGCCAGGCTACTCAAAAGCCGCCACCCACGTGATGGCGGCTTTTCTATTCGGCCGTTGCCAACACCGCCAGCTTTTCGGAAAAACGCCGGTAGCTTTGCGCCAGCGGGCTATCCCGCAGGGAGCTGACCACCGGAACGCCGTGCTCAAAAGCCCACAGGGCATCGTCCTGCGCTATGGGGATGACCGCGTCCAGCTTGAGCCGCAAGTTGCGCTCCAGCAATTGCGGGGTAAGCATGCCGGTGGTGTCGCGCCGCTGGACCATCACCACGCTAATCCGTTCACGGGGGATGCGCAGATCGGCCGCTTCCTCTAGCGCGTATTCCGCCAGGGCAGAAGCAACCCGGTCAGCGCCGGAGACCAGCACCACATGGTCGCAGCAATGCAGTATGGGCATCTTGTCCGGCGTGACCCCTGCGCCCAGGTCCAACACCACCACATCCGCCAACGCCCGCAAGTGACCCAGCACCGCGTCCACGGCCGGGACGGTGGGCGTCCAGCGTTCCCCTTCCGGCATCAACAGCAGGTGCATCTGATCCACGTAGCGAACCAGTGCCTCTTGCACCAGTTCCTGCGTCAGGTCGCGGGGCGGCACGGTCCACGGAGAATGCGACACGGCCGAAACCTGCAAGCCCAGTTGCAGCACCATCGAGCCCAGCCCCACATTCAGGTCGCAGACGATGACCTTGAGCTGCTGGGCCAGCGCAACAGCGGTGTTCACCACCAGCGTGGTGGTTCCCACCCCACCCTTGCTGCCCCAACAGCCAAATACACGCCCGCGGTGGGTGACGGCCGGTTCCACCAGCTCTTCCAGCGGCTGCTCGCGCACCGTTGCCAGCAACAGTGCCGCCTGGATGCGGTTGTCCAGTTCGTCGTTGAGGATGGGCTTGGTGAGATAATCATCCGCGCCAACCTCAAAACCGCGCGTCTTGTGTTCGGCCGTGGTGGCGGCCGAAAAAAGGATGATCGGCAGATGCCGCAATTGGGGGTCAGCGCGGATGGCCTGGGTCACCTCAAAGCCATTCATCTTGGGCATCAGCACATCCAGCAGAAAAAGGTCGGGGGGCTCCCGCTTAGCCATCTGCAAAGCCTCAAGCCCGCTGGCGGCCGTCACCACCTCATAGCCGCGCCGCTGAAGCATGAACTGGATGTAGAACAGCGTGTCTTTATTGTCGTCGACAAAGAGGATTCTGGTTGCCATGATCGGGTCTTATTGTAGCACGGACGGCCGCTCTTTGCTATACTCTGCCCATGCCTAAACCAAAAGCCAACCAGCTCTCCGGCCGCGACTGGCTGCGTTATTCCATCAGCGTGTGGGACGATATCCGCAAGACCACCGAAGAAGCCGCACTCGATCATCCGGCCATGTTCCCCGGCATGCTGGTGGACCGGCTGCTGCAATGCTTTGCCCGCGAGGACGCCGAAGCCGTGTTGGACCCCTTTGCCGGCAGCGGCTCCACGTTGCTGGCGGCTTGCGGCCGGGGGCTGAACGCCATTGGCCTCGACCTCGCGCCCGAGTACCTTGCGCTGGCCCGCGGCCGGCTGATCGCGGCCGGTCATTCAGAAGCGGTGCTGGAAGATGGACAGCAGTCTGGCCCCGGCTTTACATTGCTGCAGGCCGATGCCCGCCAGGTGGGTGCGCTGCTGGCGGCCGAGAGCGCCGACCTGTGCATCACCTCGCCGCCCTACTGGGACATCTTGCGCCAGCAGCGCACGGCCGACGGCAAGGCGATCCGCAACTACGGGGAGCGAGAGGCCAACCTGGGCGAGATCACCGGCTACCAGGCTTTTCTGGCTGCGCTGCGGGACGTCTTTGCCGGCGTGTGGCACGCCCTGCGGCCGGGCGGTTACTGCTGCGTGGTGGTGATGGACCTGCGCAAAAAGGCCCGTTTCTTCCCGCTGCACCAGGACGTGGCCGAGCTCATGCAGGGCCTCGGTTTCACCTACGATGACCTGATCATCTGGGACCGCCGCACCGAGTACAACAACCTGCGGCCGTTGGGCTACCCCTACAAGTTCCGGATCAACAAGGTGCACGAGTTTATCCTCATTTTTGAAAAGCCAAGCCAGCCATGAACGGCTTTCAGGACCGCCGCCAACTGGCAGAAAAGATGGCGGCCGCACTGGCCGAACACATCTTTTCACTGCCCCCCCTGTTGCGGGCAGACCTGGGCGCCGAATTCCAGTTCCCGGCCGCGTTCCACGACCCACTGCGCCAGCTCGACAGCGCCACCGGCCACTTTTTGCGCTACATGCCGGACAGCGCCCTGCTGGACCCGGCCGGAGGCAAGGTTTACCTGCTGGAGTACAAAGCCATGACCACGCCGCTCTACAGCCAGCGGCGGCTGCAAACCCTGCGCGAGAACTCCGGCCACACTGACCTGACGCCGGCCAACGTCGGCGTGGTGGAGACGGCCGCGCTGGAAAACTACCGCCGCCTGACCGCGGCCGGATTGCAGGTAGCGCTGGTGGTCTATTGCAGCTATCATCCGGCACGGCTGCTGGCTGGGTGGGAACAAGACCTGGTCCCCTTGCACAGCGACCGGGTCCGCTACGGTTCCAGCCGGGCCAGCCGCACACCCTACACCAACATCCACCTCGATCAGATGCGGCCGCTGCAGACCTTCCTGCTGCAGGAGCACCCGCAACTGGACCCGCAGGCATTGACGGCCGGAGTCGCTTCCTGCCTGGCCGCGCTGGAAGCCGTGCCGCCCGCATGACCCACGGCCGGCTGATCGCACTGGGCAAAGCCACCTTTGCCGTGACCGTCTGGGGGGCTTCCTTTATCGCCACCAAGGTCGCCCTGCGCGATGTCTCCCCGGTCACCGTGGTCTGGCTGCGCTTTGCCATTGGCGTGGCGATTTTGGGGGCTATGGTGGCGTCCCGGCGGCAGTTGGCACTCCCGGCCGGACGCGAATGGGGCTACTTTGCGCTGCTGGGGCTGATCGGCATCACCTTCCACCAATGGCTGCAATCCACGGGGCTGGTCACCGCCCAGGCGGCCACCACTGGCTGGATCATCGCCACCACCCCCATCTTTATGGCCCTGCTCGGCTGGCTGGCGCTCAAAGAGACGCTGACCCGCTCGGCCGTGGCGGGGATTGCGCTGGCCGCCGCCGGGGTGTTGCTGGTGGTGGCGGGTGGCGACCTGCGCGCGTTGGCGGCCGGGCAGTTTGGCACCCCCGGCGACCGGCTGATCCTGCTCAGCGCACCCAACTGGGCGGTCTTTTCCGTGCTCTCGCGCCACGGCTTGCAACGCCACCCCCCGGCGCGAATGATGTTTTACGTGATGGGCATTGGCTGGGCCTTGACCACAATTCAGTTTCTGCTGGGGCCGGGCCCGACCGAGATTGGCCAGCTCTCGATGCAAGGCTGGCTGGGGGTGGGTTTTCTGGGGGTATTCTGCTCCGGGCTGGCCTACATCTTTTGGTACGACGCCCTGCAGGTCGCGCCCGCCTCGCAAGTGGGGGCGTTTCTCTATTTGGAGCCGCTGGTTGCGGTGGTGGTGGCGGCCGCCGTGCTGGGCGAGCCGGCCACCTGGGCCTCGCTGCTCGGCGGGGCGGGTATTTTGTTGGGAGTTCTGGCTGGTCAACCGCAGGGTTGCGGCCGGCGATTAGAGCACCTGGCTCAAGTCCAAACCCCGCTCCGCCGCCCGGGCCGCCCGCCACTCTTCCTCCGTCACCGGCGGCAGTTCCACTTCCTCCACCGGCCGGCGGGCCAGGATCAGCGCCCCTTCCGGACAGGCCAGCACACAAACGCCACAACCCACGCAGCGCACTGCATCCACCTGGGCCACGTCGTCCACCACCAGCGCATCGAACTGGCACTGGTCGACGCACAATTCGCAGGCAATGCAGAGCGCCTCGTCCACAACGTTGACAAAGGCCGAGCGGGCCACGACGTTGGCGATGCCCAACTGGGCCATGCCACGTAGGATTCCACAGGAGCAAGTGCAACAGTTGCAGACGTACCACAATCCTTGCTGGTTGTTGCTGACGGAATGGACCAGGCCAGCCTCGGCCGCGCGGCGCATGGTCGCCAGCGCCTCATTCTGGGTCAGCGAACGGATCTCATCAGAGCCGGCAAAGGCATCCGGCACCTGGCTCATCACCATGCAGACGTCCAGCGGGTGGTCGCACGGATCCCCAATAAGCGCTTTCTGCTGGCGGCAGATGCAATCCACCACCCCCCAGGCCTTGGCGTCATTGATGATCCCCAACGCGCTCTCGTACGGCCGGACTTCCATGTCCACCTTGACGGTTTCGTTGACTGGCACCACCCGGTGGACGTGCGGCCGCATGGCAATAGCCTGGCTGAACGTCTGCTGGTAATAGTCCTCAAACAGCTCTGCCAGTTCCCCATCTATCCGGCCGAATTGCATCTCGTAAATGCCCACCACGAACGGCATCAGCCCGTAGCCCATACTGCGGCCGCTGGCCGGCCGGCCGGCGGTGATCAACCCCTTGCGGGCCATCGTGCGCAAGTGCTGACGCAACTCTTTGGGGTCGCCGCCAATCCGGCCGGCAATCTGGTCCGGCGTTTCCAGCGTGACGCGCAATTGCGCCGCCAGCGCAGCCTCCTCCGGCGAAAAGAGCTTGGCCAGCAGCCGCAGTTCGGCCCCATCCGGCGTGGGTGGGAAGCCATTGGGTAATGCATCCAGCCGTTCCGCTAAGGCTTTGAATGGGTCGCCGTTCATAAGTGCTTCTCCTTTGACTTGACCGATCAGCCGATTATCGGTTACACGGCGAATTCACGCAAGTGGCGCGCCAACAAGGACAACTGGCCTGGCGGGAGTTGCCTGACGGTAACCGGCACGGCATAGTGGGCCGGGAAGTCACCATCGACAAAAACTGTGCCTGCAAAGGTGCGTGGTTTTGCGTACCTCGGAATGACGTGCAGATGAACGTGGCGGTCCTGGTTCTGCAAAAATGCATAGTTGAAATGGTCCGGCTGAAACGCACGGGACAAAAGCTGCGTCGCCCGCTTGATCTGCTGCTGCAGCTCCGCCCACTCGGCCGGAGCGAGTTCAGCAACTAATTCAAGATGACGGCGCAACGCCAGGAAACACTTGCCCAAGAGATGCTGGTTATGGTTCAGAACCAATCGCCACGAGTCGCTTTCCAGCAGCAGCGGCCCCAGCTTTGGATCGCATAGATTACATTGAGGCATCGAGCGGGTCAGCGCTCGGCGTAAAACGCGATGCCGACCGTGCCCGGCCCGGCATGGGTGCCCACCACCGGGCTGACGGGGGTGCGGTAAACCCGGTCCATGCCAAAGCGCTCCCGGACCATCCTGGCAACGGCATCCCCTTCGGCCGGCGTGCCAACATCCAACACGGCCGCTTCCGCAATCGGCTTGCCGCCCAGCCGCAATTCAACTTCCTCCAGCATCCGCTCAATCGCTTTGGCCTTGGTGCGCACCTGGACCAGCGGTTCGATCTGCCCACCGTGGAAGTGAAGCAGCGGCTTGATCTTGAGCGCGGTTCCCAGCAGCCGCTTGGCGCCACCAATCCGGCCGCCCCGATGCAGGAACTCGAGCGTGTCCACAGCAAAGATTAGCTGCACCCGGTCGCGCATATCCTCGGCCGCAGCCACCACCTCGTCTACGGATGCACCGGCCGCAGCCGCTCGGGCGGCCGCCAGCACGATGAAACCCAATCCCATGGATACGCTCAACGAATCCACCAGCCGGATATCCAGTTCGGGCAGTTGCGCCTGGGCCGCCTGGGCATTGGTAAAGGTGGCGCTCACGCCGGAGGAGACAATCATGCCCACAATGGCATCTGCTCCCCCGGCCGCTACCGCCCGGAAAAAGTCCGTGAATTCTTGCGGGGTTGGTTGGGATGAACTGGGGAAGGTTTTGGAATTCTGCAGCCGCTGGTAAAATGCGGCCGGCTGGATATCCACGCCATCCCGGAAACTCTCGCCATCCCACAGCAACCACAGCGGGATGACGTGAATTCTAAGATCACCCAGCGCTTCCTGAGGAATATAGGCCGAACTGTCGGTCACAATAGCAATCTTGGGGCTGCTCATGGTTCTCTCCTTTGGCTGTTCCTGTTTTCAAAGCACCCGGCCGCGCCAGTTGGGTTGGCGTGGCCTTGCACGAACGCAACGCTCACTATGCTGAAACCCGCACACCCCCCGCTGGTTACGGGTCAGACGGGGGTCGGCCGGATTTGCCCCGGCCGGCCAGATAGTGGGACCACAGCAACCGCGCTGCCACAGCCCGCCACGGCCGCCATGCGGCACCGATCTGGTCCAATTCGGCAGGGGATGGCCGTGCAGGCAGTTGCTTGACCTCCTGCACGGCCACGGCCAGCGCCAGGTCTCCACTGGGCCAGACATCCGGCCGGAGGAGTGCCATCAACAAGTATATGTCGGCACTCCAGGGGCCAATGCCCTTGATCTGAGTCAATTCCACGCGGACGGAAGCGTCATCCATCTCAAACAGAGCTGCCAGGTCCAGCGCACCCTCGCTGATAGCTTGCGCCAGATAGCGGCAATAGGTGGTTTTCTGGCGGCTAAAGCCAATCGCTCTGAGCGTTTCGTCATCCAACTGGAGAAAGCGTAGCGGGGTGAGCGGCGCAGCAGCCGCCAATAGCCGATCGTAGGCAGCCCGGGCAGAGGCCAATGAAACCTGCTGCTCCAGAATGATGTGCACCAGGGTGGCATAGCCCGGCTCCCGCGCCCACAACGGCGGCGGGCCAAGCTCGCCCAGTATCGCGGCCAGGTCCGGGTCACGGCCGGCCAACCCACGGGCACCGACGACCAGCGCATCCTCCGTGAGCACGGCCGGCTCAGCCGTCACGCGCACCCGGCCCGGCAATCTACTGGTCAAACATCTCCCCCTCGCAGTCGGCCGTCGACCAGTCTTCGGTGGAAAATTGGCCATCCCGCCACCGGCCGAGCAACGCCGCCAGATCGGCCGAGTTGTGGAAGCGACAAGTGCCGTCCAGCCCCTCCACGGTAGCGGCCTGCCGATTGGCTTCTTCAAGTTGCTGCTGAATTTGCTCGTCGGTGACGCCATTGTCGCGCAGTTGTTGGACAAACTCGTCGCCAAACGCAATCGTTTGCTGACCGGTCCGCAGGTAAAAGACGCACTGATCACTCTCCAACCCCAGTATCTGGTACGACGAGTTGGTGGTGATCAGCATGCCGAACATATCAATCGTCGTCGTGACGGTCGCCTGGGCCGGCCGGCAACTCTCGGCCGCCCCAATCATGCACGCGTAATCATCCCCACAGTCCAGCGGCCCGGCCGGTTCAGTCGGCATCGGCTCGGCCGTGGGCAAGGGCAGCGGCGTGTCGGTTGCCGCCGGGAGTGACTCCGTCGTGGGAGAGGGAGCAGGCGTGGTAGCGGCCGGCTGTCCCAGGTTGCACGCCAGGGCGCTCAACAGCGCCAGGCCAATCAAGGCAAAAAAGGCACTTCTGTACATGATGACCTCCTATCTGCATCGGGCCACGCAACCGCCCTGCCCGACCGTTGGCTGTTGCGCCGGGTTACTTGTCCCCTGGCGGCAGTTCTTTTGGCTTGCAGAGCCACTTTTTCTTGGCGGCCGCCCGGCCGCACCTTTTGCACTCAAAGCGAGGGTTGCCGGTGATCTTGACCAGCTTGCCCGGCTTGAGTTTGTTCCCAATCTCACACCGCGTATCCGACACCGTTATCGGTCATCTCCCTTGGCGATGTCCTCCCCGTAGGCCAGCATCTCGCGGACCATGCTCGGTTCGGGCGATTCAGCATACACGCGCAACACCGGCTCGGTGCCAGACGGCCGGATCAACAGCCAGCCATCGTCCGCCATCAGGTACTTGACTCCATCCACCGTCGAAACCTGTTTCACGGCCACGCCCCCGATCTCGGCCGGGGCACATTCGGTCAGGCGGCGGACCATTTCCGCCTTGGCAACCGGCCGGGCCAGCCGCAGGTCGGTGCGGGCGTAGTGAGATGGGCCCACATCCTGCAGCAGATCCGCCACCAACTCGGCCAGCGAGACACCGGCGTCCGCTATCACCTCCAGCAGCAGCAAACCCATCAGCACGCCATCCCCCTCCGGGATGTGCCCGCGGATGCTCATGCCGCCGGACTCTTCTCCCCCCATCACCACATCCCCGTTCAGCATGTGCTCGGCGATGTGATTGAATCCGACCGGCGTTTCTTGCAGCGTCAGATCGTAGCGGGCGGCAATCCGATCTACCATCCGGGTAGTGGAAACGGTGCGAACCACATCGCCGCGCCAACCCCGCTTTTGCAGCAGATAGCGCAAGACGAGCGCAAAGATGCGGTGCGGGTCCACGAATTCACCCCGGTTGTCTATCGCGCCAATGCGGTCGGCGTCGCCATCGGTGGCAATGCCAACAGAACCCAGGCCATTCTGGATGGCGGCCGAGAGTGCCTTGAGGTAATGTGCCATCGGCTCCGGGTGAATACCGCCAAAGCCTGGGTTCATCTCGCCGCGGATTTCGTGCACGTAGCAACGCGTGCGGGAGAGAATCTCCTTGATTGCCCCCCGGCCGGAGCCATACATTGGGTCGGCCACAATGCGCAGTTCGCCGGCCGAGATCACATCCAGATCGATCAGCGTGGCCAGGTGCTCGTAGTAGGCCCAGGCGGGGTCAAACTTGCGGATCAGATTCCGGCTCAACGCCAGGTCAAAGTCAATCAGGTTGGGTCCATGCATGTTGGCCTGGTTGCGCTCCAAGAAACTCTCCACCTTTCGCCCCTGCTCCGGCGAGGCCGAACTGCCAAAGGAAGACTTGAGCTTGAGGCCGTTGTAGCGCGGCGCATTGTGGCTGGCGGTAATGACGACGCCGGCCGCCGCCTTTTTGTGGACCACCGAGTAGGAAATGGATGGCGTTGGCGTATCGGCGCGGGTGAGCCAGGCAACAATACCGTTGGCAGCCATCACGCGAGCCACTTCGGCCGCGTACCGGTCGGAGAGAAAGCGGGTATCGTACCCAATCACCACCTCCGGTTCCCCGTTTTGGCGCTCTTCGAGGATCATGTCGGCAATCGCCTGGGCTACCAGCCGCAGGTTGTTAAAGGTAAATGTGTCACTGATGACGGCTCGCCAGCCGTCGGTGCCAAATTTGATGGTCATGAACTCTCCTGAAAATTAAATGGTCGAGCGCGACAATTGTAGCACAAATGCCGCCCCTATGATTGACCCTACTTTCCCATTTGCCCGGCCGGCCCAAGCCGTTTATACTTGATCTATGAAGAGACGCGTATACTGGCTCCTCGCCCCGCTGGCGCTGCTGATCGGGCTCAGCGCCTGTTCGGCCGGGCTGCTACAAGAGCTGAACTTTTCCGTGCCGATGCCCACCCGAGCACCGACCATCGTCAGCCGGGAGCCACCAGCCAGCGCGTTTCAAACGCTGGCGGCGCTGGAAGACACCGACATCCCGCAGCGAGATCTGGTGGCGCTGGCCCAGCGGCTGCGCAACGCTGGCGAGATTCCGCTGGTGGTGCGGGACGCGCCTTACGATTACCAAGTTGGGGCTGAGGAAGCGTTCTGGGTCAACAACACCGACACCAACGCGCAATTCCAGGTCACGGCCGTGCTGCAGCACATCACCCCCCATCTTTACATGTGGGTTGAGAAAGGGGTGGAGGTGGATTTGGAGGCGCTGCGCAACTCGGCCGAGCTGTTTGAGACGCAAACCTATCCCACCAATCACCGCATTCTGGGCAGCGAATGGAGCCCCGGTGTGGACAATGACGTCCACCTCAACGTCCTGCACGTTAGGGGACTGGGCAGCACCGTCGGCGGCTTTTTCTTCCCTTCAGACGAATGGTCCCGGCTGGCACACGAGTATTCCAACGAGCGCGAGATGTTTTATGTCAACCTGGATACCGTGCAGATTGGAAGCAGCTACTACGACGGGCTGCTGGCGCACGAGTTTCAGCACATGATTCATTGGTACACGGATCGGAACGAAGACCTGTGGCTCAGTGAAGGGCTATCTGAACTGGCGGCTTTTCAGAATGGGTTTGACCCCGGCCCGGTGGATGCAAGCTTTCTCTCACTACCAGACCTGCAACTCAACGACTTTGACTATGAAATCAACGGGGCCGCACACTATGGCGCATCCTACCTGTTTACGCTTTACTTCCTGGAACAATTTGGGGAGGAGGCCACCCGCGCGCTGGTAGCACATCCGGCCAATGGAATATCCGGCTTTACCGCTGTGTTGGAGCAAATCGGCCAAGCACGGGGTTTCGAAGAGCTTTTTGCAGATTGGGCAGTGGCATTGTACCTAGACGACCCCGAACTGGATGACGGCCGGTTTGGCTTCCGTGCTATTGACCTGCAGAAACCGGCTCTGGCAGGTGACGTCTACAGCTTCCCTGCCGGACAGACCGCAACCACGGTTAATCAATTCGCCAGCGACTACATTCGACTGAACGGCACCAGCCCGGTCACTGTGGTTTTCACCGGGACGCGCCAGGTGCCGCTGCTGCCGGCCGAGCCGCATGGCGGAGAGTGGTTCTGGTGGTCCAACCGCGGCGATGACACCGACACAACCCTGACCCGCGCCTTTGACCTCAGCAGCCTGCCTACGGCCACGCTGGACTATTGGCTCTGGTATGACATCGAAGAGGGTTGGGATTATGCGTACCTGGAAATCTCGACCGACGACGGCCGGACGTGGAGCACCATCCGTACAAGCCGTACCACGGCCGAGAACCCAGCCGGCAACAACTATGGTCACGGCTACACCGGCCGGAGTGGTGGCGGAGCAACCCCCGTCTGGGTGCATGAACAGGTGGATGTGAGCGCTTTCGCCGGGCAACCGGTGCTGGTTCGCTTTGAATACATCACCGACGGCGCCATCCACCAAGCCGGCCTGGCGCTGGACGATTTTTCCATTCCCGAGCTAGGATTTGAGGCTGGATTTGAGCAAGACGACCCGGCCTGGCTGGCGGCCGGTTTTATTCGCAACCCAAACGTCCTACCGCAGCAATTTGTGATTCAGTTGATCGAATTGGGGGACAAGCCGCGTGTCCAGCGGCTGCCCATCAACGAGCAAGGCTTTGCCCGTTGGAGAATCCCCCTGAGCAGCGACGTGAGCCAGGCCATCTTGATCGTTTCAGGGATCACCCCGGTCACACTGGAGCCGGCCAGCTATGCGTTTAGCATTGAGACAGACGATTAGGCCATGAGCGAACGCGCCGTGCTGACAACTGTCGGATGCGTGTTGATCATCCTGTGCTGCCTGCTGGCCCTGACCATAGCAGCTTTTATCGCGGCCGCAGACTGGCTGGAGGACCTCAACCTGTTTGGGCCGGAAATCCGGTCGGCCGGGACGACGCCCGCAGACCGGCCGCTATCAGACTCGCCCTTCCTTCATCCGCTCAAACTCGGCACGCAGCCGCTTTTCCTGCTCGGCGGCGGCCGTTTCAATCTCGGCCTTCAGCTGATCAACACGGGAGCCAATCTCCGTTTGCAGGTCCCGACCCGACATGGGGGCCATCAGCAACGCCACCGCCCCACCCACCACAGCACCGCTCATCAAACCGGCCAAAAAAGCAAAGAACTTGCGCATTGCGCCTCCTTTTTTCCTTTCTGATGGGATTGCCTTTATAATTGAAATTATAACCAATAAACCGAGACTCGCAACGCAGCCCAACGCCCGAGGCAAAATGGACGAATCAGACAAAATGACCAACGTTGAACCAGAATTTATCACAATAGTAGAAGGCCCCGAGCCCGAATTTCTGTCGCCAAACGACACCTGGGCTCTTTCCGTGCTGGAAGGCCCTGGTTACATTGGGGTCGAGCAGTGCCGCCTGCGCACCTTTAACGGCACAGCGATGGTGGAACGGTGTCGCAACGCCTGGCAGGAAAACCGGCCGGTGCTGCTGGATTACCCCAACCGGCTGGGGCTACGTCGCCGGGCAGAGGTGATGGCTGCCAGCACCAGATCCGTGACAGAGGGCGATCTGCTGCTCCTGTGGGTGCGCTCGTCGGAAGAGGAATCCGAAGAGCAGGACGAAGAATGACCGGCCGGCACGCGCCATCTCCTGCCCACACGCTCCCAGGAGGCCGCGGATGACTGTCACGCGCTGCCACCTCTGCGATAACGACCCCCAGGCCAAACGCCGCTATCGGGAAGGCGGCTTGGCCGATGGGAAAGAATGCCCCGTCTGTTACGCACCTACCTGTCGCTTCCACCTGACCACCGTCCGCTGGCGCTGGAGGGACAACGGCCACGTCGAGGCTGATCAGGTTTGCAAGGAGTGCAAGCGGACCTACCGCCACCGCGACTGGGACCCGCTCAACCGGGAATGGATCAGTTGAGATGGTCCATCCGGTGGGGAGGGCCACATCCGGATCGCCCCCGCAAACCTGAACCCCAATTTCCACCCGAATAGCCCATCGGTTTCCCCCAGGGGTGCTATAATAGCTACAGGTAGAATTCCCACCACAGGAGTTGCATCATGCCACTGACAATTATCGTTGGAACCCAATGGGGAGACGAAGGAAAGGGGCGCATTACCGACTTGCTGGCGGCCGAGGTAGATATGGTGGCGCGCTACAGCGGGGGGGACAACGCCGGACACACGGTCACCGTAGGGAGCCAGGTTTTCAAGCTACATCTAATCCCATCCGGCATTGTCCAGCCCAGGACGATGGCCGTGATGGGGGCGGGGATGGTTGTTAATCCACAGAGATTACTGGCCGAGATGGACAGCCTGGCCGCACGCGGCATTGACGTCTCACCCGGCCGGCTCAAGCTCAGCGCGGGCGCGCACCTCATCCTCCCTCCCCATATCCTGCTGGATGGCGCGTCCGAAGCCTCTCTTGGCAAGCAGGGCATTGGCACCACCCAGCGGGGCATTGGACCAACCTATATGGACAAGGCCGCCCGTACCGGATTGCGCGCGGCCGACATGCTGGCCTCTGATTTCACCCAACGGGTCTTTGAAGCAGTGGCAGCCAAAAACCAGATACTCGTGAGAATATACGGGCTGGAGCCGCTGGATGCCGAAGAAGTTGCTGACCGTTACGCTGCTTTCGCTGAACGGCTGCGGCCGCACATTGCAGACACATCCCTGTTGGTGCACGAGACCCTCCAAGCTGGCGGCCGGGTGCTGGCGGAAGGAGCCCAGGGGACATTGCTGGACATCAACCACGGGACCTACCCCTACGTCACCAGCTCTTCCCCCACGGCCGGCGGCGTCCTCACCGGCCTCGGCGTCGGGCCCAGGGAGGTGGATCGCATCCTCGGTGTGGCCAAAGCTTTCCAGACCCGGGTGGGGGAAGGCCCCATGCCCACCGAGCTGACCGGGCCAGTGGGCAATGCCTTGCGCGGGACCGGTGAAAACCCGTGGGACGAATACGGCACCACCACCGGCCGGCCGCGTCGTTGCGGCTGGTTGGATCTGGTACTCCTGCGTTATGCCGCGCGAATCAACGGCCTTACCGGGTTGGTAATCACCAAGCTCGATGTGCTCACCGGGCTGGACCCGCTACGCGTCTGCGTAGCCTACCAGTATCAGGGCAAACGCTGGGACACCCTGCCATTTGGCCCCAATGCCCTGGCAGAATCCGCGCCCGTTTATGCCGACCTGCCTGGCTGGACAGAGGATATCACCGCCGCGCGCACCGTGGATGAGCTGCCGGCCGCCGCCCGCCGCTACCTGGACACCATTCAGCAATACGTCGGCACCCCGATCACTCTGGTTTCCGTTGGCCCCGAACGGGACCAATCCATTGACATGTCATAACATGGTGCTTGCAGTGCGATGTGATTTGACCCGCACACTAATTTCAATATAATTGCTTCCGAAATCTTTTTCAAGGGAGAGTCGATGAGTGAGAATAGTGCTCCTTCGGAGCAACATGATCCTATGGTGGCTGCTCTGGATTCGCAGGCAGCCCCCGCAAAGAATGACTGGTTCGATGCCGAGGTCCACTTTGATGTACCTGTGCATGGGGAGATCCGGAAGGGAACTATCGTCAGCGTCAGCCGCGGAGAAATCCTGGTAGATATCGGCGCTAAATCCGAGGGGGTGATTGACAGCCGCGAGCTTGAGAACATGTCCGAGCGCTACCGCGCACGGCTGGCCGTCGGTCAGCCCATCAACGTCTACGTTGTCAATCCGGAAGATCGGCAGGGTAATATAGTCCTCTCGCTTTCCCGGGCTGAAGAAGAGATGGATTGGCGCCGCGCCGAAGAGATGCTCGAAACACAGGATATCCTGGAGGGCAAAATCAGCGGGTACAACAAGGGCGGTCTGCTGGTGCAGGTCGGCCGGTTGCGCGGCTTTGTCCCGGCTTCTCAATTGGACACGGTCCGGCGCGATATTAGTTCCGGCACACCCGACGAGCGCTGGGGACACATGGTAAGTGAACCCATCCAGTGCAAAGTCATTGAAGTGGACCGCAGCCGCAACCGGCTTATCCTTTCCGAGCGCGCTGCCATGCGAGAGTGGCGCGAGAGCCAAAAGGACCGCCTGCTGGACGAGTTGCAGGAAGGCGAGATTCGCAAGGGTCACGTCATCAACCTGGCCGAGTTTGGTGCCTTTGTGGACCTGGGCGGAGCCGATGGGCTCATCCATCTTTCCGAGCTTTCTTGGAAACGCATCTCGCATCCCCGCGAAGTGGTTTCCGTGGGCGACGAGGTCAAAGTGTACGTCCTCAATGTGGACCGCGAGCAGCGCCGCATCGGCCTCAGCCTCAAGCGCCTGGAAGCCGATCCCTGGATGGAAATTGAGGAGCAGTATCAGGTCGGCACGCTGGTTGAAGGCACGGTTACCAAGCTCACCAAGTTTGGTGCTTTCGCCCTGATTTCTGGACTAGATGACATTGAGGGTCTCATTCACATCTCGGAGTTGTCCAACGAACATGTAACCCACCCACGAGAGGTGGTGAACGAAGGACAGACTGTCACGTTGCGCGTGATCCGGGTGGATTCCCAACGCCGCCGGCTTGGCCTGAGCATCAAGCGGGTTGACTCGGATGAGTATCTGGATGCGGACTGGTTTGACAGCATGCCGGATGACTGGGATGAGGAAGAGGACAACGACCTGGACCTGGATGAGCGCGACTTTGAGGAAGAAAACGAATAGCAAGCCTGCACTTTTTTCACCGGCAGGGTGATGCTGCGGGCTGTTAATGCGCCACTGGCTGAAACGGCCGCCCATAGTGGCGGCCGTTTGTTATGGCAGGCCAGACAACCAGACGGCCATTAAGCGCTATTTTTATTATAAATATTGACAAAAACGGGCTCTTGGAGTAAGATTTGTCAAGTCCCGACGCCTTTGAAGAAAGGTTTACAGTAAACCGGGATTTGGGAGGATACGATGGCTAGCAAAATGGAGCGCTTTACCCAACGGGCAAGACATGTGCTTAGCCTGGCGCAAGAAAGCGCCGAGGCGATGAACCATGCCTACATCGGCACGGAGCACCTGCTGATTGGCTTGCTGGAAGAGGGGGGAGCAACAAGCCAGGTGTTAGTCGACCTGGGGCTAAGTACCGAGCGCGTGCGGACCTTGGTTGAGCGCATGTCACACTCTGCCACCCGCCGGCCGTTTGGCCGCGTGGAACTGGCTCCCAGCACCAAGCGGGTGCTGGAACTGGCGGTCGACGAAGCACGCCGGCAAGGACAACATTATATCGGCACCGAGCACTTGCTGCTTGGCCTTGTCCGTCATGACGAAGGCATTGTGATGGATGTTCTGCGCCAGTTTGGCGTGACGCCGGAACAGATTCGCCAGCAGGTCGAGCGGTCGCTCAAGGACAGCCCGGTGGCAGCCGGCAAGCCCAGTTCCAAGAGCAAGGACAAGAGCAAAACACCGGTTGTGGATCAACTAACCACCGACCTGACCGCCTTGGCGGCCGAGGGCAAGCTAGACCCAGTCATCGGCCGGGAGATGGAGATCGAACGGGTCATCCAGATCCTTTCTCGCCGCACCAAAAACAACCCCGCCCTCATTGGCGAGCCAGGCGTTGGCAAAACGGCAATCGTGGAAGGGCTGGCACAACGAATTTACAGTCAGGAGGCGCCGGACCCGCTTCTGAACAAGCGCCTGCTCCAGCTTGACGTGGGCAGCCTGGTTGCAGGAACAATGTACCGCGGGCAGTTTGAGGAGCGGCTCAAGCGAGTTATCGAGGAGTTGAAATCCAGCGAATCGATCCTGTTTATCGACGAGGTGCACATGCTGGTGGGGGCCGGTTCGGCCGGTAGCTCGGTAGATGCCGCCAACATCCTCAAGCCCGCGCTGGCGCGCGGTGAACTGCAATGCATTGGCGCTACCACATTGGACGAGTACCGCAAACACATTGAATCGGACGCGGCATTAGAACGGCGTTTTCAGCCTGTCTACGTGGGAGAACCGTCCATCGATGAGACCATCCAGATCCTGCACGGCATCAAGCGGCCGTACGAAGCGCATCACCAACTGGACATCACCGATAAAGCCATCGAAGCGGCCGCCCACCTTTCGGCCCGTTACGTGACCGACCGTTTCCTTCCGGACAAGGCTATTGACCTGATTGACGAAAGCTCATCTCGCGTGCGGATGTACAAGGCCCCGCCAGCGCAGCAGTTGCGAGAAACCTATGCCGACCTGCGCGCATTGCGGGCCGACAAGGAAGCGGCCGAGGACGAAGACCGGGCTGGTGACCTGGATGCGTTGCACTCCCGCGAAGCAGAACTGCTGGCCAAGATTGAGGAGCTGCGGGAGGCGTGGCGCTCGCCCAGCCGCCGGCCGGAGGTGCGAGAAGAGGATATTGCCGAGGTTGTTTCCATGTGGACCGGCATCCCGGTCACCCGCCTGGCGGGAGAAGAAACCCAAAAGCTGCTTGAGATGGAGAGCCAACTCCGCCAGCGCATCGTGGGCCAGGACGAGGCGATTGTATCCATCTCCAAAGCCGTGCGTCGCGCCCGATCCGGCCTCAAGGACCCCAAGCGCCCCATCGGCTCCTTTATGTTCCTGGGACCAACCGGTGTGGGAAAGACCGAACTGACCAAGGCGCTGGCCGAATTCATGTTTGGCAGCGAGGATGCGCTCATCCAACTGGACATGTCCGAGTTTATGGAGCGCCACACAGTGGCCCGGCTGATCGGCTCACCTCCAGGGTACGTCGGCTACGAAGATGCCGGCCAGCTCACAGAGGCGATTCGCCGCCGGCCGTACTCGATTGTGGTTTTTGACGAACTGGAAAAGGCCCACCAGGATGCTTTCAACATCCTGCTCCAGATCATGGAAGAGGGCCAACTCTCCGATGCCAAGGGGCTCAAGGTGGACTTTAGCAACGCGATCATCATCATGACCTCCAACATTGGGGCTGAAATGATCAAGCGCAACACTAGCCTGGGCTTTAACATCCACCGCGATGAAGCAGCGCAAGAGCAGAGCGCCTACGACAAGATGCGCGACACGTTGATGGAACAATTGAAGAACAAGTTCCGGCCCGAGTTCCTCAACCGGGTGGATGGAGTGGTGGTCTTTCGGGCGCTCAGCAAGGAGCACATCACACAGATAGTTGACCTGGAGGTGGCGAAAGTCAATCAGCGGCTGCTGGAGCAGGGGCTCAGTTTGAAGCTGACCGATGCCGCCCGCGAGTTGCTGGCCGATGAAGGCTTTGACCCCGACTATGGCGCCCGGCCGTTGCGCCGCGTGATCCAGAACCGGATTGAAGACAAGCTGTCCGATGAATTGCTGGCCGGCCGGTTCCAGGCTGGTGACGTCATCGTGGTCGATGCGGCCAAGGGAGGCATTGAACTGCACCCGGCCGAAGAGGATGCGCACGAACAGCCCGACGACTTGATGGCCGAGATGGCTGCTTGAGACGGCCGGTTGCCAACGTAAAAAAGGCCTCTGGGACTATCCCAGAGGCCTTTTTTCACTCACTGGTCAAATACCAGCTCTCCACATTATGCCATGTCCCCCACGGCCCCGGGTTGACGCCCACCAGACGCCTATTGGAACCAACCAACGCCAGCGGGGAATAGAGCCAATTGTAAGGTAGATCAGCATGTAACGCCGCCTGAATCTGCCGATAGATCAAACCCCGATCGGCCGGATTGCAGCCCGGCAGGGTAGCCGCATTCTGCCACAATTCATCCAGCGCCGGGTTGTAGTAGGAGACAAAGTTGAACCCGCGGCCGGGCTCATCGTTCTCGGAGCCAAAAAAGAGCGAATCGTCCGGATTGTAGCCCAAGTTGGTCCAGCTAATTACCACCATGTCAAACTGCTGGCCCAGCAACAGCCCAACAAAGGCCCCCCACTCCATCGCCTCAAACTGGATGCTAAACCCAAGTTCATTCAACTGTCCCTGCACCAACTCGCCGATCTGGACCCGCGTGTCGCTGCTCAAATTGGTCAGCAGCGTGAGCTTGAGTTGGCGGCCGTCCTTCTCGCGGATACCCGTGTTCACGTTCAGCAGCCAGCCAGCCTCACCTAACAGAGCGGCCGCCCTATCCGCGTCATAGTTGTACGGCTCCAATCCATCATTAAAGGCCCAGGAAAGCGAGGGTAGCAGGTTGGAATACAGGGGCACGCCCTGCCCTACCGCAATCTGGTTGATGATGGCGGTACGGTCGACGCCATAGGCAATTGCCTGGCGCACCAACCGATCCCCAAGGATGGGGTGCTCGCCGTGCGCTTCATTGAACACCTTTTGCCCCGTGTTTTCATCCTCCAGCCAGCGTGGTTGTGGGCTGGCCGGGTCGCCCAATTGCAGCCCAAGATAGATATAACTATCACTCAAGACCTTGAAAACGTTTAGCTTGCCCAACAGTTCAATCTCGGTCAGATAGCGCGGGGATAGGTTCTCGACCAGGTCCACTTCGCCGGTTCTTAGCAGTTGCACCTGATCCGATTCTTCCGGCACCAGGCGAACGATCAGCCCGTCCAGATTAGGAGCGCCGTTAAAATAGGATGAATTGCGCACCAACGTGATGTGGTCGCCGGGCAGCCACTCGTCAAACGCAAACGGGCCGCTGGCCACGGCCGGGGCCTGATTCATCGCATTGCCTTCAATACCGGCGAAATGGGGGTCATCCGCATCCCCAAACGGCCCCTGCAACGAGACAGGGCCGGCGTACTGCCAGGAGGGGGCAAAGAGGTGCTGCGGCAACCAGCGCAGGTTCAAATCCTGAAGGGCGGCGCAGTCCGTATCTTTCATCGTTACCGCCACCGTCCGCTCATCGAGTTTCGCAACGGACTCGATCCCGTCCACCGCAGCCAGGTGAGGCGAACCCAAACTCTCATTGGCGGCCGCCCAGAAGAGCGCCGCGTACGTGTACACAAAATCGTTGGCCGTCAGCGGGTCGCCATCGCTCCACGTCAGGCCATCCCGCAGAGTAAAGGTATAGGTCCGGTCCGCCAGCGTCCACTTCTCACAAAAGTGGCAGGTCAACTCCCCGCTGAACGGGTCCGGCTCCAGCATCCGGCCGTAGATAAAGCTAACTACAAAATCGGTGACATCGTCGGAGGCCAACAAGGGGTTCAGGCCGGCCACTTCCTCGCTCATGGTGGTGACCAGGAATCCCCCGAGAGGAATGGGGGTGGGCGTAGGAGTCACCTCTACCAGGCGCGTTGCCTCCACCGGCAATTCACGCACTACCAACCTGGTGACCTCGACCTCGCTGGTGATTTCCTTTTCCACCAGCCGGGTAACCGGGACCGTTTTGGAGTTGCACGCCCCCAGCAACAACACAATTACCACCCATGTGACCCATAACAGCGACCGAACCTTGCCAGTCATGTTTGTCTCCTGAACGCGATGTTTGGGGAACCGTATCTGCTCAACCCAAGGGTTTGGGTGGCGCATATCGGGAGGTGTGCGGGCACTGCCGCACCCCCCATCCTCTAGCTGCCCGAGCAGTTACGAGGAACCCATATTGATCAGAGTGAATTGTAGACGCCACCGGCCGAACGGTCAAGAGTGGCCGCGGGCCAGCCCGGCTCCCCGGCTTATTCGAAATAGCCAATGGCGTAAACCGCCATCGAGACGAGCCAATCAATCACGGCAATGGTAAAGTAGGCCCGCATGACCGAAAAATCATCCCCGGCTCGTCGCACGTAAATGAGCCAGACCGGAACGGCAACCAGCGCCAGGGTGAGCAACGGGACCAGGTAGACCAACACGGCGCCCACGGCCGGCGAGATAGAGCTGAGGCCGGGCAGGTTTTCTAACACCTGAAAGGTAAACAAATACTTGGCGATCCAATAGACCACAAGTGACGCGATGAGCAGCCACCGGCCGCGCCGGCCGTACAGGTCGCCGTGGGTGAGCCACATGGCAAGGATAATAAGCGGGAACGGCAACAGCACCCAGATGACGGTCAACGGGATGAGAAACACCCCGGTGGACACACGGCTGCCCAGATCGGCCGCCATCACCAGATAGTCTCGGCCAGTCAGCCTATCCCACGCTGCGTGCAGGTCCGGATTGGTGCTGGCAAGATAGACAGGGTATTGATGTGACTCGCCGGTCGCATCCAGCCAGGCCACGTAGAGGTTGCGGTTCTCATCGGCCGCGGCGGCCGGTTTGATTGAGGGCTTATCGGTCCAGGTGAGCGCCTGATAGCCCAGCACCTGCCCGTCTCGCAGGAAAACCAGGGTCGGTTGGTACTCCTGGCGGCTGCGGGTCATGTACAGTGCAGAGGTGACCAGCACGGTTTGGTTGTCGGGAGCATCCAGGACAAACGGGGCCCGACTGATTGAGGCCGTGCGGCTGCTTGCTGCCTCCGGCGCAATGGGTCCGTAAGCAACCTGCTCGCCCTGCAGCGCTGTCCGTGGCGGGAAAAACGGAAGAATTCCAACCTGGTGCGCCTCGCCATCCGGCCAGCGCATGACAAACAGGTTTTCCGTGGTCCCCATCAAATTGACGACCTTTTGCGTCCAGGCCAAAACCAGGCCGCCGTCTTGTTGGCCCAACACCGGCCCATCCACCACATCGCTGGCGCTGCTGCCGGCCGTCACTACCGTGTGGATCAGCTCAGGGTCCGACAGGGTCTTGCTTGCCAGATCATACTCAGCCCGCACGAGGACGATCCGCGTCACCGACTTTTGCACCGACCAGGCCAGCTGGACCAATCCCGTTTCGTCCAGTCGAAAATCGACCTGCAGGACACCATCCAGCAGCCAGAAGGGCTCTTCGCCGCCCTCCAGCCAGCCGCCCAGCCGGCCGTCACCGTCCTGCCACAACACCAGCAACCGGCCGGATGGCAACCGGCCGGCTTTGAACCAGTGCAGCGCCACACCGGCCGGAGAGATTTGCTGTGGCTCCAGAGCCGGCGCAGCCGATCCTGCAGCAACAGGCGTCAGCGGCGAAAACCACAAAGCCCGCTCCTGCCACTTGCCCGCGCTCCACAGCACATCCAGCGTGCCGTCCGGCCTCATCAACAGCTGCACTTGCTTGACGTCATCCACGGCCGGCTCCAGGTCTTGATCTGTGGCCATGGAACCATCGCCATGAAGGGTGAGGAGGTGGATGCGCTCGCGGCCCTCGGCCGGATGAGTAGCCCAGGCCAGGGCAATTTGCTCGCCATCGGGGGCAACGGCCAGGCCAACCCGCTCCGAATTCGCCGCAGACCCCATTAGGCCTGCCCTGCCCCAAGCATCCATGAGGCGAGGCGTGCGAGCCCGCACCTGGCAGCCGGATAGGAGCAGGATCGCCAGAACCGAAAAGAGCCAAACTCGCTTGCGCATATCACAAAAAACGGATGGAGCGATTCGCCAACTGCGGCAGTCCGCTCCATCCGTCCATCGTCAGGCCAAGTGGATAAGCGCTATTCCACTCCCAGCAGCTAGACTTTGTAGCAGGCCACAAAGTGCCCAGCACCCTTGTCCTCCAGCGGGGGGTGTGGGTTGTTCCTGCAAAAGTCGTCGGCAATGGGACAGCGCGGGTAAAAGCGGCAGATCGGCGGTGGGTCAATCGGCGCGCTGACGCCACCCACAATGTCAATCGCCTCCCGCAGCAAGCGCGGGTCCGGCACCGGCACGGCCGAGATGAGCGCCCGGGTGTACGGATGGAGGGGATTGGCCAACAACTCTTCCGTCTCGGCTCGTTCCACCATTTTTCCCAGGTACATCACACCAACCCGTTCGCACATATAGCGCGCCACGGCCAGGTCATGGGTGATGTATAGGTAGCTGACGCCCATCTCGGCCGCCAGCTCCATCATCAGGTTCATCACGCCGGTGCGGATCGACACATCCAGCATCGAGGTCGGCTCGTCGGCCGCGATGAACACTGGCTTGACCACTAACGCGCGGGCAATCGCCACCCGCTGCCGCTGGCCGCCCGAAAGTTCGTGGGGAAAGCGGAACATAAAGCTGGTAGCCGGGGTCAGCCCGACCCGTTCCAGCAGGGTCGCAACCCGCTCTTCTCGCTCCTGGATCGAACCAATGCCCTGCACGGCCAGCGGTTCCGCCACTGTGTCAAAGATGGTCCGCCGTGGGTTGAGCGACTCGTACGGGTCCTGGAAAATCATCTGCACCCGCCTGCGAAAGACCTTCATCGCCACTCCCTTGCGATGGGCGACATCTTCCAGTTCACCGTCCTCGTTCTGGATCAAAATCCGACCCTCGGTCGGCTCGTGCAAGCGCACCAACAGCTTGCCAGTTGTGGTCTTGCCGCAGCCGGATTCGCCTACCAGCCCGAGGGATTGCCCCACCGGGATCTCAAAGTCCAACTCATCCACTGCGTGGATAAAGCTAGAGGGGGCCCGCAACAACCCGCCGCCTACCGGGAACAGCTTGCGCAGGCCCTCTACTTTGACCAACGGCCGGTTGTTATTGGGCATAGCTCACCTCCATTGGGTGCCAGCAGGCGACAAAATGTGCCATCCCCTGGTCCTCAAAGGGCGGTACTTCTTGCCGGCACAGGTCCGTCGCACGCGGGCAACGGGGGTGGAAACGGCAGCCGGGGGGCGGGAAGAGCAGGTCGGGCGGCTCCCCGGGCAGGGTGGTCAGTTCGTGCTTTGCCCCTTTGATACTGGGGAAGGCACGCATCAGGGCATAAGTGTACGGGTGCAGCGGCCGCTCAAAGATGTCCACCGCATCGGCCAACTCGGCCATCCGACCGGCGTACATCACCCCAATGCGATCACTCACCTCAGCGATCACCGCAATGTCGTGGGAGATATAGATCATACTCATCCCCAGCTTGGCCTGGATCTTTTTCATCTCCCGCAGGATACGGTCCTGCACAATCACGTCCAGCGCAGTTGTGGGCTCATCGGCAATGATAATGTCCGGATTGCAGGACAGCGCCATGGCAATCACCGCGCGCTGGCGCATGCCGCCACTGAACTCGTGGGGGTAGCGGTCCATCAACGCCGGATCCAGGCCCACCAGTTCAAACAACTGGCCCACGCGCTCGCGGGCCTGCGCCTTGGACACAATTTCCCAGTGCAGGTCCAGCGCCTCGATGATCTGATCGCCGACGCGGTAGACCGGGTTGAGCGCGTTCATCGCCGCCTGAAAAACCATCGCAATCCGGTTCCAGCGGAACTTGAGCAACTCATCATGGCTCAGGGAGACAATATCCGTGCCATCAATGTAGATGTGGCCGCCCTTGATTTTGGCATTATCCGGCAGCAAGCGCATCAGCGAAAAGGCCACCGAGGTTTTGCCACAGCCCGACTCGCCAACCAGCCCCAGGGAATCGCCCTGGAGCAGATCAAACGAGACTTCATCCACGGCCGATACATCACCCTTGCGGGTGGTGTAATGCATGGTCAGGTTCTGTACCGATAGAATGGGAGTTCGTTCAGCCATGGTCTCTCACCGTTTGCGCAACCGCGGGTTGACTACTTCATCCAGCGCCCGGCCGACCAGGTAAAAGGCCGAGCAGAGCAACGAAATGGACAACCCGGCCGGGAACATCAAGTACCAATACTTCCAGCTAGAAAGCAGGTATCCGGCCGCTTGCACCGTCTGAATCATGATCCCCCAACTCATCCGGATGTTCAGCAAGCCAAAAAACGAAAGCACCGCCTCCGAAAAGATCGCGTTCGTGACCGTAAACATCATGAACAGGAAAGAGAGCGGCAAAAGATTTGGCACCAGGTGGGTAAAAATGATGTGCCAGTCGTTCCCGCCTGCGATCCGGGCGGCCTCAATGTACGTTTTGACCTTGATCGAGAGCGCCTGTGACTTGATCACAATCGTGTTCCCGCCAAAGCCGGCCAGGATGCCGTACACCACCGCCAGGTGCAACATCTGAAAGTCAAACAGCGCACTAAGGACAATCAAAAGGGCGATAAAAGGCAGCATCATCATCACGTCCGCAATGCGCATAAAGACCATATCGATGATACCACCATAGAAAGCCGCCACCGCTCCCACCGTGGTGGCAATGATCACCGTCACCAGCGCAGCCATAATCCCCAGCCCAAATTCGGATTGGGTGCTGTACATCAATTGGCTGAGGACATCGCGCCCCAATGGATCGGTGCCCAAAATGTGGCGCATGGACGGCGTGTGCAGCGGGTTGTCCGGCTGCGACAGCCAGGTGGGGGGAGATGGGTGAACGATGATGGTCGCATCATACCCAATGATGGGGTCGTAGACCCGTTTCTCCCAAACCGTCTTCATCAAGATCGGGTGCACCAAGGCCATCAAGCCAAAAAACAAAATGATGACAACGCCTACCACTCCGATGGGATTTTCACGGAACAAGGCCCAGTTGGCGCGCAGCGATTTCAGCGCCAGCCGCAGGCGAATCTGCCACAATGGCGGCACCACTACCGGCTGCCCCGAAGGCATTACTATTTCGCTCATGCATACACCTCCAGCCTAGCTGTACCGGATCCGCGGATCCAGGAACGCGTATGTGATATCCGCCACCAGGTGCGCACCCAGCGAGAGCACACCGATGAAGCTGAGCGTACCCATCACCAGCGGGATATCTTCCGACAGGGTCGCGTTGAGCAACGTAAGGCCCATCCCCGGCCAGGAGAAAACCGTCTCGGTGATGATGCCACCGCTAATGACAAACGGCAGGCCGATGATCAGGTTGGTAAAGACCGGCAGCATGGCATTCCGTGCGGCGTGCTTGTCGCGAACCGCACGCTCCGGCAACCCTTTGGCGCGCGCGGTCTGGATATAGTCTTCGCGCAACGTTTCCAACATCGTTTGCCGCGTGATGAGCATGGTGCCGGCAAACCCGGCCAGCGTGATGGTCGCGATGGGAAGGACCATGTGCTTGACAATGTCCCAGGCCAGCGGGCCGATTTCGGAGGCGGCCCAGATGCCCGCCATGCCCGCCACCAGCAGCAGCGACCCGCCCATCTGCGCCTGTCGGCGCCGCAGGGCGCTGGCGTTGCGCATCAGAACCACCAGCAAAACCCACAACACCAATACAACGGTGGCCGTGATCAGCATGCGGTGGAAAACATAGTTGGCTTTGGAGGCGCTGTTCGCCAACCCTTCGATTGTGGTTTTGCTCCACAACACCGGATCCAGGAATTTACCCAACGGCAGCCAGCGCAGGCGTGCGCCAAAGATAAAGATCATCATCAGCCCAAACCAGGGCGTAAAGACCGTGTACAGCGCCACCCCCACGATGGTGGAGCTGTACTCAAAAAAGCCACCCCGCCGCCAGGCCAACGCGCGACCCATGGCAAAACCGACCACAAAGTTGACGATGGTGGCTGACAAAAAGAGCACCAGGGTGCGCGGAATGCGCTCTGCCAGGATACCGGTCACCGGCTTGGGGTACTCGGAGAGGGAGACGCCCAGGTCGCCGGTCAAAAAGTTTCGCAGCCACCGGCCGTATTGCACCAGCGGCGGATCGTTCAAACCTAGCGCTTCCTGCATCCTCAGCCGCACCTCCGGTGGGATGTCCGGGTTGGTCAACATGCGATTGGTGACGTCACCCGGCATGGACGTGAGGATCAGAAAGAGCAAGGTTTGAAAGATAAACAGGGTGATCAGGATTTGACCTACCCGCCTGAGGATATATTTGCCCATACTATCCTACCTTACCTTTACCAAAAAGGGGGGAGTGGGCAGTCCACTCCCCCCCACATTTCAGTTACGTCTTCAGGGACAAGCGCCCTGAGAGTTACTGAACAGCCTGGGCAAACGACTTGAGGCCGTAGGTCCCAGAGCCAATACCATCATTCACGTCGGTGAACGGGAAGAGGATAGCGTCGGCGTTCCAGGCGTCCCACATCGGGGTGGTAAAGAGGTAGACGTAGGGCAACTCGGTCGCCAGCATCTCCTGGATGGCATAGTTCTGCGCCTTGGCCGTCTCGAGGTCGGTCTCGGCGTAGAACTCGTCGCACATCGCGTCGAAATCGGCGTTGGAGTAGCTGAGCACGTTAAAGCCCGCACCGGTGTAGAAAAAGTCGCAGGCATAGTCGGGGAAGGCAGTCACGCCCCAGCCCAGGATGAACAGGTCCCAGTCACCGCCGCCAAAGACCACGTCCAGGATGTTGTTAAAGTTGGTCAGGTTGGCCTCGACAGGCATGCCGAGTTGGTTCATCCACTGCTCGATGTAAACACCGGCCGTCGCGCGGAGCGGGTCGTAGCCAGCGCTAGGGGCAAGCAAGGACATCTCGGGGAAAGCCGTGCCATCGGGCGACTTGAGGCCCTGGCCCCATTCGGCCGAACCGCCACGCGCCTCGTTCCAGGCTGGCGCGACGTCCCAGGTATAGCCCGCATCGGTGAGGATGCGAACCGCCTCTTCCAGCCGCTCCTGGGCGGTCATGCCCTGGCAGAAGATGGTCACGTCGGGGTTGTACCAGTACCCATTGCCCCGCGGGACGATGCTGTAGACCGGGATAGCAGCGCCCTGCATCAGGTTGTTGGTCAGGAACTCTTTATCGATCATGCAGTTGACCGCCTGGCGGACCGCAACGTCGTCCAGCGGGGGCTTGTTAAAGTTAAAGCCCATAAAGCGGAAACCGTTGGCCGGGTTCTGCGCGGTTTCGATGCTGGGGTTGCCGGAAAGCTGATCCACCTGCCCCTTGCTCAGGCCGTTGGGGGTGAGGATAAAGTCAACCTCGTTGGCGTCCAGCGCCAGGATGGCCGCATCCGCGCTGTAGACAGAGAAGAGGACGCTTTCGAACCACGGGCCATCGACGTACTCGGCCGAGACGTCGCCGCTCATGTCGCCAAAGCCCCACTCGCGGTCGCCCTGGACCTCTTTGTAGGCACCGTTGGCGTACTCGGTGACAGTGGTCATGGCGCCAAAGTACTTGTCGTTCTTCACGATCTCAGAGAACGCACCGGGCTCCCATTGGCTGAACAGCCACGACCCCCCAACCGGCTCGCCAGTTGAGTTCGAGCTGATAGAGCGCCTGGACAAGCTCTTCCCGCTTGGCGATGTAATCCTCGCTCTCGGGGTCCAGATCCTTGATCTCGGCCATCTGGTCCAGCAAGGGCTGAACCAGCGGTTGCCAGAAGGCGCTGTTGAGGATGGGGGCTTGCAGAACGCCATATTGGTGGCGGGACAGGCCGGGCTTGGTGTGATAGTAGAGCTTGGCGGTATAGTCGTCCACCGCCTCGATGTGGTCGAGGAAGGCGCCGTCGTAGTTCTCCCAGTTGCCGCTCAAGTCAAAGAACAGGACAGTCTCGGCCGTCCAGGCATAGTCGTTGGCGGTGATGGGGGCGCCATCGCTCCACATCGCGTCCTGGCGCAGCGGCACGGTGCAGACCCAGAAATCACCCTCTTGCTCCAGATCGGAGGGCATATCGGCCGCCAGCGAGGGGATAAAATCCCACCGATGGTCGGTGAGGCCGTAGGCGGTGGGCCAAAAGCTACCATAGACCGCATAGTTCCAGATGCTGGCGTCCGGGTCATAGGCCGCCCAGATGTTCAGGGTGGTCATGTCGGAAAGGACCGCCATGCGATAGACGTCGCCAGGGCCACCGACCTTGGGCCCTTCGGCCTTGGGCACGGGCGTCACCTCAACGATCTGCTCGACGATCTTGGTGACCTCGACGACCGTTTGCTGGCCCCCGACCTCGACGATCTCGGTGACGACCACTTCCTTTTCCACAACCTGGGTGACGATCACTTCCTTGACTTCAGGCTCGCAGGCCACCAGGGCCAGACTCGCCAGCAGGATCGCGATCAAAATAAACCACTTCTTCATCGTTTTACTCTCCTCCAAATTGATTGATAACGAACACATTGGTCACAGCGTTGCAATTTCATCTTTCCAGCACATCACCTCCTTGGCAGGTAATACACACAGGCGGGTATTTCAGGGCCTGCCCGGCCGGATGTCAAACCCGGCCGGAGCTGCCTCATCAGTAATATCGATTTCCCTGCTAGCAGGTTCACCCGGCGTGTTGAAAAGCCTTACTCCTTCAACCGCGGGTCGAGCGCGTCGCGCAGGCCATCCCCCAAAAAGTTGAACGCCAGCGTGGTCAGCGTCAGTGCGACGGCCGGGACCAGCGTTTGCCAGGGATAGTTGCGCAGCCCCGGATACGACTCGGAGATCATGATGCCCCAACTCGGCGTGGGCGAATCGACCCCCAGGCCAATAAAGCTGAGAAAGGCCTCGGTAAAGATATAGCCCGGGATGGCGAATGTCTCGGCCACAATGAGCGGGCCGATAATGTTGGGGGTCAGATGGCTAGAGATGATGCGGGCGTCACTGGCCCCAACCGACCGCGCGGCCTCCACAAACTCTTTCTCCTTGTAGGAAAGAACCTGGCCGCGGGCCAGCCGGGCCATCCCAATCCAGTTGATCAGCCCCAGGGCGATAAAGAGCAGCAGCATGCCACCCATCGCGTTGTTAGCCTGTACAATGCCCCCAATCGTATTGAACCGTACGCCACTCAACAAGGCTCCCAGGATAAAGAGCCCCTCTCCCGCGACAAACAGAATGATGGTGGATTGCGGGGCTACTTTGGGCTGCACGCCGTTCACAATGAATGCGGGGATGACTACCAGGTGCGCCAGGCCAATCAGGGCCAGGATGACGGTGTAGACCGCGGCCGGGAGCGAGTCACCGGCAAAGTATTGCACAACGCCATACAGAATGGCCAGCAAGACCTGCGCGCCCACCAAGCGGGTCATCAGTCGCGCACGCTCGGCCCGGATTTCACGGGCAACCCCACTGACAGCACTGAAATACAACATGAAACCTATCAGCACCGCCAGGATGGTCAGCACCGGCGTTGCCGAAGAGCCGCCGGTTCGCGCCAGCGCCTTGAAATAGGTCTGTAACAGAATGGTCACGATGAGGAATGGAAAGCCGTACAAAAAGTCCACCACCCGCATCATGAGGTCATCGACCCGGCCGCCAACATAACCCGACACCGTGCCGTAGATCAAACCCACGCCCAGGGCGACCGACGCCGCCACAATAGCCACGCTCATAGACACCCGGGTGCCATACAACGTGCGGCTGAGCACATCACGCCCCAGGTAGTCTGCGCCAAAGATAAAAAACTCCTCCTCGCCGGTCGCCGACCGCACCGCGCGGGTGCCAGGAGGTCCATTGGTGGCCGCAAAATTGGCGCCATCGTAGCGCATGGGCGCAATCAGGGGTTGTGGCGCATCACCAGTCAACAAGGCAAAAACGCTCGTGTCCACAAAAATGAAAACGATGAGCACCAACCCAAGAAATACCAAACTGGTCACCGCCACCTTGTGCCGGAAGAGCCGGTAGATCGATTCTTGCATTGGGCTGCGTTCCTTGCGAACCGGAACGCCCAAATCCTTAGGGGTTGTGTCTGCGACAGCCATCAAACCACTCCACTCCTAATCATACCGAATCCGTGGATCCAGCCACGCATAGGTGATATCGACTGCCAGGTTGCCAATCACCAACAGAATCGAGTAAACCAACGTCACTCCGACTATCACCGGATAGTCCCGGTTGCCAATGCTTTGCACAAAGTGCTTGCCCATCCCATTGATGCCAAAAATCTGTTCGATCACCACGGTGCCCGTGACCACACCGGCGATCATCGGCCCCAGGATCGTCGCCACCGGAATGAGGCTGTTTTTTAGTGCGTGGCGAATGACCACCACCTGCTCCTTCAAGCCTTTCGCTCGCGCCGTGCGGATGTAATCTTCGCGGATGACCTGTAATAGACTGCCGCGGGTGAGGCGGGCAATCCCGGCCGCCATCCCCGTTCCCAGCGCAAAAACCGGCAGCACCGCGTGTTGAAAGTAATCCAAATTGATCTCGGATAGTTTGGGCAGGAACCCCAACAGGTAGGGAGGCTTGGACATCCACTGCGCGGCCGGTAGCCAATTGAGCTTGACCACAAAGATCAAGATAAGGACCGGCCCAAGCACCAGGTTGGGGATGGAGGCAAAAAAGACCGCCATCAGCGTAGCCGAATAGTCCACGATGCTGTTCTGCCGGAGCGCGGCGATGGTCCCGGCCGGGATGCCAATCAGCAGCGCCACCACGACCGCCAGCATGCCCAACTGGGCCGAAATAGGAAAGGTCGTAGCCACAATAGCGTTCACCGATTGCGACCGGTAGCGGAACGAAGGGCCCAGATCCCAGCGGATCAACCCCTTGGAAGGCCTGCGGTTCAACGCCAGGGCCTGATCGTGCGCGGCGCGATCCACAATATCATCGCCCAACAGGTAGGAGGCAAACTGCTTCCACATGGGCCAGTCCAGATGGTACTTGGCCTCGATATTGGCCACCACCTCCGGGGGCAACGCGCGGTCACCGGCATTGTCAAAGGGGCCACCGGGTATTGAGCGCATCAGCACAAAGGTGAACAGCGTGATGGCAAACAATACTGGGAGAAACCACAGTATGCGCCGGATTATATACTTGGTCATTCCATTCTCCTTGCCTTGCCCTCAGAGAAATTTGGGCATCCCCACTGAGCAACCCGTTTGCGTCATGCTGGGGGCTGGACAGCGAAGAGTTTTTGTTCTGTGTGGTCGCAACTGCTCAAGCAGCGTGAAGATTTTTCGGGTGGGAGCGTGCGGGCGTAGAACATCCCGCACACCCCCACCACCTCACGCCGCCCAAAGCCTTGGGCTGGTCAGTTGCGTGTGGTCACCCATTTCTCCCGACCACGAGGAGCTATGTGTCGCAAGATTGTTAAAGGAGGGTGGTTGGCCGGCCGGGGCCAGCCACCCACCCCTTGCGCCAGGAAAGCGGGCTACATGCCCTTGGCTGCCTTCTTGGCCTCCCAGTCAATCTTCCACAGGAACCAGTCGTTGCCGCCCAGGAGCGGGTAGTTCCGGGTCAGCCACGGCTTGGTCACATTGACGGCGGTGTAGTGGTAGATAAAGGCCGCGCTAGCCTCCACGCGGGCGAGGAGGTCCTCGGCCCGGGCGTACATCTCAATACGCTTGTCGGGATCGCTCTCTAGCGCTGCCTCCACTACCAGGTCATCGAACTCGGCCGGGCCGATCAGCTCGCCACAGTTCGGGTCCGCGCACTGGCGGCGAGCGCGGTTAGCGCCCTCTTGATAGTGGAACACCTCGCGCACCCAGTTGTTCTCGTCCGCATAGTCCGCGCACCAGCCCAGCCGGTAGATGTGGAACATCTCTTCCACCGGGGTGGTCTTGTTCAGAGTGTCCAGGTAGACGCCCCATTCCTGGTTCTCCACCCGGACGTTCACGCCCAGGTGCTCGCCCCACAACGCCTGGATGCCGGCCGCGATGCGGGCATGGCCCTCGCTGGTGTTGTGGCCCAAGACAACGTCGTACTCGGTCGCAAACGCAGCAGCGTCGGCGATGCCCATCTCGGCCAGGAATTCATCCAGCGAAGCCTTGGCCAGCTCGGCGTCATAGCCCAGACCGACGGTGCCGGGCTCGGGAGCGCCAAAGATGCCTGGCGGCGCAAAGCTGGTCGCCGGGATCTGGCCGCCCTTAATGACCGTGTCGATGAGGGTGGCGCGGTCGATCGCCGCCGAGAAGGCGGTGCGGACGCGGACGTCATCGAACGGCGGCTTGGTGTGGGTAAAGCCATAGAAGTAGGTGCAAGCTGCCGGCGCGTTGTAGTACTCGACGCTCAACACCGGGTCGGCCTTGACGCGATCGATCTCGGGCAAGGGGACGCCGGTGGAGTCCAACTCGTTGTTCTCGTACATCGCAAAGGCGGTCGAGGCCTCTTGGACCATCACCATGTCGATCACCTCGATCTGGATGTCGTCGGCGTTGACCCACAGCGGGTTCTTTTCCATCTGCATCGAGCCGCCATGGATCCACTCGGTGATGACCATCGGGCCATTGGTCCAGATAAAGCCGGGCTCGATCCAGCGGTCGCCAAACTCGTCAATTGGCTCCTGCGGCATCGGGTTACCAACCCACATACCGGCGATGGCGGGGAAGTAGCTGGCGGGGTACTCGAGGGTGAACTCGAGGGTATAGTCATCCAGCGCCTTTACGCCCACATCGTCCAGGGTCAGCCCTTCCTCGCTGCTGTTCACGCCCTCGGCATTCTTGATGACGTACAGCACGTAGGCATAGTCGGACGCGGTGTTGGGGTCGATGGTCCGCTTGACGCCGTACTCGACGTCCAGGGCGGTCACCGGCCGTTGCGCCGTCACCTCGCCAGTGATGGCGTCGTATTTCACCCAGTTGATGTCATCGCGCAGGTGGAAGGTGTACACCAAACCATCCTCGCTGACCTCCCAGTCGGTGGCCAGGTAGGGTTCAACCGCGCCGGTCACCGGGTGGAACTGGGTCAGGCTGATGAAGGTGTTGCGGATGCAGTCCACCGAGGTGGTGTCGGTGGCGAGGGATGGGTCGAGGGATGGGGGCTCGGTGCCCAGGTTGATGTGCAGGGTCACACGATCATCTGCCTTTTCATCAACCTCGACGAGCACCTCGCGGGTAACCTCAACCTGCACCTCTTTGGTAACCTCGACGGTTTGGATCTGGCCTTCAACTTCAACTTCAACGGTCTCAACCACAACCTGGGTGACAACCACGGTCTCGACCTTGGTCTCGGGCGTACAAGCCGCGAGCAACATCGTGACAATGGTCACCATAGCCAGAATCAAAGACCACTTTTTGTTCAACATGCGAAATCCTCCTCCTAACAGTTAATCAATACTTACAACACGAGCCTATCAAACCATTTCCCTTGTTTTTCCTGTACATCACCTCCCTTGGAACACAAATCGCACAACACAAGCTACTTGACCAGGTAGCAGGCGCAATAATGGCCGCCACCGGCATCAATAAACTTGGGGTCTTCTTCGTAGCAAATATCCATGACCTTGGGACAACGGGTACTAAAGTTGCAGCCCTTGGGCGGATTGACCGGGCTGGGGACATCTCCTTCCAGGATCATCCGCTGGCGACGCGAATCGGCCACTGGGTCCGGGATAGGAATGGCCGAAAGCAACGCCTGCGTGTACGGATGCAGGGGATGGGCATACAACTCGTTGCGATCCGCCAACTCGACCACCTTGCCCAAATACATCACCGCAATCCGGTCGCTGATGTGGCGCACCATGCTCAAGTCGTGGGCAATAAACAGGTAGGTCAGCCCAAATTGAGCCTGCAGGTCCTCCAGCAGGTTGACCACCTGGGCTTGAATGGACACATCCAGCGCCGAGATGGGCTCATCGCAGACAATAAAATCGGGTTGCAGCGCCAGTGCGCGGGCCACGCCAATCCGCTGCCGCTGCCCGCCAGAAAATTCGTGCGGGTACCGATTGACAAAGTAGGGGTTCAACCCCACCAGGGCCAACAGCTCTTGCACCCGCTCCCGCCGCTCCTTGCCGGTCGCCACCCCATGGACCTCCAGCGGCTCGCCGACGATATTTCCCACGGTCATGCGCGGGTTGAGCGAGGCGTACGGATCCTGGAAGATCATCTGCATCCGGCGGCGCATTTTGCGCAACGGCCCGCCCTTGAGTTCCGCCAGGTTGGCATCCTCAAAGAAAACCGCCCCGGCCGTCGGCCGGTAAAGCTGCAGGATGGTTCGGCCGGTGGTCGATTTACCACAGCCACTCTCACCCACCAACCCCAGGGTCTCCCCCTGAAACACCTCGAAAGAAATGTCATCCACTGCCTTCACAGCACCGATCTGCCGCTGGATAATGATTCCCTGGGTGATGGGGAAATACTTTTTCAGTCCTTCAACGCGGACCAGGGCTTGCTTTCCGTTCTGGCTCATCGTTCCCTCCCGGTAGTGACGTCAATCCAGCAGGCGGTTCTGTGACCCGGTGCAACGGCCTCCAGCATGGGATTTTCCTTCAAGCAACGGTCCACCACAAGATGACACCGGGCGGCGAACGGGCACCCCTCGGGCAGGGCAATCAAATCGGGCGGCATTCCCTCAATCGAGGTAAGTCGCGCATTGCGAATGATGTCAATCCGCGGCAACGAACCCAGCAGCCCGATGGTATACGGGTGGCTCGGCGACCCGTACAGGTCATGCACCAGAGCTTCCTCAATGATATACCCCGCATACATCACAACCACGCGTTCCGCCAGACCGGCCACCACTCCCAGGTCGTGGGTAATCCAGATAATGGCCATCCCAAGTTCATCACGCAGGCGCTTGACCAACTCAACAATCTGCGCCTGGATCGTGACATCCAGCGCTGTGGTGGGCTCGTCCGCTATCAGAAGCTGCGGCATGCAGGAAAGCGCCATCGCAATCATCACGCGCTGGCGCATACCGCCGGAAAACTGGTGCGGGTACTCGTTGAGCCGCCCGGCCGCACTGGGGATATTGACCATCTCGAGCAACTCGACCGCGCGGTCGCGGGCTTGCTGGCGGTCCATACCCATGTGCAACTCGAGTGCCTCTGTAATCTGCCGGCCGATGGTCAACACCGGGTTGAGCGATGTCATGGGGTCCTGAAATATCATGGCGATTTCTTTCCCGCGGACCTGCCGGATGGCCTCTCGGTTCATCTTGAGCAGGTCGCGCCCCATAAAGAGCGCCTCACCGCCAGTGACCTTGCCGGGGGGTTCTGGGATCAACCGCAAAAGCGACATCACTCCAACGCTCTTTCCACAGCCACTCTCGCCCACAATAGCCAGAGTTTCGCTCTCATTTAGCGAATAGGTGATGCCGTTTACGGCCTTGACGACCCCATCCTGGGTGAAGAACCGGGTTTCGAGGCCTTTTACCTCGAGCATAGTAGTTGCCATTAACGAATTCCCTCCAAAAAGGTGTTAGGCCAGCTATCGCTCCATCTTAACCATGACACCTAGACAACCGCCAGCGAGATGGTGCCTGTGCCTTGGTAAGCCCAAACTCTGGTCATAAGGTCCATGCGGTGGTCTGCCAGCCGGTAATGCCAGCCCGGCACGGAAAACAAAAAGTGCTCCAGTCGGGCCGCAATATCAAGGGCGTCGTTGACAAACCGACGCAGCGAATAACGGCGCGGCCTGACGGCGAGTTTATACTTGATCTGGTCCCAAACATGCGGGGATGGTTCCGAGTTTCGAAGAGCGCCAGCAAGAGACAGGCGAATCAAGTTGTCAAGATCGGTTTCTCTCTTAGATGAACTCATACACCATCTCGGGGGTCACTTGACGGCCGGTCTCCAGTTTACGCAGCAGATTCTCCCGGCCGTAATGCAAGCGAGATTTAACTGTACCCACGGGGCAATTCAAGATGTCAGCAATTTCTTGGAGGTTGAGCGAGTTCAGATAATAAAGGACAATAACGGTGCGGTGGGCAATAGTAAGCGATGCGATTGCATCTATGACCCGTTTTTGCACATCGCTCATTTCCACCTGCCGCTCCGGTGACAGACGGGCGGGGCTCACAAGCCGATCCAGGACTCCATCCAGAGGAATATGCCAGCGCTTCCTGCGGGCTTCCCAACTATAAGCCAAATTAACTGTAACTCGATACAACCACGGTTCCAACGGCATTCTTGTATCAACGCGGCCGGCGTACTTGTGCAGCCGCAAAAAACCATCCTGCAAAATGTCTTCAGCGGCCAGTGGGTCTCGCGTAATGGCCAAAGCAGTACGGTACACCAGCATCTTGTGACGCTCGTATAGCGTGCCTAAAGCCTCCAAATCTCCCTGTTGGAGTTGCTTTACAAGCTGCCCGTCACTGGGCGAAGACATTTATTGATTTCCCTTCTCGTACCATCCCTTGCACTGTCAACTCGCCCCAACGGGGGCATTGGAGCCAGCGGCGTAATGACATACAATGGCGATACACTCATATACCGATGAACCGTAGCAAAGGTTCAACTGCAACCAACCGCGATTATACGCGTTTTTTCGTCAAGTGGCAACTGACCCAAACTGACCTTCGGCCGAAAATTCGGATAACACCAGGCGGATTGTCGTCTGCGAGGTGATTTTGAAGGGACCCACCCCCTCTCTTTCTGCGGCCAATACGACGTTCCAGCTGTGGTTACCCCATGTCCGAACTCTGATCCGAACCTCAGACCCAGAGCCCCGCAAACAGCCGGTGGTGAGGACAAATCTGGTTGAATGCGGTATGATTATCGCCATGAACATGGATGAACCGGCCGCCTCGACGCCGTACCAGACCCTATCCAGCCGATATCTCTGGCAAAGCAGGTGGTACAACCTGCGGCAAGACCGCATCCGCACGCCGGACGGCAGTGAGGGCACCTATACCATTGTAGAACACCCCGGTGCGGTCTGGGTGGTCCCGCTGACGGCCGACGGCCGCATCATCCTGGAATGGCAGTATCGCTACACGGTGCAGGACTGGTGCTGGGAAGTCCCGGCCGGTGGCCTGCTGCCAGGCTCCACCCCAGAAGAGATGGCCCGCCAGGAGTTGCAGGAAGAGATCGGCGGCCGGGCCGCAGAGTTGGACTACGTTGGCTGGTTCTACACCATGAACGGGATTGGCACCGAGGTGGCGCACGTCTTTCTGGCGACCGGCGTTGAGCTGGGAGCAACCAGACGTGAGCCAACCGAGGTCATGGAGACCCGGTTGGTGCCGGCCGCCGAAGCGCTGCGTATGGCCCGCGCCGGCGAAATCACCGATGGCCCCAGCGCACTGGCCCTCTTGCTCTGCGAGCCCCGCCTCCGCACCCTGCTGAACAGGGCCACCGAGGAATGGATCGATGCTTGAACTGACGCGCTCGCGCCACGGCCGGTCGGTCAGACGGATGTTTGACCAGATCGCCAGGCACTATGACCTGATGAACCGGTTGATGTCGGCCGGGCAGGACCTGCGCTGGCGCAAGCTGGCGCTGGAAGCGGCCGCTCTGCAACCGGGAGGTGCGCTGCTGGACATCGCCGCCGGCACGGGGGATATGGTCTTTATCGCCCAATCGCTGGTGCCCGACCTGCGGGTTGTGGCGGCCGACTTTGCGCTGGAAATGATCCGGGTGGGACGAGACCGCACCGATGGGTTGCAGCAATCCGCCCGCCACGCCCGGCCGGTTGACTGGACCGGGGCCGATACCTACGCCCTCCCGTTCCCGGCCGCCACCTTTGACGCCGTCACCTCCGCCTTTTTGCTGCGCAACCTGGCCGACCCGCTGGCCGGGCTGCGCGAGCAGGCCCGTGTGCTCAAACCCGGCGGCCGGCTGGTGATGCTGGACGCCACCCCCCCGCCGGACAACTGGCTCCGGCCGCTCATCTACCTGCACCTCAACCAGGTCATCCCGCTGCTCGGCCGGCTAATCAGCCAGCGGCCGGACGCCTACCGCTACTTCCCCAGCAGCGTGGCCAGCTTTTTGCGGCCGGAAGCCATCGTTGGCCTCTTCCGCCAGGCCGGGCTGCGCGACGTGACCTACCGGCCGTTCATGCTGGGCACGGCGGCGATGGTGGCGGGGACCAAACCGGGCTGATCCCATGACCAGACGGCTGATCGTCGCCATCAGCGGGGCCAGCGGGGCGGTCTATGGCATCCGGCTGCTGCAGGTGCTCCGCGCAGAGCCAGAGGTGGAAACTCATCTGGTTCTATCGGCCGGCGGCCGGCTGACCATCGCTCAGGAAACGGACTGGCGAGTGGACGACGTGCTGGCGCTGGCCGACGCGGTCCACCCGCCCGACGACGTCGGTGCCCCCATTGCCAGCGGCTCGTACCCGGCCGCCGGGATGCTGGTGGCCCCCTGCTCCATCAAGACCCTCTCGGCCATCGCCAACAGCTATACCAGCGACCTGATTAGCCGGGCGGCCGACGTGCAACTGAAGGAAGGCCGGCCGCTGCTGCTGATGGTGCGGGAAACTCCACTGCACCTGGGTCACCTGCGGCTGATGGTGCGGGCAGCCGAGATCGGCGCGATCATCATGCCGCCGGTGCCCAACTGGTACGCCCGCCCCGCCACCCCGGCCGAGATCGTGGACCAAACCGTCGGCCGGGCGCTGGCCCGGGTTGGATTGGATAACGACCTCTTTTTGCAATGGGGTGGCCTTCAAGCGCCGACCGCACCATGAACGAGATCGGCGAATTCCTGCGAAGCCAATCAACCCTCACCTTAGCCACCGTCTCACCGGAAGGAATACCGGCCGCCGCCGACCTGTACTACGCGGCCGACAAGGCGCTCGACCTCTACTTTATCTCCGACCCGGCCACCAACCACGCCCGCTACCTGGCCGCCAACCCGCGCGTCGCCGGGTCGATCCATGCTCCTTCCTGGCACTGGCGCGAGATACGCGGCGTGCAATTCGAGGGGGTCTGCAGCGCCGTCCGCCGCCCGGCCGAGCGGGCCGCGGCGCTGGCCGTCTTTGGCCAAAAGTTTACCTTTCTGACCGCTTTTGCGGCCGCCGTCACCTGGCACACCGTCTACCGCATCACCCCGCACTGGCTCCGCTGGCTGGACAACAGCGTGGCGTTTGCCCACAAGGTAGAGTGGGTGATGCAGGATCGCAAGTGGGTCAAGGGCGATGGCCGCTGACCGGCCGCTGGCCGCCGAGCGCGGCAACCCCAGTTGGGTCTGGCGTGAGGGGCAGGAGCGCCGCTTTGCGATGGTGCAGCGCTGGGCGCCGCCGGCCGGCAAGCGGGTGCTGGACGTGGGCTGCGGCGTGGGGATGTACACGGCCGCCTTTAGCCGGCACACGCCTCATGCGGTGGGGGTGGAGGTGGAATGGGAGCGGGCTAAAGAAGCCCGCGACCGGGGTCTGGCGGTGGTCCAGGCGGTGGGGGAGGCGCTGCCCTTCCAGAGCGGGCACTTTGAGCTAGTCTTTAGCCACGAAGTGCTGGAGCACGTGCGCGACGACGCCCAGTCGGCGGCCGAGATGGTGCGGGTGGCGGCCCCCGGCGGCCGGCTGGTGGTCTTTTGCCCCAACCGCTGGTACCCGCTGGAGACCCACGGCCACTACTGGCGCGGCCGGTACCACTTTGGCAACACGCCGCTCATCAACTACCTGCCGGATGCACTGCGCAACCGCCTGGCCCCCCACGTGCGCGCCTACTCCGGCCGCGCGTTGCGCGCTCTATTCGCCGGGCGGCCGGTGCGCCAACTGCACCACAGCCAGATCTTTCCCGGCTATGACAACGTCGCCGCCCGTTGGCCAACTGTGGGGCGCTGGCTGCGCCGCGTCACCTACCTGCTGGAACGCACCCCGCTCCGCCTGCTGGGGCTTTCCCACCTGCTGGTGCTGGAAAAAGACTAGTTCGGCCGGAGCTCGTTCTCAACCGGCCGCCAGTTTTTTGCGGTCCCGTGCCTTGCGGGAAATCCGGTTCCAAACGCCGGTCAGCCCCATCGCCTTTTTCATCCGCATCAGCGTTTCGTCGGCCAGTTGGCTCATCCGCTCGGTCCCGTCGTAAATGATCTCCTCCACCAGCCCTGGCTGCGCCTGGTAGTAGGCGCGACGCTCGCGCAGCGGGTCCAGGAAAGCATTTAGCGCCCGGGCCAGCTTTTCCTTCACCTCCACGTCGCCCACCGCCCCCGCCCGGTAGCGCGCCTTGAGGTCTTGCACCTCGGCCGTGTCGGGGTTAAAGATGTCGTGATAGATAAAGACCGGGTTGCCCTCCACCGTGCCGGGGATGTCGGCACTGATCCGCTTGGGGTCGGTGTACATGCCGCGCACCTTTTTTCCCACCGTCCGGGCATCGTCGGACAAAAAGATGGCGTTGCCCAAACTCTTGGACATCTTGGCCTGCCCGTCGGTCCCCACCAGCGTCGGCACGTCGCCAATCAGCACGTCCGGGATGGGAAAGACCTCATCGTACAGCCGGTTAAAACGGCGGGCAATCTCACGGGTAATCTCCACGTGGGCCTCGTTGTCCTTGCCGACCGGCACCAGGTGGGCGCGGGGCATGAGGATATCGGCCGCCTGGAGCACCGGGTAGCCCACCAGCCCAAAGGGGATCGCCTCGTCCTCAAAGCGGGCCGCCTGGGCCATCTCCTTGATGCTCGGCAACCGCGCCAGCCGGGGCAGCGTCACCAGCATCTCAAAAAAGAGGTTCAGCTCGTACACGGCGTGCACGGCCGATTGCAGGTAGATGGTCGATTTGGCCGGGTCGATCCCGGCCGCCAGGTAATCCAGCACCATCTCGTGGATGTTGGTCCGCAGCTGGTCGATGTTTTCCTTTTCCGGCCGGGTGGTCAGCATGTGCAGGTCGGCGATGATAAAGTAGCACTCGTACTCGTCCTGCAACTGCACCCGGTTGGCCAAACTGCCGACGTAATGTCCCAGGTGCAACTTGCCGGTCGGCCGGTCGCCGGTTAGAATCCGTTTCTTGTCCGTCATCCTCTCTTCTCCATTCGTCTTTTGTCGTGGGTCGTTGGTCCGCTCATCCCAGCCCCACCCGCTCCTTGACCGCCTGTAGCGTCCGGGCAGCCAGCGGGGCCGCTTTCTCCGCCCCCTTGCGCAGCAGCGCCTCCACGTGGCCGGGGTCGGCCGCCAGCGCTGCATACCGCTCGCGCACCGGCCGCAGGTACTCAATCACCGCGTCCGCCACCTCTCGCTTGAGTTCTGCGTATCCTTTGCCGCCAAAGTGCGACTCGATGGCTTGCTGCGTCATGCCAGTGCAGATCTGGTAAATGGCCAGCAGGTTGGTCACCCCCGGCCGTTGCGGGTTGAAGCGAATCTCCCGGCCGGGGTCTGTCACCGCACGGCGGATGGTCCGGCGCAGCACGTCTGGCGGGTCGATCAGGCGCAGGGCGTGGTTCGGCCGCTGCCCGGCGACGCTCTTGCTCATCTTGGCCGTCGGGTCGTCCAACCCCATCACCCGCGCCCCCACCTGCGGGATCTCGACCTCTGGCACCACAAAGGTATCACCGAACAGATGATTAAAGCGCCGCGCAATATCCCGCGCCAGTTCAACGTGCTGCCGCTGGTCCTCGCCCACTGGCACATAGTGCGCCTGGTAGAGCAGGATGTCGGCCGCCTGGAGCACCGGATAGTCCAGCAAACCCGCTCCAACGCTCTCCTGGGTGGCGGCCTTGCTTTTGTACTGGGTCATCCGCTCCAGCCAGCCAACCGGCGTGACACAATTGAGAATCCAACACAACTCGGTGTGCTCCGGCCGGTGGGATTGAACAAACATGGTCACCTTGTCCGGGTCAATACCGGCCGCCATGTAGATGAGCGCCGCCTGCCGGGTGGCCTGACGCAGGGCGGCCGGGTCTTGCGGCACCGTGATGGCGTGCAGGTCCACAATGCAGAAAAAGCACTCCCGTTCGTCCTGCTGCCTGGCCCAGTTGCGCAGCGCGCCGGCATAGTTGCCAATGTGCAGGTTCCCTGACGGTTGAATGCCGGAAAAGACCCGCGGCCTGCCCCCTGCCATCATCTCAACTCCCGTATCATCTTGGCTACCCATTTACTGGTCCAGATAAACAAAACACCCCTCGTGAAACGCACAAGGGGTGCCGCCAGCTTCACACAGTCCCATCTGGGACGATGTCCTCATCATTGTAACGGAGATGACTCCGGAGAAGACTAATCAGGCCATGTTGTCCTTTCGCCTTCCCAACTCCCCGGTCCATTCACTGCCCTCGCACGTACGGCCTTTTCAACTCCCGGCCGCTCTCTGGACGCCGTCAAAACAGCTACTATTCCGGATCCCAGTTGTTGGCTATTCAACTGTGCGCAGCAACTGCTCAACCCCGAAAACTTTTGACTGCCTGAGCAGGTACTCTAGGCGGATGGTATCACAGCGCCTGGGGCTTGTCAAGCAGCGGCCGTTCAGATACACTGGGGGCCAGTATGATGAGGAACTCGCAACCTGATGCCTGACCTGCCCGAACTGGCCATCCTATTCCAACGCTTTGGCATTGCCCTGGGGTTGGGTTTGATGATTGGCGTTGAGCGCGAGCGTGAAAAGGAAGCGTTCGCCGGCATCCGCACCTTTCCGCTCATCGCGCTGATGGGCTGTGCAGCCGCCATGCTCAACCAGGTCTTCTTTCCCTGGACTTTTCCCGTCACCTTTCTGATCCTGGCCGGGTTTGTGCTGGTCTCCTACATCCTCACCGCCTCGGCCGGGGCTCCCGGCATCACCACCGAAATCGCGTCGCTGCTGGTGTTTCTGTATGGCGCGTTGGCCTGGTGGCAGATGACCGAGCTGGCGGCCGCGCTGGCGGTCGTCACCGTGCTGCTGCTGGCCACCAAGCGGCCGCTGGAGCAACTCTCGCAGCGGATTGGACCAGAGGACATTGCGGCCGCGCTCCAATTTGGCGTCATCACGCTGGTCATCCTGCCCATCCTACCGGACCAGACCTACGGCCCGTTGGGTGTGCTCAACCCGCGCACGATTTGGAAGATGGTGGTGCTGATCGCGGCCATCAACCTGGTAGGCTATGGTCTGATCAAAATCCTGGGCTCGCAACAAGGAATTGGGCTGGCCGGCCTGCTGGGTGGGCTGGCCTCCAGCACGGCTACTGCACTGGGCTTTTCGCGCCACAGCCGGGAAGACCCGCGCCTCTCGCCACAACTGGGGCTGGGCATTGTGCTGGCCTCCACCATCATGTTCATCCGCGTCGTGGTGGTGGTGTTTGCCACCAATGGGGCAGTCGGCCGGATGCTGCTTCCCCCCTTGCCAGTGCCGGCGGGGTCGGGCTGCTGGGGTGTGCATACCTCTGGTTTCGCGAGCAACGCAAGGCCAAACAGTCGGGCGAGAAAGAGCAGGTGGAGGCAAAAAACCCGTTCGAGCTGTGGCCGGCCATCCAGTTCGGCCTGCTGTTCGGAGTGGTGCTGTTCATCTCCAAGGCCGCACAAGAGTCCTTTGGCACGGCCGGGGTCTTTTTGTCCAGCGCGTTGGCAGGGCTGACCGATGTGGACGCCATCACCCTCTCCCTGTCTAACCTGGCGGGGGACGATATTTCCAACCTGGTCGCGGCGCAGGGCATCACCCTGGCGGCGCTGGCAAACACCACCGTGAAAGCCGTGATTACGGCCGGTACCGGCGCTCCGGCACTGCGCCGCTACACGCTCCCTATCTTTGCCGCCATGATCGTCACCGGCATCCTGGTCTCGTTTGTGCTCATCTAGAGGGCCACATGCCTGCCGTAACCTTGCTGGGCTCGGCCGCCACCGTTGCCGATGAGAAACGCAACTCGATCTACCTGCTGCTGGACTGCTCGACCGGGCTCTATCTGATTGACTGCGGCGGCAGCCCATCCCACAAACTGGCTTTGATCGGAGCCGACTTGTGCCGGCTGCGCGGCGTGTTGCTCACCCACGACCACGCCGACCACATTTATGGCTTCCCGGTGCTGGTCCAAACGTTATTGCTGCTAAACTGGGCCGGCCGGTGGGATCACGAACTGGTGGTCTGGGGGCTGGCCGAGACGCTGGCGACGGCCGCCACGCTGCTGGATGCGTTGGGGCTGACCGACAGGATTCCGATCAACTGGGAAACCATCCTCCCGGCCGCGATCGGGCACGTGGTGCTAGAGACCGATGACCTGCGCCTGCTGACCGCGCCCACGCGCCACAGCCGCCCGAGCGTGGCGGTGCGGGTGGAAGCTCAAGCCAGCGGCCGGTCGCTGACCTACAGCAGCGACACCGGGCCAAGCGAAAACGTGAGATTGCTGGCGGCCGGCACAGACATCCTGCTTCACGAAGCGACGGTCTGGAAACCGATGAGCGGCCACTCCACCCCCCAACAGGCGGGGGAAGCGGCGGCGGCCGCCAACGCCGGCCGGCTGGTGCTGGTGCACCTTGACCCCAGCCTGCGGCCGGATGCCCTGCTGGCAGAAGCTACCAAGGCGTTTGGCGGCCCGGTGGAGGTCGGCCGGGACTGGATGCAGTTCGAGCTTTGAGCGATCAATCAAGGCCAATCGCTCTGCGCTGACCGCCCGCTATCCGTAATAGCTCCCTAGCAACGCATCGGCCGGGGCGTTGTCCAGCACCACGCCCACAATGCGGATGTTGACCTTTTGCAGCAACTCTTTGGCCCGCTCGGCATGGTCGCGGCGGGTGACGCCGGCCGTGACGACCAGCAGCAGGCCATCCACCCGCGACCCCAACACGGCCGCGTCGGTCACCGCCATCACCGGCGGCGCGTCCAGCAACACCATGTCCGCCCCCTCCTTCAGCCGGGCAATCACCGCATCCATCCGGCGCGAGCCAAGCAGGTCGGCCGGGTTGGGAGGCAGCGGGCCGCTGGGCAACACCAGCAGGTTCTCGATCTCGGTCTGTTGCAACGGCGGGTCGGCCATGACCGCTTCATCCAGCATCATGGTGGTCAAACCCCGGCCATTATCCGCGCCAAATATCTCGTGCAACGCCGGCCGGCGCAGATCACAGTCCACCAGCACCGTGCGGTTGCCACCCTGGGCCATCGTCACCGCCAGGTTGGAGATGACGATGGATTTATTGTCTTGCGGCGCAGAGGTGGTCACCACCAGCGTGTGGATGGGATCATCCAGGCTGGAAAAGGACAGGTTGGTGCGCAGCGCGCGGTATGCCTCAGCGGCCGCCGAGCGCGGGTCCGAAACCGTCACCAGGTTTGCGCGAATTTGGCTCATAGGTCATCTCCTTTGGAGAGCAAAATAGTGGGTTCAATGGGGCCAACCTCATCTTCCGCGGCCGCAGTTGTGGGTCGAGTTTCCTCCGTGGGCGCGGCCGGTTGGACGGCCGGCTCTGCGGGCGGCGGTTCGGCCGGTGGGGCCGTTTCCGGTTGTGGAGGCGGAGCCGCGAGCATTGGCTGGGATGGCTGCGGCAGGGCCGGCGCGCTGGGCATGCGGCTGCCCAGCAGGTACGGCCGGCTGATGTCGATCTTGGCGGCCGGGATGGTCCCCAGCACCGGCGCGCCCAGGAAGCGGTCAATATCCTCCGGCCGGCGCACCACGCCCGACTCGACCCATTCCAGCAGAAAGACCAGCACGCCACCCAGCAGCGCCCCCAGGATGGCGCCCGCCAGCACGTTGATCTTCCACTTCGGCCGGGACAGACCGTAAACCGGCTCGTCCAAATTCAAGGCGTCTATCTGATCCTCTTTGCGCAACTTGCTATTCTCTTCAGTGCGCCACTGGACGAACAGGTCACGCCAGACGCGGGCAATGTCATTGGCCACGTCGCCGCTGGGGTCCTCGACCGTGATCTGGATCACCAGCCGCGACTCGTCGGATGCAAAGCTGACGTCGCTGCGCAGGTCGCCCGGCGTGCGGTCCAGTTGCAGTTGCTCGATCACCTGCTGCGCCCGCACCTCCGTGTTCATCCACGAGACGTAGCTGCGCAACAACAACTTGGCCGACTGGACCAGGCCAAAATCCGTCCGGGCCGGCTGGATGAGGATATCCACCGACGATTTGTAGACCGGGGTCTGTAACTTGCTAAAGGCAAAGGCGGCCACGGCCGTCATCAGCACCAGCAGGATGATGATCCAGCCACGCCTTCTGAGTATGCGAATGTAATCTTGAAGTTCCATAGGCCTTCTCCAGGCGACAAGTTTTCAGCGCGGGATACAGTCCGCGTTACCGTTTCCCCCTGTGGCGGGGGATCTCCTTCAACACCTTTAAACCAATCTCTTCCAGTTCCCGGCCGGAACGCACGGTGGGGTCCAGATAGTCGGCCAGGAACGCCAGCCCTACCCCGGCCGCGGCCGCCAGCACCAGCCGCAGCGGCAAATCCAGCGCCGCCCGCAGCCCGGCCGGGACCTGGTTAATCACCGGCTCGTCCAGCGGCACGACGGCCGCGTTCTGCAGCAGAAAGGGAAAGGCCTCTAGGTTGCGGGTCTGCAACACAACCGTCGCCGCGTCGATCATCGCCGCCAGCGCGTCGTGGTCGCCGTAGGTCATGGAAAGCTGCAGCACACTGCGGACGTTGTCGGAGGCGATGCTGCCGCGAATGGCCCCGGCCGGCACGTCCAGCCCCTGCCGGGCCAACTCTTCGCTGACGGCGGTCGCAAACGAGGTGCTCTTGACCCAATCCGCCAGCCCGTTGACGATGTACTCCGAGGTCAGCCAGGGGTAGTAGCGATCGTCCTCATAATCTGCCCCGCTTCCGGCGACGGGCGGCAGGCCGGCCGTGTAGTTGATGCCCACGTTGAACGCCGGAGTTGGCCGGTCGTAGGTCACCAGCCCCAACGCCAGCACCACTGCAAACGGGATCAGCACCAACGGCCAGCGCCGCGCCATGACACTCCAGAGTTGTTTTAGTTCCATCGTTTCCTGTGCTCTTCCAGCTTGAGTTCGACAAAAGCGGCCATCTGCCGCTCAAAGACCGGCCGGCCGAACTGTTCCGCGTGACGGCGGATGCGGCCGGAATCGAATTGCAGCGCCTCGAACTGTTCCACGGCGGCCGCCAACGCCTCGGGCGTCGGGTCGCGGAAAAAGAGACCGGTTTCGCCCTCGACCACCGTGTCCAGCGCCCCGCCGGCCGCAAACGCGATCACCGGCCGGCCGGCCGCCATCGTCTCCACCGGCGCGATGCCAAAATCGTCCACGCCGGGGAAAAGAAAGGCGCGACAGCGCTGCCGTAGGTCTGCCACCTCGTCATCCGGCAGCCGGCCGGCAAAAGTGATGGTGGGACCGGCCATCGCTTCCAGCCTGGCCCGGTCCCGGCCGTCGCCGACCACGATCAGTGGCTTGCCCAGCTTGTTAAAGGCCTGCACCGCCAGGTCGACCCGCTTGTATGGGATCAGCCGGCCGACGATGAGGTAAAAATCGCCCACCGTGCCGCCCGGCTGCCAGCGTTCCGTGTCCACCGGCGGATAAATGATAACCGATTCCCGGCCGTAGAACCGGGCGATCCGCCGCTGGACCGTCTTTGAAATGGCGACGAAATGGTCCACGCGGTCGGCCGCCTGCCGATCCCACAGCCGCAGATAGCTCAACACCGGCTGCAACAGCGCGCGGCTCAACCGGCCGAGGCTCTCCCGCTGTGCGTACCGTTCAAAGCTCCACAGGTAGCGCGTGGGCGTCAGGCAGTAGCAGATGTGAGCCGTGTCCGGGCCGGTGATGACGCCGTGGCAAAAGCCGCTCTTGTTGCTCAGGACCAAATCATACCCGGAAAAGTCAAAACTTTCAAAGGCCAGCGGATAGAGCGGCAAAAAGGGTTGGTGGTGTTTTTTCACCAGCGGCAAGCGGTCCATAAACGAGGTCTGAACGTCCCACTGCCGATAACCGGCCGGCATCCAATCCGGCGCATAGATGGAGGTAAAGATCGGTGCGGCCGGGTAGAGCCCGACCAGCGCCTCCAGCACCAGCTCGGCGCCGCCCATCTGATTGAGCCAGTCGTGAACAAGGGCGATTTTCATCAGCAATCAGCCAACATCTGCACAAACGGCTTCCAGGTGTGCCGGTGCACGGGCGCAATGCCATGTTGCGCAATGGCGGCCTGGTGCATTTGCGTGCCGTACCCCTTGTGCTGCTCAAAGCCGTAACCGGGGTAAGCCTGCGCCAGCTCGACCATCAGGCGGTCGCGCGTGACTTTGGCGACGATGGACGCGGCCGCGACGGAAAGGCTAACCTGATCTCCTTTACGGATGCTCTTTTGCGGCAGGTCCACCTGTGGCAGCCGGACCCAATCAATGAGCAGGAAATCCGGCCGGGGGGCCAGCTGTTCCACCGCCTGCGCCATCGCCAACCGGGTGGCGGTCGCAATCCCGCGCTGCATGATCTCTTCCGGACCGGCCATCCCCACCCCCATGGCCAATGCAACTCGCCGGATCAGGAAGTACAGCGCTTCCCGCCGGCCGGGGGAGAGCATCTTGGAGTCGCGCACGCCATCCAACTGCCGGAGCAGGTCCGCACCCATTGGGGACGGCAACAGCACGGCCGCCGCCGCCACCGGGCCGGCCCACGCCCCGCGGCCGGCTTCGTCAATCCCGGCCACCAGCCGGTAGCCGTCCGTCCAGGCAGCGCGCTCAAAACTCAGGTCGGGCAGTTTCACGCGGCCGGCCCCTCCCCGTACACCCCATCGCGCCAGTTGCGCCGGATCTGAAGAATCTCGACGATGGCCGCCAGGGAATCGTCAATCAACCGCATCCGGCTTTCCGCGCTAAAGTACCAGTGGACCGGGATTTCGAGCACGGTGTAGCCCCGCTTTTTGGCCACAAACAACAACTCGATGTCGAACCCAATCCCGTTGAGCGTTTGCACCTGGAACAGGTCAACTGCGGCCGGAGCGTGGAACATCTTGAAGCCACACTGGGTGTCCTCAAAATCACGCATGGCCAGCAGCTTGATGATCCAGTTGAGCACCCGTCCCATAAAGTGTCGGTACCAGGGCTCGTCGTAGCGGACCGCGCCCGGCGCTTCTCGCGAGCCAATGGCAACGTGGTACGGCCGGGCTTCGGTGCCGGCGTCCCGGCCGGGCGGGAGAAACTTGGCAATCTCTTCGATCGGCATAGAGAGGTCCGCGTCACAGATAAAGCGGTACTCCCCCTCCGCGGCCAGCATGCCGGCCTTGACGGCCAAACCCTTGCCGCGGGTCTGCACCACCATTAGCTTGACGTAGGGATAATCGGCCGCAAAATGCTTCACCACTCCCACCGTGTTGTCCGAGCTGCCGTTCTCCACCACGATCACCTCGTAGGGATAGCGCTGCTGGCTCAGGTAGGCATGGATCTTGGCCAGGCTTCCGGGCAGCCGGTTCTCCTCGTTGTGGGCGGGGATTATGATGGAAAGTAAATAGGGGTACGGTTGGTCAGTTGGCATGCTGTGTCCCAGACTACTATGTATGTGCCAATGATACCAAGCTAGGGGGTCTCGTCAACGGGGGTCAGGATGGTCAACAGGTAATCGTCGGTCACGCGGCGGGTTGCCATGACCTTATGGCGGGCGCGGAGCATGCGCGGCAGCCCCAGCAGGCCTGAAATCTGCCCACGGAGACGGGCGCGGGCGGCCGCCCCGCGCCAGTGCTTCATCGCATCGCGGGCAATGCGCCACTGGGAGCGCAACACGGCCGGCCAGGTGCGGCGCAGCAAGGTGGCGGGGTAGTTCTTGGCGATGAGGTAGATGAAATTCCGGCCGTTGTAAAAGCTGGCGGTCGTGTCGCCGCCGGTGGCCTGCAACTTGTGGTACACCACCGCGGCCGGGCTGTAGACGCAACGCCAGCCAGCCAGTTGCGCCCGCCAGCCCAGGTCCAGATCCTCACAAGAAAAAAAGAAAGCGTCGTCCAGCAGCCCAACCTGATCCAGCATGGCGCGTCGGTAGGCGGCCGAGCCGCCGCAGGCGCTAAAGACGTACCCCTCGCCGTACTGCCCGGTGTCCTTTTGCCACACACCCCGGTTGCCGGGCGTGCCATCCAGCCGGTAAAAGTCCCCGGCCGTGTGGAACACGTCCCGCCGATCAAAGAGCAGCATCCTGGAGGCCACCGAGCCAGCTTCCGGGTGACGGGCAAAGGCATCCGCCACGGCCGCCAACCAATGCAAGTCAGCCTCGGTGTCGTTGTTCAACAGGGCCAGAATCTCCCCACCGGCCGCCTGCAATCCGGCGTTGCACGCACCGGTAAAACCGCGGTTTTCTGGCAACTGGATCAGCCGCACCTCAGGATACCGATCAGCCAGCAACCCCTGCGAGCCATCGTTGGAGGCATTATCCGCCACGATGATCTCCACATGGGGGTAGGACTGCCTCCGCAAGGAGTCGAGACAGGCGGGCAAGTGCTCCACCCCATTCCAATTGGGGATAATCACAGAGACAAGTGGGTCAGGCATACTCAGCGAGATAGTCGGCCAACGCATGGTCCCACGGCCGCAATCGGATGCCCAGCGCGGCCGCACACGCGTTTTCCAGCGGCGCGTAGGCTGGCGGGGCGGAAGCGCGCGGCCACTGCGCTTGCAGAATCGGGGTGATGGGCACCTCGCCCCGGCCGGACAGCTCCAGAGTCCTGGCGGCAAATTTATAGCGGGAGCAGGCTCCCTCGTTCACCAGATGGTAGATTCCGTACCGGCCGGTGGCCGCCAGTTGCAGGATAGCGGCCGCCAAGTCCTCCACGTAGGTTGGGTTGGCAACCTCGTCGGTCACCACCCGCAGCGCTCCGTGCTTGTCGGCCGCGTTCAGGATAGCGTGGATGAAATTGCGGCCGCCGGTCGCGTACAGCCAGGCGGTCCGCACGATATAGAAGCGTTGCAACAGGTGCCTCACGTACCATTCGGCCGCCAGCTTGGACTGGCCATAAGGGTTGATGGGCTCCGGCCGATCGAACTCGCGGTAGGCGCGCGCTTCGCCCTGGTGCCGACCGCTAAAGACCTCGTTGGTGCTGATGTGCAGCAGCGCCGCGCCAACCTGCTGGCAGGCAATGGCCACGTTCTGCGTCCCCAGCCCGTTCACCCGATACGCCAGCGCCGGGTCGCGGGCACAGCCGTCCACGTCGGTCAGAGCAGCACAGTGCACCACCAGTTCCGGCCGGGCATCCCCAATGGCCGCCGTGATGGCGGCCGGGTCGGCAATGTCCACCTCGGGCAGGTCGCAACCGCCGACCTGCGCCAGCCCATCCCAATGTCGCGCCAGCGCCCGCCCCAGTTGCCCTTTGATGCCGGTGATAAAAACGCGCATGCTCGCTCCTTCGGCTACGCCAGGTCCTTCACACAAAGCTGTCGCGTATTATACTCGATTCCCCGGCCGCGGGTAGCCACCGCCCGCACGCTATGTTACAATTCTGCTCATGCGGTTCGATCTTTTTACTCTCTTCCCTGGCATGTTTCAGGGGCTGCTCGGCGAAAGCATCCTCAAACGGGCGCAGGAGGCCGGCTTGCTGGATATCCGCCTGCACGACATCCGCAGCTACACCAGCGACAAGCATCACATCTGCGATGATACGCCGTACGGCGGCGGTGGCGGGATGATCCTCAAGCCGGAGCCCATCTTTGCGGCCGTGGAAGGGGTGCTGGGCGCGCCGCCCGCCTGCCCCGTGATTTTGCTCTCCCCGCAGGGGCGCACTTTTACCCAGCGGGTGGCCGTGGAATTGGCCCAACACCAGCAGTTGGCGCTGCTCTGCGGCCGGTACGAAGGAGTGGACGAACGGGTGCGGGAGCACTTGGTCACCGACGAGATCTCGATTGGCGATTACGTCATCACCGGCGGAGAGCTGGCTGCGATGGCCGTGCTGGACGCGGTCGCCCGCCTGATTCCGGGCGTGCTGGGCGCGCGCTGGGCGGCCGAGGATGACTCCCACGCCACTGGTCTGCTGGAAGGCCCCCACTACACCCGGCCGGGCGTCTTTCGCGGCTGGGGAGTGCCGGAGGTGCTGGCCTCCGGCGATCATGCCGGGATTGAGCGCTGGCGGCGCGAACAGGCCCTGCTGCGCACCTGGCAACGCCGGCCGGACCTGCTGCACACCGCGCCGCTCACCGACCGGGACCGCGCTTTTTTGGCTAAACTAATCGACGAGGAAGAATAACCCCTATCAGACCATGACGGACACGCACGCTTTACTCAACGGGATGGATCACGAACCGGACACCTTTGAAATCCTGGTGGCCGACGACGTCGTCGAGACGGCCGGCCTGCTGGTGCGCACCGTGCTCCGGCCGCGCGGCTACACCACCCACATCGCGCGGACCGGCCGGGAAGTCCTGGCTCGGGTGCGGCGTTCGCGGCCGGACCTGTTGATTACAACCTGGCAGCTACCCGACATGACCGCCGAGCAACTGCTGCGAACGTTGGTGGATGGCGGATGGCGACTGCCGGCCGTCATCATGGCAGACAGCTCAGAAGCACTGGCGACCGGGGTTTTTCAGTTGGGAGCGCGTGGGTTTCTCAGCAAACCTCTGGACGCCACAGAGGCAATCCAGGTCATCCGGCGCATTCTCACCGAAGGCTGGGGGCTGCGCCAGCAAACCCAGCAAACCGAAACGCTGCGCAAAAAACTGGAACGCTTTGTCACACTCGCCCAGGTGATACAAACCCTCATCGGCCTGACGACAAACGAACAGCTTTTCACCCGACTGGTTGAGGGGGCCATCCAGATTACCGGAGCCGAGGAAGGGTTCCTGCTGCTACTGGATCAGGAAACTGATGTGCTGGAATTGCGAGCCATGCGTGGCTTTGGCGATGGGGCGACCCGCCTGGTCCGCTTTCCCACCCGGGAGACATCGGCCCAGCAGGTGCTGGTATCCGGCCGACCTCTGCGCCTGAGCGGTGATGCGGCCGGGCACAAGATGCGGACCGGCTATCTGGTCAAGGGAGTCATCCACGCGCCTATCAAAACGGCCGAGCGGACCGTTGGCGTGCTGTCGGTGGACCGCAAGATTTCCAGAGAGGCTTTCACGGCCGAAGACGAAGAGCTGCTGGTGCAACTGGCCGGCTGCGCGGCCGCAGCCCTGGAGCACGTCCACCAGTGCGCGGACCAGGAGCACACCCGCCAGGAGCAGGCCATCAGCCTGCAAGGGCTATTGGCCGCACTTGGCGCGACGCTGGACCAACTGGCGCGAGCCATGCCCCATCCCGACGAAAACCAACACGATCTGCTGGCGCAGATCGGACGGGCGCTGGCGGCGGCCGAGGCGCTGGTAGATTCACAAACGTAGGAGGAAACAACATGCAAACGCGACCATTTGGCAAGACGGGGCAATCATTCCCCATTTTGAGCTTTGGCGGCCAGCGGATTGTGGACGAACACAACTGCACCGAAGAAGAGGCCATTCAGATCGTACATACGGCGATTGACCGCGGCATCCGCTACTTTGACACCGCCTGGATCTATTCCAACGGGCAGGCAGAAACACGGATGGGCAAGGTAGTCAAGGACCGACGAGACGAAATGTGGATTGCCACCAAAACCTGGGACACCACCCGCGATGGCGCTCGTCGCCAGCTAGAGGAGAGCCTGACCCGCCTGCAAACCGATCACGTAAACGAATGGCGCTTGCACAACGTGTGGGACTATGCCCGGCTGGATGCGTTCACGGGCAAGGGTGGCGCGCTGGAGGCAGCCATCCAGGCTCGCGAGGAAGGGCTGGTGCGCCACATCAGCATCAGTTGCCACACCGACCCGCAAATCCTGGTGGAGGCATTGGACCGCTTCCCGTTCGACAGCGCGTTGATCGCGGCTTCGGCGCTGGATCATTTTGTCCTTAGCTTTGCGGAAGAGTTCCTGCCCATAGCCAACGCCAAAGGGATTGCCACTGTCGGCATGAAGGTGATGGGCTTTGGCAGCCTGACACACGAGGCGGAACGCGCGCTGCGCTACGCCCTTGGCCTGCCGTTGAGCACGGTGATCGTGGGAATGGAAAGCATGGCACAATTGGAGCAGAATCTGGCTGCCGCGGAATCCTTCACCCCGATGAGCGACGCCGAACGGTTGACCTTTTTCCAGGACATCATCCACCTGGTCCGGCCGGACCAGATGCAATGGAAAGCGACCGACTGGAGCAGCCCCACCGAATGGGTGCCGCGCGATCGCGGCCGCTAGCTGGAGGGCAGGCATGACCCACGATCGGTTTACCTGGCAGCGCCACCCGGACGCCGAGCAGTACATCCATTCCCGGTTGAGCCAGTTGACGGCTGCGCTGCCGGCCGCCAGGGAGTTGGAACTGGCGCTGGCGGCGCGGACCAGCACCCGGCTGGCGGACTGGCTGGATCACCTGGTGCTGGCCGACGGGGACACGCCGCGCACACAACTGGCCGCGCTTGGCTTTGCACTGGAGGGGGCCCCGGCCGAGCCGGGCGACGCCGTCTACCACCATCCGGCCGCCATCTTGCCGTGGGTCGTGCTGCGCCAGCACACGGCTGCTGAGGGAACCGCCCTGGCAGCGGCGGTGCGGGTGGAGGACGCGGCCGAGTTTTTGATGGCGCATCACCTGACTGCATCCATCGAGGGCGCGCCGCTCAGCCCCTACCGCCGGGCGCGGGCCTGGACGGCCTCCGGCCGGGAGTTGTGGGTGGTGGAGCGGCGCGGCCAGCGCGGGCTGATGCTCACCGAACTGCCATCGGACTACCCGCAGCGCTACCTGCAAGCCTTTGAACGCTGGGCCGCCCGGCCGCGCCAGTTCAACGACACCCTGGCCGGCATGGGACAGACCCTGCACCTGACACAGGAACTGGTGAGTGACCTGGGGACCGACACGGCCGCCTGGGTTGCATTCGCGGCCGAGCGGGCGCACTGGCAGCAACGCAATTGGGCTGGACAGATGCAACGGGCGCGGCAGGACCGCCTTGGCCTCGGCTGGGCCAACCACGACCACCACACCTTCCGCAGTTCAAGGGAGGCCTTTACCCTGCTGATCCAGATTCTGGAGACGCTGGGCTTCCGGCCGCGGGAGCGCTTTTACGCCGGCGCGGAGGCGGGCTGGGGCGCACAGGTGATGGAACAGCCAGCCGCCCGGCTGGCTGTCTTTGCTGACGTGGACCTCTCGCCTGAGGAGGCGGCCGGCGACTTTGCCCACGCAGGGCTGGCCCCACGGGCCGAACTGGGCACGGTCGGGCTCTGGTGCGCGTTGCACGGCGAGTCGATGCTCTCGGCCGGGTTGCACCATCTGGCCGCCCGCCTGAGCTTTCACGATGCCGCGGCCGAGCTGGCCGCGCTGGGGGTCGAAACGATGCGCCCGTTCAGCCAATTTAGCTACCTGCAGCAGGCCTTCACCCGCGGCGAGCGCTGGCAGCCGGCTGGGGAACGGCTGGACCGGCTGATCGCGGCCGGGCAGATCACGCCGCAGCAACGCGAGCGGTTTGCGGCCGAGGGCGCCGTCGGCAGCCATCTGGAAAACATCCAGCGCGGCGACGGCTTCAAAGGGTTTAACCAGCAGATGGTCAGCGACATCATCCGGCGGACCGACCCGCGCACGGAGCACGGCGCGGCGTGACCCCCATCCTGCAAGACGGAAACTCCATGCACATTCTATCCGGAGTTGAGATTAACTTGAAAGCGGAAGAGGTGCTGCAGGCTCAGTACATGGGCCGGCGGAGCACCTTTCCCGATGCGATCCTGCGGTCGGCCCGGGAGGCGATCCGGCTGGGCGAGACGCTGTTTGCCCCGGCCGCGATCTATGACGAGTTCCCGGTGCTGGGCATTGAGGGCGAGACGCTGCTCATCCAGGCCAACGGCGGGGCCAAGGAACTCAAGATCGGTCACAAGATCGACCTGCTCCACCCGGCCGAGCGGGTCTTTGTCGCCGTGGACACCATTGGCCCGGCGCTGGAGCAGCGGGTGGACGAGATGCAACGCGGCCGGGATTCGCTGGACGCCTACATGCTGGACAGCGTGGGCGTGGTAGCGCTAGGCGCGGTGGCCGAAGCGCTGCGCCGGGTCGTGGAAGGCCGGGCGGCCGGCCTGGGTTGGGGCGTCAGCGCGGCCCTGGCCCCAGGCTCGCTGGTGGGCTGGAGCCTGAATGGGCAGCGCGACCTGTGCAGCCTGCTCCCGCTGGACCAGATCGGCGTGGCGCTCAGTCCCAGCTTTGTGCTCCAACCACACAAATCCGCCTCTATGCTGGTGGGGCTGGGGCCGCGCTACCCATCCAGACGGGTCGGCTCGGTCTGCCGCTTTTGCTCGCTGGCGGATAGTTGCTGGAGAAGGAAAAAAGATCAGGATGACGATTGCACTGGGGATTGACACCGGCGGCACCTACACCGACGCCGTCCTCGTTCGACTGGACCAGACCACCGACGACGGCCGGAACGCGTCGGCCGTGCTGGCGGGAGCCAAAGCGCTCACCACCCGCCGCGACCTCGCCATTGGAATTGGCCAGGCAATTGCGGCCGTGTTTGATCAGACCGAGATCGATCCGGCCGAGGTGGGCCTGGTCGCCCTCTCCACCACGCTGGCGACCAACGCCATCGTCGAGGGGCAGGGCAGCAACATCTGCCTGATTCTGGTTGGGTACGATCCGGAATTGATCCGCCAGTTTGGTTTTGAGCGCGAACTGGCCACCCAGGACGTGGTGTACGCGGCCGGTGGCCACGACGTGGTGGGCGACCAGGTTGAGCCGCTGGACGAAACGGCCGTCCGCCGGGCAATTCTGAGCCGAATCGGCAGGGTGGAAGCCTTTGCCGTCTCCAGCTACTTTAGCGTCCGCAACCCCAGCCACGAACTGCGGGTGCGAGAGCTGGTGGCCGAGTTGACCCGCCCGGCCGGCGGCGGGCTGCCCCTGCCGATCACCTGCGGCCACGAGTTGACCAGCCGGCTCAACAGCGTCAAGCGGGCCACCACGGCCGCGCTCAACGCCCGGCTCATCCCTCTGCTGCGAGAACTGATCGCCACCGTGCGCCAGACACTGGACCGGGTGGGGATCGTTGCTCCGCTGATGGTGGTCAAAGGGGACGGCTCGCTGGTGCGCTCCGATTGGGCGCTGCGCCGGCCGATTGAAACCATCCTCTCCGGCCCGGCCGCCAGTGTGGTGGGAGCCTGGCACCTGGCCGGCCGGCGCGACTCCTGGGTGGTGGATGTGGGCGGCACCACCACCGACATCGCCGCGCTGCGCGCCGGCCGGCCGCGGCTTAACCCCCGTGGCGCGCAGGTCGGCCGGTGGCAGACGATGGTAGAGGCGGTGGACGTTCACACCGTCGGGCTGGGCGGCGACAGTGAAGTAAAGGTCCGCGACCGGGCGCTGCTGATTGGCCCGCAGCGGGTCGTGCCGCTCTGCATGCTGGCGGCCGAGCACCCAACCGTGCTGCAACAGCTGGAGCTGCAACTGGGCAAGCGGCCGAACGAGGACGAGGCGGGCATGTTTGTGCTCCACAACCGCCGGCCGGCGCGCCATCTGAACGACGACGAGAGCAAGCTACTGGAGTTGCTCCAGCGGGGCCCGCAGCCCGTGCACCGGCTGAAGGAGGTCTGGCGCTACGGGATGCTGGTGCGGCAAATGGTGGATCGGCTGGCGGCCGAACGGCTGGTGCTGCGGTGCGGCTTTACCCCCACCGACGCGCTGCACTGCCTCGGCCGGTTCCAGCGCTGGAACGCGGATGCTTCGCGGCTGGGTGCGGAACTGCTGGCGGCACAAATGGGGGTCAGCGCGGAGGCGTTCTGCCGGCGGGTGGTAGAGGGCGTGCCCGACCGGGTGACGACCGAACTGGTGACCAAGGTGCTCGCCGACGAGGGGACAACACCGGACTGGACACAGGAACCGGCCGCGGCCGCCCTGCTGGGCCGCGCGCTGCAACCGCTGCCCGACTCGGATTTGCGGGTCCGGTTCGCGCTGGGCCGGCCGGTGGTTGCCATCGGCGCGCCGGTGGAGGCCTATTTCCCGCGCGTCGGCAATCAGCTCAACACAGAAATCGTCATCCCGCCCCACGCCGAGGTGGCCAACGCGGTGGGCGCAGTGGTGGGCGGCGTGGTGCAACAGGTGCGGGTGCTGATCCACCCGGTCAGCGATGGCGAGGGTTTCCGGCTGCACCTGTTTGACGGCGTGCACGATTTTGGCAAACTGACCGCGGCGCTGGATTACGCCGAGCAAGTTGTGCCACCCCACCTGACCGCGCAGGCACAGGCGGCCGGGGCTGGTCAGGTGGAGGTCAAGATGGTGCGCCAGGACCTAAGTGCGCCGGTGCGCGGTGGTTGGGGCAGCGAGATCTTTTTGGAAACCGAACTGACCTTCACCGCCGTCGGCCGGCCGAGCTTGGCCCACAACCACTGACATAACCGCCTACCCCGCCTCCAAACTGGCCCACACCCAATAGCACTCTTCCACGGAACACTTTTGTGTCTGCAAGCGTCCCTGGTGTATACTTGCGGGCAGGTCAGCCACGCATGTTTTGCATCCGCAGAAGGAGGGATGTGTCCATGGCAGAAGAGTTGAACCAAGTTGGCAATGGCCGGGGCCGCAGGAGCAGCCGGCTCCTGATCCTGGCGCTGGCAATCGTCATACTGGGGGGCGCGGCCGCCGGCGTTCTCTGGTGGACCAACCGCGGGGGCGGCGAGGGCGGCCGCACCAACCCGCTGCTGGTCGACCCCTCGGGTGGGACAGGCAGCACAGTTTACTCGTCCGAATCGGTCTATTTCCGCGGGGGCGGCAGCTTTGCTGGCGCGGCCGGGGAACTGCTGATCCGGTTGAGCGCCGGGCAGGCCGGGCCATCTGAGATTGTGCCGGTCCAGCTGGCCTTTGGCGAACCCATGTCGGCCGAAGAGATCGCCGCCATCCTGGCGCGGCTGCCCGAACTGGTGCTGGGAGCTGGCGACCAGGTCGATTTCAACCTGCCGACCGAGTCTCCCCCGCCACCCCGGCCGGGCGAGACGGTGGAAGAGCCTTTCCCGCCTCCCCCGGTCCCAATCGTGCCGCCGGCCGTCCCGGCCGGCCCGCTGGAGGTGCTGCGCTACTCGCCGGAGGGCGAGATCCTGCTGGCGCCCTTTGTCAACGTGACCTTTAACCAACCCATGGTCCCCCTGACGACGCTGGAGGCACTGGCGGCTGAGGAGGTGCCGGTCATCATCGAGCCCGCCCATGCCGGGGACCTGGAAGTGGCTGGGCACCAAGACGCTGCGCTTTGAGTACGACTCGGCCGAGATCGACCGCCTGCCGATGGCGACCGAGTACGTGATCACCGTCCCGGCCGGGACCCAATCGACCACCGGCGGGGTGCTACCGGCCGACGTGCGTTGGACCTTGGCCACGCCGCCGCCCCGGCTGACCTCCTACTACCCTTCCTACAGCCCTCAGCCGCTGGAGCCGGTCATGGTGGTGGTTTTTGACCAGCGCATTGACCCGGCCGCCGTGCTGGCGACCATCCAGGTAACCGCCAACGGCAAGAGCATTCCGGTCCGGCTGGCGAATGACGAAGAGTTGGCGGCTGACAAGACGGCCGCCCGCGCAGCCGGCGGGGCGCTGGAATCGCGCTGGCTGGCCTTTGTCGCCCAAGAGCCGCTGCCGGCCGATACCAATATCGAGGTGATTATCGGCCCGGGCACCCCCTCGGCCGAGGGGCCGCTGGTGACGGCAGAGCAGCAACGCTTTGACTTTCGCACCTACGCGCCGCTCAGAATCCAACGCAGCGGCTGCTCCTGGTACGATCAAGAGTGCCCGCCGCTCTCCCCCCTGTTCATCGAGTTCAACAACCCGCTGGACACCGACGCCTACCAGGAGTCGATGATCTCCATCGAACCGGCGCTGGCCGGGGCCACCGTCAACGTGGTAGGCAACTCGATCACCATCCAGGGAGCGACCGTCGGCCGGACGACCTACCAGGTCACGGTCGGACGGGTCGCATCAAGGACATCTTTGGGCAGACGCTGGGCAGGCTGCCGAACGGGTTAGCATTCAAGGTCGGTTCGGCCCGCCAGCGCTATTGTCGGGCCGGAGCAGGCGCTGGTCACGCTCGACCCGGCCGCCAACAAGCCAATCCTGTCCATTTTTGCCATCAACTACAGCACAGCTCAAGGTGACGCGCCTACCAGGTGGAGCCATCGGACTGGGCTGCCTTCAAGCGCTATCTGAACGAACTGGGCAGCAAGCGGCCGCTGGACCCACCCGGCCGCAAGGTGATGGATGAGACGCTGCCGCTGGAGGCCCCGGCCGACGCGCTGACCGAGGCACGCATCGACCTGAGCAAAGCGCTGGACGGCGACACCGGCCATCTGGTGGTCATCGTCGAGCCGCCGGCCGAGCTGTTCGACCGCAACCGGGGACCTTACTACAACACGGTACGCGTCTGGGTGCAGGTGACCCAGATTGGGCTGGACGCCTTGGCCGACCACAGCCAGATGGTCGCCTGGGCCACTGACCTGAAGGATGGGGCCCCACTGGGAGGGGTGACCATCGAAGCCGATCCCGGCAACCCGGTGGCGACCACCGGCCCGGATGGCACCGCCCGCTTTGACCTGCCCATCCAGAAGATTTCCCTGCTGGTCGCTCGCCAGGGCGACGACACCGCCATCCTGCCCAAATCCACCTGGATGTGGGGTGAGGATCGCCTGGCAGACCCGGCCGGTGCAGCGACGAGTTGCGCTGGTACGTCTTTGACGACCGCGCCATGTACCGGCCAGGCGAGGAGGTACACGTCAAGGGCTGGCTGCGCCGCGTGGGCGGCGACGCAGACCGGCGACGTGGGCCTGGCCGGCGACGCCGTCAGCTCGGTCTCCTACAGCGTGATGGACCCGCAGGGCAACGAGCTGACCACCGGCAGCAGCCCGGTGAACGCACTGGGTGGCTTTGACCTGGCTTTCACCCTGCCGGAGAACGACCAACCTGGGCTACGCCTACATCTCGTTCAACGCCCAGGGCAACCTGGCTGGCCTGTGGAACAGCCTCCTGGCAGCATTCCTTCCAGATCCAAGAGTTCCGCCGGCCCGAGTTCGAGGTGCACGGCCCGCAACGAGACCACCGGCCCCTACTTGGTGGGCGAGCACGCGGTTGTGGCAGTCGAGGCCAGCTACTACGCCGGCGGCCCGCTGCCCAACGCCGAGGTCACCTGGCAGGTCAGTTCGTCCCCCAGCAGCTACTCGCCCCCCAACTGGCCCGACTTTACCTTTGGCACCTGGATGCCCTGGTGGTACTACTGGGAGCCGGTCTACTATGGCGAGAGCTATTGACCCCGGCTATGAATCGGCCGAAGTCGAGACCTTCAGCCGGGCTGACCGACGCCTCCGGCAACCACTACCTGCGGCTGGACTTCGAGGCTGCCGAAACGCTGCGGCCGCACAGCGTGCTGGCCGAGGCGACGGTGATGGACGTCAACCGCCAGGCCTGGGCGGCCACCACCAGCCTGCTGGTCCACCCGGCCGACCTGTACGTTGGCCTGCGCAGCGAGCGCACCTTTGTCGAGCGCGGCACCCGCTGGAGATCGAGGTGATCGTCACCGATCTGGACGGCGTGCCGGTGCCCGACCGCGCCGGTCGAGGTGCGAGGCCGCGCCGGCTGGAGTGGAAATACAGCGCAGGGGCGCGTGGCGCGAGGAGGCGGTCGACGTCCAGACATGCACACGTGGAATCGGCCGGCGAGCCGGTGACCTGCACCTTTGAGACCAAGCTCGGCGGCGAGCTACCAGATCACCGCGACGGTCACCGACGCGGCCGGGCCGGAAGAACGAGAGCCAGCTCACCCGCTGGGTGAGCGGCGGCCAGCGGCCGCCGGCCCGCAAGGTCGAACTGGAGAGCGTCACCCTGATCCCCGACCAGGAGAGCTACCAGCCGGGCGACGTGGCCCAGCATCCTGGTGCAGCCCCCCTTCAGCCCGGCCGAAGGGCTGCTGACCGTCAGCCGCAGCGGCATGCTCTACACCGAGCGCTTTACGCATCGACGAGCGACACCGTCACGCTGCGAAGTCCCCATCGAAGAAGCCCACATCCCCAACCTGTCCATCCAGGTCGACCTGGTGGGCGCCGCGCCGCGCACCGACGACCGGGGCGAAGCGCTGCCAGGCGTGCCGGACCGGCCCGCCTATGCCACCGGCCAGCTCGACCTGAGCATCCCGCCTCTGCAGCGGACGCTGACCCTGGCGGTGACGCCGCAGCAGCGCGAGCTGGAGCCGGGCGGCGAGACGACGCTCGACCTGCTGCTGACCGACGCCGGCCGGCCAGCCGGTGGCCGACGCCGAACTGGCGGTGGTGGTGGTCGACGAGGCGATCCTGGCCCTGACCAACTACCAACTGGCCGACCCGCTGGCCGCCTTTTACCAGGCGCGCTCGCTGGACGTCGACAGTCGAACTACGGCCGGGCCAGCATCGTCCTGGCCAACCCGGAGGCCATTGCCAGCCAGGCGCTGGCAGATCAGAACGTGATTGTTGAACAAGTCGTCGAGGTAGCCGAGGAAGTCCAGGTCGAGGGAGAGGCCGCGCTCCTGGCGGCCCCGATGGCGACGGCGGCGCCGTCGGCCGAGATGGGTAGCCGTGGCCTTGCGGGCGAACCGCAACCCATCCGGGTGCGGTCCGATTTCAACCCGCTGGCCACCTTTGCCCCGGAGGTGCGCACCGACGCCGCCGGCCGGGCCAGGTCGCGGTGCCAGCTGCCCGACAACCTGACCCGCTACCGGGTGATGGTGGTGGCCGTGGCCGGCGGCAAGCAGTTTGGCTCCGGCGAGGCCAACCTGACCGCCCGGCTGCCGCTGATGGTGCGGCCCTTCCGCGCCCCGCTTTCTCAACTTTGGCGACCGCTTCGAGCTGCCCGTCGTGCTGCAGAACCAGACCGACGAACCATTGTCGGTGGAGGTGGTGGTGCAGGCCGGCAACCTGGAACTGACTCGACGCGGCCGGCCAGCGGGTTGATCGTCCCGGCCCGCGACCGGATCGAGGTCCGCTTCCCGGCCACCACGGTGATGCCCGGCACCGCCCGCCTCCAGATCGCGGCCGTGTCCGGCACCTTCGCCGACGCGGCCACCATCGAACTGCCGGTCTACACGCCGGCCACCACCGAGGCGTTTGCCACCTATGGCGTGGTCGACGAAGGCGCCATCGCCCAGCCGGTCGCCGCGCCGGACAACGTCTTCCCGCAGTTCGGCGGGCTGGAGATCAGCACCTCGTCCACCGCGCTGCAGGCGCTGACCGACGCCGTGCTCTACCTGGTCTCCTACCGCTTCGAGTGCTCCGAGCAACTGGCCTCGCGCATCCTGGCGGTGGCGGCGCTGCGCGACGTGCTGACCGCCTTCTCGGCCGAGGGGCTGCCCTCGCCCGGCCGAGATGGAGGCGGCCGTGCTGCGCGACATCGAGCGGCTGGAGGGGATGCAGAACGACGACGGCGGCTTCCCCTACTGGCAGCGCGGCCGCGAGTCGATCCCCTACAACAGCATCCACGTCGCCCACGCGCTGCAGCGGGCCGAGATGATGGGCTTTCCCGTCCCGGCGCGAGATGAAGGCGCAGGCGCTGGACTATCTGCGGAACATCGAGAACTACTACCCCGACTGGTACGGCAAAGAGCACGCGCCAGACGCTGAGCGCCTACGCCCTCTACGTGCGCGACCTGATGGGCGACCGCGACCCGGCCAAGGCCCGCCGGCTGCTGGACGCCAGGTCGGGCCTGGAGGAGCTGTCGCTGGAGGCGGCTGGCCTGGCTGTGGCAGGTGCTGGCCGACGACCCGGCCTCCGCGGCCGAGGTGGAGGCCATCCGCCGCCACCTCAACAACCGCGCCGTGGAGACGGCCGGGGCGGCCAACTTTACCACCTCCTACGGCGACGAGGCCTACCTGCTGCTGCACTCGGACCGGCGCACCGACGCCATCATCCTGGACGCGCTGATCGCCGGCGACCCCGCGAGCGACCTGATCCCCAAGGTGGTCAACGGGCTGCTGGCGCACCGCACCCGCGGCCGCTGGAACAACACCCAGGAGAACGTCTTTGTGCTGCTGGCGCTGGACCGCTACTTCAACACCTTTGAGGCGCAGACGCCCGACTTTGTGGCCCGCATCTGGCTGGGCGACACCTACGTGGGCGACCACGCCTACGTAGGCCGCACCACCGAGCGGCACGAGACGACCATCCCGATGACCTACCTGGCCGACGAGCGACGAGGCGCAGGACCTGATCCTGAGCAAGGAGGGCCCCGGCCGGCTCTACTACCGGCTTGGGCTTGCGCTACGCGCCCACCGACCTGGATCTGGAGCCGCTGGACATGGGCTTTGTCGTCCAGCGCAGCTACGAAGCGGTGGACGACCCGGCCGACGTGCGCCGCGACGACGACGGCATCTGGCACATCAAGGCCGGGGCCCGCGTGCGGGTGCAGCTGACCATGGTGGCCGACAACCGCCGCTACCACGTGGCGCTGGTCGACCCGCTGCCGGCCGGGTTGGAGATCGTCAACCCGGCGCTGGCGGTCTCCGGCGACGTGCCCCAGGACCCCGACTCGCCCGGCTACCGCTACGGCTGGTGGTGGTGGGGCACCTGGTACGAGCACCAGAACATGCGCGATGAGCGGGCCGAGGCCTTTGCCTCGCTGCTGTGGGACGGCGTCTACACCTACTCGTACGTGGCGCGGGCCACGACGCCCGGCGTGTTCGTCGTGCCGCCGGCCAAGGCGGAAGAGATGTACTCGCCCGAGGTCTTTGGCCGCAGCGGCAGCGACCTGGTGATTGTGGATTAGGCATCCCGCCACAGGACGTTCCGGCAGGGTGACAGTCGCATGGAGATGGCTGTCACCCTGCCCGGCCGCATACCTCCTCAGCAGGTAGTGTGGGCCAGCAACACCACCCGTTTCCCCAGTGACACGCACCGATTGTACAACTCGAACGCCTCGGGCGTGGGCAGGATGTGAACCTGATACCCTGCCAGGCTCCGAACGGCCGGATCGACCATCACGGCGCTGTGCCAGCCAATCCCAATGATCACCACCTCGGTGTCGTCGGAGAGCAACGATTGCACCTCGCCCAGCGCAACATGGTGGGACTTGTCGCGGAACCAGAACAGGCCGTGGTGCCCCACGGTGATGTCGAGCGCGGGCACGGGAATGAGGCCATAGACGGTGAGCCCAAAGCGCGCCTGCGTGACCCGGCCGGGCCAAATTGTGGATAACAATGGGACCAGCAGCAGGAGCAGCAGTGCCGCCGCCATGGCAGCCGCTCTGCTTCCCTGCAGGCGGCGCGCAGGGAGGTAATAGACAGCCCCGGCCGCCAGCAGCCCGCCGGCCGCCACCGCAGCCGCGATGAGGAACCGCCGCGAGCCGTACTCGGTGAGGTAGGCCAGCACGACGCCCGCCACCAACAGCGCGGCCGAGAGCCACGCCAAACCCACCAAGCCACCGACCACTTTGGAGTATTTCATCTCAGAGGCATCATCCCTGCACCCAAAGGAGCGCATAGGATAGGAAAACGACCACATCCGGCAGCAGGTGGATCAACCACGGCCAAAAGAAGCCCTTGGTTTCCAGCATGCTCTTTCCCAACAACCACCCCAGGAAGCCGGTCATCAGGAAGCCAATTATTCCCGGCGGTGAGCCGTAAAGATAGTGAGCCAGCCCAAAAAAGACCGCGCTGATCAGCAGCGCGTGGGTCTTGCCAACCTCCTGGTGCAACGTGGATAGCAGCGCGGCGCGAAAGTAAGCCTCCTCGGTGAAGGCGTTGACCGCCGCCAGGAGCAACACGGTCGGCACGAGCGGTGCTGCCTGCACCAGCGCATCGGCCGAGGGCTTGATGGCCAGCACGGTGGGAAAAAAGACAATCAGGCTGGCAACACCGGCAAAGATCCAGCCAAAGCTGCGCCAGGATTCCCCCTGGCGGATGCCCAGCCAGCGCACCGGCTCGATGGACGCATCGAGTTGCCCTCTGGTGAGAAAGAACGCGCCCCGCCGACGTTTGACCAGCCACAGAGCGGCGATGACCGCCCCGGCAATTCCCAGGTCGCGCAGAGAAAACCCCAGATACCCCTGGGTGAACGACACCCGGGAACCGCGGAAGTGACTTTGCCACCAGACTGTCTGGTCCACCCAGTTGGAGGCCTCCAGGGCCAGGTAAAAAACCAGCATCACCAGCGCAAACTGCCACAACGGCCGAAGGCGCTTCCAGACCCAACACAACCCCACCGAGAAGGCCAGAAAAGCCACCTTGGCCCAGAACAACCACTCGGGCACCCGGCCGAGGGTCGCATCAAGAAACACGTCGGGGAGGTCAGAAATCAGCAGCATGGCTGCCCAGGCGGAGATAATGAGCAAATGCTTGTTGTGCACTCGTTGGCTGGTGTTCATGGAAACAGTGCCCTTTTGCTCTTCGGCTGAACCATTCAAGCCACCAGGTTTTCCCTGAATGATGGTTGCTAATTGGTCGAATCGTGGCACGATGTTCTCAATCTCTGACCGACATGTTGCCAAGGTCTCGGTAAGATCTTCTCAATCTCTTACCGAGATGTTGTTCAAGTACCGGCGGTGCCTCCTCGATTGCCTGCCAGATGTTACTCACGACCCGGCACGTCTTTCCGGAAACAAGCCAGGGCATGGGTCAGGCAGCCTCGACGGCCGGCCGCAGCTACTTATCGATTGGCTGGCGGATGACCGTTTGCAGCTTGTCCGGCGCGGTTCTGCTCGGATCTTGCAGATAGATCTCATGGTGCTTGCCCCGCAACCGGTAACCCTGTTCGTGGATAAAGGCGTGCAGCCGCGCGATGGTCGGCTCTTCGTCCGCATACGGGCCAATGTGCATGACCTGCGCGGCCGGGCCCTCGTGGTAGCTCTCCAGCCTGACGCCGGACAGCGCCGGCAGGCCCTTTTTCTTCTCCACCTCGGCCCGCGTCTCGGCAAACAGCTCCGGCGTCACGAAATCGGGCTGCAGGATCATCATGGTCCACAGCCAGGCTTGCTTGTCCTGCAAGCTGAATTGGCTCATATCCTCCACCCACCAGAGTCCTTCCAGCGGCATGACGGCGAAATCAACCCCGACCGGGCCCTTTTTGACCTTGAACTTGAGCCCGTAAGCCAGCGAATAGAGCGCCTGGACCGCTTGGGCATATTCCGGCGCGGTGTTGGGGTCGCCTCGGCCGTCCAGCATCAAAAAGCGCAGCGGGGGCACATCCACCAGCGAGACTTGTTTGGCGGATGGGTTGTACAGGTGCTTCAGTTCCTTCCGTAAGTCGATTTTGGTCATGGGTACACAGTCCTCCTTTCGCCGGGAGTTGGGACGTTGTTGGATGCGAACAGTATAGCACAGGGGGGGCGCGGTATCAACCAGCAAAAACGCGGCCGGTGGCTGGCGCCGGTCACGGTTGGCGCGGCCGGCCCAAACCCTGCAGATCGTAGTGGGTTTGCAGCGTCCCGTCCGCCAGCAGCCAGATGCGGCCGGCAAACTGACGGATAAAGGTCCGGTCGTGGACCACTGCCAGCACTGTGCCCTCAAAAGCGGTCATGGCCTGCTCAAACTGCGCCCGGCTGGGGATGTCCAGATGGTTGATCGGCTCGTCCAGCAGCAACAGGTTGCAGCCGGCCGCCACCAGTTGGGCCAGCGCCAGCCGCGCCCGCTCGCCGTAGCTCAGGTCGCCCACCCGCATAAAGGCCTCATCGCCGGTGAAGAGAAAGTAGTGCAGAAAGGAACGCGCCTCGGTCTCGGACATGGGGGCGATCTGGCGGATGGTTTCAAAGGGGGTGCTCTCCGGCTCTAGCTCCTCCTGCTCCTGCGAGTAGTAGCCCAGCCGGACGTTGCTGCCCAGGCGAACCCGGCCGGCCAGCGGTTGCAGTTCGCCGGTGATGACCCGCAGCAGCGTGGTCTTGCCCGCGCCGTTGGGTCCCACCAGCGCCACCCGCTCGCCGGCCCGCAGCACCTGGCTGGCGTTGGCAAACAGCGGCAGGCCATCGTACCCAGCCGCCAGTCCGTCCAACACCAGCACCTCCTGCCCGCTGGTGGGCGTGTCGGTAAATTCGAGCTTGATCTGCCAGCTCCGGCCGGGTTTCTCCACCCGCTCCTCCGCCAGCTCGCGCTCCAGCCGCCGCTTTTGCACCACCGCCCGCCGGGCAATCCCTTTGGCAATCTTGCGGATAGAAAAGTCGATCGTGCCCCGCTCGATGCTGCCGGCGTAATCCCCCAGCCGCCGCGCCTCCCCCTGGAGTTGGGCAACGCGCTCCTGCTGCGCCCGGTACGCCGACCATTGCCTGTTCCGCTCGCGGAGTTTGGCGTTCAGATAGTCGCTGTAGCTACCGGGGTAGGCGGTGACCCCATGGGTGAGTGGGTCCAGTTCCAGCATCGTGTTGACGGTGCAATCGAGAAAGGTGCGGTCGTGGGAGACGATGAGCGCCGCGCCACGGAACCGGCCAAGCCACCCCTCCAGCCACTCCAGCGCGGTGATGTCCAGGTGGTTGGTCGGCTCGTCCAGCAGCAAGAGTTGCGGGCTGTTCAGTAACAGGCGGGCCAGCCCCAGGCGGGTCTTTTGCCCCCCGCTGAGGTGTTCCACCGGGGTCTCCAGCGGCACGTCCGCCAGCCCCAAACCCGCCAGCACCGACTGGGCATCGTGGGCGGCCGTCCCCCCGGCCGCCAGCGCCTCCAGCTCGGCCAGCGCCCGGCCATAGGCGTCCAGCAGGCGGGGTTGCTCATCCGGGCCGGCCGAGGCCAGTTGCCCCGCCAGGTCGGCTACCTGCGCCGTAGCCTGCTCCAGCTCTGCTTCGGCCGCCCGGAGCAGGTCGTTGACCGTGTCCTGCTCGTCAAACGACAGCCCCTGTTCCAGATAGCCCAATCGCAGGTTGGGGGCGGTATAACGCACCGAGCCACTGTCCGGCGGTTCCACGCCAGCGATAATCCGGAGCAAGGTCGTCTTGCCGCAGCCGTTGGGGCCAATCAGACCGAGCCGGTCGCCGGGGTTGATGGTGAATGAAACCGCCTGCAAAACGGCATTGTCGCCGTAACGTTTACCAATGTTCGAAAGCTGTAACATGATCGCGCCTCTTGGGTACGGTAACCACTCTTCAACTGGGGAGTTGCCACCGGGTGAGAACAAAAAAGCCGTGGCGCAAATGCGACCACGGCTTGGTATAACGTCGGATGGATACCAAGCAATCAACAGCGCACTGCGCTAAAACCTGCCTTTTGATTGCTCAGCGTGTGCATCCCTGAATTTCCTCTCCAATGCTGGCGCAAGTATACCGGCCGCCGGCCGGCTGTCAATGGCGCTAGTCCTCGCCTTCGTACCCGCGGCCGACACCCCGGTAGATAAAGCCCTGCTCCAGCATCTTGGCGGGGTCGTAGATGTTGCGGCCATCCACCACCACCGGCTGCGTCATCAACTGTTTAACCCGCTCCATGTCCAGTTGCTTGAACTCATTCCACTCGGTGCAGACAATCACTGCGTCACAGTCTGCCACCAGATCGTAGGCATTTTTGACCAGTTGGACCCTGGGCATGACCCGGCCGGCCCACTCCATCGCCACGGGATCGTACCCTTTCACCGTTGCGCCGGCCGCTTGCAGCATCCGAGCAATTTCAATGGACGGCGCTTCGCGCATGTCGTCGGTGTTGGGCTTGAACGCCAGACCCAGCAGGCCCACCGTGCGGCCGGACAGGTCATCTCCCAAAACCTCCCGCGTTTTGAGGATCGCCGTCTTGCGCTGGAACTCGTTGATGTCCATCACCGCCTGCAACAGTTGCGGGTGCCGGCCCTGCACACTGGCCATATAATTGAGCGCCTTCACATCCTTGGGAAAACAGCTGCCGCCGTAACCGATGCCGGCGTTAAGAAAATGGGAGCCAATGCGCTTGTCCAGTCCCATCCCGGCCGCCACCTCCTGCACATCCGCCCCCAGCGCCTCGCAGATATTGGCAATCTCGTTGATAAAGCTGATCTTGGTCGCCAGGAAGGCGTTGGAAGCGTACTTGATCATCTCGGCCGTGCGCAGGTTGGTGACGACGATGGGGGCGCGCAAGGGGAGATGAAGTTGCGCCACCAGGTCGGCCGCCGTTGCTTCTCGAGAGCCCAACACGGTGCGGTCAGGGCTCATAAAGTCACTGATGGCGCTTCCCTCGCGCAAGAACTCGGGGCAGGAAACAACGGAAAAGGGGACGGAATCGGGCTGCGCCTCGCGGATAATGTCCGCAACCCAGTCGCCCGTACCCACCGGCACGGTGGATTTGTTGATGATGATGATTTCGTGGTCCATCGCCTCGGCAATCGATTCGGCCGCGGCCCGCACGTATTGCAGGTCCGCCTCGCCATCCACCCCCTCCGGCGTACCCACGCAGATAAAAGCAAACTGGGCGTTGTGGCCGTTGATCGCTTCTTCATAAGAAGTGGTAAAGGAAAGCCGGCCGGCGGCGACGTTGCGCTCCACCAGCTCCCGCAAGCCGGGCTCGTAAATGGGCATAATGCCCTTTTTCAGATTATCGATCTTTTCCTGGACGATGTCCAGCGCACAGACGTTGTTACCCAGGTCTGCAAAGCAGGCCCCGGTGACAATGCCCACGTAGCCAACGCCGACCACAGCGATATTTTTCATAGCTCTCTCCTGGAAAGGTTATTCATCGGTTTGCATGACCAGCGCGGCCGCCCGCCGGCCGATCTCCACCGCGTAATTCGTCCCGCGATCCCAGGGGTACACCTGGCTCATGCTGGCAAAGTAGAGGCCGGGCAGAGGGGTCTGCAGGGGCGGGATGTTCTGGGAATGGTTGACCGGGGGAACGGGTTGAGCGTATTTTTCCCGGAACAGGTAGCTGGTCCGCACCCAGTCCGAGCTGAAATCCGGGTTGACCTGCTTGAGCGCCGGCAGGTAGATCGCCAACAACTCTTCCTTGCTTAACTGCATGTAGGGATGGTCCGGCCGCAAATAGTCGCCACAGTACACAACGTGGTCGCCACCGTAATGCTGGCGGTCGATGTAATTGGTGTGCTCCACCAATGCGGTAAAGGGGAAGAGGTTCTGGCTCTTGTCCGGCGAATAGGCCGGCGGGTTGAGCCAGTACGTTCGCTCCATCAACTGGTGCTCAAGCGCCAGGATGACCACCTGCGCCCCCATGGACTGGAGGCCGCGCAACTGACCCAGGTAATCGGCCGGGAGCGCGGGGGCCATCCGGGCCAGCAGGCCGGGGCTGGTGGTGACGACGGCGGCCGCATAGTCGGCCACCTCCCCTTTGGCAGAGACGGTGACGCCGCCGGCCGGAGCGGGGACGATGCTCTCCACCGGTGTCTCCAGCCGTAATTGGGTGCCGCGCGCGACGACGGCCGCGGTCAGATCGTCCATAAAGGCCTGAAAGCCACCCTGGTAATACCCAAGCTTGGGGCTGCGCTTGAAAATCCGCGCCCAGAACCAGGCCATGTTGACCTGCTGGTAATAGTCGCCAAACTTGCCAATTAGCAGCGGCCGCCAGAGCTCCTGATACGCCTCGCGCCCCATCCAGCGGGTCGCCCAGGCTTCCACGGTGGTGCGCTCCAGCCGTCGCCACGGCCGGGTGTAACGCAGGTACACACCCGCCAGGCCAAAGCGAATCTTGGCCGGCCACGAGAGGCCAGGATATTGCAGCGCAGCCAGCGGGCTGTCAAACGGGCGTGGCGCGCCGTCATACCAGATGGAGGTGATCGGCCGGGGGAAAAAGACCTTGTTGCTGCCCCCAATTTCGTTGATCAGCGCCAGCACATCGGTATCGCTTTGGAACCAGTGGTGGTAGAATTTTTCCAGCGGCCAATCCCAGCTAGGGTCGGAAAAGCCGGCCGCCAACCCACCCGGCCGGTCGGCCGCCTCGTACAGCGTGACAGCGTGGCCGGCGCCGGCCAGATCGTGAGCGGCCGCCAGTCCTGCAACACCCGCGCCGATAACAGCTACCTTCATAGGGTCGCTCCTTCCTGCTGCCTCTCTCCGGTCGCCAGTTGCGCCATCTGCCGCCGGCCGATGCCGGTGCGCCACATGAAATACAACCCGGCAAAGGTTTCGGTGGACCAGAGGACGGCGTGCAGCAATGAGATGTACGCAATCGCCAGGCTTTCGCCGATCACCGGTTTGAGGCTGAGGATGACCGCGCCATCAAAGGTGCCAATGTTGCCCGGCGCGGATGGGAGGGTGGTCGCCAGGTTGGCGGCCGCGCTCATCAGCATCAGTCGGTGGAAGCTGATCTCCCCGTTAAAGCCAAACGCGACCATCATAGTGTAGTACATGGCGGTCTCAAAGCTCCACACCAGCAGGGAAAAGAGCAATACCAGGGTGGCCGAGCCGGCCGACTTGATGGTGGCAAAGCTGAGGATTAGCCGGTTGCTGACCTCTTCCAGCCGGCCGCGGAACTTGGCCGGCACCAGCCGGCCGATCAACCAGGCAGTCAGCCGCTGGATCTGTTGTGGCCAGAGCACCAGCGCGTAAATGCCCGCCAGCGCCACGCCAAACAGGACCAGCGCTCCCCAGGCCACTTCGCGCCATTCGGCCGGGATGCCGCCGGCAAAGATCACCAGTACTAAAAAGAGCAGCATGGTCAGGCCATCAAAGACCCGCTCGATGAGAATGGAGGCCAGCGCCAGCGGACCGGAGGTGCGGTTGATGCGATTAAAAAGCGCCCAGCGGACCACTTCGCCCACCCGGAAGGGGTAGATGTTGTTGGCTCCGCGCCCCATGGACATGGTGGAGAGCATTTCCCGGAACGGGATGGCGCGGTCCGGCCGGAGCAGCACCTGCATGCGCAACGTTCGGGCAGAGAGCGCACCCAGGTAGAGCAGCACGGCCGGGATCACCCAGGGGTAATGCGCCATCCGCAGCGCGCCCCAGATGTCACTCAGATCAAAGGTGCTGATCGAGATGATGAGCGAGAGGGCGCTGATCAACACCCCCAGGACAATCTTCCAGTTCTGCCGCAGCCAGTTGAACATGCTATCTGGTATATACACGCTTCCCAGCGGCCGGGCGCAGTCCACAACGGCTGCTGGCATAAAAGTAGGGCCGACGCACTGTCGGCCCCACGATGCGGTTCATTCTATCACACCCATGCCGGCCGGCAAGAGTACCCGGATGCTAGTGCTCCTCAACGGGCAGCCGGCCTTCCAGGTCCCGCAGTGCTGCCTGAAGGGCTTGCTGACGCAGGCTATTGGTCAGGTCTCCCCGCGTTCGTTCCAGCACCCCGCGCAGCACATCCGTCCGCCGGCGCAGGCCGTAGGTGATCGCATCTGGGAAATCCACCGTGGTCAGTTCATTGTAGATGGCATCCATCACATCAAGCAATCGCTCCGCCTCATCGCTGTGCCGGTGCCGGATGATGTCCAGCACCCGGCGGCGCAACTCGGTAGCCGCCTCGGCCAAACCGCCCAGGTAGGTGGCTGGCTCAATGCCCAGCGACTCGGGCGTGGGCATCGGCCGGTTGCAGATAATGGCATAGGTCAGGCAGGCCTCGACGTACTCCTTGAGCGCATCCTGAGTATAGCCCGCGTGGTAAAGGTCGGGGTATGGCTCCAGTGCTTCCCGCAGGGCCGTCGCCTGTTCCTGCACCTGAGCAATCTTGCCGGCCGCGGCTTCCCATTCCTCGCGGTGAGTGGCACGGATGGCATGAGCGCAAAGGCGGGTCAGCGCCCGTGATCGTTGCAGCGCCTGGTCACGGAGGCTGTTTTTGGTATCGAATACCTCGCGGATCTGTTCAATGATCGGGGTTAGTTCATCCATAGGTCACTTGTAACTGCTCAAACCAAGGGCTTGGGCGGGTAAGATTTGGGGTGTGCGGGCGCTCCGCGCCCGCACACCCCAAATAAATCTTCACACTACCTGAGTAGTTATCGGTCACTTGCTATCTTCAGGAGGCGAAACCGGTTTGAACAACTGGTCAGCCAGTGAAGGCCCCTGATGGGTCTGTATGACGCCAAACTTGGCCTCATACTGGCTCAAATTCTGGCTCAACGCAGCCTGAAGCAATTTAGCGTGCATCGGCGTCATCACAATGCGGCTCTGGACCTTGCCTTTGCGCGTACCCGGCAGAAACTGGGCAAAGTCAATAATGATCTCGGCCGCCGAATGGGCAATGAGGGCAACATTGGAGTATTTGGGCTCCAGGTCAGGCGGCAAATCAATGTTGACCTGCCTTTTTGAGGGCTGCTCTGGGGTAGGCATGTGGACACCTCCGGTGAAAGACTAAAACGCCGGGCCGCCAGCAAACAAGCCTGGCAACCCGGCGTAGGTTCTGCTCCAATGACTACCGGCGTTAGAAGGGGATGCCCTCGGCGTCCTCCACATCGCCAGCGTCGGCTTCCATGCCACCATAATCCGCTTCTGCGCCTTCTCCCCGGCCGCCCAGGAATTTGACGTTGTAAGCGGTAATCTCGTAGCTGGCACCGGCCGTGCCGTCCTGGCGCGTCCAGACCTTGGGCCCGCCGGTGGAGCGATCCGGGCTCATGCGCCCCTCGACCAGTACCTGGCGGCCTTTGCTGAGATACTGGTTGCAGGCTTCGGCCTGGGGGCCAAAAACCGAGATGCGCCACCAGGTTGTTTCCTTGTCGCGCTCCCCGGTCTGCGGGTTCGACCACACCCGGTTGGTGGCCAGCGAAAAGCTGGTAACCGGCCGGCCATCCGGCATGTAGCGCATCTCCGGGTCGCGACCCAGATTACCAACAAGCACAATGTGTTGATACATATTGCCCTCCTGCTACTAATTGGCTGGGAAAATGGAATGCAGCCAGATAGTAGCGCAAAGCAGTAAAATTGTCAAAAAAGGGCGCAGTGCGTGCTGCGCTGCGCCCCTGAAGAACTCGAATAACAGACCTCGGGCCTAGACCCAGCCGCGCAGCTGCATGGCCTTGGCCACGCGTGCAATCGACACCAGGTAAGCTGCAACCCGATTGTTGACCTTGTACTTCTGGGCCATCTCGTGAACCGCATGGAAAGCGGCCGTCATCTTTTGGTCCAATCGCTGCTGAACAGTCCCCAGGTCCCAGTAATAGTCGTAGGCATTCTGGCACATCTCAAAATAAGAGACGGTCACACCGCCAGCGTTGCACAAAAAGTCGGGGATGACGTAGACGCCATTCTGGAACAAGATCTTGTCCGCTGCTGGTGTGGTAGGGCCGTTGGCCAACTCGGCGCTGATCTTGGCTTTGATCCGGCCGGCGTTCTCCTCGGTGATCACGTTTTCCAGCGCGGAGGGGAAGAGAACTACCACATCCAACTCGAGCAACGCCTCATTGGTGATGTTCTTGGCACCAGGGAAATTGATGACCGAACCAGTCTTGGCCTTGTGTGCTGTGACCGCATTGTAATCCAGGCCGTTCCAGTCGACGATACCACCCTTGGAGTCGCTCACCGCGACGATCTTGAGGCCAAGGATTTCCTGCCCCAGGCTGTGGGCAAAGGTGCCGGCATTGCCGTAACCCTGGATGGCGGCCGTCGCGCCTTTGAGTTCCAGGCCAAGAACCTTGGCTGCCTCGCGGACGGTGTAGACGCCGCCACGGGCAGTCGCGTCGCCGCGTCCCTGCGAGCCGCCCAACTCGAGCGGTTTGCCGGTGATAACGCCAAACTCATTATAGCCTTTGAGGAAAGAGTACTCATCTGCCATCCAGGCCATGATCTGCGGGGTGGTGTAGACGTCTGGCGCAGGCACGTCCTTTTCCAACCCAATGATCCGACCGACCTGGCGGATGTACGCCCGGCTGAGCCGCTCCAGCTCGCCGTCGGACATCTCTTTGGGGTTGCAGATAATGCCGCCTTTGCCACCGCCCAGCGGGATGTCCACCACAGCGGTCTTCCAGGTCATCCAGGCAGCCAGCGCACGGACGGTGTCAATGGTCTCGTCCGGGTGGTAGCGGATACCACCCTTGGTCGGGCCACGCGAGTCGTTGTACTGGACACGGAACCCGTGAAACACCTTGACGATGCCATCGTCCATTCGGACCGGCAAGGTCACATGCAGCTCGCGCAGGGGCCAGCGCAGCATTTCGTGCACGGCCGGGTCCAACTCTAGGATTTTGGCCGCCTCGTCCAGTTGGGCCTGGGCGATTGCAAAGGGGTTGAGCTTTTCAGACATTCGTTGATCCTCCTAAGAATACTGGGAACGTGATTACCGGCCCGATGGGCCGCTGTGAACTACTATAGTGGGCACAGGGTGGCAGTGCCAGTGACAAGAATCGCTTATGCAGCGTGACATTAATCGCCTTGGCGACCGGCGCTCAAACCAGAAGCACGGGCCTGCTCAAAGTAGGCAATGGCCGACTCCTCGTCCGTATTCATGACCAACTGCAAATGCCGGCCGGCCGCGGCCGAAGGGACATGAATGACCTGGATCAGACCAGCGTACGAAGCTTCGTAAGGCAGACAGAGCGGGCAACTGGTTGTCGGTATTGTTCAAAAAGCTGGCGTTGAAGATGATACCAGGCTCGCCTGGGTAGAGCGCCAGCGGGTAGATGTTGGCCTCTACCAGGTCCTGGAAAAAGTGGGTGCCATACGAGACCTCCGGCCGGCCGCCTGCCTTGGGCATCGCTATCTCAATCAGAGCACGACAGTTAAAGATGTCTGCATAGCTAACCTTGACCCCCAACTCGATGTTGGAGCTGCCCCACCGGCCGGGCCCCATCAGGATAAAGGCGTGACCTTCCAGGCGCTTGTTCAGCCGGCCGACAATGCGGGCCAACTCAAGTCGGGTGCTGTTGTCGGGAATCAGGTGGTATTTCTGGGGGTCGATGTAGACGATGTATTCGATGTCGCCCACCGCGCCGTGGGGCACCATCCGGTTGGCGGTAAAGAGCACGTCGGCCGGCGGGACGTCGGTTGGAATTGTGTGGCGCTCCGTGTCGTCGCGACTGCTGAGCGGCCGGCACTGCAATAAGCATAGTCTCAGGTTAACCGTCGGGTAGTCATAGTGGACATGCACGGCAAACTCGATGTCTACCGGCCGTTTGTAATGGGTCTCCAGGGTTTTGAGCGTGCTTTTGAGCAGGGCCGCAAAGGGAGTTTTGCGCAACAGTTGGTCAAAGGTCAGCACCAGCTTGTCCGGGTCGGCTTGGCGGCTGGCGACCGGCGGCCCCAGGCTGCCATCCTCATCCACGGAGACCAGAAACCGGAGCGCTGGGATCTCAACACTCAACGCCTCGGTCAGCGGGACAGTTTTGAACCGATTGTCTCTGAGGTCAATCAAGTCAACAAAGTGCTGCGAGTAGCGCTTGATTTGCTCCGGTACGATTTCCGGCCGCAGCGTGGGGTGGCTGAGAGCAATGGTGCGTGGGTAATCATTGGCTACCCGGTCAACGGCGCGGGTGCCCAAGCCAAAGACCAGCCGCAGGAAACCGTCCTCCGGATGGATGCGGGGCGTCCAGCGATGCGGGTTTCTACTGAACCCCACGCCGGCCAGGGTGGGAAAGAAAAAGTCACCGCGACGCTCGCCTTCCACCTTTTGGATCAGAATAGCCATCCGCTCATCATAGTCCAGCAGTCCATGATGGCGCCGATAAAAGAGGGCATCCGGGTTGAGGACGCTGGCATAGACCTTGCGGACAGCATCCTTCAGCGCATCCAGGTTCTCTTCCAATGTGCCCTGGTTGGGGCAAAAGAAACTGTGGTATTTACCAGAAAAAGCATAGCCAAAGTTGTCTTCCAACAGGCTGGACGAGCGGACAATAAGCGGCGCGTTGCCAACTTGTTCCAGGATACCCCGCAAGCCTTCAACAATGGTGTGGGGAAAGCGCCCGGTTGCGTAAGCCGCCTGGATGAGTGGGTAGTCACTCTCAATCTCCTCCCGGGTGCGGTATTTCTGGTTCATGTATTCGTGGAGGTCGTTCAACGAGAGAAAACCGTAAAAGACGTCGGCGCCAAGATAGTAGGATTCTGGGATGTAGAGGTGGCTCTGTAAATCGGTGCCAACCGCCTCGCGCTGCAAAATCTTCCAGGCCAGCAGCATCCCGGCCGCCTTGCCACCGATCTTGCCCCGGCCGATGCGCCGCTGGCGGATCTCTTGCAGGTCGGCAATGGTAAAGTACTCGCGTGCGATCCCGATGAAGGCCAACTGGTCGCTGATCATCCCCTTGATGAGGACGACGATAATCTGCTGTAAGTGGTGTTTGATCGCTGCCCGTTGCTCCGCTGGTAGCATTTCGTACCGTTCTGCCTGGGCAAACAACAGGTCCCACGGTGCCAGTTCGGGATTGAACGAAAGGATCACCTCCTGATCCGGCTGTCGATGAGAAATCGCCTGGGTGACAATCTGTTGGAACAGGTCGTGGGGCAAGTTGTAGGCAAAGTAGAAATCGGTCAGGCGCTCCCGCACAATCTCCGTCCGCAGCGACCACTCGGCCGCCGTCTCTTCGTAAAGCGGGTTGGTTAGGCCCTCTCGGCTCTGAGACTCGAGGGCCTGTTGCTCCACTTCTTCCTCAAACCGCTCCGGAGTGATGACGCCGCGCTCAAACAACTCCTGGCGCATCCGCTTCCGGATGACACGGGACAGAATGGGATACTGTCGCAGTTCCAGGTAAATGCGCAGGACTTTGGGGTATTCGGCCGATTCTTCCGCCATCTGCTCTATTGCCTCAATCTTGCCCTGAGCAGGGCCAGGACTAGCTGCGGGTTGGCTTTGCCGCCCGTGGCGCGCATCACCTGGCCCATCAGCCACTGCAGGATGGTCTCCTTGCCTGCCCGATATTGCTCAACCTCGATAGGGTATTGGGTCAAGACTCGGTCCACAATCGCTCCCAACGCCTGCCGATCCGAGATTTGGGCCAGGCCGCGGCGCTGGACAATGACCCCGGCCCCTTGCCCACCCTGGAACATCTCCCCCAGCACCTCCCTGGCGGTGTTGCTGTTGATGATTCCCTGGTCCACCAGCAAGGCCAGTTCGGCCAGTCCGGCCGGGGGCACCCGCACCGCGCCGATCTCCAATCCAGCCTCGTTCATCAGCCGGAATAACTCGCCAGTGATCCAATTGCTGATGGTTTTGGGGTCACCCGCGTGGGCACGCACCGCCTCCTCAAAATAGTCCGCCACCGCTCGTTCGGCCGTCAGCACGCCGGTGTCATAGTCGGACAGGCCGTAGTCGGCTGCCAGACGAGCGCGCCTGGCATGCGGCAGCTCTGGCATGCGTGTGCGGATCTGCGCCACCCACTCCCGGCTCACCCGCAACGGCGGCAGGTCCGGCTCCGGGAAGTAGCGATAATCCTCCGCCTCTTCCTTGCTGCGCTGGGGCACGGTCACGCCGCGCACCTCATCCCAGCCCATCGTCACCCGCTCCACCCGGCCGCCACCCTCCAGCACGCGGGTCTGGCGTTCGATCTCGTAGGCGATGGCGGCTCGCACCGCCCGGAACGAGTTGAGATTTTTGATCTCGGTCTGCGTGCCAAAGGCAGCCGACCCGGCCGGCCGCAGCGAGACATTCGGTTCGCAGCGCATGGCCCCCTTTTCCATGTCCGCACTGGAAACCCCCAGGTAGCGCAGGATGATGCGCAGTTGGGTCAGGAAGGCATAGGCCTCCTCGGCCGAGCGGACATCCGGCTCGGTCACAATCTCCAGCAGCGGCACTCCGGCACGGTTCAGGTCCACCAGGCTGTAATCACCCCGGTGGAATGATTTGCCGGTGTCCTCCTCCAGGTGCGCCCGTCGGATGCGGATTCGCTTTTCCGGGCCGTCCAACTCCGCGTCCAGCCAGCCATCGTAGCTCAACGGCAGGTCGTACTGGGAGATCTGGTACCCCTTAGGCAGATCGGGATAGTGATAATTCTTGCGGTCCCACTTGGTGTATTCGGCAATCTGGCAGTTGAGCGCCAGCCCGGCCATGATGGCATACTCCACCGCCGGCCGGTTGATGACCGGCAGCACGCCCGGCTGCCCGGTGCAGACCGGGCAGACGTGGGTGTTGGGCTCGGTCCCAAAGGCGGCCGCGCTGCAACCACAGAACATTTTGGACTGCGTTGCAAGCTGGACGTGGACCTCCAGCCCAATGACCGCTTCGTACTTCACTCGCTCCCTCTATCCGTGCCGCTGCATAAAGCGATACATCCGCTCCAATGCCTGCTCCAGCCTTTCATAGGCGGTGGCGTAGGAGCAGCGGACAAAGCCGCGCCCGGCCGCGCCAAAGGCGTTGCCCGGCACCACCGCCACCCGCTCCTCCTGGAGCAGCAGTTCGGCAAACTGGTCGTCGCTCATCCCGCTGGCGGCCACCGAGGGAAAAGCGTAAAAGGCCCCCTTGGGCTCAAAGCAGCTCAGGCCAATCTCGTTCAGCCCGCCGACGATCAGCTTGCGCCGACGGTCGTACTCGGCCACCATGGCGTGCATCTCTTGCTCGGATTCACGCAGCCCGGCCAGCGCCGCCCATTGGGATACGGTGGGCGCGGACATGATGGTGTACTGGTGCACCTTGCGCATGGCGTCCAGCAGCTCGGCCGGGGCGGCCGCATAGCCCACCCGCCAGCCCGTCATGGCATGGGACTTGGAAAAGCCACCCAGCAAAATGGTCCGCTGATACATCCCCGGCAGGCTGGGAAAGCAGACGTGCGCCACGCCGTACACCAGCTTGTCGTAGATCTCGTCCGAGATCACCACCAGATCGTGCTTTTTGACCACCATCGCTATCTCCGCCAGCCGCTCGCGGCTCATCACCGCGCCAGTCGGGTTGTTGGGATAGCCGATCAGCAGCGCCTTGGTCCTGGGGGTGATGGCCGCTTCAATCTCTGCGGCCGTCACCTGAAAATTGTGTTCCACCAGGGTGTCCACCACGACCGGTACGCCGCCGGCAAAAATCGTCTCCGGCACGTAGGAGACAAAGGACGGTTGCGGGATGATGACCTCGTCGCCGGGGTCCAGGATGGCGGTCAGCGCCAGGTAGAGCGCCTCAGAGACGCCCACAGTGATGAGTACCTCGCTGGCCGGGTTGTACGTCTGGCCGTAATACGCGTCCAGCATCCCGGCGACCGCCCGGCGCAACGCTTCAATACCCGAATTGGAGGTGTAATGTGTCTCCCCGCGCTGGAGCGCCTCGACGCCAGCCTGGATAATCTGCGGCGGCGAGTCGAAATCAGGCTCACCGATTCCTAGCGAGATGACGTCCTCCATGGTGGCGGCGATGTCAAAAAAGCGCCGGATGCCGGAGGGCGGAACCTCGGTCACACGACGGGAGATGAATTTACCAACTCTGTTCATGCGTTGCTCCTCATTATTTGGGTTGAATGGTCCATTCGCCGGCCGCCAGGGCATAGTTCAACTGGTACCGCCGGCCGTCTGATGCCTGCACGATGAAAACCAGCCGGTCGGGTTCGCGCCACTCTCGCTCCACGGCCGCTACCGCCAGCTCTTTGCCGGCATGGTGAAAGGCAACCGGCCGCTGGGGATGGCGCGACCCCGCGTAGCAGGTCACCGACTCAGTCACTCAAGCTGCGCCCCACGGCCGACGAGTCGCCCACGTTGTATGAGTAAAAATGCTCGGTCACAACCGCCTCCCGGCCGACCAGCGATTTTTCCAGCAGCGCGTTCCTGACCTGCGCGTCTTCGTCGATGATACTGTCGCGGATGATAGCGTCCTGGATAGTACACCCGGCCGCAATCGTCACGTACGGGCCAATCACGGCCCGCTCTATCTGCGCGGTGGGGTCGACGTGCACCGGCGGCACGATGATCACGTCCTGGTTGGACACCTGGGCGCTGTTGTCGTGACCGTGATCCAGCAGAAAGCGGTTGGTCCGCAGCACGGTCTCGGGCTTGCCGCAATCCTCCCACACGTCCACCATCTCCGGCCGCATCCGCGCCCCACGCTCCAGCATGATGTTAAATGCATCGGCCAGGTAAAACTCGCCCTTGGTCTGGATGTTTTCCGCCAGCTGATACTCAATCGCGCTCATCAGATCGGCCGCCTCGCGCACGTAATAAAAGCCCACAATCGCCAGGTTGTTGTCCAGGCTATCGGGCTTTTCCACCAGTCGCTTCACCCAGCCATCCGACCCCAGTTCGGCCACGCCAAAACGGCGCGGATCTTCCACCGCCTTGACGTAGGCGACAACGTCGGCCGTTTCCTGCCTGAGCTTGAGCAGATCGGCCTGGATGATGGTATCCACAAAGACAATCAGCGCGGGTCCGGAGACATGCTCTTTACACAGGTAGAGGGCGGGCGACTGGCCGTTCAACACTTTCTGCTCGAAAAAACGGGCCGGAATCGGATAGTTTTCCTTCACGTACGCTTCGATCTGCTCCCCCAGGTAGCCGGTGATGCAGAGCAACTCGGTGATTTCCAGCCCGGCAAAGGAATCGAGCACGTGGCCCAGCACTGCCTTGCCGGCCACGTTGACCAGCGGCTTGGGCCGGCTATAGGTGTGCGGCCGGAGCCGTTTGCCAAACCCCGCCATCGGAATAATAACTTGCATGCAACCTCCTCGAGTCTCGGATAATGCTATGCTGGCAGTGCAGGCTTGCGCCGATGCCAGTCAGTTGCGCTTTCGTAGGCGTGCGCCACGCGGAGCACGGCCGGTTCGCCCAGCGCCGGCCCCATCAATTGCAGGCCAATGGGCAACCCCTGCTCGTCAAAGCCACAGGGCAGGGAAAGCCCGCAAATGCCCGCCAGGTTCATGGACAGCGTGAACACGTCCTGCAGATACATCTCCAGCGGGTCATCCACCATCTCGCCAATCTTGAAAGCAGTGCGCGGCGTGGTGGGCGCAGCAATGACGTCCACCCGCTCAAATGCGGCGTCAAAATCCTGCTTGATGAGAGTGCGTACTTTCTGGGCCTTCAAATAGTACGCATCGTAGTAGCCGGCGCTGAGGGCGTAACTGCCCAGCATGATGCGCCGCTTGACTTCGGGGCCAAACCCCCGGCCGCGGGTTTCCTGGTAGGTTTCCCACAGCTCCCGGCCGGCGGCGCGCTGACCGTAGCGCATCCCGTCGTAGCGGGCCAGGTTGGCAGAGGCCTCGGCCGGGGCGATGAGGTAATAGACCGGCAGGGCGTACTCGGTGTGCGGCAGGCTGACCTCCACCAGTTCCGCGCCCAGTTCTTCCAGCGCCGCAATCGCCTCGCGCACGGCCGATTCGACGGCCGGCTGCATCCCGGCACCAAAATACTCGCGCGGCACCCCCACTCGCACGCCCCGCAGGCCGTCAGCCGCCAGCCCTTCCCAGTAATCCGGCACCGGCTCTGGCAGCGAGGTCGAGTCGCGCGGGTCGTGGCCGGAGATCACGCTCAGCAGGATGGCGGAATCAGCCACCGTACGGGCAAAGGGCCCAATCTGGTCCAGCGAGGAGGCAAAGGCAACCAGCCCATAGCGACTGACCCGGCCGTAGCTGGGTTTGAGCCCCACCACGCCGCACAGGGCGGCCGGCTGGCGCACGCTGCCGCCGGTGTCGGAGCCCAACGCCCCAAAGGCCATCCGCGCCGCCACCGCGGCCGCGCTGCCACCGCTGGAGCCGCCCGGCACCCGCTCCTGGTCCCACGGGTTGCGGGTGATCTGGTAGGCCGAGTTCTCGGTGGAGGAGCCCATGGCAAACTCGTCGGTGTTGGTCTTGCCCAAGATAATCGCCCCGGCCGCCTGCAGTTTCGTCACTACCGTGGCGCTAAAGGGTGGCGTGTACCCCTCCAGAATCCGCGAGCCGCAGGTGGTGGGGACACCGCGCACGTGGATCACATCTTTGATGGCGATAGGGATTCCCAGCAGTGGGCCGTCCTCGCCGGCCGCCCGGCGAGCGTCGGCCTGCCGGGCGGCCGCCAGCGCCTCCTCGGACGTGGCAGTGAGAAAAGCCCGGATTTGCGGGTCCACGGTCACAATCCGATCCAGCGTGGCCTGGGTCAATTCAACGCTGCTGATCTCCCCCGCCAGCAGCCGGGCGCCGGCCCCTTCCAGGGTCAGGTCGTGCAGGGCCAAATCCATCCCCTATTCCAGCACCACAGGGACGCGGAACATCCCCTCGGCCGCGGCCGGTGCGTTGCCCAGCAATTCGTCCCGTTGCATGGAGGGCTGAATCTCGTCCGGCCGGGTCACGCTGTGCAACGACAGGATAGAAGCAGTGGGTGGGATAGCCTCGGTATCCAACTCCTGCAAGCGCTGCGCATGTTCCAGGATGGCCGAGAGCTGTTGCTGGTAGCGGGCTTTTTCGTCGTCGGTGAGGGCAAGGCGGGCCAGGTGCGCGATGTGATTGACTTGTTCCAGGCTCAGGCTCATAGCAACCTCGCAATTGGGTGTCGGCAATTATAGCAGGGATGGTCAGGGAATGCTATTGGCGGCCGCTTCGGCCGGGGTCTTTTGGTTCAGCAGCACGTCGCGCACCGCCTGTGCCAGCCGCGTCTGGACAAGCTCGTAGAAATCGACACCCGGCCGGGGGATGCCGTCCTGAATTTGCTGGCCGGCAAAGGCGACGTATGGATCGCCGGTGGGCCACACCGCCAGCGCCGCCGAGGTAGCTGGCAGCCAGCGGTCCGTGAAACTCCAAACGCCCAGGTTGTCGCCCGTCATCAGCCAGCTCAACAGGTCGGCCGCCAATTGCTGGCGGGCAGGGTCGGCGGTCAGGATAGCCCAATGCCAGCCGGAGACGATGGCTGGGGCAGCCTTGCCCTGGCCGGGGATGGGGCCGGCGGCCGTGTTGAGCATGCTCTCACGGTCAGCCAGATAGCGGGCTGCGTTGACGTGGGCCAGCAGCGCGTTGCCATTGCGGTACGCGCTCCACGACTCGGCTAACGACAAGGTTTGGGCGGCCGCCACCGGGATAACCCGGGCCTGGTCGGCCTGCTGGTAAAAGCGGAACACCTCTGTCAGTGGATCAACATCCAGTTGGGGCTGCCCTTCCTCGTCGTACAACGCTCCCCCGGCCGAAAGGTAATGGCTGAGGGTGCCGTTCACCGGCGCCTCGGCGGCGGCCGGAAAGATGTACGGGCCACCGCTTTCCAGCACATCTTCCCACGTAGCTGGCCCTGTTTCGGTGTAGACGGTGGTGTTGTAAACCAGGTGTTCCAGGTCCAGCATAAACGGGATGCCCATCAACTGGGTGTTTTCAGCATCGGCGGGGTTTCCAACCCGCCCCAGACGATCGGCAATAGGAAAGAGGTCGGCAATAGTTTCGGGCGGCAGCCAAGCATCCAACGGCTGCAGGTGCCCGGCGGCAGCGGCGCGGGCCAACATCTCGGTACTGAGCACCAGGATATCAGGCAGGACGGCCGGGGCCACCTGGCCGGCGGTGACCAGATAGTCCATGATGCTGCCGGGGCCGGTCGCCCGCTTGACCACCACCTCCAACGATAGATCGGATTGACCGCGCTCAAAGGCCAGCAGCTGATTAAGCAGATGCCGGCCACCGGCGTCTTCGTCAGTGGGCGCAAAAGCCTCGGTGGTCCAGATGGTCAGCGTCAGTGGGCTGGTAGGGAGAATAGCCCCGGGCGAAGGCGTTTGCATCACGGTAGCGCTTGGCGCTGGAGCAGGCGTGTTGGTGGGGCTGGGTGACGGGGTGGCATCGGCCGGGGGGTTGCTCTGGCAGCCCGCGAGCAGCAGCAACACCAGGAAAAGGAGCGAGCGAGCGAATGGCGACATATCACACTCCAGAAAACGGCGCCGGCGGCCGCGCGGCCGCTGGAGCGCCCGTTGGGTACCAGGTCATTTGGCAGCCATTATATCACAACCGACTGCGGGAACCGGCCGGGATCCCCTGGCTGAAACTCCTCAAGGTAGTGGGAAGATTCAAGGGAGCTGCGGAGCGTTCGGGCGTGGAACATCCCGTGAACAGCGGGCGTGGAACACCCCGTGAACAGCGGGCGTGGAACACCCCGTGAACAGCGGGCGTGGAACACCCCGCGCGCCCCCAGCGTGCATCGCACAAGCCCTTGAGTTGAGCAGTTGCTCCTGGCCTAAAAAACGATGGTGGATACCGGCACGGAAGTTGGGGCAAACTGCTGGCTGGTTTGAACCAAGGGGCTGGTGAGCTGATCCCAGAGCTGTTTGATGCGGCCGTTGTCGGAGACAACCTGGTCCACCAAGTTGAGCAATTCGATCACGGTGGTGTGGGCAATTTTGACGTCCGCCCCAGAGTACAACTCGGTCCGATTCTGCAACAACCGGTCCAGCGTGGCGCCGGCCAGCACAACCGGGATGAGGCAGAATTTGCGGATGCCGGTCTCTTCGGCCGGGACGCCCAGCACGTACTCAATGCCTTGCACCAGGTGGCGGTAGGCATAAACCAGGATCGGGACGACCCGGTCGGAGGTATCTTCCGGCCCCAATGGCAGGTACTGCCGGGGGATATAGTTGCGCCCTTCCTGATTGTCTCGGAACGAATCCTTGATGATGTTGGTCAGTTGCAGCCCGGCCGCGTACCCCACCTCCAGTGTTCGCAGGTACAGCAAGCGCGCCTCTTCGATAAGGGGCGAGTAGAGTGCAAAGAGTGTGGTCAGCATCTCCCCCACAATGCCAGCCACGGTGTAGCAATAATCGTCCAGTTGCTTGAGACGATAGAGAGCAAGCCCGTTGTTCTGATCGAGGCTTTGCACCCATGCCTGCATCCCCCGGGCCGTCCGGGTAACGTGTTCGACGATGACCTGGAGGTACTCGGTCGGGAGCCGGATTAGCTGCTCCATGATAAACGGGGTCTCCCGCAACAGCTCTACGTGGTTGGGGTCTTGGATGCGGGTTTCGTCTTGGTACCGCGCGGCAAAATCGCGCGCCAGGGCAAGGTCGTCCGGCCGGTTGACCAGTTCCACAAACCGCTCCAATTCGACGACGCGTTCCTCCTTGGGCCACAGGTAGGCATCCTCAATGGTATCCGCATTGCGGAACAGCAAATAGCCCAGGGTAACCGCTTCCTCCAGAGGAGAGGGCAGCTTGGGGATGTTTAGGGCAAAGGTGCGCGAGGCCTTTACCAGCATGGTATGCAACCTTTCCAACATCACGTCCATAGCGTTTCTCCTTCGACTCAGCTCACGCTATTCTAAAGGGCGATAGCAGTTCTGTCCAATGAGCCCACCAATGCGTTTTCTCAGGCAGCCAGCGGACAGGGTTGTGGGCCGTTACCTTAAACAAAAAACCCCGCGCTGCGGGGTTTAGTTGCTCGCGAAACCAAATTTACAGGAATTCGACAAAGCCAGCTTCACCCTCTTCGGCCGGCAGCGCGGCAATGCGCACGGGTGCCTCGCGCCCGTCCTCGAACCTGAGGAGCACCGGCTGCTGTGTGGACCAGTGGCTCCACACAGAACCTTTTAGCAGCGTAAAGCTCCGCATAGCGCCTGCCAATCCCAAAGGGCCACCCGACTCGATGGTGTGGCCATTCAAGTGTATCTGGGCAATCTGCCGGCGCGATTTGGGGTCCACTACAGAAAAATGCATCTACTTGCCTGTTGCGTAATTGGCCTAAATTATATAGGATAACGGGGTCGATTGCAATGGTGGATTTCGCGTTATGTCGGTGGAAGCAGTTGTAGACAGGCTGCGCCGCAGCCGGCCGTTTATGAAAGATGTGGTCGCCTGGGAGCGGTTGCCGCCCCGGCCGGCGCGCCACGCACCGCCGCCGGCCAGGTTGAATGCCAGCCTGCTAACCGCGTTGCAGCAGCGCAACACCTGGCCGCTTTACACCCATCAGGCATTGGCGGTGGAGGCGGCTCTGCGCGAGGAGAACCTTGTCGTTGTCACCGGCACGGCGACCGGTAAAACACTCTGCTACAACCTCCCCGTGCTCCAGGCGCTGCTGGCCGACCCCACTGCTTCGGCCCTCTACCTCTTCCCGACCAAAGCGCTGGCCCAGGACCAGTTGGCCGAATTGGCGGATCTGGCCGAGCAACTGGACCGGCCGGTCCCTGTTCACCTGTACGATGGCGACACACCCACTTCGCGCCGCTCGGCCGTGAGGCGAGCGGGCGGCGTGCTGTTGAGCAATCCAGACATGCTGCACGCCGGCATCCTGCCCCATCACCCGCGCTGGTCGCGGTTGTTTGCCAACCTGCGCTACGTGGTGCTCGACGAGATCCACGCCTACCGAGGGGTGTTTGGCAGCCATCTGGCCAACTTGTTGCGGCGATTGCGCCGGGTCTGCCAGTTACACGGCAGCACCCCGCAATTCATCTGCACCTCCGCCACCATCGCCAACCCGGCCGAGCACGCCAGCCGCCTGATCGAAGCAGCAGTCACACTGATTGGCAAAGAGCGGGATGGCGCACCGCAAGGAGCCCGTCACGTCATCCTGTACAACCCGCCGATGGTCAACCCGACGCTGGGGATCCGGCAAAGCACGATCGATGCCTGCGTCGCCATTGCCAGCGAGTTCTTGCAGGCGGATGTGCAGACCGCCCTGTTTGCCCGCTCGCGCTTGCTGACCGAGCTACTACTGACCGTGTTGCGCGAAAGGCTGGCGGCCGACCTGCCGGCCGGGGCGCTGCAAGGGTACCGTGGTGGTTACCTCCCATCCGAGCGGCGCACGATTGAGCGTGGTTTGCGGGATGGCACAGTGCGTGGGGTGGTAGCGACCAATGCGCTGGAGTTGGGAGTCGACATTGGTGGGTTAAGCGCCTGCGTGCTGGCTGGCTATCCGGGGTCCATTGCCAGCGCGCGGCAGCAGATGGGGCGCGCCGGCCGGCGGCTGGCCAGTGCGGCGGCCGTGCTGGTGGCGGCCGCCAACCCACTCGATCAATATATTGCAACCCATCCGCGCTATCTTTTTGAGGGCAGCCCGGAGTACGCGCTCATCAACCCGGACAACCTGGTCATTCTGGTTAACCATCTCAAGTGCGCCGCCTTTGAGCTGCCCTTCCGGCCGGGCGAACCCTTTGGCAGCCTGCCCGATGTGAGCGAGTTGCTGGACTTTCTGGCCGAGGCGGGCTATCTCCACCAGAGCGAGGGAGGCTACCATTGGGTCGTGGATCAATACCCGGCCGCCGCCATCTCCCTGCGCAGCGGGAGCAGCGAGGCGGTGGTCATTCAGGAGCTATCCGAACCAGGCCGGCCGGAGGTGATCGGCGAGATGGACCGGGAAAGCGTTCCTCTGCTGCTGTACGAAGGAGCGATCTATCCGCACCGGGGGCGAAACTACCTGGTGGAGCGGCTGGATTGGGAAGGCTGCCGGGCAGACGTGCGGCCGGTGGAGGTAGAGTACTACACCCGCGCCAGCCTGTCCTCCACGTTGCAGGTGCTGGAGGTACAAGATGCGGCCGAGGCAGGGCCGGTCGGGAAGCATCACGGCCGGGTGCGGGTGGTGACACAGGCCAACGGCTTCCGGCGCATCAAGCGCTCCACCCATGAGACGTTGGGCTGGGGAGAGATCGACCTGCCGCCCCAGACGCTGGAGACGACCGCGTACTGGCTGACGCTCTCGGCCGGGCTGGCCCAAGAACTGGAACAAGCTGGAGTGTTGCCTGGCCCAATTAACTATGGCCCCAACTGGCTGGAACAAAGACGGCGAGCCCTGGAGCGGGATGGCGGCCGGTGCCAGCACTGTGGCGCGCCGCAGCGCCCCGGCCGGCAGCATGACGTCCATCATATCCGGCCGTTCCGCACCTTTGGTTACCGGCCGGACGTCAACGACCATTACCTGCAGGCCAACGCCCTGGAAAACCTGGTGACCCTTTGCCCGCCCTGCCACCGCCGTGCGGAAGGACACCAGCGGATGCGCAGCGCGCTGGCGGGGTTGGCCAGCGTGCTGGCCAACCTGGCCCCCCTCTTTTTGATGTGCGACAGCCACGACATCTTTGTGCTCTCGGAAAGCCAACCGGCCGGCGATCAAGGGCCGGCGATCACCATTTACGAGCGGGTGCCGGCCGGGGTGGGCTTTAGCCAGCACTTGTTCGCCGTTCACTCGGAGCTACTGGCGGCCGCGGCCGATCTAATCCGCGCCTGCCCCTGCCTGGATGGCTGCCCCGCCTGTGTGGGACCCGGCGGCGAGGTGGGCCCAGAGACAAAACCGGCCACCCAGCAGTTGCTGGCAGCCATCCTGGACCAATAGTCTCAAACGCCGGGGCCGATGGGCAAGCAGGCATGTGGGACAAAAGAAAGTGCCCGCCGACGGGGGGTGTCGACGGGCACTCGCGCCAAAGGAGGAAACAGCAACGAGCCTGGATGGGGGAGGGCCATCACCCCAGGCCCAGTTTCGTGTCAAATAATACCGCGTTGGCAGCCAAACAGCGAGTGATGCTGGGCACATCTTGCATGTGACTTCTGTCACAAGCCGTATATTTCAAGAATATATCAGGGACGGGGTGGCGTGCTACGGATGCCAGCTTATCGGTGGAACGAACGCTGGCGCAGCATACGGCCCGGCCGCCAGGTCGTCAAAGTAGCCGTTTGCCAGCAAGCCGCCATAGGAAAAGAGTGCGTGCCCGGCCGTGCCGATAGACCGCGCCATGTTGATGCGAGCTTCGATCTCGTTAAAGCTGCAGTAGCCGGTGCCGATGCCGGGAACGACGTAACGGCCGGAGGCGCTGGCCTGAAAATCGATCACCAGCGTCTGCCACACGCCCTGGGTCCAAAAGCTGTTATCCGGGCAGTTGTAGCTGCTCGGGTAGATCATGGGCATGATGGCATCCGCGTAACCGCCGGACAACCAAGCTTTTGAGTCTTGATAGTAAAAGCTGTATCCCTGGTTAACGCCCCATCCCCAATAGTCGCGGTAGACCGGCCAGACGGCGGCCGAGAGCCACAGATCGGTGCTGTCAACGATCTGGTCGTAAAACTTGTCCACCGTCCCGTTCACTTGGGCCCGCTGCCAGTCGGCATAAGCCGCGTTGGTCCGCGGGTCTGGGCAACTCCCCCACCCGTAAGCGGCCTGACTGACCGGGTCGCAAGATACATTGGAGCCACCGTAGCGGATATTGTCCAGGTGGATGCCGTCGATATCGTACCGTGTGACCAGGTCGTTGGCAACGGCCAGATAGTGTGTATCCGCATAGACTGAAGCCGGGGTGGCGCGCAGGTAGGTGCTGCACTGCACGTACCCGTTGGTGTCCCATTGCAGTCCATCGAGCTTGCCCCCGGTCACACCATGATAATCCCGCAGCAAGTAGTAAAAGTGGCGCGGGCTGGTGCCGTCCAGCGGCGGGATGCTGCAATTGTCCCATACAGGATACACGTTCATGTAAGCGTGCAACTGGATGCCGCGGGCGTGGGCTGCGTTGACAAAATAAGCCAACGGGTCCCACCAGGGGTTGGGCGACTGGCCCAACTGCCCCCCGCTGATCCGCTGCGCCCACGGCTCCAACCCGGGGGCATAATAGGCATCGGCCGCGCCGCGCACCTGGAAAAAGATGGCGTTGAACCCGGCCGCGGCCGCGTTGGTCACGATCTCGTCAATCTTGGCCTGCTGGGCTGGCTGGCCGTAGGTAGTCCAGTCAAACCGAGTCACCCACAGGCCGCGCATTTCGTATGTCGGCGGTGGCGGAGGCGGAGGTGTGGTCTTACGCACCAGGGGCAAATAGGCCTGCGGAACCATCTCGGCGGGAGGTGGAGGCGTAGTTTTGCGCACCAACGGCAAATAGGTCCACGGAACCAGGTCTGCGGGACCGGCGGCCGCAGACCCCCAGGCCACCAGCAGCAACAGCCCTGCTAATATCAGGCGTGGGAACCCACGAGTTAATTTGGGTGTCATACGGGAGATTGTAGCATAGGCAGCCGGAAATGTCATCGGGGGAGCGGTGGCTTTGACACCCTCAGCCGGAACATGATACAATCCGCTACCTGTGTCTTGGAACATGATCAACCTGAGGAGCGTGAGATGAAAAGAAGCTGGACCTGGGCAATACTGCTAATTGCCCTGATGCTGATAGTGGCCTGCCGGCCGGCGGCAGATAGTGGCGAGTTGGAGGATTTGGATGCTTGCCCTCCAGGCGAGGAGGTCTGCACCACCGACGAGACCGCTAACGAGGAGCCCGCACCGGCACCCACTACACCTGCGGCCACAGACGCCCCGCAGCCAACTGCCAAACCGGTTGACCTTGGCGCGGACCCATTGGCGATTCGGGACGGCGACTGGGTATCCGGCAGCCAGGCGGAAGACCCCCTTTTTACCCTTGTCGAGTATGGGGATTTCCTCTGACCGCATTGCGCGACGGTTACGTCGCAGATTGAGCATCTGGTAGATGCTTTCACAGAAGACATCCGCTTTGTGTACCGCCACTTCCCATTGAGTCCGGATCCCAATTCGGCCAACCAGATCATCAGCCGCGCGGCCGAGGCGGCCGGGGAACAGGGGCAGTTCTTTGAGGCAATGCATCTCCTTTACCAACGGCAGGACGATCTGAGAACTGCGGCCGGGGATGAGCAAACACTCAAAGACTTGCTGGCAGAGTATGCCGCGGAACTAGGCCTGGACGTTGAGCAGTATGAAGCAGACCTCGACTCCCCCGAGATCACCGACCGTGTCAGCGCAGCGTTTGATCAAGCAGTTGCGCTGGGGTTGCAGGGAACGCCTTCCGCGTTCCTCAATGGAATCCCTTTTAACCCGCAGGCTTTTGGCGCTCCCGATGACCAATGGGCGACCTTTATTGCGGATGAGAAAAAGCTGCGGGACCTGCCCTCCTACGAAGCACCACCAATGACTATTGACCCCGAAAAGATCTACCTGGCCAGTGTGGATACTGACAAGGGCACCTTTGTGCTCGAGTTGTATCCCCAATCGGCCCCTCTGACCGTCAACAGCTTTATCTTTTTGGCCAACGAAGGATGGTTTGAAGGGGTGACATTCCACCGTGTGATCGACGGGTTTGTAGCCCAGACGGGCGACCCTACCGGCACCGGCCGGGGCGGACCAGGCTACACCATCCCCACCGAGATCGACCCCAACCTGAAACACGATGGAGCCGGTTGGGTGGCGATGGCCAATTCGGGGCCGGACACCAATGGCAGCCAATGGTACATTACCTATGCTGCACAACCAGACCTGGATGGTAACTATACCATCTTTGGCAAAGTGATAGAAGGGATGGAAGTGGTCGAGTCCCTGACCCGGCGCGACCCACAAACCGATCCGGACGCGCCACCGGGAGACAAGATTATTTCCATCACCATTGAGGAAAAGTAGCTTTCTATCGAGGAGATGGCACACCGCACCGGCCGGTGCGGTGTGCCATCTCCAGACAAACGTGGTGGTTGATATGACGCAGAAAGGTGTTTGGCGCAAGGCGACAATCTGGGTAGGGATAGCCCTGTTGCTTGCCGGATGCCAGCTATTGGCCGATACAGCCGAGACGCCAGAAGTGACGCCCCAGCCGGCCGAAAACCAGCTCGTCTTTGCCGTACCCTACCGGGCGGTGCTCGACGCCGGCGAGAGTGTGCCGGGGGCGCAACTGGAATATGTTGGGGAAACCGATGATGGCATCCACGTACGAATCGATGGCGAGGATGCTTTCAAAAAGGTCGGTGACTCATTCAACTGGAAGGGCGGCCCGGCGGCCGGGGTCGAGACAGATTACCAGTTGCGCGTGATGGGCGTTTACATCGGCGTCTTCCAGGCATGGGGTGACATGCGCCTGACCATCAACAACCCCATTCCAGTTGTGACCGACCTACCAGACGAAGCCCCTTTGGTTTTCAATGCCGCGATTGCTACCTATACCGTTGCCAAAGACAAACCAATCCCCGGCACTACCTACAGCTATCTTGGTCAAACTGACAAGGGAGCGCAATTCGGCGGGGTTGAGGGATATGCCTATCGAGAGGTATTTGATTCACTCGACTGGTCCGGAGCGGTCCTGAGCAACACGTTCGTGGACATCACCATGCGGGTAACCTCCATCAAAGATGAAGAGGTGACGCTGGCCGGAACGGCAACTATCTGGGTATTCCCATAAATAATTCAAGGCCCGCGTACATTGCGGGCCTTGAATTAGTCGTTGGCTTGCTCTCGCTCGTATTCGTCCATCCGCTTGCGGGCGGATTTGACGTGGTGCCAAACGTACCACACAAAGCCAACAACAAGCGCGATCGCAACTGGTATCTCGATCGGCCGTAAAAAGCCGTGGATTTCCTCCACCCGTTCGCCCACCACAAAGCCAACGGCCGTTAGCGCGCCGCACCAGATAAATGACCCGACAAAGGTGAGGATGCCAAAGCGTGTGAAATTGACCCGCACAACGCCGGCCGGGAGCGAGATGAAGGTGCGCACAATTGGCAGCAAACGGGAGATAAACGAGGCCCAATCCCCCCACCGGCTGAACCATTGGTCCGCCTTTTCCAGATCATGTGGGGTGATGAGGATGTACCGGCCGTACTTTTCCAGGAATGGGCGGCCGCCCCACGCCCCCAGGGCATAGGAAGCAACCGAACCCAGCAGGCAACCCAGGCCGCCGAAGAAACCACCTTTCAGAATGGATAACCACAGCGTGCCCCCTTTTGCTTGCACCAGCAACCACCCCGAAAGCGGCATGGTCACTTCGCTAGGGATTGGGATATTGGCGCTTTCCAGCGCCATAATAATCACCACCCCCGTCCAGCCAATCGTGTTGAAAATCGCTGTCAGCGTTTCCGTCAACCAGTGAAACAGTTGGTCTTCAATTCCCACAGGTCCTCCATTTTCCCAGTGCGCAAATATGCGCGCCTTGGCCGCCACCATATCTTGGCATTCTTGGAACCGCAACTGTCGGGCCAAAGCCGGCATTATACCACGGTTGTGATTGACGTAAAGCCCCACTCGGCATATAATCCATCCTCAAGTCTACGCTTGCTCTAGAGGGAAAAAATGGCATTCAAACCAGGCGATCATGTTGTTTACCCGGCCTATGGCGCAGGGACTGTTGTTGCCACCGAGGAACGGGTCTTTGCAGGCACCACTACTCGCTATTACATCCTCAAGATGGTCGCCGACGAGGGTGAGTTTCTGGTCCCGGTAGATCAGGCCGGGGCATTAGGAGTCCGACCGGTAACCAAGAAGGGGGCCATCCTCAAGACCCTTCGCTCTGCGCCCGCCGAGCTTGCGGAAGACTATAAAGAGCGCCAAGCTGGGATTGAAAAGCTGCTGGCAACCAGCGATGCATTTCAAATGGGGTTGGGCGCTCGCGACTTGGCCTGGTATTCTGGCAGCCGGTCGCTTACCGGCCGGGATGTCCAGTTGTATGAAGATCTGCAAACACAACTGGCCAGTGAGCTTTCGCTCGCCGAGGGCATTACGCTTGAGGAAGCTCGGGCACGGTTGCTCGAGGCATTGACCGCACTGACGGCCGAGGCTACCTTGCAGGCGGCCGAACGGGCCGCGGCTGAAGAAGCCGAAGAATAGTCCCCTAATTTGACAGCCCTTTTTCCCCATGGTATAGTTTGCCCGTCAGTTTTGGCACTCAAATCAACAGAGTGCCAGAAAAACGGTCTGGTTCCAGTCAACCCAAGTAAACGATGTCCGAGTTAAGCTCCCGTCAGGAAAACATTCTTGGCCTGGTGGTGCGCAATTATATCGAGCGCAAAGCACCGGTCGGTTCCAAGTACCTGGTGCAAAGATATAGGCTAGACACCAGTTCGGCTACAGTGCGGGCCGAGATGGCTGTGCTGGAAGAGTTGGGCTACCTGGACCACCCGCACACCTCGGCCGGCCGCATCCCCACGGTAGATGGATATCGCTATTTTGTCCAGCGGCTGGTTGGCGAAACCGAATTACCCCCACACGAACAGCGGATGATTCGCCACCAGTTCCATCAGGCGCGGCTGGACATTGAACAGTGGATGCAGTTGGCAGCCGCCATCCTGGCACGCACCTCACAGAACGCGGCCGTGGTCACAGCGCCACACATGCGCCAGAGCCGCTTCAAGCATGTGGAACTCATCTCCACCCAGGGGCGGCTGGCCTTGCTGGTATTGGTGCTGGGCAGCGGCCAGGTGACGCAGCAGATGCTCGCGCTGGCTCAGTCGCTCTCGCAGGAAGAGTTGAGTCGTGCCGCCAATCGCCTCAACACGGTCTGTAACAGGTTGAGCGCTCGCGAGATCAAGGTTTCATTGAGCCAGCTTTCCACACTGGAACAGGAAGTCAGCGCTCTCATCTGCGAGATGATGGAACGCGCCGACGACCGCACCGCAAACCGTGTTTACCGCGATGGGTTGAGCCATCTACTCGAATCGCCAGATTTTGGCACCAGCGAAGCCGTCTCACATGGGATTCGCCTACTGGAGGAGCGCACGTTTCTGGAGGATGTGCTGGCAAACTCACTGCAAGCGACCGAGCCGGTGCTCAAGACTGGCGGCGGGAGCGTGCAAGTGGTCATCGCTGGCGAGGGCCGTTGGGAGGAATTGCGGGACTGGAGCATGGTCTTGGCGCGTTACGGACTGGCCGGCTATGCCGTGGGCGCAATTGGGGTATTAGGTCCTACTCGGATGCCCTACCAACGTGTTATCTCGGCCGTGCGCTACGTGGCGGGATTGATGACCGGCCTCATGCACCAGGTGTACGGCTTCGAATCCCCAATCTACGAGGATAGTGAGTGAATGAATGAATGACGAAAAGACGGATCACTTGACAGCGGAAATGTCCGAGCAAGAAGCGGCTGCCCCCAGCCTGGAAGACCAGTTGGCGGAGGCACAAACCCTGGCGGCCGAATACCTGGATGGCTGGCAGCGCGCCCGGGCCGAACTGGCGAACTTTAAGCGCCGGACGGAGGCGCAACGGGCAGAGATGACACTCTCTGCCAACGCAGACCTGTTGACCAGGCTGCTGCCGGTGCTGGACGATTTACAGTTGGCCCTGGAGCAATCACCGGCCGAGCCTGTCCAAGCCTGGCAGGAGTGGCGCGACGGGATTGCGCTGATTGTCCACAAATATCTTGCGGTGCTGGAGTTGGTCGGCGTTGCGCCAATCGAGACCGGGGGGCAGATTTTCGACCCCACCTTGCATGAGGCCATCTCCAACGAGGCAAACCCCGAGTACGAATCCGGACAAATCATTGCGCAATTGCGGCCCGGGTACATGCTGGGCGAGCGGGTGCTGCGCGCTGCCATGGTGCGCGTGGCACGGTAAGGAGCAGATATGGGCAAGATTATTGGCATTGATCTGGGGACGACCAATTCAGTTTGCGCGGTGATGGAGGGCGGTGAGCCGACTATCATCTCGAGTGCCGAGGGCGGCCGTCTGTTCCCATCGGTGGTCGCGGTCAACCCCAAGACCGGCGAGCGGATTGTAGGCCAGGTGGCCAAGCGGCAGGCAGTGTCCAATCCCCAGGATACCATCTTTTCCGTGAAACGATTTATGGGGCGCAAATTTGACGACCCGGCCGTGCAGCGGGCCATCAAGCTGGTCCCCTACCAGGTACGCGAGGCCCCCAATGGGGACGTGCGGGTAGTGCTTAACGACCGAGAATACTCGCCGCCGGAAATCTCGGCCATGATTCTGCAAAAAATCAAGGCCGACGCCGAGGCCTACCTGGGCGAACCGGTCACGCAGGCCATCATCACCGTGCCGGCCTATTTTGACGATAATCAGCGCCAGGCGACCAAGGATGCCGGCCGGATTGCCGGCCTGGAAGTCCTGCGCATCATCAACGAACCGACCGCTTCCTCGCTGGCCTATGGCATGGACAAGCGGGAAGATCAAACGATTGCGGTGTATGACCTGGGCGGCGGCACGTTTGATATCTCGATTCTCACCGTGGGTGGTGGTCTATTCGAGGTCGAGTCGACCAACGGCGACACCTTCCTGGGTGGCGATGACTTTGACCAGCGACTGATCGATTGGGCGGCCGACGAGTTTCAGCGCGAGCAGGGTATTGACCTGCGGCAGGACCGCCAGGCATTGCAGCGGCTAAAGGAAGCGGCCGAAAAGGTCAAGACTGAACTGTCCAGCGTCATGCAAACGGAATTCAATTTGCCGTTCATCACGGCCGATGCCAGCGGCCCCAAGCACCTGTCCCTCACGCTCGGCCGCGCCAAGTTGGAGCAATTGACCGAAGACCTGATCGAGCGCACCATTGGGCCCTGCCGCCAGGCGTTGGAGGACGCTCACCTGGCGCCGGAGGATATCGACCAGGTGGTCCTGGTAGGCGGCATGACCCGCATGCCCGGCGTGCAGGAAGCGGTCCGCCAATTCTTCGGCCGGGAGCCGCACCGGGGAGTCAACCCGGACGAAGTGGTCGCGGCCGGCGCGGCAATTCAGGCAGGCGTGCTCAGCGGCGACGTGACCGACGTGGTGCTGACCGACGTGACCCCGCTGACATTAAGTATCGAGACGTTGGGCGGCGTGGCGACCGCTGTCATTGAGCGCAACACCCACATCCCCATCCGGCAGGGCCAGGTCTTTTCCACCGCCAGCGAAAACCAAAAAAGCGTAGAGATTCACGTCCTGCAAGGTGAGCGTGCGATGGCGGCCGACAACAAGAGTTTGGGCAGGTTCATCTTGGATGGGATTCCTCCTGCGCCACGGGGGGTACCCCAAATTGAGGTCACCTTTGACCTTGACGCCGATGGTATCCTGAACGTGAGCGCCCAAGACCGCGCCACCGGCCGCGAGCAGCAGATCACCATCCAGCCCTCCAGCGGCCTGACTGACGACGAAATTGAGCAGATGGTCCAGCAAGCGGAGCAGTCGGCCGCCGAAGATCAAAAGCGCAAAGAATCGGTCGCGGCGCACAACCAGGCCGACGCGGCCATCTATTCCGCCACCCGAGCTTTGCAGGAGCATGGGGACAAGCTAACCACGGAAGACAAGGCCGAGATCGAATCCCGGCTGGCGGCCGTGCAGGAGGCGATGGCCACTGATGAGCTGGAGGCCATGCAGACGGCCGCGCGAGAACTGCGCACGTCCGTCCAAAACGCCACCATTTCCCTGTATGTCGAGGGCGAGGAGCCGGAACTGGGGGAGGCGCCGGCCGATGAGAGCGCGATAAACGGCGAGCACGAGACAGCCTGACCCGGCTTGGCGCACTGGATACCCGATGGCCACCAAACGAGACTACTACGAGGTGTTGGGCGTTGAGCGAGGCACCAGCACGGCCGACATCAAACAGGCATATCGCCGCTTGGCGCGCGAGTATCACCCGGACATCAACAAAGAGAAAGATGCCGAGGATAAATTCAAAGAGATCAACGAAGCGTACGAGGTTCTAGGTAACGACCAGAAGCGATCCACGTACGACCGCTTTGGGCATGCCGCCATACATGGCAACGCCGGCGCGGATGGTTTTGGCTTTGGTGGCTTTGGCGATATCTTTGAAGAGTTTTTTGGCGGCATGACCGGGATGCGGGGCGGCCGGGCGCGCGGCCCCCTGCGCGGCGAGGACCTGCGCGTTGATCTCTCAATCTCGTTTGAGGAGGCGGTTTTTGGAACCGACAAGGAGATCCAGATTCCGCGCACAGAGAGCTGCCCATCATGCCAGGGGAGCGGAGCCGAACCGGGCACCACGCCAATTGTCTGCAGCCAATGCCGTGGCAGCGGCGAGGTCCGACGTGTGCAGCAGTCCTTCCTCGGTTCGGTGGTCACCAGCACCACCTGCCCCACTTGTGGCGGCAGCGGCGAGACGATCACCACACCGTGCAGCAACTGTCACGGTCGCAAACGGGTCCAGGCCACCCGCGATCTGAAGGTTCAGATCCCGCCCGGCGTGGACACTGGCACCCGCATCCGGCTGGCCGGCGAAGGCGATGCTGGCGTTCGCGGCGGACCGCCGGGCAACCTGTATGTCTTTATCCACGTCCAGGAGCACGCCTTTTTCCAGCGGCAGGGTGACGATATCATTCTGGAAGTGGTGGTGAACATGGCCCAGGCAGCGTTGGGCGATGAAATCGTGATCCCAACCCTGGATGGGGAGGACAAGTTGCGTATTGGACCCGGCACCCAGCCGGGCCATGTGACCCGGTTGCGCGGCCGGGGCGTGCCCCACTTGCGGCGGGACGGCCGGGGTGATCAGATCATCATCATCCAGGTGGCGGTGCCCCGCAAGTTGACCGAAGAACAGGAGCAATTGCTGCGGGATCTCGGCCGGACGCTGGGCAAGGAGATCATCTCGGAAAAGAAAGAAAAGGGGCTGTTTGACCACCTGAAAGACCTGAAGGACGCGCTGGGGCTGTGAACTGGACCCGGGTGAGCGTGCAGGTGGACGGCGAGGCGGCCGAGGCGGTGGCAGAGATGCTGCGGCCATTCGCTCATGGGGGAGTCTCGCTGGAACAGTGGGCGGCAGATTTATCGGTCGACGCGCCAGAGCCGGTACTCGACGAACAGGTCACCGTCTCCATCTATCTCCCGGCCAAAGAGGACACCCCGGCTGTCCGCCAGCGGATTGAGGAAATCCTCTGGCACATGGGCCAACTGCGCCCCATCCCCGCGCCGGCGTTCAGCACCGTTTGCGAAGAGGACTGGGCCAACGCCTGGAAGCGGCACTATACTGCTTTCCGCATCGGCCGGCGCTTGTTGATCTGCCCGGCGTGGGAGGCGGCCACGCCCCGGCCGGACGAGGTTGTTTTGCTGATGGACCCCGGTATGGCATTCGGCACCGGCCTGCACCCCACGACCCGCATGTGCCTGGAGGCAGTGGAAGAGCAGGCCCACCCGGGAATCAGTGTGATGGACCTGGGCACCGGGTCTGGAATTCTGGCCATTGCGGCCGCCAAACTTGGGGCAGGCCCCATCCTGGCGCTGGATACCGACGACGTGGCGGTTCAAGCGGCCATCCAGAACTGCGCCAACAACGACGTGGCGGACGTGGTTCAGATCCAGCGCGGCACGTTGGGCGACATTGCCCCCGGCCGGACCTGGGATCTGGTGCTGGTCAACATCCTGGCCCCGGTGATTATGCAACTGCTGGATGGTGGGCTGGAGGGGGTCGTGCGGCCGGGTGGAAAAATCGTCTTCTCCGGCATTATTGAAGACCAGTCCCCGGAAATCCAGGCTGGAATGGAACGAGTGGGCATTCAACTGGATGAACAGCGGCAGGTCAAGGACTGGGTCACGCTGATCGGCCGGCGGCCGGGGGAATAAAAAAAGCGCCACCTGCGCAAGGTGGCGCGTCGCTTTCAGCAGCAAGTTGCCCACGACGTGGGCCCAACAACTGCGCGTTGGGGGAATCCCCCCAACTTATGCACGCGGTTGGGAGTTGAACTGCTTTTTGTAGCGGTAGGTGATCCGGCCGCGGGTCAAGTCGTACGGGGAAAGTTCCAGCCTTACCCGATCGCCCAGCAGAATGCGTATGTAATACTTGCGCATCTTGCCGGAGAGGTAGGCCAGAATCTCGTGCCCGTTATCCAACTCGACACGGAATTGAGTGCCCGGCAACGCTTCAACAACGGTGCCCTCGACCTCGATCTTCTCCTCTTTTCCTTTTGCTGCCATAATCCTCATCTTGCCTGCTCGAGCTATCGAGCAGGCGCTCTGGGTTGCGCGAGCTGGTTCAACCTTGCGGTTCCACTCGCCGGTAATCTCGCCGCCGCAAACGACGAATGGCCTTCTTCTTCTCAATGCGCCGCAACTCGCTCTTGGAAACGTACCATCGCTTCCGACGCACCGCACTCATGACACCATCCTTGGTGACCTGCTTGCGAAAGCGCCTGAGCAAACTTTCCTGCGACTCATTCGGCCGAAGCGTGACACTGGTCAACTTTTATCACCACCTTTTTCTTGCAGTTTCCAAGCCTGTCCGGTTACTCTTCTTCGTCGGTCAAGTCATCCAGACCGATTATCTCGTCTTCCATGGTCTGTGCGCGCCGCGCCATCCACTCCATCTGCTCATCCTGGGTGACGGCGCGCATACTCAGTCCAATCCGCCTGCGGTCCTGTTCTACGCTGATGACGCGCAGCAGGTGCGTTTCTCCCTCGTTGATCACTTTGCCGGGGTCGTTCCCGGCCGCCCACGGGAGATGGCGGGAATGCAGCAGCCCCTCAACGCCGGGCTCCAGCTCTACAAAGGCTCCAAAGTCGGTGATCCGGGTGATGGTTCCTTCCACCAACTGGTCGCGCGGATAGCGCTCCTCGACGTTTTCCCAGGGGTGGGGCAAGAGCCGCCGAAGGCTGAGGGCCACCCGTTTGCGCTTTCGATTCACGCGCAGCACGTACACCTTGACCTCCTGGCCGACGCGCAACACATCCTTGGGATGATCCACGCGATGCCAGGCAAGTTCAGAGATGTGAATGAGACCATCACCGCCACCCAGGTCTACAAACGCGCCAAAGTCCTGCAGGTCACGCACTCGGCCGGCACGGATTTCGCCCACTTTTAGGCTTTCGATAAACTCTTGACGCTGGCGTTCGCGCCAGGCAGAGTATGCCTTACGATGGGAGAGAAGCAACCGTCGCCGCCGCCGGTCAACTTCGATGACCCGCAATGGCAGGGTCCGGCCGACATAGTTCCCCAGCCGCTCCCGAATCACGCCCGCGCTGGAGCGCCGGGGAATATCCATGAGATGGGAGATGGGCACAAAGCCCCGGAGGCGACCAAACGGCACAATGACGCCGCCCTGGTTATACCCCACCACCTTGCCTTCCCAGATCTCTCCGCTCTCCAACAGCCTTTCGGCCTCCAGCCACTTCTGGTTGAGCACAGCCTGGTGAATGCTTACCACCAACCGGCCGTGATCGTCGGCCGGGTTCATCACGTAGACGCGCACCGATTTGCCCGCCTGAAGCGACTCGCGGCGACTGGCGCTCAACTTGTCCAGATCATGTGCCGGGACAAAAGCCTGTTGCTGCGAAACATCGCCGGCGTCCGCGAGGTCAACCAGCAGGCCTTCTTCGTCGATGGATAGCACAGTCCCCTCCAGAATGTCGCCGCGCTTGAGCAGGGGCTTTTCCTCGGTGACTGGTTCAGGTTCAACCATTTGCGGTTGTTCCAGTATTTCTTCCTGTTGCGCTTGAGAGCTATCCATCTACATTCATACCTTTGTCAGGTTTCCAGAAAAAAAGCCCGGTAGGCTAGTCGCTTCACTCCGTCCAGCACACTACCGGGCCACCTGGTTCAGGATAAAGGTGGTTACACATCAGATGAAAAAATCCTTTGTGTTACGCCTCCTGTGACTAAGGCTTTGACCGGACGCTGTTCTGCGGATAGCATGCTCACAAGCAACTGCCCAACCGCTCGCATAGAACCGTGGTCCTGTGCGCGTTCGGCGTGCATTATACCTTTCCTATAGGCGTTTGTCAATTTGCAAAACGCCTGAATTATTCTATACTCGCCCCATGCGCGCGTTGGAACAATGGATACGAGACTATATTCACCTGCAAGTCGAACAGGCCAAAGCCCAAACCCGTTACCGGCCACCGCTGGTTGGCTTTGCCGCCGCGGCCGACCCCCGTTTCGCACAATTGCGTCTGGTTGCCGAGCCCAGCCACTATCTGCCAACCGACCTGTTGTCCTCGGCCCGGTCGGTGGTAGCCTTCTTTGTGCCATTTGCCCTGGAAGTGGTGGATGCCAACCGCGTCGAACCCCGCCAGGTAGCCCAGGAGTGGGCGCTGGCGTACGTGGAAACGAACGCGCTGATCAACCACATCAGCCAGGGGTTGGTGTCCGCGCTGGCCGGCCGGGGGATCCCGGCCGTGACCGAGCCCTCCACGCACAATTGGGACCCGGTGACGCTCGTCAGCCGCTGGTCGCACAAGAGCGTGGCGGTGATTGCCGGATTGGGGGGCTTTGGGCTGCATCGCATGCTGATCACCCCGGCCGGCTGCGCCGGTCGCTGCGGCAGCGTGGTACTGGAGACGGCGCTGGAGCCCACCTCGCCACCGGCCGGGCCACTCCCGAACCATTGCAAATACTATGTGGACCAAAGTTGCACGGTTTGTGTGGAACGCTGCCCGGTGGGAGCACTCAAGGAAAGCGGGCTTGACAAACAGCTCTGCTACCGCTGGCTGCTGCACGTTGCCAAGAGCTTTGAAGAGTTGGGGCTGACAGACGTCTGTGGCAAATGCGCGGCCGGACCCTGTGCGTTGTCCCCTTTCGTGTGAGGGCGGGTGGCTGGAGAAGCGACGCAAGAGAGCCGTCTGCAGAGCCTGTGGCGCACGTTTCGTTGGACACGCGCCAGCTATACCCTGATGAGCGGCTTTGTGGCAACGTTGGGGTTGCTGGCGTATGTCTGGTGGCCACTGGCCGAGGAATACCTGGCTGCCATCGACTGGTCCCGGCCGGTGTGGCGCCAGCTCGATTGGCTGCTGATTGGCATTTTTGCCGTCATGTCGCTGCTGATCATGGCCGGGGCGGATTTGAAACAGGACGCCTGGATTCTGGTTATGGGCCTGGCAGGCGGACTGGTGATCGAGAGTTGGGGCACCCAGACCGGGTTGTGGACCTACTATACGCTGGAACGGCCGCCACTGTGGATCATACCCGCCTGGCCAATTGCCAGCCTGTCCATCGATCGGCTGGTCCGCCTCCTCGACCATCTGGCACCCAGGCGCGAGGGCCAGACGACACGCGCTTTGTACTGGTTCACCTTTGCGATCTTTTGTGGGTTGATGCTATACTTCGTCTGGCCAACGACGAGCAAATCACTGACTATGATGGCCTTGCTACTCTGCACACTGCTCATCGCGACGCCCACCGATCATCGCCTGGCGCTGCTGACCTTTGCGGCCGGCAGCGGCCTGGGTTACTTTCTGGAACGCTGGGGGACCACCAGGCTCTGCTGGACCTATTACACGCAGCAGACGCCACCGCTGTTTGCAGTGCTGGCCCATGGCATGGCGGCGGTGGCATTCTGGCGGACCGCGCTGGTGCTGCGCTGGCTGACATCCGGCCGGCTGGCAAACCGCATCGGCGTTGTTCAGAGCGACTGACCCGGCGTGATTCGCGCCAACCCGACCAGCCGGGACCAGTTGGCTCAAGTTCCGTGATGGGTGGGCCGCTTCAACGTATATTTATGCGTAACGTGCGCAATCAATGAGATGAATGCGATAATGGATACTGTCGTTTCGTTGGCCCGCCCGGCCGCCCTGGATGCGGACGCTTTTGCCGAGTTGTACCGTGCCCAGATCAACCCGGTCCTTAACTACTGCCTCTTTCGCGTCGGGAACCGGCTGGTGGCAGAGGATCTGACGGCCGATGCCTTTGAGCGGGCCTGGCGCGCCCGTCGCCGCTACCGGCCAGAGCGGGCCGCCTTCTCCACCTGGCTGTTTGCGATTGCCGGCCGCGTGGTAGTGGACTGGCAGCGCCGGCAGAGACGCCGGCCCGTGATCACCCTGGATGAACGCTTTCCCGACCAGTCGCTAACACCCGAGGCGGAAGTCGAGCAGATGGCTCGCCGGGAACGCCTCCGGCAACTGGTGCTTGCCTTGAGCGAGTGGGAGCGAGAACTGGTCGCGCTCAAGTTTGGAGCGGGAATGACCAACCGGCAAATCGCCGTCCTGCTGGGGAAGAGCGAAACGGCGGTCGGGTCGGCCGTGCATCGAGCAGTGCGCAAACTGCGCGTGCAATGGGAGGTGGCAAGTGCGTGAGCAGATCGGTGAAGAGTTTGTCGGGGCCGACGCCGAATTGGCCCGTGAATTGGTCGCCTTGCGCGCGGTGCCAGGAGAGGAATTGCAGCGCCGGGTTTTGTCCATCCCCTGCAAAAGCAGGAGCTCCCTGTCAATCCCGCGCCGGGCCTGGGCGGCCGTGGCGCTGGTGCTTGTGCTTGCGGTGCTGCTGGCCTCGCCGGCCGCGCGGGCAGCTCTGGATGATGTGATACAGGTCCTTGGGCAGGTCCATCTGCTGGTGTCGGACAGGATGCCGGACAGTTCAGACGCGGTCACCATCGAAGGACAACGTGTTTCGCTGGAAGAGGCGCAAGAGCTGGTCCCATTTGCGTTTAGCCTGCCAGCCTGCTTGCCCGATGGGTACGCCAGCGATGGCGAGGTGGAGGTCTGGCGGCCGAACGATGTGGTGGCCGAAGTGGTACAGATCACCTGGCACGACCCGGAGGGCAACCTGCTGGAGTTGAGCGTTCACCGTTACGACGAGAGCCAGCCAATCCAAACCATCGTCGGTGTGGACAGCAGCGAGCCAGTAATGGTGGGTGGCCGGGAAGCAGCGCTGGTGCGCGGTGGATGGGACAATCCCAGCGGGGAGTGGCGCTACCAGGAGCAGACGGTGACGCTCATCTGGGTAAAGGACGGGGTGCAGTACAGCCTGCTGGCGCACGGCCAACAGTACGCGGTGGACGATTTGATCGCCGTCGCCGAGTCGGTGCGCTAGCCGGTCGCGAGGGGCTGGTTATCCTGCTCCTCATCCGGCTTTCCCTGCGGCTCATCCCAGTCAATTCTCCCCTCCAGCGTGTGGATGAGCGAGCCGGCCTGTTGCGGGGTGGCCCAGGCGCGGATCAGGCCGGGCTGGTCGCCATCCGCACGGTTGTAGGTCAGGATCACCTGTGTCCTGGCCTGCCAGCGGGCGACCATCAGCGGCCAGACGGAGAGCCCGGCCGCCAGGGCAGTCAGCCAGGTCCATTGCCCGCCACCACCCCCCCAGCCGGCCGAGGCAGCCCCCATCGCAAAAAGCAGTTCAACCAGCGCCCAGGCAAAGGGCAACCAGGCCGGCGGCCGGTTCAGGGGTTCAAACACCGCGTGCCGGATCGCCTGGCGCGGGACGCGCAATTGGCCCCGCCGGCCGGAAAAGCGCACCGCCACTGTCAGGTGCTCGTCGGTCAACAGCACATGGCCCAGATAAGCGGGCACCTGGATCAGCGTGGCGCTGAGCGATAGGAACAGCGCACTGGAAAAAAGCGCCACGCCCTGGTTGGGCTGTTCCAGCGCAGAGGCAACGGCGAGGGCAAGCAGCGACAGGGCGGCCGGCACAAGGCTCAAACCAATGGCCACCCAGTTGCCGCGCAGCAATGGCGTGCAGGTCAGCCAGGTGAGCGGGAAAATCAGGGGGCGAGGGCTGTCTTTATCTATCGCTGTCATCTCGTTTCTGTCCTGTTGGTAACCACTCAGGCAGTGCAAAGATTTATGGGGGGTGTGCGGGCGCTCCGCCCCGCTTTTAGCGGGATGTCCCACGCCCGCGCACCCCCCATCTTACCCCGCCCAAGCCCTTGGGCTGAGCAGTTACTCCTGTTGACGCTCCCAATAGCTTGAATTATACTCCATGTGCGGCAAATTATCCCAAGTTCACAGGAGGCAGGATGGCATTCAAACTTACCTGGCACGGCCATGCCACCTTTGGCATGGAGATTGATGGCACACACGTGTTGCTGGATCCGTTTTTCACCGACAACCCGGCCACGGCCATGCGAGCGGATAACATCCCGGCCGATTTCATCCTCGTCTCTCACGGCCACGGCGACCATGTGGGGGACACCGTGGCAATCGCCCGCCGCACCGGCGCGACGGTGATCAGTAATTTCGAGATCACCCATTGGCTAGCCGGGCAGGGGGTGGAGAACGTTCACCCGCAACATATCGGCGGCGGTTTCACCTACCCATTTGGCTATGTCAAATTGACTATCGCCCAACACGGCTCGGCTCTGCCGGACGGCAGCGACGGTGGCAACCCGGCCGGGGTGCTCATCACCACTAACGATGGCAAAAAGATCTACTTTGCGTGCGATACCGGCCTGTTCTACAGCATGAAGCTGTACGGGGACGAGGGGTTGGACCTGGCTGTGCTGCCGATTGGCGACAACTTTACCATGGGGCCCGACGATGCGCTGGCGGCCGTCAAGCTTTTGCGCCCCAGGACGGTCATTCCGGTTCACTTTAACACCTGGGATTTGATTGCCCAGGACCCCCATGCCTGGGCGGCCCGGGTGGAACGGGAAACCGACAGCCAGCCGGTGGTGCTCAAGCCCGGCGAAGCGTTTGAATTGTAGGCAGCGGGCGGCTATCCGTTCGCCAGTGGAAGGGCGAAGATAAAGATGCTGCCCTGGCCCTCTTCGCTTTCCAGCCAGATCCGGCCGTTTTGCAATTCCAGCAGGTCTTTGGCCACCGCCAGGCCAATACCCAACCCGCCATGCCGCCGGGTGAGGTGGTTTTCCACCTGGAAAAAGCGGGAAAAGACGTGCTTTTGATCTGCCTGAGCGATGCCGTCTCCTGAATCTTGAACAGCCACCCAAGCCTCGCTCGGCCGGCAGGTGATAGAGATGTTGATTGCCCCATCCGGCGGCGTGAACTTGACCGCGTTGGAAACCAGGTTGTTCATCACCAGGCGCAGCGCTTCAGGGTCGGCCGTCACGTCGCACCGATCGGCCGGCATGCCGACATGCACCTTGTGGCCGCGGGCATCTGCCAGCCTTGACCACTCCTCAACCACCTCGCGCACAAAATCGGTCAAGCAGAAACGGCTCAACTGGAGCTGGTTCTTGCCGGTTTCAATGTATTGCAGATTAAACATTTCGCCCATCAGGCCGCGCAGCCGGGCGGCTGCGTCCAGCACGTGTTCCAACTCTTCCCCGCCCACTTTTTCTCGCAACAGGGTTGCATAACCCAAGATGAGACCAAGCGGGGTGCGCAGTTCGTGAGACGCGATGGCGATGAACTGGCTCTTGAGTTGATCCAGTTCGCTGAGGCGCTGATTGGCTTCGCGCAGTTGAGCGATCAGCCCTGCCTTGTGGATGGCAATGGCCGCCAGGCTGGCAAGCGTGGACAGCGTCTCCACGTCATCTTGGGAAAACTGCCCGCCTGTTTTATTGATCGCTTCCAGCACACCCACTTTGTGCCCGGCCGCCAGCATGGGCACCCCCAGCAGTGACCGGGTCTCAAAGTTGATCGCCCGGCCGATCTCCTGATTATGGCGCGGGTCCTGTCGCACGTCTGAGACCAGCAACGGCACGGCCGTTTCCAGGACCGCACCAGCAATGCTCGAATCTGGCGAAACCGTCATTCCGATTAGGTCAGGGTGGGCCCCGGCCGAGGTAGCAGCAAAGTACAACTCGCGGGTATGCGGGTTGAGCAATAGCACCGAGGCCGCTTCGCTGGCAGTCAATTCCCGGGCCGCATCCATAATCACGCCCAACAGCGCATCCAGCTCGGCGGCCGAGTTGAGTTCGACGCTGATCTCCAGCATTCTCTTGAGCCGGTTGGTGGATCCCAGCGGTCGGGTCCTGCTCTTCTCGTGCGTCATGCCAGTTCCTCCAGCAGGTCGACCGCCAATTGGGCGTAGGCTTCGGCCGCCAGGTGAACGTCGGCCAGCGCCACGTGCTCATTAGGCGCGTGCGCCAGCTCCGGCTGGCCAGGCCCAAAGCCGATGGTGGGAATGTGGGCCTGGCCCATGGTGTACACGCCGTCGGTGGAAAAGGCCCAGCGGGTGATCTCTGGGCGGCGGCCCAGCGTTTTCCGCAGCGAGCCGGCGGCGGTTTGTATCAATGGATGGTCGGCCGGCAGCGCCCACGGCGGGAACACCTCACGCACACGGAAGCGATAGCCGGCATAACTGGTCGCTTCGTAGTGGGTGATCTCCACCGTGGCGGGTACCCCTTCCCGCATAATGACCGACTGGACCTCAGCCAGGGCGCGGGTCTCCGATTCGCCCAGCGTGAGTCGGCGGTCAATGTAAAAGGTGCACTGATCCGGCACCGCATTGCGGCTAGGAGCGCTACTCTCAATCTGGGTGATCGCCAAACTACCAGCCCCCAGGAAGCGGTCGGCCGCCAGGTTGCCGGAGAGGAGTTCCACGCCAAAGATCAGGCGCATGGCCGCATAGATAGCATTCTCACCGTTGTCCGGCCGGGCGGCGTGGCTGGATCGGCCGTGGGTCGTCACCCGCAACTCTACCCGGCCGCGCTGACCACGACTAATCTCCAGGTCGGTTGGCTCTCCCAGCACGACCCAGTCCGGCCGGACCTTTTCCTCCTCCACCAGCACGCGCATTGCTGCCCCTTCGCAGGGCTCTTCCTGCACCACAAACGCCAGCACCAATTGGCCCTTCAGCACAACCTCGGCCTCCAGTAGCTTTTTTACCCCGTAAACCATCGCCGCAAGCGAAGCTTTCATGTCGGCCGAGCCAATGCCAAACAGCTTCCCCTCCTTAACTATCCCCTTCCAGGGGTCGGAATCCCACGAAGCGCGGTCGGTGACATCTACCGTGTCCATATGCCCGTTGTACAGCAACATTGGCCCCCGGCCGGCTCCAATCCGCGCCACCACGTTCCCCACCCGGTCAATACGTACCTCTTCCACCCCAATCTGGCGCAACTCGTTCGCCAGTAGTTGCGCTACTCGCTCTTCTTGGGTGGAGAGGCTGGGCGTGCGGACCAATTTGCTCAAAAATGTGGTCAAATCAGATCGTTCTTGAGGCGTGAGTTTGAACATGCCATCTCCTAATATGCACCCCTGGCCATAAAGAATTGAGGGATGGTGCGCAGAATAATTCGAATATCCAGCCAGAGGCTCCAGTTTTCAATGTAATAGATGTCCAGCAAACACATTTCGTCAAAGGTCAGATCGCTCCGGCCGCTCACCTGCCACAGACCGGTCATCCCTGGCTTGACCGCCAGCCGCTTGCGCTGCCAACTCTGGTATTCGGCCACCTCGGACTCTAGCGGCGGCCGGGGGCCAACCAGGCTCATTTCACCGCGCAGCACGTTGATGAACTGGGGTAGCTCATCCAGGCTCGCGCGCCGGATCAAACGGCCGACTCGCGTCAGGCGGGGGTCATCCTTGATCTTGAACAGCGGTCCGTCAGCCTCATTCCGGTCCAACAGAGTCCCCCTTTCCGCTTCTGCACCAATGCGCATGGAGCGGAACTTGATTACCTGGAAGGGGCGCTCGTTTACCCCCAGGCGTTCCTGAGAAAAAAGCGCCGGCCCCTCACTTTCCAGCCGAATCGCTGCAGCTACTACCGCCATCAGCGGGGCAGAAATGGTCAGCCCAACGACGGCACCTGCAATGTCCATCAGCCGTTTGACAGCCCGCGGCCCCCGGCCCAGCGCCGTCTCCCGGATGCCGACCAGTGGAATCCCGCCCAGGTTGTCTACGTCCACCTGGTTTAGCGTCAGTTGGAAAAAATCCGGCACGATGCGCGCCCGCACATGGGCGCGGCGGCAGTGGCGAATGATCCGCTGGATGGTGCGATGCTGGCTGGTGGGTAGCGTGATGATGACCTCGTTGATGTCGTGTTCTGCCATTGTTTGCGGCAGGTTTTCCAGCGTGCCCAGGCGGCGGAACCGGCCGATCACATCCCGGCCGTTCTGTGGCTCCGGCTCCACAAAGCCCACCACCTGATAGCCCAGGTCCGGCCGGGCCACCAGCGTGCGCATCACCGCGCGCCCCACCTCACCCGCCCCGACGATCAGCGTGCGATCCACTCCAATGCCCCGCCGCCGCTGCTGGCTCTCCACCGTCCGCTTGACCAGTCGGCCGAGGCTGAGGAGCAGGACGGTGAGCACACTTACGTAAAGGAACAACAAGCGGGAATAGGCCAGCGGCCGGAAGCCAAATATCACTACCAGCACAATAGCCATGCCGGTAGTGGTGCCGTTGACGATCGTGTACACCTCATCCAGCCAACTGGCACCCCGGCGCAGTTTCCACGCCCCGTCCAGCTTGAGGGTGGCAGCCAGCACGGCCGAATAGCCCAGTTGCAGCCCCAGGTAGGCGGAATAGGGGACAAAGTTCACCGGGTCCACATTGCGGAACAACTCCACATCGTAGCGCAGATAGTAGCTGAGGGCAAAGGCGGCATTGATCAGCAACAGGTCGGTGATGATGACCACCCACTGGGTCACGAGGGTCCGGTTTTGGCGACGTCTGCTCACGGCCGCACCTCTAGGGCTCGCTGGTACGCCGCAACCGTGGCAGCCGCGGTTTCCTGCCAACCGAAACGTGCAGCCTGCCGAAACCCGCGGTCGCGCAGCTGGTCTTGTAGCGATTGATCGTTCAGCGCGCTGTGGAGCGCGGCCGCCAACTCATCCACGTCGTGCGGGTTGACCAACAGAGCCGCACCGGCCTCACTCTCGCCGGCCGCCTCCGGCAGCGACGAAACGTTGGATGTGACCACCGGTGTCCCGCAGGCCATCGCCTCCACCACAGGCAAGCCAAAGCCCTCGTATAGCGAAGGATACGCCAGCAGGGTGGCGGCATTGTACCACAACGGCAACTCTTCGTCCGGCACGTAGCCAGGGAGCAACACGGCGTGGTGCAGATTCAGTTTTTCGATCTCGCTCAAAATCTCCTCGTACAGCCAGCCGCGGCCGCCGGCCAACACCAATTTGGCGTCGGTTCCTAGCCGGCCGTATGCTTGGATCAAGCGTACCAAGTTTTTGCGCGGCTGCAAGGTGCCCAGATGTAGGATAAACTGCTCCGGCAGATTGCGCCGGGCGCGGAATGCGGATACTTCCCCGGCCGGCAGCGGCCGGAACTCGTCGCCCACACCGGGGTATGCAACGACTATTCTATCGGCCGGAATGCCCCACTGCTTGACTATATCCCTACGCGTGCTCTGGGAGATGGCAATAACTTGTCGGGCGCGCCGGCACGAATAGCGGCCAAGGACACCCAGGTATGCTCGCCGGCCGGCGGTTAAGGCCTGCGGGTAGTGGGCAAAGCTCAGATCGTAGACCGTAATCACCGTGGGCCAGGGGGCGATGACAGGCGCGACAAAGGCAGCACTGTGCAGCAAATCCATCCGTTGCCAGGGGAGCACCAGTTGCTCCCACAGGATACGGGCCAGAGGCCGGCCGGTAGGCCAGGACGAGCGCCGGATGGTCAGCCGATCCCCTCCCTCCACCTGCCCCCTGCCCAGGAAAAGGGTGAATTGCAGGCCCGTGCCGGCCGCAGCGGCCGGCAAGTGGCGGATTAGATTGTGGATATAGCCGTGTATCCCTGCGCTGCGGTAGCTGGCCTGGTGAGACAACAAGTGGGCGTTAATGCCCACCTGGTTCACAGATGCAATCGTCTGTTTCATTGCCGGAAATTATACCAGGGCATGACGGGGGTGGGCAACCGGCCGCAAGTGAGGTATAGTCTGGCGGGAAAACCATGACCGAGTACGTGTATCGCGGACTGCGCAGGTCAGCTTTTGACCACGAGCCCTTGCGCCTGACGCTGGCCCGGCAACTAGAGTTACCAGAGATCGAGCGGGTGACGGTGGAACGGGAGGCGATTGACGCCCGCCGCAAACCGGCCGTGGCCTATGTATACAACCTGCGCTTCAGCGTCTCCCGGATGACGCCGCGACTGGACAAGCTACTGGCGGCCGGGGAGATTGAGGTGCACGCGCCGCCCATCCGGCCGGAACCGGAGAGAGACCTGCAATGGCCCGCACGGCCGGTGATCGTTGGTTTTGGCCCGGCCGGGATGTTCCTGGGGTTGGAACTGGCCAGGCTGGGCTACCGGCCGGTGATCTACGAGCGGGGCGAGCCGGTAGAGCAGCGGGTGCACACTGTAGCGGCGCTGTGGGGGGATGGGCTGCTGAACCCGGAGTCCAATCTCCAGTTTGGCGAAGGGGGCGCTGGCACCTTTTCCGACGGCAAGTTGAGCACTGGCAAGCGCCATTGGCTGAACGATGCGGTGCTGCAAACCTTTGTGGACGCCGGCGCGCCGGAACGGATCCTGTATCAGAGCAAGCCACACATCGGCACTGACTTTTTGAGGCGGGTGGTCGGACAGATCCGCGGGCAGATTGAAGCGCTGGGTGGCGAGGTCCATTTTGGCCATGCGGTGACCGACTTGCTTCTGGACGCCAACACGGTAACCGGCGTGCGGGTCAACGACCGGGCAGTGCCTGCGGCCTGCGTGGTGCTGGCGGTGGGGCACAGCGCACGGGATACGCTGGAGATGCTCTTCCGGCGCGGGGTGGCGATGGAGCCCAAGCCCTTTGCGGTGGGGGCACGCATCGAGCACCCGGCCGCATTCGTCGACCAGGCTCAGTACGGGATTCCGCCGGCCGCGGCCGGCGTGCTCCCGGCGGCCGATTACAAGTTGACGTTCCGCTTCGGCCGGCAGCCGGTGTACAGCTTTTGCATGTGCCCGGGCGGACAGGTGGTCTGCGCCGCCAGCGAACTGGACGGGCTGGTGGTCAACGGGATGAGCCACTCTGGACGCAGCGACCCGTTTTCCAACAGCGCGATGGTGGTTGGGGTGGACCCGGCCGAGCACGGGTTCCATATGCCGCTGGAGGCCATCGCCTTCCAGCAGCAGTTCGAACGACGAGCGTTTGCGGCCGGCGGCGGTGGCTACCTGGCTCCGGCGCAGCGGGCGCAGGACCTACTGCACGACCGGCCGTCCCGCACCCTGCCACCCACCAGCTACCGGCCGGGGGTCATGCCGGCCGACCTGAACGACGTACTGCCGCCCGCCATCCTGCCCGCTCTCAAGGCCGGTCTGTCCGACTTTGACCGGCGCATGCACGGCTTTGTGGACCAAGGGGTTTTGATTGGTTTTGAGAGCCGCACCTCCAGCCCGGTGCGGGTGCTGAGGGACGAGAACTGGCAGTCGGTCTCCATGGCCGGTCTTTTTCTTCTGGGCGAGGGGGCAGGGTACGCGGGCGGGATCATGACCTGCGCACTGGACGCGCTCCGGCTGGCGCAGCGGGTCCGGCCGTGGCGGGGAGGCGGGTGATGCGCGTCGGGATAATCGGTGCCGGCCCGGCCGGGATGATGGCTGCGCTGGAAGCTGCCAGGCAGGGCAGCCAGGTATTGCTGTTCGACACCAACCAGATCGTCGGCCGAAAACTGCTGGTAACCGGCAACGGCCGTTGCAACCTGACCAACGACGGGGTTGCGGCCGGCGGTTACGCCTGCGCCGACCCCGCTTTTTTGGAAGCACTGTTTGAGCGCTTTGGCCGTCAGGCGCTGCTGGACGCCCTGCGCGAGCTAGGCGTGCTGACCTATGCAACGCACGACGGCTGGTACTATCCCGTTTCCAACGCGGCCGCCACGGTCCAACAGGCATTTGCCGCCGCACTGGAAGTAGCCGGGGTCGAACTGCATCTGCAGACCAAGATCAGCGACCTGCGGCCACAGAAAGGGCGCTTTCTGCTGGAAGCAGGTGGGCCCAGCCACACCATCCCCGTAGCGCGGGTGGTAGTGGCGGCCGGTGGCAAGGCGTACCCGGCGCTGGGCTCCAAGGGAGAGCTGTTCCCGGTGCTGGAAAGGCTAGGCCACACGATACGGCCGGTCCGGCCGGCGTTGGCCCCCATCCGCGCCGAGGTCGGCCGGTTCCACAAGCTGCAGGGGGTGCGGCTGGATGTAGGGCTGGCGCTGGTGCGAGGGGAGCAACTGCTGGCGAGCACGGTGGGCAACCTGATGTTCACCCAGTTTGGCTTTAGCGGCCCGGCCGCCATGGACCTCAGCCATCTTATCCAGGGCCGGGATGAACGGCTGGTCATCAACCTGGTCCCGCACCACCAGGCCGATTTGCGCGAATTGCTGGCGGCCAAGCGCAACCAGCCCATCCCGCTGCAGGTGTTGTTGGGCGCCGTGCTGCCGGTCAAAATCCCGCCGGTCATCCTCCAGCTGGCGGGCCTGCCGGCCGACGCCCGGATGGATCAACTTGCGGAACGCGACCCAGCGCGGGTGATGGACCTGCTGACCAACCTCCCGGTGGAGGTGACCGGTACGCGCGGCTTTCAGTTCAGCCAGGTCTCGGCCGGGGGCGTTCCGGTAGCCGAGGTGGACCCACGGACGATGGAATCACGCCGGGTGCCGGGGCTGTACCTGGCTGGGGAGGTGCTGGACGTGGTGGGGCCGTGCGGCGGCTACAACTTGCAGTTTGCCTTCAGCAGCGGCGCGGTGGCGGGGATGGCCGCCGGAAGGGAAGGCTAGCCGCTACGGCAGAGGCGTACCCACAATTGCCTCCAGCCCATTCAGGATCATCAACCGCCAGAAATTGTCGCCAGCAACGTGAAAATTGATCATCGCGCCGCCCAGTTGCAGGGCAGCCCCCAACCGGTGCAGTCCCTGCGCGGCCGGGTTGGCGGTCTCGCAGGAGCGGTTGATGTTGTCCAGCGCTTCACCCCACAAACGTACACTCTCCAGCAGCGGTTTGTGCACCGCCGCGGCCGCCTCCGCCGGCGCGGTGACCTGGCCTAGCTGTTGCAGCAGGCTGTCCATCAAGGCCGCGTCCGCCAGCAAGGTGGGATGGGGCGTCAGGCCTGCGCCGCAGAGCGCCTCCGGGTTCTGCTCGGACGCCTCCAGGATTGCGCCGTCCCGCTCGGCGGCCGCCAGACCTTCGTCCAGCATCAGCTTTACCGTCTCGGCATAGGCTACCAGCGCCTGCAGGTCAGCGGCCGGGTTGGACGGCTGAAGCGACGGCACGGGGGTGACGGTGGCCACGGCCGGCGGGGCGGTGGCAGTCACCACCAGCACCGGCGGGGTCGGAGCGCACAGCGTGGCTGGCATCTCAGGCTGGACGTCAGTAGTAAGTGCGGCCGGCGTGGCCGCCTGCCCATGGTTCTGGGAGAGCGTGCTGCCCACGGCCGCGCCCAAACAGCAGACTCCAATCAGCACCGCCAACCCCAAGACACTCAACAGGATCTTGCGGTCTATTGTTATGATGTCACTCCTTCGCCAGTCTTGCTCAATGCGCTGGCTGCCCTGTCAGCGCATGACGACGCATGCGTCGCCACAGCCAGATGAGGAACAGCAACGCGCCCAACCCGACCACGGTCATGCCGGCCGGGTTATCCGGCCGGGTGCCGTCCATCTCCATTAACGGGGCCAGCAACACAAAAAAGCCCAGCGCCCCGGCCGCCAGCGCCAACTGGTGCTCGGCGGCCCACATTCCGCCCCGGGTCAGCCGCCGCACGGCGCGCGCCACTAGCACCGGCAACAGCAGCCCGGCCGCCAGCGTGATTGGCACCGGGAGCCCCAGTTCCGGCAGCACCCAAAAGGTAGCGAAAAACGCGACCGTCGCCAGGAACCCCACCAGCGCAAAGCGGCGCGGCCGCGGAACAGAGTTGGCAGTGGGAACAGACCAGCGCGCGGGCAACTGTCGGGCCAGCCGGTAGAGTAGAACTACCGCCGCCGCTGCCAGCAGGTAGGGGAGCCACGGCGGCCGATAGGGGGTGAGCAGGAAAAAGCCCAGCAGCACATCTCCCAGCAGGAACAGCGCCAGGGCACGCCGCCCACGCCGGCCGACCCAAGACTGATCCCGCAGATACGGAAAGAGCATTTCCGCCAGCAGAATGGGGATAGCTATGCTGAACACCGCATGGTACAAAGTCAGTTCCAATGACCACACCCAGTTGACCCCCGCCCAGCGACCATAACTACCCAGCAGTCCCAGGTCCATCCAGTGGGGGTCAAAAAAGGATTTGACCATCAACCCTTCTTCCACAATCCCATAGGCCGCACCCAGCGCCAGGACAGTGGGCCAACCTTTGTTCCAACGCACGCGCAGTTCCCGCACTAGAATTGCGCCGCCGCCGTATAGCACACCCAGCAAAAGCAGGGTGAACGGGTTAAAGAATTCGGCCGGCGGGGCAGAGCCGGACAGCAACTCTCCCACGGCCGGGGAGAGGAAAAACAGGACCAGTGCGGGCATCCTGCTCTTTTTCGGGTCCATTGCCTACCTCCCTGTACAGATTGCTCTCTACCAAGGCAGTACAGGAGTCCGACCACGGGAGTTGCGGCAGAGACAAAAAAAAGGGGCGCAAATGCACCCCTTCTGACTTGGCTGTTCCGTCGTGCTACGGTTCCACGATCAGCTTGTCAAAGCCCAGCGGCACCATCTGAAACCAGGTATTGCCCGGCTTGAAAGGCAGGATATTTCCATTCAGGTCGGTGAAGGCAAGCATATCGTCCCGGTTAACGCGCTTCCAGCGGCCTTCGTAGCGCATGCCATCGCGAAAGAGAGTAGCCGGCCCCTCGCCCCAAACCTGGATCTCGATGGAGTAATGGCCGCCACCAAAGTTGTCCTCCAGGATGTCACTGTCCTCGTGGTGCGCGCCGACTACCAGGACGTTGGCGGCCGAGAGTTGAGCGCCGCTCAAGGCCTCGGTGTGGGCCTCGCCCCCCTGCCAGCGCAGATACCGGCCGGTTGACGGGCTGTACACCCATTTCACCACGCTTTCGCCGGCAATGTAGCCAACAAGGACATTGCCGGCCGGCGCGCCACCTTCCGGCGCTACCTCGGAAAATGCCAGCCCTTTGAGTTCCGGCCGGATGTTATTGTCCTTGGACGCCAGCCAGGCCCAGATATCGAAAAGATCAGCGTACATGGTGTGCTCGATGGGCCAGCCTTCTTTGAGCACGCGATAGAAATAGGGCTCGCCGTAGCCAAAGTCCGGCGAGATGACCCGGTCGAAAAAGTCGCTGCCGCGGATTTTTGCCTTGACCCCCACGCTGGAGCCCGAGTAGGCAAAGGCCGCCTGGTACATGGCCGGGATTTCCAGGTCGATCAACCGGCCGCTGCGCACCGAGCCAACCTGGCCGGCCCCCTGACTGTAAAAAACGGCCGTCAGCCGGGTAACACCACCCTCGGCATAATGCTCAAAGACCAAGTCCGCCTTGTCCAGGTTGGTCTGCGGCCGAACATAGCGCATGGGGGAATTGGAGATTTTGACCGCCAGCGGCCGGCGATCCAGCACGGTGGGGTCGGTGACAGTCAAGCCGGTCAGCGGGTTCACATCCGGAGGGTAGGTGTCCGGGCCGATTAGCCCTGCCACGGCCTCCGGAGTAGGGGTAAAGGTCGGCACGTCAACCGTTGGCTCAGAAGCGGCCGCGGTAAAGGTAGGAATAGCAGTAGGCACGGCCTGTGCAGGCAGGGAGGCGGCAGGCTGGCTCTGCCCCCCCTCGGGCTGAGGGGTTCTGGTGGGGGTGGGTGTGGCGGCCGGTTCCGAAGAACAGCCAGCCAGCAACAGTGCCGCCAAACCCCACAAGACAACAACGTATCGCAAAATCGGGTAGCGCATGAATATTCACCTCCAATAGGTATCGACCCCGTCTGGGGGCAACGAAATTATAGCATTGGCCTACCAAAGACCCAAACTCGGCCGCGTTTGAAGCTGCAAGACCTCAGGCTATCTCACCAAACACATCCCACTCTCCCCCGGCCGGCGGGGCGGAACAGAAGTCGTTTTTGGCTCAAGGTTCAACGCCCAGCCGCGTTTATTTGACGACCACTGGTGGTTGTGCTATGATATTGGCCGCTTGCACAGACAGCATTGGTTTCATTAGCGATTCAGGCGAGATAAAGACATCAAAGAGACAGATTATCGGATAAATCAGGAAATTCGCGTTCCCGTTGTGCGCTTGATTGATCAAGATGGGAAACACGTAGGCGCCGTTCCAATTGAGGACGCGCTCAAGGCAGCGCGGGCAGCGCAATTGGACCTGGTGGAAATCTCGCCCAACGCCGACCCGCCAGTTGTCCGCGTAATGGACAACGGCAAGTTCCTTTATGAACGTGCCAAGAAGGCGCGTGAGGCGCGCAAGGCGCAAAAACAGATCGAAGTCAAAGAGATCCGCTTGCGCCCCAAGACAACCGATCACCATCGTTCTTTTAAAGTGAGAGATGCGCAGCGCTGGCTGAAGGAAGGGATGAAAGTCAAAGTCCGAATCCGCTTCCGCGGCCGCGAAATCACCTACCCGGAAATCGCACTGGAGACGTTGCAAGAGGTAGCGGATGAACTCGCCGATGTGGCAGTAGTGGAGCAAGCGCCGAATATGGACGGCCGGACCATGCTTATGGTCTTGGCGCCCAAATAAGCACAACGCACGAGGTTCTGGTACTGAAAAACAAACCGCAAGCCCGCAAGGGCTTGTTTGTTGAAGGGAAGTAAGATGGCCAAGCAAAAAACCAAGAAATACAAACTAAAGACCTACAAGGCGGCCGCCAAGCGATTTCGCCTGACCGGGAGCGGCAAACTAATGCGGACCAAGGGTGGCAAAAGTCACCTGCGACGCCGCAAATCGGCTCGGACCAAGGCCCAATTCTCCTCCATGTTGGAGGTGACGACCCGTGGAGACAAAAAGCGGGTCAAGCGGCTTGCTCCCTATTTGAAGAAATACAAAGCTAATCCCCCAGCGTAATAGTGTATCCGCTGCCCGGCCTCGCCCAGCGGTAGAGCGTCCGGGCCAAGACAAAATGCGAGGAGTGTTTCATGCGTGTAAAAGGTGGGACGGTTACACACCGCCGTCATAAAAAGATCATCAACTCAGTCAAGGGTCAATACGGGACCCGCGGCCGGCTATTCCGCCGCTCAAACGAGGCCTGGCTCAAGTCGAGTTGGTATGCCTATCGGGACCGGCGCAACCGCCGGCGCGATATTCGCCGCCTATGGATCGCGCGGATCAACGCGGCCGCTCGTCTGCATGGCATCTCGTACAGCCGGCTGATTCATGCGCTCAAGGTAGCCAACATTGCGCTGGATCGCAAGGTGCTGGCCGACATGGCCGTGCGCGACCCAGAGACTTTTACCCGGGTTGTGGCTGCCGCCAAAGCGGCAGTGTAACCGGTCTTGAGCATGACTGGCGGGAGGCTTTGCCTCCCGCTTTTTGTTCCAGCATGATTACCAGTACATCCAATTCACGCATCAAGCTTGTTCAGGGCTTGCAGGCCCGGCGGCGCACCCGCTACCGCGAGCAGCGATATGTGGTCGAAGGTTCGCGCCTGGTGGAGGATGCCCTTGCAGCTGCCCAGGCCATTGATTTTGTTTGTTACACCACTGGTTGGGCTGCGACATCTGGGGGGAAAAAAGCCCTGCCAAAACTGGAGGGCCTACACGTTCCCGCTTTCCTCATCAGCGACGAGTTGATGGCAATCTGTTCCGATACCGAGACGCCGCAGGGGGTGTTAGCCGTGCTACCCTTCCCTGTGCTTGAACCCCCGGCCGCGCCAACTTTGGCGCTGGTAGTGGATCGGCTGCGCATCCCGGGCAACCTGGGGGCTATTCTGCGCACGGCCGCGGCCGCTGGGGTAGAGTTGGTGCTCTTGCCGCCGGGGAACATCGACCCATTTAACCCCAAGGTTGTACGAGGGGGGATGGGTGCCCATTTCCGGTTGCCAATCCAGTCGTTGGGTTGGGATCAGGTGGTGGATCGCCTGGCTGGACTGGACTGTTGGTTGGCCGCTGCCGGTGACGGCCCAGGTTACGATCAGATGGATTGGACCCGGCCCGTGGCGCTGATCATTGGTGGCGAGGCGGCCGGGGCTGGTCAACGGGCGAACGAACTGGCTGCTGGTTTGGTGCAGATTCCTATGCCGGGAGGGATGGAATCACTCAACGCAGCCGTGGCGGCCGGAATTTTGTTGTTTGAGGCAGTGCGGCAGCGCTCGCTGCAGGGCTAGCCGCGCGAACCAGCGCGATGCTCCACCCATAGGCGTGCGCCGTCTTCTGTTTGCTGCAAATCCATGCGCCGTCGGCAAGAGGGGCACCGGCCGGCGAGCTTTTCAACCTCGGACGAGAAATCCCAGTCAAAATAGCCGATCAGCACCTCTTCAAGCGCGGCGCGCCAAGGGAACTCCAGCCAGGGGCCTTTGCCGGCCTTGATGGCGGCTGACAGACCCTCGTTGCCATACAGTGCCAGCAGGGTAGCCATAAAATGGCCGCACAGCGCGCAACAGGAAAAATCACGCTCAATTGCAGCTTGAGTTAAGGCGTTCATCATGTGCCCATTGTAGCGTGGCCCGGCCGGCTGTCAAACCCGTTCCGGTCATTCTTGAGCAGCGCCCCCTGCCTCCCGTTTCCTCAACCGGTACAGCAGTTCCTCCATCAGCCTTCGGTTGGTAGCACTGAGATCAGCCAGCAGACCGAGGGTTGCTATGAGGACGCCAATGACCACGGCCGTGCCGCCGATAAAGACCGACTGGATATAGCGGGCTGTACCACGGTCGCCAATAAGGTAGAAATATGCAAACCGGCCGAGCAGGGACAATCCAGCCACAAAAAACGGCAGACTGAGATAGAAAAACGTACGCAGTGGCTCGTAAAAGGTGTACAGGCGAAGGATGGTGGCCGCAGAACGCTTGACATAACTCCAGTTGTTCTTAATTAGGCGCGACTGGCGCGCCACCGGGTTGACCTCAACTGGAACGGATGCGACCCGCAGCCCCTTTTTCCCGGCCTGGATAATGGTTTCCAGAGTATACGTGTAATCGGTAAGAACGTGCAATCGCAGGGCTGCCTCGCGCGAGTAGGCGCGAAACCCACTGGGGGCATCAGGGACTGCAGTGCCACTAGCGACCCTCACCACCCAACTCCCCCAATTCTGAAGCCGCCTCTTGGCAGGCGTGAAATGCTCTACGGTGTCCGTTTGCCGGTTGCCAATCACGATATCGGCCGTGCCATCCAGCATGGGTTGGACGAGTGCGGAGATAAACCGGCCGGGGTATTGGTTATCGCCGTCTGTGTTGACAATGATGTCTGCCCCCAACCACAGGGAGGTATCCAGCCCAGTTTGGAAGGCACGGGCCAACCCTTTGTTGCCGGTATGACGGACAACGTGGATGACCCCCAACTGCCGGGCAAGCTGGGCCGTGTCGTCGGTGCTGCCATCGTCAACCACCACCGTTTGGATGCTGTCGATGCCAGGGATGGCGGCCGGCAGGTCGGCCAGCACGGCCGGCAACGTCTCGGCTTCATTGTAACAGGGGATTTGTATAACCAGTTTCATGTGTGCTCTGCCAGTTGTTCCAATTCCCAATGAACCGTCTCGGCAACTCCATCCTCCAAAGGACGCGGTTGCCAGCCAAGCTCCGTCCCAGCCTTGGCACTGCTGAACCAGTAGGTGACCCGATTAAGGTTTTGCAGCGTCTCCGGATGGAAAATAGGGGGCAGCGCGAGGAAGCGGTTGGCAAGTCTGGCGACCTGGATGAAAACGGGCACCGGCCAGGATGGCAAAGCCAGCGGCGGCCGCCGGCCGGCTATCTGCGCCACCATCTCAAGCACGGCACAATAGGTCAGGTTGGTGCCCGCAAGCAAATACGACTCTCCTGGCTTGCCTCTTTCGACTGCCAGGATGTGCCCCTCCGCTACATCTGCTACGTGAATCAGGGAAACTCCCGAATCCGCGCCCGGCACGGCCGGAAACCGGCCACGCAGGTAGTCGCGTAGCAAAACACCCAAAAGGCTGTGGTCGCCCGGGCCGTACCCAGCACCAGGCATGACGATGCGGATGGGAGAGCCCTGTGCTATGTACTCCAAGGCTATTTCGTGCGCCATGGTTTTGGTGCGGGTGTACTCCGAGTCAAAGGGAGAATCTCGGCGATGGCTTTCATCTACTACTCGGCCGCGGGTATTGCCAAGCACCAGTGCCGTGCTGGTGTAGACTATATTGGGGATCTTTAACTCGTGCGCCAACCCCAACACAGAGCGGGTGCCATCCACATTGATGCGCAACGCGGCGGAAGAGTCTTCGAGGCCAATTTTGTACCGCCCAGCAATGTGAAAAAGCACGTCGCTGCCGGTCATTGCCTCGCGCATCATCTCCGGCCGGGTGATGTCCCCGGCCACCAGTTCGGCACCCAGAGGCTGCAGTTGCTGGGCGGCCGGGCTACCAGGGTCGCGAACCAGGCAGGTTGCCCCATGCCCGCGTGCCAGCCATTGGCGGGCCACATGCCCACCGATGAACCCGGTTGCGCCTGTGATAAACGCTCGCATCACTCTGCCCGCAGGGGCCTTCCCGCCCGTTTACTTGACATATTCCAGAATGTTCTCTATACTCAGATCGCTTAACACTGTTTAGTGGCAACTACTCAACCCAAACTCTTTGGTTGGCTGGCAGTTGCGTTCGTGGTAACGCCATTGTGAGTATAACAGCACGTCGGGAACAACACAAGGAAGAGTTGCGCCGCCTGATCCTGGACACGGCCGAGCAGATGTTTGTGGAGGCCGGCAGTTACGATGCGGTCTCGATGCGCAAGATTGCGACCGAGATCAACTATTCGGCTACCACCATCTACCTCTATTTCCGGGACAAGGACGAACTCTTCCAGACCTTGCTGCGGGACACGTTTCGCCAGTTGAGCCGGGCGGTGGCGCTGGCGGTGACGGAGCGAGACCCAGTAGCGGGATTGTATCAGGCCATGAACGCCTGTGTCCGTTTTGGGTTGGAGCACCCGGAACATTACCGCTTGCTGTTCATGGTCCGGCCGTCGCTGCGCGAGTCGTCCGCCAGCAACCGACGGATTGGCGAAGAGGCGTTTAACTTGTTGCGGCATCAGGCGGCGCTGTGCGCCAATACCGGCCGGGTGCGGGAAAGCGATCCCGATGTGCTGGCCCAGGGCACCTGGGCTGTCGTTCACGGCCTAACCTCCATGATACTGAATGGGTCCAGGGTGGAACAGGACCGGCTGGTCCGCCACGTGTTGAGCAGCTACATGGCAGGGCTGCTGCGCGTCCCGGCTAATGGGTCGCGAACGCCCGAGTAATCACCGCAAAGACCATCGGCCGACGGCCGGTTTCCCCATACAGGAATTTGCCCAAATCCCGCACCACCGCCTGACGGATCTCGTCTGGATTGGCCAGATCGATTTCGTTGACCACTTTTTGCACCACTTCAAAGGCGGCGTCCACCAGCCATTGCGAGTCCTTGACAAAGACGAGCCCACGGGAGATAAATTCCGGCCGTCCAGCCAGCCGGCCGTAGTCGTCCAGCGGCACCACTACCAGCACAAAGCCATCCTGGCTCAGAATCTCCCGGTCGCGCAGCACCGAAGGGCCAATGTCTCCTACCATAGAGCCATCCACAAACACATAACTCCCCGGCACCCGATCCCCCACCATCATGCTATCCGGTCCAAGATGCAACGTGTACCCATTTTCCACCACGGCAATGTTCTCGGACGGGATGCCCAACTCCTGCGCCAACCGGCTGTGCAGTTTGAGATGGCGCAACTCGCCGTGGATGGGGACAAAGTACTTGGGCCGCAGCAGATTGATGAGCAACTTTTGTTCCTCGCGGCTGGCGTGGCCGGAGACGTGGACCGGCGCGATGGCGTGATAGATGACGTTAGCCCCACGCTGGAAAAGGTAGTTGATGGTGCGAAAGACCATCTCCTCATTGCCCGGGATGGGGTGGGCCGAGACAACGACGGTGTCATCCGGCCGGATAGAAAGAGAATGATGCCGGTTGACCGCCAGCCGGCCGAGCCCGGCCATCGGTTCGCCTTGGGTGCCGGTGGTCATCACCACAACCTTGTGCCCCGGCATGCTGTTGGCCTCGTTGACCGAGATCTTGAGCCCCTCCGGAAACTCCAGGTAGCCCAGTTGTTGGGCGATGCGCGCGTTGTCGGTCATGGTCCGGCCGACGATGGCGACCTTGCGGCCGTTGCGCTGCGCCGCGTTTATGACCTGCTGGATGCGGGAGATGAGCGAGGCAAATGAGGCAACGATCACCCGGCCGGCGGCCTGGCGCATCACATCATCCAATGCCCCGTCAATCACCGCTTCCGACGGGGTCCAGCCCTGTTTGTCGGCGTTGGTGCTATCTGCCAACAGCGCCAACACCCCCCGGCCGGCGAACTCGGCCAGCTTGGCAAAGTCCGGCGGGCGGCCATCCACCGGAGTGTGGTCAAACTTGTAATCCCCCGAATGCACCACCAGCCCGGCCGGGGTGGTGATCCCCAGCCCCACGCCATCAGGAATGCTATGGCAGACGTGGAATGGCTCAATGCGGAACGGGCCGATCTGGAGTTCTTGCTGCGGCTTGATGGTTTGCATCTTAACCCGCGGCCCGTTGCGCCGCTGGAGCTTGGAGCTAATCAGACCCTGCGTCAGCGGGGTGGCATAGATGGGGGCGTCCAGTTCTTGCATCAGGTGCCCAATAGCCCCAATGTGGTCCTCGTGGCCGTGGGTGATAATGACCCCTTTGACCCGCTGCCATTTGTCGCGCAAGTACTGCCAGTCAGGGATAATGAAATCAACCCCCAGCATGTCGCTTTCCGGAAACATGATCCCGGCATCGATGAGGATGATTTCAGCCCCATACTCAACCGCCATCATGTTCTTCCCAACTTCTCCCAATCCTCCCAGGGGAACAATCCGCAGTTCGGACATCTTATACTCCCATCATCAGAATCAGACCGGCCAGTCCGCTCAAGAGCACGGCAGCAATCCCCACCAACAAAAGCACCCACCACACCCAACGGGGCAGCGGCTTGGGTCCAATGCGCAGCACGGCCGCCGAAATATTGTCCCCGCCCCCGGCCGCGTTGGCAAACCCAATCAGCCGTCCGGCAGCTTTGTCCTCCGGCCGTTGGGCGAGCAACTCCTGAAGTTTGGCGCTGTCTGCGTAGCGGGTGAGGCCATCGGTGCACAGCAGCAAGGTATCGCCAGGCTGCAATTGGTCAGTGTACACGTCCACCCGCGGTTCGTGCGGTGCGCTGCCCAAACTGTGCAGGATGATGTTGCGTTGCGGGTGATCGGCCGCTTCCTCCGGCGTGATGGCGCCATCGGCCAGCAGCCCGGCCACCAAGCTATGGTCCTCGGTCAACTGACGCATCTGCCCGTCGCGCAACAAGTAGGCGCGGCTGTCACCCACATGGGCTATGGTGAACTCGGTGCCGCGAACCACGGCTGCCACCATCGTCGTTGCCATTCGTTTCGCGCGCCCCGGCCGGGCGACATGCTGTCGGATTGCATCATTGGCAGCCAGCATGGCAGCGCGCAGCCTCTCGCCGGTGTCACCTTGCGATTGGTAATACAATTCCTGCACCTTGTGGGCCGCGAACCGACTGGCGAGCACGCCAGCCCGTGGGCCTCCCACCCCGCCAGCCCCATCAGCCACAATGTACAGCCGGCCGGAACGAGCCAGCGTGGCGCGGTCGGCCGGTTCGCAGGCCAACACAGAATCCTGGTTTCGCGGACGGACACGTCCAACGTCGGTTAGGAGGCTAGCACGGACTTGCATAGCCTCTAGCATACACAAAAACAGGAAACGGGCAAACGGCCGCGCCGCCATTGCCGCAACGCCCATTTCCGTTATAATCACCCCCCGGTGATGGACGAACAGCAAGAATCGATGAATAGGACTCCGGCCGCCTCACCCCGCAAGGAGGGGCGGATTGGCTGCTGGCAGATGACGCTGTTGGCACTAGTGGGTTTGCTGGCCGTGCTGCTAGCGTACACGCTGGTAGTGCGCAACGCCATCGAGAGCGGGCAACAGATGGGCCAGGCCACGGCCGAGGCTGCTCGCGCCACAGAAATCAGCAAGCAGATCGCACTGGCAGCGACTGACATCGCCGACGGCCGCAACGAACTGGCGCTGCAGCGCCTGGCATACGTGCTCACCCAGACGCCAGACTACCCCTCAATCCAAGCCACTTACGCGGCGGCCAACATCACCCCGTCCCCCACAGTCACACCCACCCCCACTCCAACGGTGACGCCCACCCCCTCCCCCGCGCCTCAGGATGCTTTTGCGGAAGCCGAGGCTGCTTTCCAGCAGGGCGACTGGGCGTCAACCATCACCAAGCTGCGCTACCTCAAAGTGTTGGATCCCACGTACCGGGTAGCCGACGTGCGGCAAATGCTGTATCAGGCCTATCTCAATCTCGGCACGGATTTGCTCGAGACCGACCGATTGGAGGAAGCTATCTACTACCTGGACAGCGCCGAGTTGCTCTGGCCGCTCCCGGCCGATGTCGAGGATGAGCGTAGCAAGGCAATGCGCTACCTGCGCGCGTTGAGCTATTGGGGGGTTGACTGGGAGCGGGCGATCGAAGAATTACAGGTGCTCACCTACGGCACGATAGGTTACCGGGACGTGTTTGCCCGGCTCATCCAGGCGCACATCACCTACGGCGAAACGTGGGCCGCAATTGAAGAGTGGTGCCCGGCCGCGCAGCAGTATGCGGAGGCGGTGCGGTTGCGTTACGATGCTTCCGTGGAGGAAGAGCGACTGGAGGCGGCCAAACTCTGTATGGCGGCAACACCCACGCCGGTGCCAGGCATCATCACCGACACGGTGCCCATCGGGCCGATTGCTGGGCTCAATATGGGCAAGCTGGCCTACACCGTCTTTAACCCCACCAACGGGCTGTACGACCTGATGGTGGTCAACGCAGCCGACCCGGTGCCCATCCGGTATTTCAGCCACGTGGGGCAACCTTCGTGGCGGGCGGATGGCGGGGCGTTGATCTTCAAGTCCTGGGGCGAGGACGGGCTGATCACCATGCCGGCCGGGGGTGGAGCCGCCAACTATGTGCTCGATTTTTCAGCCAGCTATCCCTCCTTTTCCCCTGATGGAAGCCGGATGGCCTTTGCCACCAAAGCCTACACAGGCGACTGGCAAATCTACATTGCCCCATTGGATGGCAGCAGCACACCCAAGTTTCTGGCCAAGGGACAGTACCCCATTTGGGGACCGGCCGGGTATATTGCGTACAGCAGTTGCAGTTCCGATGGCACGGTCTGTGGCATATGGGTGGACAACCCGGATGATGGAGCCCCCGCAGTCCAACTGACCGCCAGCCTGCTGGATATACCCATGTCGTGGTCCACCGATGGTTTTAACCTGGCCTACATGTCCACCTACGACGGCGACTGGGACGTGTACAACGTCAACACGGCCGGAGGAGTAGTGCTGCTCACCACCAATTCGTCAGTGGATGCATTGCCAGCCTGGGCTCCTGATGGCAGCGGATTGGCCTTTATTTCCGACCGGGACGGCAGTTGGGGAATTTACATCATGAAGCCCGACGGCAGCGAGCAGCGCAAGATCATTGACCTTGGGGCACAACACCATAACTGGACCTCGGAACGACTCTCCTGGGGCTGGTAGAGACAGCCTCCCGCTGGTCTTGCGGCCGGCGCTCCTGCACGACGCTCGTGCGCTCAATCAGATCTGTTATCCTCACCTCACCCCACCCGAGATGGAACAGGTGTTGGCCGCCTCTCTGGCGCGAACGGAACGGGGCGACGGGCTGCGCCTGATTGCCGAGTGGGATGGAGAGGTGGTCGGATGCGGCCAATTGGTAGGCTGGTTCCACAATCAGTGCGAAGTCGCCGACCTGGTGGTGACACCCTCCTTTCGCCGCCGGGGCATCGGCCGGGCGCTGATCCAGGCGCTAAAAGCGGAAGCGGCGCGGCTGGGCTACGCGGCGGTCGAGATCGGCGTCCAGGCCGACAATCGGCGAGCGCTGGCCCTCTACCAGCAGTTGGGCTTTGCCTACCAGCGCACGGTCCAGTGGAAGGTGGACGGCCGGCCGGTCGCGCTGCTCTACCTGCGATGCAAGGTGTGATACAATAGCAGCGCCAAAGGATTATTCAGGAGGAAACAATGAGCATCATACCGGTCTACCTGACCCCAACTGTGGGCGCGTTGAACATCCGGTCCGGGCCAGGGGCTGAACATGGGGTGGCAGACGTGGTGCGGGCGGGCGAGAGCCTAGGGCTATTGGAGCCGCTGGTAGACGCGCTGGACAAGCTGGGCGACCACGGCGCGTGGATCAACATCCGCACCCCCTCCGGCCGGGATGGTTTTGCGGCTGCCTGGTTCCTGCAACTCAAGACCACCGAGTTTATCCTGACCCCCACTGGCATAGGCCTGCGGGTGCGCAACAAGCCGCGGACCGGCTTGCGAGTCGCCAGCGTCAATCCCGGTGACAAGCTCAAGGCGCTGCAACGGCCGGAAACGGTAGCTGCCAATTTGGGCGTCACCGGCAAATGGCTTCACGTCCGACTTGCCAGTGGGATCAAGGGCTGGGTGGCCGCCTGGTATCTGGATTGGCACACGGCCGATGTCGAGCCGGAGCGGCCGAGTGAAGAGCCAACCTACACCGGCGAGCCCTGGCCTTTCGGCCGCTGCCTGCGTGGCATCCACGACCGGGCCGAGCGCCACCCGCAACCGGCCGACCACACCATCGCGGCCGGGCGGTTCGAGGCGGTCAAGGTCGTCACCGGCGCCCGGCCGCACGAGGTGCAAGGCTACCAGCCGCAATTCACGCTCTGCCGGCTGTTCGAGTCCTGGGGCAACCGGGAACTCACCGCCGAGGATTTTGTCAACGCCGTGGTGCCGGACATGGAGCCGCTGGTGAATGTCGGCGTGACCTACTTTGAGTTTCACAACGAGCCCAACCTGACCAGCGAAGGGCTCAAAGCGGCCGGGTTCAACGGCTCCTGGGAAGACGGCGCTGGCTTTGCCCGCTTTTTCCTGCGCGGCTACACCCTGCTCAAAAGCCGGTTCCCCAACATCAAGTTGGGCTTTCCGGGCCTCTCGCCGGGCGGAGACACCTTTTATCAGTTTGGGCACGACAGTGGCTGGCGGATGAGCCACGGCCGGTTCCTGGATGGCGCGGAGCCTGCCCTGGCCCGCGCTGATTTCATTGCCCTGCATACCTATTACGCCGACTGGGACGAGTTGAATGGCTCGACCATTGACCTGGTGCGCAAGTACCGCCAGCGCTGGCCGGACAAGTTGCTCTTTGTCACCGAGTTTGGCAATGGCTCCAAGACCGTCTCCCCGACGGAAAAGGGCAGACAGATCAAGCACTTTTATCAGCTCTGCAACCAGATTCCGGGCGTGGGAGCGGCCTTTTACTACATCGTCTCCGGCAGCGGGTGGGAGCACTGGGCACTGCGCAACGAGGATGGTTCCTCTACCGGGATTGTTGAGGCGATGGCCTAGCCACCCAGGCAATCAAAAAGCCATCCCGGCCGGGATGGCTTTTTATTACAGCTGATCAGAGATCAGGCGGCCGGCTGCGCCGCGCCTGGTTTCACCCAGCGCGTACGCATGAACCACTTGGTCAATTCGGCCGCCACCGAGGGCACCAGAATCAGCGGCAGCATCTCCGCCCACTCCAACAGGGTGATGGGGGTGGTGTCAAAGATGGGGCCGAGGAACGGCACATAGATCACCATCAGCAGCAACACCAGGGAAGCACCCACCGCATACTGCATGTACTTGTTGCTCCAGATTCCAATCTTAAAGAGGGAAACCAGTTCCGACCGTGCAGTGTAGGCGCGGAACAATTCGGAAGAGGATAGGGTGATGAACGCCATGGTCCGAGCCAGCTTGATCGCGCCTTCCGTGCCAACGCCATACAATGCCTCACCTTCGCGCATGCCCAGCAAGTAGGCAATCAGCACCACGGTGGTAATGGCAACGGTCTGAACAATCATCCCCAACCGCATTTCCCGGTTGATGATGGGCTGGTCGATGGGGCGCGGCGGCCGGTCCATGGTGTCTGGGTCACCCTTTTCCACCCCCAGCGCCAGCGCTGGCGCGCCGTCGGTCAGCAGGTTGAGCCAGAGCAACTGAATCGGCGTCAGCGGGCTAGGCCAGCCCAGCACCGTGGCAATAAAGATGGTGGCGATCTCGGCCAGGTTGCAGCTTAACAGGTAGTAAACAAACTTGCGGATGTTGGCGTAAATCACCCGGCCCTGCTCCACCGCGCTGACGATGCTGGCATAGTTATCATCGGTCAGCACCATATCGGCTGTTTCCTTGCTCACGTCCGTGCCGGTAATTCCCATCGCCACACCGATGTTGGCGCGCTTGAGCGCCGGAGCGTCGTTTACCCCATCGCCGGTCATGGCGACCACCTGGTTATTGGACTTGAACGCCTCCACAATGCGCACCTTGTGCTCCGGGGAGACTCGGGCAAAGACATCCACCTCGGGCGCAATAGCTGCCAGGTCCCGGTCGCTCATCTGGTTAAGTTCAGTACCGGCTACAACCCGGCCGCCCGGCCTCAGCAGGCCAATCTGTTCCGCAATAGCACGGGCGGTGTCGGCATAGTCGCCGGTCACCATCACCGTGCGGATGCCGGCCCGTCGCGCCCGCTCCATCGCCGGCCCCACCTCCGGCCGGGCCGGGTCAATCATCCCCACCAGCCCCACAAAGACCAGGTCCCGCTCGATGGTTTCCGTGGTAAACTCAGCCGGCAGCTTGGGCAGATCACGGTAGGCCACCGCCAGCACGCGCAACGCTGACTGGGCCATCCGGTTGTTGGCAGCCATGATCCGTTCGCGGACCGAATCGTCGATCGGCACCCGGTCACCTTCTCGCAGCGCGTGGGTGCAATAGTCCAACATCACGTCCGGCGCTCCCTTAGTAAAGGCAAGGTGCCCCCGGCCGTCGCTGTCGCGGTGAATGGTGCTCATCCGCTTGCGAGTGGAGTCAAAGGGTACCTCGCCGACCCGCGGGTAGCGGGCTTCGGCCTTTTCGCGCCACATGTTGGCCTTGGCGGCCGCCACCACCAGTGCGCCTTCGGTGGGGTCGCCCACCATACGCATCCCACGCCGGCCGTTGCCATCGTCCACCTCTTCCAGCGTTGCGTCCGAGCAGAGCAAGGCACCACGCAGCAAGACGGCAATATCAGGGTGATCGACCGGGTCTACCGGCCGTTCCCCGTAATCACCCTCATCCAGAAAACGGCCGACCGGCTGATACCCCTCACCGGTCACTCGCACCTCAGCACCCCACACCGAAAGCTCGACGGCCGTCATCTCGTTTTGGGTCAGCGTGCCAGTCTTGTCGGAGCAGATGATACTGGCACTGCCCAGCGTCTCCACTGCCTGCAGGCGGCGGATCAGTGCATTCCGCTTGATCATCTCCCGCATGCCCAGCGCCAGGTTGATGGTAACGATGGCCGGCAACCCTTCGGGCACAGCCGCAATTGCCAAGCTCACCGCCACCAAAAAGAGTTCCACAATGGCCTCTTGCTCGGCCTTGAGGTAATCCACTAGACCCAACTGATTCAGCAACGTCCAGTCTGCATCCCGGAACACGGCTACCACAAAGACCAACGCACAGATGATGAGTGATCCCCAGCCCAGCCATTTACCCAGTTGGTCCAACCGGCTTTGCAGCGGGGTTGGTTCTTCTTCGTAGGATTGGATCATCTCCGCAATCCGGCCGATCTCCGTGCGCATGCCGGTAGCCACTGCCACGCCCCGGCCGCGGCCGTAGGTAGCCATGGTGCTCATGTAGGCCATATTCTTGCGGTCGCCCAGCACCGCGTCCAGATTGGCCTCGCGGGAGGCGTCCTTTTGGATGGGAAAGGATTCGCCGGTCAGCGAGGCTTCCTCGATTTTGAGGTTCACAGTTTCCAGCAGGCGCAGATCGCCGGGCACAAAGTTGCCCGCTTCCAGCAGCACCAGATCGCCGGGGACCAACTCGCGAGCAGGGACGATGATCCGGTGCCCGTCGCGGATGACGTGGGCATCCGGCGCGGCCATCTTTTTCAGCGCGGCCAGCGCCTCTTCTGCCTTGCCCTCCTGAATCACGCCCACCACGGCGTTCAGGATCACAATCGCCAGGATGGCCCCCGCCTCGATATAGTCGCCCAGCAGCGCAGAGATGATGCTGGCGACGATGAGAATCCAGATGACAAAGTTGTTGAATTGCCCCAGTAGCATTTGCCAAAAACCCGGCCGGGGCCGTTCCTCCAGCTCGTTGTAGCCGTATTGTTGAAGCCGCTGGGCGGCCTCGGCGGCCGCGAGTCCCTTGTGCGTGTCCGTTGCCAGCGCCTGCAAGACCTGGCTAGCCCGTTGATGGTGCCATTGGGAGATCGGCCCAGCTGATTGTTGAGTATCAGTCATTGTCGCTCATCACCTCCGTCGCCATGATCCCATTCGCCGCCAAAGTCTAGTGGATAATGGCAGTTTGGTCAATACATCACGCGCTGTTGGGGTGAAAAAAATCAGCCACCCATCCAATCTGGTCAGCTAAAACCTCCACCTGACGGCACGCTTTGGGACGGCCGGGATCCGGCCCATCCACTGCGCCAGACAGCCCAGCCTTTTTGGGGGAGTGTCTAACAGACCGGAGAAACGAGGGAAAGGGCCAAAGGCAGCAGTCGTGACCCAACCGCACCAATTCGTGGCACTACGGACTGTTTGGCCCCCACCCCCAGCCCTTCCCTCGGGGGAAGGAGGCCAGGGATTTTCCAAGGCAGACCAAGTTTGCATTCGTCCCGTATGTCCGCGAATTTCGACACTTCCTTTTTTGCGGAATTGGTCTATTTGCGGCATAATGGAGCGGGCATTAACTAGCATGAAAGGGACAACCATGGAGATTCTGGTCAAAGCAGGAGCCATTGTTAAGGAGCAATCCGACGCAATCGTCGTCAACCTGTTTGAAGGAGCCGAACTGGATGGTTCCGCCAAAGAGGTGGATGCTGCCCTTGGCGGGGCGATTAGCGAGTTGATCAACGGCGGCGATTTTGGCGGCAAAGACGGGCAGTTGGCGCTGCTGTACAGCCGTGGGGCGCTGCCGGCCCGGCGGGTGTTGGTGGCCGGCCTGGGCAAGAAGGATGAGCTGGAGCTGGACACCATTCGCAAAGCGGCCGGCCTGGCAGCCACCAAAGCGCGCGACCTGGGTGCAAAAAGGATTACCTCGGTGGTGCACGGCGGCTGCAGCGACACGCTGGACCTGTCATCCCGCGCCCAGGCCGTGGTGGAGGGAACGCTGCTGGCGCTGTACCAGTACCCGGCCGAGCGACAAAAGCCGGCGGAAGACAAGAAGGAACTGGAGTCACTGACGCTGATCGTGCGCCACCCAGAATCGCTGGAAGCGGTGGAGCCTGGGGCCCAACTGGGCCAGCAGCTTGCCGAGGCGGTCAACATGACCCGCACGCTGGTCAACCATCCATCCAATATTGCCACCCCAACCTTTCTTGGCGAGACGGCCGAGGGGGTTGCGCGCGACTACGGGCTCAAGTGCCAGGTGTTCGGCCGGGAGTGGGCAGAGTTGCAGGGCATGGGCTCATTTCTGGCCGTGGCACAGGGTGCCGGCCAGCCGCCCCGCTTTATTGTGCTGGAATACGATCCAGGCCTGGAGGATGTTGACACACTGGTGCTGGTGGGCAAAGCCATTACGTTCGACAGCGGCGGCATCTCAATCAAGCCCAGTGAAAAGATGCACCTGATGAAGGGGGACATGGGCGGTGGCGGCGCGGTGCTGGGGGCGATGAAGGCGATCGGCGCGATCCGGCCGCCGGTCCGGGTGATCGGCATTGTGCCGGCCACAGACAACATGCCGGATGGCAACGCCTACAAGCCGGGCGATGTGGTCAAGGCGATGAACGGCAAGACCATCGAGGTAATCAGCACAGACGCCGAGGGGCGGATGATCCTGGCAGACGCGTTGTGCTACGCAGCCCGCTACGAACCGGCCGCAGTGGTGGATTTGGCCACCCTCACCGGGGCCTGCGTGATTGCGCTAGGGCAAGGGATGGCGGCCGGCTGCTTTGCCACGGACGATGACCTGCGCGACCAACTGCTGGCAGCCAGTAAAACCACGGCCGAGCGCATCTGGCCGATGCCGCTTTTTAAGGAGTACAGCGAACTGCTCAAGTCGGACGTGGCCGACATGCAACACACCGGCGGCCGGTTTGGCGGCGTCGGCTCGTCGGCCAAGTTCCTGCAAGAGTTCACCGTCTATCCCTGGGCGCATCTGGACGTGGCCGGAATGACCTACAGCGAAAACAAATCGCCCAACGTATACACCCCCAAGGGGGCCACCGGATATGGCGTGCGGCTAATGGTCGAGTTTGTGCTGAACTGGCGCTAGCGGCAAGTGGGGCACGAGACAATCACGCGCACCCTCTGACCCAGGTTGGGAACAGCGATGGACGCGCAGATTGAACGGGCGGCCGGCATGCTGGCGCAAGCCAGTTTGCTGGTGGTCCTCACCGGTGCAGGCGTCAGCAAAGAAAGCGGCATCCCCACCTTCCGCGAGGCGCAAACCGGGCTCTGGTCCCAGTACGATCCGCAGCAATTGGCCACCCAGCAAGCCTTCCGCCGCAATCCGCAATTGGTTTGGGACTGGTACCAGTTTCGGCGCAGGTTGGTCGCGGATGCACAGCCCAATCCCGGCCATCGCGCCCTGGCAGAGTTGGAGCGGCTCGTGCCGCAAGTGCTGGTGCTGACGCAGAACGTCGACGGTTTGCACCAGGCGGCCGGGAGCACTGCGGTGGTCGAGTTGCACGGCAACATCGGCCTGACCAAGTGTTTTGCCAACTGCCAGGGCGACCCCACGCCGGTGGATGAAGCCAACTGGGTAGATCGAGATGCTTCGCCGCCGCGCTGCCCTCACTGCGGGGCCATGCTCCGGCCGGACGTCGTCTGGTTTGGCGAGTCACTGCCAACGCAGGCCATCAACCGGGCCTTGCGGGCCAGCGCCGAGTGCGATCTGTTGCTGGTGGTAGGCACCAGTGGCGTGGTCTATCCGGCCGCAGCCCTGCCGCAACTGGCGAAAGAGGCGGGCAACACCGTCATCGAGGTCAACCCGGAGCCCAGCGGCATCACCCTACTGGCCGACCTGTTTCTGCAGGGCCCCGGCGGCCGGGTGTTGCCGCAACTATTGCAGGCCCTGACAGCGACCAAAGGCAAGCGGTAATTTTCCAGGCGACAAATACGTTTTGAGGGGCGTGCAGGGCACATTGAGCCCACGCCCGTGCATCAGCAGGCCCACCCGGCCGGCCGGCCCGCGCTGAACGAGCAGCCCAATTAGTCTTCGACGGCCCAGTCGCCGCTTTTGCCCCCGCTCTTGCGCGCCAGCCGCACGTCGGTGATGCGCATGCCGCGGTCCACCGCCTTGCACATGTCGTAGATGGTCAGCGCGGCCGTGCTGACGGCTGTCAGCGCTTCCATCTCTGCGCCGGTCTTGCCGGTCGTGTGCACCTCGGCCGTAATCTCGACGGCGGCCGGGTCGCCCTCGCTCTGCAATTCAAACGCCACGCTGACGTGGGTGAGCAGCAGGGTGTGACAGAGAGGGATCAGGCTGGCGGTCTGCTTGGCGGCCGAGATGCCTGCCACCCGCGCCACCGCCAGCGTATCTCCCTTGGCAATCTGCCCTTCGGCGATCAGCGCCAGCGTTTCCGGCCGCATCAGCACCCGGCCGCGGGCCACCGCCAGGCGCGGCGTGTCCGGCTTGGTTCCCACATCCACCATGCGGGCGGCCCCTTTTTCGTCCAGGTGCGTCAGCTTCATCTTTGTAACGCTAACCGAACAGCCCGCCCAACCCCTTGGTCAGGTCGCCCAAATCGGGCCGTTCTCCACCCGCCAGCAGGCCATCTACCTGGCCCGCCAGCGCAGGTGGCAACTTGTCTTTGAGGAAACCCAGCACGATTTCAACAGCCTGCTTGGCCTGTCTCTCCGAAACGCCGGTTTTTTGTACGACGAGTTTGATCAGATCATCCATTGGATCCTCCTTTGATACGGTCTAGTTTGCCAACTCGGCCGTGCAATGGGCACAGCGGGTGGCTTTGATGTGGATGGCCGAAAAGCAAAAGGGGCATTCCTTTTCAGTCGGCTCGCCCGGGGACGCTTTTTCCTCTTGCTTGAGCTGGTTCATGGCGCGGATGATGAGGAACATGGCAAACGCCACGATGAGAAAGCTGATGATGGCGTTGATAAAGATGCCATAGTTGATCGTCACCGCCCCGGCCGCCTGAGCATCCGCCAGCGAGGCATACGGTCCGGCCATCTCACCCGCTTTGAGCAGGATGAACAGGTTGGCAAAGTCCACCCCACCCAGCAGCAAGCCAATCGGAGGCATGATCACGTCATCCACCAACGATTTGATGATGGTGCCAAAAGCCGCGCCGATGATGATGCCGACGGCCATGTCCACCACGTTGCCCCGCAGGGCAAACTCCTTGAATTCTTTAAACATGCTTCTCTCCTGGTATAGAATACTAGTTGTAAAAGTCAGGTGCCCCGGTGATAATGTTGTCAGTCCGGTGCTTGCCGGACCGTGGAACGACCGGGCAAGACTGTTTCTCCTGGCCTGGTCTGTATTAGACCAGATACAGATCACGTCTTCGAAAGTTTGTCTCCCGGTCTCGCTGGGGAGCAACGGCTGACGTCGCACGATGCCCCTACCCTCGTTCGGTCTGCAAGGTAGCAGCTTGCAGATGCCACCGTCGGGGCATGAGGGCTGATTGGCTGCAAGGGTTCCGCTCCAGCGAGGACCGGGGCACCCGACCGGACCGCGTAACATTCGTTCATTTCCTCAAGGAGCGTGTCCTATGACCAATCGTTTACAAGTTGGCATCGACTTCAGTCTCAAGCGTGCCGACTTCTGCTTGCTCTTCCCTGATGGTCAACCCTTGGAAATCCACCGGGCGTTTGCCAATGCACCCGAGGGCTATCAGTCGGCCAAACAACTCCTACTGGAAGCCCTGGAAGCCTATCCCTTCGACGGACTGGATGTTTCCGGCGAGGCCACTGGCTACCTCTGGCTCCCTTTCTTCCTGCAATTGGCGGACGATCCGGAACTGGCGTTGCATGACTTGAACCTCTACCTGCTCAACCCACGTTGGGTCCATTGGTTCAAGAAGTGCTGCCCCGAGGATGACAAGTGTGACCAGAAGGATCCTTTCTACATCGCCGAGCGTACTCGTACCCGGTCACCCCAGGTGGCTTGGTCGCCGCAGTTGGAGACGCTGCCGTTACGATTCTACACTCGCGCTCGATTCCATCTCGTCCAGAACCTCGCTCGTGAGAAGTGTTACTTCTCAGCCTTCTTGTTCCTCGCCGCCAGTGCCTACTACCGCCTCAAACCCTTCTCGGACATCTTCGGGGTTACCAGCCGCCTGGTCTTGGGTCAACAACCCACCTTGGATGAGCTGGCAGCTATCCCGGTTGAGACCCTGGCAGATCAGCTGTACGAGTTGAGTGGACATCACCTGCCGGATCCGCTCAAGAACGCTCGCAAGCTGCAGCGGGTGGCCGCGGAGAGCTTTGCGCTGCCACCTGCCTTGACGCAGCCGGTGCAGCGCATCTTGGACCTCACCTTGGATCACATCCGTTATCTGGAAAGCCAGATCGCGCGGGTGGAGCAGTGGGTCGCCACCGAAGTGCAGGCCTTGCCGGCCATCGCCACGCGGCGCGTGGCTACCATTCCTGGGGTTGGGCCGGTCTTTTCCAGTGGCATCGGCGCTGAAATCGGCAACCCCCAGCGTTTCCTGCAAGGCACCAAGTGGGATAAGCGACGCAAACGCTACCGTCCCAAGAACTTCGCGACGCCGAGGATGCGGTGGCCAAACTCGCCGGCCTCTGGTGGCCACGCAAAGACTCTGGTGGCTTCGAGGCTGAGGACCGGCGTATGGCCAAGAGCGGCAACCGCTATCTGCGCTACTACCTCGTCCAAGCCGCTTATATCATGCGTCAGCAGATCCCGGAGTACACCACTTACTATGCACGCAAGTACCGGGAAGCTACCAAACACCACCATAAGCGGGCTCTGGTCTCAAGTGCTCGCAAGAGCGTGGGCCTCTTTGTCGGGCTGCTACACCGCAATGAGGCCTATCGCTCCCAGGAGGCCTAGAGAAACCAACGCATCACCATGAGCTGGCTCTCATCAGTCGGGTAGATTGGATCACCCAACTCTTGTACGAACCGCTGGCTCCATACGGCACCATTTCGCCCCCATCGCGAAAAAAATGAGCATGGGCAGGCTTGGTTAGACGTGTCTCTGTATGCTATTGTTCAGGTACAGTTTGCTCTCGAAACTCACTCTTGACTTTTACCGCACTCTTTTGTCATCAACGACTCAACCATTACAAACAGCTTGGTCAAACCAGCGGTCACAGGTCACACCCGCCGGCCGCCCTTGAGCGTGGACTGCAACTGCGCCAGTTGATCCCACTTGCCGGCCGCCGCCAGCTTGGCCTGCTCCGGCCAGGTGGCGGGGTCGGCAATCCGGATATTGGCTTCCTTCAAGATTGCTTCCAGCTTGGGCGCTCTAGTGGCCGCCAGTTGAGCGTAGGTGGTAATGCCGGCCGCCTGCAGCACGCCGGAAATCTTGGGGCCAATGCCTTCGATGCGCCTCAGGTCATCGGGAGAAGAGGCAGCGGCCGGCGCAGGTTGGGGCTTGGGGGGCGTGCTCGGCCGCTTGGGCGCGGGCCCTGGCTGCAATTCAATCCGGCGGCCATGGGCAAGTGCTTCAACGCCCATCAATCCGCTCTCGGCGTCTGCCTGGATGGACAGGTACCGCTGTAACTCGCGCCACAACCAGACGGCAAGCCCTGCCAGGAACAGAAAAAACATCACACGGCCCACTTTACGAAACATGCTTTGTCCTCCTTTGCTCACACTACTCCAGTCGTAACCGCTCAGCCCAAGGGCTTAAGATGGGGGGTGTGCGGGTGCGGAGCCCGCCGTACGCGGGATGTCCCACGCCCGCACACCCCCCGAAAAACCTTCACCTTGCCTGAGCAATTACCTCCAGTCATTGTTTGAGAGGGCGCTTGGCTGGCATGCCCGGCCGGCGCGGATACTTGGCCGGAGTTGGTGCCACCTTATCCACCAGCACCAGGTAGCGGGTCTCTGCCAGCCCGTGCAACTCCACCGGCAACAGCCGGGCCAGCCGGCCGCCCAACATACCAAAGGCGTGCTCCGCCCCCCGCACCTCGGCCGGGGCGGATTCTCCCTTTTGTGCCAGACACTGCCCACCCACGCGCACCAATGGTAGCAGGAATTCGGCCAGCACCGGCATTTCTGCCACCGCCCGCGCCACCGCCCAGTCGTACTGCTCGCGGTGTTCGGCCGATTGGCCCAACTCTTCCGCCCGGCCGTGCTGAACAGACACGCCATCCAGCTTGAGCTGGTCGCGCAGGTATTCCAAAAAGTGGGTCTTTTTCCCGGTCGCTTCCAGCAGGGTCAGATGCAGGCCGGGGCAGACGATTTTGAGCGGCAGGCCGGGAAAGCCGGCTCCGGTACCCACGTCAACCAACCGGGTGCCGGCCGCGATGCGACACCTGTCCGACGCCCGAAAAGCCAGCAAGCAGGAAAGCGAGTCCAGAAAATGGCGCACCTGGACCCCCTCATCATCCGCGATGGCGGTGAGGTTCATCCGGTTGTTCCAGTCCTGCAACTCGCGCCGGTAACGGTCAAAGGCTGCCAGTTGTCCGGCCGTCAGCTCCACGCCCAGCTTGAGCGCCCCAACAATTAGCCTTTCCATGACGCAATTATACCCTACCCGCGGCGCAGCCCCAAGCTCAAACAGAAATAATCCTACAACCCAGCGGTGTTTGCACCCTGGCCCTTTCTGCTGTAAGCTTGCGCCAGTCAGATTCCCATCACGGGAACCTAAGCCAGAGGTAGCGCGTCGTTTCTGCCAGCTATGAACAAAACGGTTCTTTGGATTGTTGCCGGGCTTCTCGTCATCCTGGTCGCGGCCGGGGCGACGTACGGCTGGCTGCTTGTCGATCTCCCCTCGCTGGAGTCCTTGCCCGAGCGGCTGGCGGCACCTAGTAGCCGCATTCTGGACCGGAACGGCCGGCTGCTCTTTGAAGTGATCGACCCCAACGGAGGCGGCCACACGCCTGTCCCGCTGGAACAGATCCCGGCCGCCTGCCGTCAGGCAACCATCGCCGTGGAAGACGCCCATTACTTCACCCATCCTGGTGTAGACTTGCTGGGCATCGCGCGAGCGCTGTGGATCAACCTGCAAGGTGGCGAGACGCTGGCGGGTGGCAGCACCATCACCCAGCAGGTAGCCCGCAACCTGCTGCTGGACCCGGAGGAGGCAGCCCAACGCACGCTGAGCCGCAAGCTGCGCGAGAGCATCCTGGCCTGGCGGCTGGCGCGAGCCTACTCCAAGGACGCAGTTCTGGCACTGTATCTGAACCAGACCTTTTACGGCAACCTGGCCTATGGAATCGACGCGGCCGGCCGCGCCTATTTTGGCAAACCGGCCGCCGAGTTGGACCTGGCTGAGTGCGCGATGCTGGCCGGCATCCCGCAGGCTCCGGCCATCTTTGACCCGCTGATCAATCCACCGGCCGCGCGAGAAAAGCAGACGGTGGTGCTGGAACTGATGGTCAAACAAGGCATGCTCTCCACCGAGGAGGCCGAGCGGGCCAGGAACGAAAAGCTACTCTACGCGGCGACCCCATTTCCCATTGCAGCTCCCCACTTTGTCAGCTATGTGTGGAGCCAGTTGGAGGCGCGGTTGGGGTCAGACGTGGTGCGGGCCGGCGGCCTGACGGTGACCACCACGCTCGACCTGGACCTGCAGCACACGGCCGAGACCATCCTGCGCCGCCACCTGGCCCGCCTGCAAGCACCCAGGTCAGACCGGCCGCCAGCCAACGTCCACAACGGCGGGCTGGTGGCGCTTGACCCCCACACCGGGGAGGTCCTGGCCATGGTCGGCAGCCCCAACTATTTTGACGCTGCCATCGCCGGGGCCGTGAACGCAGCGCTGGCCCCGCGTCAGCCTGGGTCAGCGCTCAAGCCGTTTACCTATGCGCTGGCTCTCGATCCGCGCCGGCCGGAGCCCTGGACCCCCGCCATGGTCTTGCTGGACGTGCGCACCACTTTCCCCACCCGCGAGGGGAACCCTTACGTGCCACTCAATTACGACCGCGCCTTTCATGGCCCGGTCTCCATTCGGCGGGCGCTGGCCAGTTCGTACAACGTCCCGGCCGTCAAGGCGTTGCAGCACGTAGGGCTGGACGCGCTGGTCAAGCTGATGCGCGATCTGGGCATCAGCACCTTTGAGGACGCCGGCCGCTTTGGGCTGGCATTGACGCTGGGCGGCGGCGAGGTGCGCCTGCTGGAATTGACGGCCGCCTATGGCGCGCTGGTCAACGGCGGCAACCGGGTAGAGCCGGCATTGGTGTTGCACGTGATGCGCGAGGGGGAGACGATCTATCGCCCAACTCTGTCTGCCCAGACTCCGGTGCTGGACCCCCGCGTCGCCTGGCTGATCACGGATATGCTCTCCGACGACGCGGCCCGCGCGCCGTCGTTCGGCCGGGGGAGCGTGCTGCAACTGGGCCGGCCGGCGGCCGTCAAAACCGGCACCACCACCGATTGGCGCGACAACTGGACGATTGGCTACACCCCGGAGCTGGTAGCCGGCGTGTGGGTGGGCAACGCGGACAATGCTCCGATGGAGCAGGTGAGCGGAGTCACCGGCGCGGGCCCCATCTGGCACGATTTTATGCAGACCGCTCTGCTGGGCCGGCCGGAGCCGAGTTTCCGCCAGCCGGATGGATTGGTGCAGGCGGAGGTTTGTGCCCTGTCCGGCAAGCGACCCACGGATTTGTGCCCGCACCGGGTGACTGAGTGGTTTGTGGAGGGCACCGTCCCGGCCGAGGAGGATGACTGGTATCAGCTATTCCGCGTGGATGCTGCCACCGGCCGGCTGGCGGATGCCAACACGCCGTCGGAGCGGATAGTGGAACAACTCTTTATGATACTGCCGCCGGAGTTGCAAAACTGGGCCCGGGAGCAGGGCATCCCGGCCCCGCCCCCGGCCGCCGAACACCTCTCCGGCGCACCCGGTGAAGCAGACGATCCGCTGGTCGTCACCAGCCCGGACAACGGGGTAACCTACCGCATCTCCCCATCAGTCCCGCTGGCGCAACAGCAGATCCGGTTGACGGCGGTGGCACGCATCCCGCTGGCACAGGTCACCTTTGAGCTGAACAGGCAGCCAGTGGAGGGCAACCAGGCGGCCGCCATTGGCAACCAATCCTTCGAGCAATTCTGGCGGCTGCAGGCCGGCCAGTATCAGCTGGTAGCAGTCGGCCGGACGGCGGCCGGAGAGACAGTGGAGAGCGCCCCAGTGCGGTTTTCCGTGCTGGAGAGTCAGTGAGAGGAAGGGCAGAGATGGGCATCATTGGAATCGTGTCGCTGCTGGGTGGGGAAACCTGGCTGCAAATCCGGTCCCTGCAGCAGCACTTGCAGGCAGTGCTGGGGAGAGAAATGCCCCCGTTCCATCCGCACCTGACTTTTGTGGTCGGCGAAGGCGGCCTTGACCGCAAGGTATTGACCGACAGGATAGCAGCGCTGGCGGCCTCCACGGCCCCGTTCCCAATCCAGGCGGCCGGTTTGGGGATTTTCTCCGCCCAGTTGGAGACCCTTTACCTGCCGGTGCCGCGCGGTCCAACCCTGGCGGCCGTCCAGGCTGTGATCTACCAAAGTTTTGCTCACGCCGGCGGGAGGATACAGGGCTATTACCGGCTGGAGAACTGGCTGCCGCACGTCACACTGGCCCACGACGCGCCGGCCGCCAAGCTGGTGCCGGAGGCGCTGCGCCAGTTGCCAGTCGAGGGGTATAACAGCTACCTGTCCGGCTTTTCCCTGGTCGAGACGGACGCGGGAGGGCAGCTAGGCATTATGCGCGAGTTTCCGTTCCGCGGGCTGGATGCATTGGGGGCCAACCCCTTTGGGCTCACCTCCCGGCCGTGCCAGCCATCGGACCGGGAGTTTGTGTACCGGGTAGTGGAAGGGACGCTCCGGCCGCTGGTTTCCGCCTATCACACCTGGGACCCGGCGCGGTTTGAGGACAACTTTGTCCGTTCGTGGCGGGACAAGCTCATCGTGCTGGCCGCGCAGCAGGGGCGGCCGGTGGGAGTAGTCTCGTTTGACCCCACACCGGACGACCATCTGTACATCAACAACCTTTATCTCCAGCCGGCCGCGCACGGCCGGGGTTGGGGCGGCTGGCTGCTGAGTTGGCTGGAGCGGCAATCAAAGGGCCGGCCGGTGCGGCTGCACGTCTGGGAGAACAACCCGGCGGTGGGGTTTTACCAGCGGCATGGCTACCGGATTGTGGAGACGGAGGGCCACAAACACCTGATGGAAAAGCAGCCGCCAGCTCACGCCGGCCGGTAGTCGAACGCGACCCGCTGGGCGTTTGACTGAACTACCTGCAACTCGGCCGGCGACAGACCGATCTGCTCGCCGGCCGCGCGGTACTCGTCCGCTAGCGTAATGTTGCTGACCCCAGGGTCGTCGGTGTTGAGCGTGGCCAGCAGCCCGTGGTCGACAAAGGTCCGCAGCGGGTGCCCGCCATAGCCCGGCACGGTGCTGGTCTGCACGTTGCTGGTCGGGCAGCTTTCAATCCCAATCCCGTGTTCCCGCAGATAATCCAGCAACGTTGGGTCGTCCACCGCCCGCAGCGCGTGCCCTAGCCGCCTGGCCCCCATCTCCCACACCGCCACCCAGAGGTTTTCCAGTGCCAACGCCGCGTGGGGGGAACAGGCCGGCACCTCCCCGGCGTGCACCGTGGCATGCAGCCCCGCCTCCCGCGCCCGGTAAAAGTGGTTCACAAACAGCCGGCCGGGAAAGTTGACCTCGTCCCCGGCCAGATCGACGCCCACCAGCGCCGGGCCTCGGCCGCGCAGGATGGCGTTCAGTTCACCCCAACAGCGGTCCGGCCCATAGGTGCGGGACATGATCCCGATCAGCCTGACCCGCACGGGATGATCCGCCTCGCCCTGCGCCGCCGCTTCACAGACCGCACGCACCACACCGGCCGGGTCCAGATTGTGCTTTTCTGCCATGAACAGGGGGCTAAAGCGCAACTCGATATAGTCAATGCCCTCGGCAGCTGCATCGGCCACGTTCTCGTAAGTAATCCGGCGCACCGCGTCCAGATTGACCATCACCCGTTGCATCCATTCAAACTTGGCGATAAAGGTCATCACCCCCACCACCGGCCGGGTGACCTGCACGTGCGGGCGCAGGCCCTCCAACGTGTCGGCCGGGAGCGGCAAGTTGTGCTGGCGGCCCAGTTCCAGGATGGTTTGCAGCCGGACGCTGCCATCCAGGTGGCGGTGCAGTTCCAGCAATGGGCGCCCGTCGCGCATGAGGGAAGCTAGGTGAGAGGCTGCTTGCGGATGGCGATGGTGCAGTCGGTGTCGCCGGCCGCGATGCAACTGGTCTGCTCGACGTGGAACTGGCGGCCGTTGCTCACCCAGGAGAGCGCTTCTTCCAGGATGCCGGTCGCCAGATGGCAGGCCGGGCCGGCCACCTGTCGCCCCCAGCAGACCGGGCAGCGGGTGATGACCCAGAGATAGTTGTCCTGATCCTCGCTAATCTTGACCCGCTGATCGGAAAAGCGGTTGAACACCACACCAAAGATATCCATGCCCAGCCGGATCTTCATTCCCAAGGGCATCAGCCGGCGGGGCATGTCAATGATGCCCAGCATGGGGTCAAAGTCAAAGATGCCGCGCTGGAAGGTGAGGTGGCCCAACTCGGCCGCCTTTCTGCGGCCTTCTTCGGTCCCAAAAACGTTCTCCAGCCCCTCCGTAATCCCGCTGACGCCGCGAAAGGGATAGTTCTTGCTGAGATCGTTGGGCGGAAAGTCCTCCAGCAACCCGCCGATGCCGCCCTCTTGCAGCACCAACTCGGTCTGCTCGCGGCCCAGCATCTCCTTGAGCGATCGGAGCAAGATGTTGCCCATCTTGTTGGGATAGTAGAAATCATCGCTGGAATTGTTTGCCATCACCAGACCTCCTCTGCCAGGGACTGAACGCTGCACCTATCATAGTCAAATTCCGCAGGACGGCAAGTAGGCTGTTGGGCGATTAGCGTTTATAATTGCCACCCTTGGACAACGATTGAGAGGTAAAGATGGCACCTCTGGAACCGAACCTGGGCAACTGGTTACTGGCGGCCGCACCGATCATGGTGGTGCTGGTGCTGATGTTGGGCTTGCGCTGGGGCGGAGCGCAGGCGGGCCCGGCCGGCTGGCTGGCAGCGCTGGCCATCTGCTGGCTGGCCTTTGGCGCCGGCGGCGACCTGCTCTGGTATGCTCAACTGCGCGCCGTTCTGCTGGCGGTGTACGTGCTCTACATTATCTGGGCAGCACTGCTGCTGTACCACGTGGTGAACGAGGCGGGCGGGATTGAGGTGATTGGCAAAGAGTTGAGCCAACTCACCAGCGATCGCGGCCTGCTGGCACTGCTGTTGGGCTGGGCGTTTGGCTCTTTTTTGCAGGGGGCGAGCGGCTTTGGCGTCCCGGCCGCGGTGGTCGCGCCGCTGCTGGTGGGTTTAGGCTTTACGGCCGCGCAGGCGGTGGTGATTGCGCTGGTGGGCCACGCCTGGGCGGTGACCTTTGGCTCGTTGGCCTCCTCCTTCCTGGCGCTGATGGCGGCGACCGGCCGGCCGGGCCCCGAGCTGGCTCCGTGGAGCGCCGTCATGCTCGGGGTGGCCGGTTTTGGTTGCGGCGCAGCCGTGCTCTGGGCGGCCGAGGGCGCGCGCGGTTGGCTGCGGCGGCTGGGGCTGTGGGCGCTACTGGCGCTGGTGATGGGCGGAGTCCAGTTCCTGCTCGCCTGGCTGGGCTTTTACACCATCGCCTCGTTCCTGGCCGGGTTGGCCGGGCTGGGGGTGATGTTGCTGATCTTGCGCCGCAACAACCACGGCCGGAGCAGACGTCAAAACCCCGTCCAGCTTTGGGCGCTGGCTCCCTACGGTGTGTTGGTGGTCGTGGTGCTGCTGGGCCAAACGGTGCTGGAGGGCCTGCTGGACTTGGCGGTTATCGATCCCGCCTTTCCCGAGGTAAGCACCGCGCTGGGCTGGACGGTCCCGGCCGGACACGGCCGGAGCATCAACCTCTTTGGGCATGGCGGAGCACTGCTGCTGTACACCATCGGCATCACCTACTGGATGTTCCGGCGACAGGGGCGCTACGGCGATGGGGCCGGCCGGCGCATCGTGCGCAAAACGGTCAACAGCTCGGTCAAGTCCACCATCGGCATCCTCACCATGGTGGGGATGGCGGTGATGATGGAAAACACCGGCATGACTCGCCTGCTGGCCGAAGGGATCAGCAAAGGGGTTGGTGCTGCCTTCCCTCTGGCCGCGCCGCTGATCGGCGCCCTGGGCGCGTTCATGACCGGCAGCAACACCAACAGCAATGTGGTCTTTGCCGCCATGCAGGAGCAGACCGCGCTCATCCTGGGCTTCAACCCGCTGGTCATCCTGGCGGCGCAGACGGCCGGTGGGGCCATTGGCGCACTCTTTGCCCCGGCCAAGGTCATCGTGGGCTGCTCGACGGTCAACCTGGGCGGGCAGGAAGGCGGGGTGCTGCGGCAAGCCATCATCTACGGGATGGCCATCCTGGCAGTCATTTGTGTGGCAACCTGGCTGGCTACTTGATATGAGGGGCAGGGATCAAACTTGAGAGGAGACAGCACATGACCGAATTGGTGGACATCACCCAACGGCTGGCTATCTGGGCGGACGAACTGCGGGCAATTGCGCAGACCGGGTTGGCTTTCAAGCCGCAGGTGTACGACCGGGAGCGATACGAGGAGTTGCTGCGCCTGGCGGCCGAGATGGCAACTGCAGCCAACGGCCGGGCGGCGCTTGACCCAACGCTGGCGGCCCGACTGACCCAGCACTGGCGTGACGAGATTCACCGCGGCGTGCCCGGCTATGTGACGCCAAAGGTGGGGGTGGGGGCTGCGGTGTTTAACCAGCGGGACGAGATTTTGCTGATCCAGCGGCCGGACAGTGGTCTGTGGCTCTACCCCACCGGCTGGCTGGATGTGGGAGACTCGCCGGCCGAGACGGCGGTCAAGGAAGTGGCCGAGGAGACCGGCCTGATTGTGGAAGCGGATCGGTTGTTGGGGGTATTTGACAGCAACCTGCGCCACTACCCGATGCACTTTCACATGGTCAGCGTGATGGTTTACTGCCGGCTGGTGGGCGGCGAGCTGCGGCCGAGCCCGACAGAGACGCTGGCGGCCGGCTTTTTCCCGCGCCAGGGGTTGCCAGAGCCGCTCTGTCTGCGCGGGGACTGGGTGGAAGAGCTGTTTGCCTTCCACCACGGCCGGCGCGGCCCCGTGCTGGAATGAGCCCGGGTTCGCGGAGCTCGATCGTCAGCCCGGCCCGGGCGTGACCCTCTTGCGGCGTTGGACCAGCAGCAACACGCCGGCTACCACTAACATCGCCCCCACCACCTGACTGGACGTCAACTGCTCGTCCAGCAAAAAGTAAGCATAGACCGCCACGATGGGGATCTCGGCCATCGCCAGGATGCTGGCGACGCTGGCAGGCAGTCTGCCCAGCGCAAAGGTGTAGGACGAGAACGAGAGAATGGTGGCGACAAAGATCAGCCCGGCGAACGAGAGCCAGCCGGCCGGGGGGACCGGCCACGGTTGCGGGGTAAAGAGTTGTAGCGGCAACAGCATCAGCGCAGCAAAGCCAAAGCCATAGGTCAACGAGGTGATGGGGTTGTAAAACTCGCGCGCCTTTTTGCCGAACAGGTTCCAGCCGGCGTAAAAGAGCGGCATCCCCAGCCCAATCAGCAACCCGACCGTGGTCAGTTTGGTCTGGCCCAGCACGTCCAGCCCGGAAACCAGCACCGTGCCGGCAAAGGTCAGCACAATGGCCAGGATTTTGCGCCAGGCGAGCTGCTCCTTCCAGATGATCCGGGCGACGATGGCGACGATGGCAGGCATGGCAGCTTGCTGCACGGTCGCCACGGCCGCGCCATTGACCATCACCCCCAGGTTCCAAAAGATGTGAAAGGTGCCCAGGCTGGCCCCCAGGCCGATGAGCCAGCGCAGGTGCGCTCGCTGGACCCGCAGCCAATCCGGCCGGAACAGCCGGACGCCGGTGAACAGCACGGCAAAGGTGAACAGGTCACGCCAAAACGCCAGCGCCAGCGCGGTAATCTCTACCGACTGGGCGACAAATTTGACGAAAATGCCGGAGGTGCCCCAGGCGGCCGTGGCCAGCAGCACCGCCAGGTAGCCCACGGCCGCCGGCCAGAATGCCCCTTTGGGCGCGGCACTATCCACGTTGCAGCCGCTCCGGCCGGCCGGGCATCCCCAGCGACGCGATGTAACGGGCGTTAAAATCGGCGTCCAGGTCGAGATCAATCTGCTCGGCTGCGGCCGCAATCCGCTCCCCGCGGGCAAACTCCTCGTCGTTCAGCATCAGCGCCGCGCCCAAGCCAGCGCCGTTGGCTGGCGTCTCCACGATCCCGAGGTCAACCGGCGGAATCATCCCCAACCCAACCACCGCCTCCACATTCAACTGGCTGCCAAACGAGCCGGTGAGGATCATCCGGGTCAGGTCCTCCGGCCGGAGCGACAACCGGTCCAGCAGGATAGTGATAGCCGCCAGGATGGCCGCCTTGGCCTTTTGCAATTCGCGCACGTCCTGCTGGGTCAGGAAGAGAATGTCCTCTTCGCGTTCGCCTTCGGTCAGTGCGATCCGCCGCACACCCCTGGCGTCGGTACTCATGCGGCCGCCAAAGACGGAATGCTCGGCCGCCAGCCGGCCGCTCTCCTGGATCATCCCCGCCCGGCGCAGTTCACAGATCAGGCTGAGCAGCCCGGAACCGGTCAACCCCACCGGCGGGGCGTTGCCGATGGTGGCGAACTCGAAGCGGCCGCGCTGGTGGTCAACCTGGACGCCGACGATGGCACCATCCACGGCCCGCGTGCCGCAGGAGATATTGACCCCTTCAAACGCCGGCCCGGCCGCGGTGGAAGCCACCAGAATCCGCTTCCCGTCGGTGACCATCACCTCGCCATTGGTCCCCAGGTCAATGGCCGCCATCGGTGCCGGGGCGCGGTCAAAGCCAAAGTAAATTAGGCAGGCCAGCGCATCCGATCCCACAAAGCCGCCGATCAGCGGCGGGAGTTTGACCTCCGCTCCAGCCGGGACCACGTCCTCGAACAGACCATTGCCGGTGCAGACCGCCTCTGTTTTGTGCGGCTGGAAGGGAATCACAGAGAGCGAGGCGACCGGGTAGCGCAGCAGCAAGTGGTGCATGGCACAGTTGCCCACCACGGTCACTTTCTGCACGCGCTTCAGCACCTTGCGTGGCAGTTGCAGGGCATCAATCGCCTGCTTGATGGAGGCCAGCGCCAGCGCAGAAAGCCGCTCGGCGTTGGCGTCGCCCCGGTCAGCCTCGGCCAGCCGGGAGATGACGTCAGAGCCAAAGATGGTCTGCCGGTTGAGCCCGGCCGCGCCGGCACACACCTTGCCGTCGTCCAGCATGGTGAGAAAAGCGGCCACCGTGGTGCTGCCCAGGTCAATAGCCAGGCCAAGCGGGGCATCCGACCGTTTATAATCATCGCAAGCTCGAAAGATCTTGTTGGAATAGACCACGATGGGGGCCAGCGTGACATTCGCCAGCCCCTCTACCTGTGCGCGGCAGGCCAGCCGGTAGCCGGCCGCCAGTTCGGCCGCGGTGAGCTGCTCGCGCTCGATCTCATCCACCGGGCTGAGCGCCCCATCCACCAGCACTTTGCACTTGCCGCAGGTGCCCCGGCCGGCGCAGGGTTGTTCCAGCGGCAGGCCGGTCGCCACAATCGCATCGCCCAGAAGCGAGCCCATGTCTGCCAGGACTGATCGCGTGTCGTCTTCGTAGGATGCTGTAACGTGTGCCGTCAAATCACTTTCACCTATTTGTAGTGAGCGAATCATCCATTCGGCAGCTCACTGCCAGTGTTTCGCCATCCGATCCAATTCCTCAACGACAGTTGGATGCAGCGGAGCCGGCCGGTGATTCATCGCTTTTTGGGTTTGCTCGCGCAATCGCTCCTCGAAGCGCCGGCCGCCCTGCTCCAGCCACTGGGCATGGATGGTGCGGTCAAAGAGCCGGGAGTACCAGACCTCCCGAAAGTGGCTGAGTGTGTGTTCGGACTGCAAATAGTGCCCGCCGGGCCCAACCTGGTTGATCAGGTCCAGCGCCAGGGTTTCGTCGTTGAGCGGCAGCCCTTGCATGTACTGGTTGACCATCTGCAGCACCTCGTTGACCAGCACCATGTGTGCTGGCGAGGCGACCGAGCCATGGTCCAACCAGCCGGGGTCGTGCACCAAGTTGGCCCCGCTGAGCGCGGAGCTGAGGCACGAAAACGCAGCCTCGGCCGCGGCCTGTGGGTCGGGATACTTGGCATCGGAACAACCGGCCGTGCCAAAGAACGGCAGCCGGTAGAATTGCGCCATCTGCGCCAGCGCCGCCACCATCAGGCTCATCTCCGGCGCCCCGTAGGAAAAAACGGTGGTAGACATATCCATCACGGTGGCAAACGCGCCATAGATAAACGGGGCACCCGACCGGGCGAGTTGGGCCAGCACCAGCCCGCTGAGCGACTCGGCGCTGGCTTGCACCACCGTGCCGGCAAAGGTCATGGGCGCGGTGCTGCCGGCTTGCGGAGCCGGAAAGTTGATCAGCGGGATGCCATGCTCGGCGCAGTAGAGGATCTTTTCCACGGCCGGGTCGTAGTATAGCAACGGCGAGATCGGCTCGGAGTAGTGCACGACGGTGGGCGCGCGCTGGAACTGCTCCCGGCCGCCCGTGATCAGCAGCGCCATCTCAAAGATGTCACGCACACTGTTGGCGTCCTTGCAGCAAAAGACGAGCGGCTTTTCCGTGTAGGTAAACACCTGTCTGGCAATCACCCGGTCGGCGATGTCAGGCGGGACATCGTCGGCCATCCCGATGGTCATCACCCAGGAAAAATTGGGCAGCGAATCCACCACCGTGGCAGTCACGCGGCAGTTGTCACTGACAAACCGGCTGCGCTCCTCGCTGATGGGGTCCAAATAATCCACACAATCCACGCTCGGGCCAAACCAGGTTTTGTCGCCCTCCAAAAAGACGGATCGTTCCCCATTCCGCTTGCCCAGCACCACCCTTGGCGGCGCCCTGTGGACTGCCTCCTCCACCATCCAACCGGGAATCCGCACCCGCGTGCCGTCAATCCGCGCCCCGCCGCCGTGGAACAGCTCCAGCGCCCGGCCGTGAGTGACCTGCACGCCCGTGCGCTCCAGCACCTCCAGGGTAGCCAGATGAAGTTGTTCCACCTGCTCATCGCTCAGCACTGTAAGCCGTGGCTTGAATCGCAACTCAGGATAGATCATTTTTCCTCCTGCGGCAAAACGGCGCGAACCTTGGTGTAAAATTCGGCCACGTGGTCGTGCATCATCCGGCCGGCGCGGTCAGCATCCCCTGCCTTGATCGCCTGCACCAGTTCCAGATGCTCTTTGACGGCCGAGGGCAAAAAGCCCAACTGGGGCAGCGCCAGGAACCAGAGCCGTTGCGAGAGCCCAAAGAACCGCTCCAGCGTGTCGCTGAGGTACGTGTTGTGCGCCGCTCGCGCCATCGCCTGGTGAAATTTGTGATCCAGCTCCAGCAGCCGACGGGCGGCCCCGGCCGGGGTGGCAGCCAGCTCTTTCAGCAACGCTTCCAACACCACCAGGTCATCCGACGTGGCCCGCTGCGCAGCCAGTCGGGCACTTGTCGTCTCCAGCGTCAGCCGCATCTCGCTCAGTTGCTCCAGGTCGGGCAGGTTGACATCGGACACGTACAGCCCGTGCCGTGGCGTGACCACCACCAACCCTTCGCGAGCCAGAAAGCGCAATGCCTCGCGCACAGGCGCGGCCGGCATCCCCAGCTCTTCCGCCAGCGTCTGCTCGTTGACAATGGCACCGGGAGCCAACTCCAGGGTCACAATCTTTTCCCGAATCAACTCGTACGCACGTTCCGTGCCAACGGGGACAAACTCCATTTCACACCTCATACTCGATCACTATCGCGCCAGGCGGGGGTTGCCCACCGCCTTGGCCCGCACGCGATAGGTGTCCAGACCGTCACTTGCCACTTCTACCATCGCCTGCGGGTTGTCCGCGCCGGAGCGGATCGCTGCACCCAGCGACCGCTCGCGGGCCAGTTCGCGAGCATGCTCCAGCGCCGGCCCCAACTCTTCGTGTTCGTGCCGCTCGTCACTGGCCTGAACAAAGTAACCCAAGACCTCAAAGCCGGCGCTATCCAGCCGGGGGTAAACCAGCACCTCTTCCGTCACCATCACGCTACCGGCGATGGCCCCGACCGCGTTGGCGACCTCGAAAAACTCGGGCAGGATCAGCTCTGTGTTGAGCGACCGGGCAACATCGGCCAGCATGATCCCGGCCGGCGCGCCGATGCCGATGATGGGCAGCCGGAGCTTGAGTTGGGTCTCCAGATGCGGGTGGGTCTGGTAAATGCTGTTGTAAAAGAACCAGCGGCCGATATCCCTGTCATCCGGATTGACTCGATGCTCGGCCCGCTGACCGGTGGCGTCCGCCCGCCGGCCGGCCGGCAAGGCCAACTCCTTCTCGCTCAAAAAAGTCAGCACCGCGTGGGTCACGGTCTCGTTGATCTGGTCCCAAATCTGCCGGCGCAACTCGGCCGGCTCCTGAAACAGGTGATGGGCAAAGACCTCCAGCGCAGCCCCGGCCGCTTCAACATCCCACACCGCGTACTGCCCCTCAACGTGCATCAGGTCGGTAGAGGTGAGGCCGGCCTTGCCAATGACCTCCTGGCGCACCAATTCCTGTGCCCCAAGCTGCCCTACATGGAGCAACTTGAGGTGGCGCAGGATTTCCGGCACCGCCTTGGGGCCATCGCGCAGCAGCTGGACCAGCTCCTTTTCACGCAGGGATTGCAGCAAACCCTCGGCCGGTTCGCGCAGTAGGGTCCAATACTCCAGCCAGTCCGGCGTGGCCTGAGCCCACGGCCGGCGGCGCAGCGCCTGTAATTGGTGGCCCACGGCCGGGTACTTCCAGGCCAGGTAGGCCAGCGGGGTGACTCGCTCTGGCCCCATCGCCACTTCCTTCTCCCGGTTGAGGTGGATGTGGCTATCGCCGCCCAGCGCAATGGACAGCAGGTTGGCCGCACTGACCGAGGTCTTGTAGCCGCTGACCGTGGCCCCCACTTCACTGACTGCCACCTGGCCGTTCTGGATCAGCGCAATATCGGTGGTGGTGCCACCGACATCCACCACCAGCACGTCATCCAACTGGGAGAGAAAGCGGCCGCCAATGGCACTGGCGGCCGGGCCGGAGTGAATCGTCTCCACCGGCGTGCGGGCGGCAAACTCATCGCTCATCAAGGTTCCATCACCCCGCACGACCATCAGCGGCGCGTCGATCTGCCGGCGCTCCATGGCACGGCGCACGGCCAGCACAAAATCCTGCAACACCGCCAGCAAGGAGGCGTTGAGCGCGGCCGTCGTCGCCCGCTCCACCGACCCCAACCGGCTGGACAGTTGATGCCCCAACACAACCGGCAAATCGCAGATCCGGCTGATGGCCTGGTAGGCCCGGTTCTCATGCTCCGGATTGAGCGGGCTGAAATAGCTGGAAACCGCGATGGCATTCACCTGCCCCCGCAGGGCGTTGACCCGATCCAGGATAGCAGGCAGGTCCAACTCGGCCTTTTCCCGGCCGTACAGATCATGCCCGCCAGCAAAATAGAAAAAGTGGGGCGTGGCAAAGCGGCTCTCCATCTTGAACGAGGAGATCAATTCGGGGTCGTAACCGATCAAAAGGAGCGCGACCCGCTTCCCTTTGCCTTCCGCGATGGCATTGGTTGCCAGGGTAGTAGAAATGGAAACCATCCGGATTGCCGCCGGGTCCTCAATCTGAATCCCCTCAATGACCCGCTCGATGCCGATGGAGAAATCGCGCTTGGTGGTGAGACTTTTGTGGGAGGCCAGCACGCGGCGCGAATAGTAATCCAGCAGCACGCCATCGGTGTACGTGCCACCCGTGTCGATTCCCAAAACCAGGGTGGTGGGTTGCGAGTGGGTCTTCAATGCGTCACCCTGTCAAACCGGACAAGGGACAAACAACGAATGGCGGGCTCCCGTCCACCGTCGTTCGTCCCTCGTCGGTTTGAGATGCAGCAGAGCGAGAAACCGCTTCTCTCGCCTCTACCTGCAGCCTAGACAAACATCTGAACGTCGAGTTCTTCGTCCTTGTGGCGTGCGTCGGCCAGTTCGCAGATGCGATGCAGTTCCTTGTACATCGCCTCTTCCAGCAATGGCTCGGTCTCCGCCTCCAGGATCTCGATCATCCGCTCGTGGACCCGTTGCTGGTAGGTCTTGCCGCCTTCGGCCAGCCAGTCGGAATACACCTGCCGGTCGGTCATCTGCGGCCGCCAGATTTCGGTTTTGAAGCGATTGTAGGTGTGATCGTGGCCAAGATAGTGGCCGCCAGGGCCCACCTCGTCCATCACGTCCAGCGCCTGGGTGTCGTCGTAGACCGGGATACCCTGCAGGATGCGCTTGACTCGGCCGATGATCTCGTCCGAGGCAACCAACATCTCCGGACAACTGGTGAGGCCCTGCTCGATGTAGCCCACGTCGTGGATCATGTTGCCGCCGATGAGCCCGGCCGTGGTGATGTTCATGGTCGCTTCCAGCAACGCCTGCTCGTCAAAGCATTTGGTGTCGGAGCAGCCGGCCGTTTCGTATTCCGGAACGCCCAGCCATTTGGTGATATCGGTATAGGCCGCGCTGAGCAGCGCCATTTCCGGCGATCCGTAGCAGTAGACGGCCGTCTGCATGTCCATGTTGGACATCAGCCCGCCGATGATGACGCGCGAGCCGGGCTTGCGCAACTGGCTGAGGACAATGCCAAACAGACTTTCTGTCAATGCCTGAACGGCCGTGCCAGCCAGCGTGCAGGGTGCAGTCGCGCCGGCCAGCGGGCACGGGGTGTAAACAAACGGAATGTCGTTGTCGCAGCAGAAGAGCAGCTTTTGCACCACCTCTTCGGAGTGGCTCAATGGCGAAACCGGCTCAATGTAGAGCGAGAAGGCCGGGTGCTTTTGCCACTCGTGCTTGCCGCCCAGCCGGATGTACGCCATTTCCAACTGATCCTTCAACCCCTCAATGTCCACGGCCGTGATGTTGATCGGCTTGTTGGTCGCTTCCAACATGGCCAGGTATTGCCAGCGGTCGTAGGTGCCCACGGCTGTGTCCTGGGTGATGCCCAAGGACATGAAAAAGTCTATGTTGGGCAACGCCTCCGCCAGCTTGGCCATGTTCTTGACATCTTTGTACAGGGCGCGCCGTCGCTCGCTGGTGTACGGATCGATGGTAAAGGGTGTGTCAGAGCCGGTCCCATAGTAGATCTGGTTCTTGAACAGGTCCATCACGTTCGGGCGCTTGCCATCTTTGTATGGCGGGCCGACCACAGTCACCCGGTGGGGGAGCGTGGCACGAGCCCGGTCCACCATCCAGGACGGGATTTTGACCAGGCTGTTATCTTCCCGGACGTCCTCCACGATTGCGCCGCCAGAGTGGGCCAGGTCCACCCCTTCTTGTTCGTAAACGCGGACGCCCGTCTCTTCCAAAACGCGCAGAGCCGCAAAGTAGATCGCCTCGATCTCATCTTCGGTCAGCACCTGAAAGGTAGGCGTGGCGTTTACCAGGTAATTGGTCTTTCGTACTTGCATTGTCTGTTCTCCATTTGTTAACGGATGAATTGCTCCTGCCGAATCTCGTCACCAGGCGGGACTACCACCAGATCAGCTCTCGCCTCCGGGGGAAGGTCGCCGCCGGCCGCCAGCGTCACGGCCGCTTCAACCAGGCGGCGGACGTAGCCATCGGAACCCAATCGCTCCTCATAGCGCATGCCCCAGCGCTCGCAAAAACGGGCCACACGTTGGGCCTGCGGCCGGTAGCGCTCCAGGTCAGCCTGATGGTGGGCCACCAGCATCAGCCGCTTGTAGTGCTGATACTGCGTGTCCATCAGCCAGAACGCCTCTTTCTCCCCATACTTGGCCCGGTACTCCTCAAACTCGATCAGCGGGTGGCTACCAGATTCCAGCCACCCTTTGCTGAGGTAGTAGGTGCCGGGGGCGGTCGCAAACTCGTGCATGTAGGCCCGGTAGGAGCCCAACAGCAGGGCGATGCAGTCATCGGTGCGCGGGGCCAGCAGTGTATGCCGGCCGGATTTGAGTCCCTTCAGGCCATTGCCGCACAGCCCGTAGCCCAGCAGAATCAGGCTCGGTTCGCGCACGTTGTCAATTGCCTCTTGCAAGGCCCAGGTCATTTTGGATGGCACGCGATGCAGGCCGTAATCCATAAAGGTGACCTGATCAGCCTGATGTCCATTCCTGCCCTGCTGTTCGGCCAGCAGGCGCCCCAGTGAATCCTGCAGCACCTGGCAGGCAATGACGACGATGGGCAACTGGCGCGGTGACGGCACGGCGTTCGCTCCTACGCGGCGCCTACGAATTGCTTCGCCAGATCGGAGCCGGCCGGCGCGTTGGAGCCATACCCGTCCGCGCCGATGCGCTTGGCAAACTCGGCGTCCACCGGCGCACCACCCACCATAATTTTGACCTGATCGCGCAGGCCCGCTTCTTCAATGGCCTTGATGGTATGCCCCATCGCCCGCATGGTGGTGGTGAGCATGGCCGACATGCCCACAATCTGCGGCTGGTGCTCCTTGATGGCGTCGATAAACTTTTCGGGGTCGGCATTAAAGCCAACATCGATCACCTCAAAGCCAGCCCCTTCGCACATCATCGCCACCAGGTTCTTGCCGATGTCGTGCAGGTCACCCTTGACCGTGCCCAGCAGGACCTTGCCGATCAGCTTGACGCCGGAGGCGATCAGCAGCGGCCGTAAGATTTGCATGCTGGCCTGCATCGCCTCGGCCGACATCAGCACCTCTGGCACGAACATGTCGCCGGCCTTGAACCGCACGCCAACCTCGCCCATGCCTACCAACAGGCCGTTCTCCAAAATCTCCTGGGGGGAGATACCCTTGTTCAGCGCCCGCTCCACGAACTTGGGGGCCTTTTCATCGTCCCCCTCCATGATGGCGGTTGAAATCTTTTCGTACAATTCGCTCATTTCATTACCCTCGATCTCCTACTGTTTGTCCTTCACCCGATCCTCGGCCTCGGCCAGCACCTTCTCAATCACCTTGTCCGTCTCGGGCTTGATGCGGGAAGGCTGATGCGTAGCCAGGATGTCTCTCACCCGGGCAATGGTCCGGTCCTTCATGGTCAGCTTGCCAGACATGCTCCAGCTCTCAAAATCCTGCCGATCCACCAGATTGGGATACCAGAACTCGGATCTGTAGTAGCGGCGGGTGTGCTTGTGCTTGAGGTAGTGGCCGTTGGGGCCAACATCATTGATGACGCTGACCGCCAAGGTGTCGTCGTTGACCTCGATGCCGCGGGTGATGCGGCGGGCGTAACCAATGGCCTCGTCCATCGCGCACAATTGAAAGACCGAGCCGGTCATGGCGCTTTCGGTATAGCCCACATCGTGGCACAGGTCGCCGCCGGTGAGGGCGGAGAAAAAGACCGACATGCCACCTTCGATCACAGCCTGCCCGTCAAAGGTCTTGGAATCGGTGCAGCCACCGGTCTGCCAAAGCGGAAGCCCGGCGTAATGGGCCAGTTCGGTGAGGCCTGCCATCATCAATGGCAGTTCTGGCGCACCGTAGGCCAGGATCATGGTGCTCATATCCATCACGGAATAGACGCCGCCCATGAAGAAGGGGAGGCCGGGTTGGAGCGCCTGCGCCAGCACCAGCCCCATCCAGGACTCGGCCGCGCCCTGGGTGATGATGCCGGCCGCGGTGATGGGCGCGGTGCCACCGGCAATTGGGCAGGGGGTAAAGATCAACGGCACGCGGTGGGTGGCGGCAAAGATGAGCTTGTCAATCGACTCGCCGGTGGTGACCAGCGGCGAGAGCGGCTCGCAGTAATGGACATAGTTCGGCCGGCGCTCGAATGCTTCCTGGCTGCCGGCTTCGGCCACGGCAATCTCGTGGATGCCGGCCGAGTTGTATTTGTCGTAGGACCAGGCGACGATGGGCTTGCTGGTGTTGGGGAACATGCCGGCAAACTCGTACAGCGCGCCCAGATCGTAATGCACGTCACCTACAGTGCCCAATGACTCGCAAAAATCGATGTTGGGCAGCGCATCCACCACTTTGGCAACGAGGGGCACGTCGCTTTTGACGTACGGCCGGCGCTCCAGCGTCTCCACGTCGACAAAGTGGGTGCAGGTGGGACCAGGGCCAAAGTGCCCCCGGCCGGGGCCGATGTGGATATCGTGCTTGGGGTTTCCATCGCGGGCAAAAATGGTAAAGCTGCGGGGAGCAAGTTGGAGCGACTTTTTCACCAGCCACGATGGCAACCGCACGCGCTCGCCATCCACCCAGGCGCCCGCCTTTTTGAGAATATCCCGCGCCTCGTCGTGCTTGACGTCCAGGCCGGTGTATTCCAGCAGGTGCAGCACGCCCCAGAACATCTCTTCCAACTGATCCTGGGAGAACATGCTAAAGCGCACACCGGAATTCATGCGATAATTTGTTCTCATCGAGTGTCTCCTTGTTTCAAACTACGCAGGACGCCAGTCGTGCGTCCTGCGTCCAGCGGCTAGGCGCTAATGAACTTTTTCGCCAGTTCGGCCGCGGCCGCAGCGTTGGACGCATAGCCATCAGCGCCAATTTCATCGGCAAACGCTTGCGTCACCGGCGCACCGCCCACCATCACCTTGACCCTATCGCGCAGGCCGGCCTCCTCCAATGCCTTGACGGTGTGTCCCATCGTCCGCATGGTAGTGGTCAGCAGCGCCGACATCCCGACAATGTCCGGCTCGAACTCTTTGATGGCCTCCACAAACCCCTCTGGGGCAATGTCCTTGCCCAGGTCTCTGATCTCAAAGCCAGCCCCTTCGCACATCATGCCAACCAGGTTCTTACCGATGTCGTGCAGGTCGCCCTTGACGGTGCCCAGCAGGACCTTGCCAAAAGGCTTGGCGCCACTCTCGGCCAGCAGCGGCCGGAGCTTTTCCATTGCGCCCTGCATCGCCCGCGCCGAGCGCAGGACCTCGGGCACGAACATATCGCCAGCCTTGAACTGCACGCCCACATAGTCCATGCCGGGCGTCAATCCCTTGTCGAGGATGTCCGCGGCGCTCAGGCCCTCGTCCAGTGCCTCATCCGTCAGGTCAACTGCCTCGTCAAGGTCGCCTTCAATCACAGCAGTTGCCAAATCCTGCAAAATCTCGCTCATGTCTTTTCTCCTCAAATGAATGTTAAATTGGTTCGCTTCAGCTATGCGCTGTGCGCCTCGCAACAGGTTTGCTTGCAGCTCTTGATCAATACACTCCCTCCTCTTTTTTTACAACTCGCGAACATCCACAATTTCCACCACCAGCGGCTTGACCACTTCGACCAGCTTGTCCTTGTCGATGTCAGCCACTTTGAGCGCACAGCCCCAATTGGTGGGATCATCGCCCAAAAAGGTATTAAAGGCCAGGATCAAGCCCCCGTTCTTGGTGATTTCCGAAGTGATTTGCGCCATAGACCCCTTGAAATAGGGGGCCAGCAGGGTCATGCGGACACCCTTTTGCCGCGCGCTGAACAGCTCGAGGAAGATTCTGAATAGGTCAGACTCGGTGATGATGCCGACCAACAGATCGCCCCGCATCACGGGCAGACAGCCAATCTTGTTGTCCGCCAGGACGCGGGCTGCCTCCTCCACCGGGCAATCCTCCTGGACCGTTATCACGCGCTTGGTCATCACCTCGCGCACCTTGACCTGGGAGACCAGGTAGGTGACCTCCCACACGTTGAGGGAGGTGACCGAAGACGGCGAAGCATACAAAAGGTCCTGACGCGAAACAATACCCATCAACTTGCCCCCTTCCAGCACAGGGAAGTGGCGGACCTTTTCCCGTCGCATCCGCTCCAAGGCTTCCGCAATGGAGTCGTCCGGCCGCACCGTTAATGGGTTGCGTGTCATTCTGTTGCTTACTAGCATGGTTGCTCCTCCTCGCTATCGTTTACAGTTATTGGTTGATCCAAAATCAACTTCCGCCACTCGTGCATAACGCTGCCTGCTTCTGCTAGTGACGGCCGCGCAAAAAGCTATCACCGGTGCTCACCACGCCTTCCCGGTAGCGGGTTGGGCGCAGCGGGTTGTCCTGCGGGTCCATGGCCCCGGTGACCAGATCTGCCACCCGCTTGCCGGCCGCGGGGGAGAGCATCACCCCGGCCCAGTAGCCACAGTTCAGATAAAAGCCGGGCAGTTCCGGCAGAGCGCCAATCAAAGGCTGTTCGTCGGGCGTGTAGACATAATGGCCGGCGCTCGGCCGGACATCGTCCGTTTTCAGCCCTTCGGCCACCTCCTCCCAGAAAGGAAACAGGTGGACCAGCTTTTCCAGGACGATAGCGGCCAAGTAGCGGTCAACGGGCAACTCTTCGGCCGGCTCACTGAGCGGCTCGGCCGGGTCGACCCAGGCGATGTACGCGCCGCCGGTTTCCGGCCGCCAGTACGCATCCTGGGTCAGGTCGATGGAGAGAGGAGCGCCCTGCGGGATTTGCGGCTTGGGGGCGATAAAGACCTTTTGGCGGCGCACAGGCTCCAGCGGCAGTTCCAGGCCCGCCATCCGGCCGACGACGCCCGCAAACGGACCGGCCGCGTTGACCACCGTACGGGTGGCGATTGTGCCGCGGTCCGTCTCCACGCCGGCCACACCCTGCGCATCCCGTAAGATGCCGGTGGCCCGGGTGCGCAAAAGAAAGAGTGCGTCGCACCCCTTGGCAAAGCCCTGCGTCGCCTCGTGCGACGAGAGCCAGCCATCCCGTTGGCGAAACGTAGCCGCCAGCGCGTGTTCCGAAAGGTAAGGAAAGCGCCGGTGCAATTCATCCCCTTCCAGGTACTCGGAATCGGTCACGCCCAGACGGTGGTGAGTGGCAACGGCCGCTTTCAGCCGACCGGTCTCGTTCGGGTCATCGGTCACAAATAGGTAGCCGTGATGGCGCAGGGCGATATCGTAACCCGAAATCCCGATCACCTCCGCGAAATTCTCAAAAACCTGGATGCTGGCCTGGGCCAGTTCCGACATGGCAGGCTCAGTGAACTGGGCGCGGAAGCACTCGATAGATTGCGGCGTGGTCAGGGTTGAGAGCCCATCGCGCATTTCTACCAGCACAGTATCCAGCCCGGCGCGGGCCAGCCAAAAGGCGGTGGCGACGCCGACCAGGCCACCGCCTATGACCACCGCATCGGCCGTGGCAGGCAAGGTCTCCGCACCTGGAATCACAATCTTACCCACGCTCCGCTTCCTCTCGTGACAAACGCATAGCCCAGGCAGGCTCTCCGCTAACCACTCCTCCTGGCCAACAGCTTGCCCTTGACCCAATCGTAAAGGCCAGCCAGCCCGCCGGGGTAGTAGACCATAACCAGGATCATCAGCACGCCATAGATCACCAAATGCACACCCGGCAAGTCGGTCAGGTTGGAACGCAGGTATTCGATAAAGAACACAAAGGGAAAGGCAACCGCCATCCCGCCCCACAGGCTACCCCGGCCGCCGATGTAGGCGATCGCCAGCACTTCCACGGTCTTGGAAGTGTGCATGAGCGTTTGCGGGGTCAGCGAGCCAAAGAAGTGGGCGTAAAAGCCACCCAGCCAGCCGGCAAAAAAGGCAGACAGGGCAAAATTGAACACACGGTACTTGGTAGGGTTGATGCCTGAAGCACGGGCTGCATCAAAGTTCTGCCCAATGGCCTTGAAAGCCAATCCAAAATGGGAACGGGTCACCAGTTTGAGCGTGATGTAGACCACCAGCATCATGGCCAGGATAACGTAAAAGTAGGGCAGGTTGTCGGGCTCTGTAAAAAAAGACTGGCTGGGAGCCATCCCCATAGCGCCACGAGTCAATTTGGGAAAGTTGCGCACCACGCCCATCAGGGCAATGCCCACGAACCAGGCCAACACGGCGGCAAAGATGCCGCGCAGGCGCAGCGTCAAGATGCCTAACCCCAGCCCAAACACCCCGGCCACCAACGCGCCAATCCAGATGGTAAGCCAGGGCGAGAGGCCGGGCTGAATAGCCAGGACGGGGTTTGTGTTGACCAGGATGGCCGAGGTGTAAGCGCCCAACCCCAGAATCGCTGCAAAGCCAAAGTTGACGACGTTGATGTAGCCGGCCGTAAAGTCAAAGGCGACCGCCTGGGCAGCCAGGAAACCACCCATGATGAGCCATCGAAGCATGTGTTCCTGATTAAAGGGGGGTATGAGAGGTAGGAACGCCACGATGACCAGCACCACCAGGCCCAAAGGGGTGAACCCGATAGTGCTCAGTGCGGCCGTAATGCGGTTCCACAGTTGATTGTTGTTTATCATCGGTCTCTCCCTTGCGCTCCTACTGCTCCTGGATCCCTTTGACCTCGCTGCCAAAGATGCCCGATGGGACGAGGATCAGGATGAGAATCATCACAATCGTGGGAACTACATCTTCCCAGGCGATGCCGATAAACTGCTGTGTGGCGGTCTGCAACAGAGCAACAATGAAACCACCCACAATGGCTCCATACACATTACCCAGGCCAACCAACATCACCACGTACCAGGCAAAGTAGAGCGGCTTGAGTCCAACCGTGGGGTACGCCTGGAACATGAATAACAAAGCCGCGCCCGCCATCGCCGCCATTGCCGTTGCGAGGGCAAAAGTGAGCGTGTGGATAAAGTTGAGGTTGATGCCCACCAGTTGCGCCCCGGTCTCATCCTGCGCCGCGGCCCGGATGGCCCGGCCGGTGCGGGTCTTTTGCATAAAAAGCGCCAGGGCCACGATGGTGAGGACGGCGATGCCAAATGCGACAATCCGGTCCACGGCCACGCGCATGCCCATGAATTCCAAGGGGTCGATGTCATAATAGCGGGGGATGCCGCGGAAATTGGGGCCGAGGGTAAGTGTGGTGCCGTTGGTCAGGATGAATGAGAGGCCAACGGTCAGCAAAAAGGTGTTCATCACCCAGCCACTTTGGGTGCGCTGGCGCAGAGGGGCAATGATCAGCCGTTCGATTATGACCCCCGCAACCGCCCCAACCACCATGGCCGCCAGCACGCCCAGTATGGGGGCCAGCATGGTTAGCAGGGCATTGGGATTGTCTTTGAGGTAATCGTGCAACGGCGTAAAGACAAAATAACCGACATACGCCCCAATCATGAAGGACTCTCCATGGGCAAAGTGGGGAATGTTCATCACACCAAAGACCAATGCCAATCCGGCCGCCAGCAGCGCCCACATGCCGCCAGTCACAACGACATTGGCGATCTGCGATGGGCCGGCCGTTACGGCAATAACCACCGCCAGCGCCACCGAAGCCACAATCACAACCCAGGCGGCCGCTTTCTGACGCATGCCGATCAGCAGCGATCCCAGGAATGACCTTTGCGTTACTGTTCTTTCCATCGCTCTTCCCTCCTCTCAAATGCCCAGGTAAGCGTTGCGGACGTGCTCGTTGGCCTTGAGTTCACGACTGGGGCCCTCCATGGCAATCCGGCCGTGTTCCAGCACGTATGCCCGGTCGGTGATCTCCAGCGTGGCGTTGACGTTCTGCTCCACCAGCAAAATGGTCGTCCCCCGGTCTCGCAGCTCTACCAGTGCGCGAAAGACATCGTGCATCAGGTGGGGGGCCAGCCCCAGCGAAGGCTCGTCCACCAGGAGTAGTTCTGGGTTGGACATCATACCGCGCGCAATGGCCAGCATTTTACGCTCGCCGCCGCTCATGGTGCCAGCCAACTGCTTCTCCCGCTCTTTCAGCCGCTGAAAGAGATGGAAAACGAATTCCAGCGTCTCTAGCTGCTTCTGCTTGTCCTTAATTGCATAAGCGCCCAGGAGCAGGTTTTCCCGCACCGACATGCCGGTAAACAGATTGAGCCCTTCGGAGACATAGCTCACGCCAATTCGACTGATCTGATATGCCGGCAGATGTCCAATGGGCTTGCCCTTGAAAAGCACTTCGCCGCCCTTGGGGGTTAAAAGGCCGGCAATTGTCCGCAGCGTGGTGGTTTTTCCAGCCCCGTTGGGGCCCACCAAAGCCACAAATTCCCCATCGTCTACGTGAAGCGAGACACCCCATAGAATCTGGAGAAAACCATAACTGGCATCAACGTTCGTTAGTTGAAGCATCTGCTCACCTCCTTGTTCCTAGACGTTGACCTGCTCTTCGCCCAGGTACGCTTCAATGACTTTGGGGTCCTTCATCACTTCGGCCGGGGTGCCCTCTGAAATTGGTGTGCCGTATTGGATGACCAGCACCCGGCTGCAGATACCCATAATCACCTTCATGATGTGCTCTACCACAATCATGCCTACCCCGGTCGTGTCCCGGATGGTGAGAATCAACTCCATCATGGCATCCAACTCTCCGGGGGTCAACCCCGAGGCCAACTCGTCCAAAAAGAGCAGCTGGGGCTGGCAGGCATATGCGCGGGCCAGGTCCAGCCGCTTCAGTTGCACGGCGTTGAGTTGTTCGGCCGGGGTGTGAATATCCAGCGGGAACTTGACGAACTCGAGCGCGTCCTCGGCTCGTCGACGGGCGGGCTTGGCCTGTCCAGGCGGCGCGCCGAAAACCGCTCCTACCATCACGTTTTCCAGCGCGGTCAACCTGGGAAAGGGACGGGGAATCTGAAAGGTGCGAGACAGCCCCTTCTTGCACATCACTTCGGCCGGGGCGCCGGTTGTTTCCTGGCCCATAAAGCGCACCGTGCCGGCCGAGGGCTTGTACGTCCCGGCCACGCTGTTGAGGAAGGTGGTTTTGCCGGCACCGTTAGGCCCTATCAACCCAACAATCTCCCCAGCGCTCACCTGCAACGACACACGATTGACCGCCGTCAGCCCGCCAAAGTTTTTGACCACTTGTTGTGCATCTAGTATCATCCGCAGCTTCCTCCTTAGGTACGGCCAAGGCCGAGGTTGAGAGCCCTGGGACTCGCCCAACGGCTTCAACCTCAGCCTCAACCACAACTTTCGGCTATTTGGGGGCCAGCGTCTGCACCGCCCATTCCGGCGGATAGATGACTTTGCCCTCGCCGTCAAAGTACTGCAGCACCGGGAAGATGTAGTATCCCTTGCCCACGATCGGGTCCGGGGCCGTCTCTTCCGGATAGGCGTACTCGTTCATCACGATCCCGCCCGTAAAGCTCCACTCACCCGTCCACACCTTTTCCTGGATGAACTGGTAGATCGCCTCGCTGCTCAGCTCGCCGTACAGATTGTAGGTCTCGTTCGCCAGGGCAATCCAGAACAGGCTGCCGTCGTACGACAGACCACCGGCCGACGGGCTCGGCGGGAAGCCGTTCTCCGCCTCAAACCGCGCTGCGTACTCCTTCCCCGCATCCGTCGCCCAGCCTGGGATCTGATCCAGCACATAGTTCGACGAACTGCCGGTCAGGTCATACCACTCTCCAAACCAGCCCAGCCCATCCGCGATGATCAGGCTCTCCAAACCAACTTCGTCCGCCTGCTTGATGAACGCCGACATGCTCGGCGCAGCCGTGCTCGTGCCGGCAACCAAGGCCGGGTTGAGGTCCGCGAACTTGTTCAGCAGGGGATAGAACTCGGTCTGGTCAATGGAAAAGTACTCCTCTGCCACCGTCGTCCAGCCCGCTTCCTCCAACTGCCCCTTGATCGCGTCGCCAAAGCTGTGGCCCCAGTCCGTGTCCTCGCCATAGATCGCTACCGTCTTGGATTCCGGTGCCCACGCTCCCGTGGCTATCGCATCCTCCAACGCTTGCACGTAGGAGATGCTCAACTTCTTCGGCGTAGGCCATCCCTTGGCCGCCCAGTAGCCATACTTGGCCGGGTCCGACGCAAACGTCTCGTTTACCACCTCCGTCGCGCCAAACCCAAACACGTGCGGCACCTTGTGCTTGGCCGTCACCTCCATGCAGGACACCGCCACCGAACTGTGCCAGTTCAGCACGCCCGCCTGGATCCCATCCTGCACCACCGCCTGCTCGTACGCCTGCGCCGCCTTGGCCGGGTCCGACTGGCTGTCGATCCACACCGGCTCGATCTTGTACGGTCCGACTTGCCAGTTGATGTCGCCAAAGGCCATGTTCACCGAGCCCTTGAACTCATCGCCCGTCCTGGCGGCCGGGCCGCTGAACGGCCCCAGGATACCCAGCTTGAAGACTTCGGTCGCTTCCATGGGTTCGGTCGGCTCGATTTCCATCGCCTCGCCGCCCTTGGGGGCCAGCGTCTGCACCGCCCATTCCGGCGGATAGATGACTTTGCCCTCGCCGTCAAAGTACTGCAGCACCGGGAAGATGTAGTATCCCTTGCCCACGATCGGGTCCGGGGCCGTCTCTTCCGGATAGGCGTACTCGTTCATCACGATCCCGCCCGTAAAGCTCCACTCACCCGTCCACACCTTTTCCTGGATGAACTGGTAGATCGTCTCGCTGCTCAGTTCACCATAGGCATCAATCGTTGCTTCAGCCAGGGCAATCCAGAACAGGCTGCCGTCGTACGACAGACCACCGGCCGACGGGCTCGGCGGGAAGCCGTTCTCCGCCTCAAACCGCGCTGCGTACTCCTTCCCCGCATCCGTCGCCCAGCCTGGGATCTGATCCAGCACATAGTTCGACGAACTGCCGGTCAGGTCATACCACTCTCCAAACCAGCCCAGCCCATCCGCGATGATCAGGCTCTCCAAACCAACTTCGTCCGCCTGCTTGATGAACGCCGACATGCTCGGCGCAGCCGTGCTCGTGCCGGCGATCAGCACCGGGTCCAGGTCTGCCAGCTTGTTCAGCAGGGGATAGAACTCGGTCTGGTCAATGGAAAAGTACTCCTCTGCCACCGTCGTCCAGCCCGCTTCCTCCAACTGCCCCTTGATCGCGTCGCCAAAGCTGTGGCCCCAGTCCGTGTCCTCGCCATAGATCGCTACCGTCTTGGATTCCGGTGCCCACGCTCCCGTGGCTATCGCATCCTCCAACGCTTGCACGTACGAAACGGCGAGCTTGGCAGGCGTGGGCCATCCCTTGGCCGCCCAGTAGCCATACTTGGCCGGGTCCGACGCAAACGTCTCGTTTACCACCTCCGTCGCGCCAAACCCAAACACGTGCGGCACCTTGTGCTTGGCCGTCACCTCCATGCAGGACACCGCCACCGAACTGTGCCAGTTCAGCACGCCCGCCTGGATCCCATCCTGCACCACCGCCTGCTCGTACGCCTGCGCCGCCTTGGCCGGGTCCGACTGGCTGTCGATCCACACCGGCTCGATCTTGTACGGTCCGACTTGCCAGTTGATGTCGCCAAAGGCCATGTTCACCGAGCCCTTGAACTCATCGCCCGTCCTGGCGGCCGGGCCGCTGAACGGCCCCAGGATACCCAGCTTGAAGACTTCGGTCGCTTCTTCGACCGTCTCGGTTGTATCGGCCGGCTTGGGCGTCGCAGTTGGCTCTTCCTTGGCCTTGCAGCCCGCCAGGGCAAATACCAGGCCTAATACCAAAACCAACACCATCAATTTGCTAAAGCTATGGGTTGACTGTCTCATCTCCTAAATCTCCTTGTTCTTATCCACTGTTGTCACAGGTTTCTGCGAAATTCCCAACACTCCAATCGAATTCTTGCTGCTCACCTCCTTGCGCGCTTGGTACCCGATAAACAAAAAGAAGCAGTGCGATATGCAATCTGCTCCCTCTCCTCGGAGGTCACCCGACTGAAACAGCAAAGGCAGGCGACCTGGCTCGGTCTAGCACAACATCCAGTAGCTGCCAAACCTTACAGTTGCGGGACAGCGCCGGCTTTCACACATCCGGTCCGCAGGGCGGACGCACAATGACACCGGACTTTCCCTTTTAAGCCCAAAACAGGCACCTCTGCTTTATGGACCTGATCTGTTAACGTGCTGCGTGCTGGCACTTGCCCGCTTTTCGGGCGCTAGAGATATTCCGGGCGTGTTTTACGTCTAGCCCAACACCAACCCCACCCTTCCCTTTGCGGTGGAGGTGGGGGCAGCGCTATGGCTACTGTCGTTGCTGCCGCTTGCGATATGCCTTGATGAAATTCATGGCATAGTCATCGCGGCCAAGAGCCAGGTCGGCCGCCAGGACATAGCCACCAGCCTTGGCCACATCCATGATCGGGCAGGTCATGCCGGCAAAGATTGCCATGGAGAAAAAGGTACCATTGATGATTTCCCGATCAGGCAAACCAAAGGAAGCGTTGCTGGCACCCAGTGTAATGTTATTGCCCAATTCTTCCTTGACCAAGCGGACCGCTTCCAGGGTGGTCCAGCCGGCTTTGGAGTCGGCCCCCATGGTCAGCGCCAGGCAATCAATAATCACATTCTCGCGCTTGATCCCGGCCACCTCGGCGCGGGCGATGATCTTGTTGGCGATTTCTAGGCGTCGCTCGGGGGTCTCGGGGATGCCATCGTCGTCCATACACAGACCAACCACGGCCGCGTCGTATTTGACCACCAGGGGCAACACCCGCGCCAAACTGGCCTCCTCGCCGTTGACCGAGTTGATCAGCGGCCGGCCATCGGGGTTCATCTCGCGGTGCACCGCCAGCGCCGCGTCCAAGGCTTCCGCGTTGGGTGAATCGATGCAGAGTGGCACCCCGACCGTTTCCAGAACCAGCTTGACCGCCCGGGGCAGCAGATCCACCTCATCTACACCGGCCGCACCCACGTTAACATCCAATACATGCGCACCAGCTTCTATCTGTGCCAGCGCCTCTTCCCTTACAACCGAAAGGTCGCCGGTCGTCAGCGCGGCCGCCAGCCGCTTTTTCCCCGTCGGATTGATGCGCTCGCCAATCATCACCGTGGGGCGACCACGGCTGATGACCAATTTCTTCCCCATCCCTTTAAGCACAGTTTCCATGAGTGAAGAACCTCCTCATAATTCAAGCTATTTGGATACAGCCAGGCGACGCCGCAACATCACAGCGCGGCCTTGATTTCGTTCTGGAATTCCGTTATGTGCTGCCGGAGGAGAGTCTCCGCCAAAGCGCCATCTCTGGCCTTCAGTGCTTCCACGATGTCGCGGTGCTGACCTACCGCATGGCGCACGTCGGCGAGACGTTCTAGGACAAGATACCAAAGGCGTAGACTCAAAGCATGAAGACGGTTGAGGGTTTCGGCCAGAAACTCGTTATCGGCCGCTTCGTAAAGCAACGAATGAAATCGCTCGTCGATTTCCATCAACGCAGCAGAATCCGAACTGGAGATGTGAGTTAATTCCCGAACCGCCTGCTCCATTTTCGCGATTTGCGCCTCCGTAATGCGCTGCGCTGCCAGTCGGGCACAGAATCCTTCCATTGACATGCGTAGTTCGAAAATCTTGGCCAGGTCAGTGATGCTAATATCCGCAACAAACATACCGCGGCGTGGAGCTACAATGATCAGGCCTTCTGCAGCCAAACGATGCAGAGCTTCTCGAATCGGAGTGCGCCCCAAATCCAGGTCTTCCCGGAGCGCTTGTTCGTCAATCACAGAAAGGGGGGCAAGCTGAAGAGTGACGATTCTTTCTTTGATGAGGTGGTAGGCTTTTTCGCTAAGGCGCACTGTGGTTATGCTGCTTTACTATATAACCTGCCGATGAGACACCCAAGATATCGTAAATATATCTCGGATACATTTCAGTTTAGCACAACAACGCGCCGTTGTCAATTGATTTTAAGGTTGCATGGCTTGAGGAAGGAGCGCCCCCACCTGAAAACTGGGCCAAACCAAGACGCATGCGCGCACGATCTGCATGCAGGTATTGGGCTAGGAGATGTATCCTGATCAGTCGGCGCTGGTTGGAGCTGTGTGGCCCACACGTGCCAGCTGGCGCAACCGCGTCACCCCCCTACGCACCGGGGCCAGTCGCAGTAACAGCAAGGTTGCCACAATAGCGCCATAGATCAGTGGCTCGCGCAGATCCTTTACTAACCAAAGGAAATGAACGACGGCAAAGACACCGGCCGCATAAACCAGCCGGTGCAGCCGCTTCCACCGTTTGCCCAGCCGCCTCATCCACCCTTTGGTGGAGGTAACGGCCAGCAACAGCATGACCACAAACGCGGCCGCCCCCACCACCACAAACCGTTGCTCAAAAATCGCCCCCCAGATCAGCTCCCAATCAAACCCGTAATCCAGCCAGACAAAGGTCAAAAAGTGCAGAGCCGCGTACAGGAACGCGTAAAGCCCCAACGCACGACGGACGCGCAACGCCCACTTGAAATTGAACAACACGTTCAGCGGGGTACAGGCAAGCGAGAGGATCAACAGAATCAAAGCGGTCTTGCCAGTGCGCGAGGTTACTTCTCGCACCAGGTCCACCAGAAACCGCTGGTTGAAATAGTCCCACAACATCACGGTTAGCGGCGCCAGCGCACCGAGGTGGACCGCGTAGCGGAACCAATTCTGCTTGAGGCGATCGGTTAATACCACGTGGCCAAATCCATCCCGTCGTACAGATTCGCGACCTGCTCGGCATAGCCATTGAGAAAGAGTGTTTTCTGCCGGCCGGACTCGCCGATGCGCCGCTCGGTGGCCTGGGACCAGCGCGGGTGGGGCACATCCGGGTTGACGTTGGCAAAAAAGCCATATTCGTGCGGGGCGGCCGCCGTCCACAAGGACACGGGAGCCTCCTCCACCAGGTCGATCTTTACAATAGACTTGATGCTTTTGAACCCATATTTCCAGGGGACCACAAGGCGGACCGGGGCACCGTTCTGCGGCAACAGCGATTTGCCGTAAATGCCGGTCGCCAGCAGTGTCAGGTCATGCATGGCTTCGTCCAGGCGCAACCCCTCCACGTAAGGCCAGTGATACGGCCCCCGTTTCTGGCCGGGCATCTGCTCCGGATTGTACAGCGTTTCAAATCGCACGTACTTGGCCTGGGCGAGAGGGTCCACCTGCTCCAGCAGGCGCGCCAGCGGAAATCCAACCCACGGGATCACCATCGACCAGGCCTCCACGCAACGCATGCGGTAGATGCGCTCCTCCTGTTCAAACCTGATCAGGTCGTCCAGGTCATAGGTCTTGGGGTTGCCGACCAGCCCGCCCACTTCCACCTGCCACGGAGAGGTCCGAAAATCCTGCGAGAGCTTGGCCACCTGCTGCTTGTCAACGGTGAATTCATAAAAGTTATTATAGTTGGTGATGGCATCCTGGCTGGTGAGCGTATTTCCCAACTCGTCAGCGTTGGCGGCCGGTGGCGGCAACAAAGTGGCCGTTGGCAATTGCGTGGCGACGGGGGAAGCGGTAGGCGCGGCCGTCCCGGCCGGGCTGCACGCCTTGAGCGCCACGGCCGTGGCTGCCAGCGCACCCACTCCGGTGATGAACTTGCGCCGTGACAAATAGAGGTGCTCCGGCGTTATCTCTGACGGGTGTATCTTGGTCAACTTTCCACCTCAACTACTTTTGATTATTTTTATCATTTAATTATATATTATTGTCGCGGCCGGCGCAAACCCTACTCGCCTGTGAATATAACGGTCTCCGGCTTGAAGGCTGCCCAAGCAAACCAGAAGTGGTTGCCGTGAACAACCGGGCTTAGCTGCACCCCGGCCGACGGGCCAGCGGTGGCCTCCCCCAACAAGTTCCAGGTGCTGCCGGTTTCCTGATCCACAAACTCCCCATCCTGCCGGGAGAAGGTCAACCGCCGGCCGTCAAGCTCCGGGTCGTACACGGCCGCCGCCCCGACATCCGCTCCCTGGGCAATCACTGCATCCCCCAGCGCGCTGCTGGTTCCAAACTGATAAAAGACTACCACCTCCCGGCCGTCCAGTCTATCTTGGATGACCCCAGCCTCCGAGAGCACGCCGTAAGGATAGGCTACATCGATGCCGTTGAGCGAGAGCGCGACCACCCGCTCCATGGGCAGCAGCCGGCCGTCCAGTTCGCCATCAAAGAGAAAGGGACTCTGACCCATATTGTCATAGCCCGCATAGGGGTTGCGGCCGTAACTGCGAGAGTAACCGGTCTCCTGGGAAAGCACAACACCCGCAGGGTGAGCGCCCCGAAAATCGGCAAAGCTGACGATGGCGGCCGGCAGAAAGGTCAATTGCTCTCCGGCCAACTCCCCCACAATCCCCTCGCCGGTGAGTTGCTGCCACAGGCTTTCCGTGACCCGATCGTACATCACCAGATCTGAATTGCGCAGCAGGCCGGAGACACCAAATTCGGCCACTGTGCCATCGGGCAGCGTGCGCCCAAAAGCCACGGCCGAGTTACACAGCGGGCAAAAGGTCACAATGACGGGCTCCCCGCCCACGGTATCGTTGACGACCTCGTGCCAGGTGAGGATTTGCAGTGGATAAGCGCGGGCCTCTCCATTGAGTTCCAGCACGACCACCGGCTCGTTGGCAGCTAACCACTCGCTGGCATCTTGCTGATTGATGAACACCGGCTGGTCGATGGATGGGATGCCATCCCGCGGCGGGCCGCCAGAAAGCAACTCGCTGTAATCAATAGTATGCCGGTGCCAGTCCGTACTCCAGTCTCGGGTGATGGACTTGAACCAATCCGGCCGGTCATCCTCCGTCAAAAGCCCATCTTCCGGAGCGAGGGCATCTCCAGCCAGAGTGGGCGCAGCAACTGGCGCTTCTTCCAACTCGGTGGTGGGGTTGACGGCTGGCTCTTGCGTCTCGCCCGCCGCTTCCTGCGCGGGCGCACAGGCGACCAGCAGCAGCAAGGCAGATAGTCCAACAATGGTCCGCATGATTCCTCCTGTTCGGCATCGGCCACCCGGCCGGGTGGCTCACCGCGATCAACATCACAAACGACTTCTTATTCGACTAGATGCGAGCCAAACAGGAGGTCTTACCCCAACCACAAGGGCGGCGGCCCGGCCGCCTCCTCTGCTCCCCCGTGATCAACTGCCGGTGCTGGTGTAGTGACGAACCCCAAAGCGCCAAAAAACCACGCTGGCCCCCAGCACGGCCGCGCAGACCGGCAACGCCAGCCACGCTACCCAGGCAGGCAGCCCCAGCGGGTCGCTTTTCCCCAGCAGCCAGAGCGCCGGGTAATAGTTGACAAAGGCCAGCGGAATGACAAAGGTAAAGAAGCGGCGCATCCAATCCTGGTAAATGTGCATCGGATAGCTGGTCATCTCGGTACCGCCATAAGTGAGCACATTGATGATCTCCAGCGACTCGACGGTCCAGAACGAGTAGGTAGCGCCCATGATGAACAGCGCCGCGAAAAAGAGCGCTCCGCCCAGCACAAAGAGCAACAGCGCGGCCCACCCGCCGGCCGTCCAGCGGACTCCCACCAGTGCCACCCCAATCAACAGCGCCACCACCCCCTGGCTCAACCGGCCCAAGCGCCGCAATGTAAACTCGGAGGCCAACACCTGGAAAAAGTCCGGCAGCGGCCGGACCAGCAGCCGGTCAAACTCGCCGTTGCGGATCACCAGTGGGAAATGATCAAAGCCGGAAACAGCCAGCTCGGCGGTGGCAAAGGAGACGGCCGACATGCCATACAGCAACGCCACCTCTCCCAGCGTCCAGCCGCCAATGGTCGGAAAGTTGTGGTAGAAAATGGCGATCGCGCCAAACTCCACAAAGGTGATCAGAAAGGTGCTCGCCAGGTCGGCCAGAAAGGAGAATCGGTACTGCATCTGCGAACGAATCCGAGCGCCGATGAGTCGTTGGTAGAGCACCCAATATGTCTGCAGGGTCAGTCGGCCGGAATGCATGCGGGAATTATAGCAACACACCCCTGCTTGACACAAACATCCCGGTATAGTACACTCGCGCCCGTTGCGGCGACCGTACAGGAGACTGGATTGTGATTACTGACGTTGAATCTGCGGCCGACCACCTGGCCAACAACCGCGCCTGGTACGAGCAACTGGCTACCGGCTGGGCACGCTGGCTGCGCGCCGGCGGCCGGCTGGGTGAGTGGGCCAACAACACGGTGACCGACATCCAGTTTGCCAGCCAGGCGCTGTTTTTGGAGGAAGGGGAAACGGTCCTCAACCTAAGTTGCGGCTGGGGACGCCACGCCATCACCCTGGCCCACTATGGGCTTACGGTGATTGGGCTGGATGCATCATACGACCTGGTGCAATTGGCCCGGGAGACCAGCGAGCACGCCAAGGTAGACGTGCGCTGGGTCAATGGGGACCTGAATGACCTGCACTTGAGCGAACCGGTTGACGCTGTGGTCCAGTTTAACGACAATGTGCTCGAGTGGGCCGAAAGCCCGGCCGAGGCGATCCATCTGCTGGACCAGGTCCACGCCATCCTCAAAGAGGACGGCCGCTTCTTGTTTGGCAACCCCGATTGGACAACCTCTCCTCCGAAGCAGGAGCAAAGCCAGGCGGAAACGGCCGAAGGGCGCGAAATCTACCGGCAGTTTTTCGACTCGGACAGCCGAACTGCCCGGTTCCACACGCTGGTCATCAACCGGGATGGCAGCCAGCGCGAGTATTTGAGGCGCAACTGGCACCCCTCGGCCGAGCAGATGGCCGCCCTGCTCTTCCAGGCCAACTTTGAGATTGAAGGCCAGTTCAACGACTGGAGTTTTCTCCCCTACGACCCCAAACAGCCGGGGTTGGTCTGGTTGGTCCAAAAAGCGTAGGATGCGAGTCAGATGGGTAACGCCACTCACCCCCTGCGTTACCCGCCTTCCGTAATGACCCACAGCGACGGCCCCACCATCCGCGGCGCACGGGTGCTCCTGCGGCCGGTGGCAGCCCATGATCTCCCCTTTTTGCAGGCACTGTGGAACGACGGCGCGGTGATGCAATACGTGGGCTTTCCCAACGGTCTGGGGATGACGGCCGCCAAGATCGCCCGCTGGTGGAGAGATTGCCAGGGATGGACTGCTACTCACCTGATTATCGAGTCGTTGAACGGAACGCTGCTGGGTGAGAGCGGCTGGGGCTTTGCCGCAACACCCGGCCTGCTGGAGTTGAAACTGGCCCGCGCCCATTGGGGGCAGGGTTATGCCAGCGACGCGCTGGCCGCATTGCTGGACTATCTGTTCGGCCGGACCGCGCTGGATCGTGCCCTGGTCACTCCTCATCAGGACAACGCAGCCGCCCGCCGCCTGTACCACAAGCTCGGCTTCCGGCCGGACAAATCGCCAGCCGGCTTTGACTGGCCGGGCTACGACTACTGGACCCTGTCCCGATCCACACCCGCACCGGCCCCCTCTGCCTTGGTTTTTGACTGGGGGGGCGTGTTGATGCGCACCGAGGACCCCGGCGGCCGGCGAGAATGGGAACGGCGGCTACAATTGCCGGCCGGCGGAGCCGACCGCGCCGTCTTTGAGAGCCGCGCCTGGCGAGAGGCACAACTCGGCCGGTTGGGGGTGGAGCCATGCTGGGCTGCAATCGGACAAGCGTTGGGGTTGGTGGATCAGGATCTGGCCCGGTTCCGGCACGACTTTTGGGCAGGCGACCGGCTCAACGAAGAACTCTTCCAGCGCATCCGCCAATGGAAGGCGGCCGGGCGGCACGTAACCCTGCTCAGCAACTACACCCCGGAGCTGGAGCAACTGCTGGACCGGCACGGGGTGCGCCATCTGTTCAAGCCCGTGATCCTCTCCGCACACGAGGGCATTATGAAACCGGCCTCCCGCCTCTTTTGGCGGGCGCTGAACCGGATGGACATCCCACCGGCCGGGGCGCTTTTTGTGGATGATTTTGCCGAAAACATTGCCGGCGCACAGAGCGTTGGCATGCACTCGGTGCATTTTCGCTCCAGCGAACAGACGGTAACAGACATCGAAAGGTTGCTGGCATGACGCAGGCGTACGATATTCAGGCTGTGATCTTTGACGTGGGCGGCGTGCTGGATCGCCCGGCCGACCTGGCGGCCGAGGAAGCGGACCGCATCCAGATTGCCGCCAGCCTGGGGCTGGACCTGATGGAGATGTGGGCGCGCTTTTTCCAGACCGAGCCGTGGCAGCTTTGCCGGGTGGGCAGAATCACCGACGCCGAGTTCTGGGACCGCAACCTGAGTTCCTTTGGCATCCGCGGCCCGGCCGAGCAAGCGGCCTTCCTGGAGCATCTGTTCCGACACAAAGAGGTCAACCCGGCCATGCGGGCGCTGCTGGACGACCTGCACGGCCGGGTGCGGTTGGCCATCATCAGCAACGCCTCCGACACGCTGGAAGAGGGCTTGACCCACCGCTTCCGGATCATGCCCCTGTTCGACGTAGTGGTCAATTCGGCGCGGGTGGGGTACGCCAAGCCGGCGCGGGAGATCTTTGAGATTGCATTGGAGCGGCTGGGGCTGCGGCCGGAGCAGACCGCCTTTACCGACGACCAGCAACACAATGTGGACGCCGCGGCCGAACTGGACATGCACGCCGCGCTCTTTACCGGCGCAGAGGATTTTCGCGCGTTCCTGGCACAGCGGGGCGTGCTGCCGCGCTAGCCCTCACTCCCACTCAATCGTCGCCGGGGGCTTGCTGGTGATGTCGTAAACCACCCGGTTGATCCCCTCTACCTCGTTCACAATCCGACTGCTGATCTGTGCCAGCGCCTCCCAATCCAGCCGCGCCCAATCGGCGGTCATGAAATCGTCGGTCTGCACTGCGCGGACGACGGCCGGTTGCTGGTAGGTGCGGGCATCCCCCATCACCCCCACACTGCGGACCGGCAGCAACACCACAAACGCCTGCGCTGTCTGACCCTGAAGCCAACCCCGCTTGTCCAACTCATCCCGCAGGATTGCATCCGCCAGGCGCAGCCGCTCCAGGCCGTGCCAGGTTACCTCTCCCAGGATGCGGATGGCCAGCCCCGGACCGGGGAACGGCTGCCGCCAGATGATCTCGGCCGGCAGGCCCAGCGCCTGCCCCACCCGGCGCACCTCATCTTTGAACAGGTAACGAAGCGGCTCGACGATACCGGCAAACTCGATCTCCTCCGGCAAGCCGCCCACATTGTGGTGTGACTTGATCTTGTGCGCGCTCCCAGCGCCCTGCGCGGGATGTTCCACAGCCCAGCCGCGGGCAGCACTCTCGATTACATCCGGGTAGATGGTCCCCTGGCCCAGGTACAACTGGCGCGGGTCGCCCAACCTGCGTGCCTCCCGCTCAAAGATGCGCACAAAGCGCTCGCCAATCAGCAGTCGCTTTTGTTCCGGGTCGGTGACGCCCGCCAGCATCTCCAGGTACTCTTCCACGGCGTTGACCGCCACCAACCGCAGCCCCAACTCGCGCTGAAAGGTTTCCACCACTTGCTTCGGCTCGCCTAGCCGCAGCATGCCGGTATCCACAAAGATGCAGGTTAGCCGGCCGCCAATGGCACGGTGCGCCAGCGCGGCGACCACGGCACTGTCCACCCCCCCGCTAAGCCCAAGCACCATCTGACTCCCGCCCACTTGCTGGCGGATGGCCTCCACTGCTTCGTTGACGAAATTACCAGCCGTCCAGTCTGGCCGGCAGCCGCAGACCTCCACGGCAAAGTTGCGCAGAATCTCCCCCCCGCGCGGGGTGTGGACCACCTCCGGATGAAACTGGACGCCGTAGCGGCCGGCGGCCGGGTCGCCCATCGCCGCGTAAGGTGAGTTCTTCGAGCGGGCCAGTGGAGTAAATCCCGGCGGCAACTGCTCAATCCGGTCACCGTGTGACATCCAGACCGAGAGTAGTGCGGCCGGGGGAGAGAGCGAGAAGAGAGCAGTCTCCACGCCATGCAACTCGATCTCGGCCGGACCGTACTCCCGCGCTGCGGCCGGGGCAACCCGGCCGCCCAGATGGTGCGCCAGCAATTGCATGCCGTAGCAGATGCCCAGCACCGGCCGGCCGGTCTCCAGCACGTAACGCGGCAACTGGGGAGCCCCGTCGGCATAGACCGACGCGGGGCCGCCGCTGAGGATAAAGCCCTTGGGGTCCAGAGCAAGCACCTGCGCGGCCGGCGCATCCCAGTGAAACAACTCGGAGTAGACCCCACCCTCCCGCACGCGTCGGGCGATGAGCTGTGAATACTGGGAGCCAAAATCGAGGATGGCGATGGAGTCGTGGCGCTGCATCTCAGGCCATCTCAATCTTGCCGTCGCTCATGTCGCTGATGATCGCCAGCGCCTCCACCGGCACGTCCAGGATGCTGAGCAATTCCCGGCCGGCCTCAAACGATTTTTCCACCAGCGTGCCAATCCCCACCAGCTCTGCGCCGGCCGCCTTGACCAGGCGCGCCAGTGCCATGATAGTGAGTCCAGAAGCCAAAAAATCGTCGATGATGAGCACGCGATCACCTTGCCCCAGGAACTCGGGGGAAATCATCAGCTCGGTCAAGTTGCCCTTGGTATGGGAAGGGCTGACGGTGAGATAGATTTCGGCCGTCATGGTCACCGGCTTGGTTTTGCGGGCGTACACCACCGGCAAACCCATCTCCAACCCGGTCATCAGGGCCGGCGAAATGCCCGAGATTTCGGCCGTGACGATCTTGTCCGCCCGCGCGTCTACAAAGCGCCGGGCAAACTCCTCGCCGCACTGTTTCATCAAAATGGGGTCGACCTGGTGGTTGATAAAGCCGTCCACCTTGAGAATGCCGCGACCCAGGTTCCGGCCGTCGGCCAGGATACGTTGTTTAAGCTCTTCCATTGTAGGACCTCCTCGTGCTGATGATGGCAGCCGGATTGTAGCGCAGCCATTAGCCAGAGGCAAGGGTAATTCGATGCGGTTTTTCACGTTCGAAGCCAGTTTGCCGCGGCCGGTCGTTGGGTCTATAATTGCTGCATATCTTGCAAGGATACAGATGTATGAACGACAATCGAAATCCCAACCAATACCCGGTCAAGCGGCCGCCGGACGGCAACCTGGTTTCAGAGATCATACGCCAGTTCAAATTGGTCTGGCGCTTGCTGCGGGATCGCCGCGTACCCATCTGGTTGAAGGCGATCCCGTTTCTTTCTGCAGCCTATCTGCTGATCCCGGCCGATGTGATCCCGGATGTGCTGTTTGGCCTGGGCCAACTGGATGACCTGGCCATCATCGCGCTGGGCCTCAAGCTGTTCACCGAGCTGGCCCCGCCGGCCGTGGTCCAGGAACATCTGGATGAGATGTTGGCTGCTGCGTACGGCTGGACGGTGATCAACGGAGAACTCGAGCCGCCCGATGAGTCCTGATTCACCCGTGCCTGCCCGGCTGGTGCTGGTCCGCCACGGGGAGACGGTGGGGAACCGGGAAAACCTATGGACCGGCTGGAGCGAGACACCGCTGACCGATCTCGGCCGGCGGCAGGCAGAAAGCGCAGCTAGCCGGCTGCGGAGTGAGCCGTGGGAGATTACGGCCCTGTACAGCAGCCCGCTCGGCCGGGCGTGGCACACCGCGTTGACCATTGGACAGGCATTGGGCCTGTGGCCCATGCCCAGCGACGCGCTGCGGGAGATGCACTTTGGCGAACTGGAAAACATCAACAGCAAGCGCTTCCCCGAGGAGTATCCCGCCGTCTATGCCCAATGGAGCCAGCGGACCGACGAGAGTTTCGGTTGGCCCGGCGGTGAGACCCGCTGGGCATTTCGCCAGCGGGTGGCGCAAGCGTTGACCGAGCTGGCGGCCGCCCATCCCGGCAATACGATCTTGCTCGTCACACACAGCGGGGTGATCCGGATGGCACTGGCGCACTTTGTTCCGCAAGACTTTGGCGAGTGGTGGCGCGTGAAAGCAGAGAATTGCAGCCTGACCCATCTGCTGCTAAACGGCCGGGGTCGGGCGACAGTACCGGTATTCAACGATTTCAATCATTTGACCCTGCAATAGAGACACAATTTGGAGGTTTACGATGATAAGATGGCAACACTGCAAGCTGGAGGGAAACCGGGTCGAGTTTTTGGGCGCGGCCGGCATTTTCAACAACAAAGCCGATGCCCATCTGGGGGAACGTGCCGCCTGGCGCAGGCTGGAAGAGGAAGGTTGGGAACTAGTCAGCGTAATTGCCAATGCAGAAGGGGAACCGGTCTACTTTTTCAAGCGGCCGGCACCCGCCGCCGGAGGGTAAGGAGACTACCAAATGGCTTTCCCCAATCGCTACGCTTTCTTCCAGGGAGCGATAGTGCCTATAGAGGAGGCGCGGGTGAGTGTGATGACCCACGCGCTCAACTATGGCACAGGCTGCTTTGCCGGGCTTCGCGCTTATTGGAACGAGGAGGAAAAGCAGCTTTTTATTTTCCGCATTGAGGACCATTTTCGGCGTTTTCACAATTCTGCCAAATTGCTGTACATGCCAATCCCCTACCCGGTGGAACAGCTAATCGAAATCACGCTGGACCTGCTGCGCCACGAAGATTTCCGACAGGACACGTACATCCGGCCGCTGGCATACAAATCATCCCCGGTCATTGGCGTGCGGCTGCACGACCTGGAGAGCGACGTGACGATCTTTGCGCTGCCGTTCGGCCGGTACGTGCAAAACGAGGAAGGGGCGCGTGCCACCATTTCGTCCTGGCGGCGGGTGGACGACAATGCCATTCCGCCACGCGGCAAGATCGTTGGCTCGTACGCCAACTCGGCGCTCATCAAAACCGACGCCCATTTGAAGGGGTTCGACGAAGCCATTGTCCTCAACCAGGATGGACACATCAGCGAGGGCAGCGCAGAGAACCTCTTTATGATTCGCCATGGGGTGGCCTACACTCCGCCGGTGTGCGACAACATTCTGGAAGGGATCAACCGCCAGACGCACATCCAGCTATTGCGAGATGAATTAGGCATCGAAACCGTGGTCCGGCCGATTGACCGGACTGAAGTGCTGCTGGCTGACGAGCTCTTTTTCTGCGGTACCGGTGTGCAACTGGTCGCCGTCACCGAGGTGGACTTTTACGCCATCGGCACCGGCAAAATGGGCCCTGTGGTCAGCCAGTTGCGGGAGCTGTTTTTCCAAACCGTGCGCGGCCGGGTGCCCAAATACCGCCACTGGTGTACCCCAGTGTACCCCAAATAGTCAAACGGATCCCGCATGGAACACCGACCACCCACCCGGACTGGGTTGCTCGTGGGGTTGGGCATGCTGCTGGCGCTGATTCTGCTGGAAATCGGCCTGATCGTGCTGGTGCTCACCGCCCCCATCACCCCGCTGTCTGTGCTGCGCAGCGTGCTGATCCTGCTCATCCTGCCGCTGATGGGTGCGGTGCTGTACGGACTTTATTCCCTCAACAACGCTTGCTACGCTCTGGACCGCAATGCGCTGGTGATCCGGTGGGGAGCCAAGACCCAAATCATCCCGCTGACCAACGTGGACGGGGTTTTGCAGGGGATGGACCTGGGGCGGGCCAAACGCTTTCGCGGCCTGCGCTGGCCTGGTTTCCGGTCCGGCCGGGGGCAAATCGAGAACCTGGGCCAGGTCCGGTATTATTGCACCGCACCGTGGGAACGCCAGTTGGTCCTCCAGACCCCGGCCGGCGCCTACGCCATCTCACCGGAAAACGCAGACCGGTTCATGGATCGTCTGGTGGTCCAGCAGGCCATGGGCCCGGCCGAGGAGCTAGAACAGGTGCTTCTCCAGCCGGCGCTGCGCCACTCCGGCCTCTTTTCCGACCGGTTGGGCCACAGCCTGCTGGCGCTGGGCGGTTTGCTCAACCTGGCCCTGTTTGCCTTCCTCGCGTCACACCTGGCCCGGCTGCCGCACACCATCCCGCTGCATTTTGACCTCTCCGGCACGGCCGACCGGCTGGGCAGCCCCAACCAGCTGCTGGTGATGGCCGGCCTGGGGACGGCCGCCTGGTTGGTGGACAGTGTATTGGGTGCCCTTATCTACCAGCGCACCGGCGAGAGAATAGCGGCTTACCTGCTGTGGGTGGCGGCCGTCTGCGTGCAAATCCTGCTGCTGGCCGCTGCCTGGCAACTGGTTCGGGTATAGGCCATGTGGCTGTTGTGGGGCTTTATTCTCAGCACAGCCATTGGCTACGCCGCCTATCGCAAGGAGTCGCTCGACCGATCCGGAGTGGCGGGTGCCATCGTCACCGGCACGCTGATCTTTGGGCTGGGGGGATGGCAGTGGGGGGTCGTGCTAATTGCCTTTTTCGTCACCTCCAGCCTGCTTTCCAGCTACCGCGCCGTCGAAAAAGAGAGACTGGCGGAGAAATTCGCCAAGGGGAGCCGGCGCGACCTGGGCCAGGCATTGGCAAACGGTGGGCTGGGGGCATTGCTGGCAGTTGGCTCGGCCGTGCGCCCGCACCCATTGTGGCTGGCGGCCTACGTGGGCGCGATGGCCACCGTCACGGCCGACACCTGGGCCACCGAGTTGGGTGTGTTAAGCAAAACAGCCCCTCGCCTGATCACCACCGGCCGGGCGGTCGAAGTGGGCACTTCTGGCGGGGTCACCTGGCTGGGGACGGCTGCCACCATGGCCGGGGGAACCTTTATCGGCCTGCTGGCTGGAGCACTGAACCTGCCGGCCGGTAGTGCAGCGCTCATGGTTGCTTTGACCGCTGGCGGACTGGCGGGCGGGCTCGCAGGGTCACTGTTTGATAGCCTGCTGGGCGCAACAGTTCAGGCGGTTTACTACTGCCCAACCTGCGCCAAGGAAACCGAAAGCGCACTCCACCGCTGCTTAACACCCGCGCGCCAACTGCGTGGCTGGCGCTGGCTCAACAACGACCTGGTCAACTTTGCCAGCTCGCTTCTAGGCGCGGTTGCCGCTGCCACGCTTGGGCTCCTCTGGCTTTAGCCTGCACACAAATAGCCCCTATTACCTTTTCCCGTTTCATCCCTTTTATGCTATAGTGGGGTCACTGGTTCAGCCCACTAGCTTGGGCGGCGAAAGTGGGGTGTACAGACCCGGATCGTCTCCGCACTCCCAACCCCCCGATCGGCCAAGCGGTGGCTGGTGGCAAAATGCTTTCAGGAGATTAATAGCGTGGCGGCCTGCCCGTACTGCCATTTCGATAACCCGGCCGGTTTTCGCTTCTGCGGAAACTGTGGCCGCGCCTTGCAATCGGACCTCCCCAAAGTGCCACCCTTTATCTCATCCCCTCTTTACCACCCCAGCCAGGCCCTCTCGCCTGACGCCTTCCAGCGGCTTCAGTCGGCCGCCAAGGAGTTGCGCGGTGAGCGCCGCAACGTGGCGGTTCTTTTTGCCGATCTGTGCAACTATACCCGCTACTCACAACACCGGGATCCGGAAGAGGTCTTTGCCACCATCAACCGCTACCTGGGCGTGATGATCGAACAGATCTACCGATATGAAGGGGTCATCGACAAGTTCACCGGCGATGGGGTGATGGCCCTATTTGGGGCTCCGCTGGCCCACGAAAACGACGCCGAGCGCGCCGTGCGCGCCTGCATCGGAATCCAGGTAGCGGTTGGCGAATTAAACCACGCCATCCGCGCTGAAACCGGCGCCGAGATTCAGGTCCGGCTGGGCGTCCACTTTGGGTCGGTAGTCTTTGGTCAGGTAGGCATCAACGTTGACGAGACCTTGAGCGTACTGGATTACACGGCCATCGGCGACACGGTCAACCTGGCTTCCCGGCTGGAACAGGCAGCAAAACCTGGCGGCGCGCTGGTCAGCGAAGCAATCCTGCAACGCACCAAGGCGCTGTTTGAATTCGAGCCAACCCCTGATCTGGCGCTAAAGGGATACGCAGAGCCTGTGCCCGCCTTTAGCATCGTCGGGCTGAAAGCAAAACCCGGCCGGGTGCGCGGCTTGGAGGATCGGCAAGCACCGATGGTCGGCCGGCACGCGGAGTTGGAGCAGGTCATTACGGCCGTTCGGCAAGTAAGTGGCGGGACGACCGGCCGCATCTTGCTGGTCACGGGCGAAGCGGGATTGGGAAAATCGCGTCTGTCGGCGGAGGTCAAACAGCGCATTGAGCCGCACGAGATCAGCCTCCTTGAGGGTGGCAGCCTTTCTTACCGCAGTTCGGTCAGCTACTGGACCTTTAGGGAGATTCTGCACCGCTACTTTGACTTTCAGGACGACAACTCGGTAGCGCACCGCCAGCGCAAAATACGCCGGCGTTTGGCAGAATTGGGCGACCACCTGACGCCGGCCGCCCCCGTGCTGGAACTGCTGCTCTCCATCCCCCCGGCCGACCCAGAGGCGGCCGCCCGCCTGCAACAATTGGATGCGGAGCAGTTGCGCCAGCAGACCTTTGTTACCCTGCACGACCTGTTCCTGGCCGAGGCGCGCCGCCGACCGCTGATGTTGATCCTGGAAGACCTGCATTGGGCTGACCGGCTGTCGCTGGACCTGATCCGATTCCTGATGGACGTTGTGCCCCAGGCCCCCCTGCTGCTTTTCTGCATCTCCCGGCCGGTGGATGGTGGCGTGGCTCAGTTGCTGTCCGAGCATGCCCAACCCCGCTACCCGGAATGCTTTGTCGCCGTGCCGCTCCGGCCGCTGTCAGCAAGCCAGAGTGACGAGTTGCTGGATGCCCTGCTGGCCATCCCACACCTGCCGGGCGCATTGCGCAACACGATCTCCGGCCGGGCGGAGGGCAACCCCTTCTACCTGGAAGAAACCATCCGCATGTTGATTGCCCGGGGAATCCTGAGACAGGTTGAACAACGTTGGGAGCCGGCCGACGATTCCCAGTTCGATCAACTTGACGTGCCCGACACATTGCAAGGGTTGGTGATGGCCCGCTTTGACCGCTTGCCAGATGATTTGCGCCAGGTGCTGCAGGTTGCCTCCGTGATCGGGTTTCGCTTTCCGTTCCGGCTCCTCAGCGTTGTGCTTGGTCATGCCGCCACGCCAGAGCAACTGGTCGAGCTGTCACAGCAGGATTTTGTGGTGGAGCAGGAGGGGCAGACCGATCTGACCTACACATTCCGCCACGCCATTACAGCCGAAACCATTCATAACAGCATCCTGCGGCAGCAGCGCGCGGTCATCCACGGCCAGGTAGCACAGGCCATCGAACAGCTCTACCGCGGCCGGTTGACCGAGCAGGTGGAGACATTGGCAAATCATTACAGCCACAGCCACCACCCCGAGCGGGCGCTGCACTACCTCATTCGCGCCGGGCAAAAAGCGGCCCGTTCCTTTGCCAACGTCGAAGCGCTCGACTATTTGACCCAGGCCCGCAAACTACAGAATAAGGGGGCCAGCACATTCCAGCAGCAGGTTGACGTGCTGGAGGGAATGGGGGACGTGTTGATCTTTACCGGCGAATACGACGCTGCCCAGCAGCGGTACCGGGAAGCGGTGGAAGTGCTCCGCCAAGCGGCCGGGAGCGACTACCTGCACTTGGGCGAACTGGAGCGCAAGGTCGCCGACACCCTGACCAGACAAGGAAACTATGACCAGGCCCTCATCAGCCTGGCCGGCGCGCTGCGCTATGTCCAATCAGAAGACGAACGCAAGGTGGTCAAGGAGAAAGCGCAGATCTGCTCCGACATTGGTTGGGTACACTTGCGACGCGGTAATGCCGAACAGGCAAACGCCTGGCTACAGCGGGGACTCCAATGGGTGGAAAACTCGCCGCACCAGCAGGTCATCGCCTCCATCTACAACCGGCTGGGAGGGGTAGCTTTCCAGGATGGGGATTGGCCGGCCGCCGGCCGGTGGTTGGGCAAAAGCCTCAAGCTCCAGCAACAACTGGGGGACCTGGCCGGTATGGCCCGCAGCCACAACAACCTGGGCGTGATGGCGGCCCGTCAAGGGCAGTACGACCAGGCACGGCGCAACCTGGCCCGCTCGCTGGAACTGCGCTCCCAGATTGGCGACACCGAGGGGGTGCTATCCATCTACCTCAACCTGGGGGCCGTGCTTATCAACCTGGGCGAACTGAATGAGGCCGAGCGAGCGCTCTCCCAGGCACTGGACATTGCCCAGCGAATCGGCCACAGCTTTTATGAAGGGATGACCCATCTCAACCTGGGGCGGCTGTGGACCACAAGCCAAGAATGGGAGAAAGCCATCCAACACCTGCAAAGCAGCACGGCCGTCCTGGAAGAGATCGGCGCTCAAGACGATTTGATTGACGCTCACTATTTCCTGGGCGAAGCGTGGTTCGGTCTGGGCAATCTGGATCAAGCGGAGCAATGGGCGCAAAGTGCGCTTGATCTGACCCGGCAGTTGGGCAGCAAAGCCCTGAGCAAATCCTTCCAGCAGGGCCGCTGCTACCGGCTGTTGGGTTGCCTGGCACGAGAGCAGGGCAGGCTAGACGAGGCGGCAAATCTTTTGCATAGCAGCGTGGCCATCTACCAGGCGTTGGACAACCGCCAGGAATTGGGCAAAAGCTATTCCGAACTGGCTTCTTTGGCTCATAGGCAGCAGGACAGGCAACTCGCGCGAACCCATCTGAAAAAAGCGCTTGCCATCTTTCGTGATCTGGGCGCTCGCCTGGAGGAAGAAAAGGTTCAGCAGGCCTTGCTTGGACTCGATACCTGAAACGAAAACCGGGGTGGTTGGCTAACCACCCCGGCCGTGATTTGATCAACTTGCCTGCTAATCTGGAATCCAGAGGCCCAAGCTGACGGCAACCTGGTCCAACCCGCCGTTCCAGACGTACTCACCACCGTTCCAAACGTATTCCCCGCCATTCCAGATGTACTCGCCGCCGTTCCAAACGTATTCCCCGCCGTTCCAGACGTACTCACCCCCATTCCAAACGTACTCGCCACCGTTCCAGACATACTCTCCCCCGTTCCACACATACTCACTTCCGTTCCAGACGTACTCGCCACCGTTCCACACGTACTCGCTTCCATTCCAGACGTATTCCCCACCATTCCAGACGTACTCTCCCCCGTTCCAAACGTACTCCCCGCCGTTCCAGACGTACTCCCCGCCATTCCAAACGTATTCCCCGCCGTTCCACACAAACTCACCGCCATTCCAAACGTATTCCCCGCCATTCCAGACATACTCGCCGCCATTCCAGACAAACTCACCGCCATTCCAAACGTACTCGCTACCGTTCCAGACAAACTCTCCGTCCGCCTGGATATAGTAGGCATTTGCTGCTTCGTGGTAGAGGGTGGGGCCGATGTAATGCTCCGTGCCTGCCAGGTCATTCAGTACGTTCAGGTTACTGTTGGCAGAACCCGTTGCCGTACTCAAAGCTGCATCGGCCGCCCAGACGTGGCCGGTGCCCTGCTGCCATGGACTGACAGCCAGCCTGTCCAGGGTCCCATCGCCATCACTATCCTGAACGGCCAGCCTGGCAGATGTGAGAACCCGGTACTTGACCTGATCCGCACTGAGGGCCGGATTGGCCTCCAGCACCATGGCGCAGATGGCTGTCACCACCGGGGCAGAGGTGGAGGTGCCTGCCATCTGATAATAGTCTTCTGCAACCTGGCGATCCACGTACAGTTGTCCCAAATGGGAATCGGCCGGCATCAGCGAAACCATGTGGGCACCGGGCGCTACCACGTCAGGCTTGATATAGCCATCCCAGGTTGGCCCGGCCGCCGAGAAGGGAGCCAGGTAATCATCACGATAGTTGTCCGGCGTATAGTTGTCGGTGAACGCGCCGACTGTGATGACGTAGGGTACATTGCCCGGAACGCCGATGGTCATCGGGGCGGGGCCGCCGTTGCCGGCCGCTGCCACGACCACAATGTCGGCCGCCCAAGCCGCCATCACCGCCTGGTTGAGCGGGTCTTCCCAGTAATGGGATTGAGGCGGCGTGGTGAAAGAGAGGTTCATCACGCGGATGCCATAGAATTCCTTGTTTGCCACCACCCAGTCGATGCCGGCAATCGCATCTGCATAGGTCCCAGCCCCGGTCTGATCAATCACCCGCACCCCGATCAGGTTCACGTTGGGTGCCACCCCCGCATAATGGCCAAATTCGGTGACGGCGCTGTTGGCAATGATGCCCGCCACATGCGTGCCGTGGCCGTTGGGGTCAATCGGCACCGGCGAGCCATCCACCATGTCTGCCCAACCAACAAGCCGGAGGTCGCCGTCGGCTGCAACGACCAGACTTGGCAGCGGCGCAATACCGCTGTCGACCACCGCCACGCCCACACCGTTTCCGGTGATCCCTTCGGCCCATACGTTTTGCGCCCCTACCACGCGGGCATATGCCGTGTCCGGCACGGCCGCCGGTGGAACCAGCCCAGTGGCAATCGCATACAGGTTCTTTTGCTGATCCGCTATGTAGGCAATGCTCCCATCCGCGCTCAAAACGGGCCCGGCCGTGATCCGGGCATCAGCCTGGAACTCGAAGGTTGCATCGCCCAGCGGGTTGCTGGCACGCAGCGTCTTTTTGGCGGCCGCCAGCACCGTGCCGTCCGCAGCCGCGGCCGCGCCAGTCTTGATGGATTGCCCCAACTGCACGGATCGCAGCAACTGGCCGGTGCCGTCGAGTTCATAGAGGGTGCCGTTGTGATCACCGAAATAGAGATGGCCGTCCGGCCCCACGGCCGGTGCGCCACCAATCTTGGCCGCCGCCTCAAAGCTCCATAGCCAGCTCCCGGCCGGGTCGGTCGCCACCATCCACTTCCCGGCCGCGCCAAAGATGGATCCATCACTGCCGACAGCCAGCGCGTGCTCAAAGCTCCGGCCGCTGTTGGTGCTCTGCCAGAGCAACCCGGCCGTCGGGCTAAACGCGTGCAAATTGCCGCTGTTATCGGCAAAGTAGGCCACCCCGCCATCTGGGCTGAGCGCCGGAGCAGCGTCAACCGGGGCCCTAGCGGTAGCAGTGCCCACCACAGCACCGGCGCTGTCCAGGGCATAAAGCTGCTTTTTGGCCGCAAAAAAGATGGTCCCATCCTCTGCTACGGCCGCGGCCGCCTTGATCGCCTTGCCGGCGCTGAATTGCCACTGCAGCTCCCCGGCCGGGGTCAGCGAATAAAAGTGGCCATCCTTGTCCCCAAGGTAAACACTCCCGTCCGGGCCAACCACCGGGCCTGCGAGCAGCTTGGCCGCAGCCTGGAATGACCAGCGTGCGGCACCGTCGGGTGCAAACGCACGCAGTGCGTTCGACTTGTCGGCCACAAAAACCGTCCCATCGGCTCCGGCGGCCGGGGTCGTGTCAACCACCTGGCCAGTCACAGCTCGCCAGAGAACCGTTCCAGCCTCAGGCTCGGTTGCTAGGCGGACTTTCTGATCCAGCCAGACGCGAGCAACCGCCGGATCGTGGCCCATCGCCACCACGGCCGCGGCCGGCAGATCGGCCGCCACGGCGCGGATGATGGGCAACTCGCGGGTCACCACACCGCCATGCTGCGCGACCAGCGCGTCCAAAGAGGCAACTGAATCACCTTGCACGATAACGGACACGGGGTCGCTGGCGCGGAAGGGGAGTTGCCCGGCCGGTGCGGGATACGGGGGCGCCGGCGACAAAGCCCAGCCACCCAGTGTGGCCACCAACACCAGTGCCACCAGAGTGATGATTGCTATCGGCTTGTACTTGCACATCGCCTCGCACCTCCTTTGACGACATTTACAGGCGTCAAAGACCGCTTACTCAATACTAACCTAACTCTAACTATATTCTACCACAATCCTAACCGCAAGTCAATAACATTTGGAGATTCGCGCGCACTGTACCCACCCAACACAAAGGGGTTGGCATCCGCTAAAAGTCGCGGCCGGCGCGAACCGCAACGGACTCCGGCCGGGACCAACTTGCGCTACAGGGCGGCCGGGCACTCCCCCCGTACGTAACAGAGGGATTTCACCACTCGTGCCGCGGGGCGCGGCGCGTCAAACAGTTAGGGTGTTGGCAAAGGGGTAGGCTCCTGTGGCGCCGGCAAGGTTAAAACAGGAGGTGGGTCAAAGACCAGGTCCTCTGGCGGGTCGGGGAGCGCTTCTTGAACGGCCGGGGCGCTGGTGGGAGGGGGAGGCGTCGGAACATCTTCCATTAGAGGGGCCGGCTCGGTCGGCATGACGTGCACAATCCCCAATTTCGGCGCCAGCAGCACCACGATCAGCGTGACCGAGACAACCAGCACGGCTGCCAGCCCGATGTAAACCCAGCGCGGGATGCGGATTGACCTTTCCTCCTGACCAAACATTGGCGCGGACTGCTCGTCGGCCGCAACTGTCGGGGACTCGACCCCAAATTGTTGGCGCAGGCTCGCCATCCGCTGGTCGAGGTCGCCCTTGCTGGCAGGCGGAACTGCAGGGCTCTGCTCTGTTTTTCCTTCTTTCGACATCGCTCACTCCACAACGACTGATGCGCTGGAACTGCCCGGCGAGTTGACCACATCCGACCAGAACTGCCGGCCACTGTAGTCCGCCCGGAATTTATAATCGCCGTCAGAAAGGTCCAGGGTAGCCTGACCGCCGTTGTCGGTCCGGCCGCTGACGCCCACATAGCTCCCGGCCGCGGTAAACGCGTACACGTTCACGTTGTGCACCCCGGCCCCCGCTCCGGTGACCACCCGCACAGCGAACGGCCGCTGGCCGGTGGGGATAGTCGTTTCGCTGACGGCCGGCGAATTGACCACCGCGGACCAAAAGTACTTGGCCTGATGGTAGACCCGAAACTTGTAGTCGCCGTCCGAAAGGTCGAGCCTCGCCTGGCCGCTGCCATCGGTCCGGCCGTTGACGCCAACGGAACCACCGGCAGCCGTAAAGGCGTAAACATCCAGATGAGGGATGCCGTCACCGGCCGCGTCCGTCACCCAGACTGTCATCGGCCGCTGCCCAGTCTGAACGTCAACCGAGCCGACTCCCGTGTTGACTGCCGGAGACCAGAACTGCTTTCCCTGATAATCGGCCCGGAACTTGTAGTCGCCAGACGAAAGGTCAAATTCGATCCTCCCATCGCCGCCGGTCCGGCCACCCAGGCCGATGTAGCTCCCGGCCGACGTGAAGGCATACACCTGCACATTCTGGATCCCGTGCCCGGCCGCGTCCACCACCCGCACGAGAAACGATGCCTGCCCGGTCTGGATGGCAACCGATCCTACGGCCGGCGAGGTGACCACCGACGACCAGAATTGCTGGCCCTGGTAGTCCGCCCGGAATTTGTAATCGCCATCCGAGAGATCGAACGTGACCCGGCCGCTGGCATCCGTCCGGCCGCCAAGCGCCGAGATAGCCTCCGCCACTGGTGAAGGCATAGACCTGCACGTTGGCAATGCCGCCCCCGGCCGCGTTCACCACAGTGACCACAAACGGCCGCTGCCCGGTCTGCACCGCCGCCGTACTGACAGCCGGTGAGTTTATTTCGGCCGACCAGAATTGCTTCCCCTGGTAATCCGCCCTGAACTTGTAATCACCATCGGAGAGGTCGAAGGAAATCTGCCCGCTGCCATCCGTCCGGCCGCCAACACCGATGTAGCTGCCGCTGGCGGTGAAGGCATAGACCTGCACATTGGTGATGCCACTCCCAGCCGCGTCGGCCACGGTAACCACAAACGGCCGCCGGCCGGTCTCCACCACCGCCGCATTGACGGCCGGCGAGCTTGCCACGGCCGACCAAAACTGCTTGCCCTGATAATCCGCCCGGAATTTATAGTCGCCGTCCGACAGGTCAAATGTGATCTGCCCGCCGGCATCCGTCCGGCCGCCGACACTGATGTAACTGCCACTCCCGGTGAAGGCATAGACCTGCACATTGGCAATGCCGCCCCCGGCCGCGTCCGCCACGGTGACCGCAAACGGCCGCTGACCGGTCTCCACAATGGCGTGCCACTCGCGCGGCCACTCAATCACCGGCGACCAGAACTGTTTGCGCTGGTAGTCGGCCCGGAACTTGTAGCGGCCGTCGTCCAATTCAAAAGCCACATCCCCGTTTTCGTCCGTCGTAGCGGTGCGGCCCAGGTAGCCCCCAGCCGGGTTAAAGGCATACACCCGGACGTTGGCAATCCCCTGTCCGGCGGCGTCCAGCACGCTGACCACTACGTGGTCCGGGGTGGGTGTGGGGGTTAATTCCTGTTCATCTGCGCTCGGAGTACCCTGCATACCCACTTTGATTTCACTAAAGACGTTGCCCAGCGCCGGCCCCAACAGAACCAGCACCGCGATCACCACCACGGCCACGAGGGCTACGATCAGAGCATATTCGACCAGCCCCTGCCCGCTCTCGCGTACCGTCGCGCTGTGCTGCAATCTCCATCGAGTTGCCATCTCTCACCCTCAACCATCAAAAACAAAAACACCCTGCGGGCCAACCCGCAGCAAGCTAACCACGCTTGCCTATTCACGCAGCAGCCGCACCGCCTTTAGCCAGGCGAGTGTGGTGCGATAAGTATCCTGCAACGGGCGGACCGCATACCCCAGCTCCGACTTGGCTTTGGAACTATCGTACCACCAGCACTGCTGGATGGCTTCCAGTTCCCGGCTGAGCGGAAACGGCCGGTTGGGTTGGCCCAGGCAAACAAGTCGTTCGGAAAAGCGGGTCATGCGCCCGAAACGGATCAGATTCACGGGCTTGTCCGGTGCCGGCCGCTTGCAGGCCCGCGCCAGCGTTGCCACCATCTCCGGCCGGGTGATGTTGTGCCCCGCCAGGATGTAACGCTCGCCCGGCCGGCCTTGCGTGGCAGCCAGAATGTGCCCCTTGGCCACATCGCGCACATCCGTAATGCTCACCTTGCCGGGCAAGTAGCGGCGTGTCCCACGGCGTGCCATCTCCAACACCGGCCCTGCGCTCTCCATCTGAAAATCGTAGGGGCCAACCACGGCGGCCGGGTTGACCACCACCACCGGGATCTTGCCTTCCCGGCCGAAAGCCAATACCGCCTCTTCCTGCGCCAGCATGGCGTCCCAATACGGATGCGCCACGTTGCCCAGGCGGTAGTTGTTCCACTCATCTGGAAGGCGAGTAGGGCTGTCCGGCCGGCCGATGGTACTGACCGAACTGGTGAATACCAGCCGGCCGATCTCGGCTTCGCCGGCCGCGCGCAGCACATGGGCAACGTGCTCGCGCGCCTCTCGCAACCGGTGTGCATGCCGCAGGCTATTGGGCGGTGCGTAGCCGGCCGCATGAAACACCACCTCACACCTCTTCATGGCACGGCGCAGCGCCTGCGGGTCTTCTGGCACGCCAGGAGCAATCTCCACGGACAACGTTTCCAGGGCTGGATGGCAGCGCCGTCGTTTCGGCCAGTCAAATGCCACCGTCTCCCAGCCAGCTTCAATAGCCGCCCGCAATACGTTATTGCCTACCAGGTCAGTTGCACCCAACACCAACACACGCACGGCTATCCCTACTCCATAACCTTAACCACCGACCCAACTCCCTGCAATACAAGGGGCCCGGTGATAAGGCCTGCTATTTTCTGGAAAGCTGCTCTCATGGGGTGAATTATAACGCTGTCTACCATTCCCACCAAGAGCATCCCATAGCGAAAGAGCACTGTGCCCACGGGCATTGACCGAACAATCGAGCCACCACTCAGGTACAGGATGCAAAAGAGAATCTCCTGTATCCGGATTCCTCAGCGACGTGAATCAAGCAACCTGATACCCTGGTCCGGGTTCAAGTCGTCTACCTGTTTGACGATTGCCGCCAGCTCTGCTATACTGCCACACATGCCAAGCTCTCCGCGCGGCCGAGCACTTTTGCGCAGGCCTTGAGAGAAGTCAGGGGATCATTATGTCTGAACAAAGTGTGAAGACCATCCTGATAGTCGACAACGATCTTCAGGTGCGCCGAGCCATCGAATTGATTCTCCGCTATTCTGGCTATCATGTGGTCATGGCCGAGAGTGGGCCGGAGGGCATTAAAAAGGCCTCTTCATTGCAGCCAGACCTGATCCTGATGGATGTGATGATGCCGGAAATGGATGGCTTTGAAACCATCCGGCGGATCCGTCAACTATCAGAATGCGATCATATCCCCATCATCCTGCTAAGCGTACTTGGCAACCAGGCAGAAGCCCGGGTCAAGGGAGAATCGGTTGGTGTATGCGACTGCATTGCCAAACCGGTAAAAGTGGATGAATTGCGCGATCGAATTGATGCTTGCCTGAAGAGCAAGCCCCTGGAACCTTACCACACCGCTGGCTAGTAGGTCAAGATCACCCGCTGACCAAAAGCGCCATCGTCCATTTCGCCAGATTCCCAGGCCAACAAATCCTCTAGCGCAACCTGCGCCCGGTAAACGCCAATCCGCACGGTCAATTCCGCGTATCCGGAGCATCCGGCCGCCCGGCCGGCCAGCACGGCCTCAAAAGCGGCCCAAATCTGCCCGGCCGGTAACTCTCCTGCACTCTCTGGCTGAACGCTCAGCCACACGTCCAGGGTGGCCCGTTGTGGGTCCAAGGTTACCCGGCCGGCCAGGCCGTGTTCCTCCAACGCACTTTCAACGACTTGCTGGCAAAGCGGCACGCGGGTTTGCAGCTGCGAGTGGGGAGGCACGGTTGCGGCCGGGATGGTAGGGACAGAGGCGGCCGACTGCAACAGCAAGGCCGTAGCACTGATCGCGATGATCAGGACCCCAACGCCCAATCCAACCAGAACCAGAATTTGCTTGCGAGTCATGTCGCCTCACTACTTGCCGACAGACTATAGCAGCATGCCAGGCGGGCGTCAACGCGCTGGCTTTTCTTGCCGCACCTTTTGCTTGTGGTATAATCCAGCCACTGGAGTGGCTCGCCCGGAGCAGCAGGCAACCGGCCGGGCCGCTTGAACTGTTAGGCAGGAGCGCGAGATTGTTTAACCCGCTAAACGCAATACTGGGACTCTTCTCGCTGGACATCGGCATTGACCTGGGAACCGCCAACACACTGGTTGCCGTGCGTAACAAAGGGGTGGTCATCAACGAGCCCTCCTGGGTTGCGATCAACAAAAAGACACGCCAGCCATTGGCAGTTGGCGCGGAGGCACGCGAGATGGTCGGCCGCACGCCGGCCAACATTGTCGCCATCCGGCCGTTGCGCGACGGCGTCATCTCTGAATTCGAGATCACCGAAGCAATGCTCGACTACTTTATCAGCAAGGTTCACGAGCAGAGTTTCATACCTTTCCCGCGCCCGCGGGTGGTGATTGGCATTCCCAGCGGGGTGACCGAGGTTGAAAAGCGGGCAGTTTTTGATGCGGCCCTCTCGGCCGGGGCGCGCGAGGTCTATCTGATCGAGGAGCCGATGGCGGCCGCTATCGGCGCTGGCCTGCCGGTGGCGGAATCCCGCGGCAGCATGATTGTTGACATTGGCGGCGGCACCACCGAAGTGGCCATTTTTGCCATGGGAGGCATTGTCGTCAGCCGCTCCATCCGCGTGGCCGGTGACGAGATGGACGAAGACATTATGGCCTACATGCGCAGCAAGTACAATCTGCTCATCGGCGAGCGCATGGCCGAGCGGGTCAAGATCCGCATTGGATCTGGCTATCCGCTCGACGAAGAGTTGACGATGCCGGTGCGCGGCCGGAACCTGATCACCGGTCTGCCGGAAGAGCTGGACGTCAGCAGCATTGAAATCCGTGAGGCGCTCGCGCCCTCGGTGAACGTGCTGGTGGACACCGTCAAAGATGCACTCGACGAAACCCCTCCCGAACTCATCGCCGATCTGATGGACATCGGCGTCTGTCTGGCCGGCGGCGGTGCCCAGTTGCAAGGGCTGGCAAACCGGCTGGCAGACGAGGTCAAAATGCACGTCTGGGTCGCCGAAGACTCGATGACCTGCGTGGCCCGCGGTGCCTGCAAGATCCTCGAGAGTTATGAGGCGCTGAGCAAAGTGCTGGTTGGGCTGGAACGCGGCAGCACGCACCACTAAACCGCGCCTTCCCGGCCGCCAGAGGGTTTTTCCCCATGAACATGGCTAGCCATCCTAGCGAGCGTACTCGCTGGCGACTCTTTTTCGCCTTTGTCGCCGTCAGCCTGCTCTTGCTGGTCCTGGACACCAGTGGCTACCTCTCAACCGTCGTCGGCTATCTGCAAACCCCCATCGCGGTGGTCCAGGGCTGGGTCACCGGCCGGATGAACACCATCGAGTCGACCCTCGACGCGCCGCGCGATAGAGCCATCTTGCAAGCCGAGAACGAACAACTCAAGAACCGCATCGCTGATCTGGAACGGCAGAACGAGGAGTTGCTGGAGGTCTATGCCGAATACACCTTGCTGTCGGCGCTGCTCCAGTACGCCCGCGAGAATCCCGAGTATCGCCGGGTGGCGGCCGACATCATTGGCTGGGACGTGAGTAACTTTGCCCGGCGCTTTACCATCAACAAGGGCGAGCGCGATGGCATCCGAATTGGTATGCCGGTGGAGACGGAACGTGGGCTGGTGGGCCGCGTGGTTACCGTGGCACCGCGCTCTGCTCAGGTCCAGCTTCTCACCGACCCTGGCAGTGCGATCAACGCCCGTCTGGGTGCATCCCGAGCAGATGGAGTCGTACAAGGCAATCTCTCCAGCACACTGTACATGAAGTGGATCGAACAAGACATCCCGATCAGCGAAAATGAATTGGTGATGACGTCCGGCCTGGGTGGCAACTTTCCACCTGACCTGGTTATCGGCCGGGTGGCGAGTTTTAAACAGTCGATCTCCGAACTGTTTCAGGAGGCAGAAGTGCGCCCGGCCGTCAACTTTGACCAGCTGGAGATCGTGCTGGTGATCATCGATTTTGAACCGGCGTTCGTAACCCAGGAGCAAACCGATGACTAGCGGCCGGCAGGAGGCAGAGGCATAGGTCTTTACATCGGCATCCCACTAATGATCCTGGCCGCCATCGTCCAGTCCACAATTCTCCCCCATGTTCCTCTTCTGGGGCTCATCCCCAACCTCGTTCTTCTGCTGGTAGTTGGCTGGAGCTTTCAGCGCGGCGCCAATGAAGGAGTTATATGGGCCATGATCGGCGGATTGGCCTCTGACCTGGCCTCCGGCGCGCGCCTGGGCATCTCCCCTGTCCCGCTGATGGCGGCCGCGCTGGTGGGCGGGGTTGGTTACGCCCGCATCTTTCGCGGCAACCTGATACTTCCGCCCCTGATCACTGTGGCAGCCATTGCGCTGTATCAGGGGCTCTATCTGACCTTGACGTCCGTCACCAGTCGGCCGGTGCAAATCCCTCCCGGCGCCACCACCATCGGTGGAACTCTCATCCTGCTGCACACCCTGCTCATGCCCCTGGCCTATCTCACCATGGGCTGGCTGGCACGGCTGATCGAAGGCCCACGCATCCAGTTAGGGGGTTAAAGGCCGTGGGAACCTACTACGACACCTTTGAAGGCGAAGAGCCCTTGTTGCCCAAACCCAGCGGGGTTTCCGGCCGGCTGCTGGTCTTTTACGCCCTGGTCCTCACCGTCTTTGGCATCTTTAGCTACCGCATCATCTGGCTACAGACGACACAAGGCACCGATTACCAGACCATGGCAGACGAGAACCGCTTTCGTACCATCCTCACCAATCCACCGCGCGGCCTCATCTATGATCGGCACGGCGTCGAGTTGGTCCACAACATACCCAGCTACAACGTCACCATCATTCCGGCTTTCGTGCCGGACGACATGGAAGATGTAGAAGACGTCACAGAGAGCCTGGAATGGCAAACCTACCAGTTGCTCTCCGAGTTGACCGGGGTTCCCATCAGCACCACCATCACCATGGAACCCTCACCTAACAGCAAATTGCTCTTCCAGGGGCCGGGCATCCACGATTTGAGCGCGCCTTCCTCCAGTTATCTGGAGCCGGTGGAGGACAAAGGAATTGCTGACATTGTCCAAGACGCCAGCACGTTTGAGCCCTATCAGCCCGCGCTCATCAAGGCCAATATAAGCCGTGAACTGGCCCAGGCGATTGAAGAGTTGCGCCCCTGGTTACCGGGGGTTGAGATAGAGGTTGTCCCCGTGCGCGAGTATCCCACCGGTGCACAGACCAGCCATCTCGTCGGATACATGGGACCGCTGCCCAGCGACGATTATTTAGATTTCGGTTACGAAAAGGACGACCGGGTGGGGTACGCTGGCATTGAGGCAGTGATGGAAGCCGAGTTGAGCGGGACCAAAGGGGAAAAGCAAGTGGAAGTGGATGTCGCCGGCAAAGAGATCCGTGTCGTGGGCCAGCCAAACCAGCCAATCGCCGGCCTCAATATCCACTTGACGCTGGACACTCACTTGCAGGCGGCCGCCCACTTTGCGTTGACCAACACAATGACTGCGATCGACCGAAACTGGGGCATCAAACTGGAACATGGAGTTGTGATTGCCATGGACCCGCGCAGCGGCGAAGTGCTGGCGATGGTCAGTATCCCCACCTATGATAACAACCGGTTTGCCAATCGCATTGATCTGGACTATTACCAATCGTTGCTGGAGAACGTCTACAATCCATTGGTCAACCATGCCATCTCCGGGCAATACCCTCCTGGCTCAACCTTCAAGTTGGTGACCGCCTCCGGCGCACTGGAGGATGGGGTCATCAACCGCAACACCCGCATTGTAGGCGAGGGGATAGTCTATTTGGAGAACAAGTATGCACCTAACGACCCCGGACAGGCCCAGCCGTTTTACTGCTGGTTCCGGGAGGGCCACGGCTCGCTAACCATCACAGGGGGCATTGCCCAATCTTGCAACATCTTTTTCTACAAGGTGGGAGGCGGCTTTCCAGAACAAAACCTGGAAGGTTTGGGCGATCAGCGCCTGGCCTGGTATGCTGAACAGTTCGGCTTTGGCTCAACGCAGGGGATTGAATTGCTGGGCGAAGCGACAGGGCACGTACCGACTGCCCGCTGGAAACGGCTGACCTACGGCGAAAGCTGGTCTACCGGCGATACCTACAACATGGCAGTTGGGCAGGGGTTTGTGACGGCCACGCCACTCCAGGTGCTGAACATGGCGGTGACGGTGGCTAACGGAGGGACGCTCTACCGGCCGCAACTCGTCCATCACCTGTCCAATGCCACCGGCAACGTGGTCCGCGTTGGCAGCGACGGCAGCATCATTCCGCTCACCGACACGGAAGGAAACCCGGTCGCCTCCCCCCGCACCGAGGAAGAGTTGCGCCAGGTCTTTGAGCCCGAGGTGATCCGCTGGCTGGAAATCTCCCCGGAGAACGTGGCGCTGGTGCAGGAAGGAATGCGTCGTGCAGTCACCGAGGGGACGGCCAAGGACGTTGCGCTGGATGATTACGGAATTCACGTGGCAGCCAAAACCGGCACGGCCGAGTTCTGCGACAACCTGGCGATGAGACGAGGCTGGTGCCGGGAAGGCTGGCCGTTGCCCACCCACGCCTGGACGGTGGCCTATGCTCCCTTTGAGAACCCGGAAATTGTCGTGATGGCATTTGTCTACAACGGTGGTGAGGGCTCGGCCGTGGCGGTCCCCATCGTGCGCCGATTTCTGGAGGCCTATTTCCAGGTCGGCCGTTACGCGCCGGATGGAGGCTAGTTGACGGCGCATCGCGCGGCTGGGGTGTTGGCGGCCGCGGCCGGAGGGAGTTTCGCACTTGGCCTAAGCCGGGCGCTCGCCGAAACCTTTTATTCTTCCCTGGACTGGCTGGCAACCTGGCCGGCCGTGTTACTGCTGGCGTGTGCTGCAGCATTACTGGGATGGCTGGCCGCGCGACGAGAATGGATAGCCGAGCCGGCTGCCCTGCTGCCCCTTTTTCTCCCTCTGGCATACGTTTTCCATCCAGAGGTAGACCTGATTTGGGGCTGGACCTGGCTGCTGGGGAGCGGCCTGCTGACGGCCATGCTGACCGTCAGGGCCGGGCGGTGGATACCGCTCGCTCTGACAGTCGTCACCCTGGGCGTGTACCTGCGCACCCTGGGACGAAGCGTTGGCCGGGCGGACACGTTTGAATTCCAGGTAGTAGCTTACAGGCTGGGCATCGCCCACCCCACCGGCTACCCGCTCTACCTGCTGTTGGGCAAACTGTTCACCTTCCTTCCCGTAGGCAGCGTGGCGTTCCGCGTCAACCTGCTTTCCGCAGCCTGCGCGGCCGGGGCTACCTTGCTGCTGTACGCCGCCCTGCATCGCCTGGCGGCCGGACAGACAGGCAGTGACAACCGATCAAAAGCCATCGCCATGTTGGGAGCACTGGCCTTTGCCTTTTCCCCCACTCTGTGGAGCCAGGCCATAGAGGCTGAAGTGTATGCACTCAACAGCCTGTTCGCGGCGCTGGCCCTCTGGCTCCTGTCCACCATCCTCCCGTCACAAAACCCACCTGCCGTTTCACCGCCCGGTTCGTTCGCTGCCTTGGCATCCCCTCTGTCCGTGCCGCTTCTCTTTCTCGCGTTGGGACTGAGCCTGGCCAACCACCTGACCACCATCATCCTGCTCCCGGCCGTGGCGCTGGCATTGCTGCTGGCCCGGCCGCGGTTGAGCTGGCGACGCTGGGCACTGGCAGGTGGGCTGTTCCTGGCCGGCTTGTCCCTCTACTTCTATCTGCCACTGCGCTGGCCGGCCGTCCACCAGGGCGAACTGATGCCGCTGTCCACCTTGGTCGATTGGGTCATCGGCGGCCGGTTCAAGGGTGCGCTGCAACTGGGCGCCTGGTGGAGCGACCCGACCCGCTACCAGATCATCGGCCGGCTGGTGCTGGACCAGTGGGGCTGGCCCGGCGTGGCGCTGGCGGCCGCGGGACTCCTGTGGCTGGCGCGACAGCGCTGGCAGGTGGCACTGGTCACACTGACCATGTGGCTGGGTTATGCGTTTTACGCCCTCTCCTATTATGTGCCCGATATCTCGGTCTTTCTCATCCCGGCCCACTTGGCAATGGCACTGTGGATGGGGTGCGGCGCGGCCGGGATGGCGACGCTGGCACGCCGGCCGCTACCCACGGCCGCGACAGTGACCCTCTTTGCACTCGTCCCCCTCACGCTGCTGGGGCACAACTGGCACAGCGTGGACCGCTCCGGCGCAAACCCGCTGGAAGCGTGGGGGCGGCACGTGCTCGGCCTGGAGTTGGCACAAGGGGCCACCATCCTGGCCGACAGCGAAAAGATCGCGCCACTGTACTATCTGCAACAGACCGAGAGGTTGCGGCCGGACCTGTCCATCATGGTGCTGCCCGACGAGGCCAGCTACCGCGCCGAACTGGACGCGCGATTGGCGGCCGGGGGAACGGTCTATCTGGCCCGTTTTCTGCCGGGGCTGGAGGGGGTTTATCACCTGCGCTCCGTGCCCGGCGCGGCCGCGCCGCTGGTGGAGGTCAGCAACCGCCCGCTGACCTCGCCTCCGCCGCTGGACATGCAACTGGACGCCCGCTTTGGCCCGCAGGTGACGCTGCTGGGCTACACGGCCGGTCCCTGGCAGACCGCCTACCCCGGCTCGTTCCCTATCACCCTCTACTGGACAGCCGATGCGCCAGTGGATGGCGCTTACCAGGTCTGGCTGCGGCTGGTGGATGCAACCGGCCGGGTCCGCTGGCAGAGTGACGGCGCATACGCGGCCGGCAACTACTATCCCACCTCGGCCTGGCGGCCGGGCGAGATCATCCCCGACCACCATGACGTGCCCGCCCCGCTTGCCCGGCCGCCCGGCCGGTACGAGCTACAGGTCGCATTGCTGGTGCCATTTGGTGGCACGGGGTTGATACCGGAAAGGCAAGCCGGCCCGTGGCTGACGCTCAGCCGGCTGGAGATTACGCCGCCCACCTCGGTCCTGCAACCGGACCGCGCAGCCCGGGTCTGGCTGGCAGACGGCGACACGGTCATCACGGGCGTGGAATTGCCGGCCGGCGGCCGGCCCCAGGCGGCCGTGCCGCTGGCGCTGCACGCGACCGGCGGGGCCGCGCAGCTGGCCGTCGGCTGGGATAGCGGGAGTGCCCAACCCACGGTCGTGGAGGCTCCGGCCGTGGGGCTGGAGCTGCAGGCCCCGGCCGCCAACGGGACACATACCCTGATCGCCAGCGGCCAACGGATGCGCTGCGGCTGGCTGCAACCGTGGCGCGACCAATGCGCGCTGGCGACCCTCGACGTGCAGGGCACTCCCCTGCCGGCCGGAGCAGTCAATTTCAGTGACCTGATCGCGCTGTTGAACGTGGAGATGGCCGACCCGACGTTGCGGCCGGGCGGCGCGCTCGACGTGACGCTCACCTGGCAGGCGCTGGCCCCCATCAGCGCGGACTATACCGTCTTTTTGCACCTGCTGGACCCGGCCGACCGGATCGTGGGGCAGGTGGATAGTTGGCCGGTGCAGGGGACACTTCCCACCAGCCAGTGGCCGGCTGGGGAGACGATAATGGATCGTTATTCCATCCCCATCGCGCCGGACGCCCCGGCCGGGGCCTACCGTCTGGAAATAGGCTGGTACCTGTTGAGCACCATGCGCCGCCTGCCGCTGCTGGACCCGGCCGGCGTTCCGCTGGACGACCGGTTGCTGCTGGAAGGCCTGGTCATTCCAAATTGAGCGCGGCTGCTTTACGTTTGGCGCATTACTCGATATAATCTGCCGTGATGGACAGCGACGGGATCACAATCAAAGGCATCCGGGATGGCCTGATGATCACCCTGGGCGACGGCCCGCTACCCAACCTGCTAGATACACTGGCCGGCCGGTTGACCGAACAGGGGCAGTTTTTCCGCGGTGGTCAGGTGACGCTCTCGGTTGGCGAGCGCGACCTGACCATGGGCAACCTGGAAGAGTTTGCCAAGCTGCTCTCCGAGTACGAGATGACGCTGTGGACGGTGTTAAGCGACAACGAGAGCACGCAGACTGTCGCACGGCTGCTCAAGCTGGGAACACGCCTGCCGGGCAGCGGCACGGAACTGGTGGGGGCGCTCCCCCCGGCCGAACCTCGCGAACCAGCGTTGGTCGTGGAACCTGAGGTGGCCGCTCCGCCCATCAGCAGTGGCTACGGGACCGGGATTCTGGTGCGTGGCGCGCTCCGCTCCGGCCGGGTGATCCACGGCGAGGGACACGTGGTGGTAATTGGCGACGTCAACCCGGGAGCAGAGATCATCGCCGGGGGTGACGTGATTGTGTGGGGCAAGCTGCGCGGGCTGGTACATGCGGGAGCCTATGGCGACTCCTCGGCCGTGGTCTGCGCGCTGGAACTGACCCCCACCCAGTTGCGGATCGCTGAATTCATCTCGGTCTCCCCGGCCGGGAGGGACAAGGAACCGGTGCCAGAAATGGCTTCCATCAAAAGCAAACAGATCGTAGCAGAAAGCTGGAGCCCGGGCTACCGGGGGAGACGCTAAATCGAGGAAGGGAAAATGGCAATAGGGGCACGCGTTATTACCATTACGTCGGGAAAAGGGGGTGTAGGCAAGACCACCGCCACGGCCAATCTGGGCGCTGCGCTGGCAGCGCTGGGCAAAAGCGTGGTCACCATTGACGCAGACGTGGGGTTGCGCAACCTGGACCTGGTGATGGGGCTGGAAAACCGGATTGTGTATGACCTGGTGGACGTGATTGAGGGTCGCTGCAAGCTGCGCCAGGCGATGATCCGCGACAAGCGGCTGGAGGGGCTGTACCTGCTTCCGGCCGCCCAGACGCGGGACAAAACGGCCGTTAGCCCATCGGACATGGTGCTGATTTGCGACGAGTTGCGCCGCCAACACGACTTTATCCTCATCGACTCCCCGGCCGGCATCGAGCGCGGCTTTCGCAACGCGGTCGCCCCGGCCGATGAGGTCATCATCATCACCAACCCGGAAGTCTCTTCGGTGCGCGATTCTGACCGCATCATCGGCCTGCTGGAAGCGGACGAAAAAGCGCCGCCCAGCCTGATCTTGAATCGCATCAAGCCAGAGATGGTCAGCCAGGGAGACATGCTGGACATTGGCGACGTGCTGGACGTGCTGATGATCAAACTGATCGGCATTGTGCCGGAGGATGAACAGGTGCTCATTTCCACCAACCGGGGCCAGCCGGCCGCGTTGGAGAATCACTCGCTGGCGGGTCAGGCGTTCCGCAACATTGCCCGCCGCATTTTGGGGGAAGAGGTTCCCTTTATGTCGCTGGAGCGGGAGCGCGGCATCCGGGGCTGGTTCAAGCGCGTGATGGGGGGTGTAGCGTGAGCCTGCTGCAGAAACTATTCGGAAGAGGCAAGGTCACCAGCCGGCAAATTGCCAAGGACCGGCTGCAGATGGTGCTCATCCATGATCGGAGCGACATCTCGCCCGGCATGCTGGAAATCCTAAAGGACGAAATCATTGCCACCATCGGCGGCCGGGTAGACGTCGACCGCGAAGGGGTGCGCTTTTCGCTGGAGCAGGACGGCCGTGAGTCGCGCCTGGTAGCGGACATTCCGCTGGTGCCCAAGAAGAAGCGATGAACTTTCGCCTGCTGCGGCATCTGGACCCGTGGATGTTCACCATCGCGGCCCTGCTTGCCATCATTGGGGTGGCCTTTATTCACAGCGCCACGCTGGGCGTGGAGAGCCTGGTGGAATTGGTGCCCCGCCAGATCATTTACGGCCTGGCCGGCCTGGTAATCGCGGTACTGACCGCCAGCATTGACTATCGCAACCTGCTGGCCGTGCATTGGTGGATGTACGGCTTTATCCTGGTGCTGCTCTTTGTTATCTTTCTGGCCGGCCAACTGGGTGACGCGGGCGCGCGGCGCTGGTTGCTGGAGGGCGCCGTCCAGCCGTCCGAATTGGTCAAGGTGCTCATCATCCTCACCCTGTCCCAGTACCTGGCCAACCGCCTGACACGGATCCGCAGATTTTCCACTGTCTTTTACTCGCTGCTATACATGGCGGTGCCGGTGGTGCTGCTGTTCCTGCAGCCAGACCTGGGGATGAGCATGGAGTTGATGGTCATCTGGTTTGCCATGGTTTGGCTGGCGGGGATGCGCGGGAGCCACCTGGGTCTGTTTGCCGCCTCCGGGCTGGCTGCCCTGCCTATCCTCTGGCCATTGATGCGGCTTTACCAAAAACAACGGATTGTGGCCTTTATCAACCCAGCCCTGGTGCCAGACCAGGAGTACAATATGCGGCAGGCGCTCATCAGCATCAGTTCCGGCGGCTTGTTTGGCCAAGGGTACCTGGCCGGCCCCCAAAGCCATCTTCGCTTTTTGCGGGTGCGCCACACGGACTTTATCTTTTCGGTGATTGCCGAAGAGATGGGGATGATGGGCGCGCTGATCGTGCTGGCACTGATTGCCCTACTGGTGTTTCGCATCCTGCGCGTGGCCCGCATGTCCACCGACCCGGCCGGCACCTTTCTCTGCTATGGCGTGGCAACCCTGATCTTTTTCCAGACCGTGGTGAGTATTGGCATGAACCTGCAACTGCTGCCAGTCACCGGCCTCACCCTTCCTTTTATCAGCTACGGAGGAAGTTCGCTGGTCTCTCTGCTGTTTAGCATTGGGCTGGTGGAGAGCGTCCTGATTCACAGCAAACAGATGGAATACAGATGAGTAACCCAGTCCGTCTACGTTTTGCGCCCAGCCCGACCGGGCCGCTGCACATTGGCGGCGCGCGCACAGCGCTATTCAACTGGCTGTACGCCCGCCATCACGGCGGTGTTTTTGTTCTGCGGATCGAGGATACGGATCGAAACAGGTACGTTGAGGAGTCGCTGGACGACATCATCGACGGGCTCCGCTGGTTGGGGCTGGATTGGGACGAGGGCCCGGAGGTGGGTGGGCCGTACGGGCCGTATTTCCAATCGGAGCGAACCGAGCTATTCCAGCAATGGGGCCACTGGTTGGTGGAACGGGGGCACGCTTACAAGTGCTGGTGCCCGGCCGAACGGCTGGATGCCATCCGCCGCGAGCAGCAACGCAAAGGGGAAAAGTTGGGCTACGACCGTCACTGCCGGGAGTTGCCGGCCGGCGAGCTGGCCGCGCTGGAAGCCTCCGGCGAGCCGTACGTGATCCGCTTCAAAATCCCGCCAGAAGGCAGCACCACCATCCACGACCAGATTCGCGGCGACATTACTTTTGAGCACAGCGAGCTGGAAGACCTGATCCTGCTCAAGTCCGACGGCTACCCGACCTATCACCTGGCCAACGTGGTGGACGATCACCTGATGGAGATCAGCCACATTGTGCGGGCCGACGAATGGATTCCCACCGCACCGCTGCACGCGCTGATGTACGATGCGTTTGGCTGGCAGCGGCCGGTGTACGCCCACGCGCCGCTGATCCTGAACCCCAGCGGCCGGGGCAAGCTCAGCAAGCGGGCCCAGGCGTTTACCGATGACGGGCAGGAGGTACTGGTGCAGGTGCGCGAGTTCCGCGCGGCCGGCTACCTGCCACACGCCTTGACCAATTTCCTGTGCAACGTGGGCTGGGCCTTTGGCGACGACCGCGAGGTCTTTGACCTGGCAGAAGCGGTGCCCCGCTTTGAGTTGGAGGCGGTCAACCCGTCCCCGGCCCGACTGCCGTACAGCAAGTTGGAATGGCTGAACGGCGTTTACATCCGCGAAATGGAGCCTACTGCGCTGGCAGTTGCCATCCGGCCGTACCTGGAGGCGGCCGGGCTGGAGGTCAACGTGGCGCAACTGATCCAGGCCACCCCGCTGGTGCAGGAGCGAATCAAAATACTGCGCGAGGCGGTGGACTGGTTGTCCTTCATTTTTACGGACGAGGTGCGCTATGATCCGGCGTTGCTGGTGGGCAAAAAGATGGACCCGGCCGGGACGCTGCACGCCCTGCAGGCCGGCCGGGATCTGTTGACCAGGCTGGAGCCCTTTGACGAAGAGACGCTGGACGCCGCGTTGCGCGGGCTGGCCGACGAATTGGGGCTCAAGGCCGGCCAACTGCTGGGGGTGATCCGGGTGGCGGTCAGCGGGCAGACCGTAGCGCCGCCGCTCTTTGGCACGCTGGCAGTGCTGGGCCGACAGACCGTTCTGGCGCGGCTGGAGGCGGCCGTGGCGCTACTGCAACCGCTGGTGGGGTAAATCAAAACAAGGCCGATGAACGGGATGCTGCGGCCGAGCACTCTACTAGCCGCAATGCAGAACCATCGCAACTATCGTTACCATCATGGCAAAGCACGAGCAAGAGCGCACCGAGGAGATTAGAACACTGATGGCCGGGTGGCGCGGTCCGACACATTCCGTACCGGCTCGTATCACGGCTTACACCAAGAAGACGCATTAACTCGGAAATCTCGTGCCCAAAACAAAATCGTGGTTGCTCATACTTACACTCGTTGCCCTGTCGATTCGCCTGTGGGGCATTGCATACGATCTGCCCTACATCTACCATCCTGACGAGCCATGGCCTATCCGAATCGGCTACCGAATGCTCACCACGGGCGATTTCAACCCGGATTTCTTTCATTGGCCATCGTTCACTATCTACCTCAACTGGTTGATCCAAGCTAGCTACTTTGCAGTTGGAAAGCTATTAGGTTTCGTTGATTCCCCTCAAGACGTCGCCCCTCTTGTCGAACTAATGATGGGAGTTACTTATTCCCCGACCCCTATTATCGTGCTTCTAGGGCGCATGGTGACGGTATTGTTCGGTGTTGGTACGGTTCTCATTACCGCCCAGACCGCGAGACGCCTGACAAATAAGATAGAGAGCGGCCTATTGGTTGGCCTTATGATGGCTCTGTCGCCCCCCATAGTCCTTCACAACCGCTTTATCACTCCAGATACCTATGCCACGTTTTTCGTTTCGGCAGTCGTTCTCCTTTCAACAATGGTGTTGCAGCAGGGCAAGACCAGAAGTTATCTTGTCGCGGGTATCTGTATCGGCCTAGCCGCTTCCAGCAAATACAATGCCGGCATGGTTGGTATTGTGTTGCTGGTGGCCCATTTCCTCCGCAGCGGCCGCAAAGGGTTTAGGGACTATCGGTTGTATTTGGCCTTTTTATTGAGCGTATCGGCATTCCTGGCCACAACCCCATACGCTGTGTTGGATTTTCCCGCGTTTTACGAGGGACTCCAGTACAATAGCCAGCATTATTCTACGGGGCATGCCGGCATGGAAGGCGATACGTTGCGATGGTATGTGGAGTATCTCTGGAAAACATCGGGGGGCATTGGTCTGGCTGCGATGCTCGGCGTTCTCTTTGGAAAATTCGTCGACAATAAGCAGAGATTCCTTCTGGTTCTTTTCCCTGCGCTGTATTTCTCGACTATCAGCAGTTTTGTCGTCCGCAATAGTCGCACTATCCTGCCGATCATTCCCTTTCTGTTTCTGCTAGCGGCCGCATTCTTGGCCCAGCTACTCGACCGGGCCAACCTCTTGCCATCCAAGAAGCTGCGACAATCCGGCCGGATAGGCCTGGCCTGCGTTATGGTAGCTATGTTGGCTTTCCTCGCCTGGCAGACGACGACCGACACGCTCAAACTGACCACGACAAACAGCCGCGAAACCGCCAGGGTGTGGATTGCGGAGAACCTGCCGCATGGCGCCAAGATCGGCATTGAGGCGTATGCACCCTTCGTTGATCCCGTTCAGTTCTCTGTGCATGGGATTGGATCCATGATCAATCACGAGCCAGAGTGGTATATTGAAAACGACTTTGATTACCTGATTTGCGGTCAGGACATGTATGGGCGCTATCTCGGGGATCCGGAGCGGTACAGCGCCGAGGTAGCACAGTACGAGCGCTTCTTTGGTAGCTTTGCACTGACCAAGCAGTTCAATGATGGAGGCTACGAAGTCCGAATCTACCAGGTACGGTGATACCGGCCAAGAATCCAGCCAGGTCGCTACTTTCATCACGCGCCCGTTGCAGCCGTCGTCGCCATCAGGATAGGCACGAGTAAGAACGCGCCAAAAAAACGGGAACGCTGGCGACCAGCGCCAACCTTCCCACCAACTTGCACTCCATGGTCCCATCCAGGCGTACACCAATTGCTTGACAGCCCCATCCCGCTGGGTGTAAACTGATACCAGTGTCGGCAATCGGTGGCTAGCGCCAGGCACCGATTGGCCTTCTCCGTCGAATTGAAACTATCAAGGAGGTCCACAATGAAAAGGTACGGTTTGCTTGCGTTGGCGGTAACGATAGCTTTGGCCCTGGTCGTCGCGCTGACAAGCGGGGCCAGCAAGGCTCAAGATCCGGTAGGTCAAGTTGCGGGGGCAGCGAGCAGTGCCCCGGTTCCGCCCGAGGCGTACCTCGCCAGTCCGCCGGATGCATCCACTGACAACGATCCACTTGACTTTGCCCCGGCCCAATACGACTCTTACCTGCGCATTGCCGGTTCCGCCGTCAAGCCGCGCGAGAGTGGTGTCGAGTGGACGGGCTCTGGTGGAGGCGGCTGTATGTACGTTTCCAGCGGGAGTACCTATGCAGTTTTCAATACCCCCGTGTACCTGCCGCAGGGCGCAACGGTCAAGTACCTGCGCATGTACTACTACGACGCCAACGCCAGCTTCAATTCCAGTGCCTGGTTCACCGTCTATGACCTGTACGGTACCATTGTAGAGGAACACGGAGTCTCGTCATCCGGCAGCACGGGCAATGGTTACGAAACCACCGCCGAGTTTACGCATACGATTGATTACTTATCCTACTCCTATGTCATCAACTGGCGGCCGTATGACCTGGGCAGTGACACGCAGGTATGCGGGTTCCGCATTTACTACGATTCTCCTTCCGGAGCCGTGTTTTTGCCGCTGGTCAACAAAGAGTCGGATTAACCGCTCAATCGAAGAGCATGCGCGGGTTGAAACAGGTCTGATCGCTTGACAACCCCCGGCCGGGCGGGGTACACTGGTTTCAGGACAAGTAGCTGGAGGCACACCATGCAAGTGTACACCCCGCCCCTCACCGGCCTGGAGGAACTCGCCCCCGGCGTCTGGCTCTGCCCCGGCGGCCGGGCGGGCGCGGCGTTCGTCGGCAGCCGCCAGAGCGCGCGCTTTCACGCGCTGGCCTGCTGGTTCGGCCGGCAGATCCGGCCGCAGAACCAGGTCTGCTTCAGCGACGCCGACGCGGCGTTGGCGTTTGGCTATGCCCCCTGCAGCCGCTGCCGGCCGTTGGAATCCCGCTGATGGAGTTGGAACCAATTCACTTTATCGGCGAGCCCATCGAGGTCACATTTGACCGGCCGCCGCTGCTGGCCAAAAAGCCCGGCTGCCCGGACCGCTTTACCTGGCAGGAGCGGACCTTTGTGGTGACCGCCCAACTGGGGGAGTGGCACGACTACCGGCGGCGCGGGCCGCGTCGCGTGGCCCGCAACATGCGGCCGACCCACGCTGCCACCGCCGAGTCGCGCGGCTCGTGGGGGGTGGGCCGTTTTTTCTTCCGGGTGCGCACCGACGCCGGCCGCATCTTTGACCTCTACTACGACCGCGCGCCGGAGAGCGCCGGCGACCGGGGCGGCCACTGGTTCCTGTACCGGGAGCTGGCTGCGCCGGCATGAACGACCTGCGCATCAACCCCGGCCGGTTGCGCGCGGATTTCGAGGCATTGGCAGATATCGGGGCAACCGGTGACGGCGGGGTTCACCGGCCGGCGCTGAGCGAAGCGCACCTGGCCGCCCGCGCCTGGTTCCACGGGCGGGTCGAAGCGGCCGGGCTGGAATTCCACGTTGATGGCGCTGGCAATCACTCGGCTTTGCTGGTCTGCGGGCCGGCCGGCGCGCCAACCCTGCTGCTGGGCTCCCATCTCGATTCGGTGCCCCACGGCGGCCGCTACGACGGCGCGTTGGGGGTCTTGGCAGCACTGGAGGTCCTGCGCGGCGTGCAGGAAGCGGGGCTGTCGCTGCCGATCAATCTGGAGGCGATTGACTTTACCGACGAGGAGGGGACGCTGGTGGGGGAACTGGGCAGCGGGTCGCTGGCGGGAACGCTCCGGCCGGAAGACCTGAACGCGCCGCGCGGCGGCCGGGAGGCGCTGGAAGCAAGTCTGGCTCGCGCCGGGCTGAGCGAAGCAGGGCTGTTCACTGCGCGGCGGGATCCCGCCACGCTGGCCGGCTACCTGGAACTGCACATCGAGCAGGGACGGCGGCTGGCGGATGCGGGGATCGACGTTGGCGTGGTGACGGGAATTGTAGGCATTCGCTCCTGCTGGCTGACCTTTTGCGGCCGGGCGGACCACGCCGGCACCACCCCATTCGACCAGCGGCGGGACGCCGGGCTGGGCGCGGCCGCTTTTGCGCTGGCGGCGCAAGAACTGACGGCCGGAATGCCAGATTGCACCGTCAACGTAGGGGAGATGCGCTTTGCCCCGGCTTCCTTTAACATCGTCCCGCAGCGGGTGGCGTTAGGGCTGGAATACCGCGCTCCCGACCCCGGGCTGTTCGACCAACTCGAAGCGGCGCTGCTGGCCCAGGCCCGCGCAGAGGCGGACCGCTTTGGGCTGGGGCTGGAGATCGAGCGGTTGAGCGGCGTGGAGCCGGCCGCGATGGACACCGGGATGCAACACACCATCACCGCGGCCGCAAAAGCGCTGGACCTCTCCCACACCCCGCTGGTCTCCTTTGCCGGCCACGACGCACAGGCCCTGGCGCAGGTCTGCCCGGCCGGGATGATCTTTGTCCCCTCGCTGGAGGGGGCCAGCCACTGCCCTCGCGAATTCACCCACTGGCAGGATTGCGTCAACGGAGCAAACACCCTGCTGGGTGCCGCGCTGCGCGTCGCGGCCGGGGTGCGCCAGAAACAAAATCCGGTATAATCCGCCGAGCATTGGCCCGATTCTTTGAGGTTTGAAACATGATTGGTCGCACACTGGGTAATTTTCGCATCGTCGAGCAGATTGGCGTGGGGGGAATGGCCACCGTCTACAAAGCCTACGATCCGGGGACAGACCGCTATGTGGCGGTCAAGGTGTTGCCGCAACACATGTCCCGCAACCCGCAATTCCGCAAACGGTTCGAGCGCGAGGCCAGAGCGATTGCTAACCTGGAGCACATTCACATTTTGCCCGTCTTTGCCTTTGGCGAGGAGGGCGATGTGGCCTACCTGGCGATGCGCTACCTGCAGGCCGGCACGCTGACCGACCGCATCGCGCAGGGGATGCTGACGCTATCGGAAACCGGCCGGCTGCTGAGCCAGATAGCCGGCGCGCTGGACTATGCCCACGGCCGGGGGGTGCTGCACCGCGACGTCAAGCCCAGCAACGTGCTGCTGGACGCCAGCGGCAACACCTACCTGACCGATTTTGGGATTGCCAAGATGGTGGAGGCAACGGTGGACCTCACCGGCGACGCGATCCTGGGCACGCCAGCCTATATGAGCCCGGAGCAGTGCCAGGGGGCCAAACAGCTCTCTGCGGCAACAGATATCTATTCGCTGGGTATTGTCCTCTACGAGATGGTGACCGGCCGGCGGCCGTTCGACGCCGAGACGCCGCTGGCGGTGATCTACCAGCACCTGCACGACCCGCTGCCCCGGCCGCGCGCCCTGCGGCCGGACCTGCCGGAGGCGGTGGAGGCGGTCATCTTTAAGGCGCTGGCCAAGGAGCCGGAAGCGCGCTTTCGGACGGCCGGGGAGCTGGCGGCCGCTTTTTCCCGCGCCATCGCGGGGGTGGAGGAACTGGCGCCGCCCGTGGTTTCTCGCACGCTGCCGGCCGAGGCGGCACCGGCCGTGCCCGCCACACAAGTTGCGCCAGAAGCAAAGCCCGCGGCCGCCACGCAGGTCAAACCGGCTCCGGCACCCGCCCTCTCGGCCACCGCCGCCGTGCCCATGCCGGCCCGGCCGGAAAAGAAGCGGCGACTGCCGGGCTGGGCGCTCGGGCTCGTCGGGCTGGGCACAGTGGCAATCGCCGTCGTCGCAGTCGTGACGGCCGGCGACAAAAGCATCCCAAAGAGCAGCGGCACGTTTGCACTCAGCGACCAGGAGTTGGGCGCGGGCGCCAGTTATGCGGCCGCGCTGGCCGATCTGGACGGCGACGGGGATTTGGACGCCTGGCTGGGCAGCGAGGTCTGGTTGAACGATGGGACCGGCCGGTTTGCGCCGGCCGGGCAGGTGCCGGAACAGCCAGAGCAGGGCGCGCTGGGGGATCTGGACGGCGATGGGGACCTGGACCTCTTCGCGGTCAAACCGTTCGGCGCACCCGGATGGGTCTGGCTCAACGACGGAGCCGGCCGGCTTGGCGATAGCGGCCGGCAACTGCCGAGCGAGAACGCCTGGGCCGTGGCGCTGGGGGACGCGGACGGCGACGGTGATCTGGACGCTTACGTGGGCAACTGGGGGGAGGACCAACTCTGGCTCAACGATGGGGCGGCCGGTTTCACCGACAGCGGGCAACGCCTGGGGAGCACGGCCGCCCGGGCGGCGGCATTCAGCGACCTGGATGGCGACCGCGACCTGGACATTGTTGTCGCCGGGGACCCAACTTGCCAGGTCTGGCTGAACGACGGCTGGGGCACCTTTCGCCTGAAAAGCCCGGAGCTGCGCACCACCAACGCGGTCTCGTTGGCGTTGGGAGACCTGGACGGCGACGGCGATACGGATGCGTTTGTCGGCGGCGGTTCGGGCGATCCGGACCAGGTCTGGCTGAACGACGGGGCGGCCGGTTTCACCGACAGCGGCCAGCGGCTGGGGGACGATTTCAGCGAGGGTGTCGCCCTGGCCGACCTGGACGGCGATGGCGATCTGGACGTATTTGTAGCGTCGGACACTGGGCCCAACCGCGTCTGGTTAAACGACGGGGCCGGCCGGTTCAGCGACAGCGGCCGGCGACTGGGCAACGGTGGCAGCACCGGCCTATCGCTGGGCGACGTGGACGGCGACGGGGACCTGGATGCCCTGGTGGGGAACACCGGCAACAACGCACTCTGGCTGAACCAGTAACTGCGCGGCCGTACAACCGGCCGGAAATATGATACAATTCTGCCCTGACGCGTATCGGGCTGTGGTCGGCCGGGCCACAACCCGGCAATGGTGACGTAGTAAGGAGCTGCTCGTATGACTGAAGAGACCAGATCGTCCAACTTTATCAAGGAGGCGATTGAGGAAGACCTGCGCACCGGCCGGTACACTGAGGTCTGCACTCGCTTCCCCCCGGAGCCCAACGGCTACCTGCACATCGGCCACGCCAAGGCCATCAGCATTGACTTTGGCATGGCGCAGGAATATGGCGGGCTCTGCAACCTGCGTTTTGACGACACCAACCCCACCAAAGAGGACGTCGAGTACGTCGAGTCCATCCAGCAAGACATCCGCTGGCTGGGCTACGACTGGGGTGATCGGCTTTACTACGCATCGGACTATTTCGAGCAGCTCTACCAGTACGCCGTCAAGTTGATCAACAAGGGCAAAGCGTATGTGTGCGACCTGAGCGCGGACGGGATCCGCGAATACCGTGGCACGCTGACCGAGCCGGGCACGGACAGCCCGTACCGCAATCGCTCGGTGGCGGAAAACCTGGACCTTTTCGCGCGGATGCGGGCCGGCGAGTTCCCGGAGGGAGCCTGCGTGCTGCGGGCCAAGATCGACATGACGGACCCCAACCTGCTGATGCGAGACCCGGTGATGTACCGCATTTTGCACGCCACCCACCACCGGACCGGCGACGACTGGTGCATCTACCCGACCTACGACTATGCACACGGCCAGTCGGATTCAATCGAAGGGGTCACCCATTCGCTCTGCTCGCTGGAGTTTGAGGTCCACCGGCCGCTATATGAGTGGTTCCTGAAAGAGCTGGAGATTTTTGAATCGCGGCAGATCGAGTTTGCGCGCCTCTTTCTGAACTACACCGTGATCAGCAAGCGCAAGCTCATCCGGCTGGTGGATGAAGGGCACGTAAACGGCTGGGACGACCCTCGCATGCCGACCCTTTCCGGTCTGCGCCGGCGCGGTTACACCCCGGAAGCGATCCACGAGTTCATGGAGATGATCGGCGTCGCCAAGGCCAACAGCGTGGTGGACGTCTCGATGCTGGAATACGCCGTGCGCAAGGACCTCAACCAGCGCTCCGCGCGGGCCTTTGGCGTACTGGACCCGCTCAAGGTGGTACTGGTCAACTACCCCGAGGGGCAGGTGGAGCAGATGGAGTGCGTCAACAACCCGGAGGACCCCTCGGCCGGGACACGGCTGGTCCCGTTTTCGCGCGTGCTGTACATCGAGCGCGAGGATTTTCGCGAGGAGCCGCCGAGAAAATTCTACCGGCTGGCCCCCGGCCGGGAGGTGCGGCTGCGCTACGCCTACCTCATCACCTGCGTGGAGGTGGTCAAGGACCCCAACGGCGAGGTGGTGGAGCTGCACTGCACCTACGACCCGGACACCCGCGGCGGCGACGCGCCCGACGGCCGCAAGGTGAAAGCAACGCTGCACTGGGTCTCGGCCGAACACGCGCTGGACGCCGAGGTGCGGATGTACGATCGGCTCTTTTCGGTTGAAGACCCCAACGCGGAGGAGGATTTTACCCAGGTCCTCAACCCCCACTCGCTGGAGATTGTGACCGCCAAGGTAGAGCCCGGTTTGGCCGGGGCCGCGCCAGGCAGCCGCTACCAGTTTGAGCGCAAGGGGTATTTTTGCGTCGACCCGGACTCGTCGGCCGGCAAGTTGATCTTTAACCTCACCATCGGGCTGCGGGATAGCTGGGCCAAGATCGAGGAGAAACAGCAGGCCAGGGCGGGCTAGCGGTCGCAGGCAACCCCATCAAACAGACCCCGTCGCGCACCACGCAGGCGGGGTTTTTTTATGGCGCGGCGAGAGCCACCACCTGCAGGTAGCCCAGCCCGACCACCACGGCCGCCAGCGCCAGCGCCCCGGCCGCAACCGCCAGCCGCCGGCCGGGAGTCCACTGGAAAGCGGCCGGCTCTTCGACGACCGGCTCCCCGGCCGGCAGCGCGTCGTGGTCCGGCAAATCGCGCTCCACGTTGCGCACGGCCGGGACCAGATAGCCGCCCAGCGCCACCAGCGCCGACAGCGCCCCGCCGGCCACAAAAAGCAGCGCCATCCCCGCCCCCGGGCCGGTCCCCACCAGCCAGCCCAGCAGGCCGGTCAGCGCCCCGCCCTCCCGCATCGCCGGCTCCAGCAGCGAATCCGACAGCGGGCCGGCCAGCAGCATGGCAATCGGGCTGACGAACCAGGCAATCATCCGCCGGGTGGCAAAGACCCGCCCCTGCGCTCCCGGCGGCACCTTGGCCTGCCAAATCGCCTGGTTGGAGCCGTTGAGGAAGGGGGGCACAAAGTTGATGAGCAGGTTGGCCAACAGCCAGATGGGCAGCACGCGGCCCACCCCCAGCACCACAATCGGCACGCTCAGGACTGTCCAGCCGACCAGCACGCCGTGGATGCGCCGCTTGGGTCCACCCCAGGCGGTCATCAGCAGACCACCGACCAGCCCGCCCACCGCCCCGGCCGACATCACGCTCCCCAGCGCCAGTTCGTTGTTGCCCGTGCGGGACAGAATCATGGCGGCAAAGACGTGGTACGCCACCCCAGTAAAGAAATTGCATAGCAAAAAGATCAACTGCAAGTTGAGCAGCGCCGGCCGCCGCAGGATGTATTGAAAGCCGTACAGCGACTCCTCCAGCAAGCTCCCCTGCCCCGGCCGCCCGGCCGAGCGGTCCAGCTCGGGGATCTTGACCACGAGCAGCGTGCCGACCGCAAAGACAAAGCTGGCGACGTCGATCAGCAGGATGCCGGTCAGACCGAGCGGAACCAGCAGCGCACCGGCCAGCATGGGGGCAAAGACGTTGGCACCCGAGCCGGCCAGTTCCAGCATGGCGTTGGCGCGGGCGTACTGCTCCTTGGGCAGCATCAGGCTGATGGCGGCCGAATAGGCCGGCCACTGGAAAGCCTGGAACGCGCCGGCGACGGCGTTGGTGAGGTACAGGTGCCACATCTCCAGCCGGCCGGTGCTGTACAGCAGCAGCACCACCAGCGTGGAAGCCCCGGCCGCCAGGTCGCTGACCATCATCATCAGCCGGCGGTTGGAGCGGTCCACAATCGCCCCGGCCAGCGGGCTGAGCAGCAGCAGCGGGACGGCGTAAAAAAAGGTGACCAGCGCCAGCGCGGTCGCCTTTTCCGTCCCCTCGTACACCCAGATGGTGACCGCAAAGCCGGTCATGGCAGTGCCGAGCATGGAGACGATCTGCCCGATCCAGATGATGACAAAGGCACGCATACCGATCGGCCGGGAGCTGCTGGTCGGTTGTGGTTCCACGGTCCCTCCTGTGATCCGCCGGCTGGGGGCCACCTCCAGCCACGCCCCAGGTATACCACAAAGTGCGGCCGGCTCCAAATCCGGCCGGTGGCAAACTGAACCCGCTTGCGCTATAATGTGCCTGTCGTTCCCATCTGAACCTGCGGCGGGAGGTCCGATGAGTAGCCTGACTCTGACATTCCGACAACCGGCCGGCGAGGCGTGCAGCGTGCTGTCTGGGGCGCGCGAGGTCGCCTTTGCCTACCCCTTTTCCCATCACCTATTGAGCGCGATTGTCCGCGCGCTGGAGCCTGGCTTTGAACCGGACGGCAGCGACGGACCGGCCGTCGTGGAGGCATTGCAGGCGGCCGGGCTGTCGCACGATGGCCGGCTGCTGCCAATGGTGGGCGACCGGCTGTGGACGGCGCTTTTTGAAGCCACCGGGCTGGCGGCGACCTTTGCGGAAGCGTTTGAGGCAGCACGGGTGGCCGCAAAGCCGCTCGACCTGCGGCTGGAATTTGACGCCGGCTGCGACCGCGCGGCCGCCCTGCCGTGGGAGTTGCTGCGCTACCAACGCCGCTTTCCGGTGGCCGAAAACGAGCTTTCGCTGACCCGCATTCCGTTGGGCGCGCCGGTCCGGCGAGAAGCGCTGTGCCAGTTGCCGCTGCGGGTGCTGCTGGTGCTCTCCGAGCCGCTGGGCGCGTCCCCGATTGCGCCGGGGCGGCAGGCACGGGAGTTGGCCCACGGGCTGCGCTCGCTGGCGGCCGAGGGAGCGGTGCTGGTGGACCAACTGCTACCGCCAAGCTACGAGACGCTGATCGAGGCGGTCCAGGGCGGCGGCTATCACGTGGTCCACTTTTACGGCCACGGGGTCTATCAAGATGGCGTGGGCTACCTGCTGTTTGAGGACCGCGACGGCGGCCCCGACCCGGTCCCGGCCGACAGGGTGGGCGCGGCGCTCTCCAACTCTGGCGTGCGGCTGGTGGTGATGGGCGCCTGCCAGTCCGCCATGCTGGACCCGGAACTGTACGCCGGCCGCTGGTCCAGCAGCGCCGGCGCGTTGCTGCGGGCCGGCGTGCCGCTGGTGGTGGGGATGCAGCTCTCCATGTGGGTCCACGCCGCCCAGGCCTTTACCCGCCAGTTCTACCTCTCGCTGGCGGCCGGCAAGAGCGTACCGGAAACGATGGCCGTCGCCCGGCTGCCGCTGGGCCACCGCGACTATCGCGATAGCTGGTTTATCCCCACGCTGTACAGTTGCGCCGCCGGCGAGCCACGCCTGTTTGACCCCCATCGCCCCGGCCGAAAGCGAGCCGATGCGGGCGGCCCGCCAGGGGTTGGCCGCGCGGCAGGCCGAAGTGGAACAACTGGAGGAGGGGATGAGCCGGCTGGGCGTGGCCCGCGAGCCGGCCGAGATGGTTCGCCTGCGCACCGCCCAGGAGCGGCTGCGGGAGGCGCAGGAAGCCTGGCGGCGGGAGGCCCGCGCCCCCTACCGGCCGGTGTTGGGTCCGCTGTACGGCGTGCCGCTGCGCGACCCCCACTTTACCGGCCGGGCCGGCGCGCTGCAGCGGGTGGCGCGAGGGCTGGAGGGGGAACTCCCGACCGTGATCTGGGGGCTGGGCGGGATTGGCAAAACCGCGCTGGCGCAGGAAGCGGCCCACCGGCTGCGCTGGCGCTTCCCGGCCGGCGTGTTGTGGCTGGAATGCCGCGGCGGCCCGCCGCTGGACGCGCTGCTCAACCAGATGGGCGCGTTTGCCGGTCACCCAGAGGTGGAGGGGATGGAGCCGGCGCAGCGCCAGGCGGTCGTGCGGGCGCTGCTGGCCGAACTGGAGCGGGCGCTGCTGGTCTTGGACAACCTGGAGGACATCTGGGGGCAAAAGGAAGCCCGCGACTGGGTCCGAACGCTGCCCCGCAACTGCACCTGCCTGCTCACCACCCGGGAGAACCCTGGCCAGACCGGCTGGCCGACGGTGGAAGTGAGTCCGCTGCCGGGGGACGAGATGGAAGAACTGTTCCTGCGGCTTGCGGCCGCCGCCGGGGTCAAAGTGCACCCGGATGACTGGCCGCTGCTGCCCAAGGTGCTGGACTGGCTGCAAGGGCACCCGCTGGCGCTGGTGCTGGCGGTGCCGCTGGCCGCCACGCGCGGCCTGCGCCAGTTGTGGCAGGACCTGCAGCGCCGGCCGCTCAAGGGCATCGACGCCGCGCTCCGTTTGAGCTACGAGCGGCTGACCCCATTGGCGCAGCAACTCTTCCGCCAACTGTCCGTCTGGACCATCCCGTTTGACCACCCGGCCGCGCTGGCCCTGCTGCCGGGAGAGGATGAAGAGCTGGCCAGCGAGGCGCTGGACCTGCTGGTGAACCGGGCGCTGCTGGCCTTTGACGGCCGCTACTACGCCTGCCACCCGCTGGTGCGCCAGTTTGGCTACCGCGAACTGGAGGCGGAAGGCGCAGAGGCGGCCCGCGCCGCCCACCGGCTGGCGGCCGGGTATTTGACGCGCAGATCAAAAGAGGGAGTGACACCCGCCGAAGCGTTGGAGATGGTGGACCAATGGGAGCGGGCCGGCGAGTGGGAGGCTTTTGCCGATCAGGCCTCCGCGCTGGTAGGGTCGCTCGACCGGCACGGCCACTGGCTACAAATTGATGAGCGCTTGGTGCGGGCGCTGGCGGCCATCCGTCAGCACCTGGCCGACCCCGGCCAGGAGGCGGGGCTTTTGCAGCAGATTGGCATCATCGCGCACAGACGGGGCGAGTGGATTCGAGCCATAAAGACGCTCGAACAGAGCCTGGCGGCCTTTGAGCGACTAAGGGAGCCAATCCACACCGCCCGCGCATGTAACGACCTGGGCGTGGCGTACTTTCGCAAGGGCGAGTGGGAGCGGGCCATCGAGATGTATCAGCGGAGCCTGGCAACATATGAGCAACTTGGGGACACTCACAACGCGGCAACAACTTTAAACAACCTGGGAGTCGTCTATGCACAAAGGGGCGAGTGGGAGCGGGCCATCGGGACCTATCAGCAAAGCCTAGCAACCCATGAACGGCTGGAGGACATTCACGGTATGGCTCACGCCTATGGCAATCTGGGCAGAGTGTTTTTTCTGAAGGGTGAGTGGGAGCAGGCCATAAAGATGTATCAGCAGGCCATGACAATCTTTGGGCACTTGAACGATTTGCACAGCATGGCCCAGACCCGTCTCAACCTGGGCAGCGTGTACCTTCAAAAGGGCGAGTGGGAACGGGCGATCGAGATGTATCAGCAGGGCCTGGCGACCTTTGAGCGGCTGGGTGATGACCATGGCTTAGCTCGCTGCTGCGTCGGCCTTGGCTTGGTGTACGTTAACAAAGAGGAATGGGATCGGGCTGTTGAGATGTATCAGCAGAGCCTGGCGACCTTTGAGCGGCTGGGTGATGACCATGGCGTGGCCGAAACTTGGGTCAACCTGGGCAACGCGTACCTGGAAAAAGGCGAGTGGGACACGGCCATCAAGATGCTTCAGCAGGGCCTCGCAACCTTTGAGCAATTGAGGGATACTAGCAACATGGCCCGGACCTGGGGCAGCCTCGGAAACGTATACCGGCAAAAAGGTGAACTAGAGCGGGCCATCGAGATGTATCAATATAGCCTAGAAACAACCGATAGAATCGGAGACTGGTTGACTTCAGCAATACAACTCAACAACCTAGGGATGGTTTGTTTACAATTGAAACAGTTTGAAAGCGCCAGACCCCGGTTTGCCAAAGCCTATCGCATCTTCGCTCGTTTGTGCTCACCCTATACCCAAACGGCCGTCGATGGCCTGGTCCTGGCTTGCGGCTCGCAAGAGGCGGCGCAGCAATACCTGGAGCGGTTCAGCGCAGAGTCGGAACTTCGGGATTAGGGCACGGCCGCAACCGGCCGCTCCCGGTTGCGTACAATGGGGCAGGAGGTAAACATGATCGTCTTGAAATTGTTGGCAACAATCGTCGCAGCGGTGCTTTGAGGGGGCCTGATTTACGCCGGGTGCGTAATCTGGCCCTTTCAGTGGGACCCAACGGTGGGGCACTTGGTCGGCGGGTTGGTGGCGCTCAGTGTGGTGGTGCAAAACGGGATCAAGATCCTGCGCCAGCACCGCAACACCATCGCCGCCTAACCGGCCTGCCGGCTACCCGTCCAGCGGCTCCAGCCCGGCCGCCATCAAAAAGCCACGCGCTCGCTCGGTGCGCGGGTAGCGGTTCACCAGCTCCCAGAAGCGGGCGCTGTGGTTCGCCTCCAGCAGGTGGGCCAGTTCGTGCACCAGCACGTAATCGCGCACAAAGGCGGGCATCGTCGCCAGCCGGTGGGACAGGCGGATCGTCCCGCGGGCCGGGGTGCAACTGCCGGCCCGTTTGTCCTGCCGCGCGGACCAGCGGATCGACTTCCATTGCAGTTGGCCGTCAAAGTACTGCCGGTTCAACTGGCGGGCGCGCCGCTCCAGCGCAACGTCATCCAGCCCCCCTTTGCGCTCCTTGCGGCGCTGCCGCTGGAGCAGTTGCTGGATCAACTGGTCCAGTTCGGCCGAACCGAGGGCGGCCGGGGCGCGAACCACAAACACCTCCCCTTCCATCCGGCCGCTGACCGTCTTGACGCGCCTTTTGCTGCGGATAACCTTGATCTCCATGGCGGGGGAGTATAGCACAAAACTTGACAGCCTGCCCGCGTGTGCTACACTTCGCCCCAGTTTATCGGACCAAGCATTTTGCGAAAGGAGGCGCACGACATGTCGCATACCATCATGGAAACCCCCGTTGTGGTTGTTATGCCTTGCCAGAGTGCGCCTGCCTGGGTGCTGTAGGCCCACCGATTTATTGATCTGAATCCGGCGGCCGCGGGCGTGCTCAACCCCGCGGCCGTTTTGTTTTCCGGCCGCGGGGCAAGGCGTGTCCTGCGGCCTTTTGCATCCGGCCGCGGGAGTCCCGTCGGCCGGTTTTTTTGGACCCCGAAAGGAGGCGCGATGACCCTACCAGCAATTGAACAAACCGCCGGACAGGGGCGGCACGGCCGCCCGCTTAGTAGCGATCAGAGATTCAACAAACGGTACTACTCGGCCCAAGGGCTTGGGTAGAGAAAGAGGGGTGTGTGCGGGCGCTCCGCCCCGCTATTCACGGGATGTCCCACGCCCGCACACGCCCCCAAAAAAAGCATTACTACTTGGACAATTACCAACAAACGACAATGAGCAAACTGGAGATTCTCGACGAGTACGACGAATACGAACACTTTTACCGGCCCCGCCTGGAACGCCGCCAGGGGCGGCACGACGGCCGGCGCAGCCGCGAAACAGAAGTAATGGCTGCCAGCGAGGAAGAACCCTGGGTTGAGCTGGCGGCCGAGAGCCGCTTTCAGCCCAGCTTTACCGCCTCCAAACACGAGCGGCAGTGGATTCTGGACTACCTGGGCCCCTTTTACGATAACCGGCAGATCGCCGACGTGCTGCGCAAGGTCAAAGGGGGCAAGGAGGCCAACGTCTATTGCTGCGCGGCCCACCCCAGCCAGGGGGTGGAGCTGATCGCAGCCAAGGTCTACCGGCCGCGGATGTTCCGCCAGTTGCGCAACGACGCGCGCTACCGGACCGGCCGGGACGTGCTGGAGAGCGACGGCACCATCGTGCACAACGACGGCATGCTGCGCGCCGTCCGCCGGGGCAGCTCCTTTGGCCAGCGGCTGGCGTACACCTCCTGGCTCTCCCACGAGTTCCAGACCCTGCGCCTGCTGCACGAGGCCGGCGCGGACGTCCCCCGGCCGCTGGAGCAGAGCGAGAGCGTGATCCTGATGCAGTACCTGGGAGAGGAGCAGGAGGCCGCGCCCACGCTGCAGGAGGTCAACCTGGCCCCGGCCGAGGCGCGACCGCTCTTTCAACGGCTGCTGTACAACGTGGAGCTGATGCTGGCCCACGGCCGGGTGCACGGCGACCTGTCGGCGTTCAACGTGCTATACTGGGATGGGAACGTCTGGCTGATCGACTTTCCGCAGGCGGTGGACCCGTTCCAGAACCCGGATGCGTACGCCATCTTTGCTCGGGACGTGGAACGGCTGTGCCAGCACTTTGCGCGCTATGGCGTCGCTAGCGACCCGGCCGAGATTACCGACGAGCTGTGGGACCGCTACGGGCCACCCCGGCCGGAGCCACCGCCGGTGGAGTGGGACGACGCGGAAGAGGAATAAACCGCGCCCCAGGCAAAAAAAGGCCCTGCCGGCTGGCACGGCAGGGCCCCGCCAATACTGGCCCCGGTCAGTGAGCCGCAACCCTCTCGTATAGGCGGGCTTTGATATCCAACATCTCGCGGCGCAAGCTGGGGTCCGTCTCTAGCAGATCTTCAATCTTTTCGTAGCCATACATCACGGTGGTGTGGTCACGGTCGCCCAGCGCCCGGCCGATTTGCGGCAGCGATTCGTCCGTCTCTTCGCGGGCCAGGTACATCACCATCTGGCGCGGCCGGGCCACCTTGCGGCTGCGACTCTTGCCCACAATGTCCTCCACGCTCAGGCCATAAAAATCGGCTACCGCCGTGACGATGCCCGGCACCGTCAAGTCCACCGCCCGATTGACAACGTCCATCAGCGCCACTTCCGCCAGTTGCAGGTTGATGGCCGTCCCGGTGAGCTGACTGTAGGCCACCAGCTTGTTCAGCGCACCTTCCAATTCGCGGATGTTGCTGCGGACATAGTAGGCAATCATGTCCAGCACGTCGGCCGGGACGGTGACACCCAACGCTTCCGCCTTGGCCTGCAGAATTGCCAGCCGGGTCTCCAGGTCCGGCGACTGGATGTCGGCGATCAGTCCCCACTCAAAGCGGGATTGCAACCGCTCTTCCAGATGCGCCATCGCCTTGGGCGGCCGGTCGCTGGAAATCACCAATTGCCTATCTGCGCTGTGCAGGGCATTAAAGGTGTGAAACAGCTCCTCCTGAGTGCTCTCCTTGCCGGCCACAAACTGGATGTCGTCCAACAGGAGCACGTCCGGCGAGCGGTACTTGTTCCGAAAGCTCTCGTTCTGGTGGGTGCGGATGGCGCTGATCAGATCGTTGGTAAACAACTCGGACGAGACATAAAGCACGTTGAGTCCCTTTTGCAGGCAGGCGTGGCCAACTGCTTGCAGCAGGTGGGTCTTGCCCAGCCCCACCCCGCCGTAGAAAAAGAGCGGGTTGTAGGCGCGGGCCGGGTTCTCCACGGCCGCCAGCGCGGCCGCGTGTGCCAGCCGATTATTGGCACCCACCACAAAAGTAGCGAAGGAATATCGGTCGTTGAGGCGCATACCCGAAACCCGGCCGCGGCCATTGCCGTTGGACGATCGGCGTGGTGGGGAAGCCGCGTCCAACAAAGGCGCTGCGGCCGTCGTGCGGCCGGTCCCTGGGTCGTTCCATACCACGTAGCGCAACTCCAGACCCCGCCCAAACACATTTTCCAGCGTCCGCTGGATGGTTGCGTTAAGGCGGTTCTCTAACCAATCCTTCGCATACGCGCTCGGCACGGTTACAAAAAAGATCGGTTCTTCGTATGCCAGAAAGCGAGCATCCTTCACCCACGTATTAAAAGTTGCCCGCGTCATCTGAAGTTGCAGTTCGCCCAGGGCAGCCTGCCAGGCCTGTTCCGGGTTCATTGGCTCTCCTTCCAGACGCCAGATATTCAAGTTATGTATAGGCGTGCAACAAAAAGCAGCCCAAACAGAGGTGTCAGACAGGGGCATAGAGAGTAGTACCCGGCACGTTACTTGCAACTCCCCTGATCAGATGACGGTGGTCTGGCTGATCCGTGTCACCCAAACTCCCGTGTCCGACGAAACTCATTCTATCAAAGGGAGTTTTTCCGCGCAAGCGGTTTTGGGGTCTGGACCTTAAAGGTTGGATAATTTTTAGGGGGCCTCAAGTTAAGAAAAACTGGGGTTAGACCTTCTAACCACATCCGGGGAAGGGGGTCAAAAGGCCAAAATCGGCCGAACTCGTGGGTCTTGGGCTGATTTCGCCCCCCACATCTTGGGGGTGACGGCCGCTCCCCATTTTGGGCCAGGTTAGGGGGTGCGCGCGTTTTCTTTAAGCTTCACGTAACAACCGTTTTTTTGGCGATTCCTTATGTTTACGTCTTTTTTACGCCGCCTGAGCAATTGGGTAATCCAGTAGAGTTTTGTTAAAGAAATAGCACCGCTTTTGAACGAGCACGCAGAGACCACTGAGGAACAGCAAGCTCTGCGAACTCGGCGTTCTCAGTGGTAAGGCGCCCAGCAACACTCTACGGGGAAACCATCAGCAGTTGCGTCCGGCCTCTATTCGGCCAGCGGGAGGTTGAGCAAGAGGACTTCCAGCACCAGCCGCAGGTTGGCATTTTGCGTTACCTGCTGGATAGCCTGGCGCAAGGCTCGAACGGCCACGCTGGCGGTGGACAGCCCGTAGCGGCCGGCGGCCATCCGGATCTGCTCAACGCGATCAATGTTGACTGTGGGAACAGCGTCAGCGCGAGCGCCGGCCGCCAGCATCACATCCCGCCACCAACTCAACCACAACTCCAGCACTTCCTGCACGGCCGCCCCGCTCTGGCGCGCCAGGCGGTCGGCATAGGCAAAGCGCGCTGTTCTGTCCGACTGGAGTAAGCTTTCCAGAGCGTCCAGGTACTCCTGCCGCCCCTCCAGCAGGCGCGGCTCGGTGAGCATGCGCACGGCTAACCCCAGCCGGCCGCCGGAGAGATGGGCCAGGTGGCGGGCCTGTTCCGCGCGGGCGTTCCACTGGAACAGCAACGCAGCCTCGACCTTTTCCAGCGAGAGCGGCCGTAGCGCGAGCACCTGGCAGCGAGAGACAATCGTTGGCAGCAACGCGTCGGCCGATTCAGCCGTGAGGATCAGGACCACGCGGCCGGGCGGCTCTTCCAGCGTCTTGAGCAAGGCATTGGCCGCCCCTGTCGAAGCCTTTTCAAAGCGGGTGAGAATGGCTACTCGGTAACGCCCCTCGTAAGGGGAAAGTGCCAGCTCTTTTTGCAGTTCCCGCACCTGTTCGATGCGAAAGGTTTCCGTCCGGCCGGAGCTGGAGGGTTCCGGCCGGAGCACGCGCACGTCCGGGTGCCCATCCTGTGCAATCAAGCGGCAGGCGCGGCAGACCAGGCACGGGGTGCGCTCCGCCAACTCGCAATTCAGCACCTGGGCCAGCGTCCGCGCCAGGGCGGTTTTGCCAATGTGCGCCGGGCCGGTGAGGAGGTAGGCGTGCGCCAGCCGTTCGTTTGCCAGCGCACCGGTCAGCATCTCTACTGCCCACTCGTGCCCAATGATGGTGGACCAGCCATTGTTGGTATTGAACATGCGGCGATTTTAACACGGCCGGCGTTGGCATACAAACAGGTGAACTTGGGCTGGCCCTGGGCAGTAATATGGTTGAGAGTCTCCCGCGAGCTTGCCACTGTTTTAAAGGACGGCTGCCATGAAAAGAACCGGTTTGGTGTTACAAATCTGCTTGCTTGGCCTGACAGCGTGCAGTTCCCGCGAAACGCCCACGCTGATGCCGACGGCCGCACCACCTCAGCCTGCCTCCACGCCCACGGCGGCGCTGGCAAGCCCGACCGAACCCACTGCGACCGCAGTGCCGCGGTCGGTCGGCGCGCCGGCCGGGGGGCACGACCTGAGCCTGTACGCCCCCGCCATGCGCCCCGCCTTTGTCGGAGACCTGGAGGCGATTGGCCCGGTCTCCCGCTACCGGATCGAATTGACCGTGGAGCCGGAGCTTTCCCGCCTGCTGGGCCAGCAGAGCGTGCATTTTGTGAACAACGATTCGGCCACCCTGGACGCGCTCTATTTCCGGCTCTTTCCCAACTTGCCGGGCTATGGCGGGGAGATGACCGTCAGCAATCTGCGGGTTGCGGGCCAACCGGCCGAAGGGAGCCTGTCAGTGGACGACACCGCCCTGCGAGTGCCGCTATCCCCCCCACTGCCGGCCGGCGGCGAGGTGACCGTCGAGTTGGACTTTGCGGTCACAATTCCGCAGACGGCCGGGGAGGGCTATGGCCAGTTCATCTACAGCCAGGACGTGATGGCACTGGCCAACTTTTTCCCTCTCATCCCCTCCTTCGACGAAGCCAACTGCGCCCGCTTTGGCAATTGCGACGGCGGCTGGAACATCGAATACGCCGTGCCCTACGGCGACGCGGTCTTTAGCGACACCGCGCTGTTTGAACTGCTCATCACCGCGCCTGAGGGATGGGTCGTGGCCGCCAGCGGCACGACAGTGGGAAAAGAGGATGGGACGGATGGCAACATCATCTGGCACGTGGTCAGCGGCCCCATGCGGGACATCAATCTGGCGCTCAGCCCACGCTTTCAGATTGCCACGCAACAGGTGGAGGACGTCACAATCAACTCCTACTACTTGCCGGATGACGCGGCCGGCGGCCGGCGAGCGCTCAAGTGGACGGCTGACTCGCTGGCTTTCTTCAGCGATCGCATTGGACCCTACCCCTACGCCGAACTGGACGTAGTCGAGACCCCCACGGTAGCAGGCGGCATTGAATACCCCGGACTGATCGCCATGCCCATCCACAACTATGACCAGACCGGCGGCTTTTTCCAGTGGGCCACGGTTCACGAGGTGGGGCACCAATGGTGGTACAGCCTGGTGGGCAACGACCAGCAAGATGAGCCCTGGCTGGACGAGGCGCTGGTCCAGCACAGCACGGGCCTGTTCTACGAGTTCGAGTTGGGCTGGTTGGGATACGTGGACGAGGTGTTCATTGGCCGGTACAATCGGGTGGCGGGCACCGAGTTGGACGACCTGATCTCCCGGCCGGTGGCCGCCTACACCGACGAGAACTATGGCGCGGTAGTGTATGGCAAAGGGCCACTCTTTTTCCACGAGTTGCGCCAAACCCTGGGCGACGAGGCCTTTTTTGCCTTTCTGCAGACCTACTACCAGACCTACCGCTACCGCGTAGCCGGCCGGGCGGAACTGCTAGCGGCGATCGATCAGGCAGCCGGCCAGGATTTGAGTGCGTTCTACCTGGAATGGCTGGGTGACTTTTGAGTCTCCGGCCGCTGTGCAAGCCTTGTCAAAACAGCGGCTTTGAGTATAATTTCCGCCAGTTGGGCGATTAGCTCAGTTGGCTAGAGCGCTACGTTGACATCGTAGAGGTCACAAGTTCAAGTCTTGTATCGCCCACTCGAGGCCAGTAGTGAGTCTGCTGGCCTTTTTCTTTGCCCGGCCGTCGGCCGACTGTTGACAGATCACCGGTCTTGATTATACTTGGCCCACAATTGAACAAGTAAACGCGTTGACCGGGACGAGTACCGGCCGAGATCGGCAACCAGGGAGTGGGGCGCCAGAGACTGCAAGCCCCCACAGCAAGAACGGACGGGAAAACCGCCCGGGAGCGGGCCCCTCAAAGGTGACCAGGTGGGAACCGAGTATGGGGCTCCGGATTGCCTCGTTACCGGCTTTAGAGGACAGCCCATTTTTGTAGCAGGCTGTTGAACTTGGGTGGAACCGCGTGGAACCCCTCGCCCCAACTGGCGAGGGGTTTTTTGGTTCTTGAGACAAAGGACGAAGGAATTGCGTCAACCATTCGTCTTTCGTCCGTCGTCAACATAGTTTCAGATCAGGAGTTGAAAATGCAAGAGCATTGCCAAGACAAGCTTTATCGCATCCGGCACTCGGCCGCGCACGTGATGGCGCAAGCCGTACTGGATCAGTTCCCGGAGGGCAAGGTTGCCATCGGCCCGCCCATTGAGGATGGTTTTTACTATGATTTTGACCTGCCCCGGCCGCTCACACCGGAGGATTTGCAGGTCATCGAGGACCGGATGCGCGCCATCATCTACAAAGATCATCCCTTTGTTTACCAGGAGGTGAGCGCAGCGGAGGCATTGCGCCTGTACGCCGATCAGCCCTACAAGATTGAACTGATTGAGGGGCTGGCGGCCGGAGGCGTGGACGAGTACGGCGAGCCGATTGAAGGCAGCGCCGTTATCTCCACCTACCAGCACGATACGTTCCGCGACCTCTGCCGGGGGCCGCACGTGAACAGCACGCGTGAACTAAACCCAGATGCCATCAAACTGCTTAACGTGGCAGGCGCCTACTGGCGTGGTGATGAACACCGGCCGATGCTACAGCGGATTTATGGCACAGCCTGGGAGACGGCCGAAGAACTCGAACTGTACCTGGATCGCCTGGAGGAGGCTCGCAAGCGTGACCATCGCCGGCTGGGCAGAGAGCTGGACCTGTTCAGCCTGGAACCCGAATTACTGGGCGGCGGGCTGGTGCTCTGGCATCCCAAGGGAGCTATGCTGCGCCATGTCGCGGAGGCGTTTTGCAAGGAGGAGCACATCAAGTTCGACTATGACTTGGTGTACTCGCCGCATCTCGGCCGGGCGCAACTGTGGGAAACGAGCGGACACCTCGATTACTACAAGGAAAGCATGTACGCGCCGATGGATGTGGACGGACTGGAATATTATGTCAAACCTATGAACTGCCCATTCCACATCCTGATCTACAAAAGCCGGCGGCGCAGCTACCGCGAATTCCCGCTCCGCTTTGCCGAATGGGGCACGGTCTATCGCTACGAAAAACCAGGTGTGTTGCACGGCCTGCTGCGGGTGCGTGGCTTTACTCAGGATGACGCCCACCACATCTGCACGCCGGAGCAGATGCCGGCCGAAATCAGATTTGTGCTTGATTTCTGCTTGCACATTCTGCGCAGCTTTGGCTTTGAGGATTTCAAGGCCTATCTATCCACCAGGCCAGAGAAGGCCGTGGGCGAAGACCACCAATGGGAAGCCGCGCAGGCCGCGCTGACGAAGGTGTTAGAGGATGCCGGGCTGGAATACGAGGAGGACCAAGGAGGCGGTGTGTTCTACGGTCCCAAGATCGACCTCAAGATCCGGGATGCCCTCGGCCGGGAGTGGCAGTGCTCCACCATCCAGTTCGACTTTAACCTGCCTGGGCGATTCGATATGGAATACATGGGCGAGGATGGGCTACCGCACCGGCCGTATATGATCCATCGCGCCTTGCTGGGCAGCCTAGAGCGCTTTCTCGGCGTCCTGATCGAGTTCTACGGCGGCGCGTTCCCGGTTTGGCTGGCCCCGGTCCAGGCAGTGCTCATCCCCATCACGGACCACCAGGTGGACTATTGCCATCAGGTGGCACGCAAGCTCAAAGCGGCCGGGTTGCGGGTAGAGGTAGACGACGCCCGTGACCGGATGGCGAACAAGATCCGCAAGGCACAGGAGCAAAAGATCCCGTACATGCTGGTGGTGGGCAAACGCGAGGTAGAGGCAGACGCTGTAGCGGTCCGCCTGCGCACGGGTGAGGATTTGGGAGCCAAGTCAGTGGATGAATTCGTGGCAATGGCAAAGTCAATCGCCGAGGCGCGGATAACAAAGTTGGTGCTGGGATAACCCCCTATCCAATCACAAGCACAAAAACGCCGAGGACTGCAGTCCTCGGCGTTTCTTTTTTCAGATTGACGGAAACGCTAGCGGGTTTCCCGGTGCAGCGTGTGGTTCCGGCAGCGCGGGCAGTACTTGTTCAGCTCCATGCGGCCGGGGTCATTCCGCCGGTTCTTTTCTGAAGTGTAATTCCGCTCCTTGCACTCGGTGCAAGCCAGCGTGATTACGGGACGAATCGCCTTTTTAGCCATATCTACTCAATGATCTCCGTGATAACGCCGGCTCCCACCGTCAATCCACCCTCTCGGATGGCAAACTTGGAACCTTTCTCCAACGCCACCGGCGTGATCAACTCCACATACATGTTCACGTTATCCCCTGGCATCACCATCTCCACCCCCTCCGGCAGCGTGATCGCGCCTGTCACATCCATCGTCTGCAGGTAGAACTGCGGCCGATACCCCGGGAAGAACGCCTTGTGCCGGCCCCCTTCATCCTTCCGCAACACGTACACCTCGCACTTGAACTTCTTGTGCGGCGTGATGCTCTTCGGCTTTGCCAACACCTGCCCGCGCTCTACGTCTTCCCGGCCGATCCCGCGCAGCAACGCCCCTATGTTGTCCCCTGCCTGCCCCTGGTCCAACAGCTTGTGGAACATCTCCACTCCCGTGCACACCGTCTTCCGTGTGTCCTTGATCCCCACGATCTCGACCTCTTCCCCCACCTTGATCGTCCCGCGGTCCACCCGGCCGGTCACCACCGTCCCTCGCCCCTTGATCGAGAACACATCCTCGATCGGCATCAGGAACGGCTTGTCGATCTCCCGCTCTGGCATCGGTATGTAGTTGTCCACCGCATCCATCAACTCCAGGATGCATGCATACTCCGGCGCGTTCGGGTCCTTGCTGTCGCTCTCCAGCGCCTTCAACGCGCTCCCCCGCACGATCGGTATGTCGTCCCCTGGAAACTGGTAGCTGTCCAATAGCTCCCGCAGCTCCATCTCCACCAGCTCCAGCAGCTCCTCGTCGTCCATCATGTCGACCTTGTTCAGGAACACCACCATCGCCGGCACTTCCACCTGCCGCGCCAGCAGCACGTGCTCCCGCGTCTGCGGCATCGGCCCGTCCGGCGCTGCCACCACCAGGATCGCTCCGTCCATCTGCGCCGCCCCGGTGATCATGTTCTTGATATAGTCCCGGTGCCCCGGGCAGTCCACGTGCGCATAGTGCCGATTCTCCGTCTCGTACTCCACATGCGCAATCGCGATCGTGATCCCGCGCTCGCGCTCTTCCGGCGCGTTGTCGATCGTGTCGAACGCCCGAAAGGCCGCCTGCCCTTTCAGCGCCAGCACCTTGGTGATCGCCGCTGTCAGCGTCGTCTTCCCGTGGTCGATGTGTCCGATCGTCCCCACGTTGACGTGTGGTTTATCGCGTACAAACTTTTCCTTTCCCATAATTTCTTCTCCTTGCTCCTCTGGCGGGACTGTTGCCAAAGTATCAGACCTAAAAATACCCCATTGCTGGGGCAAGCCCCACAATCGCCAGCCCATCAACAGGGTACCGTCAGAATTTGAAGCCTACAATGGGATTTGAACCCATGACCTCTCCCTTACCAAGGGAGTGCTCTACCGACTGAGCTATGTAGGCATCAGTGGGCCGGGTAGGACTCGAACCTACGAAGGCTGCGCCAGCGGATTTACAGTCCGCCCCCTTTGCCGCTCGGGACACCGACCCATCCAATTGTTAATTTGCTCGGCCTTGTAAGCCGACGATGGGACTTGAACCCATAACCGTCCGCTTACAAGGCGGATGCTCTGCCGCTTGAGCTACGTCGGCAATCGGCGAAAATTATACCAGAACCACTTTGCCGGTCAAGACAAGTTAGGACGCCTAACTCCCGGCCGAAAAGCTCCGCTTGAATTGCTCCACCTGGGCCAGCAACTCGCGGGCGCTATCGCGGTTAGTGGGGGAATCGCCGCCCAGCATTTGTGCCAGCTCGCCCAACCGCCCGGCCGGGGCCCCAAGCGGCTGCACCCGGGTAGTGGTCCGGCCGCCGTCCACCTGTTTCTCCACCCGATAGTGCTCGTCACCGAACCCGGCCAGTTGGGGCAGATGCGTAATGCAAATCACCTGCCGCTCCCCTTCCTGGCCGAGGGACAGACTCCACAGCTTCTGCCCCACGGTGTGCCCCACCCGGCCGCCAATGCCCTGATCGATCTCGTCAAAAATCAGGGTGGGAGTCTCGTCGGCCCGCGTCAGCACCGTTTTGATCGCCAGCATCAGCCGGGCGGTCTCGCCGCCGGAGGCGATCTTGATCATCGGTTTGAGCGGTTCGCCGGGATTGGGGCTGATCAGAAACTCGACCCGATCCAGGCCAGAGGCATCAAATGCGACCCGCTCGGTGGTATCGGGGAGATAGGCCCCGGCCGGGTCCGGCCGCCACTCAATCTCCACGCCGAACCGCGCCCCACTCATGCGCAGGTCCCCCAGTTCACGTTCCACGGCCGCGCTCAACTCGGCCGCCGCCGCCCGCCGTTTGGCAGACAACGCCGCCCCGACCCGGCCGATAGCATGCAGCAGCCGTTCCTCTTCCGCCTCCAGCTCCACCAGCCGCTCCTCGCTATGCTCGATGGCATCCAGTTCGGCGGCCGCGTGGCGGGCATAGGCCAGCACCTCGTCAATCGAATCCCCATACTTGCGTTGCAAGCGCCGGATCAACTCGATCCGATCCTCCACCACCCCCAGCCGGCGCGGATTAAACTCGATCTGCTCGCGATAGTCGCGCAGCAGTTCATTCAACTCCTCGAATTGGAAGGAAAGCTGCTCGGCCGTCTCCCGCAGACCGGCCTGACTGGGGTCGATCTTGGCCAGCCCGGTCAGGGCGCGCACCAGCCCGCCCACAAGATCGCGCACGCCGGGAACCTCGTCACTCTGACCATCCAGATATGCCCGGGCCTCATCCGCCAGCGCCGCCAGGTGCTCCGCGTTGGCCAGCCGGGTGCGTTCTTCCTGCAGCTCGGCCTCTTCATCCGGCCGGAGATGGGCGCTGCCGATCTCCTCAATCTGGTAGCCCAGCAGGTCCACCCGCCGGGCAAGCTCCCGCTCGTCGCGGCGCAACTGCTGCAACTCACTTCGCACCAGGTTCAGCTGCCGCACCAGCGCGGTTACCGCGTCCCGTTCATCCTCCAGCCCGGCGTAGCGATCCAACAGGGGGAGATGCTCGCGGACCCGCATCAGGGAAAGATGCTCGCTCTGGCCGTGGATGTCCACCAGTCCAGCGCTGATCTGGCGCAACAGCGTCAAACTCACGCTGCGGCCGTTGACGCGGCCGACGCTGCGGCCGTTGGCTTTGATCTCCCGCGCCAGCACCAGCCGGTCTGGCTCGTCGCCCCACAACGACTCCTCGTCGAGCAAGGCCGCCAGTGCTGGGAGCACCGGCCGCAAGGCAAAGACTCCTTCAATCTGCGCCTCGCTGGCACCGGTCCGCACCATCGTGCTATCAGCCCGGCCGCCCAGCAATAGATTCACGCCGTCAATGATGATGGATTTGCCCGCCCCGGTTTCGCCGGTCATCACAGAAAAACCAGCGCCAAAGTTCAGGCTCAGTTCGTCAATGATAGCAAAGTTGTGGATGGTGAGTTCGAGCAACACGGCCGGTTATTTCACCCGATAGTATGCCGAACTGATCGCCAGCACCAGATAGACCCCTTGCCACAGCAGGTCCCAAAGCGGCAGCCCAAACTGGCCGCCCAGCCAGGTAATCAGCCAGTACCCTATGCCCGGCAGGCTGCCAGCCGCCACGCAGAGCGCCACCACCATCGGCATCCAGCGGCCGCGCCGCCGTCGCGTCGCCAGCCGCACGGCTTCGGCTATGATCATGCCGACAAACGGAGCCACAAAGATGACCATGAACCCGATGCCACTGACCAGGAAATAACCCAGCGCTGCCAGCGGCAACGTGACTACGGCTGCCAGTGCATAATCGTACCAGAGTGCGCTGAAGAAAATATCCTGCTGCTCCTTGACGCACTCTTTGCAGCGATAGCCAACCGGGGTTTTGACGGCACAGCGGGTGCAGATAGGTTTGCTGCAGCGGTTGCATTGCAACTGGGTCTGCACGCCGGGGTGATAAAAGCAGGCAACGCCTTCCACTTCGGCGGCCGCAACGGGCGCTGCTTCGAACGGAGCGGGTGGAGCCGGTGGCTTCTCTTTCGGCCGCCGTGCCGGCATCTCAACAGTGGTGGACTGCTGGAGCCAGTTTTGGGATGCTGCCAGCGCCGCGTCCAGTTGTTGCGAGGGGCTGTCATCGACAACAGGCGCGGGGGCGGGGGCCGGCTCTGTATGATCTGCCAGGGAGGGGTCCAGCGCCAGCGCGCGCTGGCGGGCGGCCAATCGCTCATCCTCGGCCGCGGCAACCTGGCTCAGGCCCAGCCAGGCCGCGGCTGAATCCGGGAATTGCTCCAGCGCTTTGCGGTAAACGTCTTCGGCCGCTTGAGACTTGCCTAACCGAGCGGCCCGCTCGGCTTGTCGCAACAGAGTCCGCAGTTGAGGGTCCATGCTATACATCTCCAGGAGAGGGCTCGGTGGGAACCAATCGTGCCAACAGGGTGCGGTAAAAGTAGCTACGCGGCTGGACGCGGGCAAACCGGCTGACCTGCGGGTAGGCGGAGATTGTCACGCGGTCGCCACTGCGCAAATCAAATTCGTATTGGCCATCCACAGTCAAAATGGCCTGATGATCCGTCCGGATATGGACGCCCACCTGCGCCCCCTGAGCCAATACCACGGCGCGGTCCATGCTCAAGTGGGGGGCGATAGGCAGGATGAGGATGTTGCCCAACTCGGGCGGGAGGATGGGGCCACCCACCGCCAGGGCGTAGGCAGTGGACCCGGTAGCGGTGGAGATGATCAGGCCATCGGCAAAATAGGAGGTGAGGAAACCGCCATCTACCCAGGTTTCCAATTGGATGGCGCGGGCCAGCGTCCCCCGGCTGATGACCACCTCGTTCAGGGCCTGGTGCCGGCCGATTACCTTGTCATCCCGCCGGGTTTCCGCCTGGAGCATCATCCGCTCCTCCACCCAGTAGTCATAGGCCAACAGCCGCGCCAACGGGCCCTGCCAGGCGTTGGGGGAACATTCGGTGAGGAACCCCACCCGGCCGAGGTTGACGCCAAAGAGCAACGCTTTGTGGTCGGCCGCCAGGCGGGCGGCGCGCAGCAGGGAGCCATCGCCACCCAGCGTAATCAACAGGTCTGTATCAGCAATGCTGTCCTTCACCACCGTCTCGTCCCAACTGGACCCCAGCCACACCGTGCGGCCGCGCGTGGAAAGCCAGTCCTCAATCTCCTGCGCCAAAGGGATGGAGACCGGTTTGTGCGGGTGATGCAGTATGCCAATGACGTTGAGCGGTGGGGCGCTCAGATTGTTAAAGCTTTCTTGAGCCACGCTACCAACTCTGCCAGGGGTATCAGGATTTGGGTGCCGGCCGCCATGTCGCGGACAGCCACTTGACCGGAGGCCAGCTCGTCTTCACCAAAGATAACTACCAGCGGGGCCTCATACCGGTTGGCCTCGCGCAGTTGTGATTTGAGGCTGCGCCGGTCCTGTGCAAGGGCAACGCGGGTGCCCACGCCCGCATCGCGCAGGGCAAAAGCCGCTTCCACAGCCGCGATCTTGGTCCGGCCGCCAAAGTGAGCCACGAATACCGGCAGGGCAGGAACGGCCGGCGGCCGGATATCGGCCGCCTTGAGCCCCAGGATGATCCGCTCAATACCAGAGCCAAAGCCCACGCCAGGGGTCGGCGGCCCGCCCAGGATTTCAGCCAGCCCGTCGTACCGGCCGCCGCCGCAGACGGCCGCCTGCGCCCCAATCCCTTCCGCCCAGACCTCAAACACCGTCTTGGTATAATAGTCCATTCCGCGCACCAGGCGGAAATTGATCACATATGGCTTGTTCAGCGCCTCCAGGTAACCGCGCAAATCAGATAGGTGAGTGGAGCACTCGCCGCAAAGGTGATCCGCAAACCGTGGCGCCCGGGCAAGAACCGCTTCCATCCCCGGCTCTTTCGAGTCCAGCACCCGCAGCGGGTTGCGGGATAGACGGATCTGGTCCACCTCGACCAACCGGTCCTGGTACTGGCTTAGATAGCCCACCAGCGCTTCCAGATAACCCGGGCGGCAGACGGGGCAGCCGGTGCTGTTCAGTTGAAACGCCAATCCCCGATACCCCAGATCGCGATACAGGTTAAAGGCCAGCAACATCACCTCCAGGTCTGCTACCGGCTCCTGTTCCCCAATAATCTCGGCGTTAAACTGCGAGTGCTGGCGATACCGGCCGGCCTGCGGCCGGTCGTGGCGAAAGATGGGGCCTATGCTGTAAAGCTTGGCCGGTTGGGGGCCGGCGTGCATGCCATGCTCCAGATAAGCCCGTACCACGCCGGGGGTGAACTCGGGCCGAAAGGTGATCGACTGGCCCTCGTCCTTTTCCAGCGTGTACATCTCCTTTTGCACCACAAAGTCCGAGGCTTCGCCGCTCCCCTTGAGGAAGATCTGCGTGTCCTCGAACAGCGGCGGGTCAATCCGTTCAAAGCCGTACAAACGGCTCAACTCCTCCGCGCGCCCAACCACCATTCGCCAGTAGGGCTGGTCTTCGGGCAGCACGTCTTGGGTTCCATATGGGGCACGATAGGTCAGCATTACCACCCTTTAGCAAATCGGTTGTTTCCGGCCGGACATTGGCGCGTATTATATCGGATTTAAAAAGGGATGTCTAACCTCACAGGCACGGACCCAGGGCAATTGCATCCTGGCCAATTGCCCCCACAATTGGTGGAAAAATGGGGGTGCTGGTGGGGCTTTGCCCCACCAGCAGCCCCCGTTCCCCCTGTTGTAGAAATCGCGCCACCGAAACCAGGTTGGAGCAATCGCCCTGGGCGCGGACCTGGACCATGGTACTCCTCAGGAAAGTTGCACGGCCGCGTGACTTTAGTTAAAATAACATTAATCGTAACTGCTCAACCCAGGCCCTTGGGCAAGAGAAGATCTGGAGTGTGCGGACGCTCCGCGTCCGCACACTCCAAAAAACTTCTGACTGCCTGAGCAGTTACCGTTGATCGTTTTCAGCGAGGACAGCAAAGCGATAGCGAGTCAGCAATGACCAAAATTCTGATAATCGACGATGACCCTGACCTGTGCGTGCTGGTCAGTACAATCCTTGAGCGTGAAGGGTACCAGACCGATTTTGCCTACAACGGGAGAACCGGATTGGAAAAAACGACCCAAATGGAACCCGACCTGATCCTGCTCGATGTGATGATACCCGGCGAAAGCGGATGGGAAATCTGCGAGCAGTTGCGAGAAAAGGACAACACGCCCATCGTTTTCCTCTCCGCCAGAGGCGGGGAAAGCGATGTTGTTCGTGGTCTCAAGTTGGGCGCCGACGACTATATTTCCAAGCCATTCCGTCGCCACGAATTACTGGCCCGCATTGAAGCCGTATTGCGCAGAACCATGCCTGATGAAGAAGAGGAAGTCATCTACCAGGTGGGAGATTTGGTAATAAACCACACCCTGTGGGAAACCACTCGCGCCGGCGAGCCGATTCACCTCACCCCAACCGAGTTCGAATTGCTGGCCCTGCTGGCCAAACGGGCCGGGAAACCGGTTCCACACAACGACATCCTGACTCAGGTGTGGGATTTGAACCAGCAAAACAACCTCAACCTGCTCAAGGTGTACATCCGCCAGTTGCGCCTAAAGGTGGAGCCCGACCCGGACCGGCCGCGATACGTGATGACCAAACGGGGTATTGGCTACTACCTGGCGACCGGCAACAAGTAGCGCTACGGCCCGCGATAGAACAACCCCGCGACCAATGGGTTGACAAACCCATCAGCCTGGAACAACGCCTGGTATTCAAAGGTTGGGTCCCAACTGCCTCCAACCTGATTCCCCAGCAGCCAGAAAGTGTGGCAAAAGAAATACTCCTCACGATTAGCCATGTAGCGATACTGTTCGCTGACATGCAAGTATTGCTCGGCCAAGTCCCCATAATGCCCCGCTTCTGTCCCCAAGATCGGGATAGACCGGCCCAATTCCTCAACCACAATTTGATCATAGAGGCGAAAGCGCATGAAACCCTGTGTGCTGTTGACAGGCTGGTACTGGGCATAGTTGTGTACCGAAAGCCAGCCCTGGTTGAGCAGGTACTCCTGATTGCGCCGCTTGAGCGCCCGTAACGCGCCCCGCAGATAGTCCAGGTCTCCATACTCACCGCCGGGGCTCAGAGCCCCAAATCCCGGCAAGCCACCGTTGGCCACCACCACCTGGGCGGCCGGCGCCCAATGAGCTACATACCAGTCAGGATTGGGTACCTGGCCGGCCGCCTCTGCAAACAGATTAGGCTCGTTGTAGAGCTGGAAATACTGAACCCCCAATCCCCGATAGTGATGGACGGCGGCCGCCAGGTTACCATCGTATAAAACAACGCCGTGCACGTACAACCGCATCACCGGCATAACGCCGGAGCTGACCAGCCGCTGCACCAAATAGTCGTTCCGGCCGATGTCAGTCCCATCGTTGAGAAAGACCAGCCAGCGAATGTGCATGCGGCGCAACTCGTCCACAAACCGGTTGGTAGTCTGGATGTCCTGTTCATAGGTAGGGAACCAATGCATGCCCCAGCCATTGTCATTGGGCGGCCGGGGATACATTTCCAGCGACCAGACTTCATCCGGCCGAATGGTGGGCCAGGGGGTGTTGGTAGGGGTAGGAGTAGGTGTATTGGAAGGAGTGGGGGTTGCGGAGGGGGTCCAGGTGGGCATGGTCGGCGTCGCCGTGCGGGTCTGGTAGGGCACAAAATCGGCCGCCGGCTGCGCGGCCGCAATCACCGTGGCTCCTGATGATGGGGTTGCTGTCCAGGTGGGAGGTACCTCGCCATTGCCATAACTAAAGGCGGTTGTGAGCCCTTGGGGCGGCGCGGCCGTGGGCATCAGCGTGGGCGCAGGAGCCAACAGCCCGCTGCAGGCCGACAAAGCGGCGAGCAGCACCACCAACCCAACAAACAAGAGCAACCGTCTAACCAGCATAGCCCCCCCATTGTAAACGACCTGCCCCCGGCCGCAATAGGAAAAAGGCAATGGTCAAACGCTGGCGATGCCCGCGCCGGCCGCCAAATCAGACCCACCTCACGGGTGAGGTGGGTCTGCCTATCTCCCAATCAGCAGTTCAGTCAGAGCGGGTTGTGGCCATGATCGCGCCCCCAAGCGCACCCAGCACGGCCGCCAGTGCCAGACCAAGAATGCAACACATCGTGGCGGATATCAGGACGCCCCCCATGCTGGCTATCGCGCCTGGGTCTATCCCCACGTCCCGCAACTGACGCAATAGTTCAGGCGGAATATTGCGCATCATCGCGGGCGCGCCACCAGTTATCGTAAAGCGAATGCCGTTGACAACCGCGCTGAGAACCCCATAGACCAATGAAGTGATCACGGCCGCCAGCGCGCCAGCACCAGCGCCCGACCCGGCCGTCACCGGTGGGTCCATCCACTTGACAGCCAGCGCCCCCACCCCAATGTACAACAGCAGCCCCAGAATCGGTGCAATACAACCCAGGCAGGGAATAAGGCCCACCAGTATGACTACCAGTGCAACTCCCGCTCCAACCAATCCAGCTTTCAGGCTTGCGTTCATCTCCCATCCTCCAAGTCGAATCTGCCACCAAATTCCCTTCACGGAACCCTGGCGGGAGTATAGTGCATTTGCCCGCGGCCGGCAAACGCATTTGCCACAGCTCGCCATGTCTGCCACCCATTGTTAGCATCCAGCACGCAAATCGAGTAAACTTGGACCCTATTGGGGATAAGAAGCCATGACGCTCATCTATTTGGGGATTGGGTGGCTGACGGGAATGGCGGCCGGAGCAGCACTTGCGCTCAAGTGGACTGTCTGGCTGTCCCCGGGCCTGTTTCTGCTGGCCGCGGCCGGTTTGCAGCGTCACAACCGCCCTGTCTGGCGTATTCACCGGGCGCTGGCATTTGCATTCCTGGGGGCAACTCGCTACCGGGCCGGACTGCCCCGTTTTGGCCCGGCCGCCCGACTAACGGCTGTTGGCCCATTCCGCAAACAAAAAAGCTCTGCCAAACGGCAGAGCCTTTCAGATTCCAGCCAGGTACTCGGATCAGCCAGGGACCGCAGCGGTCAATATTCGCCGCAGAGCTGCCAGGCCACTGCGCTGTAACGTATCGACGGCATCGGTGGGTTGGCCTAAAATGCCCGCAATCTCGCTTAAGGTCAAATCTTCGCCAAAACGAAGCGCCAGCACATGCTGCTGTTCCCGCGTCAATTGTCCGATTGCTGCCCCCACCCGTTCACGGGTCAAGATTGCGCGAGCCAGGTTGCTATCCACTGTATCCATCTGTCAATCTCCCATCAAGATACGTCTTAATGCCGTTACGCCACGATGCTGCAACGCTTCCACTGAACCAGTCGTTTTGTGCATGATCTGCCCGACCTGGCGGGCGGTCAATCCTTCGCCGAAGCGCATCGCCAACACCGCCTGCTGCTCGGGGGTCAACTGCAACAGAGCTTCCCGCAGCCGGTCGTGGGTCAACCGTTTTTCCACCGTGGCGGCCGGATTCTCATCGGCCGCCAGAATGCTCTCATTCAATGGCAGATGGCGGTGGGGCGGCCGGCGGCGAAAATGATCGACCACCAGGTTGTGCGCCGCCCGGTAGATCCAGGCATTGAAGGATTTGCGCCACGCGCCGTCAACTTGTATCGCCCGCAGCACACGCACAAACAACTCACTGGTAAGGTCCTCAGCCAGATGCGGATCGTGCACCCGACGGTAGATGTAAGCATACAGCCGGGGCGCGTACTGGTCGTACAACTCGGTCAGCGCGGCCGGCTCCAGCGCCCGTGCCCGCTGCAACAGAAGAGACGGTTCTCTCGCGCCTGCATCTGACATCTTATCAGACGTGTATTTTGCAGAAACCGTACGGCTGGTCATGGGCAATTCTTTCGAGACGATGGGTTTCTCACGTTATCAAGTCTTTCCTTGCCACCAAAGGCAAAGTCTATCGAGTCCCACCGCTCACCAGCGGCAGGTAGACATGGACAAAGAGCGCCGCTTCCGCGCCGTGATAGGCAAACGCCCGGCCGGCTACAATTCGTTCGCTATGTTTGTACAGAGGCGCTCCCACCACAAGGTCGCTGTAGCCATCGTGGTTCACGTCGCCGGCCGTGCCGGCCGCGCGACCAAAGTCGGTCTCGGCTTTATCGCCATAAGCTTGCCACTGGGCATGCGGCCACAACCCGGCCGCCAGCCCGCAATAGACAAAGGCCGCTCCTTCGTCTGGCTGGTCGTCGTTGTACAAGGGGGCACCCACAATCACATCGCCATAGCCGTCGCCGTTGACGTCGCCGGCCGCGCCCACAGCCGCGCCAAACTGCGCGTACTGCTGATTCCCTGTGCTCGTCCAACGGGGAGCTGCGCCCAGACCGCCGGCCGAACCAAAAAAGACAAACGCTGCTCCTTCATCGGTCACACCGCCATCGTAATACGGCGCTCCGATAATCACTTCGCTCAAACCGTCCCCATTCAGGTCCCCGGCCGTACTTACGGCCGCCCCCAAGCGGGCCTCTTCCTGCCCGCCCACGGCCGACCAGCCAAGGGTGGCGCTCAAGCCGCCGGCCGAGCCGTAAAAGAGCCAGGCTGCCCCTTCATTGGTCAGGCCACTGTCGTAGAACGGAGCCCCGACGACCACTTCGTCGTAACCATCACCGTTGACGTCCCCGGCCGTTGACACCGAGTGGCCCAGCCCGGCGCCCGCCTGATTGCCCTCCAGGCTCCAGTCGGGTTCTGTGCCAGGGCCAGAGGCCGAGCCGTAAAAGACCAAGGCCGCCCCCTCGTTGGTTTCGCCGTTGCTATACCAGCGGGCGCCGGCAATCACGTCGTCGTAGCCATCACCGTTGACGTCGCCGGCCGCGCCCACCGCATAGCCCAGATAGCCGTTCTTCACCTCGCCTTCATAGATCCAATCAGGTGCAGTGCTCAGGCCAAGCGCCGAGCCGTAAAAGAGATAGACTCGCCCTTCCTTGGCCTGGATTACCGTGTGCTCCGGAGCGCCGACGATCACGTCATCGTAGCCGTCGCCGTTGACATCCCCGGCCGCGCTGGCCGCAAAGCCAAACTGCGCTCCCTGCTGGCCTCCGCCAGCAATCCAACTTGCAGTGGTATTGAGGCCGGAACCGGAGCCGTGAAAAACCAGCGCTACCCCTTCCCTGTAGATTGACTCTTGATCTCTGGCCGCTCCAATGATGACGTCATCATAGTTATCGCCGTTAACATCCCCGGCCGTGCTCACCGCAACCCCATAGTCAGCCCCTTCCACCTCGCTGGACGTTGTCCACACCAGCGGCAGCGAGAGCGCATCCAGCACGGCCGCGCTGGCGCCTGCCGGCCGGGAAGGGCTAACGGCCGCAGATACTAAAGCAAGGCAGATCAAAGCAGTCACCACGATTGCTTTGCGGATGGATGCCGTGGTCAATCGACGGGCCATAATTCTTTCCGCTCGTACCTGCTCAGGCGGACTGGAGCCCGCCTGAGCAGGTGTTGCCATTCGACCTTGCCGGCCTCAGTTCCGCGGCACGGGGGTAGCCGTGGGCAGGACGGCCGGTGGAGCCTGGGTGGGCTCGGCCGTTGGCTGGACAAGGCGCGGGATCGGCATGGTAGCGGCCGGATCGACCGGCATTGTTGGCAGCGGCGTGGGCACCGGGGTTGGCGTGGCCGTGCTGGTCGGGCCGACCAGCTTGCTGCCCGGCAGCTCGGGCACAACCGTCTCGGGGGTCGGGCTGGGCGTCGGCGTTTCCGGCACCACCCAGGTATCGGTGGTGTGACACTTGGAGCACTGCCCGCGCGGATGGCCGCTCGGCCGCTGGCCGGAGTGGCATGCCTTGCAGTTGGTGTAGCCGGTGTGGTTAAACACCACCTCCGCCCAGTCCACCGTGTTGTGGCAGTTGGAGCACATGCCGGGCCAGTGGCCGGTGGGCGCCGTGTGGCAAGAAGTACAGTTGGTAAATCCGTTGTGGTTCACGTTGACCACGTTCCAGTTGCCGGTGTTGTGGCAGGTGGAGCATTGGCCGGGCCAGTGACCTTCCGGCGCCACGTGGCAGGTGACGCAATTGGTCAGCGTCGCGTGGTTGACCTGCACGCTCCCCCAGCCGCCGGTGTTGTGACAGGTGGAACACTGCCCGGGCCAGTGGCCGGCCGGGGCCTGTCCGCTGTGACAGCCGGCGCAGTCGGTGAACCCATCATGGTTAAAGATCGCCTCGTTCCAGTTGCTCGGGTTGTGGCAGTTGGAGCACGGACCGGCATAGTGGCCGGGAAGCGCGGAGTGGCAGTTGGCGCAGTTGCTCAGATCCGTGTGGCGGAAGGTAACCTGCCGCCAATCAGCCGTGTTGTGGCAAGTTGAGCACTGGCCCGAATAGTGTCCAGGCGGCGCGCCGTGGCAGTCGGAGCAGTTGGAGAGGTAGGTGTGATCCACGCGGACGTCATCCCAACCGCCAAGGGTGTGGCAACTGGAGCATTGGCTGGGATAGTGTCCGGCCGGCGAGGTGTGACAAGTGCTACAGTCGGCCGAGACTTTGTGTCCGATGGTTGAGTCATCCCAGCCATCGGTGCTGTGGCAGTCAGAACACTGTCCCTCCCGATGACCGGCCGGGGCCTCGCTGCTGTGGCAGGCCAGACAGTCGCTGTAGCCGGTGTGGTCGAAATCCACCTGGTTCCAATCCTCCGTGTTGTGGCAGCGGGCAGCAACTGCCACCAAAGTGGGCGGCCGGCGTCTCTGCGCTGTGGCAGCTCTGGCAGTCGGAATAGCCAACCTCGTGCTCAAACACAATCTCCTGCCAGTCTTCTGTGACGTGGCAGACGGAACACTGCCCCGGGAAAATGCAACTCGGGCGTGTCGGCGGTGTGGCAGGCCACGCAGTTGGTGTACTCGGTGTGGTCAAAGGAGACGTCGGTCCAGCTCTCGGTGTTGTGGCAGTTGACACAAGCGCCTGTATAGTGCTCGTCCGTCTGCTCCAGGCGCAGACAGGTCTGGCGGGCGGGAAAGCTGGTGTAGCTGAACGGCGAATCCGTCCATCCCTGGGGGTGATGGCAACCGGCGCAGGCGGTGGCATATTTGTAGACCGGCGCTTCGTCCAGGTGACAGGCCTCGCAGTCGGTGTAATCCCCGTGCTCAAATGCAGCTTCCCTCCAGTCGGCCGGCTCCTGATGGCAGACGACACACTCGGTCGGGTAGTGGCCGGGCGGGTCTTCCTTCCCGTGGCACGAACGGCATTCCAGCACACCCTGATGGTCAAACTGGGATGGGTACCAGCTATCAATCACGTGACAATCGGAGCATTCGCCGGCAAAGTGGTCCGGGTAGGGATTGGAGGCGTCAAAGTCCTCCGGGAAGAGGCCGTCTGGCGCAAAGCGAATGGGCAGGGCAAGCTCGTAGGTCACCGGGATGTAATCGGGGTACGGCTTGGGTGGCGGCCAGCTATGGCATTCGCTGCACTCGGCCGGGGTGCCGGCATATTTGCCGTCGGTGTGACACTGCTCGCAGCGGGCCTCGGCATGCCCACCGGTCAGCGGGAAAATCTCGTGGTCAATGACCTGCCCCAGGAAGGGGATGGGGACGGCTGCAATCATCTCGGGCAGGACGGCCGACAGCTCCTGCTGAGTGCCGGCCGCTTGCAGTGCCGCGATCTTGCGGCTGAGGTCCGCAATTGCAGCAGTGCCCTTGGCCGGCTTGAGCGCCGCCACCACCACCTCGGCCCGCACCAGCAGGGCATCCAGTCGGTCTCGCAACCGGGTCTGCTGGGCAAACGCGGCCGCGCCGACGCGCCGGATCGCCTCGTTGAGCGCCTCATCAAACACACCGGTCGCACGGGCAATCTGCTCATCGCCATTGGCGTTAGCCAGGTCAGCCAGGCGGCGTTCCGCCAGGTCCAGCGCCATATCTGCCTGCCGCGTTTCGCCGGAGGTGAGGTTGAGTCGCCACTGCTCGGCCTCAAGTTGCACGCCGTACAACAGGTGGTCGGGCTGGAATGGATAGATCTCCGACAGGAGAAATAGTCCACCAGCCAGCGCCACAAACAACAGATTCAATGCTACAAAAACGGTTATTACTGTCTTCATCTCGCGTCCCTTTCGGTGTCACTCACCGATCCCGGACAATCCATACTGTCCTTCCGTGGCCGCCCGCGCTCGTGGGCGATCTTAGTCATTTGCTCCCAGACTTTGCACCAGGTCAATTGGGGACCGGGTGCTCACCATGTCCTTGCCCTCGCCGCCCCGGCCGGTCGGGTGGCAGTCAACGCAGTTCTCATAGGCATGAATGTCCCATTCCAGGTGCACGGCCAGCATCTCGTCGGAATCGTGGCAGGAGTAGCAGGGGTACTTGGTGTAGGTGTCGATGTGGCAAGTTTCGCAGGGCAAATTCCCCTCTTCACCGTGGCTCATCAAAAAGGGATGGCGGGTAAGTTGTGCTGGGGCCCAGGCCTGGGCCGTGTGGCAGCGGGTGCAGTTAAAGCCAAAGATACCCTTATGCAGCTCTGGCTCCTCGTGACAGCCAGCACAGTTGGCTGGCGTGCCGCTGAACATCTTGCCCACATGGCAGCTCTCACACTCAACTTGCTGGTGGGCGTACTCTAATGCATACACCTGATCGTGTTCAAACCCGATCATGCGGTCGCTGCCGTCGTGGCAGCTTGCACAGTTGTCGTTGTACTCGTCACGGTGCTCGGTCACAAAGGCGACGTCCTGGCCTTCGTGGCAGGTGATGCAGTCCACCGCATCGGCCGTGAAGCGGTGACCGGTGTGGCAATCCTCGCAGATCATCGGGCCACCTTCAAAGGTGTTGGCGTGGCGGGAGAGGTCAAAATCGGTCATTCGGCTGTGGTCGATGTTGGTGAGCGGCACGTGGCTGATGTCCGCATCCCGGCCGCGGTGCTCGATGTGGCAGGTCTGGCAGCGGGCGGTGCCGGGCAACACGCCATGCAGGCCATTGGCGCCGGCCCGCTGCTGGGCGATCTCCAGATGGCAGGTCTGGCAGCGGTCGGCCGTGATGCAGTGCATTGGCGCGTGGCAGTGTTTGCACTCTTTTTCAAACTCGGCGTGCGAGCTGTAGCCTGCAATCGGCTGCCCATGCAGTTGGGTGGCCGAAAGCGGGCCGGGGGTGAGGTGGCCGCTGAGCTTCATGTACAACAAAAAGCCCAGCCCGGCCGCGCCCACCACCAGCAGGCTGCGGCCGATGGCGTTAAAGAGAAAGAACCGGATCAGCTTTGACTTGATCATGACTGTTGCCTCAAGCCTCTACTGTCCTACCCCGGCGCTGTGAAAGCCACCGGCCGGGGTGCTGGCCAGCGGCCCGGTCGGTAGCGTGTGCGCCTGGTAGCTGTTGCGGTACATCTCGCCCTCGCCCTCCCGGCCGGTGGGATGGCAGGCCACGCATGCCTCGTATTCCAAAATACCCTCGACGTAATGCGCCTCCCGCATGTCATCCGGTTGATGGTCGTGGCAGCCGTAGCAGGTGTGCTCAAAGTAGTTGTCTACGTGGCAGGTTTCGCACGCCACCTGGCCCTCCCCGCCGTGGTCCAGCAGGAAGGTGTGGCGCAGCAACAGGGCCGGCTTCCAGGCGGTCAGGCCGTGGCAGCGGGCGCAGTTGAGGCCGAATCGCTCGGCGTGCATCTCTGGCTCTTCGTGGCAGGCCACGCACGCGTGCGGGTCGGCCTGATCCTCCACGTCCATCAGCGCGGCTTCCTCGTCCGCCCCCAGCAGGTCATCCGTGCGGGACATGCCGGCTTCCTCCAGCCGCTGCAACAGCTCGGCCGTCTCGGTGGGGGATGGCACCTCCACCTCGATTCCACGGTCAAAAGCCACCCGGGCCACCTCGGTCCAGTTGCCGGCCTGGATCAGCGTCACCAGACCGGCCACCTGATAATCGTTCAGGTTGCCGCCCTCCTCCACGTGCCAGGCCGCCATGGTGGTGCCGTGCGGCGAGTGGGCGATGGTTCGGTAGAGCAGATTATAGTCGGCTTCCGCCAGGCCGGGGTTGTTCAGCGCAGGCATGGCGCCCAACCCTTCCCCGGCCGTGCCGTGGCAATGGGCGCAGTTCTGCACGTACATGATCGCGCCATCGTCCAGGTATTGGCGCTGGACCCCCACGGCCGCTCTCTCCATCCGGCCGGGCTCCAGCATCGCATAAATCGGCAGTGCCACTACCAGGACGACCAGCGCGATGAGGCCAATCAGATTGTGCTTGTGTATCACTTTGGACTCTCTCTTCACGCCTCCCTCAGGCGTACGCTAGCTGATCGGGGCTAAACCGCTCCCGCTGGTGCAGGTGGGACGTATCCACCTTGAGCACCCCGTCCTCATCAATCTGGATGTCAAAGGTGTCCAACGAGCGGGGCACCGGCGGGCTTTCAAAGGTGCCAAAAAAGTCAAAGCTGGATGCGTGGCACGGGCAGATAAAGTGGTTCCCTTCCGGCACCCAACTGACGGTGCATCCCAGGTGCGGGCAGCGGCTGTAGACGGCCAGAAAACCGCCGTCCGGGGCGCGGATGACAAACAGGTGGCTCTCCGGGTACTCGGTGACCGAGCCGGGCGGAAATTTCTCCACCGCCCCGGCCGTGATCACCCCGCCAAAGTCACCCTCCTCGCTGCGCGCCCGCAGGTACATAAAGCCCGCGCCGCCCAGCTCCAGCGCCGCCAGCGCGCCCAGCGCGCCCAGCCCGACCTTGAGAAAATTGCGCCGGGAGAGCGCCTGGATGTCATCCGGGGCTATGGTTTCAACTATTCGCGTCACGATTCACTCTCCCATCAAAACGGTAGCACCAGGGCCATGTTTGGCCCCCGGAAAAAGTAACCGATCACGGTCAGAACGATCAGGCTGGCCATGACGAACGAAAAGAGCCCCAGCAGCCCCTCGCTGTGGTCCGCCCGCAGCCAGCGCCGGATGCCCAAGTAGACGGCCGCCAGCCCGGCCAGCGTACAAGCCAGCGGGATGATCCCGTAGGTGACCACGACCGGCAGACCCGCCAGCAGGGCGGGCAGGTCGAGCAGGTACTCGTCCAGCAGCACCAGCAGCGGCACAGCCTGCACGGCCGCCAGCGCGCCGGCCAGCGCGGCCTTGCGGCCGGTGGGCGAGCGGAAGTAGATGCCGATGTTGCCATCCACCCGGTCCCAGCGGGGCAGCAGCGCCAGCCCCAGCAGCACCAGCGCGATCAGCACCACGGCCGCCAGCGTGTGCATGTGCAGCAACAGCTCCTGCAGCCCGACAAAGTACCAGGCCGCCTTGGCCGGGTTGGGCGAGCGGGTGGGGTTGGCCAGCTCCTGCAGCGGCGCGGGGACCAGCATGGCAAAGACCAGCACGGCCGTCAGCACCACCGCCGCGGCCGCAAACTCGACCCGCACCAGGTTGGGGATCGTCGTCACCCGCTGGACCAGTTCGCTCGGCCCGCGCTCCGGCAGCGAGATGCCGCCATCCTTGCGCACCTTCCAAAAGTGGTAGGCCAGCGCCGCCGCCGTCAGCACGGGCAACACCGCCACGTGCAGCGCGTAAAAGTTGCTCAGCGCCCCCTGTCCAACCTGGGAGCCGGCCAGCATCAGCCGGCTGATCTCCGCGCCCACCAGCGGGATGTAGCTCATCATGCTGGTGCTCACGGTGATGGCCCAGTAGGCCAGTTGGTCCCAGGGGAGCAGGTAGCCGGTAAAGTTGAACGCCAGCACCAGCAACATGAGGCCGATGCCGATGACCCAATTGGTAAAGCGGCCCTTTTTATAGCCGCCGGTGAGAAAGACACGCAACAAGTGCAAAAAGGAGGTGATGACCAGCAGGTTGGCCGACCAGTGGTGCACCGCGCGAAAGAGCGAGCCGAACGCGACCTCGCGCTTCCAGCTCCTGGATGCTGAGGTAGGCCCGCTCGACGGTGGGCTCGTAGCGGAACATGAGCAGCACGCCGGTGAGCACCAGCAGCACGGCGAGCAGCGCAGAGATGCCGCCCAGGCCCCAGGTGTAGCTAAAGCGCAGCGCCTCGGCCGGGACCCGCGTGGGGTGAATGTGCAGGATGAGATTGTTGGCAACCTCCTTCATCCGGCCGCGGCGTTCCACGCCCGGATGGCTAGTCTCTCTCTCTCCCTGTGTGTTGGCTGTTATCAAGCCCATGGTGGTTGCCTTTACGCTACAAATGGGTACGGCCGGCCCCGCGCGGGGGCCAGCCATACCCTTGCTAATCAGCCAGTCCGCTTACCGGATAACCATCGGCAGGTAGACGTCGATGGAACTCCGTCACGATCCAGATGGTACCGTCTGGGCCGGTGGACCAGTGGCCCTCGTTGTCCTGGACCTGAAGGTAAGTCGCGCCCAGCCAGGCTGACACAGCCCGCTGGGCTGGTCACCATCTGCCAGGTCCGCATCTGCAGCAGCTTCTCGTGCCGACCACTATCGGTCCACTCGACCAGCCGGCGTTGATGCATCCCGTTCGCCTCTTCGATCTCGCCGTCGGGTCGAAATCCCTTGCCGGTGCCGACCATGACCAGGATGTCCGGTCATCATAGTCGGCGCAGGATGGTCTGCTGACATAGAGGATAGCAGGCTGTCGGGTTCACTGTCGGTGATCGTCTGGTAGGTACATCAACCGACGGAACCAGATGTCGCTTTCGTAGATCAGTTCGTGGCCGTCGGTCAGGATCTCTCCTTCCACTGGTTCCAGACCGCGTAGATAGAAGGTGCCGCCGGGGTTGGCGGAGTATGCTCGCTTCGCCGGAGAGATCATCAGGTCGTTCTCCAGCCAGTCCAACGCCTCGATAGATCTCACCAGTCTCGGTCGTAGTACTCCGACCAGCTCATAGTCATCACCCCAGACGGTGGCCCGGCTGTAGAAGAGATCCAGCGGGACCGCTTCGCCCTCGGCCACGGTGGTGTTGTCGCCGGTCTCGTAGACCATGAAGAACTTGGATGGATCGCGCGCAGCGTCATCCTCGTAGGGCAAGCCGTCGAAGCGACATCGCCGTCGGTCAGCCAGTCGGTGCGATGGTCGGGCAGCAGCTTGAGTGCCGCCGGTGGGGCGTGTAGCGCGGGTCGAGGATGGTGACCTTGTTGCCGATGAGCTGGGAGACGTTGCGCGCCTGCTCAAACTCGCCGGCGCCGTAGGTGGTGCAGACTCGGTGCGTGCAGTTCCGATCCGTGTCGACGCAGTAGTTCTCGCAGGTTTCGGTGCCGCGCCTGCCAGACGCCCGTCCACATGGTCAGCTGGCCGGGGTGGTGGTCCAGGTCAGGCCGCCGTCGAAGGAGCGGCGGGCGTAGAGGTTGTAGTGGTCGTTGCCGACGCTGTTGGCCTTCCAGTTGGGCGACCAGGCGTACATCATCATGACAAAGTCGCCGTCGATGAAACCGCGGTGCCCCTTGGACGACGTCGTAGGGGTTCTCCCAGGACTGGTCGTCGAGGTTGTCCATCGGTCGTGATCGCCACTCGGTCACTTTGGGGAAGCGTCGTCACGCCGCCATCCCAGGGGAAGGCTGCCGCGCAGTCAGCCGATGCTGCCGTCGTCACACGCGGCGATGGTAGCGGCGGAGACGTTGATTGCCGGTGCTCAGACACACGCCCTGCAGGTAGCGCGGGTTGCTGGCCGTCGGATGCACAGCCCATCAGGTAGTTGGGTTATGCCGTCGGTGTATCCCATCGCAGTCCATGTTCTCGTAGGCGTAGGGGTTGTCCGCGGGAAGCAGCGTCTGCGGGTCGCATAGGTCGTCGGGCATCGACGTCATCCGACCGGCCGCCGCAAGAAGATGTCGGCCGGGCCACCCTGGTTGATGATGCCCTGCTTGTACGATCAGCATGCCGCCAGACACCGTTGTTCGCCAATCTGGTGGATCGAGCTGTGGTCAGGGCAAAGCGGCGGGCGATCTCGGTCTCGTAGAACTCGTTGCCGAAATCGTCCGTCCAGCAGCGGGAAGAACTCACCCTCAGTGCAGATTTCATCCTGAGGTCCGCACACGGCCGGCTGGTTGAGCATGCCACCCTGCGTCACGACGATCGGGGTTGAACATGTCGAAGGTGTAGTACCACACGTTCTTGCCGATGTCATCGGGTTCTCGTCGTCGTCGAGTGGATCGCCTTCACCCAGGGCCTTGGATTCTTCGGCGGCCATGATCACCCAGGCGCTGTCGTAGCACGCCGTCACCGATCCGGCGTCATAGGGCTGGACGTTGACCGCGCGCGCGGGAAGCGCCGACGCGACCACTCAGCACACGCCCATCTTCGGCTTGCACACAGACGGTATAGCGTTGCACCACCGGGGGTGTCCCAGGGAACTGATGTCGGCGCAGAAAGTCAGAGTCTGCTGTCGGGGCAGTCAGTCCAGCAGTCGGCAGATCTGTGCTACAGTCGGCGATGCAGTAGTCGAAATCGATGTAGCAATACGGGTGCTGTTCAGCTGCCTTCCGCCTTGCACATGTCGTTGTCGGTCAGGCGCACCGGCATCGCCATCGGCACCGCCGACTTTGGGCATGGTCGTCGCCGTCGTAATCGCTGATCGATAATTGGGATCACACCGATGGTGTCAGTCTGCGTCGTCATCAACCATCGTCAAAGTCATCCATAGCGATGTAGGAGTACCAGATATCGGTCTTGTGCGTTGACGACCGCGCCGGACCAGCCCTCGCCGGGGCCGAGGCCCTGGCCGGGGCGCAGCCCTTCGGGGTCTTCCTGCCAGGTCATCATAAAGCCGGCGCCCATGGCACAGTCGATCTGCCAGGCGGTTGGCATCGCGCTGTGCCGGAGGTCAGCCGCTCGGGCTTGGTCCAGATCGACGTAGGAAGCCTCCGTCATCGGTTGTGGCAGGGTCATCCCCTGCCAGCAGCTTGCCACGCGCCGTCCAGACACAGGAGTAGGGGATTTCGCCCACTTCGGGAAAGCCCTGCAGCGTATAGTCCACCGAACCCTGGATGCCGGCCACGCCAAACAGGTCGTACAGGTAGACCGCATCCTTGCCGTAGTTGTTTCCAGGTCCGCGAAGTAGCGGCATCGTCATCGTCAGGTCCAGCGTGTAGAGCGGGGCGCCACCGTCGCAGTACTTGCTGACCCAGGCCACCAGGATCCGGTCGCCGGCGACCTGGTGAACGCACGTTGTGCACATCACCAGGGTACGGGTGCCCGTTGGCCAGGGTGAAGGACGACAGGTCGGCCGAGCGCGACAGGTTGGTGCGCTTCCAGCTCGTGCCGTCGTCCAGCGAGACGCCAGCAAAGGCATCGAACTCGCCGAAGGCAGATCCCGCCCATGAGCGAAAACGTCTCCTTCCGGACTTCGGCCCCACCGAGGTCATCGATGTAGACCGCGACCAGCGGTTTGGCATAGTCGCGGGTCTCGTACGCAACGCGTTCCTGCATCATCGTCCAGGATATAGTTGTCTACCGGCCCAATCGATCCGGTCGATGCCTGAGCCGGCACGTAAAAGTCCATCATGTAGATGGCGGCCTTTTCGGTCTCCGCGTCCGGCGTCTTGGAGATGTTGCGCCGGAACAGCAGGCCATCCTCGGCCGAGCTCATCCCGGCCGCCAGCATGAGCGCCAGCAGCACCACAATCAGTAACCAGTTTCTCCGTTTCATTCGTTTGTCCTCCATCACTCAAATCAATCCTTGCAAAATCCAGTTGGCCAATATCCTTGTTGTACCCTGTAAGCACTCCCTGCTTCACCCTCCTTTTGCCTGCCTGCCGGCGCTCCGGCCGTCAGGCCACCGTGTCCACCTGGCCACGCCCGTTGGTCTGCATCTGGATCACGGCCGCCAGATCGTCCATGGTGAGCGCGGAAAACTGCTGGCTGGAGAGCGCAAGCACCCGGCTGGTGGTGGCGTCCAGGCCAATCAGGGAGAGGCCCGGCCGCTGGCGCAGGAAGGGGATCACAAATTCGGAATGGGGGGTGTCGAGGTCAAAGATCACCAGGTCGGGGGAGAGCGAAAACAGGCGCTGTTCAAAGTTGTGGATCGCCGTGCGCACCCGCACCACGCCCAGATCGGGCCGGGTAGCCAGGTTTGCCTCTATCGCATCCATCAGCAATGAATCTCCAAACAAGGCGACTAGTCGCCGTTCCGCCATCGCGCGCTCCGCTTTTACACCAAATACCGCCCCCAGTATGCGGCACAATACTGGAAACGCTCAATCGCTCGTGGACCCTGTCAAGAGATGAAAAAAGAGCGATCTTGAGATCGCTCTGGGGGACAAACGAACTAGTTCGTGGGGGAAAAGGAACTAGTCCGGGCGGGGCGGCCGGCGTTTGGGCGGCACAATCAGCCCCTGGCGGATGGCGTACAGCGCCGCTTCGTGCCGGCCGCTCATCTGCAGCTTGGCCAGAATGTTGCGCACGTGGCTCTTGACGGTGTGGATGCTGACGCTGAGCTGGTCGGCGATCTCCTTGTCGGTCTGCCCCTCTGCCACCAGCTCCAGCACCTCTTGCTCCCGGCCGGTCAGGACCTCGCTCTCGTCCAGCGGCCGGTCGGGGGCGTGCTGGCTCAGGCGGCGGAACTCACCCAGCATCCGGCCGGCCAGCGAGGGAGTGATGGCCGCGTCCCCCTGGGCGGCCGCGCGCAACATCTGCACCATATCCCAGGAGCGGACGCTCTTGAGCAGGTAGCCTTGCGCGCCGTTGCGAATGGCCTCAAACAGCTTGTCGTCCTCGTCGCGCACGGTCAGCATAATGATGGTCGCATCCGGCATCGCCTGGCGGATCTGCTGGGTGGCCTCCAGTCCGTCGCAGCCGGGCATCTCGATGTCCATCAGGATCAGGTCCGGCTTCAACTCCTGCGCCTTGACCACCCCTTCCAGCCCATCGCTGGCCTCGCCCACCACCTCAAAATCGGGCTGGCCGTTGAGGATATTGGCGACCCCTTCCCGGAACAGGCTGTGATCGTCAACCAGCAACACGCGAATCTTGTCCATCAACCCTCCCTGGCGGCGCAACTCATACCCGCTTCTCCGTCGGCCAGGTGAGGATCACCTGCGTCCCCTCGCCCGGCGCCGACTTGATCTCGACGGTGCCGCCGATGCGGGCCGCGCGGGCGCGCATGATTTTGAGCCCAAAATGGCCCATGCCATCATCCGGCATTGGGGCCTGGGTGTCAAACCCCTTGCCGTTGTCCTCGATGCTGACATAGTAATGGCCCCGGCGTTGGGTCAGCCGGACGATAAGGTAGCTGGCCTGGGCGTGCCGGCCGGCGTTCAGCATCGCCTCCTGCACCACCCGCAACACCTGCTCCGCCTGCTCGGTGGCCAGATAGAGCGGGGTGGGAAGCTGGGCCAGCAGCTCGACCGTCAGGTCGCCGTCGCTCTCAAACTGGGAGACCACCTCGGCCAGCCAGTTTTGCAGCGACCGGCGCGGCTTGGGGGGTTCCTGCAGGCTGGCAATGATCTGGCGGGCCTCCTGGGTGGCCCGGCCGATGACCTCCCGCATCTGGTCCAGCTCCTGGTTGGCCTGCTCGCTCCGGCCGGCGGCCACGTGCTCGGTGATCTGGTCGGCCCGCAGCCCAATGTAGCTGAGCGTCTGGGCCAGGCCGTCGTGCATCTCGGCCGCAATCCGCTGGCGCTCCTCCAGCGCGGCCGCCTGATCGGCCCGCTCGTACAGGTAAGCGTTCTCCAGCGCAATCGAGGCGTGGTTCACAAAGCTCTCCGCCCACCCCACCTGGTCCGGCCCCCAGCGGCGGGAGCTTTTCTGGTCGATCAGGAACAGGACGCCCAGCAGCTTGTTGCTCACCAGCAGCGGCAGGGCCAGTTGGGCTTTGACCTGGAACCGCTCGCGCCACTGCGGGGACATGCGCGGGTCGGTGAGCGCGTTGGAGACCGCTACCGACCGCCGGTCGGCCACCAGGTCCGCCAGCACCTGGTTCTCCGTCGGCCGCAGGTGGAGGTCCAGCGGCGCTTCCCCATCCATGCCGTGGCAGGAATAACAGATCGCCTCCTGGTTCTCCTCGTCCCACAGGAAAATGGCAGCCACTTCACAGGTCAGCAGGCGGGCCGCCTGATGGGTAATCTGATCCAGCACGGTGGAAATATCCAGCGAAGAGGTGAGATAGACGGTGGCCTGGTGGAGCAGCGCCAGTTCGTCCGCCCAGCGCGCCACCTCCTGGTACAGAAAGGCGTTTTCCACCGCAATGCCGATCTGCTGGCCGATGGAAGCCAGCAGCGCCAACTCGCGCACCGGGATGGCGTCCGGCCGGTGGGCCGCCAGCGCCAGCATCCCGATGGCATGCCCCTTGGCCACCAGCGGAGTGCAGGCCAGGGTCTGGACGGCACTACCCTTGAACGGATGGCGGGGGAACTTGCTGTCATCGGATGCGTGCAGCACCACCGGCCGCATCTCGGTGACGGCCGGGTTGGAAATCCCCTCGCCCAGGCTGAAGCGCCTCATCGACTCGCGAATCTCGGCCTCCGTAATCCCACGGGCTGACTGCAGCGTCAGCGTCTCGCCATCCGAGTCCAGCAGATAGATGGCCCCCAGGTCCAATTGAAAGACCTCCAACACTGTTTCCAGCGCGGTGTTGAGGATCGTCTCAAGGTTCAGCGAGCGGCTGATAGTGCCGGCAATCGCGTTCTGCGCCGCCAGCTCCGCGTTGCTCTGGGTGATGGCCGCCTCCGCCTGCTTGCGCTCGGTGATGTCCTGAAAGACCACCACCGCCCCGTCCAGATCCCCGTTCCTGTAAAGCGGCGTGCAGACGTATTCAGCCAGAAAATAAGTGCCATCCTTGCGCCAAAAGAGCTGGTCGGCCCCACGGCGGACAATTCCCTCAAGGTAGCCGGCGTGGATGGGGCACTCTTCCTTGGGAAAGGGCGTGCCGTCTGCCCGGCTGTGGTGCCAGGTGGCATGACTGGGCCGGCCGATCAATTCGTCGGCCTCATAGCCCAACATCCGTGCCCCGGCCGGGTTGACAAAGATGTGCAGCCCTTGCCGGTCGATGCCGATGATCCCCTCGCCGGCCGAGTTCCAGGATCAGTTCGTTCTGCCGGCTGAGGGCCGCCAATGCCTTTTGGGCCTGCGTGCGCTCCAAAATCTCTTGCTGGAGCTGCTCGTTTGCGGTGGTCAACTCGGCCGTGCGCGCTTCCACCAACTCTTCCAGCTGCAGGCGATAAGCAGCCAATTCATCCTCGGCCCGTTTTTTCTCATCCGCCTGCTCGCGCAGGTAAACGTACCCCAGCAACGGGATCGCCAGAATGTGAAAGCCGTTCCCCAACGGGCAAATGATCTGGTTGTACGCCCGGTCGGTGCCATAGTTAAACAGAATGATGACTTCGCCCAGGAAGAAAAGGAACAGCGCCAGGGTGATCACGTTGCGCAACCAGCCCTTGCTGCGGGCCAGGATAATTATGGCGGCCGCCATCAGAATAGCGGCCACCACATGAAAGACCCAGGCAACCCAAACCTGGTGGAATTTGAGTTCGGGGTTTGCCGCCAGTTGTTGCGCCCACCACCAAAACGTGGACAGGTAGCTGAGCGCCGTCGCGCCCAAACCGATCCTCAGGTAACGACGGGCAAGCTTTTCATCATCCAGCAAATAACGGATGAACGCGCCGGCCACCACAATGATGGCCGCCATCGCCAGGGTGTGCTCTACCGGCTCGGAAACCGTGCAAAAAGCGTCGTGGTCGGTGCCGGTCAACATCCGGATGGCGGTGTGCAGGAATTTGTAGGTCTCGCGGGTCAGGCCAAGCCCAAAGCCCCACAACAGTAGCTTTTCGCGCGGGTATTCTTGCTGCCGTTGGCGCGACCAGGCGACGAGAAAGAGGGCCGCATACAACACGGCCGCCAGCCCAAAGCGCACCAGGTTGTTTTCCGGCGGCCCCGGCCCACCGGCGAACTGTGAGAACAGCCTGAGAATAAAGTCACCCATGCTCAAAAAGCACCTACCTGGTCATGCGACCGATCGCGTTCCGACTTGCCATTCTGTCCGCGCTCGCCCAACCTGCCGTGCTGGATAAGGGAATCTGGATCAGGGGCAGATGGCCGCCAGCGCAAAGGTATTCTAGCACAGTTCCAGGTGCGGTTCAACAACCGCAGAGTACCGTTCCGAGGATGGGCTAACGTTCGCGCCGGCCGGCCCAAGGGCCTCTCAGCCGCCCCCCACCGGAGGAAAGATCGCCACCCTGTCCCCTTCCTGCAAAAGATGCTCTCCCACGCGGACCGCGTGGTTGACAAAGACGACCTTGGCCAGGTCGGGCAGAGCCAGCTGGCTGATCAGATCGGCCACCGTCGCACCGGCCGGCAACTCGACGGCCGCTTCCTCGCCAATGCCCAGCTCTGGGAAGCGCGGCCGGAGGGTAGCATACAGTTTAACGTAAACGATCATCGGATAGACAAAGGGGCGCACAACGTGTTGTGCGCCCCCAACCGCTGCAATCAGCTAACGCAAACTACAGCTCGCCATAGACCGAGTCGAGCACCTCGTCCGGCACGTCAAAGACCGTGTTGTGCGGCGGGAGCGGCTCGTACTTCATAAACTCGGGCAGGCGGTCATGCGCTTTGGTAAAGCCGGCCGCCTCGTTAAAAGCGCGCTCCTTGCGCAAAATCTCTAGCCCCATCTGGGTGATGTCATCGGCGGTCCAGTTGGTGCCCAACACGCCATTGCACTCCTCAATCACACCCTCAAATCCGCTGGCGATGTCGAGGATGGCAAAGGCGATAAAGAGGCAGTGGCCGCTGGTATCGACGATCATGGCGGTGGTTGCCTGGAAGTTGCGGCTGAGTGCCCCTTTGCCGCTGGGGTCCATCGCGTCCACCTTGCCGCTCACACCCAGGATTTCCGGCGCAATGGTGTAGCCTGCGGTATGGTCCGCGCCCATGGTGCTGGTGGCATAGGTGACGCCAATTCCCTTGACGGCCCGTGGCTCGTAGGCGGGCATCGCCTGCCCCTTGACGGTCGGGACACGCACCACGCCAAACGCCTTGCCGGTGACGGCCGCGCCGTTGCCGATGATGTGTCCCAGCGGTGACCCCTTGCGGATCTCCTCCAGCAGGCCAATGGCTCCCTTGGCATCGCCAAACTTGACCACCCCGGCCTGCATCGCCACGCCAACCGTCGCGCCAGCCTCAATGGTGTCCACCCCAATGTCGTTGCAGAGCCAGATCAACTTGCCGGTGTCATCCAGGTCATCAATGCCGCAGTTGGGGCCAAAGGACCAGATCGACTCGTACTCCTGGCAGGAAACCGTTTCAGCGCCAGACTCATCGTGCCAGGTATTGGAGCAGCGGATGATGCAGCCGGGGCTGCAGGCGTGGTTGTACAGCTCTTTGCCGGTCCGCTGTTTGTTGCCTTCAAACAGCGCCTCGCCGGACACCTTGGCCGCGCCCTCAAAAATACCGGCCGAAAAGTTGCGGGTGGGCAGGCCGCCGGCCTCGTTCATGATGTTGATCAGCACGGCCGTGCCATAACTGTTGAGCGCACCCTTGGGCTTGGTGATGGCGTGCGTCATCAACGCGTCGATAAGTTTCTTGCGGCCGACCTCAAAGAGCTCCTTGTTGACGATGGGGACGCCCGGTGCGCCGTCGTCGTCCAGCACGATGGCCTTCAGCCCCTTGGAGCCAATCACCGCGCCCAGGCCGCCACGGCCGGAGTAGCGGCTCGGCCGGCCTTCGGTGTCGTTGAAACAGACACCGGCCATCGCCATCTTTTTCTCGCCCGAAACGCCGATAGTCATAAAGCCCACTTTGTCGCCGTAAGCCTTGTAAAAGAGGGGCGCGGTCTCGTACATCCCCTTGCCCATGAATTTGTCGGCCGGCTCGAACTTGGCGCCCTTCATATCGATTCTGAGCACCCAGAATTTGTCGTCTTTGGGCTGGCCTTCAACCACAATCGCCTTGATCCCCATGCGTGCCAGCTGGTAGGGGAAGCGGGAACCGGCGTTCGACTCTTTGATGCCACCGGTCAACGGGGATTTGGCACCCACCGAGATGCGGGATGAAGTGGGCGCGGCCGTGCCGGTGACGATACCGGGGGACAACACCACCTTGTTGTTGGGCCCCAGCGGGTGGCAGTCGGCCGGGACTTCGTTGTAGATCAGCGTCGAGGTCAGGCCGCGGCCGGCCAGCGTGCGGTACTCTTCCGGCGTCTCCTCGTATTTGATCGAGAGATCTGCCATGTTAACGCGCAAAAACTTGGACATTCTACCTCCTCCAATAGCTCAAACGTGGGTTGGTAAAACCGTGAGAAAATAGCTGCAAAACAGTCGTTGCCAGGTCACCTCCTTGCCTTTTTCCAAGAAAAAAGGCAACCCGCCAACTGTCCACGGTCCACCTCTGACCGTTGGACAGCTACCGAGTTGCCTCCTTTGCTAAACGGCGGGCGCAGGAATTACTTCCCACACCTTATCGCTCATCCGTCCCTGGGGGAGCCAAATGAGTCGGAGACATCCTGAATTGATGTGTGGCGCGATTTCGTGACGTTATGATAGGGCAAACGCGGCCGGTTGTCAACCAGCAAACGGCACAATCGGCCTCAAAAATCACTCATAGCTATGGTGCAGCCCGCCATCCTTCCGGCGCATCGCCTCCCGCAGCTCCGGGCTGGCGGCCGCGTCGTGCCGGTACTGGAAGGGCCACATGCTCTTTTCGTGGAAAATCGCCACCCGGTCGCCATCCAGCAGTTCGCGCTCCAGGTCGGCACCCAGACCGGGCATATCGCTCAACTGGCGGTTGATGAAGGTGATCCCTTTCTCCGCCAGCGGCAACCCCAGTTGCGCCAGCAACTCTTGCATGCGGGTCCCGGCCGGCAGTTCCAGGTGCAGTTCCGCGTGGCTGCCCTGGTCGGCCGGGCCGCCGTAACGGGACAGCGGCCCGTAAAGCCATACCTCAATCTTGATCATCATCCATAGTCCAATCGGAATGTGTAAACCGGCATTGGCAGCTTCTCGTTAACCCTGCAAAAAGTCCATCGCACCGCGGATCACCGAACCCTCGCCGGTGGTCTTGCCGCCGGCCGTGGGCGCGCTGGCCAGGATGCGGTCCGCCAGCCGGGAGAACGGGAGCGACTGCAACCAGACCCGGCCGGTGCCAGTCAGCGTGGCCACAAACAACCCCTCGCCGCCAAAGATCATCGACTTGAGATTACCCGCCCGCTCGATGTCGTAGTCAATGGTCGTTTCAAAGGCCACAATGCAGCCCGTGTCCACCCGCAACTTGCCGTTCTCCAGCCGCTTTTCCACAATCGTGCCGCCGGCGTGGATAAAGACCATCCCATCGCCGCGCAGCCGCTGCAGGATAAACCCCTCCCCGCCAAACAGGCCAACTCCCAGCCGTTTGTTGAAGGCAATGCTCACCTCCGTCCCCAATGCCGCGCAGAGAAACGAGTCTTTCTGGCAGATCAACTCGCCGCGGGCTTCATCCAGATCGATGGCGATGATCTTGCCGGGATAGGGAGCGCCAAAGGCCACGTGGCTTTTGCCCTGCCCCTGATGGGAAAAGTGGGTCATAAAGATCGACTCGCCGGTGAGGGCGCGCTTGCCCACGCTGACCAGCTTGTCCATGAACCCGGCCGACGGCCGCGAGCCGTCGCCCATCTTGGTTTCAAAGGTGATGCCGTCCTCCATGTACATCATGGCGCCCGCCTCGGCAATCACGGTTTCGCCGGGGTCCAGCTCCACTTCCACAAACTGGAGGTCATCTCCAAAAATCTGATAGTCCACAACATGGCTTTTCATCTGCTTTCTCCTGTGACTGATCGAAACAACACGGTCAATATTATTCGGTAACTACAGGCAGTGTAAAGATTTTTCGGGGGTGGTGGGCGGGCGCGGGTCGCCCGCCCACCACCCCCTAACCCTGCCCAAGAGCTTGGGCTGAACAGTTACATTATATGCCCTTTTACGCGAGATTCAAGCGGCCGGGTGCAGAATGGGTCAGCCCGTCATCCGGCCGGGGGCCAACGCCGCGTCCAGCTCACCCGGCGGCAGCACCTCCCACTCGGCTGCCACCTGACGAACGGTCCGGCCGGTGCGATGCGCCTCTTTCGCCACCTCGGCCGCGCGATCGTAGCCGATCAGCGGAGCCAGCGCGGTGGCCAGTGCCAGGTTGCGCTCCACCGTCTCCTGGATGCGCGCCTCATCCGCCTCGATACCGCGAATGCAGCGCTCGGCAAACACCCGGCTGGCGTTGGCCAATAGCTCGATGCTGGCCAGCAAGTTGTGCGCGATCAGCGGCATCATCACGTTGAGCTCAAAGTGGCTGCCCAATCCGCCCAGGGTGATGGCCGCATCGTAGCCAATCACCTGCGCGGCCGCCAGCGTCACCGCTTCGGGGATCACCGGGTTGACCTTGCCCGGCATGATCGACGAACCGGGCTGCACGGCCGGCAAAAGCAGTTCGCCCAGCCCGTTGCGCGGGCCAGAGCCCAGCCAGCGGATGTCGTTGGCAATCTTGGTGAGGCTGACGGCGATGGTTTTGAGCGCCCCGGAGGCTTCCACGGCCGCGTCGCGGGCCGAGTTGGCCTCAAAGTGGTTGCCCGCCTCGCCGAAATTCTCGCCCGTGGCCCGGTTGAGGTGCTGGATGGCCAGACTGCGGGAACCCGGCCGGGCAGTTGATGCCGCTGCCGACGGCCGTGCCGCCCAGCGGCAGTTCGACCAGCGCCCACAGCGCCCGCCGCGCCCGCTCCACCCCTTTGTCGATCTGCGCCGCATAACCGCCAAACTCCTGCCCCAGCCGGATAGGAGTGGCATCCTGCAGGTGTGTCCGGCCGGTCTTGACGATCTGGTCAAACGCGACCGCCTTTTCCTCCAGCGCCTCGCGCAGCCCCTGCAGCGCAGGGATCAACTGCTCGCGGATCGCCAGCCCGGCCGCCACGTGGATCGCAGTCGGGATCACGTCGTTGCTCGACTGGCTCATGTTGACGTGATCGTTGGGGTGGACCGGCGATTTGCTTCCCACCTCGCCGCCGAGCAACTGGATCGCCCGGTTGGCGATCACCTCGTTGGCGTTCATGTTGGTGGATGTGCCGGACCCGGTCTGGTAAATGTCGATCGGGAACTGGTCGTCGTGCTGCCCCGCAATCACCTCGTCACAGGCCTGGATGATCGCCCGGCCGAGTTCCGCATCCAGCAAACCCAGTTCCAGGTTAGCCTGGGCGCAGGCCCGTTTGACCAGCCCCAACGCCGCGATAAAGCGCCGGCCGAAGCGCACCCCGGAGAGAGTGAAATTCTCCACCGCCCGCTGCGTTTGCGCACCCCACAGCGAATCATCCGGAATCTGCACCTCGCCCATCGTGTCCCGTTCAATTCTCATTGATCTCCCTCACCTGCGATCGGTTACAACTGGTTGTCAGGCTTCCCGCAGGAATCGCCGCAGCGCCCTCAACGCGGCCCGCAGCAACTCTTCACCCAGCGGGACCATGTGGATGTCAATGAATAATCTTTCCTCCGGCATCTGTTCGTCCAGCTTGAACAACTCCTGGCGAAATACCTCCACCAGCTGTTCCTCGTGCTCGTCCACAAATGCCACCAGGTCCGAGCGGACCAGGCGAAAAGCTGTCTCGCGCATAATTCGTCTCATCTGTCCCTCCCAGTGGAACGGCCGGCACCTGCAACCTTTTGCGCCGGCGCACATCTAATATGGCGACTATTATAAGAAGGAGATCGCATGCTCGCAATAAGCTCATCTGCGCAAAAAGCGTTACAGGAGTGGGCCCACAAGCAAGGGCTCACGGAAGCTACCGTCCGGGTGGTAATGGCTGGGTATGGTTGAGGCGGCCCGCGCTTGGGCCTGGTTCAGGCCGAATCCGGTGAAGAGGATACTGACCGCACGATGGACCTGACCGGCATCCAAATTGTATGGGATGCCAACATTGCCCGTATGGCCCAGCACTACGGCCGGTTGTCCATTGACTATACCTCCAACTTTTACGGTCCACGCTTTGTCGTCGGATTTGAGGGTGTCTCCTGTTAGGCAGGCAAGCGCCAAAGAAAAAGGGCGACCGCTTGTGTCGCCCTTTTTTGTTGTCCATACCCTAGCCGCCGGCCTCCGGCGTGGGGGTGGGCGACTGCTGGATAAAATCGGCCTGTGTTTTGTTCAACAGGTCCATGATGGTGAACTCGGAGACCCGGACATAGTAGGGCGACTGTGAGGATTTGACCACGTAGCTGTTATCCTCGGTCGATTTGCTACCCACCTGCCAGGTGACGGCCCCACCGGCCGTCTGCAGCGTGATGGTCGCCTGCGGCCGGGCCAGCCCGTAGGCCTCTTTGTCTTCCACGCCAAGCGGGCGCAGCATGTTGAGCGTGCTGGCCCGGCTGACGACGGTTGTGATGGCGGCCGCGTTGGGTTCATCGCCCTCCTGCATGCCAGCCAGGGTCCAGTTCCCCTCGCTATCCTTCTCAAAGGCGAATGTCCCGTTGGCGTTCTGCAGCGTGAGGGCTAGCAGGTTTTCCTGGGGGACGCTCAAGTAGCTGGTGTCTATCCACGAGCCAACGGTGGCGTTGGCCTCCCAGACCGACAGGTCGCTGGTCAGATAGGTTTCATCCTGCCCGTCCAGGCGCACGTGGGTAGCGCCGTAACTGGGGGATGAGCCGAGAAAGAGGATCATCTGCCGGCCGTCGGCCGTCTCCAGCCGGATGCGCCGCAAATAGTCGGCCGGATCCACCTGGAGCCGCTTGTGGCTGGATTGGGTGCGGGTCACCAGCCGGCCGGAGGTCATCCCCACCAGCTTGCCCAGCAAGTCAGTCACCTTGCTGCCCTGGACCGGGAAATCATCCACGGCCGGCAGCACCCAACTGCCGCCTTGATCCCGCATCTCGATGCGGTTGCCATCCCCATCCTCGATGATTAGCGCAACGACTTGCTCGGCCGTCAGATCGCCCAGCAGCGGCGCGCCGGCGCCGCCCGAGGCGGCCGGGCGCGGCCACAAGACAACCGCGCTCAGTGCCATCTGAACAACCAACAGGGCTATGAGAATCTGGTCACGCCGTTTCATTCTTCTTCCTCCTCCACCACCGGCCGGAGAACCGTCCCGTCCGGCAGGATCAACGCCATCGGCTGCTCGTTGCGGCGCTGTGCGTTCCACACCACCGCGATGCCAATCAGCGACAGCAACGCCAGCGCATAGTTCAGCCCCTCCCAGAAGGTCCGCTGCTCCTCCACGTCCGGCCCCAGCAGCCGCACCGTGGTGCCGCGCGAGCGGATGGCCAGCAGGTCTACATCTTCCACCGACCAGTCGACCACATTTTCCAGGAACTGGAGCGTGTTCAGGTAGCGGTCCTGCGTCAGGCTGGCCGAGATGTTAAAGACCAGGTCGTTGAGGAATTCGCCGCTGCCGATGACTACCAGCCGGGCGCTCTCTGGCGACTGCTCGATGACCCCGGCGGCCGGATCGCTGACCGCTTCACCCTCGGCCGTCTCGGCCGGGGGCGGGACCGGCTGGCCCTGGAAAAAGCTATCGAATGCACCGCGCAGGGTTACGGCCAGTGGGTAGGATTGCGCCGCATCCCCACGGGCAAAACCCATCTCAGGGTAAAGGTCGAAATCGGGTTGGATGTTGGTGTCCGTCGTCAGCCACGAGTCCTCTGTGGATTGCAGCAAGGTGCTCACCTCCCGGCCGGCGTTGGCAGCCTCGTCCAGCGTCAGCGGGGAGGCCCAATTGAGGGTGATGGCGGGCAGGTTGGCGACGACTGGGCTGCGGGTGTCCATCCCATCCGGCCGGACGTCCACAAAGAAAGGATAGTTCAGGGTCTGAATCTCCTGCACCTGAAAGCCGCCCACCTGGCGCACCACCGGGACCGGGAAGGGCTCGTTTTGCGGGTCCATCACCAGCGACTGCTCCACCGTGACGCCATAGCGGGCCAGCATCTCCTGCAAGTTCCCTTCGATGGGCAACAGCGCCAGCGAGCCGGTGAACTGGTCGGGCGCAATGGCATAGTTGCCGGCTGCCACCACCAGCGCGCCACCGCGCATCAGATACTGGTCGGCGTTAAAGCGCTGCCGGTCGGTCAGGTTTTGCGGCGCGACCACCACCAGCACGTCCACGTCGGCCGGGACTTCGCCACGCAGGTCCAGTTGCCGCACTTCGTAATCGTTTCGCAGGTACTCGTTCACCGCCTGCCAGGTCGAGATCGGCTGTTGCATCTGACCAAACATATCCTGCGTCGGTATCTCGGGCGGGGTCCACAGCCCCACCACCTTTAAAAAGCCGGTCGAGGCCCGCTTGAGCGCCGACTCGATGGTCGTGCGCACCTCGGCCTCACTCACCTCGCCGCTGGGGTAGAGCAACTGGGCCTCCTGGCCGGTTTCCAGAATCATGTGCAAGTAGTAGCTCTGGTTGGAGAAGAGAGAGACGGCAATGGGCTGCAGGCCGTACAGGTCGTACAGCTCCTGCCGGCCGACCGTGCTGCCCGGCGCATCCGGGTTGACGAGTTGGAACACGAATTTGCCGTCGGACCCGGCCGCAATCTCACCGGCCACCTTTTCAATGGTTTGCGGCGCTTCCGCCAACCACTCCGGCAGCGTGTCCGGGGTGATGAACGCCGTCAGCTTGACCGGCCGATCCATGGCCGCCAGCACCGCGTCCACGCTCTGAAAGCCATAGAGCACCTTTTTGATCGAGCGGGTCAGGTCGTACTCCAGGTTGCGCAGGGCAACCTCCACGTCCCCAGCCCGGCCGGCTCGCACCTCGATCAGGTCCTGAAAGTTTAGTACTACGTGCTGGTCGCCATAGCGGATCAGGATGTCGAAATACGAATTGATGATTGAAGCCTCGTAACGGTCGGATACCTGGAAGGGAAGCGGCCGGATGCCGTAGACCTGATTGGCCTCCGCCTCCTTGTCCGGGTCCAGCGCCGGGTCCAGCACGTCCAACTCGACCATGCCGCCGGCCGCAATCTCGTACTCGCGCAGCAGGTCCTCGATTTGCGGGACTAGGGGTGCCAGCAGCGGGTGGGTCCGCTCGCTAAAGAAACCCCGGATCAGCATCGGTTCCTGCAAGTTGTCCAGCAGATCGCGCGTGGTTTGCGACAGACTGTATTCACGTTGCGCCGTCAGGTCCAGCCGCAGGCCGTGCAGCGGAAAGAGCCAGACGTTGAGCACCACCAGGTTGGCCGCCAGCAGCCCGGCCGTCAGCGAGACCGCCTGGCGATAAGCGCGGGACCGCTCTCCACTGCTCCACCGCTTGCTGTCCAGCGAGACGACGTTGAGCGCGAGAAAGAGCGCGGTCAGCGAGAGGTAGTAGGCCAGGTCGCGCAGGTCGATCACACCCCGCTCGATGCTTTCAAACCGGCTGCCCGCGCCGATGGCGCGCAGGACCTCGGCCGCGCGGCCACCCACAAAGTCGGTCACCCCGGCCGAGCCAACCAGGTAGAGCAGGCCACAGAGCAACGCAGTGGAGATAAGCGAGACAATCTGGTTGTCGGTGCGGGAGGAGACAAAAAGGCCAATGGCCGCATAGCCGGCCGCCAGCAACACGCTGGCCAGGTAGCCCCCCAGCACCGGCCCCCAGTCCAGGTTGCCCAGGACGGAAACCGTGAGCGGGAGAAAGAGGGTCAGGCCCAGCGCAACGCAGACCAGCGCCATCACCGCCAGAAACTTGCCCAGCACCAGTTGCAGGTGCGATACCGGTAGCGTCAGCAGCACCTCCAGCGTGCCGGCGCGTTGCTCTTCGCTCCACTGCCGCATGGTGAGCGCCGCCACCAAAAAGATCATCAACACCGGCATCCAGCGGAACAGCGGCCGAACGTCGGCGATGCCGCGGGCAAAAAAGGTGTCCACCCAGAAAAAGGCGAACAGGGTAACTGCCAGGAAGGCACCCAGGAAGATGAGCGCCATCGGCGAGCCAAAGTAGCCGTGCAGCTCCTTGCGTGTGATCGAAAGTGCCTGTTTCATGCTTCCACCTCGGCCGTTGTCGCCAATTCGTTAAACACCGATTCCAGCGTCCGTACATCGCGCCGCAGTTCGCGCAACGGCCAGTCCTCCCGGCGGGCCAGGTCGTACAGCGCCGGGCAGAGGTCGGCCTCCCCGGCCCCCTGCACCCGGAAAGCAGGATAGCCCTCGGCCGAAGCGGTCGGCGTGACGCCGCTCACACCGGCCAGCGCCTGCAACTGCTCCGCAGCCCCGGCCGGGGCCTGATCCAGCACCAGCAACGCGTCCGGCGTCGCCGCCAGTTCGGAGAGCCGGGCATCGGCACGGATCTTGCCGTTCATCAGGATAATCGCCCGGTCGCACAGCGCCTCCACTTCCGACAGAATGTGGGTCGAAAAGAGAATGGTGCTGTCTTCGGACAGACGTTTGATCAGCCGGCGAATCTCCACGATCTGGGTGGGGTCCAGGCCGATGGTCGGCTCGTCCAGGATCAGCAGCCGCGGCCGGTGCAGGATGGCCTGCGCCAGCCCCACCCGCTGCCGGAACCCTTTGCTCAGTTGGCCAATCGGCCGGGTCAGGTGCGCCTGCAAGCCGGTCGCCAGGATGGCCTCTGACAGGTGCACGGGCTGTTCTGGCTCCGGCATACCCCGTAATTCAGCCATCATTTTGAGATAGGCCTGAACCGAAAGCTCGGGATACAGCGGGGCGGTTTCCGGCAGATAGCCAATCCGCTCCTGCACCTGGCGCGGCTGCTCCAGCACGTCCAGCCCATCCACCTCCACCGTGCCGCCATCCGGCTGGAGGTAACCGGTGAGAATCTTGATGATGGTGGTCTTGCCGGCCCCATTGGGTCCCAGCAACCCCACAATTTCACCCGGCGCGATGTGGAAAGAGACGCCCCGCAGCGCCTGGACGGGGCCGTATGATTTGGTCATTTCGGATACATGAATCATGCGCAGCCGATCCTTTCCTGTTGATAGTAGCAATTACACTTGATGCGACCTGTTATAGCACGCTTGTGTAAAAACACGACAAGAGCGGCACCCTGACCGGCCGGTTGACTGGCAGCGCCAGGGTTGGTATAACAGGTGCAATCGTACCGGCCGGTGCACAGGTGTCAAGCCCCACCACCAGCTGGCCAGCAAAACGATGGAGGAGAACATGATCGAGAAACAGCTATTTGGCCGCAGCGGCCATTGGAGCACGCGCACCCTGTTTGGCGCGGCCGCGCTGGCCCGCGTCACCCAGCCGGAAGCGGACCGCACGCTGGATGTTTTGTTGCACTATGGTGTCAACCACATCGACACGGCCGCCAGCTATGGCGAGGCCGAGTTGCGCCTTGGCCCGTGGATGCAGCGCCACCGCCAGGACTTTTTTCTGGCCACCAAGACCGAGCAGCGCACCTACCAGGGAGCGTGGGACGAACTGCGGCGCTCGCTGGACCGGCTGCAGACGGACTCCGTGGACCTGTGGCAGATGCACGTGCTGGTGGACCCGGCCGAATGGGAGATCGCCATGGGGCCCGGCGGCGCGCTGGAAGCGTTCGTGGAAGCCCGCTCGCAGGGGCTGGTCCGCTTCCTGGGTGTGACCGGCCACGGGGTCACCGTGGCAGCCATGCACCGGCGCAGCCTGGAGCGGTTCGACTTTGATTCCGTGCTGCTGCCCGCCAACTATCCCATGCTGCAAAACTCGCAGTACGCGGCCGACCTGCATGCGCTGCTAGCCGTGTGCCGGGAGCGCAACGTGGCGGTGCAGACCATCAAATCGCTCTGCCGCCGGCCGTGGGGGGAGCAGCCCCAAACCCACGCCACCTGGTATCAACCGTTGGAGCAGCAGGCGGACATTGACCGGGCGGTGCACTGGGTGCTGGGCCGGTCGCAACTCTTTTTAAACACCGCGGCCGACATCCACTTGCTGCCCAAGGTGCTGGACGCGGCCACCCGCTTTGTTTCCGCCCCGGCCGAGGAGGAGATGGCCCGCATGGCGGCCGGGCTGCAGATGGAACCGCTATTTGTCTGAGCACCAGGCACACCCTTTGCAACGGAAGGAGGAGAACATGTCTGTGATACATCGCTTTATGCCCCAAATCATGCTGATTGCCGGCGTATTGGTCCTGCTGGGAAGCTATTTCGCCGACCTGCTTGGCTTTGGCTCGCCTGGCTTTGGCACCCGGCAGCACTTGGGCATGCTGGCCGGGCTGATCCTGATCGTCAACGGCCTCACCATCTGGGCCGTGCGCCCACGGGGCGGCCGCGACGTTTGATGTTGTTCCTCGCTATGTTATAATCTAGCCAACCGAACGCTTATTCTAAATCCCGCGAACAAACAGGTATGAACCACAGCAAAAGCAGCAGCTCACGCTCCGGCAGCAAACGGACCTCCGGCCAATCGCGCCGCGGTTCGTCCGGGCAGTCCCGCCGCTCATCCTCCCAGTCCAGAACAAATGCCCCCCTGGTGCGGCTCACCCCCCGCCAGTGGGCGATCATCGGCGGCATCCTGCTGATCGCCACGGCCGGCATTGCCACCCTCAGCGGCCTCTCCATCAGCCGTGGCAAAGTGACCGACTGGCTGTGGGACGGCATCTGGACCACCTTTGGTTATGGCGGAGTCATCATTCCCCCGGTGCTGGGGCTGGTGGGGCTGTACCTGGTGCTGTGGGGTATGGAACAGTCGCCGCAGATGCGCTGGGATCGGGCGGCCGGGGGGGGCGTCCTCTTGCTGGGGTCGGAGGGAGCGCTGCACATTCTGTTCCTGGTTCGCCACCCGGCCGCCACGGCCTACCAGCCCAACGCGCTGCAGGAAGGCGGTGGATACCTGGGGGCGATCATTGTGACAGCGCTGGAGGCGGCCGTCGGCCGGGTTGGCGCGGCCGTGCTCTGTTTTGCGCTGATGGGCATCGGGGTGGTGATGGTCTCGCACTTGACCTTTGCGCAAGTGGGACAGCGACTGGCGCTGGCATATCGGTCGTGGCAGGAGCGGCGCAAGACCAGGCGGGGCACAACCATGGTCACGCCCATCGCCAGCCGCCCGCCGCTGCGCGCGAAACCTCAATTGGCCGGGCAACCAGAGGCATCCGGACCGGAACCTCCGCCGGAGGCCGCCAAAGACGCCGAAGCCCCACTTGACCTCTCACAACCCGGCCTGTTTTATGGCGACGCCGTGCGCATGGCGGCCGCCAATTACCAATGGGAAATGCCCAAGCTGCAGGACATTCTGGAGCCGGGCACCGAGAACGCATCCGCTGATGCCCAGATCCGCGAGCAGGTCGAAATCATCGAACACACACTGGCCAGCTTTGGCGTGCCCGGCCGGGTGGTGGAGATCAACCCCGGGCCGGTCATCACCCAGTTTGGCGTCGAGCCCCAATACATCGAGCAGCGCAACGGCCGGCGCGTCAAGGTCAAAGTTGGGCAGATCAACTCCCTGGCCGACGACCTGGCGCTGGCACTGGCTGCCCGCTCCATCCGCATCGAGGCGCCGGTCCCAGGCAAAGGCTATGTCGGCATTGAGGTGCCCAACTCTGAAGCCAGCATCGTCAGCCTGCGCGATGTGATGGAGGCCAACACTTTTGCCGCTCTCAAGTCCGCGCTCAGGATTGGGTTGGGAGAGGATGTATCTGGCAATGCTATCGCGGCCGATCTGACCCAGATGCCCCACCTGCTCATCGCCGGCACCACCGGCGCCGGCAAGTCGGTCTGCGTCAACTCGATTATTACCTGCCTGTTGCTGAACAACTCCCCCACCCAACTCCGTCTGCTGATGGTGGACCCCAAACGCGTCGAGTTGACCGGCTACAACGGCATCCCGCACCTGCTCACGCCGGTGATTGTTGACCTGGACAAAGTGGTCGGCACGCTGCAATGGGTATCGCGCGAAATGGACACCCGCTACCGCCGCTTTGCGGAGGCCGGAGCGCGCAACATTGCCGAGTTTAACCGCCAGGCAGACAAAGATGGCGAGGAAAAGCTGCCCTACATTGTGGTGGTGATTGACGAACTGGCCGACCTGATGCTGATGGCTCCCGACGAGACCGAGCGGACCATCTGCCGGCTGGCCCAGATGGCGCGGGCGACGGGCATTCACTTGATTATCGCTACTCAACGGCCGAGCGTGGACGTCGTCACCGGCCTGATCAAAGCCAACTTTCCCGCCCGCATCGCCTTTGCGGTCGCCTCTTCCATCGATTCGCGCGTCATTCTGGACACAACCGGCGCGGAACGGCTGCTCGGTCGGGGGGATATGCTGCTGATGACCCCCGATACCGCCCAGCCGACCCGGATGCAGGGTTGCTACGTATCCGATACCGAACTGCGGCGGCTGGTGGACTATTGGCGGCGACAACGCGCCGCGGCCGTGCTGGCCGGCAAAGCCGCTCGGGAGGAGGCCGAGGACGAGACCACCGAGGGCGATGCGGCCGAAGAAGAACCGACTGTACCCGCTGCCCAACAACCCCTGTGGGAAGAGATGGCCCAACTGGCGCAGCAATCATCGCAAAAAGACGAGCTGCTGGACGAAGCCATCGCCATCGTCCGGGAGATAGACAAAGCCTCCGTTTCTCTGCTCCAACGCCGGCTGCGGATTGGTTACACGCGGGCAGCCCGCCTGATTGACGAGATGGAAGCCATGGGGGTGGTCGGGCCGCATCCCGGTGGCAGCCGCCAGCGCGAGGTGCTGCCCGCGCCAGAAGCAGAAACTGGCGCGGAATCTGGTTTGCCCTAATCACTGCTTGTTGTATAATCTATTTGGTTGATATTGCCAACGGTACTGGCGAATTCTGAGGAGGTGTGGAACGGAGAATAAACCAGACTTTTCAGGTAATAACGTTGATACCATCATATTGTAACTTTGGAGGAGAAAAATGCGCAAGTCTGTGAGTTATTTGTTGTTGTCTGTGATGCTGTTGGCGGCCGTGCTGAGTGCCTGTACCGCCGGCGGCGGCAAGTTCAAGATTGGGCTGGTAACCGATGTCGGCCGGATCAACGACCGCAGCTTTAACCAGTCCGCCTGGGAAGGCGTAGTGGCGGCGGCCAAGGACCTGGGTCTTAAGGAAAACGAGGATTACAAGTACATTGAGACCAAGGATGCCAAGGACTATGAGGATAACATCCGCCAGTTTGCCGACGAGGGCTATAATGTCATCGTGACTGTTGGCTTCGCGCTGGGCGACGCCACCACCAAGATGGCGAAAGAGTACCCCGATGTCAACTTTATCGGGGTGGACCAGGGCCAGTGGGCAGAGACGCTGCCCAACCTGACCGGCCTCATCTTCCACGAGGACCAATCTGGCTATCTGGCCGGCGCGCTGGCTGCCTACATGACCAAGTCCAACATCATCGCGGGTGTCTTTGGCACCGACCTGATTCCGCCGGTGGTCGCCTTTAAGGAAGGCTACGAAGCGGGCGCCCGGGCGATCAAGCCGGACATCACCATCATTTCCACCTATCACCCCGGCGAGATCAGCCAGGCGTTTACCGACCCCGAGTGGGGTGCGGCAACAGCCGCCCAGGCGCTTGATCAGGGTGCGGATGTGGTCTTTGGCGCCGGCGGCATGACCGGCAACGGTGCGCTGGAAGAGGTTGCCACCCACGCAGGGCTCTACTGCATTGGCGTGGACACCGACCAGTGGGATACCGTCCCGGCCGCGCAGCCCTGCCTCATCTCCAGCGCCATGAAGCTCATCATCCCCGGCGTTCAAGAACTCGCCAAGCTGGCCAAAGACGACAAGTTCCCCGGCGGCAATTACTTTGGCGGCGCGGGGCTGGCCCCCTTCCACGATTTTGACAGCGTGATCCCGGCCGACGTCAAGACGGCCTTGGAAGACATTGACAAGGGATTGAAGGACGGCTCCATTTCCACCGGCTACGGCGGCTAGCGAGACATCCTTGCTGTATCTGAATAGTTGAACAAGAGAGGGGCCAAATCGCCCCTCTCTTTTGCTAATCTTCTCCCTTTCCGTGGCTTGAGGAAGGCTTATGGAAAATCAGTCGTCTGTACCGGAAAAGCACAGTTGGCTGCGGGTCATCCTGCGGCCTATGCTAACCCCCCTGCTCGCAATTTTCACCGCGCTGTTGATCGGCGCGATTGTGATGCTGCTATCGGGGGACAATCCCCTGACCGCCTACTATGGCCTCTTTAACGGCGCGTTTGGTAGCGCTCAGGGGTGGGCCAGAACCATCCGCAAAATGACACCCTTTGTTTTCACCGGACTTTCAGTGGCTTTTGCCTTCAAGGCCGGGTTGTTCAACATCGGCGCGTCGGGGCAGTTTCTCATCGGCACGGTCTGTGCAGCCGCCGTGGGGGTCAACTTTGAAGGGCTGCCATTCATCATCCACATGCCCCTGGCGCTCCTGGCTGGCATGTTGGGCGGCGCTATTTGGGGTGCAATCCCTGGCCTTCTCAAAGTATGGCGTGGCACGCATGAAGTGATTAGCACCATTATGCTGAATTATGTTGCCAGCCTATTTAGCGGCTGGCTGGTGTATGCAGGCGGCACCCAGGGGCAAACGCCAGGCCCACTCTCGGACCCGGAGGCGGCTGCCAGGGCGATTTCGGAAACCAAGGACGTGGTGGCCAATGCCCGCATTCCGTTTATTTTTGCCGAACCGTACCGGGTCCACTGGGGGATTGTGATTGCACTGGTGACCGCAGTGGTCATCTGGTGGATCCTGTACAAAACGACCATCGGGTTCGAGATTCGCACCGTGGGGCTCAACCCGCGGGCAGCCAAATACGCCGGCATGAAGGTCGGCCGGACCATTGTGATGACGATGGCGGTCGCCGGCTTGTTGGCCGGGATGGCGGGCGCAGTGGACACTCTGGGACTAAACCACAAGTTCGCCCCCGAATTTACCGGCAGCGCCGGGTTTGAAGGGATTACCATTGCGCTGCTGGGAAAGGTACACCCGGTGGGCGTGGTGCTTTCGTCGTTTCTGATTGGCGGGCTGAACGCGGGTGCGACCAAGATGCAGTTTGACTCGGGCGTGGCGGCCGAGATCATTCAGGTGGTACAGGCGCTGGTGCTGGCCTTTGTGGCCGCGCCGGAAATCATCCGGTTGATCTATCGCTACCAAGCCCATGAAGAAGTCGAAGAAATCGCGCAACTCAGCACCGGCTGGGGTACCCAGTAGGAGGCGGCGATGAAAGACCGACATCCATTCTTCAAAGTCACTTCTCTTTTCTCCCTAGGAGCCGTGCTGCTGATCGCAGTGCTGGCCATCCTGGTCAACACTACCAGCCTGGGGGACCTCAAAGCGTTGCGCATCCTGGTGGGCATCAGTGCGCTGAACTTTGCCCTGCGGGCGGCCGTGCCGCTCATGCTTGGCTCGCTCAGCGGCCTCTTTTGCGAACGCTCCGGCGTGGTCAACATTGGCATCGAAGGCATGATGCTGGCGGGCGCCTTTGGCGCATTTGTGATCAAAGTGGCTACCAACAGTTGGCCATTGGGGCTCAGCCTGTTGGCAGCCACCATCAGCGCACTGGTCATCGGTGGGTTAATGGGCTTTTTCCACGCCGTGATGTCTATCCGCTTCAAGGTGGACCAGATCATCAGCGGTACCGTCATCATTATCCTGGCCAGCGGTTTGACAACCTACCTATTCGATCCAACCGTGTCGAGTGAAGGCAAGTTTGGCAACATTGCCATTCCACTGCTCTCCGAGATTCCCGTTATCGGCCGGGTGATCTTTGATAACGCGCCTGTCACCTATGCCGCATTGATCCTGGTCGTGGTGGTAAACTATATGCTCTTCCGCAGCAAATGGGGATTGCGCACACGTGCAGTTGGCGAGCATCCCCGGGCGGCCGATACGGTCGGCATCCCGGTCAACCGGATGCGTTACATGAACGTAACGATTGGCGGGATGGTCGCCGGGCTGGCAGGCGCGTTCCTGGTGCTGGAAGCGGTGGGGCAGTTCAAGGAGGGGATGACGGCCGGGCGCGGCTTTATCTCGCTAGCGGCGCTCATCTTTGGCAACTGGACCCCCGTCGGGGCCTTTAGCGCCTCTATCCTGTTTGGCTACACCCAGGCCTTGCAGAACGAACTGCTGTTGGCTGGAATCACCACCGTCCCGCGCCACTTTATCTCCATGATCCCTTACGTGACTACGCTGGTGGTGCTGGCTGGCTTTGTTGGAACCGCCCGGCCGCCGGCCGCGCTCGGCACGCCGTACGAGACGGAGTAGACGATGAACAGAGAAATCGTACTCGAAACTCGCAACGTCACCAAGCGGTTCCCGGGCGTGCTGGCCAACGACCAGGTGGATATCAAACTCCACCGGGGTGAAATCCTGGCGCTGTTGGGCGAGAATGGCGCTGGCAAAAGCACGCTGATGAACATCGTGTACGGCCTCTACCACCAGGATGAGGGCGAGGTGTACATCAAGGGTGAACTGGCGCAGTTGAACAGCCCGGGTGACGCCATCGCCCGTGGCGTGGGGATGGTGCACCAGCATTTTCAACTGGTGCAACCCATGACCGTCGCCGAAAACGTCATCCTCGGCTCGGAAATCGTCACGGGTGGCTTTACCCTGGACATCCGAACCGCCAACCGGCGCGTGGCAAAGCTTTCAGAAGAATACGGCCTGTCCGTTGACCCCACCGCGATCATCGAACGGTTACCGGTGGGCGTGCAGCAGCGGGTGGAGATTATCAAAGCGCTCTACCGGCAGGCCGATATCCTGATCCTGGACGAGCCAACGGCCGTGCTGACCCCGCAGGAGATCGAGGAGTTGTTTCGGGTGATGCGCGAACTGACCGCCGAGGGCAAATCCATCATCTTTATCACTCACAAGTTGAAAGAGGTGCTGGCCGTCTCGCACCGGATTGTGGTGATGCGCGCCGGCCGGGTGGTCGGGGAAGCCATTCCGGCCGAGTCGACCCAGGCGTCGCTGGCATCGATGATGGTCGGCCGGGAAGTGATCCTGGTGGTGGACAAAGAACCAGCCAGGCCACAGGAGGTGGTGCTCCAGGTGGAGGGGCTGGAGGCATTCGATGACCGCGGCCACCAAGCGCTCAACGGCCCCAGTTTTGAGGTGCGGGCTGGCGAGGTGCTGGGTATTGCCGGCGTGCAGGGTAACGGTCAGACCGAGCTGGTAGAGGTGCTCACCGGGCTGCGGGTTCCCACCGGCGGCCGGGTGTCCATCAACGGCATGGACGTCACCGGCTCGCCGCCGCGCCTGATCACCGAACAAGGAGTTGCACACATCCCCGAAAACCGCCATCGCTACGGCATGGTGGGCAGCATCTCGGTGGCGGACAATCTGGTGCTGAACACCTATTACAAGCCCCCCTTTGCCAGAGGGATTGTGATGGACGAGCAGGCGGTCAGAAAGCACGCGGCCGGGTTGGTGGAAGAGTTTGACGTGCGCACCCCCTCGGTCCTGACCCCCGGTAGTTCGCTCTCCGGTGGCAACCAGCAAAAGATGGTGGTGGCCCGCGAGTTCGGCCGGCCGATCAAGCTGCTCATCGCCGCCCAGCCCACCCGTGGCATCGACGTCGGCTCGATCGAGTTCATCCACGGCCGGATCATCGAGCAGCGCGACGCTGGCGTGGGGGTTCTGCTGGTCAGCGCCGAGTTGGACGAGATACTGGCCCTCTCCGACCGGATTGCGGTGCTGTATCATGGCGAGATCATCGACACGCTGCCGGCCAAAGAGGCCACCCGCGAGCATTTGGGGTTGCTGATGGCGGGGGTCAAAAACTGACCCCTGGCACACAGCATTGAAAGGGCGACCTGATCACGGGTCGCCTTTTTTTATTCCGCTTTGCGCGGCCGCCAGCCCAGCAGTAGTGCCAGCAAGCCCACAGCCAACAGCCAGACAACCGGGTTCCCGGCCGGGGTGCTTGCCCGCAGTCCCCGCAGCACAACCGCCGTCGGGGAGCCACTATCACCTGCAATTGCCCAGGTGGAAAACGCCGTGACATCGTTGCAGGTCACCGTGTTGCTGCCCGCATCACGATACCGCTTGTCGATTGGACAATCCTCCCAGGTGCTGCCGTTCCAGCGGGTCAGATATTGGTGCTGTCCTCTCCACCAATGTCAGATGAAGTAAACTCGTCGTCTGTGTAGCTGAGTGTCAGATCGGCTACAAATGTACCCCCGCTGGCTTCGATCTCATAGTGGCGCATGACCGGCTTGTTGCTGGTCTGAGCAGTGGGAAAGGCTCCCGGGTACACGCAGACCTGCACGCTATCCACGTTCTCGCTGGTGAAATTCAGCGTTGCCCCGACCTCTGCAAAGGGATAGCTTCCCGCGCCGATCTGATTGCCTGGGTCTCACAGATTGGGCATTTGGTGCGCCAGACCGCCTGGCCGCGGGTATAGTCGCTGCTCCAGGCGTACAGGTAGCCATTGAACGGGATCAACTCGGCCGCAAAGGTCGTCGCGTAGCCAAAGCCATCGCTATTGACCTGGCTCCAGGTGGTCCCATCGGCCGTGCGCCAGACCTCCGCCCCGGTGGTGACGTTCATGGTGGCAAGTAGAGGGCATTGTTGTACACGGTAGCCCCATCCACAATGGTGCGGGTGTTGTTGTTCGTCGTCGTCGATTTGGGTATGCTCACCGGACTCCAAGTACCCGCATCTCCCTGTGCTGCTGCGGTAGAGCTGGATCGTCGGCTCGGTAGCCGGATACCGGCCGTCATGGGCTCCGGCCGCAATGTACAGCTCGTCGTCCAGCACACCAACGATTTCGACCCGCGCCCGGCCGTTTGTGTCAGAATACACCTCCGTCCAGGTTGCGAGATCCGCTGACCGGTAAACCTTGCCGCCGGTCACTTGATTGGAGACCCCAAGATACAGCTTGCCGTCGAAAACGGCCGAGGACGCAATCAATGCGTTATTTGGATTGCCAAAACCGTCACTGTTCTTCTGGGACCAGATTGGTTCCGCCACTGGTGCACCATACCTCAGCGCCGGTCGCCAAGTTCCCTGTGCCGCCGCACAACCAGTCGGTGCTAGCCTTGGTGCTAGCCACGGTAAAGACAACCATGTCCTTGAAATTCTCATTTTTGGTGTCGCCAAAGCCGGCCGTGTTGACCAGCGTCCAACTGTTGCTAGCACCGGTGGCACTCCGGTAAACCAGCGTTCCCTTTGGCGATCCACTGCGATTGGCGTTGCTGGCGTACAAATAGCCTTTAAACTCGGCCAGGCTATCAATGTGGTCGTTTTGCTCCGTGTCGCTCACGCCAAAAGGGTAACCGTTGTCGTCGGCCGCCACTTCCTCCCAGTCGCTCTGTCCCGATGGAATCACAACACCCGCCTTGGTGCGCCAGAGACGGGAACCCAGAAGGTTGTCGCCCTCCATCCCCACGTACAACTCATCCTTGAAAACCAGTACCTCAAAGCCCTCTTCCGCTGAATAGGGCGGGGACTGGTTGGACGGATCGCCAAGCCCAAAAGCGCCATCGTTGACCTGGGTCCACCCCCTGCAGGCATCAGAAGATTGCGCCTGCGCCAGCGCAGGCAGCAGGGCAATCATCAACAGCATTCCAAAAGACAATAGCCTTTGCCCACCGCATCGGCATCCTCCCCATCATAGAGCTATCCGGCCTCTACGATAGAGAAATCATAGCAGATTCCGCGCATGTGGGCAACAGGGTGCAACTTTGGTACAATCTGGCTGGATTGGTGTTGTGGTGATCTTGAGGGATTAACAACCATGGCCAAATGCCGGTACTGTCACAAACACATCCCCGACGGGGTTGCCCGTTGCCCGCACTGCTATGCAACCCTGCAGCAGCCCACATCGCCCCAAGGGGAAGCTGTCTCTCCCTTTCAAGCCCGGGCGACCAGACCCAAGAAGCCCAGCGAGCGGCCGGCCGCCAGACCACAGCCAGCCACCATCGGCCGGCAGCCCATCGGCCGGATAGCGTTATTCGGCTGTTTGGGACTCATCCTGCTGCTGGTGCTGGGATTCGCGATCCTGGGCATCACGGCGCCGGACAAGGCCCGCTCGCTGCTCTTTGGCACGCCCACCCCGCCGCCGCCCACCCCCCGGCCGAGCCCCACCCCATCACCCACCCCTCGACCCACCCCTCAATCGAATAACTACGAAGGACCCCGAAACAGCTTTGGCGTTTCGTTCCCGCATTACTGGGTGGTGATCGATTTCAACAACAAGGACTGGGAGCAGATATTCCGCTTCCAATCGTTAAGCTATTCCTGGCTGGCAACCCGCCTGCCAGAGGAAATTCACGCGCAAGAGGATCGGGCAGGGGCTATTTGGGCTTTTGACCCGCGCCGATTTGGAAACACGCAGGTGCGCTGCCGGGTTGACCCTGCACTGAAGGGTATGTCGGCCGACAAGCTGCTCTCCAGCCAGGGCAACGCGCTACTGGATGTGGCGGCCGAGTTGGGAGGCAGGAACAAGGGCGCCATCGGGTCCTACAAGGTAGAGATCGATGGTCGCCCGGCCGTGCTATTCGAATGGACCGTGATGCCCACGGCGAATTCGGACTTGGACCGGCCGATCAAGCTCCAGTATTACGCCCTGGCTGATGAAGACCGGGGTTATTGGATTGAAATCCGCGGTTTTGAAGATGACCTGGACCTGGATGAGCCGCTCATCCAGGGTATTGTAGACTCGTTCGACATCGGTCTGCGGAACCAGCAGAATGATTGAAATTCGCGGGCAACAAGCGGCCGACTGGCCGGCCGTGTATGCCATTCGATTGGCCAGCCGGAGCGCACTGCCGTACATCCGGCCGGACTGGGTGCAGGAGGAATTGGCCAAACCGCGCGACGGCAATTGGCCATTGGTGGCGGCCGAGCAACTACCGGAAGGTAAACAGGTAGTGGCGCGCGCGAACCTGCGCCTGGGCACCGGCCGACGGGGACAATGCGCTGTTTTGGAATTTGAGCAGCATCCGGATCACCATCAGGCCGGCCGGGAACTGCTGCAACATGCCATTGGGGTGGCGGAACGATGGTGGAACAAGATCCGCCTGGAGATCTCCTTGCCGGCCGGCGACCAGGGTGCGGCGGCTCTATTTCAGTCATTCGGTTTCCAGCAGGAAGCGCGTCTGCAGCAAGCCGTGCGAATCGCTGGGCAACTGGAGGATGAATTGGTACTGGCACGGCTCAGCCTGCCGGCCGGCAGCGACCGGCCGCCCGACGGATTTGGCCCGGCCGCCCCGGCCCCACCGACCCCGGTTGACCGGAACCGGCCGCCCCCCAAGGTCGCCATCCGCGGCGGCAGCCGCGAGGATTGGGAGGCCTTTCACACCATCTGGTCGCAGCCCAGCGTTTACTGGGGCACCATGCAAATCCCATACCCTTCGGCCGACTGGAACCGCATCCGCATCCAGGAGCGGGCGCCAGAACGTTTCTGGCCGCTCGTGGCCGTGGTGGACGACCAGGTGGTGGGCAACAGCGGCCTGATGCGGGGCGAGCACCATCGCTCTCACGCCGGGCACGTTGGCATGATGGTCCACCACGACTACCAGGGCATGGGTATTGGCTCCGCACTGTTGCAAGCAGTGATTGACCTGGCCGACAACTGGCTGGGCCTCGGCCGGCTACAGTTGGAGGTATACACCGACAATCATCGAGCCATCGACCTCTACCGCAAGTTCGGGTTTGAAGAGGAGGGGATTCTTCGCGCCGATTCCTACCGCGATGGCCACTATTTGGACACACTGGTTATGGGACGCCTGCACAAATAGCCGTGCGGGCGTTGACAAGCAAACATCTTGATTAGGAGTGAGTTATGTCTAGCTTGATTGGAATCCTGTTTGGCCTTATCCTGACCCTGCCGGCCGTGAGTGGCTCCCCGGCCGCTGAGGAGACAGGTCTCCCCTCTTGGTTCTGGGTGCTGATGATCCTGATCCTGGTGGTATTGCCCATCCTGGTGGTCATCTTTGGGCCGGGCCTGGCACGCAAGCGGGACGCAGAAATCGAGGCTGGCGGTGGGGCTGCAGACCCCGGTGACCACCATGCCGCGCATGACGAGCACCACGCCCTGCCGGCAGATTCGGCCAAAACAGATGACCTGAAACGGATTGAGGGCATTGGCCCCAAGATTGCCAGCGTGATGCAAGCGGCCGGCATCCGCACCTTTGCTCAACTGGCCGCGGCCGACGTTGCCCAATTGCAGCAGATCCTGGATCAGGAGTCCACCCTCAGGCTGGCGGACCCAACCACCTGGCCACAGCAGGCCCACCTGGCCGCGGCCGGCGATTGGGCCGCGCTGGAAAAGCTGCAGGATGAACTGAAAGGCGGCCAGCACGATTAGCTCTGCACTCACGCGCCGGCCCTACCCCGCAGATGGTATTGCAGACCTTTGGGTCCAATCCGGCTCCAAAGGTCTCTTTCGCCCAGATACGTGAAAATTCTAGCCATCTCTGACCGGGTTCAGGAGCACATCTACAGCCCCAACATCCGCACGCAATACGGGGATGTGGATCTGGTGTTCAGCTGCGGCGACCTGCCTTTTTACTATCTGGAGTACATCGTCAGTATACTGGATGTGCCGCTGCTGTACGTGCGCGGCAACCACGACGACCGCATCTTTCACACCAGCAACGGCCGGGCCATTGACGCGCCTGAAGGATGTATTGACATCGACTCGCGCGTCCTCAACGAGTCTGGGTTGCTGGTCGCCGGAATGCAGGGTTCCATGCGCTACCGGCCGGACGGCCAATACATGTACACCGACGGCGAGATGACGTTCCGGCTGGCCGGGCTGGCTCCCCAGTTGTTGCTCAACAAAGTGCGCCACGGCCGGTTTCTCGATATACTCGTCACCCACTCGCCCCCGTTTGGCATCCACGACCGGTTCGACCTGGCCCATACCGGCTTTCAGTCTTTCCTCACCTTTATGCGCCTGTTCCGGCCGCGTTATTTGCTCCATGGGCATGTCCACCTGTACAACCCATTTGCCGTCACCCAAACCCGCTACCTGGACACCTTTGTAATCAACGTATACCCCCACATCGTGCTGGACATCCCCCTCATCAAGCCCAAAACCCGATGAGCGGCCGACTGGTCGAGTTGCAAACAGGAATGGATTCTGCCAAACCCAAAGCATACACACAGGCCTGATGTCAGAGGAGGAAAAATGAAGGTCATTTCCGTTTTCGGCGGCAGCCATCCCCGGCCCGGCGAACCCGATTTTGAGACCGCTTATCAGTTGGGACGATTGCTGGCCCAGGCGGGTTATGCGGTAGCCACCGGCGGATACGTTGGAACCATGACAGCCGTCAGCCAGGGCGCGGCCGAGGCTGGCGGGCACGTCATCGGCGTTACCTGCGACGAGATCGAATCCTGGCGTCCCGTCAAACCAAACCGTTGGGTGCAGGAAGAGATCCGCTATCCCACACTGTGGGAGCGGTTGAACCATCTGGTGGTCAACAACGGCGGGGCTATTGCGCTACCGGGCGGCGTCGGCACGTTGACCGAGGTTGCCCTCACCTGGAACCAGATGCTGGTGGACGCTATCCCCCTCCGGCCATTGATCCTGCTGGGCGCGGTCTGGCAGCGGACGCTGGAGGCCTTTATCATCCCCGAGTACGTCCCGCCCCGCTTCCAGGCACTGGTTCAATTGGCAAGCACGCCGGAGGGGGCAGTCGAGTTGCTGAACGAGCACCCGGCCGGGCTGATTGACAGCCAATCTGGCGGGTGATAGAATCCGGCCACCGCCCAGCACCTGGCCGGCTTGACAAAGCGACGCACTGATGTTGAACACGCCGCTTGATTTTGAGGATGCACGCGAACAGATGGTCAAAGACCAACTGGTTCGGCGCGGCATCACCAATCGGCGGGTGCTGGACGCCATGCGGCAGGTCCCGCGCCACCTCTTTGTCCCGGAGCGCTGGCGCGACCTGGCCTACCGGGATGGGCCGCTTTCCATTGGCGAAGGACAAACCATCTCGCAACCCTACATCGTGGCGCTGATGACTCAACTGCTGCGTCTGCGCGGGGAGGAGCGCGTGCTGGAAGTGGGTTGCGGCTCCGGTTACCAGGCGGCCGTGCTGGCCACTTTGGCGGAGCGTGTGATGACCATCGAACGGCACGCCGCCCTGGCGGCCGCTGCAGATCGGTTGCTCAAGGAGTTGGGTTACGACAATGTAACGGTGCTGGTGGGCGACGGCACGCTCGGCGCCCCGGCCGAAGCGCCGTTTGACGCCATCATCGTCACCGCGGCCGCGCCGGCCATTCCCCCGCCGCTCAAAGAACAGTTAGCCGACGGTGGGCGCATTGTCGCGCCGGTGGGAAACCTGGGCAACCAGGTATTGGAAGTACTGGAGCTAAAGGGCAGCTCCTGGCGCAGCAACCAATCAATTCCAGTCATGTTTGTTCCGTTGATCGGTGCGCATGGTTGGGGAGAGGAAGAACAATACCGTGTCCACTGGTGAGAACGATCCCGGTTCCAAGTTGAAAGCAGACGAACAGACCTGGTCCCGCCGACGGCGCCGGCATTGGTACCACAAGCTGGCCTCCTGGGCGGGCGAATATTGGGTCGAGTTGACCATTGCCGCGGCCGTGCTGCTGGCCATCTTTTTGCTGGTGGAGCCGTGGGACATCCGCGAGGGCTTGATGGTCTGGGCCAGGCGCACGCTGGATGCATTTTCCGGCACCGTAGGAGTCCGGCTGGGCGCTGTGGCCCGCTGGTTCCGCAGCCTCACCCTCTCGGATGCCACGGCGGTGGTGATCCTGCTGGGGGTGACCGTGCTAGCGGCCTGGCGGGTGCGCTGGCGAGTGATGCGCATGGAGCACTTGTGGAGCACCCGCTGCCCCGAGTGCAATTCTACCTCCCTGCAGCGCCGCCACCGGCGCATTTGGGATAGAATTGCGGGGCTTGTTGGCTTTCCCGTGTTCCGCTATCGCTGCCGCACCTGCGGCTGGAAGGGTGCGCGCATTCGCCGCAAGATTGGGCCGGTCAAACCAGCCCGGTGATAAACGGTCGGGACCCAATCACTCGAGAGCGGCCACCATGGCAATAGCGTGTGCCTGGGTGTGGGACAGGCTGACGTCCCAGTGGCGCAACCCAAGCTCCAGGGCGATGCAGGCGGCCGCACCGTGCAGGTGCAGCACCGGCCGGCCAGATTCGTCCACCAGCACTTCAATCTCCCGCCAGCTTACCGCCCCAATACCGGTGCCCAGCGCTTTGGCCACCGCCTCCTTGGCAGCGTAGCGGGCCGCCAGCCGATCCGGCCGCCGGCCGCAGAGAGCCAGTTCCCGTTCCGTGAACACGCGGCCGGAAAACCGATCGCCGTAGCGTGCCAGCAACGCGACAATCCGCTCCACCTCAATCAGATCCACCCCCACCCGCAGGGGCGCGGGGCCAACACCTGGCTCACTCACCGGCATCGCCCTCCGGCGGCCCGGCAATCGCCAGCGCAAACAGGTCAGGATTCAGGTATTTACGGGCGGCCGCCTGCACCTGCTCGGCCGTGATCGCTGCAATCATCTCTGAATAGCGCAGCAGATAGTCCAGCCCAAGCTCGTACAACTCCATGTCCAGGATCGTATCCGCCACTCCGTCATTGGTTTCCAAATGGATGGGCAACGACCCGGTCAGAAAGCCCTTATTGTCCGCCAGTTCGTCGGCCGGGACCAACTCGTCCTGCAGGCGGCGAATCTCGTCGCGGATGCTGGAAACCGCCTGGTCGACATTGGCCGGGTTCACACCGGCGCTCACAAACCAGGGACCCGGCCCCAGGCCGCCGCGCAACTGGCTGTAGGCGTAGTAGGCCAGGCCTTGCCGGTCGCGCACATTGTTGCCCAGACGCCCCATCAGCCCAAAAACACCCAGTACGGTGTTGGCCAAACGGGTGTGCATATAGTCCTCGGCCGCACGCGGTGGTCCGGCCTGCCCCAACATGATGTCTGACTGGGTCTTGCCAGGGACAGGGGTAGACTGCTGCCGGACGGCCGCCAGCACAGGCACGGCTGGCAATTCGGGTTGCGGCCGCAACCGGCCGAGCGTCTCCGGCCAGTCGCCCAATCGGGCCTCAACCCGGCGGAGCATCTCGGCCGCCTCCATATCCCCAACAATGGAAAGAATCATCCCCGCGGAGCCAAAGTGCGGCCGGTAAAAAGCCAGAATCTCCTCCCGGGTGATGGAGGCAATTGCCTGCTCCGTGCCGGCCGAACTGCGACTGTAGGGATGCTCGGCCGGGTAGGCCAGTTCGTGAAAGGTGCGGCTGGCAACGTAGCGCGTGTTGTGGGCCTGGACGCGCAGGCTGGTGATGATCTGACCGCGCAGCTTTTCCAATTGCTCGGCCGGGAAGGTTGGTGCAAACAGCGCGTCACGGGCAATGTCCAGCACCAGGTCCACATCTTCCGCCAGGCACTGCCCGCTAAACTCGGTGGCGTGCTGGCCAGCGCCAAAGCTCAAACTGGCTCCCACCGACTCCAACTCTTCGAAAATCTGGGCAAAGGTCCGCCCCCCGGCCCCGCGCATCAACGCCGAAGCAGTGAAGCGGGCCAGGCCGCTCTTTTCCGGGAGGACGTCCACATTGCCCGCCCGAATCAAACCATTGATGACCACGGCCGGGGAACTGTGATTTTCGCGCAGCAACAGCACAATGCCATTGGATAATCGATGGCGCACAATATCGTGGGGGCCGGGGATGGAGGCTGGGGTTGGTTGAGCGGTCATGCGACCTCCGCTTGCTGGGTCTGGGGCACGTACCGGCCGACGGTGCGTCGGCGGCGGTCAAAATACTGGGCCGCCACCCGGTTGACATCATCTACCGTGACCTGCTGGAGATTGTCCAGGTAACTGTCAAACCAGGTGTACGACCCGGCCGTCAATTCGCTGAATCCCAACCAAAAACCCTGGTTGGTCACGCTTTCGCTGCTGTAGGCAAAGGAAGCCTTGGCTCGCTTGACCGCCTTGGCCAGTTCGGCTTCCGTGACCGGGGCGCTGGTCAGCAGCCGGTCCACCTCCGCGTCCAGCGCCGCCTCCACTTCGTCCAGGGTCCGGCCGGCCCGCACCGTGGCGGTGATGGTGTACAGGGTAGGGTCAATCATCGGCATGGTACCGCCGCCCACGTCGGCCGCCAGCCCGGTCTCCACCAACGCCTTGTACAGCCGCGAACTCTTGTTTGAGCCGTCATCGCCCAGCAAGCTCATGGCCCCGCCTCCCAGCAGCGCCGAACCCAGCACCGAGAGGGGAAAAAAGTCGGGGTCGGTGGCATTGGGGGCGCGATAGGCGGTCAGCAAATAGGCGGTCTCGCCATCCCCTTCCAACGTCACACGGCGTTCCCCTTTTTGCTCCGGCTCGGCACGGTGAATCGGCCGGGGCTGCGGCCCGCGCGCCAGCCCGCCAAATAGCTCGCTGATGCGGGCCAGCATCTGCTCGCCGTCGAAATCGCCTACTGCCACAGCAATGGCGTGGTTGGGGTTGTAGTGCTGCCGATAATGGCCGTGCAAATCCGCCCGGCTGATGGTTTGCAGGTCGGCCAGGTCCCCAATGATGGTGTGGTGATACGGATGGACGCGGAACGCGGCCGCCCGCACCTCTTCGGACAGCAAAAAGAGCGGGCTGTTTTCCGCCCCCTGTCGCTCGGAGATGATAACCGTGCGTTCCGAGGCCACTTCCTGCGGGTCAAAAAGCGAGTTGACGATCCGATCCGACTCGATCTGCAGGCCCAGGTCGATCTCGGCGGCCGGCATCGTTTCATAGTAGGCCGTAAAGTCGTAATAAGTATAGGCGTTCCATTGCCCGCCCACGCGGGAGATCGCCCGGTCAAGGATTTGGTTGGGGAATTGAGGCGTCCCTTTGAACATCATGTGTTCGGTCCAGTGAGAGATGCCGGTAATGCCCGGCACTTCGTTGCGGCTGCCCACCCGGTAAAAGACCCAGAAGGTTGCCACCGGCGCGTGGTGCATCTCTTTTATCAGGACCGTCAGGCCGTTGTCGAGCACGGTCCGCGTTGTGTCAGGGGTCATGCACACTCCTTTGCAGGAAAATGATGGTCGATTTCTGTTTTATCTGCCGGCAGATTATAACTGTTTTGACGCCTCCTGTCACGCAAGTTTTACGCGCGGCGCTTCTTGTGGTATGCTACCGGCCATGTGCAGTTGGGCAATTGAGGCGCGCACCCTCCGCAAGGTATTCCACCCCCCGCGCAGCCTGCGCCGGCCGTTTGTCCGGCCGGAACCGGTGACGGCCGTGGCCGGCGTCGATTTGCAGGTCGGCCGGGGCGAACTGTTCGGTTTGCTGGGCCCCAATGGCGCAGGCAAGACTACGCTCATCAAGATGCTGTGCACGCTGATCTTGCCCACGGCCGGGCATGCCCGGGTGATGGGGCACGACCTGAACGACGAAGGGGCAATCAAGCAGTCGGTCGGGCTGGTGGTTTCCGACGAACGCAGCTTTTATTGGCGGCTCACCGCCCGGAAAAACCTGATCTTTTTTGCGGCCATGGTGGGATTACACGGCCGGGCCGCACACCAACGGGTGGAGGAAGTGCTACAAGCAGTGGAACTGACCGAGGCGGCCGGCCGGCGGTTCAGTGCGTTTTCCACCGGCATGCGGCAGCGGCTGGCGATCGCCCGTGGGCTGCTGCACCGGCCGCAACTCCTCTTTCTGGACGAACCGACCCGCAGCTTGGACCCCCTTGCTGCCGGCCGGTTGCACAACCTGGTCCGCGGGTTGGTGGATGAAGGGGTGACTGTGCTGTTGACAACGCACAACTTGAGCGAGGCGGAGGCGCTCTGCGGCCGGGTGGCGGTGATGCACCGCGGCCGCCTGCTGGCCTGCGCCCCGCCCGACCAACTGCAACAGGCGCTCCGGCCGGGCGAGCGCTACCGCCTGCAACTGGACCGCTGGTCGGAGCAAGTCGCTGCCGGCCTGACACCGGCCGTCACCCATCTGGCAACGGAACCGGCCGGGGACGGGAGCTTCTGGCTCCGAGTTCGAGCTGTCCCGCCGGCCGGATGCGCTGACTGACGCGCTGGACGCACTGCGGGCGGCCGGGGTCTGCATACTCAACGTAGAACGCGAGTTGCCCAGGCTGGAAGAGGTCTTTGCCCACTTTGTGGCGCAGGAGGGGAGCACCTGATGCGCCGTCTGTGGGCCATGCTGGTGCGCGATGTCCAGACCGAGATCAGCTACAGGCTGGCGTTTATGCTGCAATTTGCCAGCGTGTTCTTTTCTGTGTTTGTCTTTTATTTTCTCTCCCAATTGATCGGGGACTCGGCCGCCAACCAGATTGGCACCGGCGATGGCGGCTACTTTCCCTACGTGTTGATCGGCATCGCCTTTAGCGGCTATTTTGGCGTCGGGCTCAACAGCTTTGCCGACACGCTGCGCACCGCCCAAACCACCGGGACGCTGGAGGCATTATTGGTGACCCCCACGCGCCTGCCCACTATCGTCGTCGGCTCGGCCGCGTACAGCTACCTGTTCACAACGTTGCGGGTTGGGTTTTATCTGTTGTTGGGGTTGGCGCTGGGGGTCCGGTTTGACGGGGCCAATTGGAGCGCGGCTCTGGTCAGCCTGACCCTGGCTATTGTGGCTTTTGCCAGCATTGGCATCATGGCGGCCGGGTTCATCATGGTGCTCAAACGCGGCGACCCCATCACCTGGCTGGTAGCCAATCTGGCCGGGCTGCTGGGCGGTGTGTACTACCCGGTGTCCATTCTACCAGCCTGGCTGCAGCCGCTGGCACGCCTGCTCCCCATCACCTACGCGCTGGATGCCATGCGCGGCGCGCTGCTGGATGGGGCGGGATGGGCAGCGCTGGCTCCGGACATGCTGGCGCTGGCCCTCTTTTGCGTGCTGCTCTTTCCCCTCTCTTTGCTGGTCTTTCGCTTTGCTGTGCGTCAGGCACGCGCCGACGGCAGCTTGGCGCACTATTGATCCGGGTCGCTACAACAACCCAATCTGAGAGGCTAGGTAGAGCAAGACCAGCGCAGTTCCAAACACCAGAAACAGCGCCAGCACCACCCAAAAAGTAGCCGGGAGGGCCCGCATGGAAGAGGCCACCACTCTTTCGTCCACGGCCGGGGGGGGCGTTGTTGCGTCCGTGACTCGGGGGCCATCCACCTCCGCTGGCATCGGCGAGGGCACTGCCGGTGGCTCGTCGTCATTCGTTTCCGATTGGCTGGGCAAGAGTTGCGCCAGCGTCTGAGCGTCGAGTTCGACCTCCTCGTGCTCGCTGCGCTCCAACACCGAAAGCAGCAATTGAAACAACTCTTCGTCACGCTCAAACAGGGTGACACCGTTTTCCTCTGCCATGGGGGGCGGTTCAAGCGCCGCAGCCGCCCTCTGGCTCCCCCACAGGACATTGATGGCTTGCGGGGTGATGATCTGCGCTTCTGGCGGTGCCATCTCGTGTACCCATTCGGGGATTTCGGCCGGGGCCAGCGGCTCTGGCGCTGCCTGGGCGCGCTTTTGAATGTTCAGCAGCCATTCGGGGATAATCCTGCGCTCGGTCACCGGCACCAGGGCTGGCGGGGCCACGGCCGACTCGAACAGAATTGTATCGGGCAACGGTTCCAGGTCACGCACCAACAGATGGAATTGTGCAGCCTGGGCGGAAAAGCTGAGGTGGCCCACCGCCCGCACTTCGCGTCCTTCGACGAGAGGGAAGGTGAGTATCATACTGGGAGCTACTTTGCAGCGCAGGGCATAACCAGCATGACGCAGCGTAAACTGGATGGGTCGGCCGCCACTAGCGAACACAACCTGGCTCACCGTGCCCACGGCAAACAAAAGGCCCAGGTCATATTCATCCGGCAGGCGGGTATTGAGGCGGTTGTTGATCTGGCTGATGGGCATGTCCATGCTGGGATCTCCGGCCGGTGTGCCTAATCTGCCCCAAAATCAATGGTCCAATAGTGCACGCTGGGCGCGCCTGGGTTGTAGCTGTACGCGCCGCCCATCTCGGTGGCTACCGTCGACAGGATAATTGTGCGGTGTGGCGGGCTGGACATCCACCAGGCTACTGCACTGGCCAGATTGTCAAATCCCCAGGCGGTGCACTCACCAGCGTAATCCCCTGTGTAGCTGGCCTGGCGCATCCGATCGATGGGGCGGCTCTCATTGGAGCCATAGTGCCCGGTAAAGCCGTAAGCAGCCATGTCATCGGTGTGGTGCTGGGAAGAGCGGGCCAGCGGCTCCGACCAGCGCAGTGGGGGCAACCCGGCCGCGGCGCGCTCTGCGTTGATGGCCGTCAGCATCTGCTGGGCAAATGCGTCCACGGCCGGCTCAGACAGCTCGGGTTCCAACGACTCGGTTGGCTCTGGCTCCTCGGCCGGGGCTGGCGGCGCGGCATTGTGCGCCACCAGCGGCAAAAAGATGGTATAGGGAGTAACCCGCAGCGTTAGCGTGTCCATGGCCGCCCCAAATTCGTTGCTCACCACCAGGGTGACCGAATAGGTGCCCGGCACGCTGTAGCTATGGGCCACGTAGGGGCTGACGGCCGTGCCGCCATCGCCAAAATCCCAGTAATAGCGCGCCACCTGCAACCCGTCGGTCTGCGCGGTGAATGTGATCAACTGGTTCATCCCTGCCACCGAACTGCCAACCTGGATGCTGGCATCCGGCTGGTACCCCACCACCAGAGCAAGTGAGGATTGGATGGCGGTTTCCCCCTGACCCAGCACGCGGGTCACCGTATATGCTCCTGGTTGCTGGTAAACGTACACCGGGCTCACATGCTCGCTGACGCCGCCATCGCCGAAATTCCAGCGCACGGCGGCCGGAACATATTCACCCACATCATCAAAATAGATGGGCTGCCCAACGGCCGGGGTCTCATCGCTGACCCGGAAATCGTACTCGTCCAGCCGCTCCACTACCTCAGCCGGGGCCGCGTTTACCACCACCTTCTGTGCTGCAGTGCGGGTGCCACCAGGGTTGGTGGCCGTGAGGCGGACCGTGTACTCACCACCACCGGGGAAGGTATGCAGTGGGTTCGTTTCACTGGATGTGGTTCCATCACCAAAATCCCACCAAAAACTGAGCGGTCCGGTCCCACTGCTCTGGTTAGTGAACTGAACCGCCCGCATGGAGCGATCGGCCGTGGCTGCAACCTTGGATGAAAAACTGAAAGCGGCCGTCGGTACAGTGCCGGCCCAGCCGGTGGCGGAAAGGTGGATCACCTCCGCAGCGTGAACGGCAGCCTGGGCAACGAGCCGGCCGTCCGGTCGCAGCTCTGTCCCGGCCGTGCCTGGAAGGGCAAGCATTCGCGTTCCGCCGGCCGGGACCTTGCCGCTCCACTGCAACATCCGCGTGCGCAGGTTGTACGAACTGCCGGTCGGCAACTCGATCAACGCGAGTTCAAAACCGGCCGGCAAGGTAGCGGTGACGGCAACCTGCTGATCCAGCTCACCGCGGTTTTCCAGCGTCAGCGTGTAGGTCAATGGCTCGCCGGGGGCAACGGCCGGCGGGCTGGCGGTCAATCGTGCGGTGATCGGTTCGGCCGGGGTACTGTCAGCCCAGACGGGCGCAGGCAAAGTCAGCAACCACAGCGCCATTCCCAGCGCCAAGGCCGCCATCCACCAAATCCACATCCTACGTATGCGTTGCATGCCTCTATTCCCCACGCTGCACACAGTTTACCATTGCCCAGTGCAAAGAGCAAGAGTACACTTGGCCTCTGGCATTCAAAGCCTCCAGGTTGCCCGCAGCCGGTTTGGGTGCAGCAGCAGGTCCAACGCGTCGGTGATGGAGGCGCAAACCAGGTCGGCCGCAGTGAGCGCCTGCACCGCCAACCCCTCCGGCCCCAGAACAGCCACGCCCAGCCCGGCCGCGCGGAGCATTCCGGCATCGTTGTTACCATTCCCCACCGCCACGACAGACGCCCCTCCCAACTGCTCCACGTAAGCCGCTTTCTGCGCTTGCTGAGTGAGCAACGGCGAAGGTGGCGGCAAGATGGTGGCCATCAAACCCAGTTGCCGGTCGATCTCGTGTTGCCGGCCGTGAGTGTCGGCCGACAGCAAATGAATTTGTAGCACCTCACCCAACGCCGCCAGCCGGCCGGCAACGCCAGGCAGCAACTCACCATCCAGCGCCAGCGTCCCGTTCACATCCAGCACCAGATGTTCCAATTGCAACCGTCGGTTGCCAGGGATGTCTATCTCAATCATCGTTCCCTCTCATCATGTGATGGGTCAACTGTACCACACCGGCCGGCGCGGGCAACCAGCTTGGGCGCGCCAGCCAATTTGACGCCCCTCCGGCCGTCAAGTACAATGTTCCCACAATGGAAGAGACGCAACCCATCGTCACTTTAACAACCGACTTTGGCACGGCAGATGGCTACGTAGGCGCCATGAAAGGCGTCATACTATCTATCTGCCCTCGCGCCCGGCTGGTGGATATTGCGCACGACATTCCCCCCCAAGACCTCTTCCATGCCGCTTTTACGGTATACTGTGCGATCCCGCACTTTCCGCGCGGGACCGTTCACCTGGTAGTAGTCGACCCCGGTGTAGGGAGCGCGCGCCGGTCGCTGGCCCTGCAAGCCGGCCGCATGACCTACGTCGCCCCAGATAACGGCGTTCTGACGCTCATCGTCAGGGCGCAGGCTGTGGAAGGAGCAGTGGCACTGGAAAACACCGCCTATCATCGAGTTGGGCCAATCAGCGACACCTTTCACGGCCGGGACATCTTTGCGCCGGCAGCGGCACACCTGGCGGCCGGCGTCCCGCTGGCGGAACTCGGCCCGCCGGTCAACGATTGGGTGACCCTGCCATTTCCAACGCTTGCCATACGGCCGCCCCACGACGTGGCCGGAGAGGTGCTTTACCTGGATCGCTTTGGGAACGCGGTTACCAACATTGGCGTCCTGAGGTGGAAAGGGGCTGCGCTGCAACTGAGGCCGCTGCTCGGCCCGTCAGCCCCGACGCGGACCCTGGCGGGACAGATGGCGGTGACCTGCAACCGGCACACGTTATCCGTCCACCGGACCTATTCCGACGCGGCACCCAACGCATCACTGGCGCTGGTAGGCAGCAGCGGCCTACTAGAGATCGCGGTCCGGGATGGACACGCCGGGCACAGCCTGGGCATCCGGCCGGGCGACAAAGTACTTTTGACGGCACACGATATCAAAAATGACTGAGCGCATTGCGCGAACGAGAGTGAAACATGGAACAGTTCATCATTGAAGGTGGGCACGCCCTGAGTGGAACCATAACACCTAGCGGCAACAAAAACGCCGCCTTTCCGGTGCTAGCAGCCAGCATCCTGACCGAGGAGCCGGTCACCATTCACAACGTGCCGGAAATCGAAGACGTGCGGACCCTGCGCCGGCTACTGCAAGAGATAGGGGTCGAGATGGAGCGGTTGGCCCCTGGCAGCTTTCGGTTGCACGCCAAGGAGATTGTCACCACCAGGCCCGACCCGGATCTGTTCGGCCGGATTCGCGGTTCGCTGGTCCTCACGGGTGCGCTGCTCGGCCGGGAGGGGCACGCCTACGTTCCCGCGCCCGGCGGTGACGTGATCGGCCGGCGGCGGGTGGACACACACATCCAGGCACTGCAAGCGCTGGGTGCCACCTTTACCACCAACCACGTCATGCACCTGCAGGCAGGCCAGCTGCGGGGTACGGACATTTTGCTGGACGAGGCCAGCGTGACCGGCACCGAAAACACCATCCTGGCGGCCGTGCTGGCCAAGGGCACCACCCTCATCCGCAACGCCGCCTGCGAGCCGCACGTGCAGGATTTGTGCAACTTTCTCAATCTACTTGGCGGTCAGATTGAGGGCATTGGGTCCAACGTCCTCACCATCCACGGGGTGGAGCGGCTGGGAGGCGGCGAGTTTTCCATCGGCCCCGATTTTATGGAGGTGGGCAGCTTTATCGGCCTGGGGGCGATCACCGGCGGCGGCATCCGCATCAAAAACGCCGGCGTGCGCGACCTGCGCATGACCCAATTGGTCTTTGAGCGCATGGGGGTCCAGATGCAATTCGAGGGGGACGATGTACTGGTCCCCGGCGAGCAGCTGTTGACCATTGCGCCGGACCTGGGCGGAGCCATCCCGGAAATCAAGGACCGGCCGTGGCCCGGCTTTCCGCCCGACCTGATGAGCATCGCCATCGTCATCGCAACCCAATCACAAGGCTCCATCCTCTTTCACGAGTGGATGTACGAAAGCCGGCTGTATTTTGTGGACAAGCTGATCCGCATGGGGGCGCGCATCATCCTTTGCGACCCGCACCGCTGTCTGGTGCAGGGGCCAACCTGGCTCCACGGGGAACATGTGGAAAGCCCTGACATCCGCGCCGGGATGGCGCTGCTGCTGGCGGCGCTCTGCGCACGAGGCACCAGCACCATCAGCGGCATCCGCCAGATCGACCGCGGCTACGAGCAGATTGAGGAAAAGCTACTGGCGCTGGGGGCGCGCATCCAGCGGGTGCGCAACGAGCAATAAAAAAAGGCGGGCCCGATGGGGGCCCGCCTTTTACGTTCAAGTGCGGCCGGTTACTCGTCAGCCTGGCCTGGCTCAATCAGTTTGACCAGCCGGGCAAAGAGGTCCAGCACCACATTCTGTTTGAAACCGGCCAGCAAGGCCACCACCCACAGGAACCAGTTGGGGTCAACCAGTCCCGCCTGAGTGCCACCCGAGTTGGTCAGTCCCATGGACAACGCACCGGCGTGGCTGAGGAAAAAGATGGCAATGCCGGCCAGCCCACCGGTGATGGGCGACCCGATGTACCACATGGTATGCTGCCGGTCGAAATCCTGGTCGTTGGCGATGTGCTTGTAGAGCGCCCAAAACGCGCCGAACACGCCGCCGGACGCCCCGGCCAGCATGGCATACCAGGGAGCAACCGCCCACTCGGGCGCACCCCCCGCCAAAAAGGAGTCCTGGATTCGTTCGCCAAAAACCCAGGCCAGGGCCACTACCAGCATAAAGACCGCCTCGTAGGCCACCAGCGACCAGCCGGGCCAGCCGTATGAATCGCGCCGGACGGTGTGAAAGCGGTCCAGTAGCATTTTGGCGCGGTGGGTGTAGTATTCGGCCGTGTCGAAATCGCGCGGATTCTCCACCAACGTGTGGCGTGCGGTTTTGAGCAGTTTGAGCACCTCTTCCAGGGTCCCCTGGCCGGTCTCGGCCGAGAGGCGATCGTAGATCAGGTCCAGCAAGTTGTCGATGCGGGCCATCAGCTTGAGCTGGCGGGCCTCGGTGATCCGACCCAGCGCCACCTCTTCGTCCACCGTCTCTGGCGCCTCCACCATCGGCAACGGCTTGGACACCCCAGATTTGAGCACCGGGCTGGGGATGGTGACCTTGATTTCCTCCACAGCCGGCGGGGCCGCTTCCTTGGGAGCATCTTCTGCCTCTTCGGCCGGGCCAGGACTCCAGTCCATCACTATATGGTCTGACGGGCCGGCGAATGCGTCCACAGGTCCAGCGGCATCCGCCTCTGCTTCGGCTTCCGCCATCCAGGATGGCAGCTTGGGTTCGGATTCGGGCGCTGCTTCCACCGGGGCGTCAATCAGCTCACCGGCCGGCGGACCAACTCCCTCCTCAACCTCTGACAGTTCTGCCTCCTCGGCCGCGGCGGCCGCTTCTTCCGCCCCCTCGGGGCCGGCCGGGACATCCGCTTCCGGCATCTCCCACGGGGGCTCTTCCGGTGGGGTCTCTGGCTTGGTTCCTCCCATCGTCTCCTCCATCAAATCGGCCATACGGCCGGCTCAACGTCACGGATACTATAGCACAAAAGGCAGGGCTTGTCACCCATTATGACAAATAGCGCCCCAGGGCGCGCTGGTAGGCCTCCCAGGTGTCCATGTCCTGCAGAATCGAGTCGGTCTCCACCGGCACAAGCAGGGTATCGGCCGGGTGGCGCTGCAGCAGGTGGCGCGGAGCCAGGCCTGGCGCCAGCGCCAGCAGTTCGGGCCAGTGCCGACGGTCAATCAGTACCGGGTGGCCCCGCCGGCCGTGATGCACCGGCGCAACCAGCCCGGCCGGTCCGGCAGCATAGCCTGCCAGCACCGCCTCCACCACGGCCGGCTCCAGCCAGGGCTGATCGCCCAGGACTACCAGGCAGGCCGCGACGTTCCGGCCGGCCAGCGCCCGCACCCCCACCTGCAACGAGGATAGCATCTCCCCGGCCGCAAAGCCCGGGTTCAGGACCGAATCCACGCCGCCCCCCTGCAATACTTGCTTCACCTGCTCCGCGTGGCCGCCGGTGACGACCACTACCGATTGCAGCGAACGGGCAGTCAGCCGCTCCACCACCTGCCCAATCACCGTGCGCTCTCCCCAGGGGAGCAGCAGCTTGGGTGTGCCTCCTGCCATCCGCAACGACTGCCCGGCCGCCAGCACCACGGCCGCCACCGGTCGGCGCACCTCGCGCACCGGCCGGTCAGCAGCCATTGCGCCAATCACCACCGCCTCGACGGCGGCCAGCAGAGAGGCGGCAATCTGCCGGGCGGCCGCCAGCCGCTCCGGTGTCTCGGCTTTGTTGAGTAGAACGCGCACCCGCGCCCCGGCAGGGCGGCCTTTGAGGCCACCATCGGGATGGGCCAGCACGGCCGCCATGCAGTCCGGTGTGATCGCGTCCGACAGCGCCAGCCCGGCAAGCGCAGCGACCCGTTCCGGCCGGTGAGCCGCCTCGCCGACCGGCTTGCCTACCGCGTCCAGCCCGGCCAGCGGAACCAGCAGGGTGGTAGCGGGCGGGATGGACGGTTCGTGGGCGGCCGGGGCTTTGAACGGCCGGCAGCGCGCCCCGTCAGCCTCCACCAGCACGGCGTCCAGTTCCAATCGGGTCATCAGCAGCGGAATCCATTCCGGCGGCACGCCGGCCCAGCGGGTGCCATCCTCGGCCGGGGGGCCGGTGACCAGCGCGTGCCCGTGCACCTCCAGCGCGGCCGCCAACTCTTCCAGCAGCTCCGGCCGCCAGAGCAAATGGGACGGGGCCAGCTCGGCCTGCTCCCGGCCGATGTGAGTGGTGGTTGTGGTCAGCACCTTCCAGCCGGACTCGACCAACTCGGCCGCCAGCCGGAACATGGCGCTGCTTTTGCCGCCACCGCCGACAAACGCCACCACGTCACCCCGGCGGACATCCAGCGCGGCGGACAAACTCCAGCGCGAGGCCGTTTCCCCGATCACTGCGCCGCGGGTCCAGGCCCGATCAGGGCGCGGATTTGCGGGGCGGAGAGGACAGCCTCCACCACGCCGCCGCCAATCGCCAGCGCCTTTTCCGAGATGGTAAAGCAGTGCTGGCGAATGCCGCGCGGGTCCACATCGCCCACCTTTTTGCCGGCCGTCACCACCACTCCGTCGTGCACCAGCCCGCGCAGCACGCCGTCAAAGGGTGCCAGCAGCGGCCGGCCGCCCACGGTGGCAATCAACTGCCCGGCCGCCACCGGCTCGCCAATCTGCACCGCGCTTTGCACAGGGCCACCGGCCGGGGCGCGCAACACCCGCTCGGCCGCCCGGCCGGCAACCAATCCCGGCGCGCCGGTATCCGGCTCGGCTGCCCCCTGCCAGATGACGCGGCCCAGGTCGTGCCCGCGATTGGTTTCGATGACCGCGTGGCAGTCCAGGCCGGCCGTGTAACCAGGTCCCAACGCCACCACCAACGGGGCCTGCCCGCGGTCCGTATCGCCAGGGTTGCGCTTCACCATGCGTGCGTCAACCATCACGGCCGGGGCGAGCATTGGCAGGCTGTCACCGGCCGGGTCGGCCAGCACCGGCACCACGCCGGTGGAAGCCAGCGCCAGCGCCTCGGCCACGCTCTCTACGCGGCGGGCCTGCACGCCCTCCACCTCCATCTCCCCGGCAAAGATCGCCTGCGCCAGCGAGACAGCCCGGCGAATGACCATCGGTTGGGGCAACTCGAGCACCACCACCGGAAAACCGGCGCGCAGCAGACGGTACGCAACCCCGGTCGCCAGGTCACCGCCGCCGCGTAGGCAAACCAAAATGCGGGCAAAAATCATCTTGCTGATTGGGTCCTTTCCAGAGGTCTAGGCCAGCACCTGGGCGACCACTTGCGCCAGGTGATCCAGGTCAACGGGCTTTTGCAGCCAGCCGACCACGCCGGCCGACTGAAGCTCCTCGCCCTCGTCGCCCAGCGGATAGCCGGTGAGCACAACCATTTTGAGCGCTGGCAACATCTGGTGGGCAGCCTTGAACAATTCGGCTCCCCCCATCTCGGGCATCACCAGGTCGCTGAGCAGCAGCACAATCTGCTCGCCACGCTGTTCCAGCACGGCGAGCGCCTCCCGGCCGTTGGCGGCGGCCAGCACCTGGTAACCCAGCGCCTGCATAATATCACACAGCGCCTCGCGGGTGGTCGGATCGTCCTCCACCACCAGGATGGTCTCCCCACCACCGGCGACGGCCGGATCGCGCCTGGCCGGTTCGTCTGGCACAGGCGACAGCGCCAGGGCCGGCAAGTAGATGACAAACCGGGTGCCCCGCTCGCCGGCCGGGCTGGCGACCTGGATAAAGCCATCATGCTGCTTGACGATTCCATACACCTGTGAAAGCCCAAGCCCGGTCCCCTTGCCCACCTCTTTGGTGGTGAAAAAGGGCTCAAAGATGTGCGGCAGATACTCGGCCGGAATGCCGCTCCCCGTATCCGTCACTGTGAGCCGGATCCACTGGCCCGGTTCCATCTCGTGAAAGGGGGATGGCCGGCCGGGCACAAGCAGAAAGCGCTCGAGTTCAAAGTGCAAATCGCCACCGTCCGGCATGGCATCCCGCGCGTTGAGCGCCAGGTTCATCACCACTTGCTGGATGCGGGTCTGGTCGCCGTTAATGATGTGATCGTCTGGCCCGTATTTCAGATGGAGATGAATGCTTTCCGGCAACGTGCGCCGGAGTAGCTCCTGCATATCTTCCAAAAACGCCTTCAGATCCAGCGGCCGGCGCTCCAGGATCGCCCGGCGGCCAAAGTCCAGAATCTGCTGCACCAGGTCGGCCGCCCGGCGACCCTGCTGGTGGATGGTTTTGAGCCGCTCCCGATGCCGATCTTCCATCTCTGGTGCGCGCAGCATCAGGTCGGCGTACAACACAATAGAGGCAAGGATGTTGTTAAAGTCGTGGGCAATGCCAGCCGCCAGTTGCCCGACGGCCGCCAGCCGCTCTTGCTGCTGGAGGTGGCGCTGGATCTCGCGCTCCTCGGTCACCTCCCGCACCACCATGACCCAACCACCGGCCGGTTCAACAGCGCCCAGTGATTGTGCAATCACCTCGAAAACCTGGGGCGGCACCCGCTCCACCCGAACCTCGTGCAGCAGCCCCGGGGGCGGCGGGACCAGCAACTTGGCCAGCGGTAATCCGTCCAACTCGTTCAATATTTCGCCCACCCTGCTCGTGGTCAGCCCAGCCAAATGCCTTTGGGCGGCCGGGTTGGCCAGCAAGATCCTCTGCTCGCGGTCCAGCAAAAGCACGCCGTCCGGCACGGTGTCGATCACCTGCTGAATCTGGCCGGCATGTTCCTGAATGCGGGTCAACAGGCGGGCGTTCTGGATGGCGATGGCGGCCTGGCCGGCAAATTGTTCGAGCAGTCTGGCGTCTTCCTCGGTAAAGCGTTGACTGACGCTGTCTACATTGAGCACCCCCAAAAGCTCGTCGCCCCACCGAACCGGCACGGCCACTTCCGCGCCGGTCAAGCCTGGCCACTGGGGCGACCTGTCCGGCCAATTCTGGTAGTCGTTCACAATCACCGACTCCCCGGTCAACCACACCTTGCCCACCAGCCCTTCATCCAGGGCCATCATCCTCGGCCGGCTGTACTCCTCGCTCCCCACTGCCAGCTTCCACTCCAGCTTTTCCAGGTCCGGCCGGTAGAGCGTCACCCCGCCCGCCTCGCCATCCAGCAGCCGGATGGCCCGCTCCACGATCTGGCGCAGCAGCGTGTCCAGGTCGTGGAGAGCCATCAGGTCCTGCGATACCTGCCGCAGCGCCTCGAGCTGGTCCGCCTGGTGGCGGACGGAATCAAAGAGGCGGGCGTTGTTGACCGCAATGGCGGCCTGATCGGCGAACAGGCTCACCAGGCGGACCTGGTCGTCGTCAAACAGCCCTGGCTGCTTGTCATCGGTGACGTTGAGCACCCCAATGACCACATCACCCACTTTGAGCGGTACGCCCAACACTCGGCGGAAGGGACTGCCCTCATACACTGGTGCTGTGCCATCCCAACCAAGATAATCGGCCACCTGGTAGGACTGACCGGTCTGGGCAATCCGGCCGGACACCCCCTCGCCAAATTGGATGACGGTGCCGCGATAATCGCGCGGCAGGTTGTAGCTGACGACCAGTTCCAGCGTCTCGCCATCCGGCCGCACCAGATACAGACCGCCCATTCGTACGTCTACCAGGTCGGCCGCCCGGCGGACAAGGGCCTTCAACAAAGCTTCCAGGTCCAGCTGTGCGTTGATCTCCAGCGAGGTTTCGTACAGCGCCGCCATTTGCTGGGCGCGTTTTGCCAGCGCCTGTTCCGACTGCACGCGCTCCGTGATGTCGGTGAACACCGTCAGCACTCCGTCCAACTCATCTCCCTGAAACATCGGCCGGGCGCTGACAATGATAGGAATCCGCCGGCCGGTGCGGGACAGCAGCGCCGCCTCGTACTGGCTGGCAATTCCCTGCGGCCGCTTGGCCGTCTCAGCCTCGATCGACGGGACATACTCCGACGGAACCACCTCCGACCAGTGCAGCCCTTCGAGTTCACCCAAGGTGCACTCCATCAGTTCGCAAAACCGGGGGTTGCCAAAGGTAATCACCCCATCGGCGTTGTGAATGAGAATCCCTTCATGCATGTCCTGGACGATGTTCTCGTTAAAGGCCCGCAGTTGGCTGGTCTCGCGATAAAGACGGGCGTTCTCGATGGCGATGGCGGCCGCGGCCGCCAGCGGCTCCAGCAAGGCCAGGTCGGAGGGGCCAAAGCGGTTGGGCTTGGCGTCCACTACCTGGATCACCCCAATTACGCGATCCTTGACCTGGAGCGGGACGCTGACCACCGACCGGACGGGAAGCCCGGTTTCGTCATCCACGCCGGTAAAATACCGGCCGTCTGCCTGCACATCCGGCACGTTGACGATTTGGCCGCTGCTGACGGCCGCATACCCCAGCCCGGTCCCGGCCGGCAACCGCCAACCGCGCACCAGCTCGCTTTTGGGGCCCACCGACCGCTGGCAGACCAGGTCGCTGGTCTCCTCATCCAGCAACCAGACGGAACAGGCAATCACCCCCAGCAGGTGGCGCACCTCCTCCAGCACCGTGTCCAGCACCTGCCCCAGGTCGAGCGTGGAGGCAAAGGTCTGGCCGGCCCGATGGAGCAGCGCCAGCTCCTGATTGCGCTGTTGGACTGTTGATTCCACTTGCTGGGCAATGCCCAACTCCCGTCGCAACTGGTCCTGCCAGCGGTAAATACCGTAAACTATCAGAACCAGCCCTGCAATCCGTGGCAGCCACTCAATTGGCCCATCCCAAAAGGGCGCCACTCTCACCAGCTCATCCAACAATTCCACAAAGATGGAGTAGACCAACACGCCCAGCCCAGCCGCGATCATCTCAAGCCGCAGTTTGACCAGCAACACCATCGTGGCAAGCAGCAGGGCCAGGAAAAAACCCTCCGTCAACAGGTCATACCAACTAATGGTAGGGAGAAGCGGGAAACTGACCAAAAAGGCCACCACGGTAGCTACACCGAGAAGCAGGAGCCCCCACCCCCAAAGGCGAATCACGCGGCTCACATCTCCCTCCCCTCGTTGACCAAACCTGGGAAAAACCAGTCAGATGGTTTGCGGCACCGATCTCGTGCCATCACCACTCCCGGCCGCGCAGCGCCCGCCACACCCGGTCTGGGGTGAGCGGGAACTGATCGAACCAAACGCCGGTGGCATCCCGCACGGCCGCCACGACGGCCGGGGCCAGCGGCAGATACGGCATCTCTGCCATGCCCCGCGCGCCAAAGGGACCGCGCGGATCCGCCAGCTCCAGGATCACCGGCCGGATTTCGTCGGGCACGTCCAGCACGGTAGGGATGAGATAGGTGCTCAAGTACGGGTTCTTGACCCGGCCGCCTTCCACCACCAGGTTTTCCAGCAGGACATAACCCTGCGCCTGGACCACCGCGCCCTCGATCTGCCCTTCCACCTGCTGCGGGTTGAGCGCTTTGCCCACATCGTTGGCCGAAATCAGCCGCACCAGCCGCACCTGCCCGGTCTCCAGATCCACCTCCACCTCGGCCGCCTGGGCCACATACCCATAGGCAAAGTTGGGCTCACACTGGCCGGTTTCCGGGTCGTAAGAACTGGTGGCGGGCGGCCGGTAGACGAATTCACCCACCGCCGGCCGGTCCTCGTCTTGCCAGGCCTCCAGCGCCCGCTCAGCCGCGCCGCGGATGGCGTTGCCGGACATAAAGGTCAGCCGACTGGCGGAGGCGCTACCCGCGCTCTCCGACGTGGCCGTATCCGATGGGGCGATTTCCACCCGGTCCACTGGCACACCCAGCGCCTCGGCCGCCATCTGGGACATCACCGTGTGCGCCCCCTGGCCGCAGTCGGCGCCGGCCTGGTACAGCGCCACCCGCTGGATTTCCCGGTCGCCGTGCAACTCGATCCTGGCCCACGAATTCTCGGGGGCCCCAAAGCTAAAGCCCACATTCTTGAAGGCACAGCCAATGCCCACACCACGGGCCAGATGGGGCTTGAGCGATTTCGGCCGGGGCTTGCGCCAGCCCGCTTTGCCCCGCTTCCAGCCAGCCTCCAGAGCACAGCGCTCCACCACCTGCTCAATGGTGACGCCGGGGGCCAGTGGCCGGCCGGTGGTCAGCGGCACCCCTTCCGCCAGCAGGTTGCGCATCCGGATCTCCACCGGGTCCATTTTGAGCGCCTCAGCCAGCTTGTTCATCTGCGATTCGGCTGCAAAGGCCGCCTGCGGCCCACCAAAACCGCGGAACGCGCCGCCGGGCGGATTGTTAGTGTAAACACCAATCGTGTCCACCCTGGCATTGGGGATGTGGTACGGGCCAGTGACCATCAGGTTAGCGTTGCCCAAAACCTTGGTGGAGGTATAGGCATACGCGCCAGCATCTGCCAGGATGGCGCTCTCCACGGCCGTGATCTTGCCATCGCGGTCCGCGCCCCATTTGGCTTTGATGGTCATTGGGTGGCGCTTGTGATGGCCGATGATCGACTCCTCACGGCTCCACACAATCTTGACCGGCCGGCGCACCCGGAAGGCGGCCAGCGCCAACACAATCTGCACCGACATATCCTCCCGGCCGCCAAACGCCCCGCCAATCGCCTCGTAAATCACCCGGATGCGTTCTTCCGGCAGGTTCAACGCGTGGGCAATCTGCTCCCGATCTTCGTGCGTCCACTGGCCGGCCACATGGGCCACCACCCGGCCGTCCGGGTCGACATAGGCCAGGCCAGCCTCCGGCTGCAAATAGGCGTGTTCCTGCCAGGGGGTGCGGTACTCGCTTTCCACGACCACCTGAGCCGCCGCCCAGCCCGCATCCATATCGCCGGTGCGGATGACCCAGTGGACCAGCTCGTTGCCCGGCCGGTGCGGATGAAGCTGGGGCGCATCCGGCCGGAGCGCATCCGCCACGCTGAACACACCCGTCAACTCCTCCCACTCGATCTCGATCAGATCGCGGGCGGCGGCCGCCTGGGCCTCGGTCTCGGCAATCACCAACGCAACCTGATCCCCCTCCCAGCGGACCACATCAGCGCCAGGCTTATCCGAACCGGGGCCGCAGAGCACCGGCTGGTCCTGCATGATCAGGCCATATTCATTCACCGGCACGTCACGAGCGGTCAACACGGCCACCACGCCGGGGGCCATCTCGGCCGCGGCCGTGTTGATGCGCAGGATGCGGGCATGGGGCCGGCCGGCGAAGAGGATCTTCATGTACAGCATCCCATCCATCCCCAGGTCGCCGGGGTAAACCGTCGCGCCGGTCACCTTGCCGACCGCGTCAATCCGCGCGTGACTTGTCCCAATCGCATCCTTGTATGCCATATCCCCTCCGTTTCACAGTTTGCAATCGCTCAAGTGGCGGCATCCAGCTTGCCTATCCAAAGGTTGAGCGGTTATCGCAGTTCATCAAGCTCCCGTTGCAGGATCCGCCGCAGGATGGCGACAGAAGCCGCATAAGTGGAATCCATCCCATAATAGGAAAGGCTTTGCGTGCCCAGGTTTTGCCCCTTGCTCAACGGCTTGTCCGAAGCATAGTGCAGGAAACCAATATCAAAGGTGGCGCCGTACAAATTCACAATCTCATTGTACGGATGGCGGCGCGGCCGGAGCGATTCGGTGATCGCTGACAGATACGGCCCGGCCTCCATCTCGATGTCGGTATACCCTTCTCGGTAAATGACCTCCATGTAGGTAGGGTTCTGTAAAAAAGTCCCGCGCACCGTGATGGCCTTTTGATTGTCGAGCACGGTGCCATAGTTGAGATAGGGCGCTACGTGCCCGGCCGAGAAGCAGTTAGGGAACAGGTAGGTGTTCTGGGAATGCTCGTCGTGGACCACGTTGGGGATCATCACATCCCCAATCCGGCCGTTGAGCGTGGCCGCTTTGCCCAGTACATAGACACCCTTGAAGTAATGAATGTTGCGGGCAATCTCGGTCAGGATCTGGTAGGCCGCCATCCCCAAAGGATAATCGATGTTGATGAGGAGCGCATTCGAGTTGCGCAAGGCTTCCAACCCTGGCATCCGCAGGCGTGGGTCCAGGGCGTCCGGGTTGAGCCGATCAAGCTGGATAATCTGTGCTTCCACGTCAAAGCTGTGGGAACTGGGAGTACGCCGGATGCCCACCTCCCCCTCGGCCGCCATCTTGGCCGCCAGGTCTACCTCGCCCGAATCGGCCGCCAACAACTTTTTCTGCACGTAGAAGAGCAGGTTTTCCCGGCCGCCAGGCTGGCCCTCTTCCTGCAACTTCTCATACTCCTCTAACAGGCCATCCAGGCCAGCGCTCCGCATGAATTCGATAAGCGTACGCTCCTGTCGCAACGCCCAGCCGGACAGCAAATTGGCAATGCTGTGGGTATTGCTGGACACAAAGTAGACCGGCCGCTCCAGGCAGTCGATCTCGGGCACGTAATCCTCAATGTGGGACCACCAGCGGCGGATGGCCTTGCGGTAGGCCGCCAGCGAGCTATCCAGCAGGTGGAGGGCAAAGTGCTTGCGGCCGGCCGCCATAGCCAGCAACTTGTCGGCCAACGTGCCGCCCCACATCTGCCGCAGTTGGTTCATCTCATCAAAAGGAACCCCCAAGCCGGCCGCCAGCGCCGAAAGCTCCTCGTCGTCCAGCAGTTGACCCCGCGCCTTTTCCAGCCAGTCCCGTAATTGGGTCCCCTGGAGCAGATGGTGGAGCTTGTTCCATTCAATCTGGAAAGCAGTCAATATGGGGATGATATCGTCAATGTCGGAGCGGCTGGCGATGTAGGCAGCCAGGGTCTCTTGGCCATCAAAGAACATGCGGCGACGGCGGCCGGCGGCGGTCGCTTCCTGCCACCCTTCCACGGCCGGGTAGCCGCGCCACACAAACAGCTCCTGTGACTGTCCCAACACCACCAGCCGCACCTGAAAAATACACTCGGGCAAACGCAGCGCGGTGTAGGTCAGTGCATCAATATCCGGCTGCAGACTGCGCGCCCCGGCGTGCAAGCTGGAGTTCATGTTGGCATGTGCCTCCTCCAGCGCATCCAGCGCCACCTCCCCGGTGCTGCGCAGCAACGAGTAATAGGTGCGGATATAGAGCTCTATCTCATCACTGCCGGTTCGAGGAACAGTTCGGTCCATGGCCCTCACTACAGATAACGATCGTATTCAATATCATCCCACCGCTCAAGCAACTCGTTCATCTGATCGCCGACCTTTTTGTCCCGGCCGGTCAGCCTCCAGACAACGCTGCCGAGGACGGCAAAGATTCCCTGCGCAGCGATCACCAGGATCACCACTCCCACAACGTCCACCACCCATCCCGGCCAGTCCCGTGGGATATTCAGGACACGGTACAGGTTATAGTTGTTATCCAGCCAGTAGTAAAGGGCTCCGCCCAGTGCCAGTGCCAGGATAAACATGATACAGCCAACGAATCCCCGGCTCATCAGCCCCTTGCGCTTCTCAAGGCGGATTTCCTCCCGTCTCCACAATCGATGATCGTGCATTTCAATCTCCTCCAGCCTTCTCAAATGCGGTCACTATTTTGGCGTATCCGGTGCAGCGGCAAAGGTTGCCCGTAATGGCATGAACGATCTGTTCGCGAGTTGGGTGTGGGTGTTCCTGCAGCAGGCTCACGCCAGACATGATAAAACCGGGGGTGCAATAGCCGCATTGCACCGCCCCCTGGTCCACAAACGCTTGTTGAAGGGGATGCAACCGGCCGTCTTGCGCTACCCCTTCCACGGTGACGATCTCCGCTCGGTGAGCGCGCGGCGCAGGGACCAGGCAGGCCATCACGGCGATGCCATCCAGCAACACCGTGCACGCCCCACATTCGCCCTCGCCACACCCCTCCTTGGTACCCATCAGGCCCAAGTCATCGCGCAGCAGGTGCAACAACGTTTTGCATTCCGCGCCCTGGACGACGACCTGCCGGCCGTTAACTGTGGTTTCAATCGGTCGCTCTCCCCCAGCGCCATGTACCACTCCTTCACCTTCATGCCAGGCTGGAAAGCGTCCGTCGGTACCGCCCCACAGCATGGGTGGCCGGCCGAGCCATCCGTCTCGCTCGCTTTCATCCCGCAACGACGCCAGGGATCGCTTGGCCAGCACCCGCACCATTTCAGTGCGATAGTCGGCCGGGGAGCGCAAGTCATCAATCGGCCGGCTGGCGTTGGCCGCCAAGATCGCAGCCTGCTCGATAACGCCGTCGGTCAATTGCTGACCGGACACAAAGGCCTCAGCCTGGGGGGCACGGATGATCGTCGGGGCAACGCTCCCCTCGGCGATGCGGGCATAGCGCACCACATCTCCATCCCAGGCCAGCACGGCCGCCAGGTTGATCACCGAGATCGCCTGCGCTCGGCGCAGCCCAAACTTGAGGAATACGCCACGCCCTCCGGCCGGCAGCGGGGGCACAATCACCTCCACCAGCATCTCATCCGGCCGCATCGCCGTGCGCCGCACACCCCGGTAAAACTCCGGGAAGGTCAACACCCGCGACCCGCCCTGGTACGCCAACCTGACCCTGGCGCCCATCGCCCAAAGCGGGGTGATGGTGTCATTGGCCGGCGAGGCGGTGACCAGGTTGCCGGCCAGCGTCCCCCGGTTGCGGATTTGAGGCGCACCCACACTCCAGGCCGCCTGGGCCAGCGGGAAAGCGCGCTCCACCACCAGGTCAGAGCCTACCAGTTGGTTATGTGTGACCAACGGACCGATGCGCAGCCCGCCGTCGTCGCCCAGGGTGATCTGATCCAGACCGGGGATGCGCGTGATGTCGATCAGCACTTCCGGCTGGCGGATTTTGCGCTCCATCTCGATGATGAGGTCGGTCCCGCCAGCCACTACGCGCGCCCGCTTGCCGTGCTCAGCCAGCAAAGCCAGCGCCTGCTCCAAACTGGCCGGGGTATGATAACTCTGCCACATCAGCTTACTCCTCCAATGCCGGCGGCCGCCATTGCATCGGCCGGCCGGCCTCTCCCTGGCGAAAGGAGATAATTTCACCCATGATGCTCACTGCAATCTCCCGCGGCGTTTCTGCTCCAATCTCCAGCCCAATCGGCGCGCGGGCGCGGCGGATCAGGTCCTCTGGCACACCCAGCCCGCGCAACTCCTCCACGGCGACCGTCCAGCGCCGCCGGCTGCCGATCACCCCAACATACGGGGCGGCCGAGCCAAGCAGATGGGGCAGTGCGGCCGTATCAGCCTTGACGCCGCGGGTGACGGCCGCAATGTAAGTCTGGTCGGTGATCTCAAATCCCGCCAGTGCCTCCGGGATAATCCCAGGCAAATACACATCGGCATCGGGCACCCATTCGGGGTTGCAGAACTCGACCCGGTCATCGGTGACCGCCACGCGAAAACCGAGCCATTTGGCCAGCGCCGCCACTTCCTTTCCCACGTGACCGCAGCCAACTACCAGCACGGTGAGTTCGGCCCGCAAGGGTTCAATGAACACATCCATCTCGCCTCCGCACACGCCGGCATCCCCTTGCTCCGGGTCCACCAACGGGATGTTGACGATAGCACCCGACGGGGCCTCGGCCGGACTCTCGCCGCCCTCTTGCAGCAACTCCAGCGCGCGGGCAATGATGCGGGCTTCCATTTCGCCACCGCCCACGCTGCCCACAATCCGTCCGTCCGGGTAAACCAGCATTTTGGCTCCCACCCGGCGCGGCACGGACCCCTCGGTCCGAATGACGGTACACAGCGCGCCAGTGCCACCCTCCTCTTGCAGCTTGACCAGCGCCTGGTAAACCTCTTGACTGCTCATCTTTTCCCTTTTTCCCAGCTACGGAGCCTGGTTAAGGATGCAAAAGCCGGGCACCCAGCCAAAAGTATCCCCTTCTGTTACCGCGTAAAAGCGGATTTCCACATCCTGGTTGCTTTTTTGTTCCACGCCAGCCACCACCTTGGTGTCCATCACCTCTACGGCCGTGCCCGCGTTCAACCCCTTGAAGGTCACTGAACTGACGCCGGGAAAGCCAGGCTCCTCCACCCCGAGCAACACAACCTGCTTTCCGGTCTCTTCGGAGGGGCCGCACGAACCGTGGATCCGGCACTCCTGATTGCAGTCCAGATACACCTCCCCCACCAGCACCGACTGGTCCCCGCGGACCGCATCGCTGCCACAGGCAGCCAGCAGCAGACTCAGCGCAAACAACATCAAATAGATCCGACGAATCCTCATTTCGTGCCTTTCCGAGCTATCCAAACCATTTCGTTGCTCTGTTCGTCAAATGGCGACCGTTCAAAGTCGCCATACAGTGCCTCTACCTCAAAGCCGGTCCGTGCCAGCAGATGCTCGAACTCGTACCGGTACAGCCAGCGCAGCGTGAGCGGCCGGTAAAACCGATCCACTACCTTGTCGTCGGCGTCCAGCACGTCGAAAATCCACTGGTTGCGGATGACCTGGGTGGCCGGTTCGTACGAGCGGGTCTCCCACCCAACCAGCCGCCGGCTGGTCGCTGCGTCCATCCACTCGCCCAGCAGCTTGAGCGCACCCTGGCTGTGCGTCAGATAGTTGGCGATGGTGACCAGGTTGGGCTGGAAAAAGTTGAGCGCCAGCCGTCCGCCCGGCCTCAGGTGCCGCCAGATATTGTCCAGCGCCGCCAGTTGGTCCTCTACGGCCATCAAATGGAGAAAGGAGCGGAAAGGAATGGTGACCAGCCCAAACCGCTCCGGTAGGTCAAAATCGCGCATGTCCCCCTGGCGCAGCGTGATTCGTGCCTGGATCTCGGCCGGCAGCGCTGCCACTTTGCGCTTCGCCCGCGCCAGCATCTCCGGCGTCAGATCCACCCCCCAGATGGTCACGCCGGCCTCGGCCGTGGGGATGAGCACCCGGCCGGTGCCGCAGGCCAACTCTAACACTGGCGGCTCGGCCCGTTGCGCCTCGCCCACGTAAAAGGCAATATCCCGCTCCCAGTCCTGATACAGCAGGTCGTAGATATCGCCAAACTGGTACAACTCAGTCATCGTACACCTGCCACCCGAGCGCCTCGTGGTCAACCCCTTCGGTCATCTGGGCCGGCATTTCGGCCAGCAGCGCTTCCGCCTCGGCCGCCAGCGTCCCATCCGGCAGCACGATCTCGCCGTGGACCGTAGCCCGCCGGCCGCGCAGGCTGGTGAGCCGGCCGACGATCTTGAGCGGCGTCTCGGTGGGCACCGGCCGCCGGTATTTGATCTCTAGCTTGAGCGTCACGAAAAAGCGCTCCTGGTCGGAGCCCTCGTTCATCACCGAGCGGCCAGCGGTTTCATCCAGCATGGCAGCGACGATCCCGCCATGCACCACGCCGGGATAGCCCTGGTAGTGGTCGGGCACGGTGTACTCGGCCGTCACCTCGCCAGAGCCTGTGTTGAAAAAGCTCATCTTGAGGCCAACCGGGTTCTTTCGGCCGCAAATAAAGCAGAAATAGGAACTGGGTTGCTTGGTGTTCATTGCACCTCGCTCTCACTTTGTCCTATCCTACAACGTTCGCGGGTTAAAGGCAAGCGCGCGGAGAGAAAGAGACCAGTCTCGTAGCCGCGTTCATCTGGCTTCGCGCCACGGGCAGAGGCGGCGGTCCAGCGCGTCGATGGCAAAATAAAGCGCCAGCCCCAAGATGCTCATCGCCAGCACACCGGCAAACATCTGCGGATAGCGCAGCGCGCCCCACGCCTCGATGATGATATAATAGCCCAATCCACTGGTGGTGGCAAAACTCTCCGCAATAAACAGCACCGCCACGGCCGTCCCCACACTGACGCGCAACGCGGTAAGCACGGCCGGGATGGCGGCCGGGAAATAGACGTAGCGGTACAGTGCCCGCCGACCGGCCCCCAGGCTGCGCACTGAGAGGATCAACTCAGGTCGCAGGTCGGCGGCCGCGTCCCGCACCACTACCAGAATCTGGAAAAAGAGGATCAGGGCGATGATGAAAATCTTGCTCAGGTCGCCAGAACCCAGCAACACTAGAATCACCGGCAGAAAGACAATTTTGGGGATGGGGTGAACGATGTAGATCAACGGCGCGAAAAAACGGTCCAGTGCGCGAATTTGCCCCAGCCCCAATCCCAGCGGCGCGGCCGTGACCACCGAGAGCAGGACGGCGGCCGTCACCCGCCAGGCGCTAATGAGCAGATGCCGCCCCAACTCGCCGATTATGCCCTGCGCAAAGGCGATCAGCACGCGATGGGGCGGTGGAAAGACCGGCCGGCCGATACCCCACGCCAGCAGTTGCCACAACATCAGTGTGGTCAGTGCGCCCACCCCCAGATCACGCCAGCGCATCCCAACTCCCTTCCAGCAGCGCCCGCAGGTGATTGCACTGGGCAAAAAAGGTCTCGCTGGTGCGATAGTCCGGCCGGCCGGCGTCCGGGTTGTCCACCGCCACCGTTTCCCGGTTGGGCGGCCGGCGTAGCACCAGGATTTTCTGCCCCATCGTCACCGCCTCCTCAATGTTGTGGGTGACAATGACCGTGGTCAGCCCTTTTTCAGCCCGCAACTCGAGCATCAGCCTTTGCAGATCCTCCCGCGTGAGGGCATCCAGCGCGCCGAATGGCTCGTCCATCAGCAGCAGGTCCGGCCGGAGTACCAGCGTGCGGGCAATGGCAGCCCGCTGCCGCTGCCCCCCGCTGATCTGGTTGGGATACTGGTGCGCCACGCGGTCAATACTCAACCGGGCCAACCAACGGTCTACCCGCTCCTTCATCCGGTCAAGATCTTCATCCGGCGGCGTATGTTTGCCATCCAGCCCGTAAAAGCCACGGATTTTCAGGCCCAACGCGGCGTTTTCCCACACGGTGGCCCAGGGCAGCAGGCCGTAATCCTGCAAGATAAGCCCGGTGCGCGGCCGCGGCCGGAAAAGCGACTCCCCATCCACCAACACCTGCCCAGATGTGGGATGGCGCAACCCAGTCACCAGCATCAGCAGCGTGCTCTTGCCGCACCCGCTGGGGCCTATCACCGCCCAGGCTTCCCCCTGCGTTACCTGCCAGTCAAACCCTTCAAAGATGGCTGCGCTGGAGGGATATGAAAACGTGAGGTCAATGGCGGAAATCATCAAACGAGCAGCCTGCAACGTGAAACCGACCACCTTTGCGTCCGCGCCTCACGTTTCACCCTTTACTTCAAGTAGCTGGCGTCCACTGCATCCTTGTACAGAATCGCCGCGTCAATCAGCCCCTGCTCTTGCAGCCAGCTCACCACGTCCGCCCATTGGGCTTCGCTGGTGATCTCGCCAACCGGGAATGGGGGCATGGAAAAACTACCCTGGATGCTCTCCGGAACGCGGCCCTTTTCGATCAGCAGGTCGCGATACGCTTCCGGGTTGGCATTCAACTCGGCGGCCGCCTTTGCCCAGGCGGCCAGAAATTTCCGGATCGTTCCGGGCTTGGCGTCCAGTGCGTCCACACCAAAAACCAGCACGCTCTGCGAAAACTCGGCAAACTGGCTGTCGTCCACCACCAGGGTAGCCCCGGCCGCCACCGCGCCCTGCGCCAGCGGGTCCGGCAACGTGGCCGCTTTGATCTGCCCCGCCATCAGCTGCTCAAAGCGGACTGGGATGGCAGACACCTCCATGATGGCAATCTGATCGGCCGGCAGCCCCGATTGCTCCAGCATCCGGTCCGTGATGTACTCAATGACCGTGTTTTGGCTGATGCCGATTTCCACGCCAGCCAGGTCGGCCGGGGAGCCGATCCCACTGCCCGGCGCCGCCAGCAGCCGGAAGAGTGGCGAGTCCGGGTAGGCTTTGCGGGCTAGGGAGACAATCTTGACCTGCACCTCGTCCCGGTTGAAAATCCCCACGCCGGGCACGTCGGTGAGCATACCGTCCACCTCGCCCGCCTGCAGCAGCGTGTCTCGCTCCTGAGCGCTCTTGGCCGGGAGTAGCTCCACGGTAATTCCTTCGGCCGCAAAGTATCCGTTCTGCTCTGCCACGTAAAAGGGCAACGTGTCCATAATGGGCAGCAGCGCCATCTTGAGATGGGTATCCTCCTCTGCGCGGCACGCGCCCAGAACCAGGCCTAGCGACACAACCAACACGAGCAGCCAACTTTTTCTTCTCACTCTACTAAATCCTCCTGTGCGGAACGGTCGTTGCGCGCTTTTCGCAATTGCTGGAATTTGTACCAGAACGGCCGGGGTTTGGCAATGGCCGCCGCCAAGTTCATACCAGCAACGCCAGCCAGGTGCTGGCAAAGATGACCACGGCGATGATGCTATTGACGTTGAAAAAGGCCACATTGACCCTGGATAGATCCGCAGGGCTGACCAGCGCGTGCTCGTAGATCAGCAGGGCGGCCACGGCCGCCAGCCCTAGCCAATAAGGCCAGCTCAGTGCCAGAACCCACCCGACGGCCGCCAGCAGCAGGGCCGTCAGCACGTGGTTGGCCTGTGCCAGCCGCAGCGCGGCCGCCACCCCAAAGACGGCCGGCACCGCTTGCAGCTTTTCCACCTGGTCAAATTCGGTGTCCTGGCAGGCGTAGATCAGGTCAAAACCAGCAATCCAGAATGTGACTGCCAGCCAGAGCAACACGGCCGGGAGATCCAGGCTGCCACGGACCGCCACCCAGGCTCCGGCCGGGGCCAGCCCGTCGGTCCCGCCCAGCACCCAGTGCGCCAGCCAGGTGAACCGTTTGGTGTAGCTGTACCCCACCAGCAGGAACAGCGCGGCCGGCAGTAGCTTCAGCGCCAGCGGGTTTAGCTGCCAGGCGGCAACCACCAGCAGCAGAGCCGCAACCGTGCCATACGCCAGCGTCACGCGCGGGGAGAGTTGGCCGCTGGGAATTGGCCGGTCCCGCGTGCGCGGGTTGCGGGCATCATACTCGCGGTCGGCGTACCGATTGACGGCAAACGCCACCGTCCGGGCGGCCGCCATCGCCACCGAGATCCAGATGAACTGGTGCAACGTGGGCCAGCCCCCGGCCGCCAGCACCATCCCCAGATAAGCAAAGGGCAGCGCAAACAACGTATGCTCAAAACGGACGGTATCCAGAAAGGCGCGCAGTTGGCTCATCAGGGCTCAGCCGGCCGCCTCCCGGCGCAGCCGCCGCAAAAAGTCGGCCGACTGCAGGTGACGTTCCAGCAAGTGCTGGATGTACCCAAACATGATGGCCTCCAGTTCGGTGTGTAACGCGCGCCGCACCTGCAATCGCCGGACGGTGCCGTACGGCCGGGTCTGCAGGTAGCGCAGCACTTTGAGCGCGGGCAGGGAGATGGGGTGAGCGTGGCGATCGGCCGGCTGGCAGTTCGGGCAGAGCACGCCACCCAGTTCGTAGCTGAAGAACTGATCCTGCGGCTGGAGTAGTTCGTCACAACGGGCGCATTGGAACAGACGCGGCTGAAAACCGACCATGCCCAGCAGGCGCAACTCGTAAAAACGGGCGGTCAGCAGCAGGTCCTGGCTCTCCGCGAACCAGCCCAACCCCTCGGCCAACAGATTGAACAGCTCGGGGTGAATGTCATTCTCGGCCGTAAAGCGATCAAACAGTTCGACTGCATGGCTGGCGTAGGTGACGCGGACCAGATCCTCCCGCAGCGGCCGGTAAGCTTCCACCAACTCCACCTGGGTGATGATATCCAGGTTCCGGCCGCGGGCAAAGAGCATTTTGCTGCGCATAAACAGCTCCACATGCCCCGCCTTGCGACTTTGCGGCTTGCGCGCCCCCTTGGCAATCGCCCGCATCTTGCCGTGCTCGCGCGTAAAGAGCGTCAGCAGCCGGTCGGCCTCTCCAAAATCATGGCGGCGCAGCACAATGGCTTCCGAACGATAGAGCCGATCCTTGCCCATCGGGCATTGCGCCTACGGCGTCACCACAATGGAGATGTCATCCACGTAGGTCCAGGAGTTAAAGTAGCCATCCGGCCGGTTATAGTTGGCGACGCGCAGTGTGACATTCTTGCCCCAATACCGGTTGGGCACCGACACGGTCCACAACTGCCAGCCGCTATTGGCGGCCGTCGCGCCGCAATCGGCCGGGCCATAGTCCAGACCTGTCACCTCCACCATGACCCCATTGATGTCCACCTGCAGCCCATCATAGTAGCCCCACAATTCGCTCCACCCAAAGCTATCCTGGGTCCACATATTGAACCAGACGAGCAGGTCAACCGAGCCGGTTGATGGATTGGGCATCGTCAGATCGGTCTCAACCCAACCAGAGCCGACCGGCACTCCGTTATTGCAATTGTACGTAGAACTTCCCAGCAGCGCCGCACGCGCCCCGCTGTGAACGACGCTGGTAGAGAGTGATGTTACCAGTTGACCACCGTGCCGCCAGTTGTCCCAGCCGGCCTCAAACCCACCGTTGCCAAAAGGTGTATATTGCTTGAGAACCAATGGCAAAAAGATCTGCTGCAGTTCGGTAGAGACGGTACGTGTGACCGGCTCGCCGGGGTTGCCCAGCGCATCCCAGGCGCGGACGCGGAAGGTATAGGCCGTACTCTGCGTCACGGTCACCGGCTGCGTGGGGCCAAAAGTGGCCGATAGCTGGCTGGTGGCAGCAAACCAATCGAACCACACACCGTCAGCGACCCGGTATTCCACCCGGTAATAGCCGCCTGGTTCCATCCCTGCGCCGGCGTCGGTCGCGCCCCAGCGGACCAGGAAGGAATCGCCGCCGGTATACAACGGGGCATTGATGAAGGCCGCCGGGCCGGTGATGTCATAAACGGTGCTGCTGTCGCCATCGTCGGTTGGGCTCGCCTCGGTGTTACCCACCACATCCTGCGCCACCGTGGCAAAATAGTGCGGCCCTTCCATCGTGGGCACATAGTTGAAGGTGCCACTCTCGCCCGTATCGGTCACGCCGGTACTGGCCCAAACACCGGCCGTCCCCACCCTCACCCAGAGTTCGGTCCAGTCAACGGCCGTCAGGGTCTCGGTCACTGCCCAGCTCACCCCAATCGGGCTGGCGTTGGTCGCCCAAGGGCTATTGGCGGCCGAATCCGGCGGGGTCGCATCGTACACCAGTTCCGCCATCCCTTCGCCAGTAGGGGTGGCGCTGCGGTTGCTGACCCGGTCGGTAGAGACGGCCGCCAGGAAATAACGCCCCTCGGCCGACAGCGTGATGGTAAAGACCCCACTGGTGCCGCTTTGCGTCAGGCTGGGGCCAACCCAGCTACCGCCCTCCGGCCGGACCCACAACTCGGTGGTCGCCACGCCGCTGCGGTTGTCGGTTGCCTGCCAGGAAACCGTGACCGTGCGGCTGGCGGTGGCGGCCAGGACGTTCAGCAGAGCCGGCACTGGCGCGACCGTGTCGTGCAGATAGGGAAAACCGGCCGTGCCGCTCAAGCCAACGTGATCGTAAACGGTCACCACAATCTGCCCGTCGCCGGAATCGGCATTCGAAACGGTGTAATCGGCCGACCAGGCGGCCGGGGTGAAGTCATCCGGCTTGACGTCCCCAAACGCCGGGGAAAAGGTCGCGTGGCTCAACCCCGCGCCGCCGTCACTGGCAGTGCCGGCGATGACAAAAACGGCCGGGATGGCTCCCATCCCGCTGCTGTAATAGAGCGTGTCCCCGCTGGCGTGCAGGTAGGGGCTGCTCTCCGCAATACCATTGCTGACCACAGACGGGGGCGTCACGTCGCGGACAAAGTCAACCGAGGCTGTATCTGTCAGCGCGGCCGTCGTGGTCACCAGCAATTGCACGCCCATCTCGCTCGCATCGCCCACCGCTATCGGGTAGCTGACCGTCCACGGCGACGCGGTCACAATGGTGGGCGTGGTCCCAAAGGCCGGCTCGCCGAGCAACGCGGCCGCCTGTCCCGGATCCACCCAGGTGATGGTCAGGCCCACCGTCTGGCCGGCCGTGCTATTGTTAAAATAGACCGCACCACCGACGGCCGAAAGGCCGGGCGTGTAAAAGTTGGCCGGCCGGCTGGAGCTGGCCGAGACCCCGTCAATGATCGGCAGGCCGGGGTCATACAGCGTCGAGCTGTCGCCATCGCCCGTGGGCTCTGGGCCGGCGTTGCCCGCCACGTCCGTGGCGACGGCCGCGAAATAGTACCGGCCGGGGCCGGGCGGCGTAAAGCTGAACGTTCCACCCGTGCCCGGTAACGTGAGGCCGCTGGCGCTCCATAGGCTGCTGGTGGGTGGCCGGACCCACAACTCGGTCAGGCTCACCCCGCTGAGGTTGTCCGTGGCCACAAAGGTCACAGTGATGAGCGGGGTATCCACCAACGGGAGTGACGCAACGCTCGCGGCAGGTGGAGTTGTGTCGACCATCGTCTGCACGTCCGTCAGCACCGGCGTGGGCGAGGCGTTTTCCACCCGATCGGCCGCCACCACTCCCCAGGCCCAAACCCCGTCGCTGGGTGGAGCGTAGTGGAAGGTTCCGGCCGCAGTCGTCGTGACCACGCCGGTGGCAGCCCAGGTTCCGGTTGGCAGCTCGGCCGCCCACAGTGCAACCGTGGCTACCCCCGCTCCGCCAGCATCGGAGGCGGTAAAGGTGATGGGGACAGGCCCGGCCGCCAGGGTCAGCGCGTCGGCCGTGGGCACGGGCGCCACAATGTCCCGGGTTAAGGTGAGTTGGGCGGTGTCGGTCAGCCCGGCCGCATCCTGCACGGTCAGGTCAACCCACTCTTGCGGCCCGGCCGTCGCCGGCACCGTGTAAACCAGCTCCCAGGGAGCGGCCGTGTCCGGCGGAGGCGTCATGCCAAAGGCCGCGCTGCCCGCCAGGCTGGCCTGGTTATCGTCGCTCCAATCCACCGCCACGGTCACTTGCTGCTCGGCCGCGCTGTTAAAGTAGACCTGGCCCCCCTCGGCCGTCAGCCCGGGCGCGTAAATTCGGGCCGGCAGGCTGGAACTCGCGCTCACCGCGTTGATGACGGGGGAATTCGGGTCATAAAGCGTACAGGCATCGCCTGCGCCGCTGGGAGGCGCGCTGCCGTTTCCGGCCCGATCAGTAGAGACCGCGCCAAAGCAATACTGCCCGGCCGCGGCCGGGGGGTATGCCCAGGCCCCGCTGTTGCCGGTCGCCGTCATGCCGCTGGCGGACCAGATTACAGAGCCCGGCGGCCGGACCCACAGTTCGGTCAGCGCCACCCCGCCGAGCGTGTCGGTAGCCACAAAGCTCACGACGATGGGCGCGCTCGACGAGACGGCCGGCGCATCGGCCGTCACATCCGGCGGGGTGATATCGTACACCGTCTGCACCGCGTCCGTGATGGTCCGGCCGTCCCGGATATTCCCCACCCGGTCGGTGATCACCGACCCAAACCAGTACAGCCCCTCGCCATCGGCCGGGGAGACAGCCAGCTCGCCGCTCAGGCTGGTGGTGACCGGCCCGGCCGTCTCCCAGATAGCGGTTGCCGGCGGCCGGAACCAGAGTTGGGTGCCGGCCACGCCACTACCACTGTCCGTAGAGGTAAAGGCAATGGTGAAACCCGAATTGGCGTAAGGTGGGGCAGCAAGCTCTCCGGCCGGGTCGGTGGCGTCCGGCGCAAAGGTGATGGCGTGGGTCAGGCTCAACCCGCCGGTGGTGACCGCGGTAAAGGCGACGGCCGGCTGCGTACCAGCGCCCGCGCCGGCCGTGTAGCTCACCAGCCACGGCGGCACAACGACCAGCGGCGGAATGGACCCAAAGGCAGGAGCGCCGGCATAGGTAGAGATGGGGTCCGTGGCCGAGATGGCGGCCGTCACCGAGATAATCTGCGATGACTGGTTGTTGAAATAGACCGTGCGATTGGCCGCCAGCGGCCCGGGATCGTAGAGAGCGCCGGGCAGGTCGGAAGTGACCGTCAGGGTCAGCACCTCGCCGGCGGCCGGGGCCAGCGGCGCGCGGGCTGACCCCACCACATCCCTGGCCTGAGCTAACTGGGTCATGCCCAAAACAGCCAGCAAGGCACAGGCGGTCAGCACAAACAAAACAGACAAGCGCTTTACTTGCATCGGTTTTGTCCTCTCACATAGTAGTGGCCCGTATCACGACCTGGGAATAGGCGTGGCGGTGGGCTCGCTCGGCGGCGAGGTTGGCGGGGGCGGGGCTGGCGTCGCGGTAGCGGGCGGCGGCTCGGTCGGTTCGGGGGATGGCTCCAGGGTAGGCGTGAAAACAGGAGCCCGCGTCCGGGTCGGCGACGGCCGGAGGGTCCAGGTCGGCCGGGGGGTAGGCGTCTCAGTCTGAGTTGGCGTGGCGGTGGGCGTGGCGGTGGGGGTCGCGGGAGGCGTCGCGCTGGGCGTGGGGGAAAGCACGATCGTGGGCAGCAATAGCAGGTCGGCCTGGGTTGGCTCGGCCGGCGGGCTGGTCACGGTCGCGGTCGGCTCGGCCGGCGCACTCCCCTCAGATGTAGTCACCCAGCGCACCACCCCCACAGCAACAGCCACTGCCGCTACCAGGCCAATCAACCCCAGCGCGCCATACAGCACGGGGCGGAGTTGTTGCGGGGCCGCACTGGCTGCAGCAGGCACCTGCATCACCAGCGCCGAGGCATTGTCGTGTCCATCCCGGCGGTGGGCCGCCCGCGTCAGTCGTTCGGCCGCCTTTTCCGGTGGGTAGCGCTCCAGGATTGCGCGAATCTTGTCTTCAGACAGTGCATCGGTCACGCCATCAGTCATCAGCAGGATCTTGTCCCCAGGCATCAGGGGGACCCCTTGGTTGCCCAGCATCTGGCGGTCAGTTTGCCCCTCCCGCAACCGCATGCGGAAATCCACCGCCACCTCCGGCGACTGACCAAGGTAGCAGGCCAGGTCTGGCGCGGCCGGGTGGACATTAACTCCCTCGGCCGGGGCCGGGTGGGCGTGATCGGTGGATATCTGGGTCAGCTTGCGGCCGGGTCGCAACACGTAGATGCGGCTGTCGCCAATGTTGGCAATGTAGAGCCGATCACCTAGGATCACTGCGGCCGCCAGCGTGGTCCCCAGCCGGCCGCCCAGTTCCGAGTAGACCAGCCCGCGCTCGTGCAGCGTGCTATTGGCCTCCCGCATGGCGTTATAGAGCAACCGCAACATATCCGGCGAGTCCGATTCGGAAAAGTGACGGCGCACCACCTGGACTGCCAGTTGGCTCGCCTCCTCGCCATAGTTATCCCGGCCAATGCCGTCCGCAACCATCCCTAGCGTTACCTGCCGGCCGATCTCCCGCTCGTAGAGGACAAACGAGGTCACTCCGCAGAATTCGCTATTGGTCTCGACAGCTTGGCCGATGCGGCTATGGTATCCCACCCGCACGGCCGGTTCGGTAACAGGCCTCATCTCCCAACCTTTCCAAACTTTAAGCTCGTGCAAAGGTACCTGCTCACCCCAAAGGCTTGACAGGGTATAACAGAATGTGAGCAGTTCTATGCACAGTATACCATTGACGGATAGGCGGGACAAGTCAAGATGTGCACACAGCCATGCTTCACGGCCGGGGGATAGGAATAGGCGTGGCGGTGGGCGTGGGCGGTGGCGGGGCGACAGAGGTCGTGGTAACGGTCAGCAGTTCTGTTGCGTCAGGCGATGGTGTGCTGGTACGGGTGGCGGCCGGCGCACGCGTGCGGGTCGGCGAGGGCTGCAAGGTCCAGGTCGGCCGGGGGGTAGGCGTGTCGGTCACCGTGGGCGTGACTGAGGGGGTAGCAGTCAATCTGGGAGTTGGCGTTTCGCTAGGCGTGGGGGTTGCGGTAGGCGTATGAGAAAGGATGATGGTGGGGAGCAGCAGCGGATCAGCCCGAGTTGCATCGGCCGGCCGGCCGGTGGCGGTCGCGGTCAGGTCGGCCGGGTCTTTGCTTTCCGACGTAGACAGCCAACCTGCCAGCCCAAAGACCAGCGCCAGCAGGCCAATCAGCCCCAGCCCGGCGTGGATCAACTGGCGCGGGAAGGGTTGGCGGGTGCCGTCGGCCGCGGCGGGCACTTCCAGCACCAGCGCCGAGGCGGTGTCGCGCCCATCCCGGCCGTGGGCCGCTCGCGTCAGCCGCTCGGCCGCCTTGTCCGGCGGGTAGCGTTCCAGAATCGATCGAATCGCGTCATCCGACAACGCGTCGGTCACCCCATCGGTCACCAGCAAGACCTTGTCCCCGGTCATCAAGGGGACCCCTTGATTGTTCAACATCTGCCGGTCGGTCTGCCCCTCCCGCAGCCGCAGCCGGAGGTCCACGGTCACCTCGCGCGATTGGCCCAGGTAGCGCTCCAGGTCCGGCCGGGTGTGGTCGTGCGTGAGCCGGACGAGACCGCGGCCGGGGTGCAACAGGTAGATCCGGCTGTCGCCGACGTGGGCGACGTAGAGACGATTCTCAATAATCGCAACGGCCGCCAGCATAGTCCCCAACCGGCCGCCCTCCTCAAACTGGGCCAGCCCGCGCTCGTACAGGCTGCGATTGGCTTCCTGCAGCGCCTGGTTGAGCAGATCCAGCACGTCCGGCGAGTCCGATGCGGTGAACCGGCGCCGCACCACCTGGGCCGCCCACTGGCTGGCCTGCGCCCCGTAGCCCACCCCGCCAATGCCGTCCGCCACCAGCCCCAGCGTCACAGGCCGTTCGTTCTCGTCCTGCAGCAGGACGAACGAGGTCGCCCCGCAGTACTCGCTGTTGATGGCTGCGGCGCGGCCGGTGCGGCTGTGCTGGCCGATGCGTACGGCCGGGTCAGTGACAGGCTTCATGGTTACCAGTTACGGTCTATTTCACAGCGGGCTGACTTTCGGGCGAACCATTCTGTCGCCGCAAGCAACTCACATCCTCCGGCGGCGATGCAGTAAAAGGACTTCACTTTGTCATCCCCTTTGTTGAAAAATCCAGCGTAGCCCAACACCACGCCTTCGTAAAAATCAATCAACAGCTAAGGATTTTAATACCAGTCTGACCAATGGTCAAGAACCAACATCATCTATGGCCCACATCTTTGATAACACTTGAGAAAAAAGACGTACCGAGATTTCCATCTGCATCAAGGTACCGAAGAGCATAGGTATCTGGGAAACATAGCAGCCGATAGCCTCCACTTTGGCGTCCAGATCAGCTTCAGTCAGAGGAACGGTACAGGGAGACAGGCCACGAACCGCTGACGCGGGCCGCAGGTCGGCCGTCTCCGCGTACGGATAATCTTCGTAGTAGCACAACCCCCGGCCGCGCCAGGCCTCGGCCGCCCGGCGGACCAGTTGATGGTCCACGTGGTTGCCCACCCCCAGCGGGGCATACACCGTCGCCCCGGCCGCCAGCGACTCCAGCTTTTGCAGCGCGGCGGTCAGTCGATCCGCGAGGGGCTCATCGGCCGGGTGGACCGCGCCAAAAATCTCCTCATCCGACTGGTAAAACCAGCCGGCCGGCCCCCGCCGATAGATGCAGTCCAGAAAATCGAGCTGCAGATATTCCGCCCCCAACACCCGCATGGCAGCCAGGTCTTCCGCGCGGCGGGCGGCATAGGCCTCCCGCGGCGGCAGCCCCCAACTGGCGTGCTGGTAGTGGGCAAACGGGGAAAACTCCCCGGCCGGTGGGTCGCCCGCCATCAGCGTGATCACCAGCACCGGCTCCCCGGCCGCCGTCCATTTGTGAATCGCTCCCCCACAGGAAAGCGCCGCATCGTCCAGATGCGGCGAGAGCACCACGCGCCGGTAACACGCGTGGCCCACTAGCGCAACCTCCCGCTGACCAGTCCCCACAGCAGGCTCAGTCCGGCCAGCCCCCAGCCAATCGCCGCTAGGACCGGCTCCTGGCTCACGTACAGCACTGTCCCGGAGGTCAGCAGCGCGGCAAAGACCAGCCCCCACCAGCCCCGGCCGGAGGCGCGCTCCATCCGTCGCAACTGCCGCTCCAGGCCCCGGTCCGGTACCAGCCGGACCTTCAACTCGCCCCGGCCGGCCTGTTCCAGCACCGTCTCCAGCTTGAGCGGCAGCGAGAGCAGCGGCCGGAGCGTCTCCAGCGTCACCTGAAACGCCTCCTGCAGGCCGGGCCACTCCCGTTGCCGGCGCAGCAGCCGCTGGCTGTATTTCTCGATGGCCCCCCACGGGTTGAATTGCGGGTCGAGCGAGATGGCCAGCCCGGAGAGAATGCCCACCGCCCGCCCCAAAAAGATAAAATCCTGCGGCACCTGGAAGGGCAGGTCAAACAGGATGTCGCGGAACTCGAGCGCCAGCGCGTGCATCTGAGCATAGTCCACCTGCCACAACTCTTCCATGCTCATGCCCCAGAACTGGTCAAAGAGCCGGGCGGTGGCCTCCTCCACCCGCTCCAGGTCCGCGCCGGGCAAAAAGAGGTTCAGCGCCTGGTAGGCCCGCACCATCCGGTGCGCGTCGCGCAGCGCCAGCGCCAGCAGGATTTCGCGCAGTTGCTCGCCCATTTGCGGCGGCACCCGGCCGGCCATGCCAAAATCGACAAAGGTGAGCTGGAAGGGACAGAGCTGGCCATCCAGCGGCTTGGGCCCCATCGGCCGGATAAAGAGGTTGCCCGGGTGCGGGTCGGCGTGGAAAAAGCCCTCTTCAAAAACCTGGCGCAGGTAGACGTCCATCAGCTTGGCCGCCACCTGGGCGCGGCTCACGCCGGCCGCCTCGATGGCATCAAAATCGGTGATCTTGATGGCCTCCACGTTTTCCAGCAACAGCACCCGGCCGGTGCTGTGCTGGCGGTAGATGGCCGGGACGCGCACAACGGGGTCGTCGGCAAACATCGCTTTGAACCGTTCGGCGTTGTCCGCCTCGGCGCGGTAGTCCAACTCCTCCCAGGTGGTGCGGGAAAACTCGCGCACCAGCGCCGGCACATCGGCTCGCCGCCGGATGGCCGGGTAGAGCATCACCCAGCCCGCCACCCGCCGCAGCGCCGCCAGGTCGGTCTCCACCAGCCGCTCAATCCCCAGCCGCTGCACCTTGAGCACCACCGCGTCGCCCCGCTTCCCATCCGGGCCCGGCAGCCAGGCGCGATGGGTCTGCCCCAGGCTGGCGGCCGCCTGTGGCCGTTGCTCAAAGCGGGCAAAGATCTCGGCCGGCGGCCGGCCCAACTCTTCCTCAATCACCCGGCCGACCGCCTCCCACGGCTCCGGCGGCACTTCGTCCTGCAGGCCGGCCAGCTCCTGCGTGATCTCGGGTGGCAGCACGTCCACCCGCGAGCTGAGGAACTGCCCCGCCTTGATCATCACCCCACCCATGGCGACCGCCATTTCGCGGAAGCGGCGGGCGAGGCGGCGATAGCGCTCCGGCCGGCTCCGCTGCACCCGGCCGGGCATCATCCGGCGCAGCAACACGTCCCACCAGACCAGGTGGAGGATGACGCCGGCAAAAAAGCGAGTGATGCGCCGGTACCGGCCGCGATCAATGCGTACGACACCCTCTTTTTCGTGCATCTCAGGCAAAATGGACCCGCAACAGCCCTCCTTCAAAGCGCGCCCCCCGCACCAGCCGGTTCCACAGCGAGCGCGGCAGGACAAAGTTGCGCCGACATGCGCCGGCCCGCAAGGTCAATTCGTCCCCCTGCTGGTACAGTTGCAGTTCGCTCTTTTTGACAAACGGGAGTTGGATCACCAGATCGTAACCGCCTTTCTCGGCCGGCTCCACCCAGTGCGCCCGCCCCTCAAACAGCCGCTCGGTCGGGTCGCCCCCGTCAAACAGCACCTCCGCCACCCGGCGCAGGTCGTCAAACCCCACCACCTCGGAATCAAACAGCGGCACCCGGATGATGGGCAGCGGGTCAAACGCCTCCCGGATCAGCGTCTGATGCTCCCGCTGCAACGCTTTCCAGGCGGCAAAATACGGGTCGGTCACCGCCTCCGGGATCAGCCGGTTGCAAACCACCGCATCGGTATTGTAGCCGTACAGATTGAGGTAGGTGTAGGTCCGCTGGGTCTCTTTGATCACCATCTTTTCGGCATTGATCACCAGCCGGACGGAGGTCAGATCGGGGTTGGATAAAATCTGGCGCACCTGTTCCAGGCTGGCAAACAACTGGTTGATGGCCTGCACCGTCTCGTTGTCCGGCAGTACGCGCAGCACCCCCAACGTCTTTCCCAGCCCTTTGCCCAGCGCAAAAAGCCGCTCGTACCACCAGCGGCCGGTCTCTGGCAAACTCAACAGCCGCAGGGTCTCGGCCGTGGGGGCGGCATCCACCACCACCACATCGTAGGTTCCCTCTTCCACGTAGCGGTTCAGCCAGAGCAGGCTGGCCCCTTCGTCCAGGCCCGGGATGATCGCCACCTCGTCGGCCACAATCTCCTCCACCCCTTGCCGAGTGAGGACGCTGGCCATGTATTGCTGGAACTTGCCCCAGTAGGTGGCAATCGAGTATTGCACATCCACCTCTTGCCCCCACAGGTTTTCCGCCACCGGGACCGGCTCCGGCCCCAGGTTGGTGTCCAGCGAATCGCCCAGGCTGTGGGCCGTATCGGTGCTAAGGACGATGGTCTTGTAACCCAGGTCGGCGCAGCGCAGGGCGGTGGCAGCCGCGATGCTGGTCTTGCCCACCCCTCCTTTGCCGGTATACAGTAGAATTCGCATATCTTAACCCTCGTGCTGACCGGCCCGCAGGACGCGCGCCTTGCCAGCGTGTACGTCCCGCAGACCAAAAGGTCGCGCCCTCACTTGGGCGGTTCAAAGAGTTTCGGGGGATGTGCGGGCGTGTTCCACGCCCGCACATCCCCCCATTCCTACCCAAGCTTGTGAAGTGAGCATCGACTTCAAGCACCTGCATGGCAGGTTGCGCCTAAAGTATAACGGATGGATGAAGGGCCCGCAATGGGGAGGTCAACCGGCCGGGTCGAGCAGCCGTTCCTCGTAAATGCGGCGGACGGTCTCCTCAATCTCTGGCTCGCGCACGGAGAGGTCCTGCACCCGGAAGCGGCCGGAGATGTGGGTGATCAACTCGGAAGCGCTGGTCTGCCGCGAGAAGCGATAGGTCACCCGCCGGCCGTCCTGCCGCACCACCCGCGCCCCTTCCACAGCCGCTTCCGAGTAGTGCTCGGCAAACTCGACCAGCAGTTCCCGCTCGCCGCCAAAGCGGGCCATCAACTGGCCCAGCGTGCCGTCAAACAGCAACCGGCCGTGATCGATGATCATCACCCGGCTGCACAACCGGGACACATCTCCCAGGTCGTGGGTAGTGAGCACCACGGTTGTGCCCCGCTCCTGGTTCATCTCCCGCACAAAAGCGCGGATGCGCTGTTTGGCCACCACGTCCAGCCCAATGGTCGGTTCGTCCAAAAAGATGACCGCCGGGTCGTGCAACAGGCTGGCCGCCAGGTCCGCCCGCATCCGCTGGCCCAGGCTCAGGCTGCGGACCGGCGTGTTGATGAATTCATCCATCTCCAGCAGGTCGCGAAAGCGGGCCAGGTTCTGCCGGTAGCGGTCGGCCGGGACGCGGTAGATGTGGCGCAACAGGTCGAACGACTCGATCACCGGCAGGTCCCACCAGAGGGTGGTGCGCTGCCCAAAGACCACTCCTATCCGGCCGACGTAGCTGGTCCGTTCCTTCCACGGCACCATACCGTCCACCCGCACCTCACCGGCCGTCGGCACCAGGATGCCGGTGAGCATCTTGATGGTGGTCGATTTGCCAGCGCCATTGGGCCCCAGATAGCCCACCAGTTCGCCCGGCCGGACCTGAAAGCTGACCCCGTCCACCGCCCGCACAAGCCGGTACTCCCGGCTCATCAGGTTGCGCAGGCTGCCCAGCGCACCGCGATGGTGCCGGTAGACGCGGAATTCCTTGCGCAGATCAGTGACCCGGATCATGGCTCCCGGCCGGGGCAAGGCAATCGAGCAGCATCTCGACACCAAGCACATGGGGCGGCAGGTTTAGCCGCTGCGCCAGCGCAACGGCCGGCGGTGGCTCCAGTGCCGCGCGGGCCAGTAGGTCCGGCCGGCCAAAAAGCTCGGCCGGCGGGGCATCGGCCGCCACCCGGCCACCCACCAGCACCACCATCCGCTCTGCCAGCGCGGCCGCCCGCATGTCGTGGGTCACCAGCAGCACCGTCCGGCCGGCGGCGTGCATCTCCCGGCACCACTCCAGCGTGACCGCCCGGCCGGGGGCGTCCAGCCCCACTGTCGGCTCGTCGAGCACCAGGATTTCCGGCTCCATGGCAGCCACCGAGGCCAGCGTGACCAGCCGGCGCAGCGCGTAGCTGAGCACGGCCGGGGGGGCATCCGACAACCCGGTCAGCCCAAAGCGGGCCAGCGCGGCCGTCACCCGCGCCTCCACCACGGCCGGGTCCAGCCCCAGGTTGCGCGGGCCAAAGGCGACCTCGTCCCGCACGGTGGAGGCAAAGATCTGCCGCTCTGGGTGCTGGAACAAAAAGCCAACCTGTTGCGCCAACTGCCCAACCGAGCAATCAGCCGCCGGACGGTCGCCAACTATAACCCGGCCGCCGGACGGCCGCAGCAGGCCGATGGCATGTTTGGCCAGCGTGGTCTTGCCGGAGCCATTGGGCCCCACCAGCGCCACAAACTGCCCGGCCGGGAGGGTGAGGTCGACTCCGTTGAGTACCGGCGGGCCATTGGGGTAATGGAAAGAGAGCTGCTCAAAGTGAAGCGCGGCCGGGCCTGAGCGAGGTTGTAGCCGTGGAGCCTGCAACGGGGTGCATGCCATGCCGGATAACAGCGGCGCGGCTTCATCCGTTGTGAGAAAGGTGTGGCGGCTGCCCGTCCGGCTGTTGAGTCCAGCCGCCAGCCGCGCCAACTGCGGAACAGCCACGCCCAACGCATCCAGTTCGGCCGGGCGGCTGAACAGTGCACAGGGCGTGCCCCCAAGCGCCACCCCACCCTGGCCTGGAGGGTCCAGCACCACAACCCGGTCGGCCAGCGCCAACACCGCTTCCGGCTCGCTCTCGGCCATCAGAATAGTGGCGGTGGTTTCCCGCCGCAGCGCGGCCAGCGCGGCCAGCACCTCGCGCTGTCCGGCCGGATCCAGACCGCTCACCGGCTCGTCCAGCACCAGCAGCTCCGGCCGGATCGCCAGCGCCACCGCCAGCGCCAACCGGCGCTGCTGCCCGCCGGAGAGCGCGGCTGGGGAACGGGAAAGCTCCACCTGCAGCCCTACCACCGCCAGCGCCCAGCGAATCCGCTCGGCCATCTCGGCCGGGGGCAACCCCAGCGCTTCCAGCCCCCAGGCGACCTCGGCCTCCACCGTGGCGTTAAAGAGTTGGTGCTCCACCTCTTGAAAGGTGACCCCCACCCGGCCGGCCAACGCGGCCGAGGATATGGTGGAGACATCGTGCCCCAGCACCTCCAACCGGCCGGTCAGCTCGCCGCCGGTCATTTGCGGGGCCAGCGCCGCCACCAGGCGGCACAAGGTGGTCTTGCCGGCACCATTGGCCCCCATCAGCGCCAGGCACTCGCCCGGCAGCACCGAGAGCGAGAGGTCCGAAAAGACCGGCTCGGCCGGCCGGTCCGGGGCCAGTGGGGGATAAGCGAAAGCGAGGCCGGCGGCGCAAACGGCCGGGCTGGGGTCCATCAGCGCTGCGTCAGCGGAGGATAGGCGCGGCGGACCGCCACAAATAGAGGAGCGCCCACCAGCCCGCCGCTGAGCGCCTGAACGATGTTGGCCGGAATCTCGGCCGCGGCCGTAGCGAGCCCCATCAGAACGATCCCGGCAAAGAAATACCCCACAACCACAATAGCACTGCCAATCCCCACGGCAACCAGAATCCACTGCCACTCTTGCTGGCGAACCACCAGCCAGCCCACTACCAGGCCTTGCAGGCCGTGCACCAGGAAAGAAAAGATCGCCCACTGGGGATATCCGCTGGTGACGTCGGCCAGCGCGGTGCCCAGTCCGCCGGCAATGCCACCCACCCAGGGTCCAAAGGCAAAGGCGGTAAAGAAAATCCCGGCGTCACCCAGGTGGACGTACCCTTTGGCGGGGGTCGGAATCTGGATCAAGCGCGTCAAAACAAAGATCACGGCCGTCATCACGGCGGTGATGGCGATTGTCCGTGGATCAAGCGACGATCGTTGTTTCATACCCAAACCTCCTCTTACACCATTTCGCCCAGTCGTAGCTGCTCAGCCCAAGGGCTTGGGCGGGGCAAGATTGGGGGGTGTGCGGGCGTGTTCCACGCCCGCACACCCCCCAATAAATCTTTACGCTACCTGAGTCATTGCGCCCAGTCGAGAAGATCGAACCTGGCGAACTGAACGGCCGCGTTGAGACAAGCATACCATGATCTGACGATCTGCCAATTGACAAATGGACCGGCGCAACCATGAAATTGCGCAGTATCGTGTGGGGTGGTTTGGCCGTTTCGGCCGTCTCCACTACAATACACCCCACAAAACCACTTGGGAGGTGCCGGCCGGTTATGATAGAGGCAGTGCTATTTGATCTGGATGGGACGCTCCGCATCAGCGTTCCGGGTGGAATGGAGATGTTTGTCGAGTACGCGCGCCGGCTGGGGATTGTGATTGACGAGCACGCCGCCCGCGATGGGGCCCGCTGGAACCACTGGTACTGGGCCAACAGTACCGCTCTGCAGCAGGACCTGGCGCTGGGCGACGAAGCCATCTTTTGGACGCGCTACTCCCACCGGCTGTTGGAGGCGGTGGGCGAGACTGAGGCGACCGATGCGCATGCGCAGGCAGTCACCGAGCAGTTTGCCGACTATGCCCCGCTCTCCCGGCTGAACACGGGGGCGCTGGAGACATTGCACCGGCTGCGGACGGCCGGTTACACGCTGGGGCTGGTGTCCAACCGCCGTCTGCCGCTGGACGAGCAGGTAACCGCGCTGGGGCTGGAGGGGCTATTTGCGTTTACGCTGGCGGCCGGGGAGGTCGGCATCTGGAAGCCAGACCCGCGCATCTTTGACGAGGCAATGAAACGAGGCGGCTGTGCGCCCCAAACCAGCGCGTACGTGGGCGACAACTATTACGCGGATGTGGTGAGCGCAACTGCGGCCGGGCTGACACCGGTGTTGCTCGACCCCCACCAGATCTTTCCGGACGCCGGTTGCAAAGTGATCGAATGTCTGACTGAACTGCTGGACTGGCTAGCTTGTTGATCCAAAATCAGACGGTATCAGCCCTTTTGCCCGCGCCTCCTCCAGGCTGATACCACTAAAGCCGCCGTTTCCCCCTTCATCCAGCACGCTGTCCCAAAAGGCATCTACCTCATTCTCGGAGAAGGAAAGGTCGATCTGCTTCAGTTGTGCGGGCGCTGGTGCAGGAGCGGCCGGTGGCTCGACGCGTTTGGGGGGCGCTTTGGGCAATTCTCGGCGGGGTTCCGGCCGGGGCGGAAGGGGAGCGGCCGGGGCCTCGTTCAACATCCCAAGCATCTCTTTGACCGCCCGGCGAGCATAAACCCACACCGCGCCAATCTGCCCCCGGCCGCGCTGGGCGTCAAAAATCAACGCCACCAGGTGGCCCGGCCCTACGTTGGCGGCGTACAGGTCGTGGACCGCGCCAGCCTGATAGTTGATGGTAAACGGTTGCGGCGCTTTGAGCGCCTTGGCCAATTCGAGCGAGCTGGCCAGCTCCTGGGCCAGCAGGGCGGCAATCCGGCCGGTGTCCACATCGCTCACCTGGCCATCATTGGCCCGGCAGTTGCCGTGCAGATCAACCAGCATGACGTATTGCGCCCCGGTGTCAATGCGCAACGCGCTCAACCGGCGCACAAATTGAGGTGAGAGTTCGCTCACGACGGGTTTGGCGGCCGGATCGCCGTTCAGCACCTTGCTAATGGCCTTGGTGATATCCTCCACCTGCAATGGTTTGAGGAAGAAACCGGCCACGTTCAACGATCTCACCCGTTCGTGCAACTCGGGCGACCGCTCGCCGGTGATGACAATGATAGGTGTCTTGGGGGCAAGCCGCTCGATCTGGCTGATGAACTCCAGCCCATGAATACCGGGCAACTTGAGGTCGGCAATAATCAAATCCACTTTGGACCGGCGAACCTCCAACACGCCCTCTTCTCCCGACGGCACATTGACGACCTCAACATCCGGCCATATCACCTGCATCGTCGTGCGCAAAAAGAGGGCTATCTCAAAATCATCGTCAACTATCAGGATTCGTTTCTTGTTTTCCATATCCCTGTCACCTGTCCGCGCGAGCTTACGGATTATAGCATCAAAGCGATGGGTGGGGCAATGGGTAACGGGTAATGAGCAGCGGCCGGGCGCCGCGCCCATTACCCGTTACAGGTCAGACGTGATTCAATTACCGGGCAGAATCAGCCCTGGCCCGTCTTTTCCAATTCCTGGCGCTGCAACTCGCGGCGCAGAACCTTGCCCACCAACGTCTTGGGCAGTTCATTGCGAAACTCGACCTGCGAAGGCACCTTGAAGGGCGCCAGGTATTGTTTGCAGAACTCGCGAATCTCTTCCACGGTAGCCGTCTCGCCCTGATGGAGCACGATCCAGGCTTTGACCGTCTCGCCGCGCCGCTCATCAGGAATGCCGGCCACACCCGCTTCCAGGATCTTGGGATGCTTGACCAGCACTTCTTCAACCTCGCGCGGCCAGACCTGATAGCCGCTGGGCTTGATCAACTCCTTTTTGCGGTCGACGATGTAGAAATAGCCATCGTCGTCCATGCGGGCAATGTCGCCGGTAAAGAGCCATCCGTTGCGCAGCGCGTTGGCGGTCTCGGTGGGCATCTTCCAGTAGCCCTTCATCAGGTTGGGGGAGCGGATGGCCAGTTCGCCTTCTTCCCCGGCCGGCAGGTCCGTCACGCCATCCTCCAGGCTGACGATGCGGCACTCGACGTCCGGCAGCGGCAGGCCAATCGAGCCGGTGCGGTTCTCGCCCTGCATCGGGTTACAGTGGGATGCGGTGGGCGCTTCGCTCATTCCATAGCCCTCGCGCAGGCTGGCTCCGGTTAGCCGCTCAAAGGTCTCCTTGGTCTCGCGCATCAGTGGAGCCGAGCCGCTGATGCAGCCGCGAATGCTGGTCACGTCCACCTCACCGGACTTGACCTGGGGGTGTACGTTGATGGCGTTGTACATGGTGGGCACGCCGGGATAGATCGTCGGCCGGTGCTTTTGCAGGTTATCCAGCAGGTCATCCATGTCCCGCGGGTTGGGCACCATCACCAGGGAGGCGGCCGAGGCCATGCCAAACCCCATCCCCGCCACCATGCCGTACACATGGAACAAGGGGATGGCCATCAACACCACCTCCTTGCCCATCTGGATATCAGGCATCCATGATTTGATCTGCAGGCTGTTGGCCACCAGCGCTTTGTGGGTGTTCACCGCGCCCTTGGACACGCCGGTGGTGCCGCCGGTGTACGAGAACACGGCCACATCGTCCGGCCCAACCTCCACTTGCGGCCGCATAGAAGCCGGATAGCGGTCCAGCAAATCCACCAACCAGGTGTCCCCATCGCGCAACTTGACCTGGTGATCTTTGAGGTCGGACTTGATGAGTGCCAGCACAGGGAACAGCATCTTGACGGTGGATGGCATATAGTCCTTGATGTGGCTGACGATCACCTTTTTGACTTGCGTATCGGGCTGCGCCTGCTTGAATTTGTGGTAAAAGTTACTGGTGAGAACGCAGACGGTTGCCTCGGCATCAGCCAATTGGCTGGCGATCTCGCCGGCCGTATAGATAGAGTTGGTTGCCACCACCGTCCCGCCGGCCTTGAGGATGCCATAGAACGCAATAACAAACTGGGGCGAGTTGGGCATGATAATGCCCACCCGGTCTCCCTTGTTCACCCCCAACGCTGCCAGCCCGGCCGCCATCCGGTCGGTCAGTTCGTTAAACTCGCGGTAGTTGACCACATTGCCTTTAAAGATCAGGGCCGGGTTGTCGGGATAATTGGCTGCGTTTGACTCCACAAAACCAAACGCCGGGGAATCCGGATACTCGAGTGATTGAGGCACTCCTTCATCGTAAATCTTTAACCAGGGCTTGTCGCTGGGCATCACAGACATAATACGGTCCTCCTTTATAGTAAAGTTGTGCGTGCCGACTGAGTGGGGCACAATCGGGCGTCACGCAACGGCGCAGAATTAGTATATGCGGGGTTGTGTCCTATGTCAACACAAACGCGCCCCAACTGGCGGATTTGATGTCTCGCTGTCATCAATGATCGGCCGGCACAACGCTGGCGCATGCTGGAAGCTACTCCAGGTCGTCGGCGTCCAACTCGACCGCCGCCTGCTGGCAAAAGGCCCGATACGCCTCCAACCTGCGCCGGCCGGCCTCCCGCGCCAACTCGGTATGAAAGCTCTCCAGCGCCTCCCCCTGCCACGGCTGGTTGGACAGGCGTTCCACCAACTGCTCGGTAGTCGCCTCCCCGGCCGCAATGCGATAGCCGGCAAAGTGCAGCACGGCCGTGGCGCCCAATTTGGACAGCTTGTCCGCATCCCACAGCACGGCCGCCTCCAGCGGCTCCACCGGCTGGTCGGCATACAGCCCCACGTGTTTGCCAATCGCATCTGCCACCGCCTCGATTTTTCCGGACGGGAAATCGGTCTGTGCCAGGACCTGACGGGCCGCGCTGGCCCCGTCGCGGCCGTGGTCATCGTCCCGGCCGCGCTTGCAGATGTCGTGCAGCCAGGCGGCCGCCTCGACGACTTGGCGGTCCGCGCCGGTCAACTCGGCCAGCCTGACCGCCAGCATAACCACCGCCTGCACGTGCTCCCAGCGATAGTTGAACGGCACGTCGGCCGAGCCCCAACGGAGTTCGGCTTCGGTCATGGTTGCTTCCAGTGCTGCCTGTCGGACAGCCTGACGCCAATCCGGCCGGTCGGCCGGGGCAGATTCACTTCCCAATCGTCACATGCCTCCAATTCTGCCGATTATGAGCGAGGTTGGGCGCAACTCAGGGGTTCATCTCATACACGCCGTTCAACGCGTGGACGTGGCCCTTCCACACCCGCAGATACCGCGCCGGGTCGACGGCCGGTTTGCGGATCATCCGCAGACAATACGCCATCTGTTGCGCCGTGCTGCTGGGCTTGCTGTACAGTTGCAGCGCAAAGCCAGCCATGTCGCGCACCATGCAGTCAAACATCTGGTCAACCAGGTCATCATCGAGGCGGTAGATATGGGCGTTTTCGAGGACCAGTTGCGCGTAAACCACCAGCGTAAAAATCTCGCCCAGGCTCATCAAAAAGTCCACGTCCTGGCGCTGACCTTCGTCGGGGGTGGCGGCCGCCAGCAACTCTTTGAACACCTCCGCCTGCTGTTTAAAGAGTTGCACGTTGGGCAGGTCAAATTGGTTGAAAACCGATTCATAGTCGTGAAAGCGGATTCTGCCCAGCCCTCTGGCCGGCCCCTGGTCGAACAAAAAAGCATCATCGGCCGGCTGGCTTTGCTGCGGCACGTGGGGATATTCGGCCGGGTTGAAAAAGTAGTTGGCCATAAACTTGACAATCAGGGCAATGTTGACGTGCACGGTGCCTTCCAGCTTGGGCATCGCCCGGATGTCCCGCGCTGCCATCTCAAAGTAGGTGTCCCTCTCAAACCCCTTGGCGGCAATCACATCCCACAGCAAGTTGATCACCTGCTCCCCCTGCGTGGTGACCTTCATCTTGACCACCGGGTTGTAAAGGAGATACCGCCGGTCATCGGCCGAAGCGACACGCATGTAATCGGCCGCCCGCAACGCAAACAGCTTCATCGCCACCAGCCGGGCATACGCATCGGTAAACATCTGCCGGACGTGCGAAAAATCGGTCACGACCATGCTGTAAAGCCGGCGGTTAGCCGCGTGGTTGATCGCCTCGTACAGAGCGTGGGTGCAGATACCAATAGAGGCCCAGCCCAGATTGTACTTGCCAACGTTAACGGTGTTCAGCGCATCGTCCCACGCCTTTTGCCCACGGGAAAGAATCTCGGCTTCGGTGATTGGATAGTCATCGAGCGCATATTCCGAGACGTAGGATTGGCTGTTGATCACATTTTGGACGCAGGTGTAGCCATCCCTTTGATAGTTGGCCACAAAGAAGGCATACTCGCCAGTATCGGACAGCTTGCCAAAAGTAGAGACCATTTTAGCCACATTGCCGTTGCCGATGTAATACTTGGCTCCATTTGCCCGGTAGGTGCCATCCGGCCGCGGGTCCAGCCGCATCTCGGTCGCGTAGATATCGGCGCCATGCTCGCGCTCCGAAAGGCCAAAGGCAAACACCTCGCCATCACGGAGCAGTTGGGCCGCTCTTTGTTTCAGCCCATCGTTGGCGCTCATCCAGATGGGGCCCAGCCCCAGGATGGAGACCTGCCAGGTGTACCAGTAGTGCAGGCCATAGAAAGCGAGTATCTCGTTGAACTCGCAGATGCGCCAGGTGTCCCAGCGGGAATCGGCCGGGCCGTAGCCGGCCGGGGTTAACAGGGTGGCAAATACCTGTTCGCGTTGGACAAACTCGAGGAAATCCGCGTACCAGACCCGCTCGCGGTCATCCTGTTTCAGCTTGCGCTTGCCCTTGGTCTCAAAGAACTCGATGGTCTTGAGCATGATCTCCCGCGACCGGGCGTCGGGATAGGGCCGGTTGTGGTTTTTGGGATTCAATAAAATCATCCTGCGCTCCTGTGTCAGGTGCCAGCTACGTGTCGTTGATGGCACGCGGCTCATTCTATCACGGGTCCCGGCCGGTTCCAAATCGGCCTGCAGCAACTCGCTGGCAAATTCCCCCCAATCCCTGTATACTGTAGCAGCAGGAGGACCACGCAGTGAAACGACGGCAACTGAGCGCCTTGACAGGCCTCTTGATGGTGATGCTACTCGCCATTGTCCCGGCCGCCTCCGCCCAGACCCAGGAACCCCTCATCCACACCGTGCAACAGGGCGAGAACCTATTCCGCATCTCCCTGCGCTACGGCGTCTCCATGGACGCGGTGATGGCAGCCAACGGCCTGACCGACCCACACCGGCTGTATGCCGGCCAGCAATTGATCATCCCCGGCGCGACTGCCAGCCCGCCGGCCGCGCAACAACCGGCCACGGTTGGTCCTCATGCCTACACCGTGGCGGCCGGGGACACAATCAGCGGCATCGCCTTGCGCCATAACGTCGCCACCTGGGCGCTGATGCAGGCCAATGGCTTGACCGGACCCTACATCTTTGCCGGGCAGCAACTCGTCATTCCGGCCGTAGGGGTAGCGGCCGCGCCACCGCCCCCCGCGACCGGAGATACTTACACCGTCCAGCCCGGCGACACGCTCAGCCAGATAGCCCGGCGCTATGGCACCACCGTGATGGAGTTGGCTCGCATCAACGGCATCGCCAACCCGTCTGCCATTGCGGCCGGGCAGGTGCTGCGGCTCAACGCCTCGGCCGTCACCCCTGGATTGGGCAGCGGCAAGCGCATCTTGGTGGACATCTCCGAGCAGCACCTGTACGCTTACCAGCACGAGCAATTGGTCTATTCTTTCGTCGCCTCCACCGGCGCGGCGCCAAGTTACACACGCACCGGCCAATTCTACGTGCAAAGCAAAATCCCCAACGCCTACGGCTCATCCTGGAACATCTGGATGCCCCACTGGCTGGGCATTTACTGGGCCGGCGCCAGCGAGAACGGCATTCACGCTCTGCCCATCCTCTCCAACGGCCAAACCCTGTGGGCCGGCTACCTGGGCTCGCCCATCAGCTATGGCTGCGTGGTGCTGGGCACCCAGGAGGCGCAACTGCTGTACAACTGGGCCGAGTTGGGCACGCCGGTGACCATCCAGCCGTAAAAGGGGGAGGCGATTGAAATGACCCCACGCGAGCGTATACGCGCAGTTCTCAGCGGCCAGCGGCCGGACCGCGTGCCCAAGATGCTCAACTTTTACCCGGAGAGCCTGCCGGAACTCGGCCGGCGCGGGGCAGAAGGGGACTATTTTGGCACGGAGATCTGCTTTGTGGAGTTTGACCCCCCGGCCGAGCAGGGCGCATTCCTGTCCTACCTGGACGGCTTGCCGGATGAGGTCTACGTAGGCACAGAGACAATCCTTCGCAACTATGCCCACTGGGGCTACTTCCCGCACGTCGAGGGGTTCGGCCGGCTGGGCAGCGCGGGGGATCCGGCCGAGCTGGCGCAAGAGCTGGCGGCCGCGCCACTGCCCCGCTTTTCGGCCGGGCAGATCAAGCGGCTATCCAAAGAGGTCGCTTCCCACCACGCCCGTGGCCTGGCGGTGATGGGCACCCCACCCCATCTGGGCGGCGAGCTGTTCGAAACCGCCTGGCGGCTGCGCGGCTGGGCCCAGTTCATGCTCGACCTCAAGCTCAAACCGGAGCTGGCCCATACCCTGCTGGACCAGATCACCGCCATGACCGTGGCGACCGCGCTGGTGCTGGTGCGGGCCGGGGTGGACATCCTGGGGCTGGACGATGACGTCGGCGCGCCGGCCCACATGCTGATTGGGCCGGCCACCTGGCGCGAGTTTCTCAAACCGCGGCTGGAGACCATCATCCGCGCCGGCCAGGCCATCAACCCGGACCTGAAAATCTTTTACCACAGCGACGGCTACATCGAGCCCATCATCCCGGAACTGATCGAGATTGGGGTGGACGTGCTTCACCCGGTGCAACCGGACGTGATGGACCCAATGCAACTCAAAGAGCGCTACGGCAGCCGACTGGCCTTTTGGGGCACGGTGGGAACCCAGGCCACCTGGGGCTGGCCCAACCCGGCCGCCATCCGAGCCGAGGTCCGCGAGCGCATCGAGACGGTCGGCCGGGGCGGCGGCCTGATCATCGGCCCGGCCTACGACATGGAACCCGCCATCCCGTGGAAAAACATCCTGGCCTTTTTTGAAGCGGTTGAGGAGTACGGAGCCTATCGCTGACCGGCCGTCGGCCAGTCGTCCAACTACCGTGTACCAGGGGGACGGCACGCCGGCCGGTTGCGTGATATGATGGGAGCACGATGAAACCACGCACTGGCGCCATTGCGATTATTGGTATTCTTTTGCTGGCAGGATGCAGACAAAAGCCCACACCGACCCTGGCCCCAACGGCTGGCTTTGCAACTGCCACTTCCACTGTTTCGCCAACGCTCACGCCGGCCAACGGGACTCCCACCCCATTGGCACCCACCGTGACGCCCCTTGCGTCGGCCACCTCTACCGCCACGCGGCCGCCTACAGCGACTGGCCCTGCCCCCAGCACCCCAACCCCCACCCAGCCTCCTGTCGGACCAACCGCGACCCCCTCTCCTACGTCGGGCCCGCCGGCCGCCCCAACCACGCTCCGCCTGCCCCTCTTTACCTCGCTGATGGCACCGCCGGCCGGCCAGCCGGACATCCCCCTGCACGGCGTCACCGCGCTGGCGATCCACCCCGATTACCCCACAGTCCCCTACCTGGCGGCCGGGACCAACAGCAACGGCGTGCTGGTCTCCTGGACCGGCGGGCAGGACTGGCTCTGGAGTTCCACCGGGCTGCCGGCCGACACGCCGGTCGTCAGCCTGACGATGGGGCGTGGCACGACGCTGGTCGCCATCATGGAGGGCGGGGCGGTCTATCGCACCAGCGACGGCACCGCCTGGGAGCCCATCCCCGGCCTCTCGGCCGGCGTGAGGCAGGTGACCCTCTCGCCGAACGTCCACCTGGACGGGGTGATGTTTGCGGTCAAGGGCGAGGCACTGCTGCGGTCAGCCGACCGTGGAACTAGCTGGACCACCGTCTTGCCGGCCAACGGCTGCCCGCTGAATGCAACCCTCTCGCCCAACTTTGCGGCCGACCGCACCGCTTTTGCCCCCCGCTGCAACCGGGTGGTGCGCTCCAGCGACGGCGGGGTGACCTGGGCGGACGTCCCCCCGGAGGGAACGGATCTGGGTCTGGGGAACTTGGCCAATTTGCAGGTTGCGCCGGACTACCCCGCCACCGACCGTCTGCTGGCGCAGGGTGGGTTGCAGGGATTGCCCATCCTCTCGGCCGATGGCGGCCGGACCTGGCAACGCGCTTACGATCCAGACCAGGTCCCCTTTGCGTTGGGCTCCCTGTGGACCGCCCGCTTTGCCCCCACCGGGGTGTTGTACGCGGCCGGAAAGAGCTATGCCTATGATTGGGGTGCTTCGCTCTGGCAATCAACCGACGGCGGGCAGAACTGGTACGGCCTGGCGCGGGGGACCGGTTGGGGCGATCTGTCACTGGCCGCCGACGGCTCCGTCTTTTATGGAACCGGCGACGGCATCTTTGTCCGCCGGAGTGCTGGCTGGCAACTGTTCCATCCGGGCGGCAACCGGCCGCAACTGGTGGATACGGCCGGCCCGGCCGGGGTCGCCATGGCCCGCCAGGGGATAGATAAGTACACCTCCCGCTTGCGGCTGTACGAAAAGCGGGCCGGGAACTGGCAACCGGTTTTTGAAACCAACACCAACAAATACCCGGTGCGTGCTTTTGCCCCGCCCAACTACCCGGCCGAGGGATACCTGCTGGTTTTGGGGCAGGACTATGGCGGCCTGGTTTACGCCAGGCGGCTGGAGCCGGCCGCGGCCGAGCCGCTGACCGATATCGAAGACATCCCGGCCGGCCCTGGTTCCTCGCTGGACGGCTACGGGGTTACCTTTGCAACCGACTACCCATCCAGCGGGCGGGTCGACCTGCGGCACGGCCGCAGCGGGGCGCTCTACATCTCCACCGACCGGGGGCACAACTGGACCCGGCCGGACCCGGCCGAGCCGGGTGCTTGCGAGCGCCAACCGGTGAGCGGGTTTGGCGCCCTCTGGTTTGGCAACCGTGAGGTCCGCAACCAACTGCTCTGCCCGCTGGAGGACGAGCAGCCCTACGCCGGCACAGCGCAGCCGTTCGAGCGCGGCGAGCTGCTCCGGCTGGACCCGATTCGCACCCAGTACGACACGGCCGTCTATGGCCTGGTGCCGGGCTGGCAGGGCGGGCCACACTGGAACACCTTGCCCCACTACGAGATGAGCGACACACCACCCGAACCACCGGCCGGGCTCTTCCCGCCGGCGCCCACCTTTTTCTCGGCCTGGCAAGAAGGCGACTGTTGTGCGCCCGACCATCAACCGATGAGCGACGTTCTGGGTTGGGCGACGGCCGAAACGTCGAACCTGCAAATCGCCCGCCAGCATTTTGAGGGTGGGGTCATGGTCTGGCGCAGCGACCGGGACGAAATCCTGGTGCTGGCCTATTCAAATGGTTGGCCCTTCACCTACGCGGTGTACGCGGACTAAAAAAGGCTCCGCCCCCGGCCGGGGGCGGAGCCTTTCAGTTACCTTTCCGCCCCGTCGCTACAGAGCCGCCAACTGATCCACCATCCCGCGGATCACGTCAAAGCCACCTTGCCAGAACTCGGCCGAGGCGATATCCACCCCTGCTTCGGTGAGTATCTGTTCCGGGCTGGCCGAACCACCGTAGGAGAGAATCTTGAGATAGCGCGGGATAAAGGCCTCACCCTCTTCCTTGTACCGCTGGTAAAGCGCCAGCACCAGCAACTGGCCAAAGCTGTAAGCGTAACAGTAAAACGGCACCTGGTAAATGTGGGGGATCATGATCCATTCCCAGCGAAAGCCGTCATCCAGATCGAGCGCGTCGCCAAACTGGTCCTGGAGATTGTTCAGATAGGCCTCACTCAATTCGGGCGTGGTCTGGCCCTCCGCCACCAGGCGGTGGGCCTCCCGCTCAAAGAGGACAAAGAAGGCTTGCCGCATGACGGTGGCATAGGCATCGTCCACGGCCGCAGCCAGGATGTTGCGCCGCACGGCCGGGTCCGGCTCAATCTCCAGCAGCCGCTCGGTGAGCAGCATCTCCGCAAACACCGAGGCGGTCTCGGCCAGCGGCAGGGATGAGTGGAAGGTGAGGATCGAGTGGTCGGCCGCCAGCATGGAATGGATGGCATGCCCCAGTTCGTGCGCCAGCGTGCCTACCTCACGAATCTTGCCGTTATAGTTCACCAGCACCCAGGGTGAGAGGCCGGGAACCATCCCGGCACAGAACGCGCCACTATCCTTCCCCGGCCGGATCTCGGAGTCGATGTGCCCATCGGCAAAGACCCGCTGGGCCTGGTCGGCAACGACCGGCGCAAAGTTTTCAAAGCTATCCAGCACCATCCTGACCGCTTCATCATACGGATATTCCCGGTCAACCTCGCTCAACGGGGCATAGAGGTCAAAGCGGCGCAGCTTGTCCACCCCCAACCAGCCCGCCTTGAGCTTGAAATAGTCCTGAAAGACGCTGGCATTTTGCCGGCAGACTTCCAGCAGCGTGTCCACGACCGGGTCGGGGATGTCGTTGCCCAGGTTGCGCACGGCAATGGGGGAGCCAAACTGGCGCAGGATGAGATTCTCGCCACGCCAGTCCCGCGTGCGGTGGATATAGATCTGCCCCAGCACGGCGTTGTCCTGCTCGTAGACCCGGATCAATTCGCGGTAGGCCGCTTCGCGCAGCTCGGGCGACGGGCTGTAGCAGTAGGCGGACAGCCCGGCGCGAGTCAGCTCTTTTTCCTCGCCATCCACCTCCAGCCGGAACAGGTACTTGTTGGTGATCATGTCGTACAGGGTGGTCAAGGCATTAACGCCGTTCACATCCTTGATGTTGACGACCTTTTCCTCCGGCTCGGAGAGGGTGTGGGGCTTGAAGCGGCGCAGGGACTCGAGAAAGTAGCGCCGGTCGCCGCTGGTGTCGAGCAGCTGCCCGGCCGGCTCATCATCCAGCGCTTTCCACCAGAGGGAAAAGAAGAGGAGCCGGTTTTGCACGTCGGTGAACAGTTCGTCCATCTGCCCCATAAAACCCAATGCTTGCTGCGACTGGGTGTCGGTGCTAAACCAGAGGTAGCCATAGCCGGACATGCGCTGACTGTATTCGGTGATCTTTTCATATAGGTCCAGCAGGTGCGCAAAATCCTCCCCCCGTAGTTCCGGGGAGAGCCGCTCGCGCCAGCTTTCCACCTCGGCCACGGCCGCTTCCAGGCCAGCTTTCATCTGCTCAAATTCGGGGCCGGCCGTGACCGGTAACAGGTCTGTCAGGGACCAAGCAGTCTGTTCGAATGGCTCTTTCACGTTGCGTTTCTCCTTGGGTGATTTGAGTTGGGATTTTGCCAGGGTTTGGCAGAATGTCAAGCGCGGCGCTGTCCCATCCAGGAGGGCCAGGCCAGGGCGCTGGGTTTGCGGCCGTAAAACAGGTCATCCATCCGCAGCGCCAGCCAGCGGGCGGCCGGCGAGCGACGGATGGCCCACCGCACTGCACCGTGGAATGGACTGTCCGGATGGGAATAGGGGCAGACCGCGATGCAGCGGCCGCAGTCGGTCCCCACCACGTTCCAGTACAAAAAACAGCTGTCACTGTTGATCCGCCAGCGGCTGGCGCCGTCAATCATCTGTCGGTCGCCGTGCGGGATGGATTGGCTGGGACAGTTTTTGGCACACTTGCGGCAGATGCGGCAAAAGTCGATCGCGCTGGGGTCGCCGTGCGGCCGGTCCGGCACCAGCGGCAGGTCGGTGGTGACCACCGCAATCCGCACCCGCGGCCCCTGGCGGGGAGTCATCAGAATGCCCATCCGGCCGATCTCCCCCAACCCTGCGTCGCGCGCCACCAGCGGGCAGATGACCCGGTAGTTGCCATCGATGTGCGCCCGGGCAGGGTAACCCAGCGCGCGGATAAAGGTGGCCAGTTGGACGGCAACCACGCCGGCCGACAGATAGCCGGTGGCTACCTCCAGCACCTCCGGCGCGGTGGGTGCGTGGCGCAACATGTCGTAGCTCATCTCCACGGTGACCGCGACGGCGTAGCGGTGGTTCAATTCCACCGGCGCGCCATAGGCACCCGCCCCCCGGCCGACGTGCGTGTACACGTGATAATCGCGCAGTCCCGTGACTCCCACATCGGCCGCGCCGTAGTGGAGAGCCAGTCCCTTCAGGAAACGGGTGATGGCGGCCGGCTCAACCGGCGTCTGTTTGGTGGCCGGGGGGCCATCCACTGTGCCCTGCAACTGGTCGATGGCGGCAAACCCTGCTTCCGTGGCCAGGCTCAAAAACGGGTGATACTCCTTGGAGCCAGGAGCCAGCAGGCCAGGTGCCCTGCGGAAGCGGTTGTCCTGTGCCTCGCGCTCCGGGTGGCGCCGGTAATAATCCGCGTATTCCGGGCGGCCGGGTATCAGCTTCCACCGGGCAAACATGATGTCCCGCTCGTCCACCCGTTTCTTGGGGATCTCCGGCTCCTGCGGCCGCCGGCCGGTGGGCGCCGCTAACAGCAGCACTCCCAATGCAGTCAACACCAGCAACATCCCCGCGACGGCCGGCTGCCCGGGGAACGCCCACAGCCCGGCAATCAGGTAAGGAAGCGGGGTAACAAACGCCAGCGCCAGCGCAACCCCGGCCGCGCGCCGCTCGCGCTCGCGCCACGATGCGACGGCAAAGAGCAGCAGAATAACAAAGAACACCCCTCCGGTGCCGATGGCGAGCAGGTTGGGCAAGATGGGTGGAGCGATCATCGAATTGAGAATCCCCGGCCGGCAATTGCCGGCCGGCTACAGGTCAGCGGGTGCGGCGACGCCACTGCTCCTTGAGGGCCAACGAGTCCAGATCGTCGCCAGCCTGGATAAAGTCAAGCAACAGGCGGGTGAATTTGGATGCCTCGTCCAGCATGGGAAAGTGGCGTGACTGGTCCAGGTTGATCTGTCGCGCGCTGCTGGAATACTGTGCGGCCAGTTCATCCGCTGGCGGGGCTGCCAGCGGATCCTTGGCCCCAAACACCAACAGGTGCGGCCGGGCGCACTCGGCCAGGTCAATGGTCAGATCGGCCGAAAACAGGGCTTGTGCGCTGGTGACCAGGGCCACTTCATCTGTCTTGACAGCCTCACTCTCGACTTCAGCGTGGCCGCTATCGGTCCGGCGGTCATTCAGCCGGCCGAGAAAGGCCCGCACATCCCCTCCTAAATCTCCGGGGAACGGCAAACCCACCGTCATCACCCGCTCGACCCACTCGGGCTGCTCGCAGGCGTAGCGGAGCGCCACTGCTGCGCCTAATGTGTGACCCACCAGCGTCGCGGCCGGGAGGCCCAACTGGTCCATAAAGTCGCCCAGCAGGGCAACGTAGGAGTCAAAGTCATAACGCTCGCGCCGCTTGCCGGAATCGCCAAACCCCCACAGATCAAACGCATAGGCGCGGAACTGGTATGCAGAGACAGCTTGCATGGTAGGCCACCAGTAGCGCCACGAGCCGACCCAGCCGTGGAGGAATACAATCGGCCGGCCGCGGCCGATTGCCTCGTAATGGACCAGATCGTGCTCAATGATAATCGCGCTCATGCCGGCTCGATCGCCTCTAACCCAGCTATAGCTTGCCGAGCCTGGCCAGGATCTCTTTGACCCGTTTGGTTAATTGATCCGGCGCAAACGGCTTGAGAATGTACTCTTCTGCGCCCACCTCTAGCCCATGCTGGACCTCTGTCTCCTGACCCTTGGCAGAGAGGAAAATAACGGGGATATCTCTGGTCTTTTCGCTTTTTTTCAATTCGGCGCACGCTTCGTAACCGGTCATGCGGGGCATGCGGACATCCATCAGAATCAAGTCGAATTGGTCCTGCTGTGCCTTTTCTACCGCGTCCTGACCATCCCGCGCGGCAACTACGGTTAACCCGCCAAACTGCAACGTGAAAACAACCAGCTCTCGAATGTCCCGTTCGTCTTCTGCAACCAGAATTTTGGCCATATTATTCGTCCAACTCCAGATTCTCCTGCGCCACGCGCAGGGTAAAGGAGAAAGTGCTCCCTTTGCCCAACCCCTCGCTGAAAACCCGCAAGCGGCCGCCGTGCATTTCCACCAGATGGCTGACGATGGCCAGCCCCAGCCCGGTACCGCTCACTTGCTGGACGTCCGGGTGATCCGATCGGTAAAAGCGCTCAAAAATGCGCACCTGATCCTCCGGCGAGATGCCGATGCCGGAGTCGCGTACCTGAAGCTCTACCCTCTCGCCATGCTGCTGGGCGGTGACGGTAACGCGCCCACCGGCCGGGGTGTAGTTGAAAGCGTTGTCCATCAAGTTGGTGAGAATCTGCGTTGCCCGATCAATATCCGCCCAGAGTTCGGGCAGGCCGCGGGGCAACTGCGCTTCCAACACAATATCCTTGCCCTCCTGTTCCCTCCGGCCGAGCAGGTTGTCGATCACCGTTTCCACCAGGTCATAAACGCTGATCGGGCTGAAATCGAGCTTGAGCCGGCCGGTTTCAATGCGGGAAATATCCAGCAGGTCGTTCACCAGCAAACTGAGACGATCTGCGTTGTTTTTAATGACCTCCAGAAAGCGCTTCTGTGCATCGGTCACTTCCCCCACCGCGCCCAGCATCAACAGATCGGCATACCCCTTGATGGAGGTCATGGGTGTGCGCAGCTCGTGGGACACTGTAGAGACCCATTCGCGCTGCATCCGGTCCAGCTCCACATCTTTGGTGATGTCGCGAAAGACGGAAACGGTCCCCAGGAACTCGGGAAACCCGCTCCGCTCGGAGACAACCGGTGCCAGGTGCACGCTGACCACCTTTTGGCCCACCTCCAGCCGCTCCTCCAGGAACGGGCGCTCTTGGTCCAGGTTGATGGTCGAGCGAGTCCACTCCTCAATCGTCTCCACCCAGCCAGCGCCCGCTTTGCCCCATAGACCGATAAAGCGGGTGATCGGCTCGTTGAGGATTTGCGAGCGGTCCAGTTCAAACATGCGCTCGGCCGTAGCGTTGAAGAGGATGACCTTGCTGTTGGCGTCCACCACCATCACCCCATCGGCCACGCTTTCCAGGATGGCTGCGCTTTTGGCTGCTTCGTCCCGCTCGGCGCGCATCATCCCGCCCAGCCGTTCCGCCTGCTCGCCAATGAGTTTGAACAATTCAGCGTTGTTCATGGCGGTGACCACCTGCAGGGCGGCCGCCTCCACTAGCTGGAGTTGGGGATCGGTGAAAGCATGGGGGCGTGGGCTGAACAGCATCAGCACCCCTACTACGCCATCACTGGTGCTCAGTGGAACGGCCAGCGCGGATCGCTGCCGCGCCTGGGTATCGGCCACGGGCAGGCCACGCACGTCGGTCACCAGGTCGCCCACAATAACCGACTGCCGGTTCTGCACCACCCAGCCAACCAGCCCTTCACCCCGCTGGTACGGAAAGCGCAGGCCGCCGGCCGGCAACAGTTGGTCCCGGCCGAGCGCAGCCCGCATAATCAACTCGCCGGCAACGGGGTCCAGCATATAAATCGCCCCCTCGGCCGCGCCAATCGCCTCGCTCACCATCTCCAGCGCCCGGTGCAGCACCCGCTCCAGGTCCAGGCTGGTGCCCAGTTCCGATGTGATGCGCAGCAGAGAGGCGGTCCGCTCGGTCTCGCGCGCGAGTTCCTCGGTCCGCTCCTCAACCCGCTGTTCCAACTCGGCCGTGAACCCTTGTACCTCCTCGTACAGACGGGCGTTTTCCAGCGCAATGGCTGCCTGGTTGCAAATAGTGGCACACATCTCAACCTCGGCGTCGGTGAACTTGCGATGTTGTCCCACCGCGTTCAATCCCACCGAGCCTATCAGCCGCTCCTGCACCAGCATGGGAACTATGAGCATGGATTTGACATCGTCCGCTTTGTAGCGGTCGGCCAGAATCACGGTGGCGGGGTGGGTGCTGACGTCCTCAACGACCAACGACTTGCGGGTTTCCAGCAACAGATCGTAGGATGGATTGCCCGCCATGGGAATAATGCGGGCATCTGCGTCCACCACCGGGATGTTCTCCGCACGGATAGTCCCATAACCCATTTGGTCATCAAAAAGGACCAGGCGACACTGATCCACGCTGGTCACCTTGGCCATCTCGTGGACCACCGTGTCCATGATCTCCTGAGAGTTGAGCGTGCTGCCGAATTGGGCCGAGAGGCGGTTAATGATAGCCAGGCGGTCGGCGCGCTCCTGCAACTGGCGCAAGCTCTCCTGACCCGCAGCATCCTGCAACAGGATGGCGGTCTGATCCTCCCTGGAGAAACCGGTCGCCACCAGTTGACAATTGTTGTAGGTCAACTCCACCTGAGCCGCACCCGCCAGCAGCGCGTCCCACGCTGCGGCCGGGGTAAACCGGCCGGCCAGACTCTTCGGCAAGGGGTCATCCGCGCCCAGTTCCAACCAGATGCGGGCGGCCGGGTTGGCATACAGCAGCCGGCCGCCGGAGGCCAGAATCAGCACTCCGTCGGAGAGCTTGTCCAGCATAGCTGGGCGCGAAAAGGGAGACACCTCTATCCTCGGTCGCTCCGCCGCGCTTCGGCGGCCGCTTCGGTGATTTCGCGAATGTCGGAAAAGACCGCCTCCTGCGCCAAAACCATGCCAACAGCCAACGTCATGATAGGGGCACGCCGAGTGCCGCCGTGCCCATCGCTGACCTCAAGATAACCCTGCTCGCGGTCCATGAAGCTGTAATGGGTGAGGACTTCGGTGCTGAAACGCTCGCGCAGTCGCTGGGCGATTTCGTTGGCGGCCGGCTGCGCGGTGATGACGATAAAGTTAGTGCCGCCAGCGTGGCCTACAAAGTCACTGGCGGTGCCCAGTTCGTCCACTACCTCCGGCACGAGCTGCCGGCCGATGTAGCGCAAAACCTCATCGCCAGCCACAAAGCCATAGTTTTCATCAAAGGCTTCCTTGTTGTTGAGGCCCAGGTAGAGAAAGGCCCACTCCTTGCGGCGCATGAGCTGGCGCAACTCTTCTTCAATCAATTTGGCGGCCGGGAGCCCGGTAATCGGGTCGGTAAGGTTCTCCCGCCGGGCCCGATCAATGGCGTTTTGGACCCGCAGCTTGAGTTCTTCAATGTCAAACGGCTTGGTAATATAGTCATCTGCGCCCAGTTGCAAGCCGGCGATTTTATCGCTGCGTTCATCCTTCTGGGTCAGAAAGATGATGGGGATGTGCTTGGTGCGCGTGGTGGTCCGTAGCTCTTTGCACACCGAATAGCCATCCATATCGGGCAACATGATATCCAGAATGATCAGGTTGGGCAGTTGCTGGCGGCACATCTCCAGCGCTTCGCCCCCCCTGGGCGCAACGCGGACGTCGTACCCCTGCCCGGAAAAATAGATGCGGAGCATGTTGGAAATGTCAAAATCATCCTCAACAACCAGAATCTGGCCACTACTCATCTTCTCCTCCGTATGCTACCCACTTTGAAACTGTTCAGCCCAAGGGCTTGGGGCCCGATAAATCTTTACACTGCCTGAGCAATGATCCCACGTTTTACCTGGGCCCGTTGTTTAATCTGCTCAATCTGTTGATCCGTCACCGCGCGTCCAAAGCTGCGAAAGCCGGCCAGCCGAAAGCCATGTTTGTGTGCCAGCGCCCGGATCGTCTCCACCTGCTGGGTGGTGATGGATTTGCCAACGGAAAAGCTCTCGTACCGGCCGTCCAGCGCCAGCGCCATGGTTTCCGCCATACAAGCATAGGCCATCCCTGGGGGAAAACCAAAATCAAAGTTAAAGTTCGGCTCGCCCGGCACGCTCACCATGCCACCTTCAATCACCAGCACGTCATCCCGCTCTTGCACAACCCGGGCCGAGACATCCCGCGGCCGGGAAACGTCGCAGACCACTGCGCCTGGTCTGAGATGCTCCGGTTCAATAATTGCATCCAGCGCGCTGGTTACCGCGATTATTATATCTGCTTCCCGGAGTTTGGCTACTTCCGTAAAGCCCTGCGCCTGATGCCCGCCGGCCGCCATCTCTCGCTCCAGGTCGGCCAGCGCGGCCGGCCGGCGGCCGATCAGCAGTGTGCGTTCCACCTGCGGAGCCAGCAGCCGGGCGCAGACCGAGCCGATCGCCCCGGTAGCGCCCACCACCGCGGCCGTGGCGGCGTGCAAGGGTATCTGCATCCGGCGAGCAGCTTCCAGCGTGGCTTCCACCGCCACCGCCACGGTATAGCTGTTACCTGTGGTGACCGGATAGTCCAGACGTTGCGCGATGGTCACGCCGCCATCGCCCACCACCGAGGTGTAAGCGCCCAGGCCAAGGATGCGTGCGCCCAGCTTATACGTCAGCCGGCCGGCCTGAATCACTTTGCGGTACACCGTCTCCGGCGGCAGGCTCATCATGCGTGCCGGCGTGTAAGGGCAGGCCACAAACCAACCTTCAATCTCCCGGCCGGTGGCCTCTGAGCGGACCCCGGTGATGTGCGATATGAACAGTGGCGGAAAAAATGTGGAGAAAAAGTCTATCGCAGGGGCTGGGAGCATCTTGCCCAGCAAGGGGAACTTGCGGGCCACATCGCGCTTGGGGTCAATGGGATGGATGATAAAAGCAAATGTATCCTTCATCGTTCGAACAGGCACCAACCGCGTCCATGTCAGGCTGACCGCCTTCTCCGACCGCGGGATACCTCACCCTTGCGCGGATAGAGGCGTGGGTGCTGGTGATCCTGGACCTTGTGGTGATCGCTGTCCTCAAAAAAGACGCTCTTGTCAATTACACGGCGCTCCGGGGAGGCAAACAGGACAACGTCGGACTCGACTGTGCGTGCCGGATAAACAATTAGCCCCGACCCCAGGCGGCAATTGTGCCCAACACACCCGCCCAGGACGGGCATCTGCACCTCTTCCAGCCCCTCCCCCAGCCTGAGCTTGATCGGCTTGGAGAGCAGATTATAGTCCGTAAGCGTGGAACCCGCGCCGATGAATGAGTTCCGGCCGATGACCGCCATCTGCAGGCAGGTGTTCTGCGCCACGATGGTGTGCTCCATCAACGACGTCATGAACAAGGAGCCACGAAACGGAAGAAAGCATCCATCGCTAACCACGCTCAACATCACCTGGCAGCCCTGAGAGATATTGACGTTGCTGCCGATGAGGCTGTTGTCAATGACTGCGCCGGCACCAATGGTGGTGTTATCCCCAATCGAAGTGGGGCCGAGGATAGTTGCGGAGGGGTCGATGAAAACATTCCGACCAATGCTGACCGCGGCCGAAGAGGTCAACACCTGCTTCTGCTCCAGAATCCCGCGCAGCAGCACCTTTAGCTTGAACAACCAGTCGGAATCGGTGCGCAGTTCAAACCGGCTGCCACGGGCAAACAAACCAAACGCCACGGAGATGACGTACAGGTGGGGCCACTGCTCTAAAGAAGCAAATGCCTTCTTGGGTACCTGATAGACCAACTCTCCGTGTTCGGTGGACATGTAGGTGGGAATGTGATAGTAACCGATCTCCCGGGATTCGGTATCGATCACCAGGGGCATCGCTTCACCGACGATTCCGCGCGGGTAATACCAAAGATCCGCCAGCAGCAAATTCCCTTCGTGGGTAAAGCCATTGGCCAATGGCAATGCGTGGGTGACAATGGCCGGGTCATCATCCCGGAAAGCAATACGCCGCGGTAGCCCCGAAGCCTGCGCTTCCTGAATAAACTCACGGATCAAGTATTCGTCAAAAAAGAGGTTATCCCGATAAACCAAGGTCTCAAGCGGGTCATCTGGCGCCCATTCCAGCGAGGGGACCTGGATCTCTTCCGCGGTGTAAGGAGCCAGAAGGTCGCGCTGCCACAGCCACAGCGGCTTGTTGAGCACGCGCAGGTCGCGGGCGGGTTCGTTAAAGGGGGCGATATAGTTTTCGTCCTGAATGATGACTTTGCGCATTGGAGTGATTCTGTTGTTGATGACACGCTGCAGTGGTTACTGGCCGACTCCACCCAGCGTCTCCTCCTGCAGGAATTCGAGCAGGAAGGAATTGAACTGGTCCGGCTCATCCAACATGGGGAAATGACGTGAGCTTTTCATCATTTCCACGTGTGCGTCTGGCAAACCGCGCTTGAGCAACTCGGATTGATTGGGATGGACAATATTGTCCCGCACCCCAAATATGCCAATCGCAGGCACCCGGATTCGGGGCAGCTTGGAACGCAAATCAGTGTGGTGCAAATCGCCAATGCTGCGGAAAAAGGATTCCGTGCTGGTTTTGTTCACATCGCGAAAAATCATATCGCGGGTCTGTTTGGCATCCCCGGCCAGGATGGTCCACATCACCAGCCGTAAAACAATGGGGAATTGCCAAATGAGGTGCGCAATCCAGGGCACTCCGGCCAACTTGAGGAAAAAGTTGAGCGATGTGCCATTGATCGGTGAACCGACTATCCCCACCCTGCTGATGCGGTTGGGGTGTTCCAGTGCGCAACGGAGCGCCACCGTCCCCCCCATGGAGTGCCCAATGGCCGGGGCCTGGCGTATGCCCAGTGTCTCCATGAATTGGTGCACCATTTCGACGTAGGAATCCAGCCTAAAGGGGGGCGCTTTGTCCTTGGCCGACTCGCCAAAACCCCAAAAATCCAGTGCGTAGACCTTGAAATCCCCCTGCTCGGCAAGGGTAATCATTGAGTTTCGCCAAACGTCCCAGGAGTTGATCCAGCCGTGCAGGAGGATGACGGGCACCCCCCGGCCGTGGACCTCATAGTGCACAATCCCCTGGTCCGTGACGATAGAGCTCACGAGACTTTATCCCCCTTCCTCGTCGAGTGTCTCCAGGATCGAATACAGCAGCTCCAACAGCACTTCCTTGACCGATTCTTTGTCCAGCGCCACACAGGACAGCACCTTGACCTGCGAGTCAACCCGCAAGGCAATGCGCAGGTCGTCGGGTTCCCAGGCGTCTGGGTGGTCCTGTTTGTTGGCCGCCACCACGTAGGGGGTAGGCGCATAGGCGCGAAAGGTATCGAGAATGCGGCGCGCTTCCTGAAAGGTCTCCGGCCGGGAGCTATCAACCATCACCACAAACCCCAGCATCCCCTCAGAGAGAATTTCCCACATAAAGTCAAAACGCCGCTGGCCGGGTGTACCAAACAGGTAGAGAACCAGGTCCTCGTCAATCGTGATGCGTCCAAAGTCCATCGCCACGGTGGTAGACTCTTTGATCTTTTCCGCTTCGCTGGTGATTTTGCGTTCGGTCTGGACAACATCTATCTCGCTGACCGACTGGATGAATTCGGTTTTGCCGGCCGAGAACGGCCCTGTCACTACCATTTTGACAGTTTGCATGCTGCTCGATTCCTGCTACATAAGGACTTGGGTCTTGCTTGACAAGGAACTGACCTGCTGGCTCAAGTTGGGCACCAGAATTCGGGCTTGTGGGTGATCGTTCACGGCGGAGGCCAAAAAGCGACGCCCGCTATATCCGCCGAATTCGATCGATGAGACGCATGATGACAGAGCGCTTGACGGCCGGTGCTTGCTGAGTGGGCGGAGCGGGGCGTTCCTCGGAAGGCACCTCGCGCCGGCCAGCCCTGGGTATGCCCCCATCCGGCCGGACCAACTCGACCAATCCCGCCTGCAACATACCGTACACAATCCGCCGGATCTGGAACTCGCTCATGTTGTTTGCTTTGGCGATCTGGCGAATGGTGTTGCGCGGATTGATAAAGGAGACCACCCGCCATTCTTCTACCGTCAGATTGATGTTGCGCAGGCGCGCGTCCGGCCGGTCGGTGAACTTGAGTGCCATATCCAGGTTGGGTAAATCGTCCTGCAGCCGCTCCCATTCCTTCAGCCGCCGGCTACCCTCCATGATCACGCTCTCTAGATTGATGGGCACCGTGATGCTATCAGGAGGAGGCAGGATGTTGGCCTCAAAACGGAAGAGCCCCTCGGCCCAGGTGAACAGGCGATACACAACGTTCAGGATGTGCTGGCGAACGCTCTGCAAGATGTCCGTCTTGGTCACCAGCCCAGCATTGATCAGCATCAGCCCCAGCTCGCGGTCTGTTTTCTTGCCCAATTGCTGGTTGATGGCCTGAGCCTGTTGCGTGGAAAGCTTGCCCGCCCGCTGCAGAATACTGGTCAGCGAACCACTCTCCTGGCCCAAACTAGCATGGATGAGCTTTCCCTCACGAAAAGCCATCTGCGCCGTCTCGTTCGAGTTCTGGATGGTCAGCGTTCCCGTCTTCCGAGCCAGATTGATCAGATTGAGAAGCTGAGTTGTACTAAAGTCCCGAAGATTGCCCTTTAAGGCCATTCTCTCTACCTCTTATTCCCAGCTAGTTGGGCATGGTCCTTCTCCGAGGTTTGTTGCCAAGATTATACTCGTACTTGTATGGCAAGTCAAAATCAATAGGTGGCGGAGACTATCCTGAATTCGGTGTGCGCTGCCCTGTCGCAGGCGAGCCTCGGTCGGTCTGCCACAAACCCCGCACGGCCGGCACGAGTACCAAAGGCATGTTGGAGAACAGGCAGGAAATATGCTAAGATATCCTCAGCGGCGGGTGTTAAATTCAGCTGTCTGTGCCGGACGATGAACGACGAAACTGCGGTGCGCAACGAATACATCAAGTTCTTTGTGCTGCTCTTGTGCTTTGCAGCACTGATGCTGGGCGCGGCCGCCCTCCGGCCGGTGATCCTGGGTCAATGGAAGCTCACCAGCCCCCCCGCCACAGCCATGCCGGTTCCTTCCCCATTGCCCACCCCTACCGCCATAGCCTTGCCCACGGCCGAGCCAACCCCCACGGTCACACCAACAGCCCAACCCACACTGCCGCCATCCGCTCCCCAGACCCACGTTGTGCAGGCGGGCGACAATCTGTACCGGATCGGGCTGCAATACAATTGCTCCGTGGAGCAGTTGGTGGCGGCTAACAGTATTGCCAACCGGCACCAGATATTTGTGGGGCAGACTTTGGTTCTCCCCGGCGGCGACCCGCCCCCGGCCGCCACCTCTGCCTCGACACCTGCCCCACCTGCGCCGCCACCCGCCCAGAGAACCTACATGGTGCAGTGGGGAGATACCTTGTGGCGCATCTCCCACACGTTTGGAGTTGAGCTGGCCGCGCTGGCGGCCGCCAACCATATCGCCGACCCAAGTTTGATCAGGGTCGGCCAGGTGTTGGTGATCCCCTAGCCGGCCGGCTTGGTCGCCACAATCTTGGCGCTAAAGACCGCCTTTTGCAGGGCCTCGGCCGGGATGCCGCTAAGGTCTATTTCCCCACTCAACTGCGCCGACGCCTCATCGATCATCTCCGCCTCCATGTAAACGGGGGTAAGGTTGATGTCTGTAAAGCCGGCCGCCCGCATGGCGCCCAGGTACGCATCCACTTCCATCGCCCCGGCAATGCAGCCCGCCCAGGCGCTGAGGCTGGCGCGGATCTCGGCCGGCAGCGGTCCATCGGTGACAATATCGCTCACCGACAATTTGCCGCCGGGCTTGAGCACGCGGAACGACTCGCGGAAGACCTGTGGCTTGTCGGTGCTGAGGTTGATGACACAGTTGGAGATGATTACATCAACCGCATTATCCGCCACCGGCAGATGCTCAATCTCGCCGAGGCGAAACTCGACGTTACCCGCTCCCAGGCGTTGTTTGTTGGCCCGCGCCCGCTCGATCATGTCGGGCGTCATGTCCACACCGATGACCCGGCCGGTTGGCCCCACGCGCTTGGCAGCCAGGAAGCAGTCGATTCCGCCCCCCGAACCCAAATCCAGCACCGTCTGCCCCGGCCGCAACTGAGCCAGCGTGACCGGGTCCCCACAACCCAGCGAGAGGCCGGTGACCGAGTCTGGCAAATCAGCAATGTCGGCCAGTTGATACAGTTGGGACGCACAGGGCTCGGCCGGGGCGGAACTACAGCAGGAGGATGGCGGCCCCTGTTGTGCATACTGTCCATAGCGCTCGCGAATCACCACACGAATCTCGGCGTTGCGTGTCTCGTCCATCGTTCAACTCCTTTTAATCGACAAATTGAAATACATCGATACAACTACTCAAAAAAAAGAGCCGGGCTACTCCCCGGCCGGGATCACCACCACAACTTCTTGTTCCGGCGCAAACTGCTCCACAACCTGACAGCACAGACGGGCAATTCGGTCCTGGTTAAGGGTGTAAAAGACCTGCTTGCCATCGCGGCGGGTATCCACCAGCCCGGCCGACCTGAGAATGCCCAGGTGATGGGACACAGTGGGTTGGGTGACGTCCAGTTGCTCCACCAGGTCCGTCACGTTGAGCCAGCGGCAGCAGAGCAGCCCCATAATCTTTTGCCGCGTGGGGTCGGCCATCGCCTTGGCAAATGTAACCGTACTGTCAGCCATCGACACCCTACAAATAGATAATCGTCGATGAATATTATATTGATATCGATCTATTTGTCAAGCGGGGATTGATCGTTGATCTGGAAACCGGCCGCCTCAGCTTCGGCCGCTTCCTCTTCTCCAGGCGTCACCGACCAGATCTTTTCCGGGTCATCGATGTGGTCGGTAAACAGGACTCCATTAAGGTGATCGATCTCGTGCTGAAAGATGCGCGCCATCCAGCCCTCAAAGCGCATGCGGAACTTGTCGCCGTGGCGGGTCTGCCCCTCCACGCGCACCTCGGTGTAACGTTCTACCTCGCCCACCATGCCCGGCACAGAAAGGCAACCCTCCACGCCATCTACAGTCTGCCGCGAGTGCCAGGCAATGCGTGGGTTCACCAACGTAAACATCTCGCCCGCGTGGGGTGGCAAGGGCTCATCGTCGGGCTCCTCATCATCATCCCGAGTGGGCAACGGCATCTCCACCACAATCACCTGAGCAGGGACGGCGACCTGATTGGCGGCCAGTCCAACCCCCTGGTAGGCGTGCATGGTCTCCACCATGTCATCAATCAATTGTTGCAACTCGGGGCCAAAATCGGTCACCGGCCGCGCCTTTTGCCGCAATGTGGGATGGGGCGGGACCACAACTTGGCGAACTGACATCCGTCTCTCCTAAATATCGCGCTCTTCTTTCATCTGATTGTACACCGAGAACCAGCGGGCCATCTCTTTCCTTCTCTGCTCCGCCTCTTCGGTGCGCTGTCGGTCGCGCAGCTCTTCAATGCGCTGAAAAATCTCGGCCTGTACCGAGCGCGGGTTGGTCACCCACTCAAAGGTCAGGTCGCCGGTGGCCCCGGCCGTCTCGATGATCACGTTGCCATAGTTGAACAGGCGCGCCCACATGTTGGGCACATCGGCATTGATGTTTTGTACCTGCCCCAGCGCCGCCTGCCGTCTGCGCTCGCGAAAGCCCAACGGGAGCCGGTCAATGTCGATGACGTGGGAAGCAGTCATCTGGAAAATGTCGTTGCGCCAATCCTCATACTGCCACAGCAGCCAGAACAGACTCAGGCACCAAACCGCATACAGAACCAATGCGATGGTGTCCAGGAACCGGCCGCCAATCACCGCCCAACCAATCCCGCCACCCAGGGAGATGAGCAGCGCCAGGCCGGGTTTCCAGGTCTGCCGCAAAAGGATCAGGGGATGCTTGTACCAGGTCACCAGGTCCCCCTCCTGCCATCGGGCGTGAGGCAAAAAGGCATCAATGCGCTCCCACATCCTGCCCAAGGCAGACTGGGGTGCGGGGCTAGCAGGTTTCTTGACGGCCGCCGGGGCCGAAGCGGCCGCTGGCCCCATGTCCCAAACCGCCTCGCCAAAAGAGAATTGCTCCCTTGCTGGCGCGGCCGCACTTTCCTCTGGCTCCTGCTCTGGCTGTCCGGCCGGCTCATCCTGGTCCGGGTGGATTTGCTGGGCAATCGCTTCCCGGATGGCAATCTGCTCGCTCACCCGCGCCAGGGCGCGCGATTTTTCCAGCAAGTCAAAAAGAGCCTGCTTGCAGCGGACCGGGTTGTCCAGGTTGTGGAACACAATCGAGCCTTCCTGGCGCCCGGCCGTCTCGATTGCCAGCGTGCCATAGTCCAGCAATCGCGCCATTGGGTTGGGCCGCAGCAAAGTGACGTTCTGGATCTGGTGCAAGGGGGCCTGGTCCACGGAGACGCGCAACGAGATAAGTTGGCTTTCGTGGTGCACCACCCGCTTGTTGGTGATCACATAATGGTCGTTGCGCCAGTCCCACCAGCGCAACAGCGCCACCAGCACCACCACCAGCCCACCAAATGCCGCCACCAGCCACTGACGGAAAAAGAAGGCGGCCGCAGCCACCACCAGCGCCAGCAAGACAGCCAACGCCTCGGAAGAGACCAGCGCCCAGATCGACTTGGTGGCAAAAAAGACCGCAAACTCGTCGGGAGTCATCCACTTAAAGCGCGGGGCGTCCAGCCGCTGCCGCAGGTCGGCCGGCAGCACCAGCGCGTGGCTGACGGCTGGGTTCTCCCTGAGATAGGCGGCAAACGTGACCCGGTCCAGCCGCAGAAAAGTGGAATCCTGAGAGGCGCGCACGGTCGCGTCGCGCACATCCTCCAGGAATAGAGACCGGACGCCGAAATGCGCCCCGGCCGCCAGCCGCCGGACCGACCGCTCCACCCCGTCCGGGTCCATGTGATAAACCGTAGCTAGCCCGCTTTCCAGCAGGAAAAAGTGGTTGCCCGGCTCCCCTTGCTGGGTGACGTAATCGCCGCGCTTGAACTCAACCCGCTCGAAAAGCGCCGCGATCTGTTTCAGATCTGGCGCTTTGACCCGTTCGAACAGGTCAGCTTGAGCCAACGCCTCAACAATTCGTTCCATCGCCCGGCCGCCCTGAGATTAAACTGACTGACATCATCAATATTGTAGCACAGGTGACTGGGGCTGAAAAGCAACCCGGTCTATCCACGTGCGTGCAAGCTCTGTGCCAGTTGACGCGCATCGTCAACGGACGTGGGAGTCCAGTTGGCTCCCTGATTTCTGACCAGCGGCCATTCTTCTTTTCCGGCCGCATCCAGGATTCTCTGCCGCTGTCGGGGCAGCAACCCGGCCGGCAGGTCATCCAGCGCAAAGTAGCGGGCAGCGTCCGCCTCGGCCGTGGGGCAGAGCCGACCGCCCGTGACCCGGCAATCGAAATTGAACACCAACTCGTCTTTATGTGGTTTGGCATAGACCCCGGTCAGGCGCTCGACTTGGGCCTGCAGGCCGGTCTCCTCCTGCACCTCGCGCAGGCAGGCCTCCCAGGGCGATTCGCCCGCCTCCACCCGGCCGCCGGGTAGATTCCAGGCGTCCATATCGGTGCGGTGGAGCAACAACACCCGGCCGGCCTCATCCCAGATGGTGGCAAAGGCTCCAATGGTGAAATCAGTCGGGTGCCAGGCCGGCCGGCGTTGCACCGTGTTTCGTGCAACTCGCCAGAGCAGCTTGGCCGCGTGCCAGGCCTGCGCAGCCACTGTCGTGGTCTGCAACCCGCAACAAAAGCCATCATCCAACACCCGCAACAGGCGCTCCCTTTGGAGCGGGTGCATGGCGTCCGGCAGGGCGGTCGCCGGGAAGTAGCGCACGTCCAACGTTTCCGGGCTGGGGCGCAACGCGCCGCTCACCGGCCGGCAGTGGAAGGAAAAGACCAGAATGTCCCGGCCGAGCCAGCGGCGATAGTGAACGGCCGCCAGTCGCTCCGGCTCCACCTCCAGCCCGGTCTCCTCCCGCACCTCGCGCCGAACGCCGTCCAGCAGGTACTCGCCCAACTCCAGCCCGCCGCCTGGCTGCCCCCAGGTGCGAAAATCCTCCCGCTGCTGGAGCAGAACCTTGCCCTCTTGCAGCACAATCCCGTCGCAGCCGACAAAGGCCATCGGCCGGGTTACTCTCCCCGCACCATCCGGCGTGCAATCCGGTTGTGCCGCTCGATGATCGGCTCCAGTTCCAGCGTGGCGAGCCGGCCGTCCCGCACCACCACCCGGCCGTTCACCAGTGTCAGGTCCACCTGCTGCGCGGCGCAAAAGACGGTCGCCGCTACCGGGTCATGCAGCGCGCCGGCATAGGCCAGCCGGTCCAGCTTGATGGCGATGCAGTCGGCCGCCTTGCCGGTCGCCAACTGTCCGACGTCGTCCCGCCCCAGCACAGCCGCCCCACCCCGGGTGGCAATCTCCAGCGCCTCCCGCGCCGATGGGAACATCCCGGCCGGGTCGCCCATCACCCGCTGGAGCAACATCGCCTGACGGACCTCCGCCAGCATGTGAGAGCCATCGTTGCTGGCGCTGCCGTCCACCGCAATCCCCACCCGCACGCCGCTGTCAAACATCGCCCGGATGGGGGCGATTCCGGAGGCCAGCCGCATGTTGGAGCTGGGGCAGTGGGCCACGCCGGTGCCGGTCTGGGCAAAGAGCGCCACCTCGTCGGCGCTGAGATGGACGCAGTGGGCGTGCCAGACGTCCGGCCCCAGCCAGTCCAACTGCTCCGCCAGCGCCACCGGCCGGACGCCAAACTTGCGCAGGCAAAACTGCTCCTCGTCCAGCGTCTCCGCCAGGTGGGTGTGGAGGTGGACGCCATAGCTGCGGGCCATCTCGGCCGACTGGCGCATCAGGTCCGGCGTGACCGAGAACGGCGAACACGGGGCGAGCACGACGCGCAGCATGGCGCCTGGCCGCGGGTCGTGGTAGCGCTCGATCAGCCGCTGCGAATCGCGCAGGATGTCGTCCTCTTCCTCCACCGCCTTGTCCGGCGGCAGCCCGCCCTTGCTTTCGCCCAGGGACATGCTGCCGCGCACGGCGTGAAAGCGGAGGCCGATCTCTTGCACCGCGCGAATCTGGTCATCCAGCGTCACGTCGTTGGGGTAGATGTAGAGGTGGTCGCTGGAGGTGGTGCAGCCGGAGAGGAGCAGCTCGGCCGCTGCCACCAGCGTGCTGACGTAGATCGCCTCGCCGGTCAGTTCGGTCCAGATGGGGTAGAGCGTTTTGAGCCACCGGAAGAGGTCCGCGTCCTGGGCGGCCGGGACCGCCCGCGTCAGCGTCTGGTAGTAGTGGTGGTGGGTGTTGACCAGCCCCGGCAGCAGCACGTGCCCGCTCAAGTCAAACACCTCATCGGCCGTCGGCGGCAGCTCGGCCGTCGGGCCGGCCGCCTGGATTACATTGTCGCGGATATACAGCCCGCCATCCGGAATCTCGCGGCGCTGGTCGTCCATCGTCACCAGCACGGCCGCGTTGCGCAGCAGTTTCGTCGTCATGCGTTCACCAGCCTTTCTGTGTGTTGCGACCAGTCTATCACAGCCCCGGCCGGGAGGCAAAGCGCGGCCGGCAACTCGCTTGACTCGCGCTTCACCCTGCCCTACAATGTGACTGTCGGGCAACGGCGTCAGCTATCATCGAGGTGCAGCATGTCAGTTCTCAACAAACTTGCATCCGCGCAAAACCGGCGCGATGATGTGCCCAACAAAGAGCTGGCGCGCGAACTGGCGGCCGGCCGGGACCTGGAGGGCATCCGCGAGATCGGCGCCAACCTGTGGCACGCCGACCCCTGCATCCAGGGCGACTGCCTGAAGGTGCTCTACGAGGTGGGCTACCTGGCCCCCGAGTTGATCGCCGAGTACGCCGGCGACCTGCTGCGGCTGTTGGCGAGCCGCAACAACCGGCTGGTGTGGGGCGGCATGATTGGGCTGTCCACCGTTGCCGCGCTGCGGGCCGACCTGCTGTTCCAGCACCTGGACGAGATTCTGGGCGCGATGGCGAGCGGGTCGGTCATCACGCGCGACAGCGGGGTCAAGGTGCTGGCCGCCATTGCCGCCAGCAACGACGCTTACCGGGAGGCGGTCTTTCCCCATCTGCTGGCGCACCTCTCCACCTGCCGCCCCAAGGACGTGCCCCAGCATGCGGAGAGCGCGCTGCCGGCGGTGACGGCCGCCAACCAGGCGGCCTTTGTGCGGGTGCTGGAGCACCGGCTGACGGGGCTCTCCGGCCGGCCGGCGGCCCGGGTGCACAAGGTGATCCGGGAGGCAGCGCGGTAGGCAGGTCCAACCCTCGTTGGATAGAGGCCCAACCCTCGTGGGGTAGGCCCTGTTCCCTTATAGGGAAGAGCCTCTTTCCTTATAGGATTGTGCCCGTTCCCTAATTGTGATGGACACCAACCCCGGCGAGCGTCCTTGCGAATGCGCGGGACAGCCTCTTGCGCCCGGCCGGGTTTGGCTGTATCATGTGGGCAGCGCGGCGGCCGTTTAACATCTGCGGTTTCCCGCCCCCCCCAAGCCGCACGCAGGAGGTGTGTGATGACAACTGATCCGGGAGATCCAGCGAGCATGTTACCATCGGTTCAGCCTTTTTGGCGGCGTTTCCTGGGCTGGCCCAGCACGCGGCTCGGCTGGTGGTCGGTCGGGCTTGTAGTGGGATTCCTCGTTTTCTTTGGCACGTTTCAGACACTGGTCGCCTCCGGCCAGCGAGGGGGCGAAACCTTCTTCTCCAACCCGTGGCTGGCCCTGACTATTCTGCCTGCAGCGGGTTCAGCGCTTGCGGCCGGGGCTGCAGCGGCCGGGGCGATCTTTTGGCGGCACGAGCGCTCATTCCTGTGCTTCCTGGCGCTGTTGTTGGGACTCGTGGTGATGGTCTTTGTGCTCGGGGAGATCGTCTTTCCCCACTGAGGATTGCAGTGGATTCGTCTTCACCGAGGATTTACGTAATCCGGGTAATGGTCGCTTCACCCTGGCGCAAACCTTGCCCTTCGTCAGCCAGTGACGGACGGTTGACGGTGCACAAATGTGACCTGGCCGGCCGGGGAGAAAGACTTTAGGACCAAATTTACCACACATGGAACATGCGGCTTTGTCGATAGATACTGCACGATGGACAAACTATCGGAATTGATCAAAGAAGTTTTCGCCCGATTTGGCACGGCTTATTACGAAAGCGAGGTTCTGCATCGTGGATTATGCAATGTTTTCGCTTTGGCAACCTTTGAAAATCCAGGAAGTGTCACCCGCCCACGTGTAATGGAATTACGAATTTCGCCTGGCTAAAGGGGCGTCATTCTGGGTGAAACCAGGCGGCAGAGAAAGAAGTTACAATTGGGGAATAACTATTCCCCCCAAATCGCAGAGGCAGTCCAAGACCGGCTGCGGTTGAGTTCTCTCGCTATGATACACAAACTGTACAAGATAGTTGAAGGGCTGAACGCCCGCTTTCCGGCCGGCGACGACCCGTTCATGATCATCACCCGGCTGGCCGAAGAGTGCGGGGAGGTCGCCGCGCAGGTCAACCACTTTGAGCGCCAGGGGGTCAAGGCCGCCAAGCTGGGCGCTCCGGACCGGGCCGGGTTTGCCAAGGAGCTGCAGGACGTGATCCGCGCAACTCTCCATCTGGCGCTGCACTACGGCCTGGAAGATGAACTGGCCGAGTCGGTGGACGCGTATTACCAGCGGGTGGTGCAGGAAGAACTGGTCCGGCCGCTGGTCGACACTATCCACCACGCGCCGGCCGATTACGCCTGCCCGTTCTGCCTGCTGGTGCGCGGCGTGCGGGAGGCCAGCGTCCTCTCGCTGCAAAGCGACATCCTTTACCACGACCGCGCCGTCACCGCGCTGATCGGCTCGCACCAGTGGCCCAACAACCACGGCAACGTGCTGGTGGTCCCCAACGAGCATTACGAGAACCTCTACGAGTTGCCACTGCACTACGCGGCCGATATCCAGCGGGTCGCCCAAATGGTCGCGTTGGCGCAAAAGGGGGTTTATCGCTGCGCCGGGGTCTCCACCCGGCAGCACAACGAGCCGGCCGGGAACCAGGACGTCTGGCACTATCACCTGCACGTCACGCCGCGCTACCACAACGACCAATTCTACGGCAGCCAGCGGGCCTTTATGCCGGCCGAGGAGCGGGCAGAGCACGCCGGCCAACTGCGGGCCTGGATTGCCGGGCAGTTGGAGTTGGGCGGCGCACAGGAGGCAGAGCGATGCTAAAGGTCGAGCCTCACCCCGAATACCCGCCGGAGGAGGGGCGCTACCTGCGCGGCAACGACTATTCGCCGGCCGCGGTCGCCATCGTGCTCAACTGCGACGCCGACAAGATACCGGCCGACCTGGAGCAACTGGTCCGGGTGGGAATCGAGACCGGCGCGGCGCTGTCCGGCACCGTGCAGACCGAAAACATTGGCTTTGAAAAGATCATCTGCAACGTGGTCGCCAACCCCAACATCCGCTACCTCATCCTGGGTGGGCCGGAATCGGAGGGGCACCGCACCGGTGAAGCGATGAAGGCGCTGCTCCACAACGGGGTGGACGAAAAAAAGCGCATCATCGGCACAACCTCTCCCCACCCGGTGCTGCACAACCTGAGCGCCGAGATGATCGCGCGCTTTCGCAGTCAGCTCTCGTTGATTGACCTGCAATTCGAGGGGGACCCCAACGCCATCCGGCAATCGGTCTGGTCGTGTTACCAGGAAGAGCCGGTCGAGTTCCGCGGTTATTCGCTGTACGACCCCGGCGCGTTTCCAGAGCCGCCGCTTGCCGGCCGGATCACCTGGCGTGTGACCCAGCCCTGGGCAGAGCCGGCCAGCGAAGGCGAGCGGGACGCCGTGGCCCGGGCCAAAGAGATGATCGAACGCCTGCGGGCCCGCACACAGCGCAAGAGTTGAACCTATTGGCCGGCCGGCAAGTACCTCCGGTGGAAACGGTCCATAGACAAGAGAATCTGATGCCTGAGAACGATACCCCCACGAAAAAACAACCCTTGCTGACCCCCATCATGCGCTGGTTCATGCTGGCTATCGTGCTGGCCAACATCGCCGGAACCATGTCCACCATGCTCATCCCCATCTACCTGACCGAACTGGGGGCAACCGTTGGCCAGGTGGGGATGGTCTTTACCTTTACCTCGGTCGCCATCCTGCTGCTGCAGATCATGGGCGGCTGGATCTCGGACTCGATCGGCCGGCTGCGCGCCATCGCCATCGGCAGCGTGGGCGGCGTGCTGGGTTTCGTCGCCCTGCTGCTGGCCCCCACCTGGCAATGGATGATGGTCGCGCTGGTCATCTATCAGTTCCCCTTTGCCCTGGTTGGGCCGAGTTTCAGCGCCTTTATCGCCGAGAACTCGAATGAAGAAAACCGCGGCCGGGTCTATGGCCTCACCGGCACCATCTACCAGATCACCGGCATCGTCGGCCCTCCGCTGGGCGGGTTCCTGGCGGGGGCGTATGGGTTCAAGACCATGTTGCTGGTGGCGGCCGGTTTTTACACCCTGGCGGCCGGCTTGCGCATCTGGATGGCAACCGGTATGCAAACCGCACAGGAAAAGGACAAAGGGTCGGCCCAACTTTCGCTGGCGGGGTTTAAAACCAACATCCGGCTGATGATCGGCATGCTGGCGGCCGGTGGGGTGATTACCTGGCTCTTTGTCACCGACGGCGTCGCCGACATTGCGTTCCGGCTCTCCGGCGAACTGGTCCCCCTCTACCTGGAGCAGGTCGCCAGCATCTCGCTGGAACAGATCGGGCTGCTGGGCTCGATCAACGCCGTGGCTGCCATGTTCACCCCCATGCTCTCCGGCAAGTTGAGCGATCAGTACGGGGAACGGGTGCCGATTGCATCGGGCTTTCTGCTGGTCTTTGCGGCCTTTATGGTCTTTTTGCAGGCCCAGGCCTTTGGCATGTTTGCCCTCAGTTGGGTCATCTTTGGCGTTGGCGGCGGTATGCTGGGGCCGGCCTACGAATCGCTGATTTCCAAGGTGATCCCTTCCAAGTTGCTAGGGACTTTTACCGGCGTGTTCTATGGCAGCCGGGGGTTCATCGCGCTGCCGGCGCCCTGGCTGGGGGCGCAGTTGTGGGAGCGTTTTAACCCGCAACTGCCGTTCGTCATCACCTCGGCCGCCTCACTGCTCATCCTGCCGCCCGTCTGGCTCAAGTTCATCGCGCCGAAAAAGGGGAGCGAAACCCCGGCCGCAGCAGCCCCGGCCGAACCGTAGCCCTGTCTCCTCCCAATTCACCACACGGGGGGAGTGTCTAACAAACCGGATAAAGGCGGGAATAAGCCAAAGGCAGCAATCGTAACCTAACTGCACCAAATTCGCGGAACTCTGCGGGCTATTGCCTGATGGAACATCCCGCGAACAGTGGGACCGAGGCCCTGCCCCCCTTCCCTCGGGGGAAGGGGGGCAGGGGGGATGGGGGCCGGGGCTTTCCAAGGCAGACTGTAAGTTTGCATTCATCCCGTATGTCCGCGACTTTCGACACTCCCCACACGGGCCACAATGGGTGTTGTCCAGGCGTAGATCCAAGGCCCGCCGGCCGGGATTGCCAAATGGACCTTGTTTGACTATAATCTTGGGCGCTCGGGGAAGTGTCGGAATTGGCAGACGAGCGTGACTTAGGATCACGTGGGGCGACCCGTGCGGGTTCGAGTCCCGCCTTCCCCATCGCGTTGGAGGTTAGCGGTTGGGCCGCGGCGCTCGACCCCTAACCTCCAATTTCTGAGACGAAGGAACCCGCCAAGCGGGGACCAACCATGGAGAGAGTGAGTTGAGTTTACAGATTGAACAACAGGAAACCGAGAACCGCGAACTCAAGCTAACCGTGCGAGTGGATGACGACCGGGTACAGACCGCCATGCACAAAACGGCCAAGCGGCTGTCCAAAAACCTGCGCATCCCCGGCTTTCGGCCGGGCAAGGCCCCCTACCACGTGGTGCAGAACTGGATTGGTGCGGAAGCGCTGCGCAGCGAGGCAATTGATTCCATCACCCAGGACATTTACCGGGAAGCAACCGAGCAGGCTGGCGCGACCCCCTACGCGCCCGGCTCGCTGGACGATTTGGAGACGGACCCGTTGGTAATGCACCTGACCGTGCCGCTGGAGCCGGTGGTGAACCTGGGCGACTATCGCAGCGTGCGGCGGGACACGCCCACGGTTGAGGTGGAGGACGAAGCGGTGAACAAGGCGCTGGCCTCCATCCAGGAAAAGCACGCGCTGCTGGAACCGGCCGACCGGCCGGCGAAGGAAGGCGACGTTGTGATTGCCGACCTCAAAGCAGAAGACGACGGCGACGCGCTGATCGATCGCGAGGGCGCCGAGTTGGTGCTGGACCCGGACAAGCTGTACAAGGACACCCCCTTTGTGGAAAACGTGGTCGGGATGTCGGCCGGGGACGAGAAAAGCTTTGTGCTCGACATGGCCGCCGAAGGTAAAGAGCCACGCATGCTGACCTTTACGGTCAAGGTCCACGAGGTCAAATCGCGCTACCTGCCTCCCCTCAACGACGACCTGGCCCGCGAAGAAGGGGACTTTGAATCGCTGCTGGACCTGCGAATTGACGTCCGCAAAAAGCTCACCGAGGCCGCCCAGCGCGAGGCGGACGCCGAGTACGTGGACGAGGTGTTTGACGCCATCCGCGAGGGCGCCACGCTCACCTATCCCCCGGCCGCCATCGAGATGGAAATCGACCGGCGCGTCGAAGGACTGGAAGAGCGATTTGCGGCGCAGAACTGGGCGCTGGACGAGATGCTCAAGTTGCAGGGCAAAACGCGCGAGACGCTGCGCGACGAGTTGCGGCCGGAGGCGGTCAACTCGTTCGAGCGCAACCAGGTGACCCTGGCGCTGCTCCGGGAGGAACGGCTGACGTTGCACGACGACGAACTGGACCAGCTCATTGACGAGCGGTTGGCTGCCATGGGTGACGCCCTGAGCGAGGATGTGGCCCAGCAGTTCCGCGAAATCTACACGGCCGGGCAGGGGCGCGTCATGATGGCCAACGACGCGCTGATGAACAAATTTACCAGCCGGCTGATGGCCATCGGCCGGGGCGAAGCGCCTGAATTGCCCGAGCTGGCTGACGAAGAAGAATAGGAGAAACAGACCATGCTATCACCCCAATCTTTGATCCCCTTTGTGATCGAAACGTCCGGCCGCGGGGAGCGGTCGTACGACATCTACTCGCTGCTGCTCAATCAGCGGATTGTCTTTCTGGGCACCCCGATCAACGATCAGGTTGCCAACGTGATTGTGGCCCAACTGCTGTACCTGGACTACGACGACCCGACCAAGCCCATCAGGCTGTACATCAACTCGCCGGGCGGCGGCATCTACGCCGGGATGGCAATCTATGACACGATGCAGCAGGTGCAGGCCCCCATCTCGACCGTCGCGGTGGGCTTTACCGCCAGCTTTGGCACGGTGCTGCTGACGGCCGGGACCAAGGGCTCCCGCTACGCGCTGCCCAACGCCACCGTCCACCTGCACCAGCCGCTGGGCGGGGCGCAGGGCCAGGCGACCGACATTGAAATCCAGGCGCGGGAGATTTTGCGGCTGCGGGCCAAGCTCAACGACATCCTCAGCCATCACACCGGGCAACCGGTGGAAAAGATCGGCGAGGACACCGAACGCGACTATTACATGACGGCGCAAGAGGCCAGGGATTACGGCCTGATCGACGAAGTACTGGACGCGACGCGGCCGGAGCAGGAAGAACAGGAAGAGGAAAAAGAGGACGAGGGCAAGTAACGCCCTCCGCCCGTAAAAACAAACAGGCCCAGCACGATGCTGGGCCTGTTTGTTTTTACGGCCGCTGGCTACGGCTTTTTGGGGTTGGACAGCGACCGCTGCACCTCGGCCGTGAGCGCCGGGTTGAAATTGATGGTAAACGGCCGCAGCCGCTGGATCTCGCCCAGGGTCAGCGTCTGGCCAAAGCTGCTCACAAACTGCTCCAGTTCGCCATAGTCCATGTCCAGCTTGACCAGCTCGGGGTCGCCGTTTTTACTGAGCGGGTCCTTGACCTGCTGGTGCAGCGTCGGCATGGCCTGCTGCAACAAGCTTTGCCGGCCGGTGAGCGTGCCGGCCGTCCCCAGCTCTTTGTCCAACGCTTGCAGCATCAAGTGGGTGGCGTACGGCCACTGCTCGCACAGAGTCAGCCAAAAGAGCACGTCCTGCGGCTGGTCGTGGATCAAGTTCACGCCGCGGCGCGCGGCCAGCGCCCGCGACAGTCGGTAAACGTTCACCAGCCGCTTGAGCCGGCGCGGGTTGGCGACCAAATAATCGGCAAAGGTGAGAAACGCTTCCTGCTCCTTTTCGGTAAAGGGCGTGATCTTCTCGGCATAGAGGGTTTTGAACTCTTGCTCTTGCGACGGGGGCGGCGGCCCTTGAACAAACTCGCCTCCCACCAGGCTCTCATCAAGCGGAGTAATCCCAGACAGAGGGCCGCCGGCCGCAGGTTGCGCTCCGGCCGGGGCCGCGGCGGGTATTGGCTCTAGCACAACCGCCGGCCGGGCCACCCTCCCCCGCACCTCTTTCACTACCGTCTCTTCCATCCCCATCAGGTAACCCAGGTAATCGCTAATCTCGTCCGGGTTGGGCGTGGGGATGCTGAAAGGGATCTGCACGATCTTGTCCAGGTACTCGTACCCGGTCAACCCAGCCTCCTGAAAGACCTTGCCGTAGTGCTGTTCCACCGCCTCGGTGATGACCCGCGTGTCCAGCCCCAGGAATACAATAAATCGATCCAGGTCCAGCAGCAGTTTGACCGCTTCCAGCACCTCGACCGCCTTTTCCGGGTCGCAGCGGTCCAGGTCGTCAATAAAGACGATCACTTTCATCTCGGCCGGCAGGCTGTCAGCCAATCTCTGCAGGTCATCGCGGATGCGCCACATAAAGCCCAACTCGCTACTATAGTCCGGCCGGTCAAATAGCTGCACAATCCGCTCGCTGGCCGGGGTGTTAACGAGGGCGATCAGCTCCTTGAGCCCGCCCAGCAGCACCGCCAGCCCGGCCGGGGTCAGGATGGCGACCGCCAATTCCGCCCGGTTGGTAGCCACAAAGACCAGCGCCAGCGCCGCGATGACGGCTGCGATCAGCGTAAAGGGAAGCAACTTGGCCTTGAAAGCCGCCCACTCGCGCTCCAGGTTGCGCTGCAGATTCAGCCGCATCTCTCCCCACCACCCCAGGCCGGATCTTTCCAGCCCGCGGAAGATCTCTTGCACCAGCCCAGCCCACAGCTTTTCGCTCGCGCTGTAGGCCCAGGCGTTGAAACTGATGATGGGTACATCGGTAGAGGTCAGGCGAAACGGCCGGCGCCACCACGGCAGGCTGGCTATCTCGGCCTGCATCTGCTTCTTCAGCGCTTCCGCAATCTTGGTCATGAGAAACGATTTACCCACCCCCCACGCACCATAGATGCCAATCGCCAGCGGTGGCTTGGTGGCCGGGTCGTAAACCAGGCGGACAAAGGCGTCCACGTAATCGCTGAAATTAAGCTTGTCCGGCACGTCCACCACCAGGTCGTTGACGGCCGCCAGCCCGTCACCGGCCCGCTCGCGCCAGGTCACCCGCACCGGCTCGGTGACCAGGCTCACGTTCAACTCGCGCAACACCGCGCTGATGGGCATGCAGACGGTCATGGTCTCGCTTCTGGCCACAATCACCCCCACGGCGCGGTTCTCCTCGTCCAGCACCAGCGCCCCCATGTCACCCATCTCGGACATGTTGGCCTCGCGGGTCGACGTGGCCGACTTGAGCGTCGCGGCCGGTTCCCCTTCCGCCAGCGCGGTGCCCTGCACGCCTTGCTCCTGAGCCAGGTCGGCCGCGGTGGCAAACATCCCGCTGAACTGGTGCTCGCCAACCTGGCCGCCATAGGCCACCCGGACCATCAAATCAATCAGCGTGACATAGCCATAGGTCAACCCAGTGGTCTGGCCGTACTTTTTCACCCGCATGCCCAGGGTGGGCTCGGCCGTGCCACTCACCAGGCCGCCATCCGGCAACACGCTGAGCAACTCCCGGCCGCCGACCGGTCGGGCAACAGCCACATCGCAGCACTCGCCAAACACAGCGCGGGTTACCTCGGCTATCACGTCGGGCGGGTCGGAGGCGGCCGGCTGGAGGATGGCATCCCCCGGCTTGAGCCGGCCGAACCCCTGCAACAGCAACAGCACCTGCCCGGTCTGGTTGTCGGTCACCAGGGAGGTGATGGTTGCCGGGCGCACCGTGCCCGAGCCAAAGGAGACACCAGGGATCACCGGGTCCCAGCGGCCGGCCCGATCGGCCGCGTCCTGATACTGCTGCCAGCGCAAATCGGCCGGTTGCTCCCCAAACAGAATCTCGGCCCCGCGCCCCTTCAGGCTGGCCTTGCCTCCTGGCGCTCGAAGCGGTGGCGGTTCCACAACGAATTGCTCCGGCGTGTCGGCCGGGGCAGGTTGGGCATTCTGTAGCTGTGCATCCACGCCGGACAGTTGCTGCTCGAGGTCATAAATGGCCTTGGACTCCTGTTCCAGCATCTGCTCCCAACTTGGGTCCTCCGTAGGGCGCGCCCGCATCTCCTCCAGTTTAGTTTGTCGCTCGCGCAACTCGGCCGCCAGCCGATCGCGTTCCTTCTCCAGACCTGCCACGTCTATGCTCGACATCCAGCACCTCCTTTGGCGTCAGCCCCATTGTAGCGGGAATGCTTGCGGAAATCAACGCTTTGCACGCCCGGCCGAACTGTGGTACAGTGCCCGTCAGCGGTACAAGATAGAGCAGAGAGAAAAGATGAGCAGCGACCATGACGAACGCGAGCGCCTGCGCCGCCTGCGCGACCGGCAGGTCCAATTGCGCGATCCGCGCAAGGCAGACCGCAAGGTCCAGCAAGCCGTAGCCAGTCGCCACCGGGCGCGCGGCCGGCAGCGTTTCACGCTCAAAGGGGCAATCGCAACTATCCCGCACCAATGGCGCGGGCTGATCCTCGGCGTGCTTCTGGGAATCTGTATCTCGATTGTGCTGCCCCTGCTGTTTGAGGGCACCTGGCCCGAACTCGTCGGCCTGGCGTCCATCCCCGTCCTGGGGCTGCTGGGGTTTGCCATGGGGCAGGCGTTTGACGTGCGCGAAGAGTTGCGCGATTTCTCTCGCCGCAAGTAATGCCCACCGTCACATCCGGCGATGCCACCATCTTTTACCAGCTTTATGGCCCGGCCGGTCGGCCGGCCATCTTGCTGTTGCACGCTGGCTGGGGCACGCCGGTCAACGGCTTTGATCTGCAGGTGGCGGCGCTTTCCGACCGCTACCGCCTGATCGTGCCACACCGCCGGGGCTACGGCCGCTCATCCCGCGTGCAGACCTTGCCGTCCGACTATCACTGGCAGGCGGTGCCGGACATGCTGGCCGTGCTCGACCACGCCGGAGTTGCGCACGTCCACGTCTGGGGCCATTCCGACGGCGCGGTGGTGGGAGCCTGGCTGGCAATCCTGGCGCCGGAGCGGGTCCACACCCTGGCATTTGAGGGCGGCCATCTGTGGGCACGCAAAGAGCAATCCCGCGGCCGGGCGCTGATGATGCGGGTGCGGGAGCGGCCGGACACCCTGCCGGCCGAGCTACGGGCAGCGCTGGCCGAGGGGCACGGTGAGGACTATTGGAGACAACTGCTCTGGATGTGGACCGAGGCGTGGTGGCAGCTCTATCACCGCGGCGGCGACCTGTACGACGGCCGGTTGGGGGAGATCCGTTGCCCCACGCTGGTCATCCACGGTGGGCAGGATCCCCATACGCCCATCAGCGAGGTGGAAAAGTTGGCAGCCCAGATTCCAGGCGCACAAACACTCTTTGTGGCAGAGGGGGGACACAGCCTGCACGATGACCCAGCGCTGGTCGAGAAAGCGCACGCGGCCGTGCTGGGCCTCACAAGCCGGTGCCCCTGACGGCCGGCAGATAGCCAATTGCGGGAACTCAGCCGCGTTTGATCCCCAGCCGCTTCAGCGCCCGGTCAATCTCGCGCACCACGGCCGGGGCTTCGTAAAGCGTAACTGGAGCCACCTGCTCTCGCATTAATTGACGGGCCTGGTCCGGTTGGCGGATGTCCAGCAGGGCCAACGCATACTCGGCCGCAAACCGGGCGCGTGTGACCGGGTTCGGATGGCTCGCGCGGGACTGCCAGGCAGCCCCGGCTTCCTCCACTGCCAGCGCCGGCCGGCCGATCTTGCGCAAGGTCCGCGCCAGCGCACGTTGTGCCTCGCTCTTGAGGTCACCGCTGCCCAACTCTTCCGCCAGCTTGCGCGCCGCCATCGCCGCCACCTCGGCCGCCGCCAGGTCATTGGCATTCACCAATGCGTCAGCCCGCTTCCAGAGCACTTCGCAGTGCAAATTCTTAAATCCGTAGCGCTCGCAAATTGATTCCGCATCTTCCAGTGTGGCAAATGCCTTGTTCGGGCGGCCGGCCAGCACAAAAGCCTGCCCCAAGTTGGCCAAGCTCTGTGCCAAAACCTGGGACAACTCCGACCGTTGAGCCGTTGTAGCCCCTCGCTCCAGGTGCTCAATTGCCTCGGCAAACCGGCCGCGATTGAGTTCCAGTTGGCCCAGGTTGTTTTGAGTGATCGCTACGCCCCGGCTATCACCCAGTTCCTCGTGAATCTGCAAGCCAAACACAAAGCTTTCGCGTGCCTCTTGCAGGCTCTGTCCAGCGGCCGCCAGCACGCCCAGGTTGGCATAGTCAGAAGCCGCCCCCGCCCGGTTCCCTATCAACTGGTTGATTGACAGGCTCTGCCGGACCATGTGTGAAGCGGTTTCCAGGTCGCGCTGGCGGTAGGCAATGCCACCCAGCAGGTTGAGGGTATCGGCCGCCAACCGAGCGTGCACCCGCCGGTCTATGTTGTTCATCACCCGCTCCGCCTCTTCCTTGGCCCTCCGGTTCTCCCGCATATCAAACAACGTCTGCGCCACCCCTAGTCCAATCTCCCACCGCTCGTGGTCTGCCATCTGCTCGGCCGTCACTTCCCCATCCAGGAGAATAAGCGCGTCCTGGTAAAATGCCAGTGCGGCCGGGAACTCGGCCATCTCTCGGCGGGACTCGGCCAACCGGCGCAGCGCTGCTGCCTGCACCTCGGGCGAGGGGTCAAGGGCCGCGTCGTCGAGCAGAGAGGAAACCCGGGATGCGGCGTTGGCGGGCTCGCCTTGCAGCAGGTGCACATCGGCCAGCCCCAACAAGACCCGTGGCAGCAATCGCGACCGCAAATGTGGCAACGCTGCAAGGGTTTCCTCGGCTTTCATAAAGTAGCCAAGACTCTCAGCAAGGGCATAACGGGCAGCGGACTTTTCGGCCGCTCGCACCAGATAGTGGAGGGACTCCTCGCGCAGGCTGCTGTGGGTGAAATGGTGTGCCATCAACTCAACATTCTCTTCCTCTGCCTCTGGATAAAGCGCTCGTATCGCTTCGCCAGCGCGCTGATGTACCAGTTGCCGCTTGGAGGTCAGCAGGGTAGAGTAGACAGTTTCCCTTGTCAGGGTGTGTTTAAAGCGATAGAGATGGGGATGGTCGCGAGATGGCGCAATCAGCCATCCTCGCTCTACCAGTTCTGTCAGCCGCCGGGAGAGAGCCGGGCGCGGGACAATGCGTCCCAGCACAGTCCGGTCGAATTGCTCCCCCAACACGGCCGCGGACTGGAATATGTGCAAGGTCTCCTTGTCCAGCGCATCCAGCCGGCCCAGGACCAGATCCCTGAATGTGGCCGGCATACTGACCCCCGGCCGGCCCTTCAGGCTGGTCACCTGCCAGCGGCCATTGGTCCGCCAGAGCCAGCCCCGTTCAATCAGAAAGCGCAACACCTCCTCCAGCGACAGAGGATGACCGGCGAACGGCTTGGCCAGTTGCCACAACTGGTCGGGGAGGTCGGGAGCCTCTAGTAGGTTGTGAATGAGGTCTGCACTCTCCTCCTCCGAGAGGGAAGAGAACGTGATGCGAAAGTAGGAATCGCGGCAGACTCGCTCAGCCCGGCTGACCAAAGCGCGGTGCGGTCCGGGCATTTCGGCCCGCGCGACAAGCATCAGCGAAATCGCGGCTTGAGTAGTGAGCGGCAGGATAAAGTCGATCAGTTCGAGCGAGCTCAAATCAATGCAATGGATGTCCTCCAACACCAGGAGCAACGGCCGGTTGCTGGCAAGCTCCAGCAGGAACGTCCGCAATCGGCCGAAAAGCTCTTGCCGCATGTTGGCCGGGGCAATGTTGCGCAGCAACGCTTCGTCTGCGTCATCCGGCGGCCGCAGCGCAAGCATACTCTTCAGCCGTCGGCTCGCATCCGTCTCTGCGAAAAATCCATGCTCCAGCATATCAACCAGCGGCCAGTAGCTGATGTTGGACCGAAAAGCCTCGCACTTGCTTGACAAACAGTGCATTGCGGGCTGGGCGTAGGCAAGCACCTCTTCTATCAATCGGGTTTTGCCCATTCCTGCCTCAGCCTCCAGGTAACAGACAAAACCGCGCGACTCGGTATGCACCTTGTCGATCCACGCTTTGAGTTTTCCAACCTCGGCATCCCGGCCGATCAATCTTCGTGCAGAACCCGGCAAGGCCTGGGGGATCCCAATCTCGGCTCGAGCGCGGCCCAACCGCCATACCGGTCCCATGGTTGCAGTGATTTGATCCAGTTCGTAGCTATCCCGGATGCTTTGTGCAACCGCGGCCGTGAGCAGGATTGCATTGTCCATCTCTAGCCCGGTCAATGCGACTGCCTGCTCGCCGGCCGGTGACGTGCTGACAAATTCCATCACTGCGTTCAGGTCATGGACTGCCCCCTGCCACAGACCAGACACAATGCCGGCCGTGAGGGTGATGCGCAGGTCGTGCTGTCGCTGGCTCGCGCGGTTGAGGCGTATCCCAATATCCAACGCCGAGCGCGCACTCTTGACGGCAAGAGATTCACCATTCACACTTGCATCAGGGTCCCGCTGGCTGAAAAGGAAAAACACGCCCGACCGATTGCCGACTGTGGCAGCGCCCATCGATCGACCGAGATGCCTAAGCTCGGCCTCCATTCTCTCTAAAATGGCGGCTGCGCCTGGTGTTTCACCGCTTGCTCCTGCCGGCAATCGGTACTTGAAATGAGCCAGCACGACCGGCCTCTCAAGATCGAGAGCCTCGTCACTGACGACCTTTGCAATGCGGGTGCTGATCCGCCCCAGTGCCTCTTCAGCCCGAGGGATTAACGCCTGCGCTGGCAACTCGTGGAAAACCGTCAATGCTTCCAACAACTCGGTTCTGGCTGTACTAGCGTCGAGTACGTGGTCAGAGGTACATTCCTGACAAGCAAGCTGAGTCTCGGCCGCTTCCAATTGAAGGTGGGCCACCTCATAACGATTGCCAATCTCCTGGTAAAGCTCCAGAGCCTGGCGGTTTGCTTGAATGGCTTCCACCCACCTTTGCTCCGCTTTCAGGAGCAAGGAACGCACACGCAACAACTCGGCGCGGATTTCCGGCGAGCCATTGTCGCCGCACAACGCCGAACCCTCGTCAATCAAGTCTCGCGCCCTGTCGATCTCTGCGCTATTCAGCCAGGATTCTGCGAGGTAGGCCAATGCCAGCGCCCGCAGATCAGTATTGCCCACCTGGTCAGCAAAGTCAATACACGTTTCCAGGTCCGCCCGCGCCAACTCTGGCTCTCCCATCCGCAGCCACAACAGACCGCGGTTGCCGTAAAGCTGGCTGGTAAAATCTGGCAGAACCGTTTGTCTTTGCAGCGTGGCAAAGGCCTGTTCCAGCCAGTCCATAGCTTCATCGTAACGGCCCAACTCGATCAACAGCAACCCGAGGATGTTTGAACTCAGCACCACCCCTTGGTGATCCCCGATTTCCTGCCGCACAAAGACAGCCTGCCGCAGCAGGGACTCGGCCTGTTCCCACCGGCCGAGCCGGTGATAGATTCCGGCTAGGTTGGTCTGTGTTCCGGCTGCACCCCAAATGTCTCCGATCTGTTCGCGAATAGCGAGAGCCTCGCGTGCGCTTTCCACCGCATCGTTTAACCGGCCGGCCCAATAATGCACCGGGGTCAATAGATTATACGCGCCTGCCACAGCCCGTGGGTTAGCCTGTTCCAGCGCCAGGGTAAGTGCCTTTTCCGCGTGACTCCTCGCTTCTCCCAATTTACCCTGACGACACAATACCCACCCAATCTCTTGCTCAACGTCGGAGAGAGTATAGCGGGCAGCTTCTAACAACTTGGTAGACAACTCAAAAGCCGCCACCGCCCCAGCATGATCACCTTGCAAGGCAAATACGCGTCCCAATTGGTACTGAATATCACCCAACCGATGAACTGGGGCTGTTTGGCCCGCAAACCGGCTCCGCGCGCGTTCGAGCGTTTCGCGGGCTTGCTCCAGTTGGTTAACCCTGGCTAGCATTTCTGCCAGACCCAGGGCGACGTCAATTGCCTGCTCTGGGTCCGGCCGTTCCGGGTCAAGCAGTGCTTCAGCCCTACGGAAGCAGGAGATGGCTTCCTGATTGGCATAGCGGTCCGCCGCCTGGGCCGCCGCCTGCATCAAATAAGCAAACGCCTGCGGGGAGCTGGCTCTTTCCAGATGGTGGCCAATGAGCGCAGCCGAACCTGCCGCCAGGTCGTCAGTCAGACCCTCAATGGCCTGCGCCGCGCGTAGGTGAAGCGATCTGCTTTCACTTTGCAGCAGGGTTTCGTAGATGGCCTCATGCAGGAGAGCATGTCTGAACAAAAAGTTGGGAACACTTCCGCTGGCTGATCGGCGCAGGAAATCCGCTTCTTCCAGGCTCCTTAGCTGGTTGCGCAATTCTGGCTCGGGCGAACCAGTCATGGCAAGCAACAAGGGCAGCGAAAAGCTGGGGCCAAGGATGGCCGCCTGAAGAAGCACTTGCTTTTGCCCAGCAGGAAGACAATCGTAGCGGCTTAGAATCAAACCATTGACGGTATCGGGAACCTTCTGCACTACTTCGGGCCACCGTTCCTCAATGTGCCAGCCGGCCGGCGTCTGCCTGATCACATCCTGATCCAACAGCATCCGGACCAGCTCTTCAATCAATAGGGGGTTGCCCCCACCACGGTCGACGATACTCCGCCTCAAAGCCGGCGGCAAAGGTACCTGGCTCAACAGCAGAGTGACCAATAATTCGCTCTCTTCGACAGAAAGTGGTTGCAGAGCAAAATCACAGAACGCTTGCCGCCAGGCAGGTTCTGACCTGATGAATGTGGACGCGAGATGCTGATAGGAAGGCGAGCGAGCAACTGCAACCAAAACAAGAGGAACCTCAGTTACTAGATCGGAGATGTGGGTCAGAACGTGGAGGGAGGAAGGGTCGGCCCATTGCATATCGTCGATGACGAGGACCATAGCCTGTCGGCGCGCCATCCAGGCAAAGAGACGCCGAATCGCCCCCAGAATTCGCCGCTGCTGTTGTTGAGGGTCATCGGGCCTTTTTTCATCGCCGGCCGGTGCCCCAACCAGTTCATACAAAGCCGGTCCAACCTCGCGGGTCATGGTGCCGGCAGAGAACAGCAGGTCATCGACCCGCTGCCTCCTGACCGGTCCGGGGTCATCAGGCAAGATGCCGGCTAGATTTTCCAGGATGGTGGTCAGGAGAGCATAACTGGTCATTTCGGTTGGGGAACAGCCAGCCCGAATCACGTTGAACTGACCAGCCAACTGCGCCAACACGTCATCGACAAGCCTTGTCTTGCCAATCCCGGCCGGGCCGGTCACCAGCGCAATCACCCCCGTTCCTTCTACCTTGAGGCGTTGCATCGCGGCGCTCAGGGATTCGAATTCAACCTGGCGCCCGACCAGTTCTGTTTTCCGCCCGGTCAACCCCCGAATGGGCTGAGGGTCCAGGCGCAGCCCGATCAACTCAAAGCCAATAACCGGCTTTTCGATCCCTTTAAGCTGGAGCTTGATAGGGTCCGAAAAGTCAAACTGGGCGCGAGCGCGGCGGTAGATCGCCTCGCTCACCAAGATGGTACCCGGCCGCGCGGCCTCGTGGAGCCGGTGAGCTAGATTGACTGTGTGGCCAAACACACTGGCATCATGCAAAGAGCCCGTATCAATCTGCCCCTTGATGACCGGGCCCGTGTTGATACCGATGCGCAATTGCATCTCCCAGTTAAGGCTCTGGCTGACCTTGTGGCGCACATCAGCAACGTTTTGCTGGATGTCCTGTGCTGCCCGCAGAGAGCGAATTGGATCGTCTTCGTGAGCCTCCGGCAGGCCAAAAGCAGCCAGGAATCCATCTCCCACGTAGCGGTCAATGTACCCACCATGCTTTCTGACCGAGCGCGCCACCCTCTCGAACAGTTCCCGGACGGTATGGTAGACAATCTCTGGATCAGCGTGCGTGGTCGCCTTTGTGTAATTGCTGAGGTCTGCAAACAGCACCGTAACCGGCCGCCACGCGCTTTGATTGTCAATTGGGCCAGGGGTTGTTGCTGCCGGACCGGTATCAGAAGGGGTAATTAAGGATGCGCCACAGTAGCCGCAATAGCGGAAGTTAATAGGCAACTCGTTTCCACAAGCAGAGCAGACTTTCATCAATGTGTCCCGGCCTGGCTGACCAACACATCAAAGTCTATCACGAATCAGCCGTGCCAGCAAGGAAGCCTTTGGCCACGGGTGTACTCACAAGTTGTTGGCGAGAATTGCTGATCCAAAGTTTGGGCTGGCTTGTTCGCAATCAAGTCCAATCAATGCGCCAACCCGGGCAATTTTAAAGATGGTTTTCTGGTTTTCCCAACAACATTTGCGCGCACCCTTTGGCCACAAGCTGAAGTAGTGAGGTAGCTGGTGATGCAGGTGCTCCTATTCGGCGGGAGCATCCAACATTACCAACCAAAAAGCGGAGAACTAGGCAACCGGGTGTGCCCTAAAGAGCACACGGCCGGCGATAAGACGATCTTGATTCTCTAATAACAGTCCAAGGATGAAGAAACTCAAACTGAGCCACAGTAACGGACGCACTTTTCATCGCGAGAGTTGCGCAGCCCAACCTTTACCGGTCGCTGGACAACTATTGGCTAAAGCCGATAAATCCGCCGTTGATGAAAAAGCCGCCACCAACCAGCGCTGCCGCTACCGTCAACCCCATCGTCCAGAGCACTGCCAATCGCTTGCTCCAGATGAATCCATCGTTCCCTTCGTTCTCTTGCGGTTCCTGATATGTCTTCATTTCATTCCCCTTCTGTTTCGCCTACTGGCTAAAGCCGATAAAGCCGCCGTTGATGAAAAAGCCGCCACCAACCAGCGCCGCCGCTACCGTCAACCCCATCGTCCAGAGCACTGCCAACCGCTTGCTCCAGATGAATCCATCGTTCCCTTCGTTCTCTTGCGGTTCCTGATATGTCTTCATTTCATTCCCCTTCTGTTTCGCCTACTGGCTAAAGCCGATAAAGCCGCCGTTGATGAAAAAGCCGCCACCAACCAGCGCCGCCGCTACCGTCAACCCCATCGTCCAGAGCACTGCCAACCGCTTGCTCCAGATGAATCCATCGTTCCCTTCGTTCTCTTGCGGTTCCTGATATGTCTTCATTTCATTCCCCTTCTGTTTCGCCTACTGGCTAAAGCCGATAAAGCCGCCGTTGATGAAAAAGCCGCCACCAACCAGCGCCGCCGCTACCGTCAACCCCATCGTCCAGAGCACTGCCAACCGCTTGCTCCAGATGAATCCATCGTTCCCTTCGTTCTCTTGCGGTTCCTGATATGTCTTCATTTCATTCCCCTTCTGTTTCGCCTACTGGCTAAAGCCGATAAAGCCGCCGTTGATGAAAAAGCCGCCACCAACCAACGCTGCCGCTACCGTCAACCCCATCGTCCAGAGCACTGCCAACCGCTTGCTCCAGATGAATCCATCGTTCCCTTCGTTCTCTTGCGGTTCCTGATATGTCTTCATTTCATTCCCCTTCTGTTTCGCCTACTGGCTAAAGCCGATAAAGCCGCCGTTGATGAAAAAGCCGCCACCAACCAGCGCCGCCGCTACCGTCAACCCCATCGTCCAGAGCACTGCCAACCGCTTGCTCCAGATGAATCCATCGTTCCCTTCGTTCTCTTGCGGTTCCTGATATGTCTTCATTTCATTCCCCTTCTGTTTCGCCTACTGGCTAAAGCCGATAAAGCCGCCGTTGATGAAAAAGCCGCCACCAACCAGCGCCGCCGCTACCGTCAACCCCATCGTCCAGAGCACTGCCAACCGCTTGCTCCAGATGAATCCATCGTTCCCTTCGTTCTCTTGCGGTTCCTGATATGTCTTCATTTCATTCCCCTTCTGTTTCGCCTACTGGCTAAAGCCGATAAAGCCGCCGTTGATGAAAAAGCCGCCACCAACCAACGCTGCCGCTACCGTCAACCCCATCGTCCAGAGCACTGTCAACCGCTTGCTCCAGATGAATCCATCGTTCCCTTCATTCTCTTGCGGTTCCTGATATGTCTTCATTTCATTTCTCCTTAAAGACATCATTGGGTTGCGATCAAAGGTACGACAGTGATTGGTTCCCATACCCCCCCACTGCCAGGGGATAGTACTCTTGTCCTATTATATGCGGGCGATTTGTGCAGTCAAGTAAAATCTCATTCCGGAGAAGCGTATCCCATCGCCACATTCACGGACAAGACTCAACCGGGCACCTAGAAAAAACCCCCTTTAGTAAAAATATGGTAAAAAAAGAATTAAAGCTCGTTTACCCAGCGGTTACTTTTACTTTGCCCAGGGATAGGGTGGCGGCTTGCAGCATCTGAAATACCCATCACCCGGGGTGTCCCGCAAGCGGGTCAGGGTCAGTTGCGACAGGTTGACCGGTGACTCGCCGATTAGGGCAGCACCGAGTTCAAGCAGATAGTATGGAATCGATACCTATCGTGATTGGGCGGCAGCAACCTGGCACGACGAGGAGGGCAATCCGATAATCGGTACCCGGCCGATGGACCTTGATGCTGTGATGGCCGAGTGAAACGGCGCTTCCAACGGACGAGGCCTCCGCGCCTGGTCCTGGAACGGCTTGTAGCGGCCGGCCTGGAACCTCAGCAGGTCAGCCAGGGTTGTCTCGTGTGTGATCCGGCACAGACTGGGGTTGTGCTCCGAGTAGCGGGGTAGATGAAACTGCTCGACGTCAATGGAGCGCGGTTCGGACACTTGCGCCTGTGCGCAGTGCTGGTCATGGGTCTCGTTAAGTACCCCCAAGGTGACCTGTTTCGAACACCCATCAACAGATGTTGAGCAGTTCGTAGCCATGTTGCGATTCGAGAATCGCGGCAAATTGGCTCAACTGCCCCAGGACTTGATGGAGGTTCATAATGGACACCCTTCCTCCGCATGATAGTTTGGCTGGTGCAGTGCTAGACAAGCACCTATCAGTCAAAGCCGCTGCCAAGACATTTGGTTACAATGAGCAATACTTGAGGCGCCTGCTTCGAGCCGGTCGGCTCGAAGGCACAAGGATTGGCCAGGTATGGCTGATCAGGTTGGCTTCGCTGGAAGCACATCTGCGAAAGGCACAGATGTCTAAGGATCAGCGATGGGGTCCTCAGGGAGTTGCGACCGATTTCGCCGAGGGGGTGGTGGCATGAAACACGAGCGGAACTGGTCAAACTTTCTTCTTTGGGCGATCTACCTAGCTCTCCTCGTGGTGCTGCTCCCCCACACAGCTTGGGCCTTCGACCGCTTTGAATCGCCGACCGTAGGCTGGTTGAACATCCAATGGGGAATGGTCACTGCCTGGGCAGCCGCCTTTGCCTTTGAATCCGCCATTGCTGCCCTGACCCACAGGTTGGCGAAACACATCGAATCGACACTACGCTACGCGGCCGGTCGGGTTTGGTTGCGACGAATTTCGTATCAATACCTCAATGCCTTTTCGGCCGGCCTTCTGGTCGCAGTTGGTGTATCTGTGCTGACCAACTTTGGGCATGCGGTGGAGTACGGCCAGGAGTTTGCCATATTCGGCCGTTACAATGTTCCCCCTCTGCTCTATTCGCTGGCCTTCGGTGGCATCCTGCCACTGGTTTCACTCATGTTTGCCCGGATTTTGGCCAACACGACTTAGACCGAAGTCGGAACTAGCCCCGAGTTAGCTAGAGCAAAGCAGATCATCAAGGAACTTCGGTCGGAACTAATGTCTGTTGAGGGGCACCTTTCACTGGCCGAAGCCAGAGCAGACGCGGCCGAACAGCGGTTCGCGGCGGCCGGCGATCTTTTCGCTCGCCTGTTTGCCGAGGAAAAGCGTCAGCGCATCTTGGCTGCGGCACAGCAGTGGCCCCAGTTACCAGCTTCCTCTATTGCAATCATTACCTCCGCCTCTCCAGGCTACGTTTCCGAGGTGCTGAAAGGGGAGAACGGTCGGTAAAGCGAACCCAACCATCTTGAACTGAGGCATTGAATAGCTTGACAAGACTAGTGCAAACCCCTACAATCTAAACAGCTTATCATAAGCAGCTTAGGCAAAAGGCAATATGAACAGATTTGTTGGTCGCGAAAAAGAACTGGCCGAACTGAACACTGTCCTGGAAGATGGTGGTGCTCAGTTCATCATTGTTTACGGTCGAAGACGAACAGGGAAAACGACGCTCGTTTTGCGTTGGGCCGAGATGACTGGTAGACCTGTCATCTATTGGGTGGCAACCCATGATACACCGACCCAGGTGCGGTTGGGCTTTACCCAGGCTCTCTGGGCCTGGGCTTACCCCGGTAGCCAGGCGGTCCCCCGCTTCGATACCTGGACCGAGGTCTTTGAAACAGCTCACAGTCTGATCGGCGACCAGCCAGTGATTCTCATTATGGATGAATTCTCCTACGCCGCCGAATCAGATCCGTCTCTGCCCTCAAATCTGCAAGCCGCCTGGGACCATCATTTCAAGGATAGCAATATAACCATTGTTCTGACCGGTTCCCACATCGGGATGATGGTGGATCTAATGGCCTATCATGCTCCCCTCTACGGCCGCTTCACCGCCCAATTACCGCTGGACCCACTCCCTTTCTCAGCGCTCAGGGAGTTTCTGCCCCACTACTCGGCAGCCGAGCGGGTGGCCGTCTATGCGGTCGCCGGAGGGATTCCCGCGTATTTGGAGCGATTCAAGGATTCAGAGAGCATTGGCGCCAACATCCAACGTCTCTTTATGCGACGCACCGGCATGTTTCGCAGCGAGCCCTTTGTTCTAGTTGGAGACGTGATTCGCCGCGAGACGCAGACCTACGAGACCGTGCTAAAGGCGGTGGCGGCCGGAAAACGAACGCCTCAGGAAATCAGCGCTGTCGTGGACTTGTCTTCTTCTTATCTCAGCCCCTACCTGAAGCAACTGGAAAAGCTACGCCTTATCGAGCGACGCCTGCCCGCAACTGTCCCACTTGAACGTCGTCAGAGTAGTCGTGCCAGTCACTATCACCTGGCGGATCCCTATTTACGTTTCTACTTCCGGTTTATCGCTCCAAACCTGAACCTGGTTGAACAGGAGCTGACTAGTGTGCTGTGGGACCGTATTGGTGAGCAATTCCGCGCCTTTGTGGGGGCGACCGCCTTTGAGGAACTGTGTAAGGAATGGACGCTGGCCCAGGCCCGTGCAGGGAGACTTGGCTTTCAACCAGAGATTGTGGGTGCACATTGGGCAAAACACGCTCAGGTGGATGTGGTGGCAGTCAACTGGCGGGAGAAGGCGATCCTACTGGGGGAGTGCAAATGGGGCACTGACGTTGTGCGCCGATCCATAGTGCGGGAGCTACTCAGGAAAGCACCGAAAGTAGTCCCTGGGAGCGATTGGGAGGTTCATTACACCTTCTTTGCCCGCACTGGGTTCACCGAGGCAGCTCGCGCCGAAGGCAAAGTCGTGGAAGCCAAGTTTGTAGACCTATCCACGTTGGACAGGGACCTGCGCCAGTAGTCACATCTTCTAGTCGACGTTTCTCAAACCATCAGAACAAGGGGGCTTGACCCAGCTATATCTTTTGTAAAAAAACAGCCTTTGCCAGCAATCTGACAAAGGCCAGGGAAACCGATACCCCCGCCGTGACTCGAACACGGGCTTCTGCCTCCGGAGGGCAGCGCTCTATCCACTGAGCTACGGGGGCCCACTTGCGCGGCTATTCTGCCACACGGCCGTCCCTTTGTCAAATCAGCCTAGCTGGGGTATCAGCCTCTTCTCCAAGCGAATTTCGTCACGCACCGGGATACCTGCCAGTCCGACAAGTTTTTCATCCAGCCCGGTAGGTCGGATAGCGTTCACCGCCACTTCGGTGATTACGAAACCTTGCCGCTGGTAGAAATAAAGCGCCAGCGGGTTGTCGTTGGCGGTCGCCAGGATCAACCGGCCGATCCCCTGTTGAAGCGCATCCTTCTCAAGCTCAGCCAGCAACGCCACGGCCGCACCCTGGCCCTGGTAGCCCGGATACACATTGAGCGCCACAATGTTGACCGCATCCCAGTCCGATTCGCGATCATAACTCAACAGACCCACTATCTCGCTCCCGGCACAGGCCAGCAGGGCAGGACAATCCAGCGCCTGGTACACCCGGCCGAAGCATTCCATCTCGGTCTCGTACCAAAAGTGCAACCACATCTCTAGCACGTCCGCCTCATCATCCGGAGTGGCCGGCCGGATCGCAAGCGTGGGGCGATTCTTCTCTTCATCCGGCCGGGGGCCGCGTACCTCCAATCGAGAGTGCTCCAGACACAACATCTTGCCGGAGGTCCTGTCCTGATACCAGGCAGGAAAGTCGCACAAGCTACATTTGACCACCATACTCAATCCTACCTTTCACCCATGAGGCACAATTCTACGCGATCTTGGCACTTTTTTCCAGCTCCGGCCCTTGCTTTTTCCTGGAAGCAGCATATCATACCGGGCATGAACGTTTCGGTGATTGCGACAGTTTTTAATGAGGGGGAGAACTTGCGCGGGCTGCTGGACACCCTGGCCGACCAGACCCGACCTCCCGATGAAGTGGTCATCGCTGACGGGGGTTCGACCGACAACACGCTGGACGTCCTGCAAGAATATGCCCGGGACGGCCGGCTGCCGCTGAAGATCATCTCCGCGCCGGGCAGCAACATCTCGCAGGGTCGCAACGCAGCCATCCGTGCGGCGGCCGGGCCAGTCATCGCCGCCACCGACGCCGGCGTCCGCCTGTCTCCCCACTGGCTGGACAAGCTGGTGGCTCCCATCGAGGCGGGCAGCACATCGGCGGCCGGCTTTTTCCGGCCGGACCCACAGACCCTCTTCGAAGCATCAATGGGAGCAACCGTGCTGCCGGCCGCTCAAGAGATCGACCCCGATACGTTCCTCCCCTCTAGCCGTTCGGTGGCGTTCCTCAAGAGCGCCTGGGAGTCGGCCGGCGGCTACCCGGAGTGGCTAGACTATTGCGAGGACCTGTTGTTCGATTTTGCGCTCATCGAGCAGAACGGCCCCTTCCCTTTTGCCCCTGATGCAGTAGCCCATTTCCGGCCACGCGGCAGTCTACGGTCGTTTTTTATCCAATACTACCGCTACGCTCGCGGCGATGGCAAAGCCGACCTGTGGCGTAAGCGGCATGCCGTCCGCTATGCCTCGTACTTGTTTGGTTTACCGGTGATCGGCCGGCTGGGGGCAAAACGCTCACCCTGGTGGTGGGGGGTGTTGGCACTGGGCGGGCTGGCATACTGCTGGCGGCCGGCACAACGCCTGCGGCCGACCACGAGTTCCTGGCCCCTTCGGAAAAAGCTGGCAGCGCTGGCCCTCGTACCGATCATCCGACTGGTGGGAGACGTGGCCAAGATGCTGGGTTACCCGGTCGGCGTCTGGTGGCGGCTGACCAGCGGCCGGGCACCGGATTGGCGCTCGCAAATCCGCCGGGTTTAGGTCAGCGCAGGGAGTCCAACTCCCGGTGTGCTGCCAGAAGATCAGGGTGCGGCCTCCACCCCAGGCGTGGGGCGTGTTTCACTACCCAATCCAGGTAGACAAACGCAGCCTCGTACAGCGACGTTTGGGCCGCATCCCGCACGGCCGGCACAAAGTCGCGATCTGGGGCCCGTGAATCCAAATCGATCTTGTCGGCCACAAAGACAGCCCACTCCAACCGCGCTGCCCCTGCCCGGCCGGTGGTGTGGTAATGGACAGCGGCAAGCACATCCCAATCTACCACACCCAGCCGTTGCTCCATCACGGCCGCGGCGATGGGACCGTGCAGCAACACCGGGGCAGACCGCTGGATCTCATCAGGGACCAGCCCCCAGCTCTGCGCCTCACGGATCGCAAATGAATGGGGGACCACCGCTGCCAGGTCGTGGCAGGCGGCCGCCAGTGTAGCCCGGTCCACGTCCAGCCCAAAGCGCTCCGCCAACTCCCGCGCCCCGGCCGCAACGGAGAGGCAGTGGTCCAGTGTCTCGCGGCGGCCGGCGGCCAACAGAAACGCAGCCACGTCGCCGGCCGGATTGCCACTGGAGAGCAGCCCGGCGAAAAAGCCCGGGTCACTCATCGGACCTGGCCAGCTTACGCTCCAGTCGGGCCAGCCGGTGGGCCAATTCCGGCCAAACCAGTTTTTGCACTCCCTTGGGCCAGCGCTCAACCAGCGCCAACGCTTTGCGCGTCCAATCGGCCGCCTTACCCAAATCACCTCTCTGCCATTCGTGGAACTTGGCCAGTTCCACGTGACCTTGCACGTCGTCCAGTTCCACGGCCGCCAATTGCCGCCAGATGCCAGCGGCTTCATCCGGTCGATCCGCCCGCTTGAGCAGCCAGCCCAGCCTCCAGAGTGCCACCTCGTACACCCGGGAAGGAAGGTCGGCACCGATGGCTTGTTGATAGGCTTTTTCTGCCCTCCCTGCCAAATTGAGAGTCTCGTACCAGCGGGCCAGGGCAAACCACTCCAATCCACCCTGCACGTTTTCGGCCGGGTACTCGAACAACCGACAGATCCGCGCGGTCAGCACCACCATAGAGAGAACGTCCACCTGGTTGTGATAAAAGATACGCGGCATTTCTACCCCGTTGCCGGTGAGCAGGTAATCGCGGTAAATTAGCGGAATGATACCGCTGGGAATGTCCGCTTGGTCGCGCTGAACATCCAGCACCTCCGCTTCCAGCGTCAGCAGCCGGCACGCTTCCAGCGAATCGCGCCACAGGCGACGTGACGGGTGCAACAGGTCCAGGTGCGGTGCAGCCAGGAACGGTGGATGGCGGCGATTGAGGATGTACCTGCTCTCCAGTAGTGGCAGGTCAAAGCTGCGGCCGTTGAACGAGACAATCCCCGGCCGCTTGGAAAACTGCTCTGACAGAGCTTCCAGCATGGCGGGCTCATCGGCCGGGCTGCGCAGAAAATATTGCAAGACGGTGAAATGTGTCTCCTCAAAAAAGCCAATCCCCACCAAAAATGCAATCGTGCCGGCTCCTCCCGATAGCCCGGTCGTTTCGGTGTCAATGAATAGCAGATCGCGCCAAGAGAGTTGGTCCAGACCGGGTTCCTGCGCAACCTGGGCCGCGACGGCCGGGCTCACCCCAAGCAAATCTCCCACTGCTAACCGGCCATGGAAACTAGCCAGGTCATATCGCTCCTCGGCCACAAAACAGGTGGCCTCGCCGGCCGGTTGGAAGCGGCCGGGAAGCAATTGTTCCACCGTACGCGCTGCCCGGCGCTGTTCCGATGGCTTGAGGCCATCTATCCCTTTGCCCAAACCCAGACGGCGCAACTGAGAGGCAAGATCAGGGTTCATCCCAGCAGATCCAGGAACCTTTGGGCGAGCAGCCCCAGCAACAGCAGGCTGAAATTGTAGCCAAAGTGGGCCAGGATAGCCGTCCAGGTGTTGAAATAGCGACGCAATAGTCCCAAAATCACTCCAATAAGCAGGATGGCCAGCGTAGCGGGCGAGATGGAATATTGAAGGTGCGTGCTGGCAAAAACCACCGACGTGGCCAACAGGCCCAAGCGGGGCTGCACCGCGCCGCGAAAGATCACCTCCTCACCCACGCCTGCCAGCACCGACAGCAGGAATATCTCAATCAGAGAATCAAAGTCTCCCAGCAGTGCGTCGCTGATCTCTCCTATCGCCTCGGCCTGCTCGCGGGCCACCATCAACCATATCCCAACAATAGTAAAGTTGACCGCCAGCATGGCTACCACAGCCGCGCCCGAGACCGCCAGATCTAGCCAGCGGATCTTCCCCAGACCCAGCCTCTCCAAGGCCTCTCGCCAGGAGCGGCGGATAAATAGACCCACCCCGGCAAAAGCCAGCACAACAAAGAGAACGGTCTGCAATACAACCAGAGAGAGAGGAACCGAGGTCGCGTTGTCCTGCAACCCCTCCACTCCTCCCACCCAGAGTAGATTGACAACACTCCACGCGAGCAGGAGAAAAGAAAATAGCAATGCGGAAACGTGAACCGGAGAAGAGGGAGAAAACCCAAGGCAATTAGCAAGCCAGTCTCGAACCCGAGGGAAAAGAAGAAGCAAAGACAACAGAGAGGTAAAAACCACCGCAAAACCAACGGCCGGAGGAGGCGAGGATGCCAATGTAGGCAGGGGAACAAGCAGAGACAGCAACAAAAGCCCCCCAAACACTCCCCACAAAACAGGCAAGGAGACAAGGCAAAACCAGAATACAGGCCGCCAGCGGGTATCTTTCTCTGCCCAATTGGCGAGGAGTGTGATCAATAGAACAATTAGAAAAGCCCCAGCTAGCTCCATGAGAAAGAGTTTATCTTGAGAGTGATTCTGTTTGTAATATATTATTCATATTGATATATGTAGTAGTCGTAGTAGGGACTGGGGATATGTGGACTAGTTTGTTTTAACCCCATATATATGGGGGCGATATTTGCTGCTCTCCCTACCTTTACGGCTTTTAGCTTGCTTCCTCCTTTTGATCTGTGTAGAGGATCTGTGGATAGTCTCAATTGATGTTTCGCTTTTCAAATCGTGCCATTTTTCCATTTTTGTCCCCTCCCATATCTGGTGGGGATACGGACTCGAGACCCTTTTTATGGGTTCGAGTGGAAACAAATAAGGGCAAGTTGTCCACAGATGCATCGTTTTATCCACAGATTTCCCTTACTTATCCACAGTCCGGACCGGCTAGCTACCTTCTCGGCCGGTACTGGAGTGCTTCTGCCAGATGAGATGAGTGAATGGCTGCCTCCCCGGACAGGTCGGCAATGGTGCGGGCCAGCTTGAGCACGCGGTGGAAGGAGCGGGCGGTCAGGCGGAGTTGCTGCATGGCTGACCGCATCAGTTGCTGCCCGGCCGGGTCCAGCTTGCAGTACTGTTGAATTTCGGCCGGGCCCATGTCGGCGTTGCAGGTTTGGGCGCTGGATGCGAAACGCAGTCGCTGGCGCTCCCGGGCTTCTTCCACGCGGGCGCGGATGGCGGCCGAAAACTCGCCAAGCCGCTCGTCCGCCAGCTTCTCGTATTCCACGCGCGGGACCTCTAGGTGGATATCTATTCGGTCCAGCAGCGGACCGGAGATCTGTTTTTGGTAGCGACTGATGACTCCCATGCTGCAGGTGCAATCACGGGTCGGGTCACCGTAAAAGCCACAAGGGCACGGGTTTTGCGCAGCAACCAGCATGGAATTGGCCGGGAACGTGAGTGTGCCGCTGGCGCGGCTGATGGTGACAATCTTGTCTTCCAAAGGCTGGCGGAGCACTTCCAGTGCCCGGCTGTTGAATTCCGGCAACTCGTCCAGGAACAGCACCCCGCGATGCGCCAGCCATATCTCGCCCGGCCGGGGGATAGAGCCTCCCCCAACCAGCCCGGCATGGATGTGGGCCAAGTCCACCACGGCAGGGGGCTCCCGCTCAAGGCTAAAACGGGTGGTGTAAACTGGCAACGTTTCCAGGCCGTTCAGGTGCCGCACCAGTTCCGCCAGATTGCGAACCGGAATGACCGGGAGGCCTGGGATGAGGGAGGCTTCGGCCGCATCCTCGGCCGGGAGGGAAAAGGTTTCAAAGTTCTCATGCTGGGCCATTACCGCCATGGAGGGAACTCCGCTCACGTGGTACGTGCTCCCGTCCAGCGAGAGTTCTCCCACCACCAGCGATTTCTCCAACGAGGAGGCAGGAATCTGTTCCGTTGTGGCCAGTATCCCCATGGCCATCGGCAGGTCGTGAATAGGGCCGGTCTTGCGGTTATTGGCGGGCGCCAGGTTGATGGTTAACCGTTTGTTGGGGGAGTACAGCCCGCTGTTGACAATGGCCGAACGAACTCGCTCACGGGATTCCTGTACGGCCGCGTCGGGCAGGCCGACAATAGTGAGGCTGAGTATGCCGCGCGCGGTGTCTACCTCCACTTCAACCGAGGTGGCATCCAATCCAATAACTGCGCAACTGTTGATTTTAGCTAGCATTTGCTGTGGCAGAAAAATTGACTTCTCGCGTGCCCTATCAGTCAGGTTGATGGGCTACCTTCCTATCGGCCGGTAACTTTACCTTTGTTCGCCGGCCGAATTTCCGCCCCCAATCAGAAATCAGATGCCGTCCGCGGCTTTCCCCACATCAGAATCACGCGTTCGCTCCACCACCATGGTGTAAATAGTTTCGGGTTGTTCGCGACCTTTGAGCCATACATCGTTGACCGCAGAGATGGGGTAATTCAAGTTTTCCGAGTGGAATCTGGACATCACCACCTGGGAAAACCGGATCTCCCCATCCCCGGCCGTGGAGACCAGCGCGTGGGCGGTTGTAACTGGCAGGCCCACCAGCGCATAGTTCATCCGCGTGGGTGACCCCACATTGCCCACGATGACCTCTCCAAAGTCAATACCAATCCCCATGCCTAGCCGTCTATCGCCATAGGTTTGCCACCATTTGCTGGCAAGGCTATCGAGCATCTCTTGCATTCCTACCGCGGCGTGGAGGGCGGCCACGATAGGGTCCTCCAGGTCAAAGGGAACGCCAAAGCCGACCATCAACTCATCGCCGGCAATGTCAAAAATAGTGCCGTTGTGTGAGTAGGCAATATTGGTCATCACGGTGAAGAACTCGTTTAGGATAGCCACCACCTGGTCCGGCGAGAAGCGAAGCGTAAGCCGGGTAAAACCGCGCATGTCGGCAAAGAGGACGGCCGCTTCGCGTCGTTCGCGTTTCTCCATCAAACCACGTTCTTCGGACAGAGCGCGGTTTACCAGTTCCGGGCTCATGTAGCGATTAAAAGCATCGCGGATGCGGGTTGCCTTTTCCTGCTCTGCTTCCAGTTGGATGGACTGCAGTTCCTTTAACGCGGTAATGTCCTGGATAACCGCCACCTGGCCTCCCCCACCTACCGGCGATACAGTGGCATAGAAGGTTTTCCCATTACCCCAGGTGAGTTCCATTGTATGGGCGCGGTTGTCGGCTGCAACCTGGGCAAAAAGACCCAGCAATGATTGGTCCTGAAGTACCTGCCTGACTGATCGGCCGAACAGTTCGACTTGGCTGAGGCCCAACAGGTGCTCCCCGGCCGGGTTGACCAACATAATCAGGTCCTTGTCCGTAGCGATCACCGCATCATCCATGCTGGCGATAAGCGTCGCAAATCGCTGGCGCTCCTCTTGCGTGCGTTCGTACAGGCGGATGTTCTCAATGGTGATAATTGTCTGGCGTGAAATCGAGTCCAGCAGATCCAGGTGTTCCTGGGCAAACTGGTAGGGCGTGTGGTGTAGCAGGAGCAGGAAACCCTGCATGTGTTGCTTGAGCATCAAGGGAACAGCCACCATGCATCTGATTCCATTACCATTTTCAAACTCAATGCTCTGGGATGTGTCTTCAATCAGCAGCGGCCGGCGGGTTTTGAGCAGCCAGTTGGCTGTCATCTGCTCCATCTCGGTCATCACGGGACGGAGCGCGATTTCCGGCTCACCGTTTTCATTAAGCGACACTTTATGCCGGATATCTCCGTTGCTCAAAAGGATGAGGCTCCCTTGTGGAGAATCAACAACATGAGCTGACCGGGCCAGCATCATTGCCAGCATTTCGTCCAGGGCCAAAAAGGCGCTCAACTCGCGGCTAATGTCGTAAAGCAGGCTCAATTGGCGATGTTGCTTGCCAAGTGCATCTTGAGCATCTTTGAGCTTGAGTAGTGTGCGGATACGCGCGTACAGCTCGGCTTTGCTCCAGGGTTTGCCCAAAAAATCGTTGGCCCCGGCATCCAGCCCTTCCAGGCGATTAGCAGAGTCTTGCAGTGCGGTCAGGAAAACCACCGGCAGCGTGGATGTGCGCGAGTCCGCGCGAATGCGACGGCAGACCTGGTAGCCATCCATCCTGGGCATCAGCACATCCAGAATGATCAGGTCCGGGAGATCAAACTCCTGCAAAACACCCCACGCCTCCTCCCCATCGGGGGCGTGGATGACCTGATAACCTTCCATTTCCAGTTGCACGGTTAGGAGGTGTGCAATGGAAGGGTCGTCTTCGGCAATTAGGATGCGCTTTGGCTGGTCCTTCACACTCATTTCGCCAGCGGTTGGTATGATGGCTGATTATACCAACAAAAGTCTCAATCTGCCCAACCTGCGTTCGGTAACATTTTCATTTGACTTGACACGAACCCCGGGGTTTGTTGACGTTGGTCATTTGCTATTTTGCCATTGATTCTCTAACCTGTTATAATTTGCCGCGTTGTGCTAAGGGGTGCGACACGTACGGCCCCAGCTAGCTTGATCAAGGAGGATGAAAGTGCCGTTAGATAAGGCAACCAAGACAACCATCATCGAGGAGTACAAACTCAAGGATGATGACACAGGTTCACCGGAGGTTCAGATTGCGCTGCTGACCGCGCGGATCAAGTACTTGACCGAACATCTCAAAGTGCACAAGCACGATGAGCATTCGCGCCGCGGGTTACTCAAACTGGTTGGACAGCGGCGGCGTCAGTTGGCATATCTCAGGAAGACAGACCCCGATCGCTACCATTCCTTGTTGCCGCGGTTGGGTTTGCGCAAGTAACGGAAAGTTCCTGTGGGTGGGCATTGCCCACCCACATTTTTAACAGCAGGTTGCAGGGAGAGCAGGTATTGGTGAGTGTTTCGTAGCCTTGCGGGTTTTCCCGCTGGTCTGCGAGCCAGTCCCCAGTCCCTGACCTCCTAGTTGCTCCCCCCAAGGGGCGCAGCCTGCCAAGGTTGATTATGTATATATGGAGGTAAACCATGAACAATAGCTATTCTTTTAGCGCGCCAGTCGGTGATCAAGTGCTGACAATTGAAACCGGCAAGTTGGCGCAACAGGCCGGCGGAGCTGTGACGGTACGGGCGGGCGACACGATCGTCTTTGCTACCGCCACCATGTCCGAGTTTCCCCGGCAGGGGATTGATTTTTTCCCGTTGAGTGTGGATTTTGAGGAGCGGCTGTACGCCGTCGGCCGGATTCCAGGCAGCTTTTTCCGCCGTGAGGGCAGACCCCACGAAAAAATGATCCTGATTTCCCGGTTGATCGACCGGCCGCTGCGCCCCCTTTTCCCCAAGGATATGCGCAACGATGTGCAGGTAATCCTGTCCACCCTGTCAACGGACCAGGAGCACAACATGGATGTGCTGGGCATTATCGCCGCCAGTACGGCGTTGACCATCAGCAATATCCCGTTTGACGGCCCGGTGGGAGGGGTGCGGGTTGGCCTGATTGATGACCAATTTGTCATCAATCCGCTCATTCCCCAGATGGTGGACAGCAAGTTGGACCTGCGCCTGGCGGGCACGGCCGATGCGATCATCATGGTGGAGGCGGCCGCCAACGAGGTGCCCGAGGACGTGATGATCGAGGCCCTCCGGGTTGGCCATCAGGCCATGCAGCCCATCATTGAATTGCAAAACGAGATGCGGGCGCAGCTAGGCAAGCCCAAGAACTCCTACACGCCGTTTGCAGTGGGTGATGAGATCAAACAGGTCATCGGTGATCGGGTCCGCGATCCGATTTCGCAACTGGTATTGGAGAACACCGATCGCCAGGACCGCAACGAGGCGGTTGACGTCCTGCGCGAAGAGGTTCTGGCCGAGTACGTTGGGACCGACTTTGATGAGGCGGACATCCGCGAGGTGCTGAATGCCGAACTCAAGGCCGAGATTCGCCGCCGGATTCTGGATGAGGGCATCCGGCCGGACGGCCGCGGCTATCGCGACATTCGGCCGCTTTCGGCCGAGGTGGGGCTGCTTCCACGCGCACACGGCTCTGGCCTCTTTCAGCGCGGACAGACCCAGGTGCTGACGATTGCCACGCTGGGTACGCCGCGCGACGAGCAAAAGCTGGATGATCTCTACCCGGATGAGAGCAAGCGCTTTATGCACCATTACAACTTTCCGCCCTATTCCACCGGCGAGGTGTGGCCCTTGCGCGGCACCAAGCGGCGCGAGGTAGGGCATGGCGCTCTGGCGGAAGCGGCCCTCCGGCCGATGATCCCCGATGAGGACGAGTTTGCTTACACCATTCGCCTGGTTTCCGAGGTGATGTCGTCCAACGGCAGCACCAGCATGGCGAGTGTCTGCGGTAGCACGCTGGCCCTGATGGACGCTGGTGTCCCCATCCAGCGGCCGATTGGCGGCATTGCCATGGGTCTGGTGACCGACGGCAGCCGTCACGCGGTCCTGACCGACATCCAGGGGCTGGAAGATCATCTGGGTGACATGGATTTCAAGGTGGCCGGCTCCAGTGAAGGGATTACCGCCTTGCAGATGGACATCAAGGTGAAGGGGCTGCCATACAATGTGTTGGCTGAAGCGCTGACGCAGGCCCGGGATGCGCGGATGCAGATTCTGGACGTCATCACAACCTGCATCGGTCAGCCGAACGAGTTGAGCCAATACGCGCCGCGGATGATCACCATCAAGATCAACCCGGAAAAGATTGGTGCAGTCATCGGCAAGGGCGGCAGCACCATCCGTTCGTTGCAGGATGAGTACGAGGTGACCATCGACGTCGAGGACGATGGGACGGTCTACATCGCCGGTGTCGACGGGGCCAAGGCTGAGCAGGCCATTGCGGCCATCGAAGCGCTGACCGAAGACGTGGTGGAAGGCGAGATCTACACCGGCAAGGTGGTCCGCTTGACCGACTTTGGCGTGTTTGTGGAAATCCTGCCCGGCACCGACGGCATGGTGCATATCTCCCAGTTGGCCGATTATCACGTTGAAAAAGTGGGAGATGTGGTCAAGGAGGGGGATGAGATCATGGTGATGGTGACCGGGATCGACCCGGCCGGCAAGATTCGGCTCTCCCGCCAGGCTGTACTGGAGGGATGGACGCTGGAGGAGGCAAAATCCAAGGACCGGCGCGGAGGCGGTTCTCGGGGTGGCGGGCGCGATGGCGGCCGCGGCGGTGATCGCAACCGGCGTCCCCGGCACCGACAGTAATTTGGCAAAGGCGGGCAGGCCTGCAGGCAGCCCGCCTTTTTTCTTGCCCGCTCTCCAGATGCCGTTATACTTGCTGTGAAATGAGCATGAAATTGCCTGATCTGGTCATTCGCCCGGCCCGGCCGGAGGACAAACCGGCCGTCATGTCGCTGGTTGCGCAAATCTGGGATGGCGGTGACTATATCCCTGAAGTGTGGGATGACTGGCTGGCAGACGTGTATGGCGAGTTGACTGTGGCGGAGTCGGAAGGCCAATTGGTGTGCGTTACCAAGCTCACCCGGCTGCGACCGGGGAGCTGGTGGCTGGAGGGGATGCGCGTTGCGCCCGCTTTTCGCGGCCGGGGCATCGCCCAGGCGGTCTTTGACTACCAATTGGATCTGTCCAAACGTGTGGCCGATGGCCTGCTCGGGTTGGGAACGTCGTCGGGGAACACGCCGGTGCACCAGATGATGGCGCGGACAAACTTTCAGCGGGTGGCAGCCTTTGTCAAGTATACTGCCATGCCCCTGCCAGCCTCGGAGCCATTTCCTTTCCGGCTGGCCACGCCGGCCGACCGGAACCTGGTGCATCGCTGGCTGACCCGATCGCAGGGATCTGCGGCCGGGTACGGGCTGGTGGAAAACCACTGGTGCTGGTACCCGCTGTTGCCCGCGCTGGAAGATGAACTGGCAGCCGACCGGTTGCACCTGTGGACGCCGGCCGGTGAGGCGATGGCCGGGCTGGTCTGGGTGGACCGGGGCGAAGAGCACTTGCTCGTTGGCCTGGCGGATGCGCCGCTGCCGCGTTTGGAGTCCCTGTTGCGCGATTTGCGAGGTTGGCCGGAGGCAGAGGGACGGGTATTGAGCTTCAAGCCCCCGGCCGTGGAGCCGTATATAAAAGCTATCGAGGCGGCCGGTTGGACAACCGACTGGGACGCCAGCCTATGGATTTTTCATAAAACTATCGAAGGAGTAGACAAATGAGTGAAATAGATGCCAACCTGGATGCAGACCTGCTGGCAGAAACGGAAAACTATATGGTCTGGACGTCGGAAGTGGATGGCGAGACGCTGTACCATGTGGAATTGGGCACCGTGTCGCTGCACCTGGCGGCCGACGAGTGGGACGAGTTCCTCACACTAATCAAGCTGGTGATGCAGGACTAGACAGCCCTCCGCGTTTCAAACGCAATCTTCTTGCCGCACCCTCTTGCGACCGAGTGGAAAACCGGTTATTATGTGGGTGCAATGCAAGTCAAACTGATACCTGCTTTTCAGAGCAAGCCATTGGCTAACCAGGCGGTCCAGTGCACCGCCTGCGAGCACCGATGTGCCTTGCGGCCGGGCGAGACGGGCAAATGCAACGTCCGCCTGAATCAGGATGGACAGCTCGTTTCGCTGGTCTACGGCCGTGCGGTTGCGGCGCACGTGGACCCGATTGAGAAAAAGCCGCTCTTTCATTTCTTGCCATCCCAGCCAGTTTTCTCCCTTGGCACATTGGGGTGTAACTTTCGCTGCCAGTTCTGTCAGAACTGGCATATCTCCCAGCCCGAGCAAATAGTCCCCAATTCATCACGCCTGGGAGATCACCTGCTCCCGGCCGAGATTGTGCGCATGTGCCAGGCGCGCAGCATCCCCCTGATCGCCTACACTTACAACGAACCAACTGTCTTTTTCGAATACTCGTACGATACGGCCAGGCTGGCGGCCGAAAAAGGCATTCGCAATGTCTACGTGTCCAATGGCTTTCAGACCGTGGATGCGATTGACGCCATCGCGCCATACCTGCACGCCATCAATGTGGATCTAAAGGCGTTCAGCGACGAATTCTATCAACAGACCTGCGGCGGCCGGCTCAAACCGGTGTTGCGCAACATCGAGTACATCGCGCAAAAGACCGACATCTGGATTGAGGTGACCACGCTGCTGGTGCCTGGGATGAACGACTCTGAGGTTGAATTACAGGATATTGCCCAGTTTCTGGCCGGGGTTAGCGTGGACCTGCCCTGGCATATCTCGGCGTTTCACCCAGATTATCAGGTGCGGGATCGGCCGCCCACGCCGCGTCCGCTGCTGGAGCAGGCTTATGCTATTGGGGTGGAGGCTGGCCTGCGCTATGTGTACGTAGGCAACCTGGCCGATGCCGACCGCTCCACCACCTTCTGCCCCCAGTGCGGCCAGGCTCTGGTGCGGCGGTTGTGGTACCATGTGCAGCCGCACTGGCAGGAGGCAGGACGGTGTCCTGCCTGCAGCACCGTCATTGCGGGCGTGTGGAGGTAGCTATGAGCCCAGTTCGCTCGCCGGCCGTCGCCGGCATGTTTTATCCCGGGGAGCGGGACGCGTTGTCCGGGGCGGTGGACAGGTATTTGGCCGATGCACAGCCTCAGCCTTTGACGCGCGTCCGTGCCATCATTGCGCCGCACGCCGGCTATATCTACTCCGGCCCGACGGCCGGCTATGCTTTCCGAGCTTTGCAGGATAACCTGCCGTCAGCCAAGACGACGGTTTACCTGCTGGGGCCGGCACACCGCTCCTGGTTCTCCGGCGTCTCGACTGGCGATTTTGACTTTGATACCCCATTGGGAATCGCTCTTACTGATCGCCAAGCAGTGCGTGAACTGTGGGAACTCGACACCCACTACCAGGCCCTGCCAGACGCCCATCGCGGCGAGCACTGTTTGGAAGTGCAGCTGCCCTTTCTGCAGCGATCGGTGCACCAGTTCGATCTGGTGCCACTTCTGTTTGGTGAGGTGGATGCCTGCGCGGTGGGGCGGGAGCTTGCCGGCCGGCTGTGCAACGAGCCGGACGCCCGCGTGGTGGTGAGCAGCGATCTGAGTCACTTTCACGACTATGAAACCGCCGGACAGATGGATAGGGCCTTTTTGCAAAGCGTTCTGGATGGCAACCGGCCGGCGGTGGAGCGCAACACGCAGGGTGCCTGCGGCCGGGGCCCGATTGCCGCGCTGATGGGAATCGCTTCACAATTGGGCTGGCAGCCCCACCTGCTGGACTATCGCAACTCGGGCGATACGGCCGGGGACAAGTGGCGTGTGGTGGGTTATGCGGCTGTAGCTTACACGGAGGCGTGAGATGGACCAGGTGGATTTGCTCACCCCGGAACAAGGCCAGGAGTTGGTTCGGCTGGCCCGCCAGACGTTGGAGCAGCACATCGGCCGGGCGCGGCCGGCTCCGGTTCCGGCTGATCCCAGGCTGGAAGAACAGGGAGCTACCTTCGTGACCCTCACCGCTGAAGGTGCGCTGCGCGGTTGCATCGGTACGGCCGCTTCCCACTCGTCGTTGGCAGAGGATGTGCGGGAAAACGCCATCCGGGCGGCCACCATGGACCCCCGCTTTCCACCGTTGACCGCGGCCGATCTGGGACGCGTGCAGATTGAGGTTTCGGTCCTCACACCGCCGCAGGTGCTGGAATGCCCGCCGGACGAGCGGCCGGAGCATATCCGGCCGGGGGTGGATGGCCTGCTGCTCACCTCCGGCTTTTGTCGTGGCCTGCTGCTGCCACAGGTGTGGGAAAAGATACCCAACCCGGCTGAATTTTTGGAAATTCTGTGCCAGAAAGCTGGCCTGCCTGCCAAGGCATGGCGGCGGCCGGAAGTGGAATTGCGAACCTTTCAAGTACAGGCCTTTCACGAGGAATAGAGATGGGTTTTCTAAAAAAGCTGTTGGGCGAGAAGAAGCAAACGGGAGACCCGGACGGCATTTACTTTTTTCTCCAATGTGGTCATTGTGGGGAGAAACTGCGCGTCCGGGCGGACAAGCGGCACGACCTACAACGGGACTATGATAGTGGCCGGCTGACCTGGAGAAAGGAAATCATGGATGCCCGTTGCTTTCGCATCATGTATGCGACCGTCGTCTTCGATGCCAGCTATCGCGTCCAAACCCAGGAAGTCGAGGGGCAGGGGCGCTTTATCAGCGAGGAAGAGTACCGGACAGGAGCGGACGATGCAGCGTGATGCTCTGGTTGCCTACCTGGATGATTACCTCCACATCCGCGAGTTTGACGATTACGGTCCGCAGGGTTTGCAGGTGGAGGGGGCAGACCAGGTACACAAGATCACCGTCTCGGTAGATGCGGCGCTGACGGTGATCGAGGCGGCCGTCCAGGCTGGTAGCAATTTTCACCTGGCTCATCACGGACTTTTTTGGGGTGACCCGCAGCGGCTGGTGGGCCCGCTCGGCCGGCGGGTGCGGGCGCTGTTTCAGTCCAACGTCAGCCTGTACGCCGTTCATCTGGCGCTGGATGCCCACCCCGAGGTGGGGAACAACGCCGTGCTAGCGCGCCTGTTAGAGGTTGAAATCACAGACTGGTGGGCCCCAGCCAAAGGGAACCCGATTGGTGTGCTGGGCACGGCTCCGGCCGGGTTGTCACTGGACGAACTGGTGGGCAGGCTTGCCGGCCAGTTGGGTGTGCAACCTTTGGTGTATGACTATGGCCCCAAGCAGATCGGCCGGGTAGGCATCATCTCCGGTGGGGCGGCCGACGAAATCGCGGCGGCGGCCGGATTAGGGCTGGACACTTACATCACCGGCGAGACATCCCATTCTCACTATTGGGACGCGGCCGAGCACCGCATCAACGTCATCTTTGCCGGGCACTATGCCACTGAAACTGTAGGGGTCAAGGCCCTGGCTGCCCACCTGGCGCAAACGTTCGATCTGCAAACTGAATTCCTCAGCTTTCCCACCAGTCTGTAGGCCAACACAAACACGACAGATTGGCTAATGGCCTGGGCAGGACAAGCTGGGGCAGGCTTCTGGCGACCAAGACGCGCTAGTTTCGGGGTGCCTTGGGGATCAGCAGCCAGGCCAGCAGATAGGCTCCCAGGCCCGGTACGCCGCCGGGAATCAGCGCGATCAGAAACGCAAGGCGGAACCAGAATGGGCTCAATCCAAAAAACTCGCCGAGCCCACCACAGACCCCGGCAACCATCCGGTTGTGGCGAGAGCGGCGCAAGCGATGTCGATCTGTCACGGTCATCATGCTCCTTCCTTTCGCTGTTCACCCCGCACTACGCAGAACAGCCGGCCGGGTTCCAGCGGGCTGGAGTAGATGACCGGCGACACACCGGCCGGACCTGATTAGTCTTCAAACTTACTGAGAGCGATGGCGGCAATCCATGCCAGGAGAGAAAGAAGATTTTGATCGATCTCCCCAAAATCCTGCCCGGAGTGTCTGTTGATCAGCGCGATGGCTCCAAGGATGCGGCCGCCAACCCGCATCGGCACGCAGAGCATGGACTTGGTTTCAAAGTCAAACAGGCGATCCACGTTGGGCGAAAAGTGCGGATCCTGCCGCACATCGTTGATGATGGCTGGCTGGCCGTGACTGACCACCCAGCCGGTGATCCCTTCATTCCTGGGCATGCGGTAGTTGACGAGTTGGCTCTGGATGGCGCCGCGCACCACAGCAAAGACCAGTTGATTCTTTTCCTCATCCACCAGGGCAATCGACCCATCCTCGGCATCCAGTAGAGTCAGTGCGTAATAGAGGATTTTGTCCAGCAGGGGGACGAGCTCTTTTTCGGACGTCAGTTGGTTGGCTGCCATCTCTAGGCGTTGCAGTTCGTGCAGGTATTCGCGCAACACCATCAATTCATCGCGCAACTGCTTGCCCTCAGCAAGCAGGCGGGTATTTTCTTGCTGCAGGAAACGCAACGTTTGATCCATGGCATACCTCCGGGACTCAGAAAGCAAATCTGACCCTAGTATATCAAACTCTGGCGCGAGGGCTACACAACCGAGCGCTCCCTGCCAGACCAAGCGTCCGCGCTTGCCTGTTTGGCGTATATCTGTGAAAATCACCAGCATGACGTCGGCAACAGGAATAGTTGACACGCTGATTTTGTCGGCCGAGGATCCGGCCGCGGTGGAGCGGGCGGCTGGGCTGCTACGCGCCGGGGAGTTGGTTGCCTTTCCTACCGACACCGTCTATGGCGTTGGGGCACTCTTTTCCAACCAGGCGGCCTTGGAGCGCATCTACCTGGCCAAAGGGCGGCCGGAGGAGAAGGGTATTCCTCTGTTGCTTGCCTCGGCCGATGCCCTGCCGCTGGTGACGACCGCGCTGCCGGAAGCGGCTCAACGGTTGGCGGCCGCCTACTGGCCTGGCCCGCTGACTTCTAGTGCTGCCCAAGGCGCCGGCCGTTCCAGATGCAGTCAGCCGGATAACGTCGGTAGCGGTGCGCGTGCCAGACCACCCGCTGGCGCAGACGCTGATTGCTGCGGCCGGAGCGCCGCTGGCGGTCACATCCGCCAACCGCTCCGGCGAACCGCCCACCACTGACCCGGCCGTCGTGTTGCAGTCGCTGGGTAGCCGGATTGCGGCCGTGCTGGACGGCGGGCTGGCCCCCGGCGGCGTGCCGTCCACGATTGTCGATTGCACGGTGGACCCGCCGCAAATCCTGCGTTCCGGACCCGTTACAGAGCGGCAAGTCACCGCAACCATCCATGATGCTGATTGGAATTGATGCCAGCCGTGCCGCCACTGCCCGGCGCACCGGCACCGAGGCCTATTCGCTGTATCTGATCCGGGCGTTGCTGAGTTTGTCGTCCGGGCACCGCTTCCGACTTTTTTTCAACCAACCACCGCCGGCCGGTCTCGTTCCAGCCGCGCCCAACGTTGAACTGAGCATGATCCCCTTCCCGCGTCTGTGGACCCACCTGCGGCTGGCAGCCAAGCTGGTCCAACGACCGGTGGACGTGCTGTTTGTCCCCTCCCACGTGTTGCCGCTGGCATTTCCCGGCCGGGCGGCCGTCACCGTGCACGACCTGGGTTACCTGCACTTCCCGGATGCCCATCCTGCCTTCAACCGCTGGTATCTGGATTGGTCCACGCGCCGGAACGTGCGGCGGGCATCCGCGGTCATTGCCGATTCAGAGGCCACCCGGCGGGACCTCGTTGCCCATTGCCGGGCTGACCCGGCTAAAATAGTGGTCGCATACCCCGGCCGGGACGAGACGCTGCAGCCGGTGCCCCCTACGGCGGCCGCACTGGCGGCCGTCAGGCAGAAATACGGCATTGAGGGTGACTACCTGTTGCACATCGGCACGCTGCAACCGCGCAAAAACCTGATTCGGCTGATGGATGCCTATGCTCAGGTTCGGGAGCGGCATCCCGCGCTGCAACTGGTTCTGGCCGGCCAGCCTGGCTGGCTTGCAGGGCATATCCTGGCCCGCTCCCGGCAGGTGGGCGCTATCCTGCCCGGCTTTGTGGCCGATGAGAACAAACCAGCCTTGCTCTCCGGCGCGGCCGCTTTCGTTTTCCCGTCGCTGTACGAGGGGTTTGGCTTTCCGGTGCTGGAAGCGATGGCCTGCGGCACGCCGGTGATCTGCAGCGACAGCAGTTCGCTGCCAGAGGTGGCGGGCGACGCGGCTGTGCTGGTGGACCCGCAGGACACGGCCGGGTTGGCGGCTGCCATTGAGCGGGTGTTGAGCGATGACTTGCTCCGCGCCGGACTGGTCCAGCGCGGTCTGGAGAATGTGAAGCGATTTTCGTGGGAATCCTGTGCCCAGCAGGTGCTGGCGGCGATAGAGGGGGCGGCTGGATGAGCGATGTACCGCAACGCATCCTGGCCGTCAAGCTGGCGGATATCGGCGATCTGCTGTTGATCACGCCGGCGCTGCGGGCGCTGCGGGCGACTTTTCCGGCCGCCACCATCGATGCGCTGGTTACCCCGCGCGGAGCGTCTGCCTTTCACAATTTGCCGCTGGTGGATAACTTGATTACCTTTGACAAGTACCCGTTTGACTACCCACTGCAGGCGCTACGCTCCGGCCGCTGGCGCGAACTTGCCCGCCTGGCTCGTCAGTTGCGCGGCCGAGGATACGACACGGTCATCTTTTTCCACCACTTTTCCCTTGGCTTTGGGGTGCTCAAGCACGCGGCGCTGGCATGGGCGACCGGCGCAAAGCGGCGCGTAGGGCTGGACAACGGCCGAGGGCGGTTTCTCACCGTCCGGGTGCCAGACGCTGGTTTTGGGGCCAGGCACGAGTTGAGCTACTGGCTGGAGCTGGCGGCCGCGGTGGGCGCGCCGGCGGACAGGGAAGAGAACTCGCACTGGTGGTGGCCGGAGCTGGCGCTGACCGAGATGGATCGCTTTGTTGCCGGAGAGTTGCTGCCCGCCACAGACCGTCCGACCATTGCGTTGCATCCTGGTTCCGGCGGCTACAGCCTGGCCCGGCGCTGGGATCTGAACAATTTCGTGGACTTGGGCCGCCGGTTGAAAGACCGCATGCGGCTGGTGGTGGTCGGCACTCCGGCCGATGGCACCAGCGACCTGGCGGCGCAATTGGAGGGGGTGATCGACCTGGGGGGCAAAACGACGGTGGCGCAACTGGCGGCCGTGCTGGCCCGTTGCGATCTGCTGATTGGGGCCGACTCGGGGGTGTTGCACGTTGCCTCGGCCGTGGGCACTCCGACCGTAGCACTGTTTGGACCCACCAACCATCACGCCTGGGCACCGGCGCTGCCGGCCGGGCGTGTGTCGATCATCCGGGCCGGCAGTGCGTGCAGCCCCTGTGGGTACACCCACAACGGCCTGGGCGCGCCGGACGGTTGCCCGGAGCGCACCTGCATGAAGTTGATTGCCGTGGAGCAAGTGCAGGCGGCGGCCGAGGCGCTGCTTGGCGGGCATCACGCCTTTACACCCCCCGAGCCTGGGCCCCTTCCCGGCCGGCCGCCGACCGTGGAAATCCTGGGCGTGCCGTTGCACAAAATCACCTTTGCCGGGCTGTTGGACAGGATCGGCCGGATGGTGGATGATGGGCGCAAGCACGGCCGGGCGCACCAGGTTGCCACCACCAATCCCGAGTTTGTGATGGCTGCCCGGCGCGACCCCATTTTTGCGGTGATCCTGCAACGGGCCGCGCTTTGCCTTCCGGATGGGATGGGGTTGCTGTGGGCTGCGCGGCTATTGGGAAACCCGCTGCTGGAGCGGGTGACCGGCTCGGATGGGGTGCCGCTGATTGCGGAACGAGCGGCGCAGGAAGGGTGGAAGCTCTTTTTACTCGGCGCGGCCGCCGGCGTGGCGGAGCGCACGGCCGCAATCCTGACCGAGCGCTACCCCGGCCTGCAGGTGGTGGGGACCCACGCCGGGAGCCCGGCGGCCGGGGAGGAAGACGACATTGTGGAGTTGGTGAACGAGTCCCAGGCGGACATCTTGCTGGTGGCCTATGGCGCGCCGCGGCAGGACAAGTGGATCGCCCGCAACCTGCCCCGCCTGCAGGTGGGGGTGGCGATGGGGGTGGGCGGCACGTTCGATTTCATCAGCGGGCAGGCGACCCGTGCCCCACGCTGGCTGCAACGGCTGGGGCTGGAGTGGTTCCACCGGCTGCTGCGGGAGCCGTGGCGCTGGCGGCGCATGTTGGCGCTGCCACGTTTTGCGCTGGCGGTGATGGGGGAAGCCTTGCGCGGCCGGAGACGCAAGTGAAACGGGCGAACTGGCCTCTGCTGATCGCCGGCCTGCTGTTTGTCGCTGCCCTGGCGCTGTACCTGGTCACGGCCGCGGCCGGCATTGTGCCTGGCGACCCCAGCGAGTATACCTTTGTGGCTCATTTGCTGGGGATTGCCCACCCGCCCGGCTATGCGTTCATGACGCTGCTGACCAAGCTGTGGCAGACGCTGATTCCGCTGGGGTCGGTGGCGCAGCGCAGCCACTGGCTGGCGGGTGCGGCCGGGGCGCTGGCGGCCGCGCTGGCCTATGGCGCGGTCTGGCAGATTACCCGTCACGAAAGCGAGGGGCGGGGGATTGGGGTGCTGCCGGCCGCGTTGGCCGGGTTGTCGGTGGCGGTGGCGGCCGACCAGTGGCAGCACAGCATTCACGTCAACTCACACAGCATCACCGTCACGCTGAACGCGCTGGCGCTTTTCCTGCTGCTGCGCTGGTGGCGAACCGGCCGGGAGCGCAATCTGTACGCCTTTTGCGTGGTCGCCGGGCTGGGCCCCACTCACCATCCGCTGACGGTCTTTAGTCTTCCGGCTCTTGCGCTGTTCATCGCGCTGGTCCGGCCGGAGCTGGTTAACGTCTTCTCCGGCCGGTGGTGGCGGGAAAAACAGTGGCGCACGTTGCTGCTGATGGTGTTGTTTGCCCTGCTGGGGCTGGCGGTCTGGCTCTACTACCCTATCCGCAGCCCCATGCGGCCGGCGTTTGGCCCGGCCGACATGAATACCCTGGACGGCTTTCTCAACGTGGCGCTGGCGCGGGGACTGCGGGTCAACCTGTTTCACTTTGGTCCGGCCGAGCAGGGGCAGCGGCTGCTGGTCTTTTGGACTCTGCTCCGGCAACAGTTCTCGCTGCCTGTTATTGCGCTGGCGGCCGGCGGGCTCGTCTGGCTGGCGAAAAAACAGTGGCGGCTTTTTGCCCTCCTGGGCAGCATGTTGTTGGTTAACCTGGGCTTTATCATCAACACCGTGCAGGACGTGATGGCCTACCTGCTGACGCCGTTTATGCTGGTGGCGGTGCTATCGGGTGTCGGTGCGCTCGCGCTGGCCGAGATGATCGCGGGGTTGCTCAGGTCTCGGAGATTGCTCAAGCCAGCGGCAGGCTACGTGCTTTTGTGGCTGGTATTGTTGATCTGGCCGCTGCTGAACCTGGCGCAAAACCTGCCCCGCATCAGCCTGCGCGACTACCGCGTGGGCGACGAGTATGTGGCGGCCGTTTTCGAGCGCTTTGAGGGGCGTGGAGAGGGGGCCACGCTGCTGAACGACTGGGAGCACCAGACCCCGCTCTGGTACAGTCAATTTGTGGACGGCCGGCTGCCAGACCCGGCCGACGTGACCGCCAGTCTGGTGAGCACCGACCGGCCGTGGTTGGAACGAGTCTTTGAGCACCTTCCGGCCGGGCCGGTCTACCTGAGCGGCTACCGGCGAGAGATTGTGGACGCGGGTTTTCGCCTGCGGCCGGACGGGGTCTTTTACCAGGTGGTGGAGCCGGGCGACCAGAGTGTACCGGCCGGCATCATCCCGCTCCCATCCATCCCGGACCAGCCGATTGAATTGCTGGGCTACCGGCTGGCGAATGACCAACTGGCGGCCGGGGAGATCGTATCGCTGGACCTGGCGATGCGCGCCCCAATCACGCCGACCGACTTTGTCGTCCCGTACGTCCGGCTGGGAGACCTTCGCTTCGAGTTTACCACCGATAGCCACCTGCTGACCCCCTGGTGGCAGGCCGGCGAGGTGATTGTGGAGCGCTTCAGTTTTGCGCTGCCGCTACGCATGCAAGCCGACTCGTATCCCCTGAGCGTGGGATTGGTCAACCTTAGCACCGGCGCTGTTTCCAAGACGGTGCCGGGGTCTGAGTTGACCGTCGTGGTGAATCCGGCTGCTCCCGGCCCGGCTGTGCTGTCCCGCATGTTGGCCAACTTTGGACAGCGGGTGGGGGTTGAGGGGGTGAAGGTGCGGGGGGGAGGCGAGCAGCGCACGGCCATGTGGAATGAACCAATCGCGGCGCGGCCGGGGGACAAACTCGACGTAATTATCAAGTGGCGCTGTCTGGCCCCCATCGAGGAGAGTTATACCGTCTTTGTCCACCTGATGGACGCCGGCAATCAGGTCTGGGCACAGCAGGATTACACCCCGTTGGGCGGCAGCTACCCCACCTACCTGTGGATCCCCAAGTGGCTCCCGGGCCAGATTGCGTTGGACCCCTATCGAATTGTGGTGCCGGAGCATGCCCCATCTGGTGAATACTACCTGGAGATTGGCCTGTATGGGATGACCGGCCGCCAGCGAGTTTATCAGTATGACCGGTCCGGCAACCTGGTTGGCGACCGGCTGGTGTTGGGGCCTATCCTGGTGCGTTAAGGCTGGCGGTCAGAGGGTTTTGAACACATATCCCACCCGCGGCACGGTGATGATGTACTGGGGCGACTTGGGGTTGGGTTCGATCTTGGCCCGCAAGCGGCGGATCAGCCCCCGCACCAGATCGCGGTCACCCCGGCCGGTGTAACCCCAAATGTGCTCTACCAGCGTCTCGGCCGGAAAGACCTGTTCTGCGTGCATCATCAGTGTGTATAGCAGGCGGAACTCGAGCTGGGTGAGACGAGCCGGGGCGGATTGGTTGATCTGCACCGTGCGGCCGGAGGGATCCAGTGAGATATCCCCTTTGATGATGGTGGGTAGGCTGAAAAACGGCACCCCGGCCGTGCGCCGCATCAACGCTCGGATTTGTGCAACCAGTAGCCTGGCGCTGTACGGCCGGCAGACGACCAGGTCCGCGCCGGCGTCCAGCAAGTTGACGTGAGAGTCCTCGGTCACCGGCTCGGTAATCACGATTAGTGGCACTTCTACCCGCCCGCGCAACTGGCGCACAAAGGCCACCGGCACGTCTTTTCTAAAAGTCAGGATCATCAGATCGGCCGATAGCTCCTGCCACTCGGCCGACACTTGCTCCATATCCCGCGACACCTGAGCTGCGATTCCCAATCGCTGCAAAACTAACCGCAGGATGGAAACCTCGTCCGAACTGCTACCGAGCAACAGGGCGTGCACAACTAGTCCTCAAGTAATATTCGTTGTTACAGGGGGAAATGATCAAATGCGATCAACCTCCGGCAACGGCTTCGGCCGGGCGGATGATTGGCAAGACAACGGTAAAGGCCGAACCTTTACCCAACTCACTCTCGACCCAGATTCGCCCCTTGTGACGCTCGACCACCGATTTGACGATCGAGAGCCCCAAGCCGGTGCCCACGTGCTCTCCGACCACCGCCTCCGACCGGTAAAACTTGTCGAAAACGTATGGCTGGTCGGCCGGCGCGATGCCAATCCCGGTATCGTGCACGCGCATCACAATCTGGTCCTTCTCTTGATTGGCCTCAATCCGCACCTCCCCCTCGGTTGGTGTGTACTTGATCGCGTTATCTACCAGGTTGTTGATCACCTGGCGCAGGCGCAATGGGTTGCCCCAGTTCTGTGGCAGGTGAGGGGCCAACTCGATCTGGATGGTCTGTTTTTTTGCTTCGGCCGTCGGCCGCAGCCCTTCCACTACGTCACGGATCAATGTCGCCAGATGATAGGCCTCCATTGCCTGGTCAAAGCCGGCCTCAATCCGGCCCAAATCCAGCAGGTCGCCAATCAGGGAGGTGATGCTATGCACGCTCCGTTGCACCCGCTGGATAAACTCGGCCTGCATGTCGTTGATTGGGCCGGCGCGGGCCATCAGCTCCACGTACCCCAGAATCGCGGTCAGGGGGGAGCGCAAATCGTGGGAGACGACGGACACAAACTCGGATTTGATGCGGTCCAATTCCTTTAGATGGGTGATGTCTTGCATGACTGCCACCCGGCCGATCCCTTTGATGGAAGAGACTTGGGCGTTGAAAATCCGGCCGTTCTCTATCGGTATCTCTGCCCGGCGGCTGGAGCCTTCGGCCGCCAGTTCGAACAACTCGATGAGGTCCTGCAACTGAATGGCGTTGGGCAGGGGAGTTCCGGCCGCATTCTCTGGAATATGCAAGGCCGTCTGAGCAGCCTTGTTGGCGAGCAGGATTTTGCCGTCTGCATCAACTACAATGACCAGATCCTCCGTCTGACGCAGGATGGCCTCCAGTTTGCTGCGCTCCACATCCGTTGCAGAAAAGAGTTGCGCGTTTTCAATGGCGATTGCCGCATAATCTGCCAGCGCGGCCAGCAACTGCTGGTCCCGCCGGGTGAATGGTGTGTCTTTTTCCTTGTTGTCCACCCCCAAAACACCAATCACCCGGTCCTTGACCCGCAGAGGAACGTACAGCAACGACTTGACCAGGTACGCGGTCTTGATCTTGTGCCAGCCTTTGTCCCCAATCAGCAATGGCTCGCCGGTGTGCATCACCCGGCCGGCCAGGCTATCGTGGACCTGCAGCCGGACCGAACTGGCCAACTTGCTATCCAGGTTTTTGGCGGCGCGAATGTACAACTCGTTGGTCGCCTCGTCCAGCAACAACAGCGTCCCTTCCTCCGCATTGGTCAGAAAGACGCCCGCTTCCACCACCCGGTTGAGCAGCAGTTCCAGATCTAGCAGCAAAGTCACCGATTTGCCAATGCCGATCAGTGTGTTGAACTCGCGCAGTCGGTCTTCCAGTTGTTGCGTGGTGTGGCGCAAGCGCTCCGTGAGCTTTTCCTTTTCCTGCAGCTTGCGGACGTCGCGCAGGGTGCGCTCGATAGCGTCCAGAATTTCGTCGGCCTCAAACGGCTTGATGAGATAGTCCCGCGCCCCGGCCCGGAACGCGTCCACAGCCAGTTGTTCGGAGCCGTGCGCGGTGATCAAGATGGAAGGAATTTCCAGCCCGCGCTCTGCCAGCGTCTGAATCACTTCCAATCCGCTCATGCGGGGCATTTGCATATCGACGATGATAAAGTCCGGGTTTTCGCGCAGGGCTTTTTGCAGCCCCTCGGCCCCATCGCGCGCGACCGATACTTCAAAACCGTTGGGGATCAGTACGTAATCGACTACAAACTCGCGGATGTCCCGGCCGTCATCAATTACTAGTACGCGCTCGCCAGTCAAAGGCGCCTCCTAAACCGTTGTCAACCGTACGTATCCTACCACATACCGGTTTGGAGTACAACAGTACCTCCGGGCTCTGGAGGCAAGATCAGGCAACGATGACTGCTTTGCGGCCGACAGGTTTGCCTGTAAGGGTTTGGATGCCGGCCGCAGGACAATAGCCCGATTGCGCGTGTGGAAATGATGGTATAATTTCCCCTGCACGGCCGCCCACGGCCGGCTATGGTCATATCACATGGCAGGCTATTTGGAGATATTCAATTACCCGGCGATCTTTATCGCCCGGCTGGTGACACTAATGGTAGCACTCAGCATTCACGAGTTTGCTCATGCCTTTTCTGCCTACCAACTGGGAGACTCGACGGCCGAGCGAGCCGGCCGGCTGACGCTGAATCCGCTGGCTCATCTGGACCCCATCGGGTCGCTATTAATGATTTTCGCCGGCTTTGGCTGGGCCAAACCGGTGCCGGTCAACCCGTACAATCTGCGCGGCAACAAGCTGCGGGGGATGGCCGTCACGGCCGCGGCCGGGCCGTTGTCCAACATCCTGCAGGCTTTTGTCTTTGCGCTCCCCATCCGCTTTGGGCTGGTGGAATTTGATTGGAACGCTTTTGGTTTCGGCGACCAGCAATCATTTTGGCCCTCGGCCGGGCTGCTGCTTTCCATGCTCGTCTGGACCAACCTGTTGCTGGCGGTCTTTAACATGATCCCACTGGGTCCGTTGGATGGATTCAAGGTGTTGATGGGAGTGCTGCCCTCCGAGTGGGTGGCCCGGCTGGAGCCTTTTGCCCCGTACAGCAACATCCTGCTCATCCTGCTGATGTTTGGGGCCGGTGGGCTGTTGGGCTCGTTGCTGTTCACCCCGTCCATCTCAATGTTGGATCTGTTGATTGGGGGGGTATGGTAACCAAAGCCCAGCTTTTGTCGGCGCGCCGTTCACCGTTTTATCGCGCCGGGCAATTTTTCCGGGCGCTGACGGCCCGGCCGCTGACGGCCAGCGAGCGAGAGGAAGTGGCGGCCGTGTTGACGCCTGCCCAGCAGGCGCTTTTTCGGCGCATGCGCCGGCCCGACCAGCGGCACAGCCTGCTGGTACAACGCACGGTGGTGGAGATGGGTTATTCCGATCGCGAATTGTTGGCGGCCGCACTGCTGCACGACGTGGGTAAATCGTGTTTCCGGCTGCGTTTGTGGGAGCAACCGGCCGTGGTCCTGATCCGCATGTGGCGGCCCGCTGTCGTCCAGCAGTGGGGCGCGGGCGAACCACGCGGGTGGCGGCGGCCGTTTGTGGTTTACGAGCAGCACCCGGAGTGGGGGGCAGAGATGGCGACCGCGGCCGGCTGTTCCGCCTTGACCGTCTGGCTTGTGCGCCATCACCAGACAGAACCCCATCCCGGCCGGGAGCGAGAATATCGTTTCCTGCGCGCGTTGCAGCACGCAGACAGCAAGAATTAGAGGCACGAGGGTTGAGATGACCAAAGCGACCATTACCATTATCGGATTGGGCAAAGTAGGCAGCTCCATTGGGCTGGCCCTGAAAAAACCGGACATTGACTACCGCGTGATCGGGCATGACAAAGAGAGCGAGGCGGCCAAGCAGGCCAAAGGGCTGAATGCGGTCGAACTCGACGCCCTGGAACCTGATTGAGGCTTGCGAGCCGGCCGACGTCGTCATCCTGGCTATTCCCTTTGACCAGGTGCGCGGGACGCTGGAGGCGATTGGCCCATTCCTCCGGCCGGGGTGCGTGGTGCTGGACACGTCGCCATTCAAGCAACCGGCCATTGAATGGGCAGCCAAGCACCTGCCGGAAGGGACCTACTTGGTCGGGATTGCGTTGGGGATCAATCCGGAGACGATGCTGGACCAGACCGGCGGCCCGGCCGGGGCACGAGCAGACCTGTTTGCCAATAGCCCCTGTTGCGTGGTGCCGTCACCTACCTGCCGGCCGGAGGCGGTCAAAACCGCCCAGGACGTGGCTACCTTGCTGGGAGCGACACCTTACTTTTTGGACCCGGCCGAATACGATGGCGTCTCCACGGTGGTCAACCTGATGCCAGCGCTGATGGCCAGCGGGCTAATGGGGCCGACCATCGAGTCCCCTGGCTGGCGGGAGATGCGCCGCCTTTCGTCCAGCGATCTGCTCCAGTTCAGCGCCCCGCTGGCGGCCGGAGGCCCGGCCGTGGCCCAGGCAGCCATCCTCAACCAGGCCACCGTCCTCCACTGGCTGGATGAGGCGATGGCTCGCTTGCAGGCAATCCGCCGGCAGGTGGAATCCGGGGCCGAAGAGGATCTGGCAGCCCAGATTGGGGCAGTTTACGACGGGCGCGAGGAGTGGCTGGCCGACTGGCAACTGAATCGCTGGGAGAGGCAAACCGCCGCGGAGATGCCCTCGGCCGGAAGCTGGTTTGGACAACTGTTTGGCTTCCGCTCCCGTCGCAAGCCTGAAGATAACGAGTGAGCCGACCGTACCATGTGTTGATGATCGCGCCCACCTCTTTTTTTGCGGACTATGGCTGTCACGTTCGCATTTTGGAGGAGGCGCTCGTTCTGCGTCGTCTGGGGCACCGGGTGACCATTGTGACCTATTACATGGGCCGGCCGATTGCTGAACTGGACATTGTGCGCACCCCGCCGCTCCCCTGGCGGGCCGATTACGAGGTCGGTTCGTCGCGCCACAAAATTGCGTTTGATGCCTACTTGTCGTTCACCGCGCTGCGCACCGCGCGCAGGCTCCGTCCGGACATTGTCCACGCTCACCTGCACGAGGGGGCGCTCGTCGGAGCGCCGATCGCGCGCCTGCTGGGCGTGCCGTTGGTTTTTGACCTGCAGGGCAGCCTGACCGGGGAGATGGTGGACCATCATTTTTTGAACCCTGACGGCCGTTGCTTCTCGCTGGTTCGGCGGGCGGAATGGGCCATCAACCGGCTGCCGCAGGCCATCCTCACCAGTTCCCGTCACGCCCGGCAGATGCTGCTGGATGAGTTTGGCGTTCCGGCCGAACGAATCCACCCGCTGCCGGACTGCGTCAACGCCGGTACGTTCCGGCCGGGGCTCCCCGACCGCGACGCGATCAAGCGCGAACTGGGTATCCCGGCCGAGCGGCCGGTGGTAGTTTACCTGGGGCTGCTGGCCGATTATCAGGGCACACCTTACCTGGTACGGGCGGCCGCGCAACTGAAGGCGGCCGGGGTGGAAGCGCACATGCTCATCATGGGATTCCCCGGCATGCACATCTACCGGCAGATGGCGGAAGAGCTGGGAGTGGCTGACCGGGTTTCTCTGCCGGGCAAAATCCCCTACGATCAGGCCGCCCGCTACCTTTCGGCCGGGGACATTGCGGTAGCGCCCAAGCTCTCCGCCACCGAGGGGAGCGGCAAGGTGCTCAACTACATGGCGATGGGGCTGCCCACGGTGGCCTTTGACACCCCCGTTCAGCGGGAATACTTGGGCGAATGGGGGGTGTACGCTCCGCCCAGTGACCTGGATGCGTTCACGGCCGGCATCCGCGCATTGCTGGATGATCCCGGCCGGCGGGTCGAGTTGGGCGCGGCTCTGCGCCGGCGGGCGATTGAGCGCTACTCCTGGGAGCGAGCCGGCCGGCAAATCGTCGCAGTTTACGATCAGCTATCCCGCGGGAGAAAAAATCATTGATGGCAACCAACCAGCACATGGGGCTCCTCGGCCGGTTGCGCGAGCTGGCCTCCTATCACTACCTGATCTACAATCTGGTGGTGCGCAACCTCAAAATCCGCTACAAAAATTCGTTGCTGGGCATTGCCTGGTCCATGCTCAACCCACTGCTGATGATGCTGGTTTTTACGGTGGTGTTTACTGTCCTGGCCGGCGGGATGGACGTGGCGGTTCCACCGGTGTTCATCCTGGCCGGACTGCTGCCGTGGAACTTTTTTGCGCAGACCATCACCGTCGCCACCAGTAGCATTGTGCAAAGCGACCATCTGATCAAAAAGGTCTATTTTCCCCGAGAAGCGGTGCCGCTAGCGGTCATGCTCAGCAATTTGGTCCACTTTTTTACCGCGCTGCCCATCTATTTTTTGCTGGCGGTGCTGATGGGCATCCCTGGTGCCGAGAGGGGCTCGTTCTTCCCTCACCTGCTCTGGCTGCCCGCCATCATCCTGGTGGAGGCCGCGCTCACGTTTGGCCTTTCACTTATCACGGCCACCGTCAATGTCTTTTATCGCGACATGGGCATTGTGATGGAGACGCTGATCCAGGCCTGGTTCTTTGTCACCCCCATCTTTTACGATTTTGAAAAGACCTTTGCAGCGAGCTACCAGGTTTTTGGGATGGATGTGCCCATCAGCCGGATTGCATTTATCCTCAACCCGATGGCCTCCATTGTCTCAGCCTACCGGGATGCGATGTACTACGGACGGCCGCTGGCGCTGGACTTTTTCCTGCGCACGGCCGGCACCGCACTGGTCGTTTTGGTGGTCGGGTACTGGTTTTTCCAGCGGTACAACTGGCGCTTTGGAGAAGAACTCTAGCCAACCGGGCATCACGGGGACGAAGGTGGGCGGTGGGGCATCACCGGCCGCCCGCTTAATCCTGCCGCTGGCTGTTTTTGTCGGCTCTTTTGCCCTCTACCTGATCACGCTAGCGCGGGACCTGCTCCCGGCCGACAATGGCGAGTTTCAGTTGGTGGCGGCGACGCTGGGCGTGGCCCACCCGCCCGGCTATCCGCTGCACACGTTGCTGGGCGCGCTGCTGGCGCGAATCCCCCTGGGAACCATTCCCTGGCGGGTCAACCTGCTCTCCGCGTTGCTGGCAGCCGGGACGCTGGCGCTGGTGTTCGCCACGGCCCGCCGCGTCGCTGGCGGCCGGGTCTGGGCCGGCGTGACGGCCGCGCTGGCGCTGGGCACCAGCACTACCTTCTGGGCTCAGGCGACCATGTCCAACGTCCGCACCCCGGCCGCCTTTTTCGCCGCGCTTTGCCTGTATGTACTGGTCCGCCACCGGGAAGCCGGGCCGCAGACCGACCGCTGGTTGCTGCTTTTTGCCGCCGCGCTGACCCTGGGGCTCACCCATCACCTGTCGCTGGCCTTTGCGGGCCTCTTTTTCATCCTCTTTCTGTGGCTGATTGATCCCCAATTGCCCCGGCAGCCGCGCCGCTGGGCCCGGCCGGCGCTGGTGGCGCTCCTCTGCCTGCTGCCGCTGGTTTACCTGCCGCTGCGGGCCGGGGCCCCGCTCGCCCCGGCCGACATCGATGCCTGGGGCGGTTTCTGGCGACACGTGCTGGCCTTGGGCTTTTCCGGCGACTTCTTTTTTTTCTCCTCTCCGGCCGACCTGCTGGCGCGGCTACCGGTGATGGGTAATGTGTTCACCTTCCAGTTCCACCCGCTGGTGCTGGCGGCCGGGGTGCTGGGAGCGTTGCTCTTGCTCTGGCGCGACCGGCCGCTGGCGGTTCCACTGCTGGGTGGGCTGGCGCTGCACACGCTGGTCACCGCCACCTACCGCGCCCCGCAAACGGTGGAGTACATGTTGCCCGCCTACGTTCTGTTTGCGGTTACGCTGGGCTACGGGTTGGGCCAGCTTGCCAATCTGCAAGCAAAAGGCCGTCAGTTGCAGGCGGTGGGACTTGCGCTGGCCGCCCTGGTCTGGTTTGCTGGATTGCTCCAGGGGGTGCAGCATTTCGCCAGCTTTCGTGCGCTGGCGCAGAGCCGGGACGCGCGCGATTATGCGGCCTCCATCCTGGATGGCGCCCCCCAGGGTGCCATCGTGCTGGCGGATTGGCACTGGGCGATGCCATTGCGCTACCTGCAACTGGTGGAAGGGGCCTGGCCGGACCTGACCGTGCAATACGTCGCCCCCACGGCCGAGCTCTACGAGCAGACCTGGGCGCGGCGCATCCGGGAAGAGTTGCCGGTCCGGCCGGTGGTGGTCACCCATTTCCACGAGCTGGCCTACGCCGATCTGCCGGCCGTCGTGGAGCCGCTGGGCGAGGCGTTCTGGCTGCGAACGGAATCGCGTCAGGCGCTGCCGGCCGATTTTATCGCGGCCGACATCGCCTTTGGGGATGGGCTACGCCTGCTCGGCTACCAACTCAACGCAAGTCAATTCTCGGCCGATGCGCCGCTGATCCTCACGCTGGCCTGGTCGCCGGTCGCCGACGCGCTCCAGGTGACCCTCTTTGTGCACCTGGTGGGCTACGATGGTGCGGTCTATGCTCAACAGGACGTCCGACTGGAGGCGCGCCTGCTTGAGCCTAACGAGGTGGCATTGACCCGCTTTCAACTGGAGGTCCGGCCGGGGGCGCTCCCCGGTCGCTACAGCCTGCATGTTGGTGCGTACGCGGCCGGCGGGCCGCTGCCGGACGCTTCCGGCCGGACACGGACCGAGCTGCTGGGCGTGGAGCTGGCCCCGGCCGGGTCCCGGCCGTTCACGCGACACCCGCGCCAGCGGCAAATGGCCGAAGAACTGTATCTGATCGGCGCGGATTGGGACCTGACCCTGCCCGACCAGCCGCGCCTTTACCTCCACTGGCGTGCCAGGGGGGATACGGATTCGTTGGTCTTTGAAATCCGCTACGATAGCCTACCTGTGGCCCAGGCCGAGTTGCCGGCCCTGCCGGCCGGGAGTTATCAGACCACCGTCCACAGCCTGCCGCCCAACCCGTTCCGGCCGTATCTGGCTGGCCGCAAAACCGCGCGCCTGCCAGCGCCGGCCGGGACCGATCAGTATCTCCCGTTTGGCGCGGGGATTGTCTACCTGGGTTACGATGGCCCGCACGACTCCCCTCCGGCCAATCCCCAACTCCGCTTTGCCGCCTCCCGGCCGGTGCTGCGCGATTACGTCGTCTCGACCTCCCTCATCGGCGTCAACCCGGATGGGAGCTGGGCCTGGCGTGAGCTGAACGACGGCGTGCCCGCACTGGGGGCCATCCCCACCCTCAAGTGGGTGGCCGGTTCGCGGGTGGCCGACCCGCATATGCTGGCAGTCCCGGCCGGAGCGCCCGCCGGCCGGGTGATCGGCACGCTGACGCTGTACGATGCCTTTACCGGCCGGACGCTGCCGCTGCTGGACGAACGGCTGGCAGCAGCCGCCCCCTGGGCCCCGCTGGGCGAGTGGTTCCTGGGGCCGTAGCGCTGTTTGACAGCCCTTCCGCCCGGTGATAGCATAGCCCCGCCTGTTGGGGCTGGAGCTTGAGGAGGATGCTATGCGCCGCACATTGCTCATCGTCTTGATTCTGCTGCTGGTAATCCTGTTGGCTGGTTCGCTGACCGGCAACGTGGCCCAGTATGGCTTCCAGCAGCAACAGCAGCGGGAGATGCAGGCCGAATTGGACGCCCGCGCTACCCAGGCGGCCGGCCTGGCCAGCGAACTGGCTACCCTGCAGCCGGCCGCGCGAGCGTTGCAGGACGCGGGCGCTGCGCAGGCTGCCCAGATTGCCACGCTGGAAGCAGAGCTCACCCGGCCGTTCCGGCCCAGCCCTACACCACCCACCATCCCCACGGTCACCATCCTTGCCCCGGAGGATGGCGCGCAGATCGCTGAAGGGGAGATTCTCGTCATCCGCTGGACCGCGCACAACCCGGACCGCATCGGCCGGGTGACGCTGCGGGTGGATGGCCGGCCGGTGTCGGAAACGCCGCTGGACCGCGCCCCTACGGCCGAGGGGCAGTTCCAGTGGATCGCGGCCGGGCTGGGGGAGCACCAACTGGAGGTGGTGGCCGCCAACACGGTGGGGATGGAGAGCGTACCGGCCAGCATCACGGTCGAAGTAGTGCCGGCCGGAAGCCAGTCAAGTGGTGGCATCAGTCCGGAAAACGCCGCGCTGATGGATCAGATTGAGGGGCAGGTGGCGGCCCTGCGCGGACTGGAACCGCTGCAACCCGTCACACGTACCGTCTTGACGCGCGACGACCTGGCCCAGTACCTCATCGCCGAACTGGACGAGGAACTCTCCCCGGCCGAGGCAGAACAAAACACCATTGAGATGGCGGCGCTGGACCTGGTTCTGCTGGACCTCGATCTGCGCGCCCTGCTCGAGGGGCTGTACACGGAACAGATCGCCGGCTTTTACGATACCGACACCCGATCCTTTACCCTGGTTGACGAAGATGACGAGATGAGCCCGTTTGACCGCACGGTGTATGCCCACGAGTTTGTCCACGCGCTGCAGGATCAGCATTATGACCTGGATGCACTGACCTCGGATGAGTTGAACGATGACGCGGCGCTGGCGGTGGACGCGTTGATCGAGGGTGACGCCACGCTTTTGATGCAACTGTACATGCTGGAGCACCTCACCTCGGACGAGTTATTCGAGATGCTGGCCGAGTCGGTGGAATACGAGAGTCCTTTGCTGGATAGTGCCCCGGCCGCAATCCGCGCCCAGTTCAACTTTCCGTACGAAGCGGGGCTGGTCTTTGCGCAGGTGCTGTTTGAGCAGGGTGGCTATGCGGCCGTGGATGCCGTTTTTGCCAACCCGCCCCAATCGACCGAACAGGTGCTGCACCCGGCGCGCTATCTGGCCGGGGAGGAACCGATTTCGGTGAGCCTGCCACCGCTGACCGATACGCTGGGCAGCGGATGGCGGTTGGTGGATGAAAACGTGCTGGGCGAGTTTGGTTTGCGGGCCTATCTGGAGCAACAGGTGAGCAGCAAAACTGCGGCCGCCGCGGCCGACGGCTGGGGTGGCGACTGGTACAGCGTCTATTTCAACGACCAGACGCAGGGACTGGTGCTGGTGCTACAGGTGGTGTGGGACACCCAGGCAGAGGCGGCCGAGTTCTTGCAGGCGTACCGGACCTTTGGCAAGGTGCGTTTTGCGGCCGATCCGGAGCGCGGGGCGGATGGTGATTTGTGCTGGATCGGCGGGGATGCCATCTGCATGTATCCCGGCCGGACCGGTGACCAGACGCTCATCATCCGCGCGCCGCAGCCGGGGATGGTGGACGAGGTTCGTGCGCTGTTCCCAGAGTTCTGATCGCGTGCCGCTCGTCAGTCGGAACCGTTGGGGTACGGCCGGTTGCTGTGGCTCTTGTTGTGGCACACCAGCCAGCAGCTCTTTTCCGTGCCGTCCGGGCTGATCTGCCAAAAGCTCTGACTATCGGTCGGTTGCCCGTCGTATCCGTCCAGCAAGTAGGTCTGCGCGTCGCTGATACTGAGGTCCAGATTGAGCAGGTGGAGTTGCTCACTGCCGTGGGAATCGTGGCACAGGTAACAACTGCCGTTGTTGGCGTGCCGCTGGTGCAGATTGCGGGTTCCCTTGCGGAAATTGGTGTTATCGGCCGGATCGGCCCCGCTGACGTAAGTCTGGTAACGGTGGCAGTTGAAGCAGACCTCCCCGCCAGTGTAGGGAGGGTTGGGTTGCGCGTCTGGGGCGGCCGTCTGATAGTTGGCCGTTCCGGCCAGCAGGTGCAGGTTGGCTGATCCGTGTGGCCCTTCCCCTCCGGCGGCCGGGTCCGGATTGTGATGGCAATCCGAGCAATAGAGCAGGCTGAACTGGCTCCAGCCGGCGACGAACGAGCCGGCCGGGATGCTCTGGTTCCGGCCGGGGGCAACCACGGGGTGAAAGCTGGCGTTGTGCGGGTTGAACTCGCGGGCCAGATCGCGGCTGTCCCGCACCTGCGAAGGGTCGGTGCTGGTTAGTTTGCGTAGGCCATCGGGGGCTATCTGGCGTCCATCCCACCCGGCCGGGAGATACGTGGGGAGCGTCGTGAAACCAGAGTGGCACTTGAAGCAGACCTGGAATTCCCGCTCGGCCTGAAACAGCCAATCGTAACCGGCCGGGGCTCCCGGGCCAGCCCACTGCGGCTCGACGCCGGTTGTCCCGTTCATCTCCCAGGGTAGCATGGGGGCGCTGGTTGTGCCCCGGGTCGCCTCGTGCGGCTCGTGGCAGTCTTCGCACTCTACGTGACGGCTGGAGCCGCCAAAAGCTGCACTGTCCGATTCGCCCGGCCGGTGGACGCCGTTGGTCGCGGCCACGTCGTGCTTGAAGTATTGTCCGGCCGAATTGCTGGTGTCATCAAAGATAGCTTCAACGTCGGTGCCGGGGCCGTCGGCGGAATGGCAGGCAAAACAAAGCTCCTCTTCCGGCCATTGCTGGCGCAAGACTGGCCCGCCGGCCGTGTGTGCCCGGTGGCAGCCGGCACAACTGCCGGGGCTGGCGCTGTAGTTCACGTGCGGGTCGATGGGTCCCGGTTGCGAGGTTGGTGCCGGCGGAGGAGAGGTAGGCGTAGGGATGGGCAGCCGCGGGGCGGGAGCGTACGGTTTGGGCGTCGGCGTTGGCGTTGGTGTGAGGGTGGGCCTGGCCGGGGCGATACCCAATGAGAGATAGCTCAGAGCAGCGTGGGCCTGTACCAGGCCAGCGCCCCTACTGGTCCGTTCCGCGCTTGCAGCCGTCACCAGCAGCGCTTCCCGGACCTTGGCCGGTGAGCTTGCGCCCAGCGCGTCGGTCAGTAGCGCGGCCACGCCGGAAACCTGGGCGGCCGCCAGCGAGGTGCCGGATTGCCGCGCGTAGCCTCCATTCAGTTGGGTGGTATAAATGCTTGTCCCCGGCGCTAGCAGATTTACCGCACTGCCAAACGAGGAAAAGGAAGCCAGTTGCTCGTCCGGCCCGGCCGCTCCTACGGCGATGACCTGCGGATAGGCGGCCGGGTAACCGACGGCGGTGGAGCCGGTGTTGCCGGCTGCTGCGACCAGGATGACGCCGCGCTGGGAAGCATATTCGATGGCCGCCGCCAGCAGGGCGCTGGGGGCGGGGCTGCTCAGGCTCAGGTTGATGACCTGCGCGCCCTCGCGGGCTGCATACACGATCCCCTCCGCGATCTGCGCGTGCGTGCCGGTGCCGGTGGTATCCAGTACCTTGAGCGGCATAATTCGCGCCCCCCAGGCCACACCGGCCATTCCCACACCGTTGTCCGTATCGGCCGCGGCCACGCCGGCGATTTGCGTGCCGTGACCATGGTCGTCCTGCACCAATCCTGTGCCGTTGACCGAATTCCAGCCGCGCCAGTCGTCCACGTAGCCGTTGCCGTCGTCGTCCAGTCCGTTCTGCCGCCCGCCGGCTTCGCCAGGGTTGGCCCAGAGCTTGGCCGCCAGGTCGGGATGGGATGTATCCACCCCGGTGTCCAGCACGGCAATGACGACGGCCGGCGAGCCGGTGGTGATCTCCCAGGCTTGCGGGGCCTGGATATCCAGCAGATACGATTGCAGCGGCCAATCAGGGTCGTTGGGGGTAAGGCAAGCGTACGCGAGATAGTTGGGCTCGGCCAGCAAAACGGCCGGCTCCGGGCGCAGCAGTGCAATGGCTTGCCCAACCTGCCCCGTTTCTACTCCCAGCACCCACATGTCCAACGCAGCTAGCTGGCGCTTGACCGATGCCCCATACGGCCGGACCAGCGCCTCGGCCTCCTGCAGTGTGGTGACGGCCGGGCCAAAGCGGACAATTACCTCTCCGGCCGCGTGCTGGTACCGGATTTCGACCGGGGTCGGCGTGGGGGAGGGCGTGGGCGATGGAGTAGCAGTGGTCGAGTTGGTGATGGCCACGGTGACAGTGATGCGCACCACGGGTGTCACGGTCACCGTCGGGGAAACCGCCGCAGGACCGGTGAGGGTTGGAGACGGCGACGGTTCAGGAGAGGCGGTTGCCGTGGGAGTTCCTGTGGCGGTGCTCGATGGTGTGGGGGATGACAGGGGTGTTTCGGTTGTTTGCGTGGCAGTGGGTGGGGTGGTTGGCGTGCTGCCGCCGGCGGCAGCGTGGCTCGCCAGGGCGGCCGGCAAGCAGAACAGCGAAAGCACGCCGACCGCGGTCAGCAGTAGCACTGCTGCCTGCGCCAGCCGCGCCCTCACGCTGGCCGCCCATGATTTCATCGCCACCACTCTGCCGGCAAGCGGTTATTTCTGGTGGCAGACCTGGCAGACACCCCGGTTGTCCAGCCGCAGCAGCGCGCTATCGGCCGCGCTGGTCTCGCCGGGCAGGCCGGAGCCGTCCGCGATCCCGCTCATCTGGGCGGACGTGCCGTGGGGAAGGTGGCAGGTCATGCAGACCACCAGGTCGCCGCTGCCGCTTTCCGCCAGCGGCAGGGTGTGGCCGCCGTACCCAACGGTCTCGGGGTTGTCGTTGCCCCGGTAGCGGTAGGGCATGTCCACCCGATGGGTGTAACTGCCGCCGTCTGGGATACTCCCCTGCCCGGCCGCGGTCTGGTGATAGGCGTCGTGGCAGGCAGCGCAAATGGAGCTAATGCCCGCGCCCCACTGCTCGCTGTCATAATCCTTGTCTGCCTCGTCCACCTGCGCCACAGAGACTGCGTTGCCGTTGATCTCCTCGTTGATGATGCGATAGTTGGACGAGCCATGTGGGTCGTGACAGGAGGCGCAGCTCAACCCTTCTACCAGGTCGCTGGTCAGGCCACGGGTTACGCCATTACCCCAGGCGGCCGTTTCCAGGCCGGCCGGGTCGTGCGACGAGGTGACGGCCGTGCCGCGGTAAGAGACAAAGCCTCCACCCAGCAGGGGTGCATTGTCCGGGGTGTTGGCCGCGCCGTGGTCGGTGTTTCCGGCGTCATCGTCACGGGATGAGAGGTAGATGCCATCATCCACGTTGGTGTTGGCTCCGGTCCCGGCCGCGCCGTGGCAGGTCATACACAGGTCGTACGTGCTGCTGTCGGTTAGCAGGTTGGGTCCGTTGGCGGTGTGCGCCCGGTGGCACCCGGCGCAGCCATCGGTGGTGGCGGTATAGCCGCCATGCGGGCCGCCATCGGCCGAAGTGGCCTCTGCAACCAATACCAACAGGACTAGCAAGAGAATGATTCCAAAAAAGGATTTCTTCATCGTCTCTCCTCTCACCAAAGCAGATGTCTGAAGGGGCTTGAAAATCAATAGGACCAGACCTGAACGCGGCGGTTTGCTCGGTCTGCAATGTACAAACGCCCGCTATCATCGATAGCGATGTCGTTGGGAAAGTTGAACTGCCCTTTGCCCTGCCCCCAATCGCCAAAGGCAAACAGCCAGCGCGGCTCTGCACCGGAAACGTCGTACACTTTGATGTCCTGTCCCACGGCGTCCACCACGTACAGCCGGTCGCGTTTGTCAATGATCGCTCCTCTGGGTAGGTTGAGCGCCCCGTCGTCAGAGTTGAGCCCAAAGTGGCGCACAAAGTTGCCGCTGGCGTCCCACACAGAGACCCGGCCGTTGTTGCCGTCGGTGACGTAAATCCTGCCCTGCGAATCGGCGACGGCGACGTTGGGAAAGAAAAGCTGCCCCCGGCCCCGGCCGGCGGCTCCCAATACGTATTGGGAGAATTGACTCGCTTCGGCCGGGGAGATGCGGACATTGTGCCGGCCGGCGGCCACATCCGTCAGCAGCAGGTTTTCGGCCTCATCCAGGCGGACACCCAGCGGAGACCAGCCGGCCGTGGTGGTTGATGAGTGATCGCCAGAGGCCAGGTCCGGGCCCAGAATGGCGTCCAGCAGTGTGCCATCGCTGTCAAACACAAAGACCGTGTGCAGCAACCGATCGCTGACCCACACGCTCCCAACGCTATCCGTCGCCAGGTAGACAGGGGCTCGCCCGGCCGGTTCGGTATTGGGCGGCGCAAACGAGAACAGCAGGTCGCCGTCACGGTCGAACGCTTTGATCACGCGTTCGCCATCACTCTCCGATACGTAGATTCGCTCGCCATCCGGCGAGACCGCCACCCCCACCGGGCTGTCGACGCCATAGATCGAAAACAGATAGTGTGGCCGGTAGTGGAATTCCACCGGCAGGGGCAACAGTTCCGGCAGCGGCACCGGCCGCTGGATGTAGCGGGCGAACAGCACGCCGACGTACAGCAGCAAAAGCAACAGGGCGACAAAGGCAGTCAACAGCAACCGCCGGTGCCGGTCCTCGCGCTCTGTCTCCTCCACTGCCTGGGCGAATTCGTCCAGCGTTACCATGATTCACCCTGCGCCTCCAGCGCTGCCTGAATCCGGCCAAGCGCGTGCTGGGCGGTGAAACTACCCGGCTCCAATTCGAGCGCCCGGTTGATAGCCGCCTGCGACAGTTCCAGCCGGCCGAGTTGCTCGTACGTCAGCCCCAGCCCCAGGTGAACGGGCGCAAAATTAGGCAATCCCCCGGCCGCGGCCTCCAACCGGACTCGCGCCAGGTCATAGTTCTGCGTGCTGAAGAGATGCATCCCTTCGGCGTAGGCTTGATGATCCGGCATGGCCAGAGAGAAATAGCATTCCGCCATGCCTTGATACGCTTCGGCAAAATCAGGCACAAAACGGACCGCGGCGCTGAACTGCTCCAGCGCAGCTTCCGGCCGGCCGGCGGATTGGTTGGCAAGCCCTAGTTGGTAAAGAGCATCCGCATCGGTGCGGTTGATTGCCAGTGCGGCCTCCAGCGCCGCAATCGCCGCTTCCGGCCGATCTAATTGGACATAACTTTGACCCAGGTAGTAGTATGCCGCTTCCAGCGCGGTATCTGCGCCCGCCATCGGACCATCCTTGCGCAGCGTCACAAACCTTTCCAGCGGCTCCAGCGCGGCTTCCGGCTGGCCCAGATGATGGTGGATGATGCCGGTGATGATGAGGGCATCTTGATGGTCCGGGTAGCGGGTTAACACCTGGCGGGCCTGATCCAGGGCCTCGCCGTACCGCCCCATCTTCAAGTACGTGTCTGCCAGAGATAGGCGCGCTTCAGGGCTCTGTGGGTCGTCGTGCACCCATTGCTCCATCAGTCCCAGGTGGCTGTCAAGCGGCGCGTCGTCGGCCGGCGCGAGGAAGCGTTCTCGATAGTAGATGCCGCCAAACAGCAGCAGGACGGCCGCCAGGGCGATTGCTGCCAACCAGACGAGGCGCTGGATGTTGCCGGTGCTGAGCCGACCCACCGCGCTGCTTCCAACCGGCCGGGACTCGATCATCCCGCCCGCTCCCACGAAACCTCACCTTGCGGCACGATTGGCGGGACGGCCTCTGCCCTGGGTTCCTTTAGCTGTCTTGCCTCGCGTTCCTGTTCATCCAGGGATAGCTTGAGCAGGAACTCGTGGGCCGCCAGGATGCGGCGGTACTCCAAAGGGTGCGAATGCTGCATCTCTTGCTCGGTCATGGTCCCTGTAAAGACGCTCCGATTGGTTTCTTTGATGATGACGTTATACGTGTGCCAGGTGAGGATGGCCAGTGTGGCAAGTTTGGCCTCCCAGCCATGGAGCGCCAGTGCGATGGGGACCAATTCGCCGGGCAGTATCCGCGTGAATACAGAAGGGAACCAGAGGATCAACCCGGTGACGATCATCAGGGGGGTTCCCCACAACATGGCCCAGTACTCTAGCTTCTCCTCGATGGTGAACCTGTCAAACTCGGGTCGTTCTTCCGTTAGACCCAGGTTGAACTTGATCATCTGGATCAGATCAAAGAGGTCTTGGAACTGTGGCCACATAGCACCACGCTCGCGCTGGACAATCCAAACCTCTAGCATCTTGACCACGTGATAGGCTGACTGCGCGATGAGAACCACGGCCGCCAAGTGGTGGATCATGCGCAGCGTGTCAATGCTGCCAGCCAGCCGAATCACGAACCCCACGGCCGCCAGGTCGCTAAAGGTCTGGAGTAGGCCGGTCACGACCAGCGTCCCAAAGCTGGCAATCAAAATGGCATGCTCAATCCGCTGTGCGCGAGAAAAGCGGATAAAGCTGCGCGTGCCGTCTGGTCCGATTTGTACCTGGCTGGCAAGGCGGCGGATGGAACGCAGTTTGCGGGCCCTGGCTTTTTGCTTGATTCGCGTGATGGAAGCCCCAGCTTCCCCACGGGGGTGATCATTGCCGCCGTTGTTAGATGTCCAGGTCGAAGTAGTCATTTTTCTCCTCCTCCGCCAAAGCTTGTCGTAAGATCTGCTGCTTATCCTTCCAGCGCCGGCGCGCGTCCAGTCCAATGTAAACCATGAATCCACCAATCGTCAGCGGGATGACCGCTGTGTAAACCGAGTTGACAACGTGGAGTGCAGGGGTCTTTTCCCAGGAGGCCACGGAATGACTGAGCCAGGCGGCCGGGAACTGGATACTGGCATCCTCATGACACTGCTGGCAGGTGTGTTGCAGGTTGTTGGGGTAGACAGTAGCCAGTGGGTCATCGGCCTGCCGGATGTTGTGGATGCCGTGGCAATCAAAGCAGACCGCCTTGTTGCTCTGGCTGCCGATGTCATACTGGCGATAGAACTCGACCGTCCGGCCGTGAAAGTCATCCAGGTAGGTGCGGAACACATCGGTCGAAAGGCCATACTTGGCCATCATTTCGTCGTTGCTGTGGCACTCACCGCAGATCGTGATGCTGTCGTTGCGATAAGAAGCATCCCGCGGCCCGCGGACGCTGTGCACTCCGTGACACTCGATGCAGGTCGGGACGTCCGGGTTAGATTCTTGTGCCAGCGCCGCACCGTGAACACTGGTGCGGTAGGTTGAATAGACCGCTGTGTGGCAAGTGCCACACATTTCGGATATCTTGCCACGCGGCTCGCCCAGGTGGATGATCGCGTGGCTGCCGTGGCAGTCGACGCACAACGGGGCATCCGGGTTGCCTCCCTCCATCACCCGGACGTGGGCGCTGTCCACCGCGACCTCAAATTCCTGTTTGTGACAGGAACGGCATTCCTCGTTGATGTCGATGGTCATTGCCCGCTGGCTGGAATAAGAGAGTCGTACCCGGAGCGTTTCGTAGGCTGTTTCATCCATACCGCCCTCTTCACCATGGCAACTGACGCAGGTAACCTGCTCTTGGGCGTGATGCGGGTAGCGATTGATGCCGGTGTGGCAGGCGACGCAGTTTAATCCGGCCGGGCCGTGGACCGATTGTTCGTATTCACCCCTGTCCACGTACAGGGAAATCATCTCTCCATTCTCAAAGGTCCCCTTAAAGTCGGGGTCTGAATGGCACATCAAGCAATTGGCGTCGGGCTCGGAAATCGCCGCGGCCGGGGACAGCGCAGCCTGCGCCGACAGGGATCCCAGCGCGACCCATGCAAGCGCCAGCAGCAGTGCAGCCGGAACCCAACAGAGTAACTTGAAACGTGATTTGCGATAGGCGTTTTTTCTCATCGGAACCTTTCCCAATTTGGCAAGACCGCTAATCTTTCCCTGCGAGCTTGCCCCCAAAGTCACGCTGGCTGTAGAATGATCTCAGCCAGGTCACGTACCACAAAAGCCGGGTGGTGCTCGCTGGTAACCACCTGAGCCCGCTCGTGTTGGGGGTCCAATTGTATAATCCGAAGAGTGGGTTGCGCTCCCAGTAAATCGTGCATAGGGCAGAGCTGCACTACCTCCAGGTCCGTGACATCCAGAATGACAGTGGAAGGCCGAAATGCCAGCACCCGGCCGACCGGGTCCGGCCGGCGTGGGTCCACAATCTCAATCTTCATCCGGCCAAGGTATTGGCTCAACCGGCTCGCTACCCCCTCGGCAAAGAGGGGACAGCTGGACAGGATAACGATACACCCTGACATGACACACCTCAACAGAGCGATACATTCGTCATAGCGGGTCTATTGTGGTCGAAAAAGAGGCAGGGACAACACCCATCGGTCCAAAACCATCCCACAAAGATGGGTAGTAGCCCTGGTCCGGCCGTCTAGCCCGCCAGGGTGGTTTCCACCCACCCGGCCGGGCAGGCGATACGGCGGCAGGCGCGCAACATCAATCTAGTGGAGGGGGATTCAGTGGATAGAGACGCGGGTTAACCGGGGGAGCCTGGTTTCAGCAACCCATCGCGCATGGCGTAGGCGACAGCTTCCGTCCGGTTTTGCACGTTCAACTTGCGGAGGATATTCTTGACGTGATATTTGACCGTGTTTTCGCTGATGCAGAGCCGCCGGGCAATACCTTTGTTGGGCAATCCGGCCGCAAGCAGTTGCACGAGTTCTATCTCTCGGTCCGTAAGGGATTCCGCAACCTTGGATCCGTCCTGGGAGAGAGTGACAAACCCATTCATCAAACGGGTGGTTGTGTCGCGAGTCATGGCCGCCTTGTCTTGTTGCAAGCCATCCAGCATCTCCAGGAACTGCACCGAACTCAGGTCCTTTTGCAGGTACCCCTGCGCTCCAGCCTTGATGGCCGCAAACAAGTCCGCGTCTTCGTCGGACGCGGTCAGCATCACCACCCGGGTTTCCGGTAGCTGCTGCTTGATCTGGCGCAGGGCTTCCAGGCCGTTCATTTCGGGCATGGCAATGTCCAGCAGCACCAGGTCCGGCCGTAACCGCAGCGTCTCTTGCACGGCCGCTTGGCCGTTGCCGGCTTCCGCCACCACATCCAGCCCGGCCGCTTCCAGCAGGCTGGTAAGGCCATCACGAAACAGAGAGTGATCATCGGCTATCAGCACGCGCATTCTTCACACCTCTTTCAGGGGCAAACGCAAATGAGTGCTGGTCCCGTTGCCAGGGCTGGTCTGCAGACTGAATGTGGCGTCAATTGCCTCCGCCCGCTCGCGCATAATCTCCAACCCGAACTGCGGCCGGTGGCCGTTTCCGTTCTGGCCCAACACAAAACCATCGCCATCGTCGCTCACCGTCACATCCAGCACCCGGTTGTTGATCCTCAAGTCAATGGCGGCGCGGGAGGCCGACGCGTGCTTGCGCACGTTGGTGAGTGATTCCTGCACAATAAACAGCAGTTGCTTTTCCACGTCGGCTGTCAACGTAAGGGCCTCAACCTCGGGTGCGATGGAAAGAACGACCGGGATTTCGCTGCGCTGGGAAAAACGATCGGCAAACTCGTGGAGTGTGGCCGCCAACCCTGCGCCATTCCGGCCAGCCAGCTTCAGGTTGTGGATCGCCGCGCGCACATCGGCCGAGAGTTCCTGTGCTGCCTCCTCCAGTTGTTGTAAGTGACTTTCGGCCGTCTCGATGTGACGCTTCTTGAGCAGCAGCCGGACGGCCATCGCTTTGGTGTTGACATAGCCCAGCAGTTGGGCTAACCCGTCGTGCAGGTCGCGGGCAATGCGCTCGCGCTCCTCGGAAATGGCGCTCTGCCTCACCAGATGCCGTTCCTCTTGCTCGCGGACGTGGCGATCGAGTTCATCGGCCATATGGTTAAACGCCAGCGCCAACTGCCCCAATTCGTCCCTGGTGGATTCCGGGACCGGCAGGCGCGGGGTAAAGTTGCCGGCGACGAATTCGGCCAGTGGCCGGCTAAATGACTCGACCGGCCGGACGACCAGCAGGTGGATGAGGTAGTAGACCAGCAAGGCCACCAGCAGGGTGATGCCCATTACTGTCATCAGGTCGCCCCAGAAATGGTTACGGAGTTGCTTGCTGAATTTGTTCAGCGATACGTCGATCAGCAACAATCCTAGCGGCGAATCTGGCTGTAGGTGGCAGCGGGCACAGTCGGGCTCGTTGGGGAGCAGCGTGGCTACCCGCACCTGGCCGCCCGAGCGGGTGAGGCTGATCGTTTCCGGCCGGGTGTCCGCCTGTATCTGGTGACAGGCTTCGCAGTCGGTTTTTTCAACCCTGCGAAAGACCCGTGAATCCTCCTGGTAACTCGTCACCTTCACTCGGCCGAGAAGGTCAACGATCTGTACCTGGTCAATCGTCTCCATCCCCCCCACGTCGTTCACAATGTTGGCGATCATCTCCCGGTCGTTGACCAGCATAGCGTGGCGCAGGCTGCCCTTCATCGTGGCGCTCAACTCGAACGCGGTCAGGCGGATCTGCTCTTCCAGGAGCCTCTGCTCGTTTCGGTAGCTCATCATCACCAGAACAAACAGCATGGCCAGGATGGGTAGCGCGACACCCAGCGCTACTTTTGCGCGCAGGCTGACCTTCAGAGCTTGGGGATGATGAACGAATCGGGTCATTGTGCAAATGTCAGGTTCATCATCTGCTTGGCAAACTGGCATCCGGCGCTCCGGACAGAGTTCGCTTCCCGCGATCCCAAGTCCGTTTCCGTCGGCCGGAATACTATCAAACCTGAAACTCCCTCTCCTCTCTGCAAACTGGGGCGCTGATGGCACCAGGCAGGATGCACAACAGGGCCGCTGAACGCCCACGGTTACAAAGACGAGAAAATTCTCAAAACCGTACTGTCTGCGGATATGGGAAAGGATATTCCAGGTGCGGCCGCTGGCGCGGGGATAAACTAGTGGGGCATCTCAATACACGCCCAACTCTCTGAGCCGCTGGTCGGAGATGCCAAAGTGATGTGCCAGTTCGTGCAACACGGTTTTGCGGACCTGCTTTCGGATGGCGGCCGGAGTCCTGCACACTCGCTCGATGGCCCCTTGAAAGATGGTAATCTTGTCCGGCAGCACCAACCCGTAGTGGCTGGTGCGCTGAGTCTGTGGCACCCCCTGGTACAGGCCAAAGAGCAATTGCTCCGGCCGCAGCCCCACGCTGCGCAGCGTGCTGGCCGTGGGCCAGTCTTCCACCGTGATCTGAACGTTGTCCATCAGCCGGCGAATGTCGGCCGGCAGCTCCTGCAATACTTCTGCCACCAGTTGATCAAACACAGCCCGGTCCATCAGTATCCCAGGTGGATGTGCGCCGCGGCCGGTGGGAAAAGGATGTCGATTAGTTCGTGCTGCTCCGGCCGGGCCCAGGCATCCTTGTACCAGTCGTCCAGCGCTGCAAAAGGCTTCCATCCCAGCCAGAGCTGGGTGGCGACAAAAGGGGGCATGCTTGCGTGTGTCTCGGCCATGGGTGCCAGCGGGCTGGCGCTCACCCGGCCGGACTCGATGCGCAGCCCCACCTTCTGCCGGTAGAGGTCAAAGGCGAGTTCGCCATTAGACACAGCCATCCCGGCCGCCGCCAGCCGGGCTTCCAGTGCTGGTGCGATGGCGTTGAGAAAGCCGGCCGGGTCCAGGATTTTTATCTGCCAGCCGTAGGTCCCTTCTTCTTTGATCCCCAACTGGCGCGCTTGCGCACAGGCCGGGTGATCGGCCGGTAGTTGCAGTCCCACCTCAGCGTGATCGGCCGCCTCCGCCTGGGCGCGGGCAAAACCCAGCGCGGCCGCAACCCCGCGGGCGGACTCCACAGCCAGCTCCATCACGTTGAGACGGTTGGCCCAACCGCTGGGCATCAGCGCCAGGTAGCCGGCCGGCTCTCCATGGCGCTGCACCACATGCAGACGCAGCCCGGATAGCTCCCCGGCTTGCGCGAGCGCGGGTAGACCGGCCGCCTGCATCCGCAGGTAGTGGTGCCACATCGCCTCGGACCGCTCGGTGGTGATGGTCAGGTACGCATTCTGCCGCTCAAAGCAGGCCATCATGAACGGCACATCGGCCGGAGCGGCCGGGCGGAAGGAGTAGGCCTCTGATTCCGCGGCCGGGATTTGCTCCGGCCGGAGCAGAAAGCGGGCGTCGAACAGCGGCAGGGCGTACTCATAGCCAAACTGGCGATAGAAGTAGGGGATGCCTTCAATGGCAGCCAGCGTGAAGCCGTTGGCCAGCGCAATCCGGTCAAAGGCGGCCGAGAGCACCCGCTGCAAGCCGCGCCGGCGGTATTCCGGCCGGGTAGCGACAAATCCCAACTCGGCTACCGGTAGGGAGACCGGGCCGTAACGCCAGGTTAGGGGCATCAGGGCGAGCGTGGCGACACGCTGCGCGTCGCCGCTGGCCGCGTCCTCCACAAACAGCCAGCCGGCCGGGTCGAGTTGGGGATGGCCCTGCAACAGCCAGTAGCGGATCGCTTCGACCACCTCCTGGCCATGGATTTCACCGTTGAGGGCGGCCACCCGCTCTATGTCGGCCGGGTTGGTACAGGCTCTGACAACCAGGTTGTGCCCCAACTCTTGGGGAATGCCGGGCAACTTCATCGCGTCTCCATTCGTGTCAGATTCAGGGAGGGGGGCTAGTGAACCCAGACCCAGGTGCCGGTGGCGGTCACGCTTTTGACTCCCTCCGGCAGGTACGGCTCGGTCCACTGGTACAGCCACTGGGCGGCGACGGGTGGCAGGTTGACACAACCGTGGCTGTGGCGGTAACCAAAGCCATCGTGCCAATACGCGCCATGCAATCCAATATCGTGATCGAAATACATGGTCCAGGGGACATCTTCCAGGTGATAATAGTCTGGTTTGCCTTCCCGGCCGCTCATTTTGGCAATGTACACTTTGTGCCAGATACGGAACAGACCTCTGCGGGTCTCCCACTGCGGTAGCCCGCTGGCGACCAGGGTAGCGTACACCATCCGGTCACCTTCGTAAGCGGCCAGCGTCTGTTCGTACAGGTCCACCTCGACCCACTTTTCGCCGGGACCCACCTCGGCCGGGCGCGGGTTGACGTCCACAATACCCAGGTAGGTTTGCTTGATCCACTGGTTGGGTCCAATCAGGAACCAATCGTACGGCTCCACCCGTTCGCTGCCATAGATGTTGACCCGGTCGTATCGGTAAAGCATGGATTGAGTTGGGTCGGGGTCCGCACCGGGCAGGGTGCTGGGGCGGACGCTGCGCAACACCCAGGCGAACGGCACCGGGGGCTGCGCGGCCAGGAATACGCCTGCAAAGGTGGACGGCCGGACCAGGTGAACATAGTCTTCGTGAACCCACTCGTCGGCCCGCTCTGCGTTGCGCGGCGAGCGGGTGTTGATCTGGTACCAGAGCGTGCCCTCAAACTCGGTCTCGCCCTCCAGGCTGACGTAGGTAAAGCCCGCTTCGGAGACCCGCACCGGGGGCAGACCGCTGGCAGCCTCGGCCGGGTGCCGGTAGATAGGGGAAAAGTCGTTGATCCAGGCGTACACGTCGGGTGTGTTGCTCAGGTCGTCGTCCTTAAAACTTTCGTACTCGACCGGCTGCACGGCCAGTGTTGGCAGCGAAACCGGCCGGGGGACGGAGATCCTGCGCGCCTCCTCAGTCGGGCACAGGGTAGGCCCATTGCTGCTGGCGGCCAGGCAAATCTCGCTGGAGGCAAAAGCCACCCGCGGCTCGGCCGCTTGCAACAAAACCAGCATAGATAAGGATACGAACAAAAAACCTTTTACTATTTGCATCTTGCCACCGCCTCTCTACACGATCAGCAGTGATACGAATTATACCGGAAAATTGTTCCGCCTGTGTGGTCCTTTGATCGCGCTTCACCAGCCGCTAGCCGCAAAGACCGTTTGCAGCAGGTTGGCCCGTTCGGCTGCGGTCATCGGCCGGGGGCGGGCCCAGTTTTCGATCAATCCGGTCCACAGGTCGGTGGCGATGTGCCGGCCACGATAGATGACGTGCCGGTCCACAAAGGTCTGCCGGGTGCCCAGCCGGTCCATCTGGTCAAAGAAGAGGTTGCCCAGGCCATAGTGGACGAAACCCCCTTCGGCCGGGAGCGCAAAGCCCTGTGCGTGGTGCCCCTGGCTGCCGTTGACAATGTCGGCCCCGGCCGATGCCAATGCCAGGAAATCGATCCGCTGTTGCGCTGTGGCGGTGTAGGTATAGTGCTCAAAGTATTGGATGCCCACGACCACCACGTCCACCTGTGCGGCCAACTCGCCCACGGCGGCCGCCAATGATTGGATGGAGCAGCGCGCCGCGCCAGGGGTCTCATCGGTTGCCCAGGCAAAGGTTGGCCCCACCGGATTGCAGCCAATAAAGCCAATGGTGTTGCCGTTGTGAGTGATGGTGAGTGGCTGACCGGCCGCGACCGCATCTGAGCCGCCGCCAAAGGTGCCCCATTCCCGCTGCTGGTACATGGCCAGCGTCCGCGAAAATGGGATGGTCCCCCAGTCATTGTTGTGGTTGCCGGTCAATTCGATCACGTCGGCCCCCACGTACTCTAGCAGTTCGATGTACCGGTCGTCGGAGCAGAAGCGCAGGTTGCCATCCTGACGTGATGGGTTGGGGTAGGGACAGTCTTCGGCAAAGGAGACCTCGTTGCTGATGTGGGCGATGTCGGCCGCCGACAGGACCGCCGCCACCTCCTCGCCGGGGTAGGTCATCCCGTAGATTTCCATCTGGTAGGCTGTGGCGCGAACCAGCGCGGTGACGCCCGTCATCGCCAGCACCGTCATCTGGCTCTCGTCCCGGTTGGTCACAGAGGCGGCCGGGCCGCCCAGCGCCACCCAGACCTTTTCCACAGCGTCAGCCCGGCCGCGCAACCCCACCGGGAAAGCCAGTGGATAGGCCGCCAGGTCCAGCGGTTTGTCCAATGGCGAAAGGCCGTCCAGACGCAACACCTTCCAGCGCGGCTCCAAGGCATCAAAGGGAACGATCGACCACGCCGGCCGCGCGGCCCAGGCGGTCTCTGGTAACTCGTCTTGGGGAACCTGTTGCGCGCCTAGCGGCGGGGTTTCCCACTGCGCCTGTAGCACGGCGGCCGTTTCCGGAGACAGAAGCAGGGGCCGGCTGGCAAATGGACCGGCGGCTGCCCCGCTCCAGGCAGAGCGCAGGTCGGCCGCGGCAAGGCTATCCGGCACGGAAGGAAAGGGCGCAACGGCCGCGTAAACCCAGTAGCCCAGCGGCAGTGCGGGGTTAAAGCCGGCGACCACGTCGGCGGTTTCCAGCTCTGTCCAGGCAAACTCGACCGGGTGCGCCTGCACCATTGATTGAACCGCGTCGCGCAGTTCGGCCGGGGCCTGGGCGTCGGCTGCCACCCGGATGGCGGGGATGGGGGTTGGCGTGATGGTGGGCTGGACGACCGTCGGGGTCCAGGTAGGGACGAGGGTCCAGGTGGCAGCTGGCTGGCCGGGCGGCCGGGGTGCTGACTTTGTTCCGTCAGGGGGGGGTGGCGAGGCGGGATGCACAGCCGTGCAGGCCGTCAGTGCAAGCAGCAACAACAGGTAGACAATCCGCGTTCGATGCATCATTCTCTCCGCTTCAAAACATGGGGAATTATACGGCGGAAGGGCCCAAGTGGGAAGAAGTCCTGCAACCTGCGCAACTGCACACACCCCATCTTTCCCTACCCCAACCGTGAGCGTTCCGCGTGGGGATAGACCGGTAAGCTAAAGTGGGGGCTTCCGTTCGTAAAAGGGGACAGATGGGGCCCTCGCCTGGGATATAATGAAATTGCCAGTTACCGTTATCGGGTATAGAGTACCCGGTATCAAGAAAGGCGGAAACTGGCGAAATGCAGCATAACACAACCTGGACGGTACGACAAATCAAAGGCTGGTGGGGGCAGCGATGCGACACCATAGCGTTGCTGGGGCTGGTACTGATGGCTCTATTGGGGCAACCACTGGAAAGCAGCTTGGGGATAGCAACCCCTCTGCCGCGGTATCACCACCTTTGGGCTGAGCAGCTACACCTGCGGTATAATCCTGCTGGATTGCCAAGATGGACGAATACATTTTCATCACAAGCCATCTCACTATCCCGGCCGGCGAAATCGAGTACCGTTTCTCGCGCAGCGGTGGACCGGGAGGTCAACATGCCAACCGCTCTGAGACGCGGGTGGAGTTGCTGTTTGATGTCGGCCGCTCCCCCAGCCTGAGCGAGGAGCAACGGGCGATATTGCTGGCGCGGCTGGGTCACGTCATCGACCAGAGTGGGGTGCTGCGGCTGGTGGCCAGCGAATCCCGCAGCCAGCATCAGAACCGTGAAGCGGCCGTCGCCCGCTTTCAAGTTTTGCTGCAGGGTGCGCTCCGGCCGCGCAAGCGGCGCAAACCAACCCGGCCCTCACGGGCGGCGGTGGAAAGGCGGCTGGAGAACAAGCGGCGGCAAGCGGTCAAAAAGCGCGGCCGCGGCCGGCCGGAGATGGAATAAAGTTTGCATTTTGGCCGCGAATTCTGCATAATTGTGCCAGTCAAGGAGGAGCGCCATGGCCCAGATTTGTCCCAATTGCAAAGCCGCCAACGACGATACAGTTACCTTTTGTTTGCGCTGCGGCACGCGACTGAATCAACCCACTGACACCATTGTTGCGGATTTTGGCACTCAGGCCGAGCAAAAGAAATCCAATCTTTTGATACCCATTTTGGTCGGCCTGGGGGCGCTGGTTTGCCTGGCTGCCATCATTGCGGGGGCCGTGTACCTTTTCCAGGACCGGTCCGCTGCCGACGTCACTCCAGTTGTTCCAACTGAGGCCGTCGTCCTGTCAACCGAAACTCCGGCTCCACCCCCGGCCGCCACGGATACACCGCAAGCGCCAACGGAGGAGCCTCTGCCGGCGGAGACGGCGCTGCCCACTTTTACGCCCAAGCCGGCCCAACCCACGCCCAACCAATACGGGCTGGCGGTCGGGATTCAGGTGCGGGTCTTTACCACCGAAGGCGATACCCTGCGCATGCGCGATGCCCCCGGAGCGCAGGGGCAGGTGATCGCCCAACTGGCCAAAGGGACGCTTCTAACTATCATCGATGGGCCGGAGACCGGCGCGGCCGGCCTGACCTGGTGGAAGGTTCGCACCGGCGACGCCAAAATCGGCTGGTGTGTGGAGTTTGTAGATGGCATTCAAACACTGGTGCCTTAAATACCGCCCGTTCGCTTGCGCCGCCTGCGTTTAAGCAACAGCGCCATCAACACGATGACAACGGCCAGCAGGTAGTTGCCCAGTTCGGGGGATTCCCGGAACAAAGCTTTGACCACAAAGCCCGCGTTGGCCGGCCGCTCGGCCATCCGGCGCATAAAGTAGGGGTACCATTCGGTGCCAAAGGGAATGTAGGCGCGCATCGGGTATCCCTCGGTCGCCAGTTGCTCCTGCAGGTCGCGCCGGATGCCGTAGAGCATCTGGAACTCGAACGCATCCCGCGGAACCCCCAGCTTGTCGGCGTAAGCTTTGGTGGCAGCGATCATCTTTTCGTCGTGGGTGGCCATGGCCAGATAGGGCTTGCCCCCGGCCGGCGCGCCTGCGGCCGTGAAATCCAGCATCATCTGCATCAACCGGATCATGTTGGCGTCCACGTCGGCCTTTTGTGGGAAGGCCACTTCGGCCGGTTCCTTGTAAGCCCCTTTGCAAAGCCGCACGGTCGCACCCGCCTCGCATAGCGTCTGCAGGTCCTCCGCACTGCGGTAGAGGTAGGCCTGGATGACCACGCCGACGTTGCTGTATTCCGCGTGCAATCTGCGCCACACCTCCAGCGTGCGCTCGGTGCGGGGCGAATCTTCCATGTCGATGCAGACAAAGATACCCAGGTCGCGGGCGCGGGCCACCACCGTGCCGACGTTTTGCACGCACAAGTCCGAACCCGTGTCCAGCCCCAGTTGGGTGAGCTTGAGGGAGATGTCGGACTGGACGCCGGCCGCGTGGATTTCATCCAGCAATGCCAGATAAGAGTTCGCGAGCCTGGGCGGCTTCACTCTGGGTGTTTACGTCCTCTCCCAGAATGTCCAGCGTGGCCAGGATATGGTGGGCGCGCAGGTCCCGCACTGCCGCTACCGCTTCGGCGGCCGTCTCACCGGCAAAAAAGCGGCCGGCAATCTGGTAGGCGATGGGCACCTGGGTAATCGCACGGCGCAACCACCTGCTGCGCGAGAGCCACAAGAAAAAGGACCGTAATAGCTCTTCCATGGGTTTCTCTCCTTAACGGCGTTAAGTGTCGAGCCCTATTTTAGCAAAGCGCCCGGCACCGTTAAGGGATGCCGGGCGCAGCTTGCTCCACGCGATCCAATTGCCGGAATGCGATCAAAATCCTGCCGGCTTGCGGTCGATTTCCAGCGCCCGTTCCCAGCCGCCCGCCAGCGCCTGGATGTTCATCTCGCCGGTGCCTTTGGGTGCGCGAGCCAGGACCGCTTTTTCCAGCGCATCCCTGGAGACGATGCCGGTTAGCGCACCGATGGCGCCCAACCCAACCACGTTAGCCGTAATAGCCCGGCCGCTGGCCTCTTGCGCAATCTGCGTGATGGGCAGGCTGATGGCCTTGCTGGTCGGCGCTCGCTCCACGTTGCCGGAGTCGACGATCAGCAGTCCATCCGGTTTGAGTCCATAAAAGTACTTGTCGCAGGCCTCCTGGCTCAAGGCCAGCAAAACGTCTGCCTGGATCACCTTGGGGTAGTGGATCTCCCCTGTGCTGATGACCACTTCAGACCGGCTGGCACCGCCGCGCGCTTCCGGGCCGTAGCTCTGGGTGTGGATGGCGTTGTTGCCATCATAGATGGCGGCCGCTTCGGCCAGAATCAGGCCGGCCAGGATCATCCCCTGACCGCCAAAGCCAGCCAGCCGGACCTCGAATCGTTCCACGCTGCTTCTCATCAAAGTACCATCTCCATTCGTTGTATCCGCTCGTCCGCCAATTCCGCGCCGCCCGCGTTTTCCTGAATCTCCCGGTACAATGCGGTGTACTCCTTGCGGCTGGGGTCGTGGTGAAAGACCCCGCGCACAATTCGGCTGGCGCGCTCTTCGGCCGCAAGCTTTTCGGCCGCCCGGATGGTGATGCTGCTGTCCTTCAGTGTGCTCATCATATCCACCGCCGTGCCCAGCTTGTTCAGCCGGCCGAAGGTGGTGTGGCAATAGCTCACCGCCTCGATCACCGCAAACCCCGGCGTCTCCAGGCCGGTGCAGATGTACTTTTCCAGTTCCTGCGAATGATACACCGTGGACCGGGCCACAAAGGCAGCGCCGGAGGCAATCGACAGGTCGGTGATGGGGAAAGGCGGGTCGATATTGCCGTAGGGGGTGGTGGTAGCGCGGGTGTTGAGTGGCGTGGTGGGGGATACCTGCCCGCCAGTCATGCCATAGATGTTGTTATTGACGATGATGGTGGTGATGCCAATGTTGCGGCGGGCTGAATGGATAAAATGGTTGCCGCCAATTGCCAGCGCGTCGCCGTCGCCCATCACGGCAATGATGGTCATGTCCGGCCGGGCCAGTTTGAGGCCGGTGGCGAACGACAGCGCCCGGCCGTGGGTGGTGTGCATGGTGTTAAAGTCCATGTATACCGGCATCCGGCTGGTGCAGCCAATCCCGGAGACGATGGCAACGCGGTCCTGGTTCAACTCCATGCGGTCGATCGCCCGGATGAGCGCCCCCATGACGATACCAATCCCGCAGCCGGGGCACCAAACGTTGGGAAACTTTTTTCCGTGTCGCAGGTAGGTATAGGCGGAATGTCTTTCTCTGCTCATCCTACTTGGCCTCCATTGCGTCCAAAATCTCCTGGGGTGTGATGAGTTCGCCGTCAATGCGATTCACGCGACGAACCTTGCGGTCCCCGACGATGCGCTCGACTTCAATTGCCATCTGCCCCAGATTCATCTCCGGCACAATCACCTGTTGCGCGGACCGGCAGACCTCGCCGACGATGCGGGTGGGGAAGGGCCAGAGCGTCTGCAGGCGCAGCAGGCCCACTTTGCGCCGCTTGGCACGGGCCAGCCGGAGCGCCTCGCTGGCTGCGCGGGCCACCGAGCCATAGGCAACGATGATAGTCCGCGCTTCCTCTATCCCGTCGGTTTCGTACTGGATGATGTGATTGACGTTTTCTTTGATTTTGCGAAAGACTCGCCGGGACCACGGCCGGACCTCGTCCACAACGTCGGTCGGAAAGCCGGCCTCGTCGTGGTGCAGCCCGGTGATGTGGTAGCGGTAGCCGGTGCCAAAGGGGGCCAGGGGTGGCACGTCGTTTGCGGTCCGGCCGTAGGGTTTGTACCATTCGGGGGGCTCGGTGGGGAGCAAACGTTCAATCACTTTGAGTTCATCTTGGCTGGGCAGAATAACCTTTTCCCGCATGTGGCCTATCACTTCGTCAATCAGCACAATCACGGGCGTGCGGTAGCGCTCGGAGAGGTTGAAAGCGCGCACGGTCATGGTAAAGCACTCCAGCACCGAGGCGGGTGCCAGCGCGATGATAGGGTGATCTCCATGGGAACCCCAACGGGCCTGCATCACATCCCCCTGGGACGGGCTGGTGGGCCGGCCGGTGCTGGGGCCCAGCCGCATCACGTTCACAATCACGCAGGGGATTTCGCCCATGGCAGCGTAGCCGATGTTTTCCTGCATCAGGCTAAAACCCGGGCCAGAAGTCGCCGTCATGGATTTGACCCCTCCCACCGATGCGCCGATCACGGCCGCGATGCTGGCGATCTCGTCCTCCATTTGAATAAATACCCCTCCCAACTTGGGCATTTCGCGGGCCAGGTATTCCGCAATGTCGGTTGAGGGGGTGATGGGGTAGCCGGCGTAAAAACGGCAACCGGCCGCCACTGCCCCGGCCGCGCAGGCGTCGTTTCCCTGAATCATGCGAGGTTCAGTCATTCACTGTACTCCTTACACCGACCAGAATGGTCCCTATCGGCCGGCCCGGCCGCAGGTCACTCGCCGATCGTTTTTACCGTGATGGCAAAGTCGGGGCAATGCAACTCGCACCAGCGACATGCGGTGCATTCATCCGGATTAACCACAACCGTGCTCCCATCCGGGGCCTTGCCCAGCACCTTGTGCGGGCAAAAAGCGATGCAAATACCGCACTCTTTGCACCATTTGCCGAAAACAATCACCCGCCCCTTGGGTCTGGGCTGTTTTTTTCGAGCCGATTGGGGCTCTCCCGCGGCCGGCTCGGTCGCATCAGATACTGCTGGCTTGGTCATATCCCTCCAAGCAGTGCTATCATATCACAAGATGGCAGCTCACAGGCCTACCGTATTTCCAACTGCTCAGGCAGTGTGAAGATTTTTTGAGACACACCTCGTCTTACCCCAACCAAGCACTTGGATTGAACAGGTATCTTTCAAGTATGATTAACCTTCACAACACCAGTTAGTGACAAACTGCATCTAGCCTCAGGACAAGTGTCATCAAGCGATACTGCTGCCTATCAAGTTACAGGGCGGCCCACGCTCAAGAGGCTGGTCGACCCTGCGATTCAATGAGCAGTCGCTCGCTATTGACTTTTCCTGCCCATATGAACTATACTGGGACCAACAGGGTGACGGGATAAGATGAAATTACTAAAACAAATTCTCATTTGGATAGTTTTGGGCGCGGCTTTTGGCACCTTCACCGGAATCCTAAGCCGCAAACTGGGCTATGGTGGGTTGACGGGTGGGGTGCTGGCCGGCGTGATTGCCGCGCCTTCGGTGACGTTTTTTGTACTGCTCGGCGGTTACTGGGATGATCTGATCCGCTGGACGGTAGCAGGTATGGTGCTTGGCGCTGCCCTGATCGCGTTGCTCGGAGGGATCACCAAAACCACGGCCGAGACGGTTGGTTTGGCGTTGAATTTGACCAGCAACCGGATACTCAGCGGAGCGGTGTTTGGAGCGATCTTTATGACCTGGCTCGGGGCGGGGTGGTCCGTGTTTCGGGGGGAGACGACTGGACTGATTGGCCTGCTCGGCTCTGTGATTGCGGGTGCTTTTGCCGGTGCTTTTGTGCTGATCATCGGCCGGATGCTGGGCGACCTGGTGGGCGGCAAGGCGCTGGCCGTCACCTTTTTGGACAGTATCCATGTGTGGCGGTTGGAAGAGACGCTGGCGGGTATTCCAGTGGGCATTATTAGCGGGGTAGTAGCGGCGCGTTTTCTACTGCGACAGAACGTCTAGTGCTGGGGAGAGGGGGAGCCTACGAGAACTTGGTTTTACCTTTCTGTCGGGCTGTGTTAGAATGGTTTTTGATCGCAGGGGAATTGTCTGGAGGCTGACGCATGGACCGGAAGTGGGTGATCCTTCATATTGATGACGAGGTAGAGATACTGGAGTTGGTGCAGGAGATTCTGGCACACTCACTGCTCACTTTTGTTGCCGCAACGGATGGGCAGCAAGGTCTGGCGCTTGCCAAGGAGCACCACCCAGACCTCATTCTTCTGGATATCATGTTGCCCGAGATGGATGGATTTGAAGTTTATCGGCAGTTGCGGCAGACGCCGGAGACGGCCGATATCCCTGTGATTATGTTAACCGCCAGGGGCCGCCCCTACGAGAAAATCCGCGCCAAGTCGATTGAGGGTTTGAGCGGATACATTGGCAAGCCCTTTGGTGTCAAAGATTTGCGCCAGCACGTCGAACAAGCCCTGGGGCTGGCTTATTAGCCCTTGTTCTGGTCCCCACCCCCTCTCTTTTTACCAGCGGTGCAAGATCATAGCTGTTCCCGCTCAATGTCCGAACTCTAGTCCGAACCCCAACTCTATCTTGCTTGCCAAGTGGGCCTGGGCCGGTATAATTTTATGTTGTGTGGGCGGCCGCCCATAAGCTGGTGTTTAAGCCTTGCCACAAGTCGGCGCAAGCCAATGATTCGGGAGCGGTGGAGATGAAGGAAAAGCTCAAAATCCTAATGCTGTCGTCCGAGGTAACCCCCTTTGCCCAGGTAGGGGGTCTGGCCGATGTTGCCAGCGCGCTGCCCAAGGCGCTGCGAAGGTTGGGGCATGACGTGCGCGTGGCGTTGCCCCGTTACCGCCAGATAGATGGTGAGAAGCACGGCCTCAAGCGCGTGGGTAGCTTTTTCCAAGTGGAACTGGGCGGCGAAACCCGCGCGGCGGCCGCTTTTGAGGCGGCCTTGCCCGGCAGCGACGTGCCGGTTTACCTGATCTGGGACAAGCGTTATTTCCATCGCGATGGGGTGTACGGGTTTGACGATGACCCGCAACGGTTTGCATTCTTCGGCCGGGCAGTCCTGGTACTGATGGAGCAGATTGGCTGGCAACCTGACGTCATTCATTGCAATGACTGGCACACGGCGTTGGTCCCTACCCTGTTGGACACCGCCTGTCAGCAGCTCCCCTTCTTTGCCCGTACGGCCACGGTCTATAGCATCCACAACCTGGGGTATCAGGGGCTTGCCGGCCGGCTCATTCTGCGCTTTGCCGGTATGGATGAGTGCCTCCAGTTGTTGGATGGCATTGAGCAACCAGGCCAGTTCAATTTCATGGCTCGCGGCGTCAAACATGCCGACATGATCAGCACGGTGAGCCCCAGCTATGCAACACAAATCCTCACGGACGAATGGGGTGGCAAGCTGGCCCCGCTGCTGAGGCAGCGCAAGGACCGATTAGTTGGAGCCCTGCGTGGATTGGATCACGACCGTTGGGACCCGGCCGCCGATCAGCATCTGGTGGCGCGCTACTCGGTGGACAGTCTGGAGGAGCGGATTGAGAACAAGCGGGCGCTGCTGGACGAGGTTGGCCTGCCGGTCAAGGAGCATGTGCCCCTCATCGGGATGGTAACCCGTCTGGTGGACCAAAAGGGGCACGACATTGCTGTCCCGGTGGTGCGGCGCTTGCTGCGCGGCGACGGCGGCGAGGCGCAGTTTATTCTGGTGGGGCTGGGTCTGCCCAAGTATCATGCCATGTTTAGTGCCATCGCGGCCGATTTTTACGATTGCGCCCGCGTGTTCCTTAAATTTGATGACTCGTTGGCGCATCGTATTTTTGCCGCCAGCGACATCTTTTTGATGCCATCGCTTTACGAGCCTTGCGGCACGGGCCAGATGGCTGCCATGCGCTACGGCAGCGTACCGGTGGTTCGCTCGGCCGGCGGATTGGCCGATACGGTGAGCAATTACGACCCGGCCGCGGGCACAGGCACGGGCTTTGCGTTTCAGAATTACGATGTGAATGCGTGTTGGGATGCGCTCAGTCGCGCTCTGGTGACGTACAATAATGCGCCGGCGTGGCGGGCGTTGCAGCAGCGGATTATGCAACAGGACCTTTCCTGGCAGGCGGCCGCGCCCAATTATGTGGCTCTTTATCGCCACGCCATCCGCCATCGCCGGGGCTAGCCGATGCACGAGCCACCGACTGTGTTGCAGGCCGATAAAGAGCATGGCGGGATCCAGTTTGCCATCCCGCTGGTGATGCTGGCGGCCGGGCTGCTCAGTTATTCCGCCATTGACGCTCTGATCCTGGCGCCTCTGCTGGCTGGCGGTGATTGGGACAGTTTCCGGCCGTTCCTGCGCCTGGTCCTCTCCATCGTGCTGGGAATCGCGGCTGGGGGCGTGGCAGAGGCAGTGCTCAAATCGCGTTGGGGGAGCGGCCGGGCCTTGCAGATTGACAGCATCGCGTTGACCGCGATCAACCGGGGCGACGCCCCTCAGCGGCTTGAATGGGGGCAGCGGATCAACTTGCTGCGCTGGCGTTACGCCTTGCGCGGCTACCCGCGTGGCGGCCGGGAGCGACGCATCCCTTCCGGTCACCTGCTCCTTGCCTGTCGCCTGGTCCAGGACGACCGCTCGGTGGTGGCGCACTGCTACCTGCCGCCCAAGCGGGCCGAGCAGGTGCCAGGGTACAACCGCTTTGACCCGCTTGAGATGGATCGCCTGTATGGTTCCGGAGGCTTAAAATTACTCACCCGGCCGGAGCGTCCCTCCATTCCTCCGGCCTTGCTGTCCGGTCAAGATGGCCAACTCTGGCTTGCGGAAAAAGAGCGCTGGGCGGCCGGGTTTGAACTAGAGCCGGATGACTTTGTGGCGTTGCTGGAGGCGCTGGAGCAGTATGTACAAACCCCTGCGCCCTAGGCTGGGGTTTTCGTTTATCCTGTTGTTGGCGCTGGCGGTGGCCCACCTGTCGTTTTTTGGACTGGCCATCGTGGATGCCGCTCCCCCCGATATCCGTTTTGGCGCCGTGGAAGCCTATCATGCACCGGCCGCGGCCGGGGAGGCGGGCGTTGCCTGGCAGCGGGTGCGTTTTCACTGGGCCGAGATTCAGGCTGGCGGCGAGGGGAGTTGGAACGACGGCGATTTTCCCGATGGCGTACTGGCGACCGAGCTGGCGGCCGGCCGGCCGGTGGTGGGGCTGTTGATCGGGTTGCCGGCCTGGGCCAACGAAAATGGGCTGCCGCGCGGGCTTTATCTCCCCCACGCTGATCCCGGCAACACCTGGGCCACCTTTGTGCGGACGGTTGTGGGGCGGTATGCCGGCCGGATTGATCATTGGATTTTGTGGAACGAGCCTGACGTCTGGGACGCGAACCATCCGGGACATACCTGGAACGGAAGCGTGGAGGATTTCGTGCAACTCAACCGGGTGGGCTATGTGACCGCCAAGGAGGCCAATCCCAACGCGGTCATCCACCTGGCGGCCGTCACCCATTGGTGGGATGCGGCTTACGGCCGCGAGTTGTACTTTCAGCGCTACCTGAGCGCGTTGACGGCCGACCCCAACGCGGCCGGGAACAACTACTTTTTTGACGTCGCAACGCTACACCTCTACTTTCAGCCCCACTACGTTTTCGATATCACCTCCCACTACTATGGCATCATGGGCTCTTTTGGCATTTGGAAGCCCATCTGGATAGTGGAAACCAACGCTGCCCCCTCCATGGACCCCGCCTGGCCCGTAGCCGATCCACGCTTCAACGTCTCGCTGGATGAGCAAGCGGCCTACATCCCCCAGGCGCTGGCGCTGGGCATGGCGGCCGGGGCGCAGCGCATCGGCATCTACAAAATGGTGGACACGCCCGGCGACGTCGCCGCCAACCCGGAACCGTTTGGGCTGGTCCGTGCTGATGGCAGTCGCCGGCCGGCCTTTTATACCTTTCGAGTGGCGGCCGGCATGCTGGCCGGCGCGACGCGGGCCACGCGGCAGCGCTGGGACGACGTGGGGCAGGTGCGGGTGGAGCAGCCGGGCGGCAGCACTACCGTGTTGTTTGCCCGCGTGCCGGGTGCGCGGGTGGTCCAGCTCCCGGCCGAAACACCCACTGCCACGTTGGTGGACATGTGGGGCAATCGCCAGGCGGTCAGCGCGGCCGACGGTGTGTTTACCGTCAACCTGCCGGCCGCGCCGTGCAGCCAGTCGGCCGGCGAGTATTGCATCATCGGCGGGCCGACCTTCTACCTGGTGCAAGGGGCCGTTGGGGGTGGGTTGCCCCCGGCTGCTCCACCGGCCGCAGCCACTGCAACTGCCACTTCTGAGCCATCTCCCTCGTCAACAGAGACAGCTAGCCCTTCTCCCACACCCACTTTCTCGCCGTCGCAGACCGCTACCGCCACTGTTCGGCCCACGAAGCAAGCTACAGCCACCAAGACACCCAACCCAACGGCAACGACCGTTTTAGCAACCCCATCCGTGGCGCCTGTCACGCCCACTTTGTACGTCGATCCGGCCGACGTGTCTGAGTCCAACGAGTGGCTGGGGTTGGCGCTGATTGGCGCGGCCGGGGGCATCGTGGTCGCGTTAATCGGTGTCGCTGTCTGGCTCCGGCGCCGGTAGTTTTGCGCCGAATCCCTTCTGTGCTATAGTTGTAGCTATGAGTAGTTTGGGTCCCGGCATCAACAAAAAGCGATTGACCGTCTGGCTTGTCGCTGGCTGGCTGATAGGTGCCTTGTTGCTGGCTGTGTTCATCTGGCCGGTGCGGCCGGCCGCCGCTCAGACCGACACCCCCACGCCCACCTACACCAAAACCCCAACCCCGACCAACACCCCTACGCCGACACCCATTCACGCCGATTGGTATGAGCCGAACAATGATTTTGCCTCTGCAACTGCCATGTCGGTGGGCGGCTCGATTTCGCGGCTGACCTTCTATCCGACTGGCGATGTGGACTTTTTTGTCTTTTGGGGCAAGGTCGGCCGGACCTACGAGGTGCGCGCCACCGTGCCCGTTGGGGTGGACTCGTTTATGCAAGTCTACGGGCCGGGGCAGGTCAACCAATTCATCGCGGAAAACGACGACGCCGGCATTGGTGATCTGGGTTCGCTGGTCACCTTTCGAGCGCCCCAGGACGGGTATTTTTATGTCAAATTAACCAACCTGGACCTCAGCAACCCGGTCGGCCGCGAGTACACCGTTGAAGTCAAAGAGGTGGCGGGCACGCCCAGCCCTACTCCTACCTTTACCAACACTCCCTTGCCCGGTGTCACCATCACCCCTTTGCCCGGCGCGGACCCGTTTGAGCCCAATTACGACTTTGACCATGCAACCGTGTTGGCCGCAGGCGTCCAGTACGACAACTTGAACTTTGTGCCCTGGGCCGGCAGCGATCCCAACGCACAGGACAATGACTTTTTCCGCATTTGGGTCAAACCGGGGCTGTTTTACACCTGCGAGACGTTCAACCTCTCGGCCGGCACCGATACCAACATGATCTTTTATTTCGGCCCGTCATTTGACCAGGGCGGGCCGGGGAATGATGACCGCGCGCCGGGTGATTTCAGCAGCAGGGTGAGCTGGTATTCGATTTATACCGGCTGGCTGTACGTCCTGGTCGGGCCGCGCTGGACCGGCATCCCGCCGGCGCAGCTTTCGCCGTTCACCTATAGTTTCAAGTGCACGGTCGGGCAGGCCCCCACCGCCACACCGGTGCCGGTGCCGACCAGCCGGCCGGTCGCACCGCCTGCTGCCTTGCCCACTTACACCCCGCTGCCAACTTACACTCCCTACCCCACGCCGACGCCATCTGATCAAGAGTCCCCCGATGCTACCCCAACCATCACCCCCACGCCCCCGCCCATCCCGCTCAACGTGGTCCCATTGCCCACCACTGCCCCTTCCGTGCCGGGAGTGCAAATCATTACCGTTGACGTGCTAATCTATTACGACGCCAACGAAAACGGCATCCCTGAACTGGAGGAGGGGGTCCGGAATGTCGCGGTGGCCGTTTACGATTCAGTGACCAATGAACTGGTGGCCTTTGGCTACACCAGCGAAACCGGAGGGCTGCATATTGGCCCGCTGAGTGTGACTGGCCCGGCCCGCGTGGAGATCCCCTTCCTGGGGTATGCCCGCCAGGTGACTGGCTCCACCAGTATCCAGATTCGCATTGTGCCCCGGCCGCTGCCCGGTGCCATCCCGTAAGCAGGAGCGCTTGTGTCCGATAACCAATACCCCGACTATGGTCTTCCGCCGGCCGCGGAAGAGATGGAAGCGGCCGACGGTGGCTTGCTGGACTGGTTGAGGCAGCAGCCGCCCATTTACCTTGGCATGGTGGGGGTAAGCCTGCTGGCCATCATTGTGCTGGCCGTGGTGCTTTTGTGGCCGCGGGGCGACAGAGGGGATGGGACTCCCTCGCCGGAAGCGACCGGAACTTCCCAATTCGCTGTGCCGCAGGCGGATGCGCTGCTGGTGGACAGTGGCACCCCGCAGCCGCAAGTGACCATCCCGATTTCATTGACGCTCAAAGGGTTGGAATTTGGCGTGCTCCCCTATCAGGTCAAGCCGGACGGCGTGTGGGAGTATCCGGCCGGCCAGTCGGGCGCGGCCGTCTGGGTGTATGGAACCATCGTCAACTTTGTGATGGGAGTTGAGCACAACCAGGGCAATGTGGCCCTGATGCAAAGCCTGACCGCTGGCGACGAAATCACGATGACAACTGCCAGCGGCGCGATCTACCGCTTTGGTTTTGCCGACCGGGATGAGTGGAGCGCTTCGGCCGGGAGCGATCTTTTCCGCCAGAACCAGCCGGGGCTGACGCTGGTCACGCTGGGCGGTGAGGATGACACCCGGCTGGTGGTGCACGCCAACTATCTCGCGCTGGTGCAGGGCAAGGAGACCGGCCGGCCGCTGGGTCCCAGCTTTGCCGTCGGCGAACCGGCCCAACTGGGCGACATCCGTGTGACGGTGCTGGGCACGGCGTACGTGTTTGAGGACGCGCGAGTGCCGCCAGGATGGGCTTTTTTCCTGGTGGACTATCAGATTGAGAATTTCTCCCAGCAGGTGCTAGACCCGAACCGCTTCCGGATGGAGTTGCAGGATGGCAGCGGCGCGGTTCATTCGATCAACCTGCCCGCCAGCCAGGCCGGGGCTTTTGGTTATCTGATGCTGACCATTCCGCCCAACGCCGTGGCGCAGGGCACGGCCGGGTATCTGGTTCCAGCGCCTTTACCGGGCCCCAAGTTGAGCTGGTCGTTCTCGCGGCTGGACCAACCGGAAAGCGTGGTCAAGGTGTTGATTGATTTTGCCCCGGCCGAGCCAGAGGTGGTTGACCCGCGCTCGCTGGCGGCCGTCCAGCTGTCCGGCGCGGAGCTATCCGGCGACCGCACCTTGCTCTCCGTGTGGGGGACGGTGGTCAACAACAGCGAGGAGCCGCTGGCGGTGACGCTGGAGGATGTGGCCCTGCAAGGTGCAGAGGAGAGCATTGCTCCGCTCCGCGCGGCCGACCCGGCGCTGCCGTGGACGGTTCAGCCGGGCAGCGTGCTCAGCTTCCGGCTCTCTTTCCAGCGGCCGAACTCCCCCACCGCTACCTTTACCGTACTCAACCGGCCGTTTGAGATCAGCGGGCTGCAATAGGTTTCGCTGTCCCGGCCGGGGCAGGCTGGTGGCCTGTTAGAAGGTTGTTTCCTCTCACGGCACGCTGACGCAACGGAACCCGATACCGCAACACCTGGTTCCCGCCCAGGTAGGCCAGGGCATGGCCGGCCCATGCGGCCGGGGCCATATTGGTCCAGGTGTTGGCGCTCAGGTCATAGACCCAGGTCTCGTCGTCCGGGCCGACCGGCTTGTAGCCACCAGCTGCCACGACCAGGTTTGCTCTCCGCCGATCTCCTTGTCCAGTCCCGGGTAGAGCTCCACGTAACGCACCCCGCCCCAGACCGGTACGTCGGGTCGCCAGCCGGCCGGGTCGCCGCCCAGGATACGAGACGCGGGTGGACAGCCGGCCGAAGGGCTCCAGTTGCGGCCGGGGATTCGCGCCGGGGAAGCTGAATTTGAGGTGCACCGCCTCGCGTGGCCGCTCGCCGAGCCCATTGGATGACAGCGGGTCAGGCTTGGGATCTGGCCCCGCTGGACCGAGAATGGTCAGCCAGATGGCGTCCTCTGCCTGCCAGACCGCGTGGTCGCCACCCAGCACCTTGAGGCGTGCAGTCGGGTCATACTGGCCGACACTCTCGACGAACATCAGTGAACCGCCGGCCGGGGGAATCCGCTGTGGCCGCGGCCGGCTCTGGCAGGGCTGGCGGAGGCTGGGCCCCGGCCGGGGCTACAAATGGGAGGCGATCAGGGAAACGATCAGCAAGGTTGAGGCCAGGATGCGAATCTTCATGGCGGTGCCCCCAGAGTCGAGGTCGGATACCAGGCCGAAAGTATACCATCGAGTTGAGCGGGGACAAGCGCCCAGCGCCTGCGGCCGGGAGCAAGGACTAATTTCCCGTCCCGTCGTTATGTCAATAATGTCGTTTGACATAACGCTCTATCTTTGGTGAATAGAAAGGAGAGAGGGGTGTTTCACGTGAAACAGGCAAAAGCAGCCCGGCCGCCTGGCCGGGCTGCTTGCGAAGAGGAGGGAGGTTATCCCTGGTAGCGCAGCGCCTCGGCGATGACCACACGGGCACTGCGGCGGGCGTGCAGCCAGGCTGCCAGCAGCGCCGCCAGCAGGATGGTGACCCCAATGGCGATCAGCGTTGACCAGGGGGGCAAGAAGGGCAGCCCCTGGTCGGCCGCCACCTGCAGGTACAGGTTGTAGGAGAAAGCCAGTGCCAGGACGTAGCCAATCAGCGTGCCCAGCCCGGCGACAAACAGGTTCTCCAGCAGGAAGACGCCCTGGACCATGTTGCGGTGAAAACCAATTGCCCGCAACACGCCAATCTGTTGTCGGCGCTCCACCACGGCTCTGACGGTTACGATCCCCAATGCCGAGATGCCGATTAGCAGCCCCAACCCCACAAAGCCTTGCAGCAGGGAAAAGATACTGTTGATCGATTCGCGGCTCTCCGCCAGTTGCTCTTTGAGCAGGCTGGTCTGCAGACCGCTCCGGCCGAAGGTGCTCTCGATGGCGTTGGCGGTCGCGCGGACGTCGCTGCCCTCCGGCAGGCGGATCAGGTAGCGGTTCGTCTCGTCATATCCCAGGCGGGCGGCCGCTTCGGCGTTCATCAACGCGCCGTAAAAGCTGGGCGCACTGCTCAGCACGCCGATCACGGTGAACTCGCGCGGCATGCCATCCCGGCCGGTGATGGTCACGGCAATCGGGTCAAACACCGTGTCGCTGGCGGCGATGGACGAGACGAAAAAGGCGCTCTCGTCGCGCTGGAAAGTGGGATCGCCGGTCCGGTCCACGGAAAAGTTGTCGATGACGGTCAGTGCGGGGTTCGCCTGTAGGGCGGCCCAGACAGCGCCCGGCGTGTCGTAGCCGCGGGCCAGGCCAGCCAGTTCCAGTTGCTGGGTGGCAAAAAAGGCATCGTCAGCACCGTTGATGGCGTAGGGGGCCGGCCGGCTCATGCCTGTACTCTGCGCCTCCACCGGGCCAAAGCTGATCGCCGCCAGCGCGGCCGGGGATTCCATCTTGCCCTCCGTCACCAGAGTGTTCACCCCTTCGGAAAACTGGTCGGCCGGGACCGGGTTGAACGGATTGGTCTGCGCCTGAATGTCATAACCACCGCTGCCGCTCTCCACGTCCAAAAAGTTGCTAAAGGTATTGGAAATGGTGGCGGTTCCCACCAGAGTGAACACGATCAGGCTGAACATCGCCAGGGTAGTGGCGGTTCGCCCTTTGGCGGCCACCGGGTAGGCAATGGAGACCCGCGCCACCGGCAGGAGCGAGCCAAGGCGACTCAACAGGCCGGCAAACAAGAATAGAAGCTGCTCGGCGTTGTACAGGAAAAGCAGGATGGCGCCGCCGACCAGGAAGAGCCCGCTGATGAAAAAGTCGCCAGGGTTGGTGCCCAGCTCGGCCAGCGCGCCCACGCTGCGAGTAGGGAGCGACCAGTACAGGACGAGCGCCAATCCGGCGGCCGAGTACGCCAGCCGCTCCGGCACGCGCAGCCAGGCGGCAAGCTGGGCTGCGCCGATGATAAAGATCGCAACACCCATTCCATACACGCCGGCCTGCCCGGCCACGTTGACGCCGACCCAGGCAAACGCAAATCCCAGCGCCAACAAGACCGGCCCGCGGGCAAGCAGCCCCAGCCAAAAGTCGTACACTGCCCGTGGCCCTGCCAGCAGGAAAAGCTTGAGGGCGGCCGGATAATCCCGCCGGCCGGTTTCTTGCAACGCCCGTCTCCAGGCGCGGAGCGGGTGCAAAAAGAGGGTCCACTGCGACTCGCGCGGCAACGCGGGCAGGTCGAGGTTACGGATGGCGGCGATGATGTTGATTCTGCTGATGCGGACGGCCGAGACAAAGACCGTCACAAAGGTGATGACCACGCCCAAGGTATATCCGATACCAACCGAGCGCAGAGAAACGCGCGGAGTGATGTCAAGTGCAGCCGAGCCACCCAGTAGTTCCAGAATGGTTCCGGCCAGCAGGTACGCGGCCAGCACCCCGAGGATGGTTCCCACGGCCGCTCCGATCAGGTTGTAGGCCAACCCTTCAGTCAGGAACTGGCGTACCAGGTCGGCGCGCTGCTGGCCCACGGCGCGGCTCATCCCCAGCTCGGATTGGCGCTCGGCCGCCAGCACCGAGAAGATCAAGAAAATGAGCAGGATGCCGGAAAAGATGGAAAAGGTGCCAAAGGTGATAAAGAGGGTGGTGATGAACTCGGCGCTGCTCTCGGCCGCTGCAATGCTGTCCAGCTTAACGCTGTTAAGTGGTAACGCACCGGCAACCGTGCGCAGTTCGGCCAGCGCTGTGTCATTTGCGTTCACGCCAGTCTCCGAGTCTCCAGCGTTGGAGATGAAAATGGCGTTTGCCCGGCCGGGCTGCTCAAACAGCGCCTGGGCGTGATCCAGCGGAATAACCAGCGCTGGGCTGCCTCCAGCCAGTTCGCCGTCTGGTACGATGGCCACTACTTCCACCGGCGTAGGCGCCCCCCGGATAATCAGTAACGAGTCCTGAGGTTTGATTGCCAATTCTCGCGCCAGCGACTCGTTGACCAGGACCTGGCCCGCTCCAAGCTCGGCCAATCCTTCTGGTTCGGCCAGACCGTCTCCGATCACGGCGCCAATCCCACGGATCTCCACACTCGCCTCTGACAAGTTGGAGCGTTGGTTGACTGCAGGTAGTCTCTGTACAATGGCGGGAACGGCCGCGTCAATAGCGCCACCGCCAACGTGATTGGCAATGCTCTCTGCTATACTGCTGTCAAACCATGAGTCGTTGGTGGCGTCGGTTGGTGGCCCGCTGCTGCCCAACGAAAAACCCCCTCCGGCCGCTGCTGAGTTGGCCATGCCAACCTGGATGTCGATGTTGCCCAACTCCTCGTAAACATCGGCCTTGGTAGAGTAATCGATCGTGTCTCCAATGCCCAGGGCACTGGTGATAATCATCGTCGAAAGCGCCAAGCCACCGACCACCAGAAAGGTTTGCGACCTGCGCCGTGATAGGTTTCGGATACCCAGCCGGAAAGGAACCGGGTGGCGCCACGCGCTCGCGGCAACGCCGGCCACGACCAGGCCGGTCAGACCAAGCAGCGCGATCAACAATGTGTTTGCCGGAATGCCAAAAATCTCGTTCATCGCCAATCCCTTAACTCAAGCTCTCGGCAGTGTGGGCCGCTGATGCCGCCCCGGCCGGAACCATGCGCTTGCCCGGATTTCGCCCGTTGGGTTCAGGTTGGTGGCAATCTGTGCAGAGCCCGTCGTGCATCGTGATGATGCGATCGCATTGCTCGCCGACCTCGGCCGCATGGGTGACAATCACAAAGGTCTGGCCATTTTCCTGGTTGAGCCGGCGCATCAGGTCCATGACCTCCTGTGCGGTCCTGGAGTCCAGATCGCCGGTGGGCTCGTCGGCCCACACAATGGCCGGGTTGTTTACCAGGGCCCGGGCGATGGTCACGCGCTGGCGCTGGCCGCCAGAAAGCTCGGCTGGCAGTTGGTAGGCCTGGTCGGCCAAGCCAACCGATCCCAGCGCCTCCAATGCCCGTTGCCGCGCTTCCTTGGCGCTCACCCGCCGGCCGGCCAGTAACAGTGGCATTTCGACATTTTCCACGGCCGTCAGCACGGGGAGCAGGTTGTAGAATTGAAAGACAAAACCCATGTTGGCGGCGCGGTAGGTGGTCCGTTCACGGTCGCTCATTTTGGCCAAATCCCGGCCGGCTATTTCCACCACGCCTTCGTCGATTTCGTCCAACCCGGACAGGGTATTGAGAAGAGTGGTTTTGCCCAGAGCCGGACGGCCCCATAATGGCAACCATTTCTCCCCGGTGCACTTGCAAGTCCACACCGCGCAGGGCAGGGACCACGATTTTGCCGGTATTGTAGGTCTTTGTGACCCCTTGTGCGCGAATGATTACTCGTCGTTCTGACATCTGTTTTCTCCTCTTTGCAATGATCAAACTTGGTCAATAATACACGATAATACATATTTTGTCAATATTTTGACCAATACAACGCGGTGTCTTTCATCCTGATCGGGGCCCTGTCCGAAAAAGATGGACAAAATGTAAACATTCGTGTACTATGTGAGCGTATGAAAGAGGAAGAGCCATATGCATGCACTGAGCGATGAACCGACTTTTAATCTCAAGGTAGTAGTGAAGGAGACCGGCTTGCGGCCGGACACGCTGCGTGTCTGGGAGCGCCGTTACGGCCTGCCTTCCCCGGATCGGACTTCTGGCGGGCACCGCCTATACTCCGAACGGGATATTGCCACCATCAAATGGTTGATGGCGCGGCGCAAGGAGGGGATGAGCATCAGCCGTGCGGTTGACCTGTGGCACAGCCAGGTGGGCGAAGGCCAAGACCCACTGGCACCGGCCGGTCTGGGCTTGGCGGCCGCCGGCGCACCATTCTCCCATCCGGCCGGTGGCGCCACTCTGGATGAGTTGCGCCAGGATTGGGTTGACGCTTGTCTCAGTTTTGATGAACAGCGGGCCGAGCAAACACTGACGTACGCCTTTGCACTGTATCCTGCGGAATTGGTGTGCCTGGAACTGATTCAGCGGGGAGTGGCTTCGCTGGGAGACGGGTGGTACCGTGGCGAGGTCACCGTTCATCAGGAGCACTTTACCTCTTCGTTGGCGATGCGCCGGCTCAATGCCCTGGTGATGGCCGCTCCGCCCCCCTCGCGCCCCGGCCGGGTCCTGGTTGCCTGCCCGCCCGGCGAGGAGCACACCCTCAGCCCATTGCTGCTCACTCTGTTGTTGCGGCGAAGGGGCTGGGATGTGATGTTCCTGGGGGCCAACGTACCACGTGCAAAACTGGAGAGCACGCTGGCAACAACCCGGCCGCAACTGGTTATCCTCTCGGCACAGCAGATGCACACGGCCGCCCAGATGCTGGACATGGCAACGGTTCTGTTGCGCGAAGGCGTCCCGTTGGCATTTGGCGGTCTGCCTTTCAACCTGCTACCCGATCTCCGCGAGAGGGTGCCGGGGCATTTTTTGGGAGTGCGGCTGGAAGATGCCGTCTATGCAGTCGAGAGGTTGCTGACCGCGCCCGGCGCACGTTCAATATTCCCCCACGCGACAACGCCGGCCGGTTTGCCGGGCGCGCTGGACAGCTACCTGGAGTGCCAGGCAGCCGTTGAGGCCAGCGTATGGGATAGCCTCAAGGATTTTGGGATCCCGCACGCTTCATTGGCAACCGCCAATCTGAACATGGCTCTCAATATCACGGCCGCCCTCACGCTAGGGGCCATGTCCTTCATGGGGCAAAACATAGACTGGGTGCGCGGTCTGCTGTCCAATCATGATCTGCCGGCTGACCAACTGATCCACTACCTGACCGTCTATGGCCACGCTTTGCAGGGCTGTTTGGATGAACGCGGTGTTCCCATCGTGGCATGGTTTGACATGCTGTTTGACCCGGCCGGATGACGCGGGAGGAGCCATGATCTTTGGCAAAAGAAAAGCCCAACAATCGGTGTTGCCGCAGGGAGCGTTACAGTCCGGCATCCCGGCGCCAGATTTCGCGCTACCTGGCGGCCCTGGCGAGAAGGTGTCTTTGAGCGATTATCGTGGCCGGCCGGTCATCCTTGCCTTTTACCCGGCCGATTGGAGCCCCGTCTGTGGCGATCAGATGGCGCTGTACAATGAAGTGTTGACCCTGTTTGAGGAGCACGAAGCGCAGTTGCTTGGCATTTCGGTGGACGGCATCTGGTGCCACCAGGCGTTTGCACTGGATCGCAACCTCCGCTTTCCGCTTCTGGCTGATTTCGAGCCCAAGGGTGCTGTTGCACGCCAATACGGCGTTTATCGGAGGCAGGATGGTGTCAGCGAACGAGCGCTTTTTGTGATCGACCGTGGTGGAGTCATCCGCTGGAGCTACGTTTCCACACCGCAGGTGAACCCGGGCGCCGACGGAATTCTGACTGCGTTGGAAGCTTTGGGTAATTGAGGCAACAAAGGTGAGATATGGCTGGAACTAACAATACACCACAACTTGTGCCGCCGGTTAGCGACCGTGACCACGTGCGCGGCCCGGCCGATGCGCCCGTCACGCTGGTGGAATACGGTGATTACCAATGCCCGCACTGCCGCCAGGTCCACCCTATCCTCTCCGAGTTGCGGGAGCGCTTTGGCGACCGATTGCGGTACGTCTTTCGCCACTTTCCCCTGGCCACCATGCACCCGGGCGCGCAGCGCGCGGCCGAGGCGGCCGAAGCGGCCGCTGCGCAAGGCAAGTTCTGGGAAATGCACGACCTGTTGCTGGAGCGGGAAGCGCTGGACGCCGAGCACCTGCTGCAGTACGCGGCCGAACTTGATCTGGACGTCGAGCGATTTGAGCGCGAGCTGGCACAGGGTGTGTACGCTGACCGCGTGCGGCAAGGTTTTAACAGCGGGGTCCGCAGCGGAGCCAATGGGACTCCGTCCTTTTTCCTCAATGGGATGCGCTACGATGGGGCCTGGGACCTGGATTCGTTCATCGCCGAGATCGAAAAACCCCTGGGCGTGCAGGCCCGGCTAATCTTCCAGCAGTTCACCCGCCTGCAAGCTTCAGGCGGGATACTGCTGCTGGCGGCGACTGTGATTGCCTTGCTGTGGGCCAACTCGCGCTGGGGGCACGGCTACTTTGAATTGTGGGAGACCTATCTCAAGATTAGCTTGGGCAACCTGGAACTCAAGGAAAGCCTGCTCCACTGGGTGAATGATGGGCTGATGGCGGTCTTTTTCTTCCTGGTTGGCCTGGAGATCAAGCGCGAGATTCTGGTTGGCGAGTTGGCGTCGCTCAAACGGGCCACGCTGCCGCTGGCGGCCGCAGTGGGCGGCATGGCCCTGCCGGCCGCCTTCTACGTGCTGTTCAATCTTGGCGGTGAGGGGCAGGCTGGTTGGGGTATTCCCATGGCCACTGACATTGCCTTCATGCTGGGGTTGCTCACGGTGTTGGGGAGCCGCGTGCCGCTCTCGCTCAAAGTCTTTTACGCCGCCCTGGCGATTGCCGATGACCTGGGTGCCGTGATGGTGATAGCCCTCTTTTACAGCGGCGATGTCTCTTGGGTTGCGCTGGGTGTGGGCGCTGTCTTTCTGGTTGCCCTGGTTGTGCTGAATCGCGGGGGAGCGCGCCGGCCGTTGCCCTACGCGGTGCTGGGAGTGGGGCTGTGGCTGGCTTTCCTCAAATCGGGCATCCACCCCACCATTGCCGGTGTTCTGCTGGCAATGACTATCCCGGCACGCACCACGGGCCGCGCTGAGGCTTATGTCGCCCAGTGCACGGCCGCACTCGGTGGCTTGCAACCCGAAGCTTCCAACGAAAGTCCGCGGCAGCAGGCTGCCGCCCAAACGCTGGAGACGATTGCCGAACGGATTCAGTCGCCGTTGCAGCGCCTGGAGCGCGGCTTGAACCCCTGGGTGGCTTACCTGGTTGTGCCGGTCTTTGCTCTGGCAAATGCAGGAGTAGAGCTAGGCGGGAACCTGGGCCAGGCGCTCACCAACTCGGTGTCATTGGGCATCACGGCCGGGCTGGTGCTGGGCAAACCGTTGGGCATTATGCTCTTTGCATGGCTGGCCGTCCGGGTGGGTCTGGCTGACATGCCCGTTGGCGTTTCCTGGCGGCAAATGTTTGCCACCAGTTGGCTGGCAGGCATTGGCTTCACTATGTCGCTCTTTATCGCCAGTTCGGCGTTTGGCAGTGCAACGGTGTTGACAACGGCCAAGCTCAGCATCCTGATTGCGTCATTGCTGGCCGGCACAATAGGCGTTATGTTGGTGGTTGCAACTCGGCGGCCGGAGAGGGAGATATCGCGCCTGACGCCGGCCGGCGATGCGTCCCATTGACGAGAACTACAAACGGAGCAGGACGATCAAGCCCGGGATTGTTGATGCAGGCATGGTAGGATCGACGGCCACTTTCATGCCGGTGATGCGCGCAAGTCGTTTACTCCTAAAGGCCAGAAAGCCCCACTGCTTGCGGTGGGGATGAATGGCCCTTACGCTTGACGGACATTCCGTCATGTGCCATCATTTGAGCATGGCGACGAAAACTCTCAAGTACCGAATCTACCCTAGCAAGGCTCAAAGGACAGCGATGCAAGTCTCGCTCGATGCCTGCCGTTGGGTCTACCACAAGACGTTGCAAGTTCGCCGTGATGCTTGGCAAGATAGGCAAGAATCTCTCTCGCTGTATGATACCAACAAGATGCTGACTCAATGGAAACAGGAATATCCCTGGTTGTCTCGGGCTTTCTCCCAATCTTTGCAGGAGGCCCAGGAGCGCATCGATTTGGCTTTCCAACATTTCTTTCGCCGCTGCCAGAAGGGAGAGAAACCTGGCTATCCTCGCTTCAAGGGCGACTGGAACAAGTCCTTCGCCTACCAGCAAGCCTGGAATGGCTTTAGTTTCACCGATGATGGCAAGCTCTACCTCTGCAAGATCGGCAACGTCAAGATCAAGCTGCATCGTCGCATCGAGGGCCAGGTCAAACGGCTGATTGTTAAGCGAGATACCCTCGGTAACTGGTATGCCTGTTTCATCGTCGAGTTTGAGCCCGACTTGCTCTCTCCGACACATCAAGTCGTTGGTGTTGACGTGGGCCTGGCTCACTTCGCTACCCTTTCTACTGGCGAGAAGATCGAGAACCGGCGCTTCTTTCGCAAGGACGAGAGCGTGTTGGCGAAGGCCACACCGGAATACCGCAAGCACAAACGTGTGATGCAACACATTCATCACCGCATCGCGAATCGCCGCCAGGACTTGGCGCACCAGCTCAGTCGGCGGTTGGTCAACGAGTATCAGATCATGGCCTGCGCAGACTTGGACATCCAAGAAATGAAAGATGGGAATTGGCGCGGCATGAAAAAGAGTATCGGTGATGCCGCGAGGCGTCAATTGGTGGATTTCACAACCTATCAAGCTGCCAATGCTGGTAGGCTGTCTCCACGAGTTGAGCCGCGTAACACCACACCAATATGCTCTGGCTGCGGTCAGATTGAGCCCAAAGATTCGTCTGTTCGTATCCCTGAATGTCCTCGCTGTGGCCTTGTTCTCGACAGAGATCATAACGCGGCCCTGAATATGCTAGCACTGTGCAGTGCTTGGGTTCAAATCCCTAGCAGCCCCGTCGCTTGCGGCGGGGAGCATTCACTGAGCCATTGGGAACCGGTGTGTTGGCCGTGACAACGCGGATGTGATATAAAAAGCCAGGATTTTGAGGAGAATCGCCAACTATGAAATTCTCACACGGAGAGCTTTATCTGTTGCTGAACCAATCTGCGCCACTCTGGCTGGCCGGCGCGGACCTGAGCGAAGCCGTATTGATGCAGGCCAATCTGAATTCTGCCAACCTGTGCCGCGCCAATCTCCAGGCGGCAAACCTGCAAAGCGCCAACCTGCGCGGGGCCGACCTTTGCGAGGCTGACTTGAGCCAGGCCGATTTGCGCGGAGCGGCACTCACCACAGCCAGCCTGCACAAAGCCAATTTGCATCAGGCCAATCTGGGCGGGGCTGACTTGCGCGGCTGCGACCTGACTGGCACCAATCTGGTGCAGGCCGAGTTGGAGGGCGCTGTGCTGCGCGGCCAGAACCTCAGCAGGGTAAATCTCAGCGGCGCTCGCTTGAAAGGGGCGGACCTGCAGGATGCTGATCTGGAAGCGGCCGATCTGCGAGGTGCTGATTTGCGAGGGGCAAACCTGAGCGGGGCCAATCTGGAAAATGCAACCTTGCGCCTGGCCGATCTGAGTGGAGCCAACCTGTCGCGGGCGCGGGTCAAGGTGGCGCAACTTGGGCTTGCCAAATCAACCGAGGGTGCGATCATGCCATCCCGGACGGCCGAAAGCTAAAGCTGTCAACTGGGTGCTTGCTGTGGTAAGACTTTTGGCGGCCATCTGCATCTAAACACCAAAGCGTAACAGCAAAAGGTAATAGTGACCATGTACGGTGGATATTTGACTTATATTCTGTTCAGTTTGCCCGCCCTGTTGCTGGGCTTGTGGGCGCAGGCCAAAGTGAGGTCGGCGTTCAAGCGGTACTCCCGTGTGCGTACGGATAGTGGGCTCACCGGCGCACAAATGGCCCGGCGCATCCTGGACTCCAGCGGGCTGCACGACGTGGTGATCGAGCCGGTGCGCGGTTTTATGAGCGACCATTACGACCCACGCAGCCGAACTCTGCGCTTGAGCCCGGAGGTCTTTCAGAGCAATAGCGTCGCGGCGGCCGGCATTGCGGCCCACGAGGCAGGACACGCGCTGCAGCACGCCAAGGGGTATTGGCCCCTGCAGATCCGCACCTCAATGGTGCCGAGTGTGCAGATTGGCAGCTGGCTTGGTCCAGTCGTCTTTATCGCGGGTCTGCTCTTTCGCCCGGCCGTGGGCACTTCGCTGGCCTGGGTCGGGCTGGGTCTGTTTGCGCTGACCGCCATCTTTGCCCTGGTCACCCTGCCGGTAGAGTTGGATGCCAGCCGGCGCGCAAAGCAGATGCTGGTTGCGCAAGGGCTGGTTTTCCAGCAGGAATTGCGCGGGGTGGGGAGTGTGCTGACCGCGGCCGCGCTGACCTACGTGGCGGCCGCAGTCCAGGCGGTTTCCACACTCCTGTACTACACCATGCTCCTATCGGGCGGCCGGCGGCGCTAACCGAATGCAGTATCACAGCACGGGCCAGCAGCTCTGCTGGCCCGTTTGTTTTGGCGGCCTGTAAGATAGACAAAATATTGACAAAACATTCTATTGTAGCTATACTTGGCGCTCTTTATTCTTATATTGACTATACAATTTTGCTTTATACTGCTGATCGACACACATAGAATAGTGTGCCGGAGGAAAGAACATGAGAAACTCGCTGACGTTGGGGAAAATCTTGGGGATACCAATTAAGGTCAATGCAAGCTGGTTCCTGATCGCGGGCTTGATTACCCTCTCTTTGGCGAGCGGGTATTTCCCGCAACAGTTCCCTGGTTGGACGGCCACAGGCTACTGGCTGGCAGGCCTCGCTACAGCCCTGCTCTTCTTTGGGTCCGTGCTGGTACACGAGTTGGGTCATTCAGTGGTGGCGCTGTGGGAAAAGATACCGGTGCGCGGCATAACCCTTTTCATCTTTGGTGGCGTGGCGCAGATCGGCCGGGAACCGGATCGGCCGGGTTCGGAATTTCGCATTGCCATCGCCGGCCCGCTTACCAGCCTGGCACTGGCGCTTGGTTTTAGCGCCCTTGGCCAGGCGGCCGGGTTGATCAGCGCGCCCTTGGCCGGGGTCGCCGGCTACTTGGGACGCATCAACCTGATGCTGGCGGTGTTCAACATGATTCCGGGCTTTCCTCTCGATGGCGGCCGGGTGTTACGGGCGACACTCTGGCACTTGAAGCAGGACCTGCTGACGGCCACCCGCTGGGCGAGCAACGCCGGCCGGGCGGTCGCGTTCCTCTTTATCGCCTCCGGCATCTTCCAAGGCTTGACAGGCAATCTGTTTGATGGACTATGGATTGCGTTGATTGGCTGGTTCCTCAACAGTGCGGCCCAATCTGGCTACCAGCACGTGGTGATGAAGGAGATGCTCACCGGCGTCACCGCGCGCGAGTTGGCAGCACTGCCCTGCATGGAGGTGCCGGCCGATGTGTGCGTCAGCGACCTGGTCGCCGGCCGAGTGATGGCTCACGGTGACCGCTGTTTCTTTGTGGCTCAGGACGGCCATTTGCAGGGGATGGTTACCCTGGATGAGATCAGGCGTGTTCCGCGCAGCGCCTGGACCAGTCTCACCGCTGCCCAGGTGATGACCCCGGCCCAAGCGCTGGCCTGGGCCCGGCCGGACGACGAGTTGTGGACTTTGCTGCGGCGGATGGATGAAGGCCATCTGAACCATCTGCCGCTGCTGCTGCGCGGCCGGCCAGTGGGTATGATCACCCGCGAAATCCTGCAACGCTACATCCGGCTACGCGGCGAACTGGGGCTATGAGGCTTTGCCCCGATGACTGACAATCGCCGCCTCCTGACCATCTTTCTGATCGTATTCGTCGGCCTGCTTGGCTTTGGCCTGATTTTGCCGCTGTTGCCCTATTATGCCGAGACGTTCGGCGCCAGCCCAACAGTGGTAGGACTGTTGACCGCCTCGTACGCGGCCGCGCAGTTGATTGGTGCACCGGTGCTTGGCCGCTTGTCGGATCGTTACGGCCGCCGACCGATCCTCTTGCTCAGTTCGATGGGCACCCTAATCAGCTTTGTGCTGTTTGGTTTTGCCAACTCGCTGTGGGTACTCTTTGCCGCCCGCATCCTGGATGGGTTGACCGGCGGCAATATCTCGGTGGCACAAGCCTACATTACCGACGTGACCGACGAAAGGAACCGGGCCAAGGGATTGGGTCTGGTGGGTGCGGCCTTTGGTCTGGGGTTTATCGTCGGCCCGGCATTGGGTGGGGCCCTGAGCGCTGGCGGCCGGTATGCACTGCCGGCTTTTGTGGCGGCCGGGATCACCTTTGTCAATGTGCTGGCGATCTACCTCTGGCTGCCAGAGACGCTGACGGCCGAAAGGAAAGCCCAGGTGTCGACGGCCGCGCGCAGCACCATCCACCCGCGCGATCTGTGGGAAGCGTTGCAGCGCCCCGTTTTTGGCCCGCTGCTGCAGATTCGCTTTTGGTATGGACTGGCGTTTGCCACCTTTACGGGAACCTTTGCGCTTTTTGCGCAATACCACCTCAAGCTAGAGTCAGATCAAACCGGCTACATCTTGGGTTACGTTGGGCTGGTGTTGGTCCTGGTTCAGGGGCTGGCCATCGGCCGGTTGACCGTGCGCTTTTCCGAAAGTTGGCTGATTTTGAGTGGGGTGATTGTGTTGGCCCTGTCGCTGCTGGCGTGGGGTTTTTCGCCCAACGTGCTCTCGTTGCTGGTTTTTCTGGCCCCGCTTGCGTTGGCCAGCGGTGTGTTGAACACGGTAGTCAACAGTGCTATCACAAAAGCGGTACGACCGGAAGAGGTGGGCGGTGCGCTGGGCCTTGCCAGCGCATTAGAAAGCCTGACGCGGGTGATTGGCCCCATTGTGGGCAGTTACGCGCTGGGCGAGGTGGGGACCTGGTCCCCGGGAGTGGTGGCGGCCGGCCTGTCGGCCGGGCTAGCGGTTTACGTTTGGCAGCGGCTGGTCCGGGTGCCAGGCCCTGAGCGCGCCGTGAAACAGGAGGGATGGGGGCGATGATAAGAATCGTTACCGATAGCACCTGCGACTTGCCGGATGCCGTGGTTGCAGAGCATGGGATCACAGTGATCCCGCTTTACATAAATGTAGAAGGCCAAGGGTACCTGGATGGGATTGAAATGACCCGTTCGTCGTTTTACCAGAGATTGCCCGCCTGTGCCACGCCGCCCACCACCGCTGTGCCGGGGGTGGATGTGTTTGCAGACACCTACTGGCGGCTGGCGGCCGCGGGGGCATCCGAAATCTTGTCCATCCACATCTCCCCTGCTCTAAGCGGGGTGCTGGATGTGGCGCAGGTTGCTGCCCAGCAGGTTGCGCCGATAAAGGTGACCGTGCTGGATTCACGCCAGTTGAGCCTGGGTGCGGGCTTTATGGTGCTGGCGGCCGCCAGGGCCGCGGCCGGTGGCAAAACGTTGCCCGAGGTTCTGGATCTACTGAAAGACCTCATCCCGCGGACCCACGTTTTTGCGGCGCTGGACACGATGGAGTATTTGCGACGCAGCGGCCGGGTCAATGGGTTGATCTCCGGTATTGGCAACCTCATCAAGCTCAAGCCGCTGCTCAAAATGAACGACGGGGTTGCCAGTTCGGAGCGAGTGCGCACCGACGGGCGAGCATTTGCCCGGCTGATCCAACTGGCGTCGGCGGTCGGTCCGCTGGAGCAACTGGCGCTGGTGCACACCCACGCGGCCGAAAAGGCGGACCGACTGTGGCAACAGGCGCGGCACCTTTTACCCGGCGTCACACGGCCGCTTTCGGTAGACGTCACGCCAGTGCTGGGAGTCCATCTGGGCCCTGGGGCGGTCGGATTTGCCTGCGTGGCTGCCAGGGGGTGATGCGATGCCAGCCGAAGTGCATGCCAGGGCAATAGCGCAGCCGGAACCAATCATCCGGGTAGGGGTGAGCACGTGCCTGCTGGGAGAAGAGGTGCGCTACGACGGCGGTCACAAGTTGGACCGCTACATTGTTAATACGCTCGGAAGCTTTTTTCACTGGGTGCCTGTTTGCCCGGAAGTGGAGATCGGGCTGCCAACTCCGCGCGAGAGCATGCGCCTGGTGGGCGATCCGCAAAATCCTCGGCTTGTTGCGCCCAAATCGGGGGCCGACTACACGGGCAAGATGCAGAGCTGGGCGCGGACGCGGCTGGATCAGTTGGCGGCCGATGGCCCGCTGCATGGGTTTATTTTCAAAAAAGATTCGCCCAGTTCCGGCCTGTTCCGGGTGCGCGTTTACAGTCAGCAGGGCATGCCGCAGCGCAACGGAACTGGCATTTTCCCGCGCGAGGTATTGAACCGCTTTCCCTTGCTTCCGGTTGAAGAGGAGGGCCGCCTGCATGATCTTCCCTTGCGGGAAAACTTTATCGAGCGCGTGTTTGCCCATTACCGTTGGACAAGTCTGTTGGAGCAGGACCCATCGGCCGGTGGCCTGGTCCGTTTTCATACCGCTCACAAGCTTACCCTCATGTCCCACAACCCCAATTACTACCGGCAGCTTGGCCGGCTGGTGGCGGCGGCCGGCAATAGCCCGTGGGAGCAGCTTGCCGATGAGTACGGCAGCCAGTTCATGCAGGTGCTCAAGCTGAAGGCCACCCCCGGCAAGCACGCCAACGTGATGCATCACCTGATGGGCTTTGTCAAAAAACAACTCGTTCCGGCCGATAAAGAAGAGCTACTGGGCCTGATAGAGGATTACCGGCACGGCCTGGTTCCGTTGATTGTGCCGCTTACATTGCTCCGGCATCACTTGCGCCGCCACGATGCGCCGGAGTGGGTCCACCAGCAAGTTTACCTTAACCCATATCCCAAGGAACTGATGCTGCGCAACCACGTGTGAAGCATGAAAAGAGTGCGGCGGATCGCCCTGGTCGTCTTTCTTGTGCTGTTGCTTGGCATGCTGGTTGGCCCCTTTTTGGTACCGGTTCCGGCGCTGGACACCGTCCCCACGCTGCAGTTGGCCGACCCGGACAGCCAGTTTACAGAGGTGGATGGGCTGACGGCGCACTTCAAATCGGCCGGCTCCGGTGAGCGAGCCTTGCTGTTATTGCACGGCTTTGGCGCCAGCGTGTTCTCCTGGCGGGAGGTGATGCAGCCGCTGGCTGAAAATGCCACGGTGATTGCCTTCGATCGGCCGGCGCACGGGCTAACGGAGCGGCCGCTAGCCGGTGAGTGGGAAGGGCCAAGCCCGTACAGCGTTCAGTCGCAGGCGGAGCAGACTGTTGGTCTGATGGATGCGCTGGGGATAGAACGGGCGATACTGGTCGGCAACTCGGCCGGGGGGACGGTGGCCCTCTTAACAGCGTTAAGTAACCCAGAGCGGGTGGCTGGGCTGGTGCTGGTCTCGCCGGCCGTTTACTCCTCCGGTGGACTGCCCGGCTGGCTCAATCCGTTGCTGCGCACTCCGCAGATGCGCCGGCTGGGGCCACTCCTGGTCCGCTCCATCGCGGACTGGGGCGAGCAGACCATCTACACCGCCTGGCACGACCCCGGCCGGGTCACGTCGGAAATCCTGGCTGGCTACAAAAAACCGCTGCAGGCCGACTATTGGGACCGCGCCTTGTGGGAGCTAACCGCTGCCCGGGATGAGTTGGATCTGCCCGGCCGGCTGACCGAGCTGTCCATTCCCACCCTGGTCATCACCGGCGACGACGACCGGATTGTGCCCACCGAGCAGAGTGTGCAACTGGCGGGGGAACTACCCAATGCCGAACTGGTGGTTCTGCCTAGTTGTGGGCACGTCCCACAGGAAGAGTGCCCGGCCGCTTTCTTGGAAGCGGTGGCCGCCTGGCTGGCAAGCGAGTGAGAAAAGGGGAGGATGAATGGCCCAGATACAGATCAACACGCCGGCCCCGGAATTTGCGCTGGACGATTGCCGCGGTAGGCCGGTGCGGCTATTCGATTTTCGGGGCAAGCAGCACATCGTCCTGGTTTTTAACCGGGGCTTTATGTGACCCTTCTGCCGCCGGCACCTGGCGCAGTTGCGCCAGGATTATGGCCAGTTTGTGGAACGCCAGGCAGAGATTGCGGTGGTAGGCCCAGAAGGCGCGGCCGCGTTTGCCGAATATTAGGGGAAGGAGAATCTACCTTTTGTTGGCCTGCCTGACCCCAAGCATATGGTGGTACTCAAGCTTCACGGGCAGGAGGTCAACCTGTTTAGACTGGGAAGAATGCCGGCGCAGTTTCTTGTGGACCGTGAAGGCGTTGCCCGACACGTGCATTACGGGCACTCGATGCAAGATATCCCCACCAATGAAGAACTCATCGCTCTGTTGGATGATCTTGGTAGGCAGAATCAGGAGTAGGCTTGCAGTGCCCTCAGGAGCGCTGTGAATTCCTCGCGACAGTCCTGGCAACGGGCCACATGATCTTGCACCAGGGGCATCGCCTCGGCCGCAGATTTGCCAGCCAGGTGCAAATCGGCATAGCATCCTACCTGCTCAAAGCATGCGCCGCAGTCCAGTTCGTCGGGTCGCGTGGCAAAGATACCCTCCAGTAGTGACTGGAGTTGTTCGCGATCCAAATGACCGGTTGAGGAAAGGAGCGGCGACCCCGGCCGGAACCGGCCTAACGCCGTTGAAACAGTTTTCAGGAGCATGCGCCACCACCGCAATATCATCATCATCCTCTGCTGCATCTGATGCAGCCAGGCGCGCGAATCTTACAAAAGGATGGTTATGGGACTGGCAAAAAGGGAGCGGATCAGGCCAGCGCCTGCAGCGCTGCCAGCAGCGCCTCAAACTCTTCGCGGCAGTCGCCACAGCGGTCCAGGTGATCCTGCACCAGCGGCAGCGCCTCGGCTGCTTTCTTGCCCGCCAGGACCAGTTCGGCAAACTGATCGACCTGTTCAAAACACTCCACGCAGGTCAGTTCCTCTTCGTGGGTGGAAAAGATGGACTGCACCACGCCTTTGAGCATCTGGGCATCCAAAGTCAAAGCCGGCCGGCTGCGACGCTGGCCCGTCAGGGAATGTAAAAGCTTGCGCCACCAGGGTTCCGTCATCGGTCCGACTCTCCTGTCACCCACCCCCAAAAGCAGCCAGGAGGTCCTGGGGTGACAACCCCTCGGCCTCCATCTGCCGTTTGAGTCGTTTGCGGGCGTCGTGCAGTAGTTTGTAGAGCGCGTTGCGGTTGGTCCCCATCCGGCGGGCCACCTCTTCCAGTGGCATCCCCTGGATGATGATCGCCATCATGGCCTGGCGTTGCTTATCGGTCAATTCCTGCGTGACCAGGCGACGCAGTGTACTCAACAGCATGTTTTGGGTTGCGCGCTGCTCCGGCCCGGCCGATGGGTCCGACAGCGTGTCCGGGATCCAGTCACCTTCCCGCGCCTCAACAATGCCGTCCAGTGAAACGTCCTGCCAGCGCCGCCGGCGCATTTCGGTAAATGCCACGTTGATCGCTATTTTCTGCGCCCAGGTGGTGAACTTGCTCTCGCCACGAAAGCTAGCCAGGCTCCCCAGGATTTTGAGCAGCGCATCCTGGCTGAAATCCTCGATGGCGGCTACATCGGCGCCCCGGCCGGCCAACGCGTAGGTCAGCCCGCGGGTGAGGAGGGCGCGCAGGTCGGCCAGGGCCGCGTCTTGCTCCGGCCCGCTCAAATCTGCCAGCCACTGATCGTTGGTGCGCTCGGTCATAGTTTGGGATGTTCCATTGCCCGGGGAATTATAGCACGCCAGGCAGATGGCGGCTACAACAAGGCGCTGGCTAGCCGCCGGATGTCGGTTCCCACGCTGGAACTTAGGTGGATGCGGATCACCCGCCGGCCGGCATCGCGCAATGCCTGCAGGTCACCCAGCGCCTGGGCGGCCTTGAGTACGCCAAAGGTGGTGAACCAGGCGGTCCCCCCGGCCACCTCGGGGATGGGTGCATCCTGGGGGTTATCGGCCGTAAGCTGGACAAACAACCCGTGCCCGGCGTCCCCCTTGTGCAACTGGCCGGTGGAGTGAAGAAAGCGTGGCCCATACCCAACAGTGGTCGCCAGCCGGTAGTGATCGCGCAATTGGGTGCGCAGCATCAACAGGGCGGCGTCGGTCTCGGCCGAAGGCTGCACATAGGCCTGCAACGCGATGTAATCGCCCGGACGGGCCCGGTTCAGAAACATCGTCAGCGCCTCGGCCGACGCAGGGGCCGCCTCCGTTTCCGGCAACCTTCCCCGCCGCTGGTAAGTAGCCATTAGTTGCCGGGCCAATTCCTTGGCCGCCTCCACGTTGGGCTGGTCAAAGGGGTTGACGCCCAACCGGTGGCAGGCCACGGCCGTCGCAAACTCCCACAGGAAGAACTGTTCTCCCAGATCGTAGCGGTCTTGAAGAAGCAGGTGGACAACAGGCCGGCCGGCATCTCGCAGCATCTCCACCGCCTCGGAGTGGGTCTCGTCCCCTGCCAATTGCAGGTAAACAAAGAGCCGGTCGCCGTCATAGACGCCGGGGGCTCCAGGCGTCTCGCCTTCAACCGGCAGAATCCCTTTGCCATCTTTGCCGCTGCTTTCCGCTACCAGTTGCTCCACCCAATAGCCAAAGCTGGCAATCTGGGGAGAAGCGACTAATGTCAATTTATCCCACCCTGCCTTGCCCAACTCGCTGATGATCACGCCCAGGCGAGCGGCCGGATTGGATGCGCCCTCAGCCGCGCAATGCTCCGCCATCCGCCCGGCCCGTTCCAGTAACCGGGGCAGGTCCACACCCACCAACGCGGCCGGGACCAGGCCAAAGTAGCTCAACGCGGAAAAGCGACCACCAATATTCGGGTCGTTGAGAAAGGTCCGGCGGAAGCCATGCTTTGTTGCAAGCTCGGCCAACTGGCTGCCGGGGTCGGTGATGGCGACAAAATGCTTGCCAACATGCGTTGAACCGACCGCGTTGAGCGTCTGGTTGTAAAAGTACTTGAGGGCGGATAGGGTCTCCACTGTGCTGCCCGACTTGGTGGAGGCGACGAACAATGTCTTGGCCGGGTCTAGCCGGCGGGCGTGGAAAAGCACTGCACCGGGGTCGGTGCTGTCGAGTACGGACAGTGCGAGCCGGCAACCAAAGACTTGGCTAAAGACCTCCGGGGCGAGGCTGGAGCCGCCCATGCCTAGCAGCAGGACGGCGGTGTATTCGTCAGCCTCGACTTCTGTGACAAAGACCTCCAACGCGGCAGCTTCGGCCTCCATCCGCTGGTGAACATCCAACCAGCCCAGCCGGTTGGAGATTTCGGTGGGGTCCGGCCGCCAGACGGTGTGGTCGTGCGCCCAAATGCGGGTTACAATCTGGTTCTGCGCCATCTCGTTGAGCGCCGTCTCCACGGCTGGCGGGTATTCCCCCAGATAGGCGGTCAACAGGTCGGTCATGCAGCATACTCCTTCCGTGCCATATAAGGCAAGGACAATTCTACCGCAAAATGCCGATCCGCGTGAGGGCTTTTTATTGGGCCTTTTCCACGCGCAGTTGGTAGGCTGTGTGGGCCGGTTTTTCCGCCTCAACGATGGTGGTCACTTTGGCGCGATCCACATCGTCTGGGTCGGGGACGCGCAAGGTAACGACGAATGATTGGGCTGCCAGCCGGCCGCGGGTGTCTGGCTCCTTGCTCAGGTCCATGCGGCTGATCGGCTCATAGATCTCGGGCTCGACGCCGGTGTAGATGCGCAAATACTCTTTCAGCCCGCGGTTGGTGCCGCGCCACTGGTACAACTGCACGGCCGATTGGATCAACTCCCGACGGCGTTCTTCGGGCCAGGTCTCGTCCAGCACCAGGTCCACCCAACTTGCCAGCCAGGGGAGCAGTTCGGCCGGGGTGTGGCGGGGGTCAAAAAGCAGCGCCAGGTGGTCAATCTGCCGGTCCACCGGCAACAGCAGGTGCTCAAAGATCAGCAAAAAGCGGCCGATGAAATCGCCCTGTCCATAAATGGCCGGTAGGTTTGCCAGGTAGCTGCTCACCTCCGGCGGAAGGGACACCGGTGACGGCGGGGCGGCCGGGCCGGCCGGGCGCGGTTGGGCGGGCGGCGGAGGTGGGGGCGGCGGGGGTGGCGCGGCCGGCTTGGGCTTGGGCGGCTCCTTTTCCACTGGCACGATCGGCGGCGGCCGGTCAGCGGCCGTCTCCTGTTCCGGCTGCTCCTTGCGCGCAACGGGCGGTGGCGGGGGTGCGGCCGGCCTGGGCTGTTTGCTGGGGGCCAGGTACCGGATGCGGGTCCGGCCGAGGACAAACACCATCTTGTCGGTCAGGGGCACCGGCTGGTTGGCGGGCAGGCGCTGGCCCTGTACCGTGGTGCCATTGGTGCTGCCCAGGTCCACCACGGCACAGCCGTCCGCGGAGCAGCGCACCTGGGTGTGCTGCCGGGAGGTTTGCTGGTCCGCCAGCGTTACCTCGCACTCTTGCGCCCGGCCGATGGTGACCAACTCCTGCGTCAGTTCAAAGTTGTACTGATCGCCATCCGGTTCCAGGATTTCCAGTGTTCCGTACATGGTAGGTCCTCTCTATGGCGTCACGGTGATGATTGGGAAGATCCTGATCGGTGTCATGATGAAAAGCGGTTTCCAGGTGGGGGTGATCGACGGAGTGAGGGTGATGGTGGGCGTGGGGGTGGCCGTGCTGCTGGGCGTGGGCGTCAGCGTGGCAGGGCTGGTCCCTTCTGGCAGGCTAAGGATGTCCAGGTTGGTGCAGGCGATATATTGCACTGTCGCTGCCTCGTTCTGGAAAGCGATCCAGCCCTTGATGCCGGCCGGGGTGATGATCTCCAGCCAGATAGCGCCGTTGTCCAACTGGTAGCGGCTGAGCGGCTGGACGCGGTCACCCAGATTGAGCGGCACACCGATCTCGGGGAAATCGGGCAGCGGGGAGGGGCCGGCCCCCGGCCCGCGCCGCACGTTGAGCCCTCCGGTCTGCACGGTGCAATCCACATCCGAGACGGTCACCTGGGCAAGAGCCTCTACCGTGCCACTGGCGTTGATGGCAATGAGCTTATATGAGCGACTTTCAGTAGGCGCAGGTACGTTGGTGGTCCCTACCGAGCCGTTGAATTGCCCCACTCCTTCCACCGTGACCGAGTCCGCGCCCGGCGCGGTCCAGTTGAGCGTGATCTGCTCGGTTTGCCCCTTGACGATGACGGCCGGATCGGCCGTAAAGGTGTCAATGGTCGGCGGCAGACCCTGGATAGTGATCTGCACCTTGGCCTCTTCCGTGCCGCCGTCGTTGCTGGCGCGCAGGGTGTAGGCCATGTTGCCGGCCGGCACCGCGCTGGCGCTCCCGGTCGGTAGGGACATTTCGCCCGAGACCGGCGGGTCAATCACAATTCGGGTGGCGTTTTGCACCTCCCAACTCAACATCACCGTCTCGCCTTCGGTCACGGTGATGTCCTGCCCCGCTGGCTGCCCACCGGCCGAGCCGACAAAGGCCACAATGGTGGGCGCAGTCGGCAAGGCCACCACGATCCGCACTTCGGCCGTGTCCGTCTGCCCGCCCCGGCCATGCACCAGCAGCGTGTACACCTGGTCGCTTTCCGGCACAAAGGTGACCGCGCCCACCGGGACGGTCATGACGCCGCCCACCGGCGGGCTGATGGAAACCTCGCTGGCTTTGTCCACCTGCCAGCGCAGCGTGACCGATTCGCCCTTTTGGACGGTGATGGCCTGTGACTCGCCGGCCGTGGGGGAAAAACCTACAAAGGCCAAGACGTCCGGCGGCTGGTTTATCAGCTTGAGCCCCAAAATGATCGCCACCGCGCAGAGTGCCAGGGCCAGCATCCCGGCAATCGGCAGCACCCAGGTGGGGAAGAGGGGGATGGCGACCAACTGACCGGTGCTGGCGGCTGCCTCGCCGGCGCCCACCGGCAGCGCGTTTACCGAAAAATTGTGGGTCGCGGCGCTGCCGATCTTTTTCGCCTCCCGCGGCTCGATGGTCAGCGCGACGTCGGCCGACTGGCCGGGCTGCAGCGTGACGGTTGGCTGGGCAAAACGGTACACCAGGCCCTGTTCGTCATCCTGCGCGGTAAAGCGAAAGCTGGCCGGGGCGTTACCGGCATTGTTCAGCCGCACCCGATAAGCCGCGTCTTTGCGACTGCTGGCCCGCTTGGGGTTCACATCCATCACGGTGCGATGGAATTGGTTGACCTGCAGCCTGTCCTGCACGGTCGTGTATTCGCCGGGATGCTCCTTGGATTGCACCCAGATGTTGATGCGGTGTGTGCCGGCAACGGCATCCGGCGTGCGCGGCGGCGCGAACGCCAGTTTGACCTGGTCTTGGTCGCCGGGAAAGAGGGGGATGCTGTTCCGGCTAAGCTGGATCCAGTCGGGTGGCACGCCGCCCACCTGGATGGTGAGTTGGTCCACCACGTCGCCGCGGTTCTGGATGATAAGGGTGGCTTCCAGTGACCGGCCGGGCTCGACCGGCTGGTTGGGCATTTTTAGCGAAACACCGATAAAATCAGACATGCGTGTATCTCCTAGAATTCAAACCGTTTGACTTGAACGCGGTGAGAATAGGAGGTAATCACCGCGTCGGCCGGGATCTCCAGCTTGGGGTCAACCCGCTCCGCTTTGCCGCTTGCCGGGTCAACCTGGCTGACCAGCACCGATTCCACAAATTCGACCCCGGGCAGGCGCTGGACGGCGGCGTAAATCTCACTGACATGCAGCGGCCGGCCAAAGGGCCAGCCATCGTTGTTCGGCCCGCCTACCAGCGGGTTGAGAAACTGGTACAGGCGCTCCTCAATGATACGGGTGGCCGCCTCTGGCGCTGCCTTGGCTGCGATGACCACCGCAGCCTCCACCGTAACGCTGATCACTCGGGCTCCTTCTACCTTGAGCGCCGTGGTCAGCAGGCGGCGCTCGTCCAGAAAGGCAGCGACCGTTTTGATCAGTTCTTCGTTGGGTTGGATCAGGTCGGGGGGAACCCGGCCGTCGGCCGTGCCGATGGCCGGGATGATGAGCACGCGCACCAACCCTGGCGGCGGCGCGTTGGAGTCGCCGGCCGCGCGGGGCTGGATGCAACGGGCGCGGGCCACGCGCGGGGATGCCTCGCGGGCCAGGTACTCAAAGTCCTCGGCCGTGACAGCGCGGTGGCGGGTGCGAATCATCTGCGGGGCGCGCAGCTTGGCCGCTTCCACGCTCTCCTGGTCCAGCCCGCCGTGTGCCGGCCGGCGGTTGGAGACCCGCGCCACGTAAGGGATGGAGCTTTTGAGCACCGTGAGCGCATGAGAGCCGACGTTGCCCACCGCCCCGCCGCCCACGCGGTAACCTTCATAGCGAATGCGGGCGTTTTTGGGCGGGATTGCGCCGTACAGCCGCTCCGTCCCGTCTGATTGGCGCACCACCGGACCAAAGCGGATCTCGCCACTCACGCTATCGAGCGTGTAATGCTTGTCGTCCGGACCGGATTCAGCGAAATCGGCTACTTCAACCCAGGTTTCCCATTCGCCTTCGCTCTCCTCCACGGACAGATGCTCGCCCGGCCGGCGGGGCAGCACGGGAAAACGTTCCAATCGGAACGCCTGGGATGGCTTGCCATCGGAGCGGCCCAGCAATTCGCCGCTGAGCGCCTGGGAGTGGGTTGCTCCCACCGTCCCGCCCAGGCCGCGCGATTTGACCGTGTGGATGCGCGGCGACTGGCTGTAGGTGGGTTGATTGGGCGCGGCCGGAGTGAGCCGGCAGCGGACCCAGAAGGCATCCTCCTTTTGCCCCTTCAGGCGCTGCGCGACCATCCCGGCCGGGATGTGCAGAGACACTTCCCCCGTGCGGTTTAGCCCGCCGGTGGTGTCCTGATCCACTTCACACTCGACCCAGCCCTTCTCACCGCAGTAGGCCTCCCAGGCCAACGGTGGGTTGTTGGGGTCCACGCCAATGCCTTCAATGGTGCAGTGGATAGTCAGCCCCAGGATATTGTGGCTGATGTCCTCCTGGTAGCCCAGGTACATGGCGTTGCCCGGCCGGGGCGGAGAGGCGAAACAAAAGAACGCCTGCCCCTCCAGGTCCAGTTTGGAGGTGTGATCGTGAAACGTGCTCCCATCGGCCGAGGCCTGGCAGGAGAGCAGGCGTGGCACAACGATGGGCAGCGGTCGGTCGGAGGTAAAGATGATCGCCTCTTCCATCTCGGTGCGGACGGTGGCTACTTCGGTGCCGGCCGGGATGGTGACCGTGTTGGGCTGCGGCGCAGAGAGCCAAAAAGTGGCATCTGCCTGCGCCGGCGTGGGCGGGTTGAGCTGCATCCCGATCAACTCCATAAACTTGATATAGTTCTTGTCCGGCACCTTGTTCAGCCGGAAGAGCATCATCTCCATCATCCAGGCAAACAGCTCAATCAGCGTCACGCCGGGGTCGGACAGATTGTGGTCGGTCCACTCGGGTGTGTAGCGCGGAATCAGCGCCTTGGCCTGGTTGACGATGTCCTGGAAACTTCGGTCGTCGAGTTTGGGTGCCGGGATGGTCATGTCACTAGTCCTCAGCTATGATGTAAAATGGATAGACCAGGCTGCGCTCGTCGTGGGTAGCTTTGACCCGGTACTCGATGTGAATCAGCAGCCTGCCCACTGTGCGTGGGTTGGGGTCGGTTTCAACGCGGATGTCCAGCACTTCGATGCGCGGCTCCCACCAGCCCAGCGCCTCCTCTACGTAATGGGCCACCAGCCCCAAAGTGGCCGCGTTGATGGGCGCAAAGACCAGGTCGTGGATGCGACAGCCAAAATCCGGCCGCATCGGCCGTTCGCCTTGCTCGGTGCCCAGGATCACGCCAATGGATTGGTCGATGTCATGTTCATCGTGCGACAGAGAGATCCCGCCCCGCTTGTTGACCTGCGGGGGGAATGCCCAGCCGGAGCCGATGATCCGTTTGCCAGTTTCGCTCATAATTCAGACCTCAATGCTACACCGCCGCGTGCTTGCCTGCTCTAGCCGCCAATCATCACCGTCCCGGCCGCCACCACTGTGCCAACCGGCATGTCGGCCGGGTCGTTGCAGGTTTTGGCCATATCGCCATTGCGGGCTGCCATCTTGCCGTTGATCTTGACCGTGGTGCTGCCCATCATGATCTCGCCCTTGTTGGTGGGCGGCTTTTGAAAGGTGGTGCCCGGTGGCGTGGGGATGTGGGGCGGCGTGTTGCTGGCGGTGCTGTTCACCGTAGCGGCCGGCATCCCCATGATCTTGACGTCGCTGCTCAGGCCACCGTCAATGATACCCACAAACGGGTGGGGCAACGGCGTTGGCACGGGCGAACCCGGCGGAGCCGGCACCATCACGATGTGGGTGTCGGTGGCTGTGATCTGGTCACCCTGTTTGGCGGCTGGCTGTCCCATTAGTTCAACTCAATCATCGCGCCCTTGACCGTTACCTTGGCCGCGGCCTCGATTTTCACATTCATGTTGCTCTTGATTTCAATGTCGCCCTGGCTCTCGATGATTAGCTTGCGGCCGGAGGCATCCAGCGTAATCACGTTGTTGCCCTGGTGATCCTCAATGGTGACCTTTTCCGAGCCGCTGGTGTCATCCAGTGTGATGGTATGGCCGGCCCGGGTCTTGATGACCCGTTGAACCACCTGCCCGCCGCTGACTGCGCCGGTGATCGGCGGCTTATCGCTCCCATTCCAGAGTGCCCCGACGACGTAAGGCTTGCGCATGTCGTCGTGGTCAAAGGCCACCAGCACCTCATCGTTGACCTCCGGCAGGAAGAAAAAACCGCGGTCGGCACCGGCCATCGGGCTGGCTACCCTTGCCCAGGTGCTCTCCTCGTTGTCTGCCAGCCAGGGGAACTTGACTTTGACCCGTCCTTGTCCGTCCGGGTCGTCGTTGTTGGTGACCACGCCCACCACCACGCCCAGGCTGGTGCTCTTTTTGCCGCTCATCATCTCGCTCAGCGTGCCCGTCTCCCGGCCGGCAATGGTAAAGCTGGTGACGTACCCGCTTTCGGGCGAAAAGGTGTGGGTGCTGTTGGTCACCGTGTAATCGCCGTTAAAGCGGTCGCCCAGGGCGGATAGCTTGATGGCGCTGCCGGCGCGCAGGCGCGGCTCGCCGCGGCAGGTGCCCTGCGCCTGGATAAACCCGCCAGAGATCTCGTTGGCGATGGATTGGGCCAGGTTGTCTGCCTCGGTCTGGGTGTGCACCGGCCGATCGGTCACCACCAGTGTGCCCGCGTCGCCAAAGGCTTGCTGGGCCAGGTCGCTGCCAGTGCTGCGCTCGCCCACGCTGGGGGTCCCCCGGCCGCGGGTCGCCCGGCCGACGATCTCCTTTTTCTGCCGCGGGTCCCAGCTTTTGACCACCACCTCTTTTACCTGGCCGGAGGTGGTCAGCCGCGGCCGGAAAGTACGCAGCTTGTCGCCCCATTCCAAATCGATGGGCTGGCCACGGGACTGGGGAGCCTTGAAGGTTAGTGTCCGGCCATCTACGTACACGTCAAAGCCGATTCGCTTGCCGCGCTCGACCAGAAACTCGAAATCGGTCTGGTTGCTCTGAATGATGTATTCGTACACCTCGCTGGTGGAGGTGACGTCGGTCCGCAGTCCCGCCTCTTGCGCGATTTTGGAGGCCACGTCGCTATCCGTCATTTGCAAAAAGGTGCGGGTCTTTTTGCCGCGATGCAGCCGGTGGGCGCGGTCGTAGCCGCGAATGGTGAGCGTGGGTGCGCTGCCGGCCGGATAGTCCGGCTCCAGCGCCGTCACCTCGCCAACCAGCAGCTTGTCCTGTCGGTCGTCTTCCCCCTTGGCCCCGATCTCGATCTCGGCACCCAACTGAAAGCTGTTGCCATCCACCCACTCCAGGCGCGGGTCGAAAACCTGGATGGTGAACATATCGGGCAGGTGCAGGTTATCGTCCACCACCACCCGGCCGAGATCGTTGTAAAGCGACTCCGGCGGGTCGGCTCCGTTGATCTTGATATATACCTGCGGGTTATGCTGAACTTCCGGCATCTCAGACCATTATCCTCACGGCAGGGGGGGCAGGCGCAACACAGTGCCCGGCCGCACCTCCTGCGGGTTATCAATTCTGTTCACCTCGGCGATAAAGCGCCAGTGGGACGAGTCGCCATACTCCTGGGAAGCAATCCAGTCCAACCGCTCTCCCTGGCGGACAGTGCGGGTCCGGTGTCCCTCCCCGCCGCCGGAGGTCGGGTTCTGGCGCGGATACAGTCCCTCGTCGTCGATCTGCTTCATCGTCACGTCCAGCGTGGCGCGCACCGGTGTACCGTCCGACAAAAAGAGGGTGAATTTTTGGCTGATGTCGGTGACGACCGCCTTGAAGGACCAGGTGTTGCCCCAGCGGAACTCGCACTTGGGCGGCCGGCTTTTGTTCGTCCGGCGGTCCTTCAGGCTAGAGTCCACCATGGCCAATTTCCAGATGGCGTTGGTGTACTGGTCGCGCACGTCCTCGCCGGACTCGTAGGTGTCAAAAAAGAGTTGCATTTTCAGTTCGGTAGGCTTGCCGCCGCTAAACTCGAGGTGCGGCACGTTCCGGCCGCGGCGGGTTTTCTCTTTCCACTCGGACTTTTTTGTAAAGCTGTACTCGGTGGGGTTGAACATGCACTCCACCGATTCATCGGTATCAATGTTTGTGATGGTTGCTTTCACCAGTTGCCCGTTTGGCATGGCTTTGCTCCGCTGCTAGAAGGGGCTGTGCCCCATTCGTTCTCGCTCAATCTGTAGTCGCTGGCGAACCTGCTCAAAGACCTGGTCCGCGATGGCGTTGACGTCTGGCGCGGCCGCGCCGGCCGCCTGAGCCGCGCTCTCGCCCATCTGCGTGATCTGTCCCAGCGCACCGCTGGCCCCGGCCGCATCGGGTGTTGCGCCAGCGCCGCCCATCACGTCGGGCAATGAGGGGGCCATGGGCATTTCCGGCCGGCCGCCACCCCGGCCGCCCAATAGCGAGCCCAGCCCGCCGGTCAATGATTCGGTGAGCCCGCCCATGGAGGGCAAGCTCTCGGTGAGTCCACCGGCCAGGCCACCCAGGCCTTCTGTCAACCCGCCGGCCGCGCCGCCGAGGGATTCAGTCGGGCCACCGAGCATCCCGCCCAGCCCCCCTTCGCCGCTCAGGGATTCAGTCAGGCCCCCGGCCGCGCCGCCGAGCAGTCCGCCCAGCCCCCCTTCGCCGCCCAGGGATTCAGTCAGGCCGCCGAGCAGTCCGCCCAGCCCCCCTTCGCCGCCCAGGGATTCAGTCAGGCTCCCGGCCGCGCCGCCGAGCAGTCCGCCCAGCCCCCCTTCGCCGCCCAGGGATTCCGTAACGCCGCCGAGCAGTCCGCCCAGCCCTTCACCCCCACCCAAAGACTGGGTCAGGCTGCCAAGCATGCCACCCAGCCCCCCTGCGCCGCCACCCAAGGACTCGGTGATTCCGCCAAGCATGCCGCCCCAGCTTGTTGCCTCGCCACCACCCAAAGACTCGGTGATTCCGCCAAGCATGCCACCCAGCCCCCCATCGCCGCCACCCAAGGACTCGGTGATTCCGCCAAGCATGCCACCCAGCCCCCCTTCGCCGCCACCCAAGGACTCGGTGATTCCACCAAGCATGCCGCCCAGCCCTTCCCCTCCGCCCAGGGATTCGGTCAGGCCGCCGAGTAGTCCGCCCAGCCCTTCACCCCCACCCAAAGACTCGGTCAGGCCGCCGAGCATGCCGCCCAGCCCTTCCCCTCCGCCCAGGGATTCAGTCAGGCCCCCGGCCGCGCCGCCGAGCAGTCCGCCCAGCCCCCCTTCACCGCCCAGGGATTCAGTCAGGCCGCCGACGCCGGGGATGCGCTCCGCCAGGCCGCTGAGTCCTTCAGTCAGACCTCCGGCCGCGCCGCCCAGCCCTTCAGTCAGCCCGCCCAACCCTTGGCCAAGTCCGCCGACCGAGGGTAGACTATCCATCAAGCTACCGACGCCGGGGATGCGCTCCGTCAGGCCAGCGAGTCCTTCGGTCAGGCCTCCGGCCGCGCCGCCCAGCCTTTCGGTCAACCCGCCCAGCCCTTCCGTGAGCCCGCCGGCCGAAGGCAGACGGTCCATCAACCCGCCGACGCCGGGGATGCGTTCCGTCAGGCCGCCCAGCGAGGAGAGTTGTTCCGTCGCTCCACCCAGTCCGCCCAAGGCCCGGCCGACTCCCGGCACGCGGCTGGCGAACTCGCCAATCCCGCCAACCCGGTCCATCAGCCCGCCCAGATCGGGCAGGAAGGAGCGTTGCACCTGGCGCGGTCCGGCCGGCCGCGATGGTTCGGCCGCCGCTGGAGGGGTTGCATCCGGTGCCGCGAGCGGCATCTCGGGCGGCGCGCTGAGTGGCGACGCGGCGAGTTGGGGAGGCAGAACACGTTCCAGGCGCTCCTCCCCCGTCTCGGCCGCCAAACTGCCAATCTGCTCCACCCCTTGCATCAACCGGCCGATGTCTGGTTGTTGTTGCGGCAGGTTGCTGCTGTCTTGCACCACCCGGCCGACGTCTGGCAGAGTGGAGGTGCCGGGAGCGCTGCCCAGCCTGGCCGGGCTGAACAGGCTGAAAAGCGGGGTTAGCTGTTCCGTTAGCCCGCCGGCCGTGGGCAATTGGGGCAGGTCGGTCATGGCAAAGAAGGGATTGATCACCGGCGGGTCGCCGAGTGCGGACAGTTGGCCCAGCCGTTCCGTCCCGCCCAGGTGGGGCATGCCGATCTGTGTGGGTAGGCTGTCCAGCATCTCGGCCGGCAGCGACGGCAACATCTCCTCCGCGCCAGCAAACAGGGTCATTTGCGCGGCCGCATCTGCCAGCGAGGGAATCTCGGGTGTAAAGTCGGGCAGCACAGACCGCTGTACGGCCGGCCCGGCCGGTTCCGGTGCAGGCTCGGATTGCCGCCGGCCGGTCAAAAAGCCTACTAGCTGTTGAAAAAGGTCGGCCAATGTCGGTGGCATAGTTTCCCGTAAGGCTACAGATCCGTCAGCCCCTGGTGGGCGATCTCCAGCGTCTCGATGCTGACCTCTTGCTTGCCGGCCGCGTTGAATTTGGGTCCGACCCATTTGACCGGATAGGCATTCTTAAAGTCCCAACGTTTGACCTCTTCCTGGGCGCTGTTGTACTGGACAATGGACACGTTCTTGCGCTCTACCTCTCCGCGCACCACCGCCATGTACCAGTCCCACAATTCGGTCGTGTCGGTCAGCCCGCGTTTCAGCGTCACGTTGCCAAAGCTGGTGCGAACCGGTAACTTGTGTGTGTAGGTATTCAGGCCGCCCTCCTTGTATTCAAAGGTTTCGGTGGTAATCTCCAGCCCGCTGCACTCGGTGAAACCGGCGCAGTTGATGCCGTCAATTTCCACAAAGAAGTAGAAACTCTGAAAAGGGTCGCGGCGTTCAGCAGTTGTAGGCATTATCTTCCTGGGCAGCAGAGCGACCGGTTATGCGAGACCCGTCACCCATTGGCCCATTACCTCCTTACACGCTCAGAAAGCGCTTGATTGATGCGCGCAATCTCCCTCACCCACTGGTGGCGTTCAGCGTGCTCCATGGACAGAATCTGGTCCACGGGCCAGTGGAAATGATAGGCTATGTACGCTACCTCCCTGGAGAGGTCCTCCAAGGGGTAGCCGGCTACCCCCCCAGGCGGCCGAAGTCCACCTCGAACTCTTTGCCGCACTCCGGGCAAGCTACGGGGACGCTGCTCAGGCCGGTTTCGTTGATCCGGCGGTAAAAGCGCTGCAGAAAGGCCAAGTCGGCCGAGAACAGCCCCTCGATGGTCTTGGGCGTCACATTGGTGATGGTGCCCAGCCGGGTTATGACCCGGCTGAGCAGGATGATCACCAAGTACGCCTGATTTGCCCGAACCCGTGGATCGCGCAGCGGTGCGATCTCGTCGTAGGCAGTAGCCAGCCGCATAATGCCGGTCTGTTGCAGATTGCCTTCACCGTCCACGTAGCCACGCGGCAGCGTGAACTCGAACTCGGTCTGCAAACCTTCCATTACGACACGCGCTCCAGACCTTCGTGGGCGATAGTCAACTCTTCGATTGCAATCTCGTTGCTATCGGCGCTGATCTGCGGGCCGGTGATTTTGGTGGGCCAGCCGTCCACAAAGTTCCAGCGGGCAACCTCCTGGTTGGACTGGTTATACAGAACGATGGAGCCATTTTTGCGGGCTTCGTCCACGTGCCCTTCCTCGATCTGCTTGCGCCACTCCCACAACTCCATCACGTCGGTGATGCCGCGTTTGAGCACAATGTCCGACCACTTGAGTGCGCCAGGCACCTTGCGGACGACGGTCACGCCATCCTTGTTGGCCTCTTTGTACTCGACCACCTCCGAGGTGGAATCCAGCCCAGAGCACTCCTTGAATTGCGCCTGGGTAATGCCGTCGATCTCGACGTAAAAGTGAAAACTGACAAGGGGATCAGTTCGTCCTCCGGTTGGCATACTACACCTCCAGTTTATTCTTGATTAACCCACTACTCTTCAACGCTGGCTCCGCCCTGCCATTGGCTGATGCGGAAGATGACAAACTCGGCCGGTTTGACCGGCGCAATGCCGATTTCCACAATCAATTGCCCTGCATCGCGGACTTCGGGCGGGTTCAGCTCTTCATCGCACTTGACGTAAAATGCCTCGCTGGCGGTTGCGCCAAAGAGCGCTCCGTCGCGCCAGACACGGGTCAGGAAAGCGGTGATGGTGCGTTTTACCCGCTGCCAGAGATCGAGGTCGTTGGGCTCAAAGACCGCCCACTGCGTCCCGTTCTCGATCGACTCCTCGACAAAGTTGAACAGCCGGCGGACGTTGAGATACCGCCAGGAGGGGTCGCTGGACAGGGTGCGGGCACCCCACACGCGGATGCCGCGGCCGCGGAAGGCGCGTATGCAGTTCACACCAATGGGGTTGAGCAGGTCTTGCTCTGTCTTGGTGATTCCTACCTCCAGCCCCAGCGCTCCGCGCACAATCTCGTTGGCCGGAGCCTTGTGGACGCCGCGCTCGCCATCGGAGCGCGCCCAGATGCCGGCCATGTGGCCGCTGGGTGGCAGGTTGATGGGGCCGCCGTCGACCGGGCTGGCAACCCGGATCCAGGGGTAGTACAGCGCGGCGTATTTGGAATCATAGCCCGCCTCCATCTCGCGCCACTCCTTGACTTCCTGCGGACTCATGCTGGGTAGTGGGTCCAACACCGCAACCCGATTGCCCATCAACTCGCAGTGGGTAATCATGGCCAGTTGTACCGCCTTGACCCCTTCCCGGGTGAGGGCTCCGCTCTGATATGCGCTCATCAGGTCGGGAGCGCAGACGATGTTAATCTCGTCCACAGCTTCAAAGCCGCCCAGACCGGAACGTGCCGAGGCGTCGCCGACGTACACATCTGGCTGTACCTCTACTTGGGCCAGTTCGGTGGTGGTCGGCGCGGCCAGCTTGAAGGTGCCGGCGACCGGAAGGTCGGCTTTGATCGACTCGGCCGTGACCAGTTGCGATTTTTGGTTAATGACCGCCACCGCGCTGGCTTTGCCGGCGCCGCCGGTCACCCCTTCGTAGGTTTCCAGCTTGTCGCCCAACTGGATGGCAATGTTGACTTTGCCCTCGTCGGCGTCCACGACTTTGACCGAGATTCCTTCCCCGGCCGGCCCTTCTTCCTTAGCGGTCAGCCGGAGCGCTTCGGGGGCTTCCCGGCCGGGCAGGACGGCAGCAGCGATGACCGGGGCCTCCTCTTCCTGGCTGCTGGGCAGGCGCATAATATAAGCCCCGCCACCGCCATTGGAAAAGTAGCCATACACCGCGTGCGCCAGGTAGGCACCGGGCAGGAAATCGCCAAAGACCTGGGTGAACTGGGTCCAGTTGGCGACAAAGGTGGGTCTGTTGACCGGCCCTTTGGCGGCAAAACCGACAAAGCCGGCCAAACTGGTGCCAACCCCTTCAATGGGTTTGCTCCCCCGATCGACTTCTTCTATATACACACCGGGGGACAGGTACTGTGGTGACATAACGCATCCTCCATTAGCTAAACACGAATAAAGCCATTAACAGGCGTGGTTGATAACTCCAACGGTCACTTCTTTGTCTTGTTCACCCCCTCCATTTCCACATCGTAATTTACCCCAGGAACGGTGATGGTACGTTTCTTTTCTACCCCGTCCAGCCTGACGACCACCTGGTGGTCCCCGGCCGGGACGCCAGAGAAGGCAAACCGGCCGTCGGCGTCGGTGACGGCCGCAAAACCGGTTCCAGCCAGACTGACGGCCGCTTCCGCGATCCCTTCGTCGGTCCCTTTGCGTAGCACCCGGCCGGCAATCTGGATGCTGATTCCTTGCGTTTCATCCGGCCGGCTCACGGTGTGTGTGCGCAGGATGCGGGTGCGGACGATTGGCCCGGTGATGGTGATGGCCGAGTCGATGGGCAGGGTGATAACCAGGTTGACGGCTGGTTTCAGCTCGTTGTCCAACACTGTCCAGAGTTCAAAGGCATCCGGCATGGTGTCCGGGTCGGCCGTGCGGACGTACAGTGGCAGAGTCTCGCCTTCCAGGTTCCCCTGCAGGCGGTCGGCCGGGAGCGCCTTGTACTGGAACAGCGTCCGCAGCACCCGGGTCAGGATGCGGTGTTCGTCTTGCACGTCGGCCGCCCAGGCTGTGATCGTATACGAGAGGTCAACCCGGCGGGCTGGTTTGCGCTTGACTGCCCGGCCGGCCTCATCGCGCTCGACGATCCAGTCCGTATCGCGCAGGTCCACATTTTCCCGCATGTCGTACAGGTACAGGTTTAGCGTGGGCCTGGAAAGCTTGGCAGCCCATTCCCGGTTGGGCAGGTCGAATTTGACTTCCACCTCGCCGTTCTTGATGGGAATCTCTTCAATTAGCAGTCGCCGTAGCGTTTCGTCCAGATCGCTGATCATATTCCAACCATCTAAACCCTGACCATGTGTAGCTTCTCAACCAGGTTCTTCGTGGGGTGTGCGATTAGGATCATGTTATATCACAGAAGGTAAGGATCATCCAGAATTCGACCTTGTTACATACCGGCCAACAGCCGTTCCAAGAGTTCGGGTGTGGGGAGATTGGCTGCTTGCGATTCATTTCCCTGCTCAACGGCCGAGGTCGGCGCCTGCGCTATGGCAGCAGGCCCCACTAGCCCTCCCATCGGTTTCTCTGGTTTCGGTTTCAGGACTTCTGGCTTGGGCTTGAGCGCTTCGGCCGGTGCCTGGGCAATCATGGCTGGCCCGGTGAGGCCGCCCATCGGCGCTGCCGGTTTGGGTTTCGGCTTGGGCTTGAGCGCTTCGGCCGGTGCCTGGGCAATCATGGCCGGCCCGGTGAGGCCGCCCATCGGCGCTTCTGGTTTGGGTTTGGGCTTGGGCTTGAGCGCTTCGGCCGGTGCCTGGGCAATCATGGCCGGCCCAGTGAGCCCGCCCATCGGCGCTTCCGGTTTGGGCTTGGGCTTGAGCGCCTCGGTTGGTGCCTGGACGATCATGGCTGGCCCAGTGAGCCCGCCCATCGGCGCTTCCGGTTTGGGCTTGGGCTTGAGCGCTTCAGCCGGTGCCTGGGCGATCATGGCTGGCCCCAGTAACCCACCCATCGGCGCTTCTGGTTTGGGTTGGGCTTGGGCTTGAGCGCTTCGGCCGGTGCCTGGGCGATCATGGCTGGCCCAGTGAGCCCGCCCATCGGTGCTTCTGGCCTGGGTTTCAATGCTTCGGCCGGTGCCTGGGCAATATCGTCCGGCTGCTGGGTGGATGATTCGGTTGGTTTGGGTACGGTCAGCTTCCCTTCGGGACCGGTCGCTTGCCCAATCGGCGCGGGGAAGAACGGCGCCGGCGCGGCCGGGCTCTGCGCAACTCTGGCAGCTATCCGGTCTTGCACCTGTGCCACTTCTTCCTCCAGTGGCTGCATCATCACCAGTTCTTCTTCCTCCTGAGGCTGCAAGAGTTCCTCTTCTTCTTCCAGCGGCTGCATCATCACCAACTCTTCTTCCTCCTGGGGCTGCAAGAGTTCCTCTTCTTCTTCCTCCTCCAGCGGCTGCATCATCACCAGCTCTTCTTCCTCCTGGGGCTGCAAGAGTTCCTCTTCCTCTTCCTCCTCCAGCGGCTGCATCATCACCAGCTCTTCTTCGTCTTGCGTCTGCAAGAGTTCTTCTTCCTCTTCCAACGACTGTGTTTGAAGTAGCTCTTCTTCCTCCTCAAGAGGTTGGCGTTGAAGGGTCCCTGGGTTCAATTGTTGTTGGATCGCGGCCGTGGCAACCTGGTTGGCTTGTTGCTCAAATGCGTCGCCGGCCGGGCGAACCTGACCCTCATCCGTCGGCACCTCGCCGCGGCTCTGCTGTACTACGTGGGTCAATTCGTGGACCAGCAGATGCTGACCGGTCGGGGTCTCTGGGTTGTACCTACCCTGCCGGAAAAAGATGTCCCGGCCGGTGGCAAAAGCGGCCGCGCCGATCTGCTGGTTGAGTGCATCGGCTGGCCCGTCGGTGTGCACGCGAACCTGATCGAGTTGGTGGCCAAGTGCCGCCTCCATCTTTTGCTGCACATCGGGTTCCAGTGCCTGCCCCGCGCCTTTGCGTGCTTTGAGTTCTTTGCGAGCCGGCTCGCTCAACTGCCGGCCGGGCTGGCCTGATTTGCCATCCTGCACCACTTTGCCGGCCTGTTGGTTGCCAATCTTCCGTTGAAGCTGGACTGCCATCTGCCCACTCCGGGCCGCGTTAGCCGGGTGGTTGGCGCGGGGGTCGTGCAGCGCCGCCGCCAGTTCGGCCGGGGACTGGTCACGCCCGGCCGCCGGGTGGTGTGCCAGTTCTTCCGGCCGATCCCGCGTGATTTTCCCCCTGGCCGCCTTTTTCTGTTTGCCTTTCATCGTTTCCACACAGGCGCCTACTTATTGCAACCACGATGGGAGCGCTTCTGCCAACTGCCAGCCGATCGTTTGCTGGTAGGCCGGCCGGTCAGGGTCGGCCCACAGGCTGGTCAATGCTTGATCTGCGCTGGTCATCCTGTCCGCCAGCCCGCCGGAGATGGTATAGTCTCCCTGTTCATCGCCGGTGATGGCCCGGCCGGCTGCGCCCACCCCTTCATCCAACAGACGGCCAGCGCCAAAGCCGGCGAGCCCGGCGCCAATCACAGCTCCGACCGGGTTGGCGACCGCAGCCGCCCCACCCAGCGTCGTGCCCGCCCCCGCGCCCGTCAGCGCGGCAAGCCCGCCGACCGTGCTGGCAGCCCCGCCTATCGTTCCTGCGCCACCCAGCACGACGTCGGTCAGGTCATCCAGCCCAAACGTGCCGGGGCGGTTGACCGCGTCACTGATCTGCATCCCGCCGGCGAGCATGCCCAGCGGACCAAGCACCGCGCCAGCGCCAGAGGCCATCTGACCCATTGCCCCCAGGGCTCCCGTTGCCCCCTCGCCGCCAGCGCCCAAAAACGACAGCGCTCCTCCCGCAATCGGGTTGGTCATCGTGTTCAGCCAGCGGGAGAAGGTGCTTTCCTCTTCCCGCGCAATGGTGTTGCCGGACAACTGAAGGTCAGCGGTTTTCCCGCCAGCAGGGTTTTGGGCAACTTCCCTGGCCTCCCGCTCGGCACGGTCATTGGCCGGGCCAACGCGCAGCGGCCCGCTCTCGTCCATGGCGCGCTGCTGAACGACGTGGGTCAGTTCGTGAGCCAGCAATTGCTCGTCGCGGGCATCGGCCGGCTGGTGGAAAAAGATGTCGCTGCCAATGGTAAAGGCCTGGGCACTAATAGAGCGGCTGAGCGCGCCTGCCTCGGCCCCGGTGTGGACGCGCACTCCATCGAGTGTTGCGCCCAAATGCTGCTCCATCCGGCTCCGACTGGCTTGATCCAGCGGTGCACCTCGGCCGCGCTGCGTTTGGATGCGCGCCATCAAGTGGTTGCTGATGGGGCCGCCGGCCAGCCCGACCTCTGGTAAGGCTACGGCGGGGCCGCGTTGCGCCACCAGCCGCGCAATCTGCGCATTGCCAATCTGTTGTTGCATCTGGAGCACGGGATGGAGCGGCTGTTGCTCGGCCGTCGGCCGGGCCGACTCGCCCTCCGCCCGCATCGCCGGCTTGTTGGTGCGTGAATGCTGTGATTTGCTCATAGCTTTATCCTACCTTCAAATCATCATCGCTGATCAAACGTCCCATCTTTTGCAGTTCCCGGCGAGTGCCGTGAAGCAAGTGCTTCATGGTCACCTGCCCGCTATCTGCTGCCGCCAGGAATGAGGCGCTGACCAAAATGTTGCGGATGTTGCCGCCCGCGATCTTGAAACGGCGAGCCAGCAATGCGAGGTCAATCTCGTCTGTACAGGGGACGCCTGGCGGAAAGAGTGTCTGCCAGATATGCAGCCGATCCGCCTCCTCGGGAAAGGGCAAGTCCACCACAAATTGGAGCCGCCGGGTAAAGGCCTCGTCCAGGTTGGCGCGCAGATTGGTCGCCAGAATGGTCACGCCGTCGTACGCCTCCATCCGCTGCAACAGGTAGCTGATTTCGATGTTGGCATACCGATCGTGGGCGTCCTTGACTTCGGAGCGTTTGCCAAAAATGGCGTCGGCCTCGTCGAAAAAGAGGATGGCGTTGCTGCTTTGCGCCTCGCCAAAGATTCTCTCCAGGTTTTTCTCAGTTTCGCCTATATATTTGCTGACCACGGTGGAGAGGTCGATTTTGTAGAGGTCCAGGCCGAGTTCGGCCGCAATGATCTCGGCCGCCATTGTTTTGCCGGTGCCCGGCTCTCCGGAAAAGAGGACGGTGACGCCGGCGCTGGAAGCCAGCTTTTTGCCCACCCCCCATTGCTCCAGCACCAGCGGCCGGCCGCGCACGGTGGCGATGATCTCGCGCAGGATGGCAAGCTGGTCGGCCGGGAGCACAATGTCATCCCATCCAAAGCGGGGGGTGATTTTCCGCGCCAGCGACGCCAGCCGCGGGTTAGAGTGGGTGCGGGCGGCCGCAAACAGGTCCTCGTCCCCGGCCTTCCGGTTGGCCTGGGCCGCTCTGTCCCGCGCGGAGGCGGCCGCGTCGCGGATTTGCCCGCTGGTGAGGATAAATTGCCCCGCCAGCGGCGTGACGTCCAACGAGTCCGGACCCAGATAGTGTTGCCACAAAGCGTGTCGGGCTGGCGTGTCCGGCAGCGGGAACTCGAGCCAGAGCAGGTTGCGTTTCCGCTCGACCCCCTTTGCCAGCCAGATGGCCTCGCCGGAGACGATGGCGGGGCCAGGGTGGTCGAACAGTTCTGCCAGCAAATCGGCCGGTGGCGGGTCGTTGTGCTCCGGTCCCAGGCAAACGTCCCAGCTTAACAAGCACGGGACTGCGCCGGTCAGCCGGGCGTCGCGCAGCGCCAGTTGCAGGGCGCGCAGCGGAGCCAGGCCGCCCGAGACCACAGCCGCCAGGTCGACTGCCAGCAACGGCCGGCCAAGCTGGTGTGCAATCAGCCGGGTAGCTGCCTCTCTAGCCACTTCATCCGGGCCGGACAGCACGACCAACGGCGCATCGCCTGCAGGCTCCAGGTTGGGGATGCGCTCGCCAGCCAGCAGCGCGTCGGCCGGGTCTGCCTGAGGCGTATTGAGCGTGGCGTGTGCCCCCAGGGCAGCGTGCGGCCGGTAGGTGCCCAGCAGCCAGGAAACAATAGCCTGGTCCACGTGCAAGGTGTGGCTGAGTAGCGGGGCTCCGGCTTCGGCCGTCCGCTCCAAAATGCCGTGTTTAAACAGCGGGGCACTGTCCGCAAAACGGGTGAGGAAAAGCAGGCGGTTGGGACCGGGCTCACAGAGCAGATTGAGCACCAGGTTGACCGTCGGCCGTTTACGGGTCACGTCGTCCTGCAAATAGCCGTACAACCGCTCGTAACGCAGGTCCAGCGTGGGAGCCAGGCAGATGAAGAGGGTATCCACGGCAAAGCGATCCAGGCCAAAGGTGTTTGCCAGGTGGACCAGTCGCAGCGTTGTATCCTCGCGCTGGCTCAACTCGCTGATCGCCTGTAGTTGCCGGACTGCTTGTGCCAGCGCGTCCGCAAAAGCCTGGGATTCCTCTGGCTCCAATTGCACCGTTTGCCCCCAGCTGACGCCCTGCGGCCGCTGCAACAATGCGCCCACCTCGCCGTCGGAAACGTACAACCCGCGGAATGCGTCGTTGGGGTCCTGCCCTGCAATCTGCCAGCGACGGACTTCGTGGCGGATCAGCACGTCGATCCGCGCCAATTCGGCCTGCAACAGGGCTAGGTTCAGGTCCGGTTTCGGGGTTGTGGTTGGTGGCGCGTCCCCCATATCAGTCCCTTTCCCAGGTGACCGCTGTCGGCCGGCAACGGGCAGGGTGTGCTACTGCATGTGCCTTTAGATATGACCAAACAGGTGGTGTGTTGGCCAGCACGCGATTCACTCTCCCTAACCGCACTACTATGATGAGGTTTGGCGCACAACAGAGACAGGCGATGCTGTCTGAACGTCAATTATAGCGCAAGAAGACGGTGTAAGCAATAATATTTCAGAAATTTATCAAAGAAACTATGGCTGTGCGGCCGCCACACGGTTGCCAATAGCGGGATGACAATTACGGCACAGTAAAGGTGGCACGTGCAATGCCATCGGCATCTCGCACCGTAGCCGTCTCGCCTGATTCCCACACAGGGAAGTTGAGATCCCAATACAGGTCGGCCGTGGTGTCCTGGCCCGATCTGGTGTGTAGTTGGACCGCGCCGCCGCCGAATAGAATGAGCACGTTGAACTTGTACACGTTGCCCTGGCTATCCTCCAGGGTCCAATTGGCCAGTTGCAACTGACGGGTGCCTTCGTTGGCCAGCACTACCGCCTCGGTTTGCAGGTCTCCTGCGCCGACAATCTCCTGGATGATTACTTTGGCCTCGCCGGCCGCGGGCGGGTCGGTGGGGATGGGTGTCGGCGGGGCTGCCTCGGTGGCTGTTGGCGATGGCTCGACCGTTGGTGTGGGTAGCCCGCCGATGGGGATAATCAGTTCATCCCCCACGGAGAGGTGTTGGGGTTGGTCAAGCTGATTGAAGGCAGCGATATCTTCCCAGTCCACGCCGTACAGTTCGGCAATGGCGCCCAGTGTCTCGCCGGCGCGGACCACGTGCCGCTTGAGGTCCGGCGTAGGCGGCAGGGTTGGCGGCGCAGAGGCAGTCGCAACGGCTGCAGCGGTCGCGGCCGGGGCGGTTGCCGCTATCGATGTGGCGGTAGCAACCTCTTCCTTTTCCGCCTGGCGCTGTTCCCAGAAAAAGAGCACGGCCAGCACCACCGCGGCCGAGATGACCACGTTCAACAAGATGAAGGGAATGTACCGTTTCATAGATTGTCCCTCTTGCTATCGCTTTTGCTGCGCTGTTATCTTAGCACGGATAGCCGCGCAGGACAACTGATTGACCGGATGGTTCTGCGCGCTGGGTTATTCTGCGTGCGGGCCAGCGTCGCGCAGCGCCCAAAGTGTGACCACCCCGGCCGCGGCCGTGATCCCCCCGGCTGCCAAAAAGATAACCGGCGCGCTAAGCAATTCGCCCGCCACGCCGCTGAGGCCCTGCGAACCGACGTTGGAGATGCCGATGATCATATTGACCGCGCTTTCCACCCGGCCGCGGATATAGTCCGGCGTCAGCTTTTGCGTGAGGGTTGCCAAGCCCGCCCGGGCGATGACCACGCCGACCCCTACCAACACTGCGCCGGCCACCACAGTCTCGTAATAGGGCAGCAGCGTGAAGCTCATGATCGCTGCGCCAACCAGAGCAAGACATCCGCCCACCAGTGTGGGCAGGGCGAGCCTCCGAATCAGTTGCCGCACCCCAAGCCCTCCCAGCGCCACCCCGACCCCAATGGCCGCCACCACCACGCCAAAGCCGGCCGCACTCACGCCCAACTCTTCCTCCAGGTACCCAATCCCCAGAATCATCAGTGCCGAAAGGCCCAGGGCTGCCACGGCCGTGATGGCCATGATGCGCAGCAACAGGGGATGCCGGACAATAAAGATCACCCCCTCTTTCATTTGCTGGATGGTCTCGCGCGGCGCGCCCTGGTGCTCCTGCATAGGCTGGCGCGGCACTACCATGGTGGAGATGGCGACGGCGGAAAAGAGAAAGGTAGCGCTGTCAAAGATAAAGGCATAATAGGGGCTGAACGCATCCACTGCAAACCCGGCCGCGGCCGCACCGACCACCGTCCCCACAATAAAGGTAGCCTGGATCAGCCCGTTGGCCAGGAAGAGCTGCTCTTCCCGGACGATGTTGGGGATGACCGCGTTGCGCGCCGGTTCAAAATAGGTGGTCAGCACCCCCAACGCAATCGCGGCCAGGAACAGAATCCAGATTTGGTCCGGCCGGCGGATGAGCAGCGGTGCCAGCACGACCAGACCGCGCAATACATCGGTCAGAATCATCAGCTTCTTGCGGCTCCATCGATCCACCACCACGCCAGCCAACAAGCTTAGGAACAGACGAGGGGCGGACAGGGCCAGCGCAATCCCGGCCAGCGCCAGGTGCGAGCCAAGTATTTTGTTGATCAGATAGAGCGCGGCAATCAAAACGAACTGATCGCCGACTTGGGACAGGGTTTGCCCAACCAGCAGCGCCACAAAGTTCCTGTTTTGCAGCAGGCCCTTCACGGAGCTGCCCGGCCGCAGCGTTACCGCCGGCGGTCCCTCTCCGGCCGCAGCGGACACCCGCTCCGAAGTCATAACAGCGCCTTTTGATAGATGCGATAGGTCTTGTAGATGCGGGCCCCCAGCATCTCAATGGCGCGATTCATCATGTCGTTATTGGCCAGAATCCAGGAGGCTTCCCCTTCCGTGTACCCATACTTGATCGCGCGCTGGAGCGTTTCGAAATAGATCAATGCATCCACCCCCCGGCCGCGATACTCCTCTACCACGCCCATAGCAAAGACCCGCAGCAGCTTGACGCGCCGCCGCCCCAGCAACAGCCGGACGGCCGCCAGGATGCTACTCACCATGGAGGGCCCCGGCCGGGCCTTGACCAGGATTTCGTTGATGTTGGGCAGCGGGACTGAAGCACCAATTGGTTTTCCGTCGATTTCCGCAAACAGCGTGACGCGTGGGTCAACCACCATCTTGAGGCTTTCCGCAATCAGATGCAGTTCAGCATCGGTCAGCGGCACAAAGCCCCAGTTCTTGCTCCAGGCGGCGTTGTAGATATTTTTGAACCGCTCCAGTTCATTGTCCCAGTCCTTCATGTTGATCTCGCGCAGAGTGATGTTGTACCGCTGCTTGATCTTGTTTACCACGCGCACCAACTTGACTGGAAGGTCCTCACCCTCTTGCCCGTACTGCTCGCGCAAGGGGCTATACCAGGCCCACAGGTCCATGGCATTGGAAAAACCGGCCCCCTCCACAAAATCAACGTAATAGGCCGGGTTGTAGGTCATCTCAATGACCGGCGGGCTGTCAAAGCCATCCACCAACATGCCATAGGTATAGTTGCTGGAATAGTTCGCCGGCCCCAGGATTTTGGTCATCCCTTGCTGGCGTGCCCAATCGCAGGCGACATCCAGCAGCGCCACGGCCGCTTCCTGGTCGCGCAGGACCTCAAAAAAGCCAAAGTGGGCCGCTTTTTCTTCGTGAAACTCGTTGTGCCGGTGATTGACCATCGCCACAATTGTGCCAACCGGCATGTTGCCCCGCCAGGCGATAAAAAACTCGGCATCCGCAAATTTAAAGAAGGGGTGCTTTTCCCGATCGAATAACCCTTTGCGATCGAAATAGAGTGGTGGGGCCCAGTTTGGGTCATCTTGGTAGACCTGCCAGGGAAAGCGGACAAATGTTGCCAAGTCGGCCGGGCTTTGCACCGTGCGGATGGTCAACGCCTCTTGTTTCATGCTTTGCTCCTTATATTTGCATAGCCCAAGAGTTTGGGCGGGGCAAGATGGGGGTGTGCGTGCGCGGAGCGCACGCACACCCCCAAAAATTCTTTACACTGCCTGGGCAGTTACCTGCTCCTTTGTTCGTCGCTGCACCGGGACGGATTATATCGTGGCCTGGTGGGCGGTCAAAACAGGCCCGGCCGCGTTATGATCGCCGCCGTTCTTGGGCCCACCAGATGGCCCCCAGAGCAAGGCCGGTTGCGGCCAAACCACCAATGACCGGCAGGACCGCATTTTGCTCGGGCGGCGGCAACTGTGGCCGGGGGCCCACCGTTGGCGTGGGCGGGGGCTGTGCCGCGGTCCTCACATGGAACTGCCAGACCGGACCGGCCGTCGTATCCCCCTGCCGATCATGCGCCACCACCTGCCAGTAATAGGTCTGCCGCCGCTCCAGCCCCGACACGGTAAAGGTGGGCGACGTCAGACCGGTTGCCAGCAACGGGGGCGGGTTTTCCAGCCCCAGGTAGAGGTCGTAACTCAGAGGGTCGCAGGCGGTGGTGGGCGGCCCCCACAGCAGTGTGGTGTCGGGCAGGTAAAAGCTGGTCCCATCGGCCGGTTGGGGCAACTGCGGGGCCGGTGGTTTCACCGGGCTGCCGGCCGGGTCAAACGCCAGTGCCATCAACTCCCCAATGTCAGCCACGTAAATCTTGTCCTCCATCGCCACCACGTCCAGCGCATAGCCAGTGTGCCAGTATCCCACCTCGACCGGGGCGTCGCCGCTGAGGGAAGCCACACGCAAGCCGCATTCACCATCTGCCAGGTAGGCCGTTTCCCCGTTCGCCGATACCGTGGCGGCCAATGCCTGTCCCGGCGTGTCCATCTGTCCCAATAGCCGCGGCGCGGCCGGATCGCTGATATCATAGATGTGCAGCCCGGTGTCGGCGTCGGTGAGGTAAGCGCGATTTGCCACTACCGTCAGGTCGGTTGCACGCAGGCCGTCCAACGGAACGCCGGCAATCTCGTGGGGGCCCGGCCGCGGCGAGCTGACGTCCATCCAGCTCACCCAATCATCCCACACCGCCCAAAGCCGGTCGCCAGACATATGCAGCCGCTGCAACGGCATCCCGGTCGGTGCTGGCAAGTAGGCGATCAAATTGGGCTCGGCCGGGTTGGATAGGTCCATGATGACCCCTCCCACCCCCTCGACCGCCAGATAGCCACGCGTGCCAGCGAGTTCCACGCTGTTCACAGCACGACCAAAGGGGTATTCGCCCAATAAGTAGGGAGCGTCCACCTCCAGCCCGGCCGCAATTGTCAGCTCCTGTTCCGTGCCCACGTATGCCAAATCGCCAGCCAGATGCAAGCTGGCAGCGGGCGACGGCAGGGGGAGTTCCGCTATCATCGTCGCGGTGAGGGGTTGGGAAAAATCGTACACCGTCAGATGGCTGCCGGCCGTCAGCAAGCGTTGTGGTTTGCCGGCCGGTTGCGCCAGCACGGCAAACGGTTGAGTCGCCACGGTCAGGTTGACTTCCTCCGGCTGGCGCGGGTTGGATACGTCCCACACGCGCAGCAAACCCTGGCGCGGGGTGCTTTGCGGCTGGTCCGGCCGGGGGATGGTTTGCAGGCCAACGATGAGGTAATCTCCGTGTGTGGCCATACCTTTTACCGCTGCGCCGTTGCCCATCATGCCCAAGATGTGGGGTTCGGCCGGGTTGCTCAAGTCGATGATGGTGACGTGGCCGGCGTCGCTGCCCACGAAAGCGCGGTCGCCCCGCGGGGCGAGCAGCAACCCGGTCCCGTTGACGCGAAAACTGGCTACCGGCTCGGCCTGCAAGACCTGGCGGCTGCTCACGTCGGCGGGCAGTTGCCAGACCGCAAAGGACCCTCCATCCAGGGTGATGGCAAATGGCGGCCGCCACTGGATGGTCGCGACGTCGGCCGGGAACTGTCCCATGGGTTTGACGCCAGCAGAAGGGCTGCCCAACTCTACCAGCCGCAGACCGGCTTCCCCAGCGCGAACGTAAGCCAACCCGCCCGTCAAGGTGATGATCTGCTCCGGCGTGCCGGGTAGTGGCAGAGTTTGCAGCAAGACCGGCCGTTCCGGCGGATTGGGATCCACCACCTGCAGTCCGGTGCGCCAATCTGCCAGGTACAGATACCCTTCATGGACCAGCACATCGCGCAGTGGGGTACTCACCGCCCAGCGACCCAGCAGTTGCGGCCGTTGCGCATCCGATACATCATAGATGAGCAGGCCGCGTGCGGCCGTGGCCGCGTACAGCCGATTGTCCTGGCGCGCCAATCCGTGAACCGGAGCGCCCGTTTCCACACGGGTGAGCGGTTGTGGCAAGCTGGGGTTCGGCACCCCGGTAATGGACCAGCCTTCTTCGCCCGCCCCGTAGACCTGCCCGGGGTCGTCGGGAAAGGCGGCCAGCCGGACGAGTGTGTCCATCGGGTCGTACACAATCTCTTCGGCCGGATCCGTGGGGCAGGCCTGGTCGCAGTTGGCCAGGTTCAGCAGGCGCAGGCCCTGCCGCCCGGCCGCCAGAAAGGTTTGACCTTCGGCTATGGTTACCTGCCCGCCGGCCGCGTTTAACTCCCAATTGAATCGCTCACGCGGCCGTGCCGGGTCGCTCAGGTCCAGCAGTGTGAGCCCGGCCCCGCTGCCGGCCGACGTCAGATAAAGGGTATGGCCGTCCCAGTCCATACCCCCCGCGCCCACCGGCGGCCGGTAGTGGCCCAGCAGCACCGGACCGCTGGATGCCCGCGCATCCACGGTCATCAACTCGGTTCCGCCCACAGTGATCAGATCAGTTCCCTGCACTGCCACACCGATCCCCGGACCTGGCACGCGGGAAAGAATGCTGGGTTGGCTGCGAAAGCCAACGTCGGCAATAACCAGGCCGGTCTCTTCGGGTTGGTCTCCCTGGATGGCCAGATAGGCCCGCTTCGCCACCATGGCCACGTCCACCGCCTGTTGCCCATCGGGCAGGGCCAGTTCGCCAACCAGATATGGTGCGGCCGGCCGGATTGCATCAACAATCACCAATCCGCCGTCGCCGGCCGCGATGTAGACAAATGTCCCAACAATCCCCAGGGCGTGTGCCTCGCCGGGGGCGAAAAAGGTACCGCGCAGTTCGGGTTCCCAGGGGAATGCCAGGCTGATAACCGCCAGCCCGGCCGGGCCATCGGCCAGATAGGCCAGGTTGCCGTCGGTTTTGACGTCGCGGGCGTCGCCTTCGGTGTCCAGGTGACCCAGCACAACAGGGGCACGCTCGTTGGCGATGTTGACCAGATAAAAGCCGGCCTCGCCGGCCGCCACCAGCAGCCAGTCTTCCCACAGGTCCAGTCCCTGGGCCGCGCCCGCCGGATCGAGTGGCAGGTGGGCGATGAGTTGCGGCCGGGCTGGGTTGGCTACGCTGATGATGCGGACCCCGGCCGGGCCATCGGCCAGAAAGAGGCGGTTGCCGCGCACAGCCACGTCCAGGCTGCTCCCCCCGGTTTCGGCGTAAATCAGCAGCGGCCGGGCCGGGTTGGAAAGATCGAACACTTTTAGCCCGCCATCCAGGTCGGCAATGTAAGCGTAGTTGTCGGCCCACCGCACCCGCCGGCCAAGGCGCGGGGGCGCGTACTCCCCGGCCTGGACCAGCGCCCCGGGCTGGCTCACGTCTAGCAGCAGGATGCGGTCGCCGCTGCTGAGGGAGAGCAGGTTGCCCCCCAGGCCGACCTGCTGCACGCCGGCCGCAGGCGTCAGGCTGGTGATCTCGCGGGGGACGTCGGGCGCGCCGACGTCGACCACCCGCAGGCCACCTTCGTCGGCCGCAACGTACGCCAGGCTGGCGCGGGGGTCCAGTTCCAGCGCCAGGGCCTTGCCGGGCAACGGGAATGTGCCGGCCAACACCGGCCGGCGGGGATCTGCCACGTTGACGATGCGCAGGCCGGCCGCGCGGGCTGCGATAAAGGCAAAGCCATCCGCCAGTTTCACCGCCTCGCCTCCGCCCGGCATAAAGCTCACCACCGCGGGATTGAGCGGGTCGTGTACGTCAATGGCTGCCAGGCCAATGGGAGTGATGGCAAACACGGTACCCTCGGACAGAGCGATGCCCTGGATGCGCCCTTGATTGGGACTGGTCCGCGAGAGGACGGTCGGAGGGTCGCTGCGTTGCAGGATGGTGAGTGCGTCTCCTTCGGGGACAAAGATGAGGCTGTCCTGGATGATAAAATCGGTGACCACGCCACCGGTTTGGCCCAGGTAGCGAACCCGCTGGCTGACCGGCGGTGGAGCTATGGCCTGGGGGGAAGGGGAACTGGCCAGCGGGCCGGCGGCCGGGGCAAGCAAAAGCACGCCCAAGACGATCAAGGCAATCCGGACCACGCCTCGCGGCCAAGGGCATTGTCTGGTGGCAGGGAAATTGTCCATTGGCAAACTTGCCCAATTATAGCATGGGGCTGTGGTGGTGGCTATTTCCGATGGCCGATGTTGTTGTATTTGCCGTCATATCATCCTGTCTTTCGGGTGGCTGCTGACAAATGTCACTTGACCAGAGGCAGGGAGGCGCGTACAATATTCTTGTCTGACATCAGACATCAGACAAGAAATCAAGCGCTACGGCCGAATGACTCCTCAAGATATCACTCCTTTGCGCGACCCGCGCCCGCTCTACCTCCAGGCAGAGGAGGCGTTGGCTTACCTGCTGTCAGCGTCCGAGCCGGGCACGCAACTCCCCCCAGAGCCTGAGCTGGCCCAGCGCCTGGGAGTTTCTCGCGCCACCCTGCGCGAAGCACTGCGCGTGCTGAAGGACAAAGGGTTGATTGCCCGACGGCGAGGGATTGGAACTTTTGTGAACCCCCGGCCGCCGATCATCCCAGGTGGCCTGGAAGCGCTGGTCAGCCTGGATACCCTGGCCGGCCGGCTGGGGCTGACCGTGCGCACTGCCCAGGTGGTCATTACGGAGCGGTTGGCAGCAGACGAGCCCGAGTTGCAGGACAAGCTGGAACTGGCGGCAGGCGGCCAGTTGACTTGTGTATGCCGGGTCAAGCTGGCGGGAGACCGGCCGGTGGCATACATTGAAGATATGGTTCCGGTTACCGTTGCCAGCGTCGATGAAATGCGGGCCGGCTTTCAAGACTCAGTGCTGGACTACTTGCAGGTACAGGGCGACCCGCAGCCGGATTTTGCGCGAGCAGACATCCACGCTATCCCCGCCAGCGACGAGTTGGCGGTCAAGCTCAAGCTCCGGCCGGGTACGCCACTGCTCCTGCTGGAAGAAATTCTGTATTCAACGGAGGGCAAACCCATCGACTATTCACGCAACTACTTTATCCCTGGTTATTTCAACTTTCACGTCATCAGGCGAATCAGTGAAGGATAAACAAGTTGGAGGGGGCGTTGTGCTCCCCGCTTTTTAACTACTGGAGGTAACGATGAGAACAGACACATTTAGAGGACGCGATTTTATTACCCTGCTCGACTGGTCGAAAGAGGAAGTGGGACAGATTCTGGACCTGGCGCTGGATCTCAAGCAGGACCGGGCGATCGGCCGGTACCACGATGAGTTATTGCGGGCCAAGACGTTGTTCATGATTTTCTATAACCAGAGCCTGCGCACCCGCAACAGTTTTGAGGCTGGCATGCTTCAGCTTGGCGGCCACGCTCACTTTCTCGATCCGGGCAAGATCTATACCCCGGCGCTGCCAGGCAAGGAAGTAGCCTATAGCACCGAGCGCGTCTCGGACGTGGCCCGCGTGCTAGCCCGCATGGGCGAGGGCATTGCGATCCGCTGCTACGGCGACCCGGTGGACTGGGAATATGGTGGAGCCAATGAATTGATTCGCAACTTTGCTTACTGGGCCGATATCCCGGTGCTGAACATGGAGTGTGACAAGTACCACCCGTTCCAGGCGCTGGCTGACGTACTGACGGTCAAGGAAAAGTTTGGCACGTTCAAAGGAACCAAGTTTGTCATGAGTTGGGCCTACTCGCCGTCCATCCACAAGCCGAGGGCGGTGCCCCAAAGCGCTATTATCGCGGCGGCGATGATGGGTTGCGACACCGTGCTGGCGCACCCGCCGGAGATGGCCCTGGACCCCGAGGTGATTTCCGCCTGCCAGGGATATGCCGAGATGAACGGCAGTAGCTTTGAGATCAGCCATGACTTTATGGGTGCGGCCGAGGGCGCACACGTCGTGTACCCCAAGGCCTGGGCTGCAACCCCAATTTTCCAGCCGCCCGTGGGCGAGAATGACACTAAAAAGACCCAAGAAATCTTTGACAGCTACAAGAATTGGAAGGCAACCCGCGAGTATATGGAAGTGGCCGACAAGAACGCCATCTACATGCACTGCTTGCCCTGCGACCGGAGTTGGGAGGTGGACGACGAGGTTGTTGATAACACCGACCCCAAGAGTGGCTGGCGCAGTGTCGTTTACGACGAGGCGGAAAACCGCTTGCACGTGCAAAAGGCGGTCATGGCGCTCACCATGTAGGGACTGGATACTGGATATTGGGAGCACCAATATCCAGTATCTTCTACCAAGAGGAGATTGGAATGGACCTGTACGGGCGTGATTTTATCGTTAGCCAGGAGTGGGCCAAGGAAGAGTTGGTGGAGTTGCTGGACCTGGCAGCTAAAATGAAGCGGGATCGCTACGGCGACCGCTGGACCAAAATTCTGGCGCACAAGACGTTCTTTATGTTTTTCTACAATCCCTCGGTTCGGACGCGCCAAAGTTTTGAGTGCGCGGCGACCGAGTTGGGTGGACATGCCCAGTTTTTGGAGCCCAAGGCAATGCGGCTCAAGACAGCTACCACGGCCGGTGAAACCACCGAGGATGCGGCCAAGGTGATGGCGCGCTATGCGGCCGGGCTCGGCATCCGTATCTTGGAGGACAAGGTGCCATACTACGGGGCCGGCAACGAATTGCTGCGCGAGTATGCTTACTGGGCCGATATGCCGATCATCAACATGGCCGATGACCGATTCCACCCCTGCCAGGGGATGGCGGACATTATGGGGTGGGCTGAATGGCACGGCGAAGGCCCCGGCCGACCGAGCTATGAAAACCTTAAGGGCAAGAACTTTTTGCTCACTTGGGCCTCTGGCGCGCTGGCCCGTTCTTGGTGCAGCGTTCAGGAGGCGTTGTTGGTTGCCTCCCGCTTTGGCATGAACGTAACTGTGGCACGGCCGGATGGCTATGACCTGGACCCGGAGGTCTATGCGTGGACCAGGCAAAACTGCGTAGAGAACGGGGCCGAGTTCCGCGTCGTCAACGACCCGGAGAGTGGGTACGATGGGGCGCACGTGGTTTACAGCCGCAACTGGGTCACGGCCGATGCCTATCAGGATGGTGCTTTCCAAAAAGCGGCCGAGGTGGAAAAGGCCATGGCCATTCCAGGCTGGACCTGCAACGCCGAGCGGATGGCTCGCACCGACAATGCTATCTACACTCACCCCATGCCGATTGATCGCGGCAGCGAGGTGTCCGATGAGATCGCCAGCGGCCCGCGCAGCGCCGTCTATGACGTTGCCGAGAACCGCTTGCACGTGCAAAAGGCGGTCATGGCGCTGACAATGGGCAATCTGTAGTCTTTGAAATGGCATAGATGGTGAAGCAGTCGTCCATGCCAAAAGACCATATTGGAACACGAAAGGACAACCATGAGCGACCAACACAAAACGGCTGTTATTGCCATTGGCGGCAACTCCCTCATCACCAGCAAGCAGCACGAAGACGTACCTTCTCAGATCAACGCAGTTGAGGAAACCTGCAAACACATTGCAGATATGATCGAGCGTGGCTGGAACCTGGTTATCACCCATGGCAATGGCCCGCAGGTGGGCTTTATTCTGCGCCGCAACGAGCTGGCCGAGCACGAGGTACACACCACGCCGCTGGACGTCATCGGCGCGGATACCCAGGGCTCGATTGGCTACATGATTTCTCAGGCGCTGCACAACGAGTTCAAGAGCCGTGGCATCCACCGGCCGATTGCGGCCGTAGTGACCCAGGTGCTGGTAGACCGGAACGACCCCGGTTTCCAGAATCCCAGCAAGGGCATTGGCGGCTTTACCAGTGAGGACAAGGCACGCCTGTTTGAGAAGGAGGGCTGGATGGTGGTCGAGGATGCCGGCCGGGGCTGGCGGCGTGTCATCGCCTCGCCGGAGCCAATCCGAATCATCGAGCTGGACGCCATTCGCACCCTGGTGGAGCAGGGTTACATCGTCATCGCCGTGGGCGGCGGCGGCATCCCGGTGATTGAAGATAAAAACGGCAATCTGGTGGGCACCCGCGCGGTGATTGATAAGGATCGTGCCACCAGCCTGCTGGCGCAGGAACTCAAAGTGGACCTGTTCCTCATCTCCACCGCTGTGCCGCAGGTCGCCATCAATTTTAACCGGCCGGACCAACAGTGGCTGGGCAAGATGACGGCCGAGGAGGCTCGCGCTTACTATGCCGAGGGTCATTTCAAGCCGGGCAGCATGGGCCCCAAAGTTGAGGCCGTTCTGTCGTTTCTGGATGGGCATCCGGCCGGGAAGGCGCTCATCACCGATCCGCAGAACATTGCCAATGCGCTGGATGGCAAAAGTGGGACCTGGATTGAATCTTGAGCTTGGCACAAAGCCTAAACGCTGATACACTAAAGGTGTTGGCTACCGGGGTGGCAGGTTGTGAATGCAGAACCTGCCACCCTTCCGAGTTTACACGAGGAGGTGATGCCTGCACCACATTGCGACCGTTACTTGTTAACCTGTTACCTTGTTGGTCAGTTTAATAAATTGAGGAGGAGTTTCAATGGTGTCTGACAAAATTCGGTGGCTGTTTGCCGCCCTGGCAATTGTGGCCCTGGTTTTGGTGGCCTGCCAGACTACTGAAGAGCCGACCAAGGCTCCTGAACCGACATTGGCACCCACAGAGGCCCCGACCGAGGAGCCAGTTGTGGAGCCAACCGAGGCCCCGGCCGACGAAGGTGGCTTTTCCATCCCGGCCGCCGTGGACGGCAAGTTTAACGTGGCTATGGTGCTCATTGGCCCGCACGATGACGGCGGCTGGAGCCAGGCGCACTACGAGGGCCTGGTCTACGTTGAGCAGAATGTGCCGGATGTGCACATTGCCTACATCGAGAACGTGCCCGAGGGGGCCGAGTCCGAGCAGGTCTTCCGCAGCCTCTCCCGCAAGGGCTTTGACCTCATTTTTGGTACCTCATTCGGGTTCATGGACCCAATGGAAATCGTTGCCGACGAGTTCCCTGACATTACCTACATCCACATCAGCGGCATCAAGTCCAATCAAGAGAACTTTGGCAATCTCTTTGGCGCGATGGAGAACATGAAGTACCTGGCCGGCATGCTGGCCGGCGCACGGGCCAAGATGGATGGGAACCCCAAGTTGGGTTACATGGCTACCTTCCCCATCCCCGAGGAATTGCGCCTTGGCAACGCCATTGCACTTGGCATGCGGAGAACCTGCCCCGAGTGCACCATGGACATCCGCTGGATCAATACCTGGCATGACCCGATCATTGAGAAAGAAGCATCCGCTTCCCTCTTTGATGCTGGTGCCCAGGTTGTCTTTACCGGCGCGGACACGCCGGCCGTGGCCGATGTGGCGCAAGAAAAGGGCAAGTGGGGCGTGACCTATGACTGGTTTGGCTCCTGCAAGGTGGATGCCTGCCTCACCGCGCCCTACTGGGTCTGGGGCCCCATCTATACCACCATCACCCAGGGCGTCATCGACGGCACCTACCAACCTGGTTGGGACTACTTTGACGCCGATACCGGCGGCCTGGGCCTCTATGGCTTCATGGAGGGCGAGGAGCTGCCCCCTGGCGTTGCCGAACTGCCGGAAGAGGTGATTCAGGAAGTCCGCGACCTGCTGGCCCAGATGCTGGCTGGCGAGTTCACCCGCTTTGATGTCTTTTCCGGCCCCATCAACGACAATCAAGGAAACGTGATTGTCCCCGCTGGTGAGGCGCTGGAGCAGGTGGACCTGGATGCCTTCCCTGAATTTGGGCTGGGCTGCAAGTATTGCATGAAGTGGTGGGCCGAGGGCATCACCGCCGAACTGCCCTAGTTAAGGACGGCCGGGTTTGTGTTCTGCGCAAGCCCGTTGAGCCGTTTTGCCTACACCACCCCGCAGGAGTGCCGCTCTAGCAGCGGCACTCCTGCCACCAAAAACGCTGGCGATAAAGGACTGTCCATGGCAAACTTCGTCAACGCCGTAGACATGCAAGGCATTGTCAAGCGCTTTCCTGGCGTGCTGGCAAACGATCAGGTCGATTTCACTTTGCGCAAAGGGGAAATCCACGCCTTGCTGGGAGAAAACGGCGCGGGTAAAAGCACGTTGATGAACATCCTGGCCGGGTTGTACCGGCCGGATGCTGGCATCGTCCGGGTCCATGGAAAAGCGGTCGCATTTCGCTCGCCTCGTGATGCTATTGCCAACGGCATTGGCATGGTCCATCAGCACTTTATGCTGGTCCCTTCCCTCACCGTCACGGAAAACATCCTGCTGGGGCTGAGTGAGCCGCGTTTCCAGATGCACCTTTCCGAGTACCACAAAAAGATTACGGCACTGGAGGAGCAATTTGGCCTGCGGGTGGCACCGGAGGCCAAAATCTGGCAGCTTTCCGTGGGGGAGCAGCAGCGCGTGGAGATCCTCAAGATGCTCTATCGCGGTGCGGACGTGCTGATTATGGACGAGCCGACGGCCGTGCTGGCCCCACAAGAGATTGAGGAGTTGTTTGTCACGCTGCGTTCGATGACGGCCGAGGGCAAATCCATCGTGTTTATCAGCCACAAGCTGCACGAGGTGATGTCCATCTCCAATCGCATCACGGTGTTGCGCAAAGGCCGGGTCGCGGGCGAGACACTGGATGCCAAGGATACCAGCAAAACGGAACTGGCCGAATTGATGGTCGGCCGCAAGGTGCTTTTCCGTGTCACCAAGGAAGCCTGCCAACCGGGCGACGCGGTCCTGGCTGCGGATGGCCTCCGCGCCGAGAACGACAAAGGGCTACCCGCACTGCGCGGGGTATCCTTCCAGGTTTGCGCCGGCGAGATTCTGGGACTGGCGGGTGTCGCCGGTAACGGGCAAGCAGAGCTGGCGGAGGTGATCACCGGCCTGCGGCCGGCCACGGCCGGGCAGGTGAAGGTGAGTGGGAAAGTGGTCAGCAACCAACCGCCGAAAACCGCCATCGATGCCAGTGTGGCGCACATCCCCATGGATCGCACCGGCGTTGGAACCTCTCCCAACCTGAGCATTGCCGACAATCTGATCATGAAGAGCTACCGCCAGCCGCCCATCGGCAAAGGCTGGTCTATCGACGGCCGGGCCGCCCGCGAACACGCCACCAACCTCAAAGAGGGGTATGACATCATTGCCCCATCCATTGACACCCAATCCCGCCTGCTTTCTGGGGGCAATCTGCAGCGGGTAATCCTGGCGCGGGAGATTTCGGGCGAGCCACGGGTGATTGTTGCGGTCCAGCCCACCCGCGGATTGGATGTGGGCGCGATTGAAGGGGTTCATCGCCTGTTGCTGGAGCAGCGCAAGGCGGGCGCGGCTATCTTGCTAATTTCCGAGGAGCTGGAGGAGTTGTTCTCGCTCAGTGACCGCATTGCTGTGATCTACGAGGGGGAGATCATGGGCGTGGTGGACGAGTTCAGCGAGGAAAGAATCGGTCTGATGATGGCGGGCCAGCGCGAGACCCCGGCCGAAGCCGGGGGAAGGGAAGGTGAGTGATGGCGACCGTTGACCAGCCCCGCGTTTCCCGGCGTCCCGGCCTCCCTTTCCGAATTCAGGTTGAACCACGCCTGGAGGTGCCCCGCTGGCTGCCGCTCGCCGTGTCGGTAGCGGCCGTGGTCCTGGGCCTGCTGTTGGGCGCATTGGTGCTCCGCTTGGCCGGCGAGGCGAATCCATTCCGCGCCTACGCCAGCATTGCCAAAGAGCTCTTTGGCAGTTGGGGCGGCATATCAGACGTGCTGGTGCAGGCTACCCCGCTGATCCTGGTGGGCCTGGCCTGTTCGGTGGCCTTTAGCATGAAGCTGTGGAACATTGGCGCCGAGGGGCAGTTCTTCATCGGCGCGTTTGCCGCCAGCGCGATTGTGCTGACTCCGGTGCTCCCGGCCGAGACTCCCGGTTGGATTTTTATCCCGGTGATGATGCTGGCCGGTCTGATCGGGGGGGCGTTGTGGGGTTTTGTACCCGGCTACCTCAAAGCCAAGTTCAACGTCAACGAGGTCATCACCACGCTGATGATGAACTATATTGCCGTCGAATGGAACAACTTTTTCATCTTTGGCGTGTGGAGCGAGGGCGGTTTTCAGATGAGCCCGCGCTTTCCACACACCGCCTGGCTGCCCCGCCTGGCGGATTATGCCAAGCAGGTCCCCGAATTTGGCGGCCTGACGCTGCACCTGGGGCTGCTGTTTGGGCCGATTGCGGCCGTGATTGTCTGGTGGGTGCTGTATCGCAGCAAATGGGGTTACGAAATCCGTCTGGCCGGCGACAACCCACGGGCCGCTCGCTACGCGGGCACCAAAATCGCCCGCAATATGGTGCTGGTGATGATGCTCTCCGGCGCGCTGGCCGGGCTGGCCGGCATGGCACAAATCACCGGCGTGGTCCGCCGCTTGCAGGGAGCCATCTCCCCAGGCTATGGCTTTACCGGCATCATCATTGCCTGGCTGGCCAAGCTCAACCCGCTGATCGTCATTGTGGTTTCGATTCTTTTTGGGGTCCTCATCCTGGCCGGCCGGGAGATCGGCCGGTCCGGCCTGTCGATGCTCATCCAGGGCATCATCCTCTTTGCCCTCATTGCCAGCGAATTCTTGCTCCGCAACCGGGTCCGCATTACCAGGGTGCAGGAGGAGGGGTAACATGGACTGGATCATCATACTGCAAGCGGGGATTGCCAGCGGGACGGTGCTGCTCTTTGCCACGGTAGGTGAAGTGCTGGCCGAGCGGGCCGGGATCTTGAACCTGGGCCTGGAAGGAATGATGCTGATAGGTGCAATGTGGGCGTATAGCATGGCGGTCAATTATGGCAACCCGTGGTTGGGATTGGTGGTTGCCATGGTAGCGGCCGGGTTGCTATCCCTGCTGCACGGTTTTGTCAGCATCCACCTGCAGGCCGATCAGGTGGTGAGCGGACTCTCGTTGACCTTTTTGGGCACCGGCCTGAGCCTGGTCTTTGGCGAGGGGTTGAGCAAGGCAGGCACCGTTGCGCTGCTGCCCAGATTCACCATTCCGGTCCTCGCCAATATTCCTTTTCTGGGCGATGTTTTGTTCACCGACCAGAGCATCATGGTCTACCTGGGCTACTTGCTGGCTCCGGCCGTCTGGTACTATATCAACCACACCCGGCCGGGGATGCACCTGCGGGCGGTGGGCGAGTATCCGGCCGCGGCCGATTCGATGGGTATCCCCGTATACGGGACGCGCTATTTGTACTGTTTTGTCGGAGGCATGCTCGCCGGGCTGGGCGGCGCCACCATCAGTCTGGCGATCTCTCCCGGCTGGTTCAGCCATATGACGACCTCCGGTCAGGGCTGGATTGCCGTTGGCCTGACCATCTTTGCTCAATGGGACCCGCTGCGGGCAGCGGCCGGGTCCTATGCCTTTGGCGCCTTGCGCCGGCTGATTTTGGACCTGCAGGGCCCCACCAAACTGCTCGGTTTCGCCAATCCGTTTTTTTACAATCCCTACTGGGGCTTTTTCCTCAAGATGATCCCCTACGCGTTCACCATCGTGGTGCTGGTCATCGGCTCGCGCGAGGCGATGCGCAAAAGGCTGGGAGCCCCGGCCGCGCTGGGCGTGCCGTACATCCGTGGCCAGCGAGGATTGTGACCCCAGGGCAGGACTATTGCCTGCCCTTTCAACCAGCGCGCCAAGCTGAAACAGACAACCGGGAGAGTGTAGTGGTAAGTTAAGCGCGGCCCGGCCGGGCTGCGCCCAAGGAGCATGGTTGAACGATGTCTGACACGATGAAAACACAACCCTTTGACGTCCTGCTGCGCCGCATTTTGACGGAATACGAGGCCAGCGGGGCTATTTTCGGGATTCACAAATCGCTCTTTTTCCGGCCGCGGGTTGACAGCCCATACGCCAGCGAGCTGTTTGGCCAGCAGCTGGCAACGCCGATTGGCCCGGCCGCCGGCCCGCACACGCAATTGACGCAGAACATTGTCGCCGCCTGGCTCTCTGGCGGCCGCTTTATGGAACTCAAGACGGTCCAGATCATGGACGAACTGGAGATCGGCCGGCCGTGCATTGACATGGAGGATGAGGGGTACAACGTCGAGTGGTCGCAGGAACTCAAACTCAGGCAGTCGGCCGATGAGTACGTCAAGGCCTGGGCGTTGATCCACCTTTTGCCCCGCCTGCTGGGATTTGAAGAGGTCCCCTTTGGCACCATCTTTAACATGAGCGTGGGTTACAACCTGGAGGGCGTCAAGAGCGCGCCGATGGTCCGGTTCATGGACACGCTGGCGGACGCGTCGGCAGAACTGGCCGAGATTCAAGCCGTTCTGCACAAGCAGTTCCCCCAGTTTGCGGATATCGAAATCCCGACCCAACTGACCGACAACGTTACGCTATCCACCATGCACGGCTGCCCGCCCGATGAGATTGAGGCCATTGCCCGCCATCTGCTGGTGGACCGCGGCCTGCACACCATCGTCAAGCTTAACCCCACGCTGTTGGGCAAGGAGCGGGTGATGGGCATCCTGCACGATCACCTGGGCTATACCGAGATTGACATCCCGAACCGGGTGTTTGAGCACGATTTGCAGTACGGTCGGGCGCTGGCGCTGATCCGCTCGCTGCAAGCGACGGCCGCGGAGCAGACCCGTTTCTTGGGCGTCAAGCTGAGCAACACGCTGGCAATGGCCAACCACAAGCGCTTTTTGCCCGGCGACGAGATGTACATGTCCGGCCGGGCGCTCTTTCCCATCACCATCAACCTGTTCCACAAGTTGGCGCAAGAGTTTAACGGCCAACTGAACGTCAGCTACTCGGCCGGCGCGGATGCGCTGAACGTGGCCGACATCCTGGCGGCCGGGGCGCTGCCCGTCACGGCCGCCTCCGACTTGCTCAAGCCCGGCGGCTATTCCCGGCTGATCCAGTGGCTGGAAAAGCTGGAAGTGGAGCTGGCGCAGCGGAACGCCAGCAGCCTGGCAGAACTGGCGGCCGACAAGCTGTCCAACCTGGAGCGGACCGCGGCCAATGCGCTGGTCGACCCCCGTTACAAAAAGAGCTATCATCCCTATGGCTTGCCCAAGGTTGCGGCCGGGCTGGAACTGTTTGACTGCGTGGATGCCCCATGCAAGGAGGGCTGCGCGGTGGAGCAGGACGTTCCGGAATACGCCTGGCTCATCGCCCGCGGCGAGTACGACCGGGCGCTGGAGGTCATCCTGGCCCGCAACCCGCTGCCCGGAACCACCGGCTATGTCTGCACCCACGTCTGCCAGACCCGCTGCACGCGCAACAACTATGACGAGCCGGTTGCGATCCGCGCGTTGAAACGCTTTGCGGTCCATCACGGCGGGGTGGCGATGCCGACGGCCAAACCGGCCGGCAAGCGAGTGGCGGTCATCGGCAGCGGCCCATCCGGGCTGGCGGCCGCCTCGTTCCTGGCGCTTAACGGTGTTAAGGTGACCATCTTTGAGGCTCGCGCCGTGGCCGGCGGCATGCTGGCCATTGCGCCCGGCTTTCGCCTCCCCCCGGCCGTGGTGCAGCAGGATGTCGACCGCATCACCGGCATGGGGGTGGAACTCGAACTCAACCATCGGGTCACGGTCGCGCCGCAACAGTTGCTGGCGCAGGGCTTTGACGCGGTGTACGTCGCCTGCGGTTTCCAGCAGGACGCCCGGCTGAACATTGAAGGGATGGATGGCGAGGGTGTCTTCACCGCGCTGGACCTGCTGGAGCGGGTTGCGCGGGGCGAAACGCCCGACCTGGGTGAAAGGGTGCTGGTCATTGGCGGCGGCAACACGGCGATGGACGCCGCCCGCACCGCTCAGCGGCTCACCGGCCGGCCCAGCACCATTGTCTACCGCCGCACGCTGGCCGAGATGCCGGCCGAGGAGGAAGAGCTGGCCTGGCTGTTCGAGGAGGGCAACCAGCTGGTCGAGTTGGTTTCGCCCGCCCGCGTGGTGCTGCAAGGCGGCCGGGTGGCGGCGCTGGAGTGCCTCCGCAATCAGTTGGGCGAAGCGGATGCCAGCGGCCGGCGTCGGCCGGTGCCCGTGCCCGGCAGCGAATTCCGGCTGGCGGCCGATTCGATCGTTGTGGCCATTGGGCAGAACCCGGACGTCGCCTTTTTGGACGGCAGCCAGGTGAATTTTGGTCGGGACGGCGCGATCCTGGTTGACGAGGCAACCGGCCGGGCGGCCGAGTGCATCTATGCCGGCGGGGATGCGACCCGCGGCCCGGCCATCATCATCCAGGCCTGCGCCGACGGCCGGCGGGCGGCCGAGGCGATTTGCGCCCAATTTGGCCTGCCGTTTGAGCAGTTGCCCGCCCTGCCGGCCGCGCTAACTGCTGATGAGATTGCGCAGGTCAAGGGGGTGCGGGCGCGCAAACTGCCCCAGTGCCAACCACAGATGCTGCCGGTGGCGCAGCGGGACGGCTTTGACACCGTGGAATTGACTTATGGTGAGGATGCCGCCCGCAGCGAAGCCGCCCGTTGCGTGCAGTGCGCCGCGTTCTGCGACAAGTGCGTCGAGGTCTGCCCCAATCGCGCCAACTATACCTACCTGCTGGAACCGGCCGGTTGGTCCCTGCCGCTTCTCTCCTGCAGCGATGGGGCGCTGGTGGTGACCGGCGCGGAGCCCTTTGCCGTGCAACAGGGCCGGCAGATCATCCACGTGGACGACTATTGCAACGAGTGTGGCAACTGCGCTACCTTTTGCGTTCACCAGGGCAAGCCGTACACGGAAAAACCGCGCCTTTTCTTCCAGCAGCATGATTTTCAGCTGGAAGACGACAATGCCTTTTTCATCGCCGGTGGAACTATCCGACGGCGGGAGGCCGGCCGCGAGTTGAGTCTGGCGCTGAACAATGGAACCATCACCTACGAGGACCAGCGGGTGCGTGTCTGTCTGGCGGCCGATTGGAGCGTGCAAGAACTGGCGCTGAAAGAGCCGTTTGAAGGGGCGCTTTCGCTGCGCCGCGCGGCCGAGATGGCGGTCATCCTGCGCGGTGTGGCCAACTCGTTACCCTTTCTGACGAACTAGACTGTGTTACACGGAGCGGATGCATGGAACATGTGCTGGGCCTCAAATGCCTGATTTGTGGTGAGAAATATACCCCCAGGGAGGTGGAATACGTCTGCCCCAAGCATGGGGATGATGGCATCCTGGATGTGGTGTACGATTACCCGACCGTGCGGCGGCGAGTGCAGCGGAATGGGCTGATGCCTTTTGGCAGCGGCGGCGGCGTCTGGCGCTACCGGGCGCTATTGCCAATCCGACCTGATGCCCCTGTGCCCCCGCTGGCGGTAGGTGACACGCCGCTCTACGCCGCGCCCCGGCTGGCGGCCGGGCTGGGCCTGCGCAAGTTGTGGGTGAAGGATGACGGCCGGCAGCCATCCGCCAGCTTCAAGGACCGCGCCTCGGCGATGGCGGTGGTCAAAGCGCAGGAAAAGGGCGCGGAGATTGTGGCCACCGCCAGCACCGGCAACGCCGCAGCCGCGCTGGCCTGCATCAGCGCCAGCGTGCAGCAGCCCAACGTCATCTTTGTGCCAGCTTCTGCGCCACAGGCCAAGGTGGCACAACTGTTGGTGTACGGCAGCACGGTGCTGCTGGTGGACGGCAATTACGACGACGCGTTTGAGTTGTGCCTGGCGGCCTGCCGCGAGTTTGGCTGGTACAACCGCAATACCGCCTACAACCCCTATATGACCGAGGGAAAGAAAACGGTTGTGTTTGAGATTTGCGAGCAGTTGGGGCAACTCAAAACGGCCGCCTGGGACGTGCCGGATGTTGTTGTCGTCCCGGTGGGCGATGGCTGCATCATCGGCGGGGTCCATAAAGGGTTCAAGGACCTGCAGGCACTGGGCTGGATCGAGCGCATGCCGCGCATCATCGGTGTGCAGTCGGCCGGGTCGGATTACATGTGGCAGGCGTGGACCCGGGGGGAAGATGTGCTGACCAAGCCGGCCATCGCTGCCAACACGGTGGCGGATAGCATCAGCGCCGGCCTGCCGCGCGACCGGATCAAGGCGTTGGCGGCCGTGAGGGAAACAGGCGGTGCCTTCGTGCGCGTGGGCGACGACGAAATTCTGCTCGCCATCCCGACGCTGGCCCGGGGGGTGGGGGTCTTTGCTGAACCGGCCGCCGCTGCGTCATACGCCGGCCTGGTTAAAGCTGTGGCCGATGGTTTGGTCACCTCCCAGGACCGCGTGGTCATCCTGGCGACCGGCAATGGGCTCAAGGACGTCCAGTCTGCCATGAAGGCAGTGGGCCAGCCGCACCGGGTGGCCCCGGACCTGGCGGAAGTGAAACGGGTGTTGCACAAGGAGGAGGCGAGGTGAAAGTTTTCATCTCTGTGGATATGGAAGGGGTGACGGGCGTAACCTGTTGGGACGACGTGGATCCGAGCAAGCCAGCCTACGGCCGCTTCCGTGTGCAGATGACGGCCGAGGTGAATGCAGCGGTGGAAGGGGCGCTGGCGGCCGGTGCATCGGCCGTGCTGGTCAACGATTCCCACGCTACCATGCGCAACGTGCTGATTGAAGAGTTGCACCCCAAAGCGGAACTGGTGAGTGGGTATCCCAAGCCGCTTGGGATGATGTGCGGCGTGGATTCGGGCGCAGACCTGGCTTTCCTGGTGGGCTATCATGCCAGCATTGGAACCCCCCAGGCCATTCTGGACCACACCTGGTCGAGTTCGCGGGTCTACCGCCTGACGGTGAATGGGATGGAATTGGGTGAGACCGGCCTGAACGCTGCGCTGGCAGGCCACTTTGGCGTGCCGGTGGCGCTGGTCACCGGCGACCGGGCAGTGGCACAGGAGGCTGAAGCCTTGTTGGGCCCCAACCTCAGGACGGTGGCGGTCAAAGAGGGATACAGCCGGGAAGCGGCCCGCAGCCTTCCGACGGAGGAAGCTTGCGCCCAAATCCGCGCCGCGGCCGAGGCGGCCGTCGCTGGCCCACATCCCGACCCATTTGTGGTTGATGGCCCAGTTGCGGTAGCCATCGATTTTGTGACCAGCCTGCAGGCGGAGGGGGCCGCGGCGATGCCCGGCGCGCTGCGCACGGGCGGCCGACGGGTGGAGTGGACCGGCCGGGACATCACAGAAGCTTTTCGCGGCATGCTGGCCATGCTGGCGTTAACATAAGAAGAGACAGACGTCGAAAGACCGCAGGACTACTTCGTCAGTGGTCTCTCGTCGGCGAAGAAATGAAAGGAAACCAAAAGTGATTGACCTGACCATTAACCAACAAGTGTTGGAGCGAGCGGTTAAACGGGCACGGGAGCGCAACATCGTCATTCCCACCTTTGCCCAGCAACGCAACCCGGAACTTGCTCCGGCCAAGATCAAAAATCAGTTAAAGAACATTGGGCTGTGGGATATTGCCTCGCCCAACCTGTTTCGCATCACTTGGAAGAACCAGCCGGTGCCCCAGGGTGGAGGCTATGGGGGCGTCAACTATATCGAGTTTCCGCCAGCGCTGACAGGGGTTCCGGCGCGCATCATTGCCCTGGTGGGCAAGTGGTTCCCTACCGGTGCGCACAAGGTGGGTGCCAGCTTTGGCTGCCTGGTCCCGCGGCTGGTCACCGGTCAGTTCGACCCCACCAGCCAAAAGGCGGTCTGGCCTTCCACCGGTAACTACTGCCGGGGTGGGGCCTACGATTCGGCGCTTCTGGCCTGCGATTCGATAGCCATTCTGCCGGAGGAGATGAGCCGGGAGCGCTTTGAATGGCTGTCCCAGGTTTCGGGCGAGGTGATTGCCACGCCCGGCTGCGAGAGCAACGTCAAGGAGATCTTTGACAAGTGCTGGGAGTTGACCCGAGAGCGCGGCGACGACATTGTGATCTTTAACCAGTTCGACGAGCACGGCAACCACCTATGGCACTATAGCGTCACCGGCCGTGCCATGGAAGAGGTATTGCAACGTGAGATGGGGCCGCAGGACAATTACCGGGGCGTGGCGCTAACCACCGGCTCGGCCGGGACGATTGGCTGCGGCGATTACCTGAAGCAGGTCTTCCCCACCAGCAAGGTCGCGGCCAGCGAGGCGTTACAATGCCCCACCCTGCTGATCAATGGCTTTGGCGGCCATCGGATCGAAGGGATTGGCGATAAGCATATCCCCTGGATCCACAACATGAAGAACACGGATCTGGTGATGGGGATTGACGATGAAGCGTGCCTGGGCATTGTGCGGCTGTTCAACGAGCCGGCCGGTCGCGCTTATCTGGTCAAGCAGCGTGTTCCGGCCGGGTTGGTGGACCAGTTGGATCTGCTGGGCATCTCGGGCATTGCCAATATGCTCTCGTCGGTCAAGTTTGCCAAGTGGTACGAACTGGGCGAGAACGACATTGTGCTGACGGTGCTGACCGACTCGATGGAATTGTATGGCAGCCGGGTGCAAGAGTTGCGCGCGGACCGGGGCGCGTACACAGAACTGGACGCGGCGGCCGACTATAGCCGGTACCTGATGGGCAACACAGTGGATTACGTGGAAGAGCTGGGCTACTGGGATCGCAAGCGGATTCACAACCTCAAGTATTACACCTGGGTTGAACAGCAGGGCAAGACATACGAAGAGATTCAGGCTCAGTGGTACGATCCGGATTATTGGGCCGGCGTCCACCGTCAGGTGGATGAGATTGACGAGCTGATCAATCAGTTCAACGAAATGACCGGGCTGTTGAAGGACTAGCGGCCGCCCGATCAACCAAAAAGGGGATTGGATGTCCTGTCCAATCCCCTTTTCTTTTTTCCCCGGCCGGCTACTGGGGTGTAGGTGTGGCAGTGGGAGTTGGCGTCTCGGTGGGTGTGGCTGGCAAAGGCGTCATTGGAGCAGACATGGGGGTTGGCGTCTCTGTTGGCGTGGGCGATGGGGTTTCGCTCTCGGTTGGTGTCAGCGATGGCGTGGGGGTCCCCGTTGGGGTTGGAGAAGTAGTGGGTGTGGGCGTGATGGTAGGCGTGCTGGTGGGGTTGTACACCAGGACGTGAACCCGATGTTCAAACTGGATTTCGTTGCCATCCTTGTCGGGCGGGCCGGCGATGATGATGCGCAGCGTGTATTCGCCGTCGGTTGTCTGCGTGGTGTCCCAGCGGGCGATTTCACCCGCCTGAACCGGCGTGGGCACCCAATCCAGCACGGTCCCCCAGCCCAAGGGGTCCAGCCCCACGCCATACTCTACCCGGTAGGCGCGCATGTTGGGGGCGGTTACCTCGCCGTATAGGATAAGCTCATCGGTGATGGTTTGCCCCTCGGTGGGTGCGGTCAGACGGACGCGCGGCCGCGGGGTATCCAGCGTGCAGGCCTCGGCCGGGGGTTGGCGCAGCCGGGGCGACGGGTCGCCGGGAACCTCTTCCAGCGCGATGCCCCGCTCGGCCGCCCACTGCCGGCCGGAGGCGGTCTCTTCCACCCAGTGGCGGCCGCTTTCATCGTCAATCACCACAAACAACTGCTCTTCTAGCGCTTCCAAGCAGTTCTCGTTGGCTTCCAGGCCGGTCCAAAGGTCAACCGTCTTGCGCCGGTAGATATCAAATTCCGGCCCCAGCGGAGGTTGGTCGGCCGCAAACAGCTCCCAGTGCCGCCGGTCGGCCGGGCAATCCGGAGAGGGCATGGTGCCGGAGTCGCTGCAAACTTCGACCTGGACGATGCCTCCCGGCCGGGGAAAGTCTTGATACTCCCAACCAGCCAGCGTCCGCTCCAAAAATGCCCGCCAGATGGGGGCAGCCACCTGGTAACCGGACGCGCCGGCCGCCATGGGTGAGTTGTCGGTGTTGCCGGTCCACACGCCCACCACGATCTGCGGGGTGTAGCCAATGGTCCAGCCGTCGCGCACGTCATTTTCGTCGGTGCCCGAAGTGCCGGTTTTGACTGCCACCCGGCGGTCTGCAAACTCGAGCCGGTTGTTCCAGCCGAATGCGGGCAAGCGGGCGGCGTTGTCGGCCAAAATGTCGTTGATCAGATAGGCGTGCTCCGGCCGAATGACCTGCTCCGGTAGCGGCGTGTGTTCGTAAATCAGGTTGCCCTTCAGATCCTCAATTCGGGCGATGGACGCGGGCGGGATGCGGTTGCCGGTGTTGGCCAGTGTGGCGAAAAACCCTACCATTTCCAATGGGGTTACCTCGCCGCCGCCCAGGGTCAGCGCCAGCCAGTAATCGCTTGGCTTGCCCACCGTGTTGCAGCCGGTGTCCAGCAGTGAAGTGATCCCGAAAGCGTTGGCTCGTCTGATAAAATCGCATACGCCAACATAATCCAATGCCTTGACGGCCGGCAGGTTGTACGAGTTGGCCAACGCGTCACGCATTAACGTGGGCCCGTGGAAGCGGTTATCATAGTTCTTGGGGCTGTAAACCTGGCCCCATTCATTAACAAAGCTGGTCTGAATATCCCAGATGAGCGTGCTGGGCGTCCAGCCCTTTTCAAAAGCAGCCACGTAGGTGAGCGGCTTGATAGAGCTGCCGGGCTGCCGGCCGGCCAGTGCCATGTTGACCTGCCCGTCAATCTCGTCGGAGTAAAAGTCGGCGCTGCCGATCATCGCCAGGATAAAGCCTGTATTGGGTTGCACCGCCACCAGGGTTGTGTTATTGGCTCCCCAATTGGATAGGTGTGGCCGGTACTCCGCTACCACGTTCTCGGCCGCGGCCTGCACGGCCGGATGGAGGGTAGTGTGAACGCGGATTCCTTGCCGATACGCGCTTTGAGGCCCCAGCCGTGCCTCCAGCTCCTGGCGCACAAAGTTGACAAAGTGCGGATGGATCATGTCCACGTGGGGGGGGATCAGATTGGGGATTCGTGCGGCCATCTCGGCGGCTGCCTGTTGGACTTCGGCCGGTGTGATGTAGCCGGCATCCACCATCAGTAGCAGCACTTCGCCCTGCCGGCCGAGCGCGTACTCCGGCGCGGTGTACGGGTCCCAGGCGGCCGGAGCCTGTGGCAATCCGGCCAGCAGGGAGGATTCGGTCAGGTTCAGATCGGCCGCCCGCTTTTGAAAGTAGGTCTGAGCGGCCGCCTCAATCCCGTAGGCCAGGTTGCCATAGTTCAGTTCGTTTAGGTAGATCTCTAGAATCTCCTCTTTGCTGTAGCGGCGGGTGATTTCGGCCGCCAGGATCGCCTCGCGGACTTTGCGTTCGGCCGTTTCCTGGGAACGCTCCTCCGGGCTGAGCAACAGGTTGCGGGCCAACTGCTGGGTGATGGTGCTGGCCCCACTGACGACGTCCTGCTCGCGCAGGTTCTGCACAATGGCGCGGGCAATGGCGACGACGTCAAAGCCGGGGTGCTGATAGAAATTCTTGTCCTCCGTGGCCACCGTGGCCTGGATCAGCAACGGGGAAATCTGGCTCAACGGCACGCGCTGCCGGCGGCCGGCGTCAGGCGGGATCAACTCATAAAGCACGTTTCCTTCAGAGTCCAGGATATAGCTGGTTTCAAAGTCGGACGCCCGGGAGGTCAACTCGCCGGGCGGCGGTAGCTCGCTGGCGATGACCACATAGCCGATCGAGATGATCGCCAGCGCCAGGAAGAACAACACCACGGCCGAAAGTGCTCCGTACAGCCCCAGTTGCAGCAGGCAACCCACCCATTCGCGTTTTGGGGGCTGGGAGGGTTGTGCCGGCCGGGTGGGGGCAGTGCGTCGCGGCGGGGGTGGTGATTTCCTTGGCACCGGCCGCTGCGGCACGGTTTGCACCGGCCGGCGTTCGCGGGCGGGTGGCCCGGTGCGGGTCTGGCCTGGAATCCCGCTGTGTTGCACTCCAGTGGCTCCTGGGTCCTGCACGGCCGGCGGCCGGCGCACGGTGCGGTCCTGTTCGGGTGTCGGTGCGGGCGCGGGGCCCGGTACCGGCGGCGAGACAGGCTCGGCCGGGGGGGTGTAGGTCGGTGTGCGTTGAATGTCCTGCTCCCGGATGGGCGGCCGCGGCCAGGGGCTGGGCGGCGTCTTTTGCTCGTCCGGTTGGTCGGTAGGTTTGTCGTTTTCCATAATGTTCCCTAGACGAAGCTGGCTAATGTCTAGTTCCAGTCAATCCTGCACCTCGCATTATACCGTTTGCCCCGAGCAAGTCAATTTGGCGCACCCTCCTGACCTGTGATATAACTCCCGCCGGAGGACAATCGCATGGACTGGGTTGAGACGACTTTTTGGGTGCGCTATGCCGAAACCGATGCTATGGGCATCGTTCATCATTCCAGATACATTGTCTGGTTTGAGGAGGGGCGCAGCCAGTATCTGCGGGCCAGGGGGGCCAATTACGCCGATTTTGAAGCGGCCGGCTACTGGCTGACCGTCACCGAGGTCGAGGCGCGGTATCTTGCGCCGGCCCGCTACGGCCGGCAGGTGACCGTGCGGGCACAATTGGAAGCGTTGCGCAGTCGCTCGCTTTCCATGCTGTACGAGGTGCGGGACACCGAGACGGGCCAGACGCTGGTTACCGGCCGGACCAAGCACCTCTGCACCAACTGGCAAGGGCAGGTGGTCACCATCCCGGCCGGCTGGCGGCGGGTGCTGGCTGCGTCAGCGGTGGATGAGCCGGCCGAGTAGCGGGGTCTGGATGGTGATGGCGTCGTCCGGGCACATTTCCTGGCAGCAGTAGCAGCGGATACAGAGGCTGTAGTCGTAACTGGGCGGCTCCCGGCGGCCGTTCGCGCTTCGGAAATCGATCGCCTTTGGGCTGACCGGGCAGACCTGGACGCAGGTGCCGCAGTGGGTGCAGTTGTCGGGCACCATCACCGGCCGGGGGATGACCCAGTTTTTCAGCAGCCGGCCAAATGCCCCTTCTTGCCGGCCGGTGGTAGAGGTTGGCCGGCGGTTGACGACGAAATCCGGGCTGACAAAGCTCTCCAGCGGGTCGCCCACGATTTCTACCTGGGAATAGCTCCCCAGCCCCCACTTTTCGCCCCAGCTATTGGTAGGAACCAACTCCGGGTCCAGGTTCACCATCCGACAAACGGCCGCGTCCAGCGCCACCGGGTCACTGGACAGGAGCAGCACATTCATCGGCCGGGGGGTGCCGTTGCGCGGGCCGTTTCCCTCCATCGCCACGATGCCATCCATCACGTACAGCCGCGGCCGGAGCAGACGATTGAGGTCCACCAGCATCTGGCAAAAGCGGTCCACATTTGGCATTCGGGCGTGGAACTCCCCTTTGAGCATGCCGGGGATGCAGCCAAACTGGTTCTTGATGGCGCCCGTGATGCGCGTGAGGCCATGGGTTTTGAATTTGGGCAGCGAGACGATCCCATCGGCCGCCAGCACCCCGTCGGCAATCACAAACTGCTTGATCAGACCTCCGTCCGGGAAGGAGACCTGCCGGCCGGTGGAGAAATCGGCCGGCGCGATGGCAAGCGCTTCCGCCACCTCGGACAGCCCGGCCCGGCGGGCGGTCAAGCCGGTTCCGCCAAAACCGGGCGAATCGCCGTAACTCAGCCTGGCCCCGGCCGCCTGCAGGTGCCGGGCGATGCCGCCAAAGACGGCCGGGTGGGTGGTGACTACCTTTTCCGGCGCGCTGGCTACCAGCAGGTTGGGCTTGAGCAGAATGCGCTCGCCCGGCCCGGCGAACTGCTCTGCGCCGCCCAGCAACACCAGCCCTCGGCCGATGGCATTGAATGCCGCCTCTTCATCATAGCTCTCGCACCGCACCAGCGCTACTGTGGCGCGCGATCTATTGTCTGTGTTCATCAAGGTCATGCCTATCCCGTCCCATGTCTCATTTACAAGGCACGAATCATACGAAAAAAAACCCGGAATGGCAAACCGGCGTTTCTGAGGTCCGGAGCAAGTTCGAATATCGAGTGCAAAAAGACCTTGCCCCGCATCGGTTGCTGAAAGAGAGGGTATACCCTCATAGATATCCACTCTGCCAGCCACAATTACCTGGCAGGGTCCGCCTTATCCAAAGCAGGTGGTTTCCATCCCGCGGCCGGTGTGATAGAATCGGCCAAGAGTTGACGGAAGGAACCGATGAAAGCATTGATCACCGGCGGGACCGGTTTTTTGGGCGCTAACCTGGTGGATGGGCTGACGGCCGCAGGGCACGCGGCCCGCATCCTGCGTCGGGAATCATCCCGGCTGGATGCGTTAGCCGGGTTGTCCTACGAAGACGCAATGGGCGACATTCTGGATTTTGAGAGTTTGTTGCCGGCCATGGAGGGTTGTGAGTGGGTCTTTCATGTGGCGGCCGTCTCCGATTACTGGCGGCAGGGGGTGGACTGGCTGTACAAGGTCAACGTGGAGGGGACCCAAACGGTGTTGCGAGCGGCTCAACAGGCAGGCGTCAAACGGCTGGTGTACACCAGTTCCGTGGCCGCGCTGGGCGTCCCGGCCGATGGGGTGGTTGCCGACGAGACACATACCTTCAATATTCCCCCCGGCCGCTTCCGTTACGGCCACAGCAAACACCTGGCGGAACTGGAGGTGCAAAAGGCGGTGCAGGCCGGGTTGGAAGCGGTCATCGTCAACCCGGCCGTCATCATCGGGCCGCGCGACCTGAACAAGATTTCCGGCAGCATTGTGATTGAAGTGGCGCGGGGGCTGCTCCGCTTTTATCTGCCGGGCGGGGTGAATTACGTGGCGGTGGAGGATGTGGTGGCGGGGCATATGGGGGCGGCCGCGCGCGGCCGGGTGGGCGAGCGGTACATCCTGGGGCATCAAAACCTGACCCACCGAGTGGCGATTGATACCATCCGGGAGGTGACCGGCGGGCCCACACCGCTCTTTTCCTTCCCCCGCTGGGCGATTGAGCCGACCGCACTGGCAGTAACGGCCGCCCGGCAGGTGTTCGGAAACCGGGTGCCGGTGAACGCCGGACAGGTGCGGATGGCAGGCATCAGACTCTACTTCCGGCCGGACAAAGCGGTGCGGGAATTGAGTATGCCACAGACTCCATTCCGGACGGCCGTGGAGCGCGCCTACCGCTGGTTTAAAGAAAACGGCTACCTGTAAAGCCTGTGTCGTTCAGGTGCGGGTGGGCAGCACCCGTACCGGCACGTCAAAGACCTCCTGGAAGAAGCGGGATTTTTTCTGACCCGCCCATACCTCGGTGTCGTTGCCGTACGGCGGGAAGACCCAGATCACCAAAGTGTCCCCCAGCCATTCGACTTCCAGATCTTCCACTGCGCAAGTGTGGCTGCGATCCAGCCCATCCGCCAGCCGCAGGATAGCCCCCAGTATCTGCACTATCTCCTGGTCGTCCGCGTCGAGCGCAGCAAAGCCCTGGTGGCTAAGCTTTGGCAGCCCGCTGCGGTGGTAACGGGCCACGTTAGCGACGATCGCTTTCTCCCGCTCGCTCAACGCCGGCAGATCGGCCGCCATAATCATGCGGTAAGCGTGCTTGTGGTGATCTTCGTAATCGTACCAGTAGCCAATGTCGTGCAAGATAGCGGCATACTCCAGCAGGTCGGCATAGTCGTCTTCCAGGCCGTGCAGGTCGTAGGTCTCGTCAAACAGGCGGAGCGCCAGCCTGGCATCCTGCAGCGAATGGACATCCTCAAAGTCATAGCTGCGGGCCAGGGCCAGGACCTGACGGTGTGCTTCGTGGCTCATCGGACGGCGTTATTCTGGCATCCCCGCCTGCCGGTTGGCCGCGTTCCAGGCCAGGGAATAGAGCGGGTTGAGCTTGCGCTTGACCGGCATCTGGGAGATTCTGTCCAACCAACGCGTTTCGGCCGCGGCGGCCTGGGCAAGACAGCTAGCGGAGAACTCTCCCCGCACGGCCGGGGGCTGGCCGGCCGCTGCCAGTGCGTCGGTCACAAAACATGCTTCCAGCGCGTCCCGTTCTGCGCGATAGGATTGGATGCGGGTCTGGTAGTCCTGCAAGGTGTGCCGGTGGAGCAGTTCGTGCTGCCAGAAAAGCGTTTCTGAATTAAAGCTACCGTCGGGAATTGGGCCGGCCTCCGGCAACGGAGCATCCAGCCAGACCGGCTTGAAGAGGCTGGTGCACGGCGCGGCCGTGGCGGTGACCCAGTGGGTCGGCCGCTCCGGGTGTAGGCGCGAGACCAGCGAGCCGGTGGTCTGGCTGCCGCGCACGGGGCCAAAGCTGGCGTGCATGCAGACGTCTGCGCCGGTCAAACCACGGTCCGGCCGCCAGTCAGGGTTGCCGCCGCCGTGGTCCCGCAGGACGGCCATCACCTTCTCCACTGTGACCCGGCCGTGCTGGGCGCTCAACAGGCTGGTAGTGCGGGCGCAGCGCTTGCGGCAATCGCTAAAGGTGGTGTAAATCAAGTCCGAGTAGCAGCGGGCAAAGTCAAAATCCTCCCGCCCTTGGCACCACCCCTTGCGCACCGCGTGATCCACCAGATCGGGCGAGGCCAGGTCCCACTCGCCCCCAATGGTCAGCCCATTGGAGATGGTGTACACGCCGCGCACCTGTTTGGCGGCCCAATGCGGCCCGGCCGTTTCCAGCACCCAGGCGTCGTGCGGGTCGGCGATGAGAAAGCCGTTGTGGTAGTACAGCTTGTGCCGGAAGCCGCAGTTGCCGCCCTGGCCGTACGCCCCCAGCAGGTCGGTGATCACGTTGACCCCCTGGCGAGCCGTGGTGGCCCGCTCCAGTGCCAGCCGCAGCAAATCCATGCCAATTAGCCCACCCTCTTTTTGGTAGGGGATCTTGGCAAAGACTGCCTCGTTGCCGATAGTCACGCCGTGTTCGTTGGTCCCCATCTCGGCACCCCAAATCCAAAAGGGTTTGGCCAGCAAGACGGCGTAGGTATGGGCAACTTGGGGAATCTCGATGTAGGTGCAGTGGAGGCGGCTGCCGGCCGGGTGGTCGGTCGCCGGGACAAACGTCAGGTGGTGTGCTTCGTTGGGCTCTCGGTCCGAGTTTTTGCCAAAGAGGGTCACGCCATCGGCTGTTGCTTCCGGCGTGACCACAACAGTATCACACATCAGCCTGCCTACCGGCCGGACATCAATTCGCGGGCGATAATTACCCGCTGAATCTGGCTGGTCCCTTCGTAGATCTGGTAGATCTTGGCGTCGCGCATGAGCTTTTCCACCGGGTACTCGCGGCTGTAGCCGTTGCCGCCAAAGACCTGAACTGCGTCGACGGTCGCTTTCATCGCCGTATCGGCCGCAAAGGATTTGGCAAAGGCGGCCTGCTTGGCGTTGGGGAAGCCGTTATCCACCAGCCAGGCGGATTGCCACACCAGTAGCCGGGAGGCTTCAATGGTGGTAGCCATATCGGCCAGCATAAAGGCGATTCCTTGCTGGTAGCCAATCGGCTTGCCAAAGGCGGTCCGCTCCAGCGAATACTTGGTCGCCTCGTCCAGCGCGCGGCGGGCGACACCCACGGCCGCGGCGCTCACCGGCGGCCGGGAGCGGTCAAATACCTTCATCGCCAGCATAAAGCCGTCGCCCTCGTTGCCCAGGAGATTTTCGGCCGGGACGCGCACGTTCTCAAAGAACAATTCGCCGGTGTGCGCGGCATGCTGCCCCAATTTATGGAGCGGTTCGCCCACCGTTACCCCCTCCCACGTGCGCTCTACCAAAAAAGCCGAAATGCCCTTGTGGCGGCCCTCAGGATCCGTTTTGGCAAAGACCACGTAGAAATCGGCCACCGGCGAGTTGGTGATCCAGGTTTTGCTCCCGTTGAGGATATACTCGTCTCCCTTGCGGATGGCGCGGGATTTGATGCCTGCCACGTCAGAGCCGGCGTCGGGTTCGGTGAGCCCGTAAGCTGCGATGTGCCCTTCTTCCGTCAGGCGAGTGAGGTACTTTTGCTTCTGCTCTTTGGAGCCAGCCAGGAGAATGGGCAGGGTGGCCAGGCTGTTGAGCATCAGTGCGGTCTGGATGCCCGAGCACGCGTAGGCCAATTCTTCGTTGACGATGCACTCGTCCAGTACATGCAACCCCGGACCGCCATACTCTTCCGGCACGTTGAGGTTCATCATCTCTACCTCTTGTGCCTTGCGGACCACCGGCCACGGGAACTCGTGCGACTGGTCGTACTCTTCTGCTACTGGGAGGATCTCCTTGTCGGCAAAGTCGCGGGCCAGGTCGCGGATCATCTTTTGCTCATCAGACAATTGGAAGCTAATCACCGCTTTTCACTCCTTCGGTTTGACGGGACGATACGACAGATCACATTATACGGCAATTTTCCCCGGCCGGCTATCGAGAATCCAAGCCGATATTCAGATCACCTCACCCAATCCGCCGAGCACTGAAATCTGGTATCATTGAAGCCCATGGCACGCTGGCTCCGCTTGCTTTTGCTGGTATTGCTGTTGCCGCGCCTGGCGCCGCCCCGGCCGCTGGTCGTGGTCGGCCCGCCAAACACGGTGGAAACCGCACATCCTGTTGTGGGCGTTCATACCCGCCTGACCGACGAGGTGGAAGAGTGGAAGATCCAGCGCACGCTGACCATGGTGCGCGAGATGGGAGCGCCGTGGATCGTGGAGTTTTTCCCCTGGGCGTACATCGAGCCGGCCGAGCAGGGCGAGTTCACCTGGGGGCATGCGGACACGGTGATTGACCACGCCGAGGCGCAGGGGCTGACGGTGATTGCCCGGCTGGGGATGGTGCCGCAATGGGCCCGGCCGGGCGAGCGGCCGGATGAGCAACCCACTACCTGGAACTATTTGGATCACGAGCAGTACGCTGATTTTGCCGCTTTTGTGGGCGCGTTTGTGGAGCGCTACCGCGGCCGGGTGTGCCACATCATCATCTGGAACGAGCCTAATCTGAGCTTTGAGTGGGGCTACCGGCCGGTGGACCCGGAAGGGTACGCCGAGCTGCTGGCGGCCGTCTATGCGGCGGCCAAAGCGGCCGACCCGGAGATCGTGGTGCTGGCCGGCGCGCTGGCCCCCACGCTGGAGCCGGAGGGGAGCGCGTCCGGGCTGAACGACCTCGACTACTTGCAACAGATGTACGCGGCCGGGGCGGCCGATCACTTTGACGCCCTCGCGGTCCACGCCTATGGCTGGACCTCCCAGCCGGAAGAAGAGCCGGCGCCAGACCGCATCAATTTCCGCCGGAGCGAGTTGCTGCGCGAGATCATGGATCAGAATGGCGACGGGCGCAAGCCGGTTTACATCACCGAGGCGGGCTGGAACGACCACCCGCGCTGGACCCGCGCGGTCCGGCCGGGGGAGCGGGTGGCGTACACGGTGGGCGCGTACCGCTACGCCGAGGAGAATTGGCCCTGGGTGGAGGCGATTGCCTTCTGGGCCTTTCGCTTCCCGGCCCAGCACCACAGCTATCCCGACTACTATGCCTTTGTCGCGCCCGACTTTACCCCCCGGGCGGTTTACCTGGCCGTGCAGGAGTATGCGCGACCATGAACTCGCGCCTCGGCAGATCCATCTCCCTGGCCTCCCGCGTGCTGCTTCTGGCCGCGTTTTGCCTGCCATTCGTTGCCTGCTCCGGCCGGACCGACACGCTGGACGAGATTCAGGAGCGCGGTCTGCTCTACATTGGCATCGACCCCACCTATCCCCCGTTTGCCGCCCTGGCCCCGGACGGAGGGCTGTACGGGCTGGACGTGGACCTGGGGCGCGAATTGGCCGACCGGCTGTTTTCGGCGCAGGCTGGGGATGGCCCCGATGTGGAGCCCAATTTCGTTCTCATGGGGTACGATGGCCTCTATCACGCGCTGGGCGTGGGGCAGGTGGACGTGCTCATCTCCGCGCTGGTGGTGGAGCCGGGTAGAATGGGGGATTTTGCCTATAGCACGCCCTACTTTGATACCGGCACGGTGCTGGCCTCCCGGCCGGATGGCCTGGTAGCGGAGATGGAAGAGCTGACCGGCCGGCGGCTGGCAGTGGAGTATGCCACCGACGCCCATGTTGAGGCCCGCCGCTGGCGGCGGCGTTTGGGTGACCTGAGCGTGCTGCCCCTGACCACGGCCGAAGAGGCATTGGCGGCCGCTGCGGAGGGAGCGGCCGACGCGGCGCTGGTGGATCATATCTCTGCGCTGCTCTTCTTGCGTGATCACCCTGGTGAGTTGCTTCTGGCTCCCGTCATGATCACCTCGCAACCACTGGCGGTAGTGGTGCGGGCGGAGGACGCAGCGCTGTTGCGAGTGATCGATGAGGCGCTGGAGGCGTTGGCGGCCGATGGGACATGGGACTTGTTGCTGGCGCGCTGGCTGGCCGGCCCGGCCGATTGACCCACGCGGTCAAGTCTGCTAGAATCGCAATTAGTTTAATCATCATCGTTTTAATACCCAAGGAGGAATTGCCATGTTCAAAATGATCGAGGTCGTCGGTATCTCACCGGTCAGCTATGCAGAGGCCACCAAAGAAGCCATCGCCAAGCTGCAGGAGACGGAAACGGTTTATTGGTTTGAGGTGGCGGAATTGCGCGGGGCTGTCCGGGACGGCGAGATTGAATTCCAGGTCAAGCTCAAGATTGGCGTCAAGTAGTGACCTGGCCTGATGCGAAACCGCATCAGGCTCTTTTGTCAGGTGTAAACAGGAGGAGATGGGTGGAATTCAAATACCTTGTGAACATCCCGGCCGAATTGGACAAGAGTTGGTTCGTGCAGGCGTACGACCAGTTGGCTGCCAGGCTAGGAGCGCTAGACGGGTCAGCTTCGGCCGCTGGCTGGCTGGAGTTGGTGGCGCACTGGAACGAGGTCAAGTTGGTGGCTGGCGGCGAGCGGGCGCGGGTGAATTGGGGCGAGGCGCTGAACGTAAACGACGAGGCGGCCGCAGCCAGGGCCAAAGCGTTTCACAGCGAGATTCGGCCGTTGGCGACCGAGCAAGATGCCCGCCTGCGGCGCGCGTTGCTGGGCAACCCGGCCGCGCTGCAGGCCGTTCGGGAGCGCTGCGGCGAGTTCTTTGTTGCCCAGTGGGAATGCGCCGAAATAGCCGCCAACCCGGTCAACATTGAATTGGATGTACAGGACCGGGACCTGGTAACCCAGTACCACGCCCTGCGCGGCAAGGCTCAGATCGAGTGGAATGGCCAGACGCACACCATTACCGGGCTGGAAAAGCTATTGGAGAGCAACGACGAGGTAACTCGCAAGGGGGCTTTCGATGCCTTGATGGGTTGGCACCGGGAGCATCGGGCCGAGATGGACGGAATCTATCTCAAGCTGGCCAAATTGCGCGACCAGGCCGGCCGGAACCTGGGCTATGTTTCCTTTACCCCGCTGGGCTACAAACGGATGCGCCGGCTGGACTATGGCCCGGCCGAGGCGGCCCAATTCCGAAGGCAGGTGTTGCAGCACGTCACCCCGCTGGTGCGGCAACTACGGGCGGAGCAGGCGCGCCTGGCTGGCAGCGGGGAGCAGGTCACGCCGTGGAACCGGCGCTACCTGCCCCAGTATGGCCTGCCGGATGACCTGGCGCCGGTGGAAAGGCAGTTGGATGGGGCGTTGGAGATCTTTCGCCGGCTCCACCCCGCGTTGGGCGCACACTTTGAGCGCATGATCCAAGATGGGCTGATTGACCTGGAGAACCGGCCGGGCAAACGCGGCGGCGCGTTTTGCACTACGATGCCCGACCGGAGCGAGGTGAGAATCTTTTGCAACAGCACCGGCGCAGCCTCGGATGTCCGCACGCTGCTGCACGAAAGCGGGCACGCTTTCCAGAGTTGGGATAGCCAGTGGGTCGAGGCGATCGAGTTGCGCGAACCCACGCTGGAGGCGGCCGAGATACACTCGATGGGGCTAGAGTTTTTGGCCTATCCCCACCTGAGCATCTTTTTTGACCCGGAAAACGAGCGCAAGTTCAAGGGGCGGCACCTGGTGGAAGCGCTCCAGTTTCTCTGCTACGCCTGCGTGGTGGATGGCTTTCAGCACCAGGTGTATACCAACCCGGCCGTCGACGCAGAGGGCCTGGCAGACATCTGGCTGGAGCTGTGGGATCAGTTTATGGTGGGCGAGGATTGGAGCGGTTATCGGGCCGGGCTGGGCACTTTTTGGCATCACAAAATGCACATCTTTGCCCGGCCGTTTTATTACATTGATTATGCCCTGGCGCAGATCTGTGCGCTGCAACTCTGGCGTCTCTCCACCCAGGCCCCGGCCGATGCGCTGGAGCGCTATCTGGAACTCTGCCGGCTGGGCGGGACGCGCAGCTTTTCCGACCTGGTGCGTTCGGCCGGGCTGGCAGACCCGTTTGCGGAGGAGACTTTGCTGGGTGTGCTGGACAGCGCCCGCGCCGAGTTGGGAATGAGCTGATCGCGTTTCCCGACCAAATTGCACGCTTCCTCCAGCACCTGCCCCACAGGGGGTAGGTGTTTTTGTTCGCACGCGCCGGAAATGATTTATAATGGGCTGGCTGATCCTATTTGTCGGGAAGATAATCTTGCAGTGCACAGATCGAACAGCCAGGTCCAACATAGGCGCCGAACCCGCCAGCCGCATTGGGCGGTGGCAGAGTAGGCCCCGGCCGTTTGAGTCACAAAACCGCCGCTGGTGGTGTTGAAAAGGTAGAGCATGTCCTGGGACAAACCGGCCGGAACACACGAGATGTTGTCTGACGCATTGTTGCTGGAAGGGTTGCGGCAGGGCGATGAGGCGTCATTTGAGGCGCTCTTTCATCGCCACTACGGCCGCGTGTATGGCCTGCTCTACCGGCTGGTGGGCAGCCATGCGGAGGCGGAAGAGTTGGCCCAGGAGGTCTTTTTGAGGCTCTATCGCCGGCCGTTGCGCCACGGCGATAACGTGAGCGGCTGGCTCTACCGGGTGGCGACCAACCTGGGCTACAACGCGTTGCGCGGCAACAAACGCCGCGACCAGCGCGAGGAGCAAATAATTGCCGAGAGTTCGTTGGTTGCCCCCAGCGCCGCGGACGCAGCCGAACGGCGCGCCGAACAAGCCAGCGTGCGCGAGGCGTTGTCCAGGCTCAGGCCCCAGCAAGGCCAACTGCTTGTCCTGCGGCAGATGGGCTTTTCCTACAAAGAGCTGGCGGCCGCGTTGAACGTTAAATCCGGCTCCATCGGGACGCTGCTGGCCCGGGCCGAAAAGGCGTTCCGAGGGGCATACGAGGGAGGAGAGGATGAAGGGTTGTAAGCGTGAAGGAGAATTGAGGGCTTTTTTGGATGGCGAATTGCCGGCCGCCGAGTTTGCGGCCGTGCGGAGTCATCTGGCCGGCTGCCCTGCTTGTAAAAGCAGTGCTGCCCGATTGCAGACAAACGGTGCCTGGGCGCAGGAACGATTGGATGCAGTCCGGCCGGAGGCGGCGCCGCCTCCGGCCCAGGCATTCGCCCGCCTGCAGGGTCAGATGGAGCATCAGACTAGTTGGAAAGTGAGGTTAACAACCATGTTGGGAGAAAATAACCGTCGTTGGCGGCCGGCGCTGGTGGCGCTGGCATTGATTGTCGTGGTGGCGGTCACGTTCTTGTTTGAACCGCTGCGGGTAGCGGCCGGAGATCTGTTGTCCGTCTTTCGCGTGCAAAAGTTCACCGCCTTTTCCGTCGGTCCGGACGAGATGGATCGGCTGGAAGAGATCGGTGAGATGCTGGACCAGAACTTTTACCTCAGCGAACCGATCTGGTTACAAGAGCCTGAGGCTCAGGCTGTAACCACGCTGGATGAAGCCTCGGCCGCGGTGGGTTTTGCCATCCGCACGCCGGCGTTTCTGCCGGACGGTTTTGCCCCGGCCGGTGTGATTCAAGTCTCCAGCCGGGCGGCCGGCCAGTTCCAGGTGGATTTGGAAATGGCCCGTGTCCTCTTTGAGACAGTTGGCCTGGACCCGGCGCTGTTGCCCGATTCGCTGGGCGAAAAGCCGCTCGATTTTGTCATGCCGGCCGCTGCCACCCAGACCTGGAAGTACAAGGGCCAGACCGGGCTCACGTACCTGCAAGTTCCCAGCCCGGAAGTGAGCTACCCGGATGACGTCGACCCGCAGGCGCTGGCGGCGGCCGCGTTGCAACTGCTGGGGATGAACGCGCGCGAGGCCCGCCGGCTCAGCGAATCGATTGACTGGACCAGCACGCTGGTGGTCCCGGTCCCCACCGACGTTGCATCCTACAGTGAGGTGGAGGTGGATGGTACCAACGGGCTGCTGCTCTCCTCTCGGTACGACGGCCGCACGGCCAGAACCGCGCTGATGTGGCAGAAGGATGGCATCATCCATTTCCTGCAGGGGAATGTCTCGATTGACACCATTGTAGACATCGCCAATTCCATCCGCTGACCATGACCGATCTGGCCATCGAAACCCACCATCTCCGCAAGGAGTACGGCAGTACGGTGGCGGTAGCCGACCTCACCCTGCAGGTTGAGCGGGGTGAGGTCTTTGGTTTCCTGGGCCCCAACGGCGCTGGCAAGACGACGGCCGTCAAGATGCTGCTGGGGTTGGCTGTGCCTACGGCCGGCGCGGCGCAAATCCTGGGCCGGCCGCTGGATGACACCGAGACCCGCGCCCGGATTGGCTTTTTGCCTGAGCACTTTCGCTTTCACGAGTGGCTCCAGGCGGCCGAGTTCCTGGACCTGCACGGGCAGCTCTTTGGGCTTTCGGCCGGGCAGCGGGCCAGGCGTATCCCGGAACTGTTGGAGCTGGTGGGGCTGACGGCCGCCGCCCATCGCCGACTGAGTACCTATTCCAAAGGGATGTTGCAGCGCATTGGGCTGGCCCAGGCGTTGCTGCCGGAACCAGAACTGGTCTTTTTGGATGAGCCAACCTCTGGGCTGGATCCACTCGGCCGACGGCTGGTGCGGGATGTGATCCGCAAACTCAAAGCGGATGGCACTACCGTCTTTCTCAACTCCCACCTGCTGAGCGAGGTGGAGGTGACCTGCGACCGGGTGGCGTTTATCAAAGCCGGCCGGGTGGTGCGCACCGCGCAACTGGATCGACTGGTGGAGGGGCTGACGGAAGTGGTGCTGCGGGTGGGGGAAGTGACGCCCGCGTTGCTGGACGGCCTGCGCCGTTGGGACGGCAACCCGCGCGCCGACGGCCGGCGTGTCACGCTCAATTTACTGGATGAAAGCGTGCTGCCGGAGGTGGCCCGCTGGGTGGTTGGTCAGGGAGTGGCGTTGTATGCCCTCACACCCCAGCAAATCTCGCTGGAGGAGTTGTTTATGCGTGTGGTGGAGGGTGAAGGATGAAGGTCTGGATCATCGTCAAGCTCACCGTGCGCGAGGCGCAGCGCCGCAAGCTGCTCTGGGTGGCGTTGGGGTTGGGAATTGCCTTCGTCGCATTGTTCGCGGTGGGTTTCTATTACATTCATCAGGAGGCGACCTCCTTCACCCAAATGGGCGCGTCCCAGGCGCAGATTTTTACCAATTTCTTCCTCACGGCCGGGTTGTACGTCATCAATTTCCTGGCTGTAATGATGGCTGTGCTCACCTCCGTGGGCACCGTCTCGGGCGAAATTAGCTCCCACACCGTCCAATCACTGGCAACCAAGCCGCTGCGCCGCTGGGAGATATTGCTGGGCAAGTGGGTTGGCTACGCCGGAATGCTGGCTGCTTATCTGGTGGGGCTCAGTGGCGGGCTGATGCTGGTGGTTATCCTGATTGCTGGTTATGTACCCAGCAACTGGGTTGGGACGATGGCCTTTTTGGTGCTGGAGGGGTGGATTGTCCTCACCGTCTCCATCCTGGGTGGGACCTTTCTGTCCACCATCGCCAATGGTGTGGTGGCGTTTATGCTGTACGGTATCGCTTTTGTTGGCGGGTGGGTGGAGCAGATTGGCTCGCTGATGCAGAGCGAGGCGGCCGTCAACATTGGCATCATCACCAGCCTGCTCCTGCCCAGCGAGGCGATCTGGCGGCGGGCAGCCTACCTGATGCAACCGTCAATAATTCGAAGCCTGCCCACCAATCCCTTTGCCACCGGGTCAGTGCCCAGCCCGGCGATGGTGGTGTATGCGGGGGTTTATACAGTTGTCCTGCTAGGGGTTTCACTGCGGATATTCAGCAAGCGGGATTTGTAGCGGGCCGCCTCTGCCCTTATGCTTCAGGCCTGGCGCTGCGCGCCCAGAATCTCCATCAGGCCCGCGTGCAAGGGCGCGTTGGCAGCTACCAACCCATTTTTCAGCGTGTTGGCCTGATTAAAGTCCAGCATCCGGCCGGCCAGGTCGGTGACCCGGCCGCCGGCCGCCAGGATTAGCGCCACGCCAGCGCCAATGTCCCACTCGTTTTTGGGGTTCAGGCTGATGTAGGCATCGCTCAGCCCGGCCGCGAGCCTCCCCAGCTTGTACGCCGCGCTGCCCATCTCCACCACGTCAAACAACTGCAGATAGGGGTCCCACTTGCCTCGCCGGAACTCGGTGTTGCTGGCCAGCACCTGCGCCCCGCGAGCCTGTGCCCGCGCGCTCAGCCCGCCGGCCGGGTGACCGTTGACCGTCAGCCCATCGCCAACGATGCCGGCAATCATCTCCCCGGTGGCCGGGTTGTGGACCACCCCCAGCAACGGCCGGCCGTTCTCCACCAGCGCCACGCTAATGGCAAACTGGTCCAACCCTTCGATAAACTCTTTGGTCCCATCCAGTGGGTCCACCACCCAGACATAGCGCTTGCCCAGCCGGTCTGGCGTGTCGCGGGTTTCCTCGGAGAGCCAGCCAAAATCCGGCGTGGCGGCCGTCAGCCTTTCCCGCAGCAGCGTATCGGCCGCCAGGTCGGCGTCGGTGACCGGGTTGTCCGGTTTTTTGTCCCATGCCTCGTAGGCGGAGTGATAGTAGCGTTTGATGACCTGGCCGGCCGCTTCGGTTGCGTCCATAGCCAGTTGCAGGCACTTGCGGGTCTCGGTCAGTTCCACGATGGCTCCTCACACAAAAAAGTCGCGCCGCCGGCCGGAGGGTGGCGGGTAAAGCTGTTGAAAGGATTCCCAGTTGTTGGATCGCCGGCGCAACCAAAAGGTCAGCCGCTCGCGCAGGCGGAGGCCGGACTTGGTGCTCAGCCCGCTGCCGCCCCCCTGGCTGCTGTGGCAGGCGCTGGCCTCCCGCTTGACCGGAAAATAGTCGCGCACGTTAACGCGGACGTGAATCTGGTCGGCCGGCTTGCCGATGCGGGTGAGATCAATGTCCTTGTTCCGGCCGAACCGGGTCGGGTCCTGCCCGGTCAGCCGCGCCAGCCAGATAAAGGTGCGGAGATAGTCCCGTGGGATAACGCTGCAGTAGAGCCCGGCCGGGGAGAACGGTTCCAGTCCGTCCACCAGATGTTGTGGGTATAGCGCGGGGTCGCCGGCCGCGCGAAAAGCTATCAGCGCGGCCATGTGCACGTGGATGTGGTCGGGGTGAAAGTAGCCGCCAGTGTCGTCGTGGGTAACGATCAGGTCCGGCCGAAGTTGGCGGATTAGTCGCGTCAACCGCTCCGCCACCGCTTCCACCGGCTGGTTGATGAATGCACTCGCGTGCCCATTCGCCTGATCGCCCGACATGCCGGAATCGCGGTAGCCCATAAAGTGCAGCGTGCCGCCGAGCGTCTCCACCGCGCAACGCAACTCTTCCAGCCGGCGCTCGGCCAGATCCTCGTAGCCCTCCAGGCAGTCCCAGCAGTCGGGGTCGGCCGTGCCGGCCGCGCCGTCGGTCAGCGTGCAGATGTGAACTGCCATCCCCTCGGCCGCGCAGCGGGCCAGCGTCCCGCCAGGGCCAAACGCTTCGTCATCGGGGTGGGCAAAAATGCCCAGCAATACTCGTTTTTCCATTGGCTCAGTCTCCCAACAGGCCAAGTCTACCATAGCCGGCCGGGAGGCACAATAAAGTGTGCGCACAAAAGCCATTCTCCCACTCGCGGTATTTGAGCGTACAGCAATGGGGACGCGCTCAAATTGCGACCCCGGCCGAATCTGTTATAATCTGGACCGGCTCGTTGCCGTAAGCAAATCCCGCTTTCCACTAGGAGAGCCAGCCGATAGACACGATCGAAAGAGAATACGGAGTAGGTCGTTTGACGCGTTCAGGCTAATTAAAGCCTCACAGAAAAACTGAACAGCGGAGTCAAGCCGCCTTTTGGGTGGCATCAACTCGGTGCAAGATCTGCGCGGGCAGGTTCAAGGACCGAGTTTTTGTTTCTCAACAGATTGTAACTACTCGGCCCAAAGGTTTGGGTAGGGAAAGAGGGGGTGTGTGCGGGCGCGGAGCGCCCGCACACACCCCGAATAACTCTACTGCCTGGTAGTTACATCAAGTTCAACAAGGAGCGTATATTGACCAAGGTAGTGTTACGATCAAACGAATCGCAGGAAAGCTTGCTTAGACGGTTCCGCAAAAAAGTGGTGCGCGACCGGGTGATGACCGAGGTGCGCAAACGTCGCTGGTTCATGTCCCCCAGCGAGCAACGACGGCTGGCAAAGAAAAAGGCGTTGCGGCGCCTGCGCCGCCGGCAGAACCGCAGCTAATCTTTGTCAGCACGGCCGGATTGATCCGGCCGTGCAAATCACAGAATAATGCGCGCGTCCAGCGCGCGACAACCGCCTTCCTCGTGAAAAACGCGCAGCGGGTTAATGTCCAGTTCTTTGATCTCGGGAAAATCGGTCAAAAGCCGAGATAGGCACAAGAGGGCTGTGGCCACTGATTCAATATCCGAGCGCTTGTGCCCACGGGCGCCCCGCAGTATCTGAGCGCCGCGTAGCTCCTCAATCATTTCCCTTGCTTCTCGCAGGTTGATGGGGGCCACCCGCAGGGAGACCTCTTCAAAGATCTCCACGAAAATACCGCCCAACCCAACCAGTACCACCGGGCCAAAATTGGGGTCTTGTCGGCCGCCCAGGATCAGCTCCCGGCCGCCGGTGACCATGGGCTGGACCAGCACACCGTCCAGCTTGGCATCTGGGTAGGCATGATGGATGCGGCTCATCATATCCTCAAACGCCTCCGCCACGGCCGGGCCGTTGCGCAGGTTGAGTTGTACCCCTCCCACGTCGGATTTGTGGGAGATTTGTTCCGCGATGACTTTGATGGCGACCGGGTATCCCATCTCTTCTGCGGCCGCCTGTGCTTCCTCCACCGTGGCGGCCGCCACGCTGCGAGCCACCGGTATGCCGTAATGCTCCAGCACCTCCATCGCCTCCGAGAGGAGCAGGTCCCGCTGCTCCACCTGCGCCCGGCCGATGAGCGCTTCCACGGCCGCTTGGTCCACCTTCAGAGCAAGCGGCGATGCTTCCTCGTGGATCTCTGCCACGTGCCGGCAGTAGTCGTAACTCATCTCCAGCGCGCGAATCGTTTCTACCACCTGGGTAAAGATTGGGAAATCGTAATTCTGCTTGAGGTAACTCACCTCGTGGGCGGCCGTGGAGATGTAAAAGGCGACCGGCTTGTTGAATTGTTCTACCATCCCGATCACCCGGTCCAGCAGGACCCGCGTCGCCAGCCGCTCGGCCTCGGAGAGCGAGGTGTGCAGGAAGACCACCCCATCCACCCCCTCCAATCGCAGGGTTCGCTCGATGATCTGGCCGTACACCTCCAGGTCAAACAGGTCGCCCAGGTCGAGCGGATTGGTGAGCTTGATGACCGAAGCGCGAAAGTGTTGCTCGATTTCCCGCAAAAAGCTCTCTGGGAAATAGGCCAACTCAAAGCCGGACAGTTCGCAGGCATCGGCCGCGATGATAGCATGCCCTCCGGAGCGCGAGATGATGGCCAGCCTTTCGCCGGCCATGGGCGGCAATTTGAGGATTTTGAGGTTGTTGCCCAGGCTGGTGGCGTCGCGGATGCGCGTGATACAGGCTTGCTGAAACGCCGCATCCACCACTTTGTCGTCGCTGGAGAGCGAGGCAGTATGCGACGCGGCGATCTGTTGCCCCAGCCGGCCGATGTTGGCCTTGAACGCGAGGACCGGCTTGGGCGAACGGCGGGCCAGGTCCATCAACCGTCGCCCCTGCCGCATGCTTTCCAGATAGAGGAAGATCAACTCGGTTCCTTCGTCCTCGATCAGGAATTCCAACACGTCCTCCGCGTTGATGTTGAGCATGTTGCCCACCGAGACAAACTTGTTCAATCCAATTCCTTCGTTGGCCATCAGATTGAGCACGCTCATCCCAACCCCTCCGCTCTGGGTGATGATGGAAACGCTGCCCGGCTTGATGAATCTTGTCAGGCGCGGGAAGGGGACGCAAAAGCCGTTTTCCATGTTGATGACGCCGATGCAGTTGGGGCCGACAAAGCGGATGCCATGCTTTTCCGCGACCTGGGCAATCTGTTCTTCCAGTTGCCGGCCGGCCTCGCCGTACTCGCGGAATCCGGCCGTTTCAATGATCGCCCGGTTGATTCCCTTCTGGCCGCACTCTTCCAGCAGGGCTGGCACGGTTTGGGCCGGGGTCAGGATGACTGCCAGGTCCACGTGGTCGGGGATGTCGCCCACTGCGCGGTAAATGCGGCGAGTCTCAATCATCCCGCCGCTTGGGCCCACGGCGTACACAATGCCGTCAAAGCCAAACTCAATCATGTTGGCGACGATGTTGCGCCCCAGGTTATCTGGTTTGGCCGATACACCGATGACGGCTACGCTTTTTGGGTAAAATATCTCGTGCATCTCTCTCTCCTGCGGGTTGTTGACCGCTCCCGTTGCTCACGGGACGCTCTGCGTCCGTATTATACCCGGCCGCCCGGAATTGCCACCTTTTTTACCCTGCGTATAATTGTTCCATGAGAACGACCACTGATCTTCAGGCGTACATCGCCGCGCACGGTATCCTGGCCGAAATCGTCTATCCCCCCTTTCCCACCCCCACCGTCCCGGCCGCGGCCGAAGCGATGGGGGTTCCCACAGATGCGATCATCAAGTCGGTCCTGTTTGTGGTCGGCCGGACGGAACCGCTGCTGGTGATTGCCTGCGGCGAGCAGTTGATCGATAAAAAGGCCATCGCCGGCCGGCTGGGGGTAGGCAAAAAGCAGGTCAGGACCGCCACCCCGGCCGAAGTGCTAGTTTGGACCGGCTACCCGGCCGGCGGCGTGCCCCCCTTTGGGCACCCGGAGCCTCTCCCCACCTGGGTTGACCCGGCCGTGTTGGCGCAGGAACTGGTGTACGGGGGCGGGGGGGATGAGCATGCGCTGTTGCGCCTTCGCCCGGCCGATCTGCCGGCTATTATCCCGCAGACAGTGGTGGTGCCGGTATGCGGCTGAAACGGCGGGGCTGTCTGCTGTTGGCCGCGGCCGGCCTGTTTGGCTGCCTGGCGCTGGTGGTTTGGCGGCAGGCGCGGGCCAGCCGGGAGTTACTGGATTGGTTCACCCGGCCGGAGGCGCGGCCGGGCCTGATTTCCCACGCTGATTTGATCGCCTGCCCAGGTGCGCCGTTTATTCTGCCCAGCTCTGGCTTTATCGGGTTGCTGTGGGGGGATACCCGGCCGCCGTACAGCGCCGGCCGGCGGCACAGCGGGATTGATATTTTCGGCGACGGCGAGGTCGGCCGGATTCCGGTTTATGCCGCTTACGACGGCTATCTGACCCGGCTGCTGGACTGGAAGAGCGCGGTCATCATCCGCCACCCGCAGGATCCGCTGGACCCTTCCCGCCAGATATGGACGTATTACGCCCACATGGCCGACCGGGAAGGGACCAGCTTTATTGCGGCCAACTTTCCGGCCGGCAGCGCGGAGGTCCCGGTGCGGCAGGGCGATCTGCTGGGGTATCAGGGAATCTATAGCGGCGGCAGCGGGCAGGTGGGGCTTCACCTCCATTTTTCCATCGTGCGCGGGGAGCCTTCCGGCCGCTTTCTGAACGAGACGGACATCCGCAACACGCTAGACCCCTCGCCCTACTTTGGGATGCAGGTCAACTATGCCTGTGCCAGCGGCGTACCCCAGTGCGGCGCTGACGTCGGGTGTGAACACTGATGAGCGTAGCCTACCAGGCACAGGCGGTGATTGTGGGGGCGGGCCCGGCCGGCAGTGCCACGGCGGTCGCGCTGGCCGAGCGCGGAGTGGACGTGTTGCTGTTGGACAAAGCCTCTTTTCCGCGGGACAAAATCTGCGGCGATGGCCTCACCCCGCGCTCGGTGGCGGTGCTGCAGGGGATGGGCCTGCTGCCGGCGCTGGAAGCGGCCGGGGCGCTGCGGATTGACGCCGCGCGCATCGTCGCACCGGACGGCCGCGCCATCCAGGTGGACTTTGGCGAGCTTCAGGGCGACCTGCCCCCATATGGCCTCACCATCCCCCGGCGGACGTTGGATGCCCTGCTGTTGGACCATGCCCAAGCGGCCGGGGCGCGTTTTCTGGCTGGCTTGCGCGTGACCCAATTGTTGCAGGATGGCGGCCGGGTGGCGGGTGTGTGCGGCAAGCTGGACGGCGAGCCGGTCACAGTTCGCGCGCCACTCACTGTGCTGGCGACCGGCGCAGCGATGCCGCTGGTGCAGCAGGCCGAACTGCTGCCGGCCGTGCCGCCAGTCATCCGGGCGGCGCGGGCCTATTTTGAGGGCGCGGCCGGGCTGGAGCCTGTCTTCCAACTCATTTTCGATCGCCGGGTTGTGCCCGGTTATGGCTGGATATTCCCCATGAGCGGCGGCCGGGCAAATGTGGGTGCGGGCTATTTCCAGGCCGGGCAGTTCCTTCACCACACGCCTCCGCCCACCCAGGTGTACCAGCTATTTGTGCAGCACAACCCGGAGGTCGCCAGCCAGTTGGAAGGGGCGCAACCGGCCGGCGCGGCCAAGAGTTATCCGTTGCGCACCGATTTTCTGACCATCCGGCCCGTGGGTGATGGCGTGCTGCTGGTGGGCGAGGCGGCCGGGCTGGTGAACCCCATCAACGGCGAAGGCGTGGATTACGCGCTCGAGTCTGGCCTGATGGCGGCCGAAGTAGGCGCTGTTGCGCTGGCGTCTGGCGATCTATCGGCCGGAGGGCTGGCCGTGTACGGCCGGCGGCTTGACGAGCGCTATCATGCCTTCTTTTACTATCTGGCCAGGATGCGCGGGTGGTACATCCGCGTTCCGGTGCTCAACCTGATTGTGCGCAAGGCGCAGCGTCGGCCGCGGCTCAAATACCTGTTTGTCAATGCGGCGCTGGGGCTGATGAACCCCCAGGAGGGTGTTTCGCTTCGCACCCTGCGCGAGATTCTTTTTTAGGAGCAGACCATGAAAAAGCTGACGTTTGCGCTCATCACCGTGTTGGTGCTTGTTGCCTGTTCGGCGCAATCCACTGCCACGCCCGAGGCCGATACTACGCGGGAGCTGGTCATCCTGTACACCAATGACGAGCACGGCTGGATGGAAGCGGCCGACGATGCGGGCGGCGCGGCCGAAATGATGGGCCTTTGGCGCGAGCAAGAGGGATACACCGAGGACGGCCCCTTTCTGATTCTGAGCGGCGGCGACATGTGGACCGGCCCGGCCATCTCTACCTGGTTTGACGGCGAATCCATGGCCGAGGTGATGAACGCCATGGGTTACGATGCGGCCGCCATCGGCAACCACGAATTCGACTTTGGGACGGCCATCTTGCAGGAGCGGATGGCGCAATCCGAGTTCCCATTGCTGGCGGCCAACGTGCGGGCCAAAGGGACGGGGGAGCTGGCGGATTTTGCGTTGCCGTACGTGGTGCAACAGGTCAATGGGGTCCAGGTAGGGGTGATTGGGCTGGCTTCTACCGGGACTCCACAGACTACCATGCCGGACCATGTGGCGGCGTTCGATTTCACATCCTATCGGGAGGCGCTGGAGACCTACGTGCCGCGAGCGAGGGCGGATGGAGCGGAACTGCTCATTGTCATTGGGCACATCTGCCCGGAAGAGATGCGTGCGCTGGCCCCCACGGCCGCCGAACTGGGTGTGGCGGTTGTGGGCGGCGGGCACTGCCACGGGGTGTACAATGAGGTCGTTCAGGGGATGACGTTGATGGAAAGCGGCTCATTCATGGATGGGTACGTGCGAGTGGAGTTGGTTTTCGACACCGCCAGCGACACGGTAGTGAGTATCGAGACAGAGCGCAAACCCAACTCCGGCGGGGAGCCGGATGCTGAAGTGGCGGCCGTCGTGGCCGGATGGCGCACCCTGGCTGATGAGGAACTCAACCAGGTGATTGGGTATGCCGATAAGCCTATCGGCCGGCACTCACCTGCCATGTACAACCTGGTCACCGACGCCTGGCTGTGGGCCTATCCCAACGCTGACGCGGCGCTCAGCAACAAGGGCGGCTTCCGCCAGGAAATCCCGGCCGGGGAAATCACGCTGGCGACTATTGTGGGGGTGCTGCCGTTTGACAATCTGCTGATCGATGTCGAGTTGACCGGCGAACAACTCATCCGCAATGTGGAATGCGACTCGTGCAGCACTGTTATGGGAGGAATGACCTCGCGGGGCGGCTACACCCTGGCGGACGGCACGCCACTGGACCCGGCCGCCACCTATCACGTGTTGGTCAACGACTTTATGTACGCCGGTGGAGATGGGTTCCGGCTGCAGGAGTATGACCCCGGAGCTTACAATACCGCCATTGATTGGCGGCAGCCGGTGATCGACTGGATACGTTCGCTCAACACCTCGCCGCAGAACCCGCTGAATGATTACCTGGACCCAGCGGCGCGCCAGCGTTGAGTGTGGTTTGCTGTGCAGAAAGTCAAAAACCTTGGGGGATGCAAGGCGTGGGAGAAAAAAAGAAGCACCAGGGCGGGGGGAACCCTGGCGCTTCAAATAAGGCCAATGAACTCGGGGCGGGGGGCAGCCCCTCAAGCGCCCATTGGTTGGCACAAGTTTACCACATCCGGAAAATAACACAAATAATCTCAAGCCGCAACTGCTCAACCCGGCCTTTGAATAGTCACCTGCAGGGAACTTTTCGCCAGGCCGCATCGTTTCACCCTCGTACATGGGGCGCCGGCCGGCAGTGGCTCCCTCCCTCGATGCTGCTTGCCGGCCGCCCCGCATTGGAGATAATTGGCGTGGTGTGTGCTCGTGAGGCACGCTTCAACTGGAGGAAAGGATGTCCCAAAAAGTGGTCTGGAAGCTCGTTAGCCTGTTGATGATTTTGAGCCTACCCCTGTCGGCTTGTGGCCCCAAGCCCACGACTACGCCGGCATCAGTGACACAGGAGTCAACCCCAGAGCCTACTACTGGGCCAACGGTTGTGCCGACGGTCCGGCCGCTCGAGTTCCCTGATGCTTCTGACGGAGCCCCAACGATTATCCAGCAAAGCCCGCCCTCTGGGGCGGAGCTGGCGCTGGACGGCGCCATCGAGTTGGTGTTCAACCAGCCAATGGACCGCGCGGCCGTCGAGGCGGCGTTCCGTATTGAGCCGGCCGTGCAGGGTACGTTCACCTGGGCCAACGACCAGACGGTCAGTTTTCAGCCGGCCGCGCCGCTGCCCCGCGCCGGTGTCTTTCAGGTTTCCCTGGACCAGACTGCGCTGGCAACCACGGGCGCCCAGCTCGACGACGCCTACCGGTTTCGCTTTGCGGCGGTGGGCTACCTGGAGGTAGCGCAGGTGCTGCCCGCCCCGGACACCCGCGACGCCGAGCCGGACAGCATCATCACGGTGATCTTTAACCGGCCGGTGGTGCCCCTCACCACGCTGACCGAGCAGGCCGGGCTGCCCCAATCCCTGGCGCTGGAGCCGGCCGTGGAAGGCAAGGGCGAATGGCTCAACACATCGATCTATGTCTTCCGGCCGGATCAGCCACTGGTGGGTGGCACGACCTATACCGCACGGGTGGCGGCCGGGTTGAGCGACACCACCGGCGGTGTGCTGGCCGAAGACTATCGCTGGACCTTTACCACCCGGCCGCCGGTCGTCGTCTGGCACGAGCCACACGAGAATCAGGAGTTGGTCCCCATCACCCAGGCGATCACGGTCACCTTTAACCAGCCGATGGACGCAACCTCGATGGGAGGCGCGTTTAGCGTGGTGGATGCCAGCGGCAGCCGCGTTCCAGGGATGCTGGGCGTGCGCAATAGGGTGGTGACCTTTGAACCGGAGGGCAAGTTGGCCTTTGACACGAGATACGAGGTCCGGGTAGCGGCCGGGGTTTTGCCAAAGGGGGGCAGCGTGGGCATGGGACAAGCCTACAACTGGCGCTTTACCACCGTGCCGTTGCCGCGCATCGTGCGCACTGACCCGGCCGACGGCGATCAGAACGCCTATCCCTACACCAGTTTCACCATCTTTTTTAACGCGCCCATTGAACCCAGCACGGTGATGCCCAATCTCCAGATGACCCCGCCGATCAGCAAAACCGGGGTGTACACCTGGTACAATGAGTGGGATCAAAGCTTTAACATCGATTTTGGGGCCGAACCATCGTCCGAATACGTGGTGGAAATTGGACCCGACATTGCCGATCCCTATGGCAACACCACCGGTCAACCCATGACGGTGCGCTTTCGCACCCGCGAGTTGGACCCCATGGTCCAGTTGTGCGTGCCTGATTTTGTGGGGACCTACAACGCCTACGACCCGGCGCAACTGTTTGTGGCGCACCAAAACGTCAGCCGGCTGGAGTTTGAACTCTACCGGGTTGCTCCGGAGCGTTACCTTGAACTCAACCAGCGGTGGGGCTGGGACCAGTTCAGGGCCGAGAGCGACGAGATGGTGAGAACATGGAACCGGCCGGTGGAGCGGTCGCTCAACACCACCGCCTATACACGGATAGACCTGGTGGAAGGCGGCGGCCGGCTGGAGCCAGGGCTGTACTTCCTCATCCTGCGCGCCCCGGAGGTAGGGCAGGATCAGTACTGGTGGGGCTGGAACAGACACGTGCTGGTTGTCTCGCAGGTCAACCTGACGATCAAGCGCTCTGACAATGAATTACTGGCCTGGGCCACCGACCTGAAAAGCGGCGACCCGGTTAGCGGGTTGAACCTCACGGTGCGGACCGAGGATGGCGGACGCTACGGCGCGCTCACCACCGCGGCCGATGGGACAGTCACGACCGCCGACATCCCGCCCTACGGCGGGGCCTGGCTGATGTCGGAGCAGCCTTTTGCCATGGGGTCTGATTTCTGGGAGCGCGGGCTGAGCTCGTGGGATTTTGGTTTTGAAGGTGGTGAGTGGGCGCAGGACTACCGGGCGCACATTTACACCGACCGCCCCATCTACCGGCCGGACCAGACCGTCTACTTTCGTGGCATCCTGCGGGCGGAGGATGACGCGGTTTACCGACCGGCGGGAGCCAGCCAGGTTGACGTCGTCATCCGCGACCCCAATTGGAAGGAGCTTTTCAACAAGCAGTTGCCCCTGAGCGAGTATGGCGCGTTTCACGGGGAGCTAAACTTGCCGGCCGGGGCGGCGCTGGGCGATTATGCCATTGAGGTCCGGTTGGGCGATCATTATTTCAATCAAAGCTTTCAGGTGGCGGCCTACCGCACGCCCCAGTTTGAGGTGCTGGTGACGCCGGCAAAGGATGAGATCGTGGCCGGTGAATCGGCGCAAGCGGAGGTGGTGGTCAGGACCTTTTTCGGTAGCCCGGTGGCGGGCGCGGCCGTGGAATGGAATGTGCTGGCGGCCAAGTTTGACTTTGTCGGGATTGGGAATTACTCTTACTCAGCCAGTGATGATCCCTGGGGATGGTATCGCTGGTGGTGGGAAGGGCCAACCTTCTTCCCGGAGCCCATTCTCTCCGGCAACGGGACGACGGATGGACAGGGGCGGCTGCTGATTGAGGTGCCGGCCGATCTGCTTGCCAATCTTGCGGACGAGCAAGGTAGCCAGGCTATCACGGTGGAGGCGACGGTCTATGGGCCGGACAACAGTGTCATCTCCGGCCGGGGCAATTTGACCGTCCATCAGGGTAACTTTTACCTCGGCGTGGCGGCGCGAGATTATGTGGCCCGGGCCGGCGACGAAACCACGGTGGACCTGATTGCCCTGGATTGGGTCAGCCAGCGGCTGCCCAACTTGGAGTTGACGGCCGAACTCTATCGCCGCGAGTACGAGAACATCCTGGTGGAGACCGACAGCGGCAGTTACTGGGAGTGGAAACAGAATGACGTGCTGGTGGAAACCGTGACGACGACGACCGACGAACTGGGTGAAGCAACCGCCAGCTTTGTGCCACCGGAGGGCGGCACCTATCGGGTTTTGGTGAGTGCGATTGACCATGGCGGCTTTAGTCCCGAGGACAGCCGGGGCCGCACCGTGCGCAGCAGTACCTTCTTCTGGGTCACCAGCCCGGAGACCATCTCCTGGCGGCGTGACAACCACGACCGCATCAACCTGGTGACCGACAAGCTGAGCTACCTGCCGGGCGAGACGGCCGAGATTCTCATCCCATCGCCTTTTGAGGGCAAGCAACTGGCGCTGATCACTGTGGAGCGGGCGGACGTCAAGTACTATGAAGTGATCACCATGGAGACCAACAGCACCGTGTACCGCTTACCCATCGCGGCCGAACACGCGCCCAACATCTATGTCTCGGCCGTCATCATCAAGGGGCAGGACGCCAGCTCCAAGCTGGCTGACTACCGGGTGGGCTACGCCGCGCTGGAGGTGGACACGGGGCTGCAAGAGCTGGCAGTGTCCCTCACCCCATCGCCGGAGCAGGCGAGCCCCGGCGGAACTGTGACCTATGATCTGCGGGTGACCGATTCCAACGGCGAGCCGGTGCAGGGCGAGTTTAGCCTGGATGTGGTGGACAAGGGGGTGCTCTCCCTGCGGCCGCGCATGCCTGAGGCGATCCTGCAGGCGTTCTACGGCAAGCGGGCGCTGGGCGTCCGTACCGCCAGCGGCCTGGCTCTCAGCGTCAACCGGCTGCTCGAGCAGCAGCAGGATGTGGCGCAGGACCTTGGCCGTGGTGGTGGGGAGGATGAAGAAACAGCGATGGAGGCCCCACCGGCCGAGCCTGGCATGGCGCACGACGCAGCCATGCCGGCTGTCGAAGTCCAAGGCGTTTACCCAGGGACCCGAGGGGGTCGCGGTGCGGCAAGAGTTTGCTGATACCGCCTACTGGAATCCAATCGTGGTCACCGGGCCGGACGGCCGGGCGGCGGTGACGGTCGAGCTGCCGGACAACCTCACCACCTGGACCGCCCGCGCCGTTGGCCTGACGGCCGAGACCAGGGTGGGCGAAGGCACGGCCGAGGTGGTGAGCACCATGCCGCTGCTGATCCGGCCGGTGACCCCGCGCTTTTTCGTGGTCCAGGATCGGGTGCAGCTGGCCGCGCTGGTCAACAACAACACCGACCAGGAGTTGGTGGCGGAAGTGGCGCTGGATGCGGCCGGTTTGCAGTTGGAGGACCCGCAGGCCAAGAGCCAGGTCATCACCATCCCCGCCCACGGCGAGGCCAAGGTGACCTGGTGGGTGGTGGCACAGGATATAGACGCTGGGTTTGCTGACCTGATCTTTAGCGCGGTCAGCGGCGAATACGCAGACGCCAGCAAACCAATGCTGGCGACCGGCCCTGATCAAACTATCCCGGTGTACCGCTACGTGGCGCCGGAGGTGGTGGGCACGGCCGGGCAGTTGGCTGCGGCCGGCTCGCGCACGGAGATCATTGCGCTGCCGCCAAGGTTTGACGATCGGCAGGGCGAGTTGCGGGTGGAGATCGACCCATCGCTGGCGGCCGGGATGCGGGCCGGGCTGGACTACCTGGAGCACTTTGAGTACGAGTGCATCGAACAGACCGTCAGCCGCTTCCTGCCCAACGTGCTCACGCTGCGGGCGCTGCGGGAACTGGGTATCAGGGATTCGATGTTGGAGCGAAAGCTGGACGGGCAGGTTGCCATTGGCCTGGAGCGACTGTACCTGGGGCAGAACGGCGACGGTGGCTGGGGCTGGTGGCCCAACAAGGAGAGCAATCCCTACGTCTCGGCCTATGTCGTCTTTGCGCTGGACAAGACAGCCGATCTGGGCTATGACGTGAGCTTTGACGCAATCGACCGTGGTGCATCCTACCTCGAGACCCAACTGGTCGCCCCGCGCGAGCTGCGCTCCTACCGCGAAGCCAACCAGCAAGCCTGGCTGCTCTTTGTGCTCGCTGGGTACGATGGGCGCGACAAGAGCCAGGAGCTGGATGCGCTCTACCAGCACCGGGAAAAGTTGAGCCACTACGGCCGGGCCTTGATGGCGATGGCGCTGGGATCGGACGACGGCCGGGTACAGACCCTGTTGGCTGACCTGAACAACGCGGCGATTCTGAGCGCCACCGGCGCGCATTGGGAGGAAACGGACTATGACTGGTGGGCGATGAACACCGACACCCGCTCGACGGCCGTGGTGCTGGATGCGCTGACCCGGTTGGACCCGGAGAACCAGCTTATCCCCAACGTGGTCCGCTGGCTGATGGTGGCCCGGCAGGAGGGCATCTGGGAGACCACCCAAGAGACCGCCTGGGCGCTGATTGCGCTGACCGACTGGATGGCCTACACGGGCGAGCTGGCGGCCGACTATGATTGGGCGGTCTGGCTGAACGATGCCGAATGGAGCTCCGGCCGGGCGACGGCCGACAACGTGGACCAGCCGATCATCGTGACCCAGGCGCTGGCTGAGCTACTGAGGGAGCAGGGCAATCAATTGGTCATCGGCCGGGGTGAGGGTCCAGGCCGGCTCTACTACACCGCCCACCTGCGGGCCTTCCTGCCGGTGGAGGATGTGGAAGCGGCCAACCGGGGAATCATCGTCTATCGCCAGTACACCATGGCAGATTGCGAGGACGGCGTCCAGTGCCCGGCCATGCAGGAAGCCAGGGTGGGTGACGAGATTCACGTCAAGCTCACCATCATCGCGCCCAACAGCCTCTACTACCTGGTGGTGGAAGACCCGCTGCCGGCCGGCGGCGAGGCGATTGACCCGACGCTGGCGACGACCAGCCTGCTGGCCGAGTCGCCCAGCCTGCGGAGCGTCCCCGGTGAGGACTATGGGTGGGGTTGGTGGTGGTGGAACTGGTACAGTCACAGCGAGCTGCGCGACGAAAAGGTGGTGCTGTTTGCTGACTATGTGGCGGCCGGGACCTACGAGTACACCTATACCTTCCGCGCCACGCTGCCGGGCGAGTTCCACGTGATGCCCGCCTTTGCCAGCGAATTCTACTTCCCGGAGGTGTTCGGCCGGACGGAAGGAAGTCTGTTCACCATCGCAGAGTAGTAGTTTCCCACGTGTAAAAGGGGCGAACCTCAGGTTCGCCCCTTTTCATTTCAGCGCCTCGGCGAGCAATTCAATCGGGTGGTGGACCCGCCGGCCGGTGGCGTGCGCCACCTGGTCGCGACAGGAGGTGCCGGTCAGGGCGATCTCCGTGTCTGCCCCGGCCGCCCGCACGGCCGGGAACAGCCGCCCTTCGCCTACCTTGAGCGAGAATGCATAGTGCTCCTTCTCAAAGCCAAATGAGCCGGCCATGCCGCAACAGCCAGCGTCGATTTCCTGTATGCGCAGGCCCGGCGCCAACCTGAGCGCGGCCGTAGTTCCCCCGGTGCCGGTCACCGCCCGTTCGTGGCAGTGGCTGTGGACCAAGACCTCTCGCTCCAGCCCGCCCAGATCCAGCGACAGTCTGCCCTCGGCCTGCAAATTTCCCAGGAAATCGGTGATCAGATAGCTGTGCGCCGCAACCAGTTCGGTCTCCTCGCCGGGGAGCAGATCGCGGTAGTCGTCCAGCAACATGGTCATGCAGCTTGGCTCGCAGCCGATGATGGGGATGCCCTGCCGGGCGTAGGGGGCCAGCAGTGCCACGTTGTGCGCCGCGTGCTCGCGGGCCTGGTCGATAAACCCTTTGGAGAGCAACGGCCGGCCGCAGCATTTGCGCTTTTCCAGCACCAGGACCTCAAACCCGGCCGCTTCCAGTACCTTCACGGCCGCCCGGCCGATCTCCGGGCTGTTATAGTCGGTCAGTGTCTCGTGAAAAAGGACCACCTGCCCCTGTGATCCCGGCCGCCCGCCGCCCCGGCTGCGCCACCACGCGCTAAAGGTCGGCCGGGCCCAGGCCGGCATGGTCCGCTCCCGGTGGATGCCCAGGAACTGGTGCTGTGCCCATCTGGTAATCCCCAGCCGCATCACCCAATTGGAAACCGGCGCAAAGGCCGCCCCGACCTGGTTGAGCAGGTGGGCGTGGCCCAGCAGCCAGTCGCGCAACGAGACCCGGCCGGTCTTGTGTGCCTGGTATTGCACCTCGTACTTGAGCTTGGCCATATCCACGGCCGAGGGGCATTCCGCCTTGCAGCTTTTGCAGGACAGGCAGAGGTCCAGCGCTTGCTTGACGGCCGGGTCGGCCAGCCCGCCGGGCAGCCGGCCGGAGATGGCGGCCCGCAGCACGTTGGCCCGGCCGCGGGTCGAGTGCAGTTCATCCCGGCTGGCATGGTATGACGGGCACATCGCCCCGACGTCCGGCTTGCGGCAGACTCCCTGACCGTTGCACATCTCAATTGCGCCGTCGAATTCATTCTGTTTTTGGAAGCCAAGGCCGGTGGCGGCCGGTATAGTGGCGCGATACGCGGGCCCATAGCGCAGCGGCGAGTCCAGCGGCTGAGGAGCATCCACCAGGTTGCCGGGGTTCATCAGGCTGGCCGGGTCAAAAATCCCCTTCAGTTCGCGGAAGGCCTGGTAGAGCCGGGAGCCAAAAATCTGCCGGTTGAAGGTGCTGCGCACCAGCCCGGCCCCGTGCTCCCCGCTGAGCGCGCCGCCGTGGGCCACAATCAGGTCGGCCGTGGCGTGTAGGATCGATTCCATCACACCCAGACTCTGGGCGCTCTTTTGGTTGATCAGCGGCCGGACGTGCAGGCAGCCGGCGCTGGCGTGGCCATAGATCGCGGCCTGCGTGCCGTGTTCGGCTACCAGCCGGTTCAACTGGCTGACGAATGAGGGCAGTTCCTCCACCGGCACGGCCACATCCTCAATGAAGGCGATCGGTTTATAGTCTCCCGGCTGGCTCATCACCAGCCCGACCGCATCCTTACGCACTTTCCAGACGTTGGCCATCCCCTTGGCGTCGGCGATGGGTGTGTGTGCGTTGCCCAGGCGCTGCTTTTTGAGATGGCGGATCAGATGCTCGGACTTGGCCTGCAATTCGGCCGCGCTCTCGGCATAGTATTCCACAATCAGCAGGCCGACCGGATCACCCTGCACAAAGGTCAGCAACCGGGCAAACTCGGGCACGGCGCGGGTGGTCTTGAGCAGAAAATCGTCGTTTAGCTCCACCGCCGATGGGCCGGTCTCCAGCACGGCCGGGATCGCCTCCATCGCCGCCACCAGGCTGTCAAACTCGACGACGACCAACCCTTTGGTTTTGGGCAGTGGGTGGAGCGCAAGCTTGGCCTCCACCATCGTCGCCAGCGTCCCTTCGGAGCCCGCCATCAGCTTGGCGAGGTTGAGGCCACGGCCGTTGTGGGCATAGTCCAGGTTGTAGCCGCCGGCCCGTCGCCAGGTGCGCGGATAGTCGTGTCGGATGGCTTCCGTGTAGTGATCCAGCAGTGCTGGCACCTGCCGGTATATCTGCCCCAGCAGGCCCGGCCGGCCGGCCAGTTGGGCGGTCTGGGCATCGTCGGCCGGGCCGAACTCGGCCGGTGTCCCGTCCGCCAGCACGACGGCCGTTTCCAGCGTCTGGGCCACACTCATCCCGTACAGGATCGAATGGGCACCGGTGCCATTGTTCCCCAGCGTCCCGCCCACGGTAGCGCGATTGCCGCTGGACGGGTCGGGTCCAAACTTGAGCCCGTGCACTGCCAGCGTCTTGTTCATCGCATCCAGCGTGATGCCAGGCTGGACCCGTGCCCAACGTTCCTCAGCGTTGATTTCCATCACCCGGTTCATGTATTTGGAAAAATCCAGGACAATGGCGCGACCAACTGCCTGTCCCGCCAGGCTGCTGCCGCCGCCGCGCGGCAAAACGGGAATCCCGTGCCTGGCGGCCGTTTGCACCGTGGCCGCCACGTCCTCTTTGCAGCGCGGGATCACCACCCCCACCGGCTCAACCTGGTAAATGCTGGCGTCGGTACTGTAAAGCAGCCGGGAGAGCTTGTCAAAGCGGATTTCACCCTGCACTTGGCGGGCCAATTCGTGGACGAGTTCCTGGAGATTGTTCATGGGTAGTTTAGTTGAACGATGACGGCCGGCGAAGGGATCAATGGGCGAATGGCTCTCGTCTGCTTTCGCCTCTCCCCCTTTGCCTTGGGTCACAGATTGCCAATCACAGCCGTGGCAAAGCCGGCCGTGCCGACCTTGGTTGCCCCTTCCATCTGGCGGGCAAAGTCGTAGGTCACCACTTTTTGGGCGAGGGTCTTTTCGTAAGCGGCCGAGATGACCTGTGCGGCTTCAAACCAGCCCAGATATTCCAGCATCATCACCGCGGAGAAGAGCAGCGAGCCGGGGTTGGCCATATCCTTGTCGGTGTACTTGGGGGCAGTGCCGTGGGTAGCTTCAAAGACGGCGACGAAATCGGCGATGTTGGCCCCGGGGGCGATCCCTACACCGCCGACCTGGGCCGCCACCGCGTCGGAGAGATAGTCGCCGTTGAGGTTGGGAGCGGCCAGCACGTCAAACTCGGCCGGGCGCAGCAACAGGTGCTGGAAGATAATGTCGGCAATCCGGTCCTTGATGACAAGGACCCCGGCCGGCTGCCGGCCGTCGTATCTGTCCCACAACTCGGCCTCGGTGATGGTCACGTCGGGGAACTCGTCGCGGGCCAGTTCGTACCCCCAGGCGCGAAAAGCGCCTTCGGTGTACTTCATGATGTTACCTTTGTGCATCAGCGTCACGCTCTTGCGGCCGCGGTCGAGCGCGTACTGAATGGCTTTGCGGACCAGCCGTTTGGTGTTGGCCTCGCTGATCGGCTTGATGCCGATGCCGGCCGAAGGCGGGAGGTTGGCGCCCAACTCGTCACGCAAAAAGGCTTCCAGTTTGGCGGCCTCGGCTGTGCCGCTGGCATACTCGATGCCGGCGTACACGTCCTCGGTGTTTTCGCGAAAGATGACCACATCCACCAGCTCCGGCTCCTTGAGCGGGCTGGGAACCCCGGCGTAGTAGCGCACCGGCCGGACGCAGGCGTACAGGTCCAGTACCTGCCGCAAGGTAACGTTCAGGCTGCGAAAACCGCCCCCCACCGGCGTGGTCAGTGGCCCTTTGATGGAGATGATGTACTGCTGGATGGCGTCCAGCGTCTCCTGCGGCAGATAATTGCCATCGTAGATGCCGGCCGCTTTTTCCCCGGCATACATCTCCATCCACGCGATCTTGCGCCGGCCGGCGTAAGCCTTGTGGACGGCCGCGTCCACAATCCGGCGCATGGCGTTGGATATGTCCCGGCCGATTCCATCCCCCTCGATGAAAGGGATGATCGGGTTATCCGGGATGGCCAGCCTGTCGTTCTGGATGGTGATGGGGGTGCCATCGGCTGGTACCCTGATGTGCTGGGTGCTCATGTTCCCTCCTCGGTCAGCAATGGGGAAAGCTGGTTCCACTCCCCGGCAAAGACAAAATCGGTCAGCGGCTTGCGTTGGCGCGGGGCCAACTCGCGCTCGCGCAGGTCGTCGGGCAACTGGCCGGGGTCGCCGTAATACCCCACCGCGACCATCACCAGGGGTTGGTGGGTCTCTGGAATCCCCAAGGTTTCCTGTGCCTGCCCCTTGCGAAAGCCGGCCATCGGATGGGCGTGCAGCCCCAACGCCGTGGCTTGGACCAGCAGCGCCATGGTTGCCAGCCCCACATCGTGCAGTGCATAGTTATTTGGCCGGTCCTTGTAGTCCAGCTTGAGCTTGGCGACCGTCAGGATCAGGAGTGGCGCGTTTTTGACCCAGCGGGCGTTCGAGTCTACCAGGCAGTCGAACAGCCGCTGGTAGGCGGCCGGCTGCTCTTTGGTGGCCACAAAAAAGGCCCACGGCTGTTCGTTCCGCGACGAAGGCGACCAGCGGGCCGCCTCCAGCAGTGCCAGGATTTTCTCGCGCTCTACCGGCCGGTCGGCAAAGGCGCGCGGGCTCCAACGCCGCGCAAACATGTCGTGGATGACAACGGTGGTTTCGGCAAGCTTTTCCATCAGGTTAGTTCCCAGACTCGCACCAATTTATCGGCCGCGCCCACCGCCAGCCAACGGCCGTCTGGCGAAAAGGCGGCCGAGGTGACACCTTTGGGCTTGATGGGCATCTGCTCTATTATGCGCCAATCGGGCAGGGTGAGCAAGGCGACATTGTGGGGCACGACGGCCGCCGCCCGTTTCCCGTCGGGCGCAAAGGCCAGCCCCAACCGGCCGCCCAGCCCCAGGTCGAGCGTGCGGGCCAGTTGCCAATCGGCCGGCGACCAGAGGCGCAGCACGGCCGTGTCGGTGGAGAATAGTTGACCGCCCGGGGTAAAATACAGCGCGGTGACCGCCTGGCTGTGACCGGGCAGGGTCGCCAGCAGTTCGCCGGCCGGCAGCGACCAGACGTACGCATCACTCCCCAGCCCACCGGTGACCAGCGTCTTGCCATCGGGCGCAAAGGCCAGCGCGACGACGTTCTTGGGGTGCTTTTTCAATACCGTGATTTTCTCCCCGGTCGGCAGCGACCAGAGCCTCACGCTGCTGTCGTACGAAGCGGAGGCGATCAGCGCTCCGTCCGGGGAGATGGCAACTTTGGCAACGGTGTCCTTGTGGCCGTGCAGGGTGTGGCGCAACGTGCCGGCTGGAAAATCCCATATCCGCACCGTTTTGTCGGTGGATCCGCTGACCAGGGTTGTTTCATCTGGAGTGAGAGCCAGGGTGTTGACGCTGTTATCGTGCCCGGCCAGCGTGCAGATGGGCTCCCAGCCCGGCACGCTCCACAGCTTGATGACGTTTTCCATCCCGGCCGTGACCAGCGTCCGGCTGTCGGCCGTGAAGGCGAGACAGATGATATAGCTGGTGTGGGCCTGAAACGAGACGGGCTCCTGCATGCTATTGAACCACCGGCAATCGGAGGGCGGCCGGGCAGTTGGCGGGTATGCCGGCCACGCATTGGCTGTCTGGTTGTGCCTCTACCTGGGGTTCGCGGCCGGCCATCGCTTCCCACTGACGGTCACGCGGACCGGCGTAATAAGCCCGCGGCCGGATCAGCCGGTTGTTTTGTTGTTGCTCCAGCATGTGCGCCGTCCAACCGGCAATACGGGAGACGGCAAACATGGGGGTAAAGAGGTCCACCGGAATGCCCAGCCCGTAGAGCAGGGGGCCGGAGTAATAGTCCACGTTGGGAAAGATGCGCCTCTCCTTAAAGTACGGATGATCGAGCGCCCGTTCTTCCAGCTGGGCGGCGATGTCGTACCACTGTGTGTGTCCAGTGCGCTCCGCTGCCCGGCGGGCTGCTTTGCGCAGAGCAACCGAGCGGGGGTCTTCCACGCGATAGACGCGATGGCCAAAACCCATCAACCGGCCGCCGGCCGCCATTTTGTGGTCAAACCACGCATCCACTTTCTCCAGGCTGCCAATTTCCAGGAACTGTTTCATGGCGGCTTCGTTGGCTCCGCCGTGCAACGGGCCCTTTAGCGTGCCCAGCGCGGTGACGGTGGCCGAATAGACGTCACCCAACGTACTGGCAGTGACGCGGGCGGAAAAGGTGGAGGCGTTCATCCCGTGGTCCGCCAGCAGGATGAGGTAAATCTCCAATGCGCGGGCGGTTTCCGGGTCTGGCTCTTCCCCGGTGAGCATGTACAGGAAATTGGCGGCGTGGCCCAGGTCCGACCGGGGCTCGATGGGCGGCCGGTTGCGCCGCAGCCGGTCAAAGGAAGCGACGATGACCGGCAACTTGCCCGCCAGGCTGACCGCCCGACAGAGCGATGAGCCGCCCTCTTCGGCATGGATACAGGCCCGGTCAAACATGGAGAGGGTAGAGGCTACCGTGCGCAACGCCTCCATGGGTGTGGCGCTGTCCGGTAACACGTGCATGATCCCCCAGACTGGCTTGGGCAGACTGCGGTTTTCGCGCAGCCAGTTGGAGAGCATCTGCAATTCGGCATCGGCCGGGAGCCGCCGATACCACAGCAAAAAGGCCACCTCTTCAAAGGTCGCCCGTTGCACCAGGTCGAAAATATCGTACCCGCAATAGGAAAGCTTGCCCGCTTCCCCGTCGATGGCGCTCAAGTGGGTCTCGGTAAAGATGACGCCCTCAAGCCCGCGTTTGATGTCAACTTCCATTGCGTCCTCCTGTCTCCACGGCACTATTATTCATTAATATCAGAATTATTATAAATATTATACCTCAATTTATGCGGCTGACAAGAATTGCCGGCCGGGATATAATGGCTTGGTGGCTGATTCCCCAGTGACAGGGTTTGCGATGGAAGGGCTGCAATTTCACCGGTACAGGCATCAGGATAGCTTGTTGCGACGGGTCCGGGAGCTGAAGGACCGTTTGCAGGGCGTGCAGCCGGCCGAGCTGGCGGCGCGGATTGGCGCCTTCTGTTTGGAGCTACCGGGGGAACGGGCGGAACTGCGAATGGACGTGTTCGGGGAGGCGATCATTGTCACGCTGCCGGAGCTGGCTGTGCTGGACGGCCGGACCGGTGAGTTGGCCCCACTCAATACCCAGGCCTTGCTGCTCTACCACTTTTGCGCCACGGACGGCTCGCCGGTGGCCGGCCGCTGGATTTCGTTCCGCGAGCTGCCGGATGGCGGCTTTTACCACCAGGCCTTTCAGGGCTACACCGGGCACGAAATTGCCAAGCTGTTTGGCAACGATCTGGTTGCTTTTGAGCGGGCAGCGCGGTTGCTGGCCGGCCGGCGAGTTGATGGGGTTGGCGACGCCGCGTTTGCTTTTCAAGCTCTGCCCCGGGTGCCGTTGGTGGCTGCTTATTGGCTGGGGGATGAGGATTTTCCACCTTCGGCCCGGATTTTGTTCGATGAATCGGCCGGGCACCACCTGCCGACGGATGCCTGTGCAATGTTGGGCAGCACCCTCACCCGCCGGCTGATCGCGGCCGGAGCCCAATGCAAGTGACTGCTGGAAACGAAAACGGCCGGCGCTCTGCAGCACCGGCCGTTTCGATGAGGAGAAGAAAGGTTACATTAACTCAGCCAGCAGTTGGTTGAACAGTGGCTGATCAATGCCTAAGGGTTGCCGGACCAGCGGGCCGCGCTGCAAAACCGGCTCGCTCTCTTCGTAGGTCGGCCGGTCCGTCCGGAAGACCAGCCCTGTCGGGATGCGCTCCCCGAACTCCATTGCCTTTTCCATCGCAATGTTGAAATCCTCCGGATCATGGCCTTCTTCGGCCAGGTCGTACACCCGTTCGCGGAACCAGGCGTAGGTGTTGATCTTGTTCCAGGTTACGCACGGGCTAAACACATCAATCAGGGCAAAGCCTTTGTGTGCCATCCCGCCGGCGATGAGCTTTGCCAGCTGTTTGGGGTTGCCGGAGAAACCACGAGCTACATAGGTCGCGCCGGAAATCAAAGCGAGCCCCAGCGGATTGATGGGGTGTTCGACGTTACCGCGTGGGGTGGTCTTGGTGCGGTGGTCCAGCATGGAAGTGGGTGATGTTTGGCCGGTGGTGAGGCCATAAATCTGGTTGTCCATCACAATGTAGGTCAGGTTCAGGTTGCGCCGCATGGCGTGGACAAAGTGGCCCAACCCCAGCCCGTAGCCGTCGCCGTCACCGCCAGTGATGACGACGTGGAGGTCGGTGTTGGCCAGTTTGGCGCCGGTTGCCACCGGCACCGCCCGGCCGTGCAGCGTGTGTGCGCCGTAGGCGTTGATAAAACCGGGCAAGTTGGATGAGCAGCCAATCCCGGACACCACCATCAATTCGTGGGGATGGATTTTCAGGTCGACGGCCGCTTCTTTGAGTGCCTTGAGCACCCCAAAGTCACCACAGCCAGGGCACCAATCGGGGTGAACTGGCCCTTTGAATGCATTTAGATCGAGAATATAGCCCATCGTTAAACTCCTTTTTCCTGCTCGGCCGCCGGCCGCCACGCGTGGGTCGCGCCCGTCTCGGCGCCAATCAACAAGGTGCCCTGCAACTCGGCGCTCTTGCGGTCTACTACCGAGACCTCCCAGATCGGCTCGCGGAAATCGCGCCGCAGCACATGTTGCAGCTTGCTAGGCCGGCCGGTATCGCCCAGTTTGACCCGGATGGCGTGGTACGCGATCTCTTGCGCTTCGGCCTCGGTCACTTCCAGGGAGCGTGCCTCGCCGCTGACGATGGCCTTTGCGTGTGAGGCAATAAAGCCGGGGGTGAATGGCTCGCCGTCGTACTTGAGAATCAGTTCGTCCGCTTTGATACCCGTCTCTGCCCGCAAGTGGCGGGCAAATTGACCGCTGATGTTGTTTTCTACCACCACAACCCGCTTGCTGGCGCTCAGAGCGCTCTTGACTGCTTTGCCGTGAAACGGCACCAGGTATTTGACCTGTAGATGGTTGGCGGTGATTCCCTGCTCCGCCAGCTGTTGCACCGCCTCATGGATCACGCCCCAGGTGGAGCCCCAGCCTATCAAGGTGACGTCGGCCTCGGCCGGACCATCCAGTTTGGGGGCAGGCAGCAGCGGCAATACGCCGGCCATTTTGCGCATCCGCTTTTCGTGCATCTTGCGGCGCACGGCCGGGTTGGTGTGCACGTCGCTGATGGTGTTGCCGTCCTCGTCGTGGTCATCGCTGGCAGCCACAAAGGCTGCGCCGGGCGTGCCGGGCAGAACCCGTGGCGAGATGCCATCCGGGGTGATGGCAAAGCGCTGGTAGCCGGCCGGAGCCTCAGCCAGCAACTTGCCGCGTGCAATGGGGACGGCCGGTGTCAGCGCGTCCGGCTCGATCGTCTCCGGGTGTTCGCTTAACAACAGATCGGTGAGGATGATGACCGGACACTGGAACTGCTCCGCCAAATTGAGTGCTTCGGCGGCCGAATAGAACGCGTCGGGTGTGGATGTGGGTGCCATGATGATCCGTGGATAATCACCCTGCGATGCGCCCAATACCTGGTTCAGGTCACCTTGCTCCGTTTTGGTTGGCAGGCCGGTGGACGGACCACCCCGTTGCGCGTTGACCACCACTACCGGCACTTCCAACATGCCGGCCAGGCCGATTGCCTCGGTCATCAGTGCAAAACCACCGCCGGAGGTGCCACACATAGCGCGTGCACCCGCCAGCCCGGCCCCTATTGCCATGTTGATCACCGCCAATTCGTCCTCTGCCTGTTTGACCAGAACGCCGACCTTTTCGCCATGGCCCATCAACCAGTGCAGGATGCTGGAAGCCGGGGTCATAGGGTAGGCTGCATAGAACTTTAAACCGCCAGCCACGGCACCCATGGCAATGGCCTCGTTGCCGGTGATGAACGGCCGGCGGATGCGGCTGAATCGCCAATCCAATCCAGCCTGCGGCCAGTTGCTCGCCTGCGCGTATTCGTAGCCAGCGCGGGCGATGCCGATATTTTGATCAATTACTTCCTGCCCCTTGTGGGCGAATGTGTCCGCCAGCACTTCTTCCGTCATGGCAAAGTCAAGGCTCAGCCAGTACAGCATGGCGCCCAGCATGATCGAGTTCTGCATGACAGGCAGTATCCGGCCGAATGGCTTGCTCAACTCTCGCACCGGCAAGGGAAAACACTGGACCCCGTCACGGGTCAGAACTGGATCGCACTGAATCTTGTCGCCGTCATAAAAAATGGCGCCGCCGGTTTCCACCTCAGCCGCGTGGCGCTCCATGCTGTCCTGATTAAGCGCAATTAGCGCGTGCAGGCTGTCGCCATGGCTGGTACCTTTGCCCTCTGACAGGCGAATGCGCAGCCAGGTGTGCCCACCACGGATGAGTGACTGGTAACTGTTGTAGGCATACACGTACAGACCCAAGCGGGAGGCGGTTCGTGCCAGCGTGTCACCAGTTTTGTCCAGGCCATCCCCGGCCGCCCCCGCAATACCAATAATTGCACCGCGTTCTCTGTCTACATTCATTATCACATAACTCCAGTGTCGAAATTGAACCTTTTTATGATAATTATAACAAAAATAAAGCAACTTTCAAACATTTGTTGGCATCCAAATAGCGTCGCGTCGGCAGATTGCTTTCCCGAAAACAGCCTTTCCGATGCTGGGCTTCGGACATGAGATCGGACAAAGTCGGGTGAAACGCAGTCAAGATGGCAAGTGTGAGGAGGGTGGAGGCTCGCTCTGCGAGCCCCCATCCCCCTCTTTTCACCATCGATTCGAGACAATGGCCATTTCCGCTTAATGCCCGGACTTTGATCTCAGCCTCAGTC